>CAWFNL010000025.1:0-48772 GCA_963817165.1 uncultured Acidobacteriaceae bacterium | reverse complement strand
CCGAGGGTCAGCGCGCCATCGATGACGGCAGGTGGTTCGTCGGGGCCAACGCCCAGCACGGCCCAGGCGCTTTGTCCCCGCGTGAGGATGCCGCGCGCGTAGGCCGGCCCGAAGCTGTGTTCCATGTCCATGGCGGAACGGAAGCGTTCCGGCGTCCAGCCTGGAAAATGGTTGGTGAGCGCCAATTCGAGGGAACGCAGATAGCGGCGGCGTGACGTATCGCGTGCGGTCGGGGTGCGAAAATCCGGCTCAGGAACGATCAGCAACTGCTGCGGCTTGGTTTGTCCGAAGCGCCGCGTTTCCAAACGGAGCGAGTCGCGCCGCGGCTGCATGCCCGTGACCGTGCGAACAAGATTGCGCTCCTCCGACCACAGGTGCAGCAGGCAGCGCCCGTGATCGGCGGTCACCGAGCAATGAGCAAGGCGCAGATCGAAAAGCACGCGACCGTCTTCGAGGATCGCGGCATGAGGATGCGCTGCGACAAAATCTTCGAGAGCGGAGGCGAGCGCGGCCGGAGAAGCGGAAGCCGCGAAAACAGCGGCGGAAGAAGCCATTACCAGCGATGTTCTGCGCCTGCGGCCGCATGGGGCAAGCGAAAACCTACCAGTTCATACGCTTTCGTAATTCGACAATATGGGCCACATGGTGCCTGCAATGCCAGTCGTACAGCGCAACCGCCTCGGCGAGCGTCGTACGCCCGTTTTCAGAATGGGCATAGCCGCGCTGCCACTGGCTTTCATCGAGCGAGCGCAGCAGGAGCACCCAGCGCGCATGCAGAGCGTCGATTAATTCGAGAGAAAAATCGATGGGAGCCGTCGTGGCATCCGCAAGCTCCGCCCACAGTTTTTCGTCATAGGCCTTCACCACCGGCCATTCCTCGGTGAGCGCGAGGCGAACGCGAACATAGGCGTTCATATGGCTGTCCGCCACATGGTGCACCAGTTGACGAACGGTCCAGCCGCCTTCGCGATAGGGAGTGTCCAATTGGGTGCCGGTCAGGCCATACAGCGCGGAACGAAGCTTTTCCGGCAGCGCGGCCAGGGTCGCGATGGAAGCTGCATGATGGGTGACATCGGCTTCGGCGCGGCGAAATTTTCCGATTGGAAACCGCGGGTCTGCGGCAGTTGGCGGGGTAGCTGTGGTGCTCATAAAGGGAAAATACGCTCCGAAGACAGGACCGACAAGCTCGATGAGGGGAGAGAAGGGCGGAAGGGGCGTCCTGTGGCGTGCGCCCCTCCGGCTTAGGCTGCGGGATGATGGTGGTGGTGGTGATGATGATGGTGACGGGGCGCGGCAAAAGCCGAAGCCGAGACCAGCAACACCAGGCAAAGCAGAATAGACTTCCTCATAGCACTCGATGTTGTCACAGTTTCGGTTCGACGTCAGGTGGAAATCTGATGAAGAATCAGGGGAACAACATCTAAATTAGTAGTTACCAGTCGGAACACAGGGGAATTCAGTCGCCTGGCCGGATGGTTGGCATTTGCCGAGAGGACAGGATTGGATCATAAACGGTATTTCTTTGAGAAGTTTGGCGTCACCGATCGGTTGCTGGAGCGCTGCCTGGCCGAAGCCCTTTCCGCCGGCGGCGACTACGCCGACCTTTATTTCGAGTCGGTTTCGGCTACGTCACTGGGTGTCGATGAATCCATCGTCAAGTCGGCCAGCCAGGGGGTAAGCGCAGGCTGCGGCATCCGCGTCGTCAGTGGAGAACGAACGGGTTACGCCTACACCGACGATCTTTCCTCTGACCGGCTGCTGCGTGCGGCACGAACCGCGGCGCTGATTGCCAACGGTCCAGCCACACAGACTGTCCAGGGGTTCACCGAGACTGAGGTGCCGAGCCTGTATCCTGCGCCGGCTGCGGACCTGGACACAGACCTTGCGTCCAAACTGGAATTGGTGATGCGGGCGGACCGCGCAGCGCGGAAGTACGATCCGCGCGTGACTCAGGTACGCGCCAGCTACGCGGACGAACTGCGACGCATCCTGGTTGCGGCGTCGGACGGAACCTATGCCAGCGACACGCAACCCCTGGCGCGCATGAACGTCTTCGTGCTCGCGAAGGACGCGACCCGAACGGCCAAAGGCAGCTCCGGCGGCGGCGGACGGGTCGAGATTGGCTACTTCACTGGACCGAAGTGTCCGGAGCACTTTGCCGAAGAAGCAGCGCGGACAGCAATCCTGCAATTGGGCGCGGTGGCGGCTCCCGCGGGTGAGATGGAAGTGGTGCTGGGACCGGGCTGGCCCGGGGTTCTGCTCCATGAGGCCGTCGGGCATGGGCTCGAAGCAGACTTCAATCGCAAGAAAACCTCGGCCTTCGCCGGAATGATTGGACGCCAGGTCGCCAGTTCCAAAGTGACGGTGGTCGACAACGGCCGTATGCCGTCGCGGCGCGGCTCGCTGAACGTGGATGATGAAGGGTCGGCAACCCAGGAAACGGTGCTGATCGAAAATGGCGTCCTGAAGTGCTATCTGAGCGACAAGCTGTCGGCACGCCTCATGGGCATTCCCGGCACCGGAAACGGCCGTCGCGAAAGCTATCAGCAGATTCCCATGCCGCGGATGACGAACACCTACATGCTCGCTGGCGAAGATGATCCGTACGACATCATCCGAAGCGTGAAGCGCGGCCTCTACGCCGTGAACTTCGGCGGCGGCCAGGTGGACATCACCAGCGGCAAGTTTGTGTTCTCTGCGTCGGAGGCGTACCTGATCGAGGACGGAAAAGTGACGGCTCCGGTGCGGGACGCGACGCTCATCGGAAACGGCCCGGAAGCGCTGAAACACGTCTCCATGGTGGGCAACGATCTTGCGCTCGACGAAGGCATCGGCACCTGCGGCAAAGACGGACAGAGCGTCCCCGTCGGTGTCGGCATGCCCACGGTGAAGCTCGACCGCATGACGGTGGGCGGGACCGGTCGATGACCACGGCGACAGAATCTGGGCTGGATCTGCAGCAACTGGCGGCGGATGTTGTCCGCAAAGCGCTTGCCGCGGGTGCGTCGGACGCCGAAGTGACCATTCGTGAGGGCGACGAGTTCTCGGTCTCCGTGCGTCTCGGTGAAGTCGAGACGCTGAAGGAATCCGGCTCGCGCGGCGTAGGGTTGCGGGTGCTGGTGCAGGCCGACAATGGCTACCGCGTGGCCAGCACGTCCTCCAGCGACTTTACGGCGGAAGGCATCGAACACCTCGTGCAGGGCGCGGTGGCGCTGGCCAAAGTCACTTCGATTGATCCGTTCGCGGGGCTGGCTGAGCCGGGCGACTTTGGGCAGTTGGATGGCGACCTGCAACTGTTTCACGATGACGTCTATTCGCTGCCGACCGAGGAGCGGATCGCCTGGGCAAAACGCTCAGAGGCGGCGGCCATGGCCGTCGATACACGCCTGGTGAACAGCGACGGTGCCAGCTTCGATGCGGCGACCGGGCAGCGGATTTTTGCCAATTCGCGCGGATTTTTGGGAGAGTACCGGTCGTCCCTACTGCTCGATTGCGGCAAGCCCCATCGCGCAGAGCCAAAATGGCGAAATGCAACGCGACTACTGGTGGTCGCAGGCGCGGGCGTTTCGCGACCTGGACCAGCCCGAAGCGGTTGGCCGGGAAGCGGCGCGGCGGACTCTCCGCATGCTGGATGCGCGGCGCGTGGCGACGCAGCAGGCTCCGGTGATTTTTGCGCCGGAAGTGGCGCGCGGCTTAGTGGGATCGATCTTCGACGCAGCGACCGGAGACGCAATCTATCGCGGAGCCTCGATTTTTACCGGCAAGCTGGGCGAGCAGGTCGCGGCGGAGTCGGTGACGGTGGTCGATGATGGAACGATCGTTGGCGGCTTCGGGACTTCTCCCTTCGACGCGGAAGGTTTGCCGAGCCGGCGCACCGTGATTGTCGAACGCGGCATTCTCCGCAATTATGTGCTGAACACCTATGCGGGACGCAAGCTGGGGATGAAGAGCACCGGCAATGCGGGCCGCGGGCTGGCAGGCAATCCGTATCTGGATGCGGGCAATTTGTTTCTCGAAGCAGGAAGCGAGTCGCCCGAAGCGATTCTGAGCGGCGTCGAGCGTGGCTTGTACGTCACGCGACTGATGGGGCAGGGCGTGAATCCGGTGACCGGCGACTATTCGCGCGGCGCAGCGGGGCTATGGATCGAAAATGGCGAAGTGGCTTACCCCGTTCACGAGATCACGATTGCGGGCAATCTGAATGAAATGCTGCGCAACATCACTGCGATTGGCAGCGATCTGGTCTTTCGTGGGGCGACGGCTGCTCCAACCTTGCGGATTGATGGAATGACAATCGCCGGAGAGTAATGTTTCCGCAATCATTGGCGTTCGATCCAGCGAACCCGGCGTGGGACGCGATTCCCGCGGTGGCGGGCGTGTTTGCTCTCTTCGGCGAAGACGCTCGAGCGGAACCCTATGTGAGCCGGACGCCCAACCTGCGCCGGCGGATTCGCCGTCTTCTGGATGCGCGGCCGGAACAATCGAAGCGCATGCAGCTGGCGGGCCGCGTGACGCGCATCGAGTACGCCCTCACCGGCTCCGACTTCGAAATGTGGCTACGCCTCTATGAAGGATCGCGTGCCGTTTTCGGCGAGCGCGTGCGGAAGCGCCTGCACCTGCGGCCGCCTTTTCTGCTGCGGATGACAGTCGAGAATGCGTATCCCCGCGTTTATGTAACGAACCATGTTACGAAAGCCGGGATGGACGATCTGTATGGGCCATTTCCGTCGCGCGCAGCGGCGGAGCGCTTCCTCGAGGACATGCTGGATTTGTTCAAACTGCGGCGGTGCTTTGAAGAACTGCACCCCGATCCGGCATTTCCGGGGTGTGTCTACTCCGAGATGAAGAAATGCCTCGCTCCGTGCTTCAAAGGCTGCAGCGATGAACGGTACGCGGAAGAAGCAGCTTCGGTAAGAGATTTTCTGCGCACGCGCGCTGCGAGTCTGGTGGCCACATTGAGCCGGGAGCGCGAGACGGCTTCGGAACTGCTGGAGTTTGAGAAAGCGGCAGAGTTGCATGCGCGGCTGACAAAAGCGGAAGCCGTGGCCACAGATGCGCCGGCAGTCGTGCGTCCATTGGCCCATCTGAATGGCGTGATTGTGCAGCCGGCCACGGAGCCCGAGACGGTTGCGTTGTTCTCGCTGGCCCACGGATGTTTGCGTGGGCCGGCATTTTTTTCTGTGTTGGGGATGCGGCATCCGAACGAGGCGGCGGGTTCGACGTCTCTGTTTGCGCAGCCCGTGCATGCGCCGGCCGCTGTCCCGCTGGAAGCGCCGGTGGTGACGGCGGCATCGAGAGATGAACTGGAACAGCGGTTGGAACACGCGCTGGCGGAGTTGGTTCCGACTCGGGTGAAGCGGCGCGGTTCGACTGGGCCCGTCTCCGACTATCTGTGTTTGCTCACCCGCTGGTACTACCGCCCGCAAGTGAAGCGCATCGGCGAAGTGGTTTTCGCCGGAGAAGATGACGTCGTCCCGGCGAAGGCGGTACTGCGGGCTGTCTCGCGGGTATGGGCTAAAAGGCAAGCTTAAAAAACGCCTGGCGATCTCGGTGAAAGATTCTCTTGACATATTCCCATATAGGCATGTAATGTTTCGCCATGGCTAGAGCGAGCACTACCTCAGACGCTTTCAACGCGGTGGCGGAACCGCGGCGCCGGGAGATTTTGACCTATCTGGCGGGGAGCGAACGGCCAGTTGGAGAGATTGTGGCGGCCCTGGGTCTGGAGCAGCCATCCGTTTCCAAGCACCTGCGGGTGCTGCGGAATGTGGGCCTGGTCCGCATGCGTTGCCAGGGCCGGCAAAAGCTCTACCGCACCAACGCCGAAGCGATCCGCCCGCTGCACGAGTGGGCCGCAACCTTCGAACGCTACTGGCAGCACCAGCTGATGCGCGTGAAAGAACGCGCGGAAGCGATGGCTCGCCCAGGCTCAGCAGATTTGCAATCCCCGAGTTTCAAAGAATTGAATTCCCCAGATCCGAACCTTAAGGAGAAATGACCATGCCAACCGATATGACGCTCGAAGCCCCTACGCTCGAGAAAATGATGATCACCATCCAGCAGGAAATTCACGTCGAAGCTCCTCTGGATGTAACCTTTACCGCCCTGCTGGAGCAACTCGGTCCGGGCAATGAGACGCCGGACGGCAAATCGCTGAACATGACGATCGAACCGTGGCCCGGCGGGCGCTGGTATCGCGACCTCGGCAACGATAACGGACATCTCTGGGCGCATGTGAAGGCGATCAGCCGTCCCGCGCTGCTGGAATTTGTGGGTCCTCTGTTTGCGTCGTTCCCCTTCCTGTCCAACGTGCAGTACCGGCTCAGCGAGCAGCAGGGCGGCACACTGATCGTCTTCCGGCACACGGCGCTTGGAATGCTGACAGACGAACAAAAGGCAGGCATGAACCAGGGCTGGACGTCGATGCACGACCGCGTCCGCCGTCACGCCGAAGAAAAATAAACATCCCAAAGATAGTGGACCCGCAGTGAGAAGCGCGATCGGCACATCGCGCGTGAGGAGAAGCCCCATGTGTCCAATATGCATCGCCACGGCAGCGATTCTCGCCGGCAGCGTCACCTCGACGGGCGGGATCGCGGCCATTGCAGCTAAGAAGTTTGGCATCAGAAACGCCGCTCAACCGCTACCAACCCCAGCGAAGGAGGATCACCATGACCAGCAGCACGATTGAAGCAACTCACGCGAACGTCGTTTCGCATGCCGAATGGCTTGCGGCTCGCACCGAATTCCTGAAAAAAGAGAAGGAGTTTACGCGGCTGCGTGATGAACTAAGCGAGCAACGCCGGGCATTACCGTGGGAAAAAGTGGAGAAACGGTACGAGTTCGATTCCACCCGCGGCAAAGTCACGCTGGCCGATCTCTTTGACGGCCGCAGCCAACTGGTTGTGTATCACTTCATGCTGGGGCCCGGCTGGGAAGCGGGCTGCCCAAGCTGTTCGTATCTGGCGGATCACTTCGACGGCATGACCGTGCATCTGGCCAACCGTGACACCACGCTGGTGGTGATTTCGCACGCTCCGCTGGCGGAGATTCAAGCGTTCAAAAAACGGATGGGCTGGAAGTTCGAGTGGGTGTCAGCGTTTAACACCGATTTCAACTTCGATTACCACGTCTCGTTCACGCCGGAAGAGCGAGCCAGCGGCCAGGTCGAATACAACTACACGACCACGCCGCCGTTCAGCGAAGAAGGTCCCGGACTGAGTGTATTTGCGAAGGATGCGGCGGGCACGCTATTTCACACCTACTCGACCTATGCGCGCGGCCTGGATATTTTGGTGGGCACGTATAACTTCCTCGATCTGCTGCCGAAGGGACGCGACGAAGCCGGCCTGAACTTCTCCATGGCCTGGGTGCGGCACCATGACAATTATGCGGAAGGGTACTTCGTCGACGCGCAACAGGGCTACATCGAGCCAAAGAAAACAGGCGGCTCGTGCTGCCATTCGTAGCGATGGTTGGAAAGCAATGCGGCCGGCGCTGTGCGCCGGCCGTAATCTTTTCTAGAGAAGTCCCAGCAGATAGCAGATGAGCAGGATGATCAGGATGGTGCCGAGACCGATGCCTGCGCCGCCGCCCATGCCCCAACGACGATGCCCGTAGTAGCCTCCGCCCGTGCCGAAAACCAAAATCAAAACGATGATGAGAATGATCAATTGTGATCTCTTTCCAACTGCGTCGCGCAGGCTCTTGCTCCTGGCGCAGAATACGCAGCGTCAGCAGTTGGAGGCACGCGGGTGACGGATGGTTGGTCTCGCGTCAGGTATGTTTTGGGACTAAGCCGGCGAGCAGGACTTTGCGGGGCGCAAAAAGCACCGGGGGTCAGAGATTACCCCCGGCGTTTGGGAGGACAACAAGCTTGTCCGAGCGGATGTTTGGAAGGCCGGGATTATTCTTGCATTTCCAGAACGGCTACGCCATAAGCAGGCAGATCGACGGCGCTGACCGAGCCTTGATTGCCGAGGAGATCCCGCATGGCGGAAGGCAGTCCGACGTGTTGGGAAGTGGTGGTGTGATTGATCAGGATGAGTACTGACTTACCGTGACCTGAACGTCGACAAACCTCGACACCTTCGGGAGCGAAGGCCAGGATCGGCTGAACGCCGGCTTCCTGGAGCAGATGGGTGGCCAGGTCTTTCAGCAGGCCGGCATCGAGCCACGCACCGACGTAGGTGATGTCCCCTTTGCCGACTTTGCGCGTGACGGCTGCCGGCTGATCGTCGATCCAGCCATTGCCTTTGCCATATTTCAGCAGCACCTGCGTGTCGGGTGATTGCACGCTGAGCTGTTCCGCCCAAATGTTGGCGGTGCCCTGACCGGCTGAGCCGCTCACCGGCACGTTGGTATCGAGCGCGTAGAACTGGTCGACGCGCGCGCCGAGGAAGTCCTCCAGCGGGCCAGGTTGCCGATCTGGCTGGAGGGCGTTGAATTCATCCTTCATACCCGTGCGCGGCCCCAGCAGCAGGTGGCCGCCATTGCGCACGTACGCCATGAGCCGGTCGGCGGTTTTCTGCGAAAGCACGTTGAGTCCGGGCGCTTCCACCACCTTGTAGCCATCGAGCGGAGCGTCCACGGAGACCATGTCGACGGACTGCGACTGTTCGCGCAGCGGCCGGTAGAAGGCAAGCATTTCGCCGACGGGATCGAAGGCGGCGCTGTGGCGCTGGAACGTGATCGCCCAGCGGCTGTCGTAGTCGTTGATGAGCGCAACTTCGGCGTGAGGACTCGTGCCGGATAGCTCCGGACCCGCTTTGGCGAACTCTTCTCCAACTTGCTTTACTTCGTCGTAGACGGGCACCGGCGTCCCGTCAGCGCCGACGAGGACGCCGTGATATTCCTCCTGGCCGTTGGGAGCGGAGCGCCATTGCCAGTATTCGACAACATCGGATCCGTGGCCGATGGCTTGCCAGGCCATGTCGCGGACTTCGCCTTTGTGCAGCGCCGTGTTGGTGCGACGCCAGTTGACGAAGGCGGGCTCGGTCTCCATCACCCAGAAATTCTTGTTCTTGTAGCCGCGCGTCAGGTCGTGGGTGGCGCCGTTGGCGATGTAGTCGTAGTGGTCGGAGTCGATGTAGTCATCCCATGCGGCGATGTCGAGGACGGAGTGGACGGTGTATTCGTTGAAGCCGTCGAACCAGCCCATAGTGTTAGTAGTGATGAACTGGCGCGGGTCCGCATGCGGGCGGATCGCGGAGATTTGGTTCACGGAGTAGGCCTTCCACACATCGCTGACGAAACGTTTCCAGTCCAGCAGCAGCGCTGGGTTCTCGCCGTTTTCGCGAACCGGGATCTCGTCGAAGTTGTCGTAGGTCTGCGACCAGTAGGCAGTCGCCCAGCGGCGATTGAGTTCGGCGATGGTGCCGTACTTCTTATGCAGCCATGCGTGAAACTGTGCCTTGGCCGTGGGATCGAACGAGGGGTTCGCATACTCGTTGTCCAGCTGCCAGCCCACCACGTTGCGGTTGTGGCCGAAGTGGATGCCCATCTGCTCGGCGATTGCATGAGCGAACTGGAGGTACTTGGGATCGGTGAAGGAGAACTGCTGACGATTGCCGTGCTCGTCGCGGATGCCGTTCTCGTTCCAGCGTAGCGTCTCAGGATATTTCGTCGTAAGCCATGCGGGCGGCGCGGCCGTGGGTGTCCCAAGAACCACGCAGATGTGATGCTTGGCCGCCAGCGCGACGGCGCGTTCCAGCCATCCGAAATCGTACTGGCCTTCGGAAGGCTCCATGGTGGACCAGGCAAACTCGCCGACGCGGACCACCGTGATGTGCGCGGCTTCCATGGTGGCGAGGTCCTTGTCCCACACGGACTCGGGCCACTGCTCGGGATACCAGGCGGCGCCCACCAGCAACGGAGGCTTGTCAGCGAATTGCGTAGCCTGGGCAGGCACGCCTGGCGCAGCGGCGACGACGAGCGCGATGAAAGCGGTTGCAATGGCGAATCGAGTAGTGCGCAAGTTTTCATTCCTCAGCGGATGCGATGAAGCGGTTAACAAAAAGCTGTCGGCGAGAAGCGGTCGGCGTACAAGTTCAGGGCAAATAAACCCCTGCGGAACGATAGATCTTTCCTTCTATTTCTGTCTCGATGACAGGAAGATCGGGAGTCGCCGTGACGAATTCAATGGCGCCGTCGTCGAGCAGCGCGGTGTCTTCGGCTTTGGCTCCCTGCAGCGAGGGGTTCCACGCGAATCCCTGTGCGGCGTCGACGCGTTCGGTGCCCGACGGCGTGGCGACCCAGTCGCGTTCGACGTAGCCGCAAGGTCCTCCCTGGTGATGCTGGTTGATTTCGTCAGGAACACCGGCATCGGCGTAGCCCTGAGCGGCGACGGCGTAAAGCTGGGCGGAAGTGGCTCCAGCACGCGTGGCGTGGAGCAGCGCGGCGTTGATGCGGGCGGATTTTTCAAAGTTAGCGGCAAGCGTTGCAGGCATGGGGCCGAAGTGAACGAAGCGAGTGATCGAGATGACCATGCCGTTGCGGCGCGCGCAGAGGTTGAGCATGCCGTAGGTCTTGAGGACGCCGGCGCGCGGTACGGCGTGCTTGTAGCGGAAGATGCGCTGGTCCGTCGCCATCAGCAGCACAGACGGCGTGATGTGCTGGACGAGCAGATCGGCGGCGATGCGCGCCGACATTTCGTCTTCCGTGATGCCGGGCGCGAAGGTCTTCAGGACACGCGTGGTGGAAGCGGCGACGGCAGCGCCCAGCGTGCGAAAGCGTTCGCACTCCGTGGCCATCAGCGGCGTGCGGAGCGGAGTAAGGGCCACGGGATAGTAGCCAGATGGGCTGCCTGGAGCAGCGGTGTCGGAGGCGATTTCTGGACCACCGAGTTTGCGGATCAGGTCAGAAGCGGCATCGCCGTCAGACCAGAGATAAATCGCCGGTTCCATGTCCAGCGCAGTGAATTCTTCGTCGGCGAGGCGCGCGGCTTCGTTGTTGGGAGCGATGTAGTAGCGCTTGCCCGCACCAGTGATCAGCAGTGAGCAGACGGCGGTCTCTGTGCCGAGCGCGACGCGCGCTTCCACGCGGCCCGCGGTGGCCCAGGCAATATTCTCGTGGCGGCTGATAAGGATGGCCGACCAGCCGTTGATCTCCATGAGCGCAGTAAGGCGGGATTGTTTGGTTGCGAGTTCAGAGCGGACGGAATCGGAAATTGCGGTGGGCGATGTCACAGGCGTGTTCCTGATTTCTTTGACTGAATCGGTTTAACTGGGCATTTTCGACAGAAAAACGCCACACTGCAATCTAATCCGGGCAGCTTGGGGAAGCAAGTTACGAGGTGGCTTGCGACTTGGGAACGAGGCAGATGCGCGCCGCAAGGATGACAAGAGCGATCCAGAGCAGGTCTGCGCCGAGCAGGTGCGACATCTGCAGCCAGGTCGGCGCGAGCAGCGTCACGTCGGCGATCCCCAGCAGAATTTGCAGGCCGAGAAGCAGGACAACGGCGAGCGCGATTGGGCGGTCTGAGCGGTCAACACGCTTCCAGGTGCGATACACGAGCCAGACGATGAAAGCCGCAGCGATGGCGCTGGCCGCCGGATGAACCCAGCGAATGCGCAGCAGCCAGGAACTGCCGGGAGCGAAATCCTGGGCGAATGCGGCTGCGAGGTTATGGGCTGGATAAAGCGTATCTCCCAGTGCGGCGAGCGACCCGGTGACGCCGACCAGCAGAGTGGCCGTAAGTCCAGTGATGGCGAGTGCCGGCGACCTCAGGGTAATGCTGTCGCGCATGGCTCCGTTGCCGCGCGAGAGGAAATGCGCGGTGAGCGTCAGGGCTGCCAGCAGCAGCAGCGTGTTGGTGAGGTGCAGGGCAAGGTAAACGGCGCGTGCGGGCGAAGTATCCTGCGCGGTGTGACCGAGCAGAACCAGCAGTGCGCCGAGCAATGCTTCGTTGACGGTGAGGATGAGAACGGCGACGGCGCACGCACGAGCGGCGTGACGGCGCGGCGTGGCGGCGAAGGTCCAGAAAAAGAGAGCGAGCACGCAAAGCAGGTCGACGCCGCTGGTGGCGCGATGGGCGAACTCGATCAGCGTGGCGACGGCCGGATGGTGCTGGACGAGCGTGCCGTTGCACAACGGCCAGTGGTCGCCGCATCCGGCGCCGGAACCGGTGGCGCGCACGGCCGATCCATAAACAATGACGGCGATGTTGTAGGCGAGCACGCCCCAGGCAAAGCGGCGCAGAGCGCTGGAGGGTTGGGCGGTTTTAGCCTGGGTGGTGGTGGACGGCGTCACGGGCAAGAAAGGCTCTGGGTTGATTTTAGTCGCCTTGGGGCACAACCGCGCGGCTTGCGGCGACATCCCTTTCATCATGAAGAAAAATCGGCAGTGGGTTGCGGGAATGTTTGCAGTGGCTCTGATGGCGGTTCCGGTCTATGCGTCCCCGAACATTTATGCAGGGCAGAGCGCCAGCCAGGATATGAAAAACGCTGGGCAGGATACGAAGGATGCGGCGAAGGACACCGGCAAAGGCGTAAAGAAGGGCACGAAAAAGTCGTACAACGCCAGCAAGAAGGGCACGAAGAAGGCGTACCACAAGACAAAAAGCACAACGAAAGGTGCTGTGGACGGCGCGAAGGCTGGCGCGAAAGAGCCGCAGTAAAGCAGCTGGTGGCTGGTAGCGCGTCGCTGGCCCACCAGTTAGCGGCGGTCAAAGAGCCACATGCATCCGAACATCAAGGCGATGATGGCTGCACCAGTGAGTAGCAGCCATGCGAAATCCCCCCGCGGACGTTTGCTGGTTCCTTCTTCTTCATTCGCTGCTCTGACGAGGACCAGAAGGTAGTGGTCTTCGGAACTAAGAACCTGCACAGCCGCCTCCCAGTTCTCTTCGGCGGCTGGTTCGCTCTTTAGTTCTTGTTTCAAACTGCGGACGATCTTCGCAATCTTCCTTTCGTAGTCATCCTGATCGTAGTCGCGATCAAATTCCGCGCTGACTTCGGTCATGTCGGATAATGTCCGCGCGGTCTCAGAGAAGTACAGCATCTTTCTTTCGACATCCGTGAGCGGCATGCCGTCTCGCGCTGCCTGCGCGACGATTTGCTGGGCCAGAAATTCCTTCGCTTCGCGCGTTGTTGGGAAGCATGGCGTTTTCATCGGTTGCCCATTAGCCTGCCGCCAGCTCTTTGGCGCGCTGCGTGGCGCGCATGACCGCCTTGATGAGAGTTACGCGCAAACCGCCTTCCTCTAATTCCAAAATTCCGTCGATGGTGCAGCCGGCCGGTGTGGTGACGGCGTCTTTGAGCAGCGCTGGGTGGTAGCCGGTCTCGAGGACCATGCGGGCTGCGCCGTAGGTGGTTTGGGCGGCGAGCAGGGTGGCGATGTCGCGCGGCAGGCCAACCTTCACGCCGGCTTCGGCCAGCGATTCGAGAATGATGTAGATAAAGGCAGGGCCGCTGGCGGAAAGGCCGGTGACGGCATCCATGTGCTTTTCGTCGACGATAACGGTGCGCCCGACGGTCGAGAACAGGCTTTCGGCAAGGGCCATGTGACGCGGCTCGACGAAGCGTCCGCGGCAAAGCGCCGAAATGCCGGCGCCCAGCATCGACGGCGTGTTGGGCATGGCGCGGATGACGGGCACTTCCTCGACGGCGGCACGCTCGATGGCGTCGGTGCGGACCGAGGCGGCGAAGGAGATGAGGAGCTTCTCCGGCGTGAGCGCTGGACGGATGGATTCGACCAGCGCGGGAATCTGGAAGGGCTTGACGCCGAGCAGGAGAATGTCGGCTTTCTCGGCGATGGCGAGGTTGTCGGTGGAGACCTCAATGCCCCACTGCGCGGAGAGGACCTGAGCTTTTTCGGCGTGGGCGACGGTGGCGAAGAGATTGTCCGTCGAGAGGATCTGCTGCTTGAGAAACGCCTGGAGCAGGATGCCGCCCATTTTGCCGGCGCCGAGGACGGCGATGCGGAGACTGGAGAGATTGGTGGGGTTCGTGGACATGGATTCAGAATAGCCTGAAGCCGGTAGGCTGAAGTAAGGAGTACAGGGGGCGCCGGGGAGATCCCGTTCGGGGATGAATTGTCACGAGCACACCGAAAACTGCGCTATGAACAGCAGGAATTCCAAAAACGATCCTTACGCCAGGCATGGGAGCTCGGTCGCTCAGCGGGTTGCGATGACCCTGGCGGTTGGCTCCTGCGTGGTTCTGGCGTGGTGGTTGCTGGATGGGGGAGCCGCAATTGCCGGCGCCTGGTTTCGACAATCGTGGCCTGCCGGCAATGGCGCTCGGCGTCTGTGTCTGGCGACTATGCTCGCCATCTATTTTGTTCGCCTTCTTTTCACGCAGTTTGTGTTTCTCCAGCGAGCCGTCAGCTGGGGCGAGGCGTGCATGATCGTGCCGTGGGTCTTTTGCATTGATGTGACGCTCGCGATCGCGGGCGGCACCAATCCTGCTCCATTTGGGCTAATTGCCGGGGCCGGAGCCATTCTTTTCGTTTTGGGCTCCTGGATGAACTCGTATGCGGAGTACGCGCGCCACGTTTGGAAACGCCAATCGGGAAATCACGGTCGTCTCTATACTCTCGGTCTGTTCCGCTATTCCAGGCACCCCAATTATCTGGGCGACCTGATTTCGTTCTCTGGACTTTGCCTCGTTTCAGGCCGGTGGGTCACCCTCGTGATTCCCGCCATCATGCTGGGTGGATTTGTGTTCGGAAATATTCCGATGCTCGACGTGCATCTCCACGATCACTACGGCGCAGCGTTCGATGAGTATGCGGCCCGAACCAGCAAATTGATTCCATTTGTGTATTGATTGCCTCCTGCGACCGCCCGCAGTTACTGCAAACGGCATGGTGCGCGGAGATTGGAAGGATCGAAGCGGGGTCGTGCTTCATCTAACTGCTGAATCACGAATAACTGAAACGAAGGTATTGAGGTTGGGAATGACGAGCCATACAACTTTGGGCGGGACGTTTACTTTTCCTGGGACGGACGTGACGGTGCAGCGGATGGGGTATGGGGCGATGCAGCTGGCAGGTCCGCATGTGTTTGGGCCGCCGCGGGACAGGGAGCAGGCGGTTGCAGTGCTGCGCGAGGCGGTGGAGGCGGGTGTGGATCACATTGACACCAGCGACTTTTATGGACCGCATGTGACGAACCAGGTCATCAAAGAAGCGCTGCATCCGTATCGCGATGGCCTGACGATTGTGACCAAGGTGGGGGCGCGGCGCGAGGCAGACGCTTCGTGGGTGCCGGCGCTTGCGCGCGAGGAATTGATCAGCGCGGTCGAGGACAACCTCGCGGAATCTTGGGCTGGATGTGCTGGACGTGGTGAATCTGCGGATGGGCGGGATTCTGGGGCCTTCCGACGTGTCGGTTGAAGCGCAGTACACCCTGCTGGCGGAGCTACAGTCGCAGGGCAAGATCAGGCATCTGGGGGTGAGCAACTTCAGCGCCGCGCAGATCGCGGAGGCGCAGGCGATTGCGCCGTTTGTCTGCGTGCAGAATTTTTATAACGTGGCGAACCGTGGCGACGACTCGCTGCTTGCGGAACTGGCGGAGCAGGGGATTGCGTATGTCCCGTTCTTTCCGCTGGGTGGATTTACGCCGCTGCAGTCGACGGTGCTGGATACGGTGGCGGTATCGCTGGGCGTGACGCCGATGCAGGTGGCGCTGGCGTGGCTGCTGCAGAGGAGCCCGAATCTGCTGCTGATTCCTGGAACGTCGAGTCTCGGACATTTGCGGGAAAATTTGGCGGCCGCGGCGCTGGTGTTACCGGGGAATGTGGTGGAGGAGCTGGATTCGATTGGGGCGGAGAAGACTAAGGGGTAGGGTGTAGAAAAGCCTGCTTCGCCCACATCGGCGAGCAGTCGTTGCGTTACTCGGACGGGGTGTAGTTGGCGACGACTCTCACGATTTTTCGGTCGCGGTCCAGCTCCATGTATTCGGCGGTGTGCGAGCCTAGCTGGTTTTTGAAATAGAGAACGACGCTGTTGACGCCGCAGAGGACCTCGCGCAATTCAAAGGCAAGGTGCGGATACGCTTCGAGGCCGCGCTGGAAGTAAGCACGCAGGGCGGCGATGCCTTCGATGGATCCGGCCGGATTGTTGAGGAGCCGGGCAGCGGCGGGCGAGGTAAGCACGACGTTCGGCGCGTAGTGCGCGAGGATGGCTTCGAGGTCGCGGGAATTCCAGGACTCGATCCAGTCGCTGGCGAATTGTTGCGCTTCTTCTTTGCTGAGCATTAGCGTGCGGACCGTTTCGCGCGGGGTTTGCGGGTGGCTGCGGACTGCGCGCGATGCGCGTTGAGGATGGCGGGGATTAACCCGGGGAAACGCTGATCGAGTTCCTGGCAGCGGGAGGTCATGCGCATTTCGACCCCGTGGCGTTCGCCACGGATGAGGCCGTTTTCTCGCAGGATCCGGATGTGCTGCGAGAGCGTGGACTTAGGGATGGCCTGGTCGCTGACGGTGAGGAAGCTGGAGCAATTCTGCGTGCACTGCTGGCTGGCGATGTCGGAAAAGATGGACGCGCGGACGGGATCGGACAGGGAATAGAGGACGCCTTCGACGGTGATGTCTTCGAGGGCGGGATGGACAAGGGGCCGCATGGTTATCAGATTAGATGGTTGGGAGCAGCGGTTCAATAGTTCATAAAACCGGAACTAATGAATCTTCCACGGGGCGTGCTCCATCTACCACCCAGAACCGCGATGGCCCGAAAGGCCGCCGGCGAGAAACGAATTCAACAAGCGGGGTGGAGAGTATGAGCAAGCTGACAGGCAAAGTGGCAGTAGTGACGGGCGCTTCGAAGGGCATCGGCGCGGCGATTGCGAAGTCGCTGGCAGCAGAAGGCGCGGCGGTAGTGGTGAACTACGCCTCGAGCAAAGCGGGGGCGGACGCGGTGGTGAAGGCCATCACCAGCGCGGGCGGCAAAGCGGTTGCGGTAGGCGGCGACGTATCGAAGGCCGCTGAGGCGCAGGGGCTGATCGACGCAGCGATCAAAAACTTTGGGCGGCTTGATGTGCTGGTGAACAACTCCGGCGTGTATGAATTTGCGCCGCTGGAAGCGATCACGGAAGCGCAGTACACGCGGCTGTTCGGCGTGAACGTGCTGGGACTCTTACTGACGACACAGGCGGCTTCGAAGTATCTGGGCGAAGGCGGAAGCGTGATCAATATCGGGTCCGTGGTGACCAGCAAGACGCCAGCGAACAGCGCGGTGTACACGGGCACGAAGGGCGCGGTGGATGCGATTACCGGCGTGCTGGCGAAAGAATTGGGTCCGCGGAAGATTCGCGTGAACTCCATCAACCCGGGTATGACGGAGACGGAAGGGACGCACACGGCGGGCGTTGTGGGATCGGACTGGGCGGCCGCCACGGTGGCGGAAACGCCGCTGGGACGGTTGGGGCAGGTGGACGATATTGCTTCCGTGGCCACGTTCCTCGCGTCGAACGATGCGCAGTGGATTACCGGCGAGCTGATTCGCGCGGGTGGCGGACTGCAGTAAGGTTTCTGGTTCGAGGAAATGCCGTCGCTATGCGGCGGCATTTTTATTTGGGCGACTTATTTGGCAGCGCGTTGGGGGCGATTGGCGTCGAGCTGGGCCTGGATCCAGGCATTGATTCTGGCGTCGAGGACATCGAGGGGGAGCGCGCCGGAGTCGATGACCTGGTCGTGGAAGGCGCGGAGATCGAAATGCGGGCCTAATGCCTGTTCGGCGCGGGCGCGGAGCTCGAGGATTTTAAGCTGGCCGATTTTGTAGCCGAGAGCCTGAGCGGGCCACGCGATGTAGCGATCGCATTCAGCGTTGACGGTGGCGTCGTCGAGGCCGGAGTGGGCGTGAAAATAATCGACCATTTGCTGGCGGGTCCAGTGATCAGAGTGGACGCCGGTGTCAACGACGAGGCGAATGCCGCGGAAGTCGTCGGCTTCGAGGCGGCCGAAGTCGGAGTACGGATCCTGATAGAGACCGATGTCTTTGCCGAGGTGTTCAGCGTAGAGCCCCCAGCCTTCGGTGTAGGCGGTGTAGTGGAGATATCTGCGAAAGTCGGGCAGGCCGGTGAGCTCCTGCGCGATGGAGATTTGCAGGTGATGGCCGGGCAGGCCTTCGTGGTAAGCGATGGATTCGACGTTGGCAAGGGAGCGGTGCGCGAAGTCGTAGGTGTTGACGAAGACGGTGCCGGGACGCGAACCGTCGGGCGTGCCCGGTTCGTAGTAGGCCGGGGCCTGATCTTTCTCCATGAATTCGGGCACGGCTGCGACGACGAGCGGAGCTTTGGGCAGGCGGGCGAAAAGCTGCGGGAGCTTGGGGCGCATCTGATCGAGGTCGGCGCGATAGACGGCGAGGAGGGCCTCGCGGCTGGTGGGATGGAGTTTGGGATTGGCGACCATGGCGGCGCGCAGGGAAGCGATGTCCGCGTAGCCAAGTTTCTTCGCGATCACGAGCATGTCGGCTTCGTCCTTCGCGACTTCATCGATGCCGATTTGGTGAATCTGCGCAGGGGTTAGGTCGGTGGTGGTGCTCTGCTTCACGCGGAAGGCGTAGTACTTGTCGCCGTCGGGCAGCGACCAGACGCCGGGATCGGTGCGTCCGGCGGGAATGTAAACGGCGGAAAGAAATTTGGCGAAGCGCTGATAGGCGGGGTCAACCTGCCTGGTGATAGCGGCGATGACTTCGTCGTGGATGGTCTTTTGGTCAGCGGCGGAAATGGAGGCGGGGAATTTCTTCAGCGGGCGCGCGAAGGGACTGTCTTCGGGTTTTTGCGCGAGCAGGGCGTTCACCTGGACCAGGACTTTTTCGAGGAGATATTTTGGCGGGACGCGGTGATCGTCGATGCCGGTGAGCATGTTGTCGGTGATTTGCTGAAAGGCGAGCGGGACCTTTTTGAGGCGCGCGATGTAGTCGTCGTAATCCTTCTCATTGGTGAAGCTGAGGCGTGGGACGAGCTGGGGGAGCGAGAGGTGCAGGCCGCTGAATTGATTGACGGGCATCTCCCACGGTTTGAACTGCGACTCTTCCTGCTGCTCGACGAGCTGGCGGGCCATCAGGTCGGCGCTGAGGATTTCCTGGTCGGAGAGGCCGGTGGTATCGATCTGCGCCAGTTTGGTGAGGTATTCGCGGCCGCGGGCGAGCTGCACGTTGTAGGCGTCGACGGAGTAGTCAGAGAGCTGATCGTTCCAGCGCTTGTCGCCGATGGAGGAAGCGAATTCGGGCGAAGTGCGGAGATGGTCTTCCCAAATTTGCGCGAATAGGTCGCTGAGGGCCTGGCGGCGGTCGTTGAGGTCGGCGTTGGCCGCGACCTGGGCCTGTTGGGCGGTTTGCGGATGGGCGGGGACGACGGTGACGGCGAGCAGAAGAAGGGCGAGGAGGGCGCGGCGGGTCATAGCAGGTTACAGGTTACAGGGGACAGTACGGGAGGGTGTAGGGTGCAGCACGAAAAAGGCGCGGAATCTATCCCGGCGTTTTGATTCCTTTGTGGAGCATTTCTATGGATTGGTTGAGGCGCTTTGCGCGGGTCTCTTCTTTTTTGGCTTCGGTGATCCAGCGGCAGTATTCCTTGCGGTGGGTGTAGCTGAGCTGATCGAAGGTCGCCTGGAGTTTTTCCTTTTTGAGGAGCGCGGCAAAGGCGGCGGGGACTTCGATGGTGCGGACGGCTTCATCCTTCTGGAGAACGACCTCGATGGTGTCGCCGGGGTGTTTGCCGAGTTGATCCTGCAAGGCTTTGAGCAGGCCGAGCATGTGCTGCGGATGACCGTAGCGCGCGATGGTGCCGGTGTAGGGCACTTTGCCATCGAACATCACCTTCACGGGCACGCGTGCGATGGTGCCGAATTCTTTTTGTGTGTCATAGGGGAAGAAGACGAAGGCGCCGCCGCGGGGAGCCGACTGGATGGTCGCGGTGAAGGTGTATTTCTTCATGGCATTAATTTAGCGGAGAAAGGCAGGGATAAGGATGAGCGATTGGGAAGATAAAACGGCAGTACATGCTACTTCGGGCCGTGTCGCATCGTCTCTCGGCCGCTTCGCGACCGATTCCCCTCGCTGATTTGATTTGTATTCGGGAGAGTGGTGGTCAGCTTCGGGGGGTCCCTCGGCTGCGCGCCGGGTTATGGGCGTGCTCGCTGGAAATTGAGGTTGCGGCGCTCCGCTCGAGATGACATTACTCGTTAGGCGACGGCTTGTTCGGGTAGTTCTTCGGCGGGGGATTCGCTGCTGAGGGGCATGGTGATGGAGAAGGCGGTGCCGGGGCTGCAGGGGCCGCAGTGGCTGCGGACGCGGATGGTCCAGCCGTTGCGGCGGATGATTTCTCCGGTGACCCAGAGGCCGAGGCCGGTCCCGGTTTCGCCTTTGGTGGTGACGAAAGGTTCAAAGATAGCCGGAAGCAGCGCGGCGGGAATGCCGGAGCCGGTATCGGCGATGGTGAGACGCAGGCGCAGGGGAGCGCCGGTGGTGGAGATGCGGATGCGGAGGCGGCCGCCGCGGCGCATGGCGTCAACGGCGTTGCCGACGATGTTCGCGATGACCTGCCGCAGCTCGCCCGGGCTGGAGAGAACGGTGGCGTTCGCGTCTTCAACGTCGACCTCGACGGCGATGTCGGCGGCGGCGAGGCGCGAGTTGTAGAGCACGAGCACGGAACGCAGGACGCTCGAGACTTCGGTATCGACAGGGTGGTTGGGCTCGCGATAAAAGCGGAGCGTTTGCTTGGCGATTTCAGCGACGCGGGCGAGCTCCTGCTCAGCGTTGTTGAGATAGCGCTGCGCTTCATCTGGGTCGGGCGTGAGGCGAATGAGGTAGAGCAAATTCGTGACCGCTTCGAGAGGATTGTTGATTTCGTGCGCGATGCTGGCGGCGAGGCGGCCGGTGACGGCGAGCTTCTCTGAGCGGCGCAGAGCTTCCTGGGCGCGCGCATACTGCTGCATCTGGTCGCGGATCTGGTATTGGCGCTCGCGGCCCCGCAGCGCAATCTCGAGGGTGCTGAGCAGAGTCTCCGGGCGAATGGGGCGCTCGAGCAGGAAGATGTTGCCGAGCGGACGGCGCAGCTCGCGCAGGCGTTCGCTCTGCACGGTGACGCGGCCGCCGACGGTGAGCAGGATGAGAGGAAAATCCGACCACGGCGGCTGCTGTTCGACGACGCGGTGCAGCTCGGTGATGGCGCGGACGGTGAGCGCCTCTTCCGAGATGATGGCGGCGCCGGCGCCGCGTCCGACCTCGAGGCAAAGCTCGTCGACGGAGTTGGCAACGTGGCAGGGCATGCCGCGGCGCTCGAGCAGGCCCGCAATCAGCTGATGGTCCTTCCCAGTGGGAGCGAGGATGATCGTGCGGTGATCGTGAATCGACGCTTTAGTCTCCGGAAACAGAACCAACCCCCTGATCCATTAAGTTGCTGATGAGCTTAGGCACACCGGTGAGAACGCCTTCGAACTCACGGAGAGGTTTGCCCACGGTCACTTTGCCGGACTCCATGAAGAGCTCGCGGATGGTACGTTCGTGCGGGCCGCTGCGCTTCTTGACGACGGAAATGGCCTGGCGGAGTTCGCCGGCACGTTCAAAGTAACGGAAAAGCAGGATGGTGTCGGCCAGATAGCTCACATCCACGGGCGAGTGCATGGTGGCGCCGATGACGCCGGCCTGGGCGAGGGTGATGATGCTGGCGATGCCCTGCTGGCCAAGGTAGGAGAACAGCTCGTGGAGCTGCATGGCGAGGAACTGCTCGTTGGGCATGGCGTTGAGCAGGCCGTTCATGCTGTCGATGACGAGGACGCGGAGGTTTTGCTCGTCGACGAGATAGCGGATTTGAGCGACGAATTCGCCGGGGGAAAGCTCAGCAGGATCGACCTGGTGGACTTCGAGCAGGCCGCTGTCGATGACGGGATCGGGATTCATGCCGAGGCCGCGAGCCCGGTCGAGGAGGGTCGCGAGCGATTCGTCAAAGGTGAAGATGGCGGTCTTTTCGCCGCGCATGGCGGCGGCATACGCATAGTGAAAGGCCATGGTGGACTTGCCGCAGCCGGCGGGTCCGGTCATGAGGGTGCTGGTGCCGGTGTCGATGCCGCCGCGCAGCAGATCGTCCATCTCCTGGAGTCCGCTGGGGACGGGTTTGCGCACGAAGCCCGGAATGTGTTCGGCGGCGATGAGGCGCGGGAAGATGAGGAGACCGCCGGTATGGATGACGTAATCGTGGTAGCCCTCGCGATAGGCGGTGCCGCGCAGCTTATGAATCTCAATGCGGCGGCGGCGGGTGCCGAAATCGCGGCCGATGCCCTGCATGACGATGACGCCATGGGCGATGCTCTGGAGCTGGAGGTCGTCGCCGCCGTTCGAGGTGCGGTCGTCGAGCAGGAGCACGGTGATATTGCCGCCGGAGATTTGGCGTTTGAGGGCAAGGATCTGTCGGCGGTATTTCAAAGGATCGCGGGCGAGCATGCGCAACTCAGCGAGCGAGTCGAAGATAAGGCGCTGCGGCTTGACCTCGTCGACTCTTTTCAGGATCGAGGCAATGGTGTCGGCGAGCTCGACTTCAGAGGGATGAAAGACGGTGTACTGCGATTCCGGAGTGAGGTCGTCGTCGGGCGGAATCATCTCGAAGATTTCGAGGCCCTCCGTCGACCAGCCGTGTGAGGCCGCGACCTGCTCGAGCTCGGTGTGGGATTCAGAGAGCGTCACGTAGAGAACTCGTTCGCCGTTGCGGATGCCTTCGAGCAGGAACTGCAGGGCGAGGGTGGTTTTGCCGGTGCCGGGGTCGCCTTCGATCAGGTAGAGATGTCCCTGAGGAAAGCCGCCGTTGAGGATGTCGTCCAGGCCGGAGATGCCCGATTTGAGGCGGCGCGACGTTGTGCCGTTGGTGTTGGAGGAGGCGCGGCGCCTGGAGGCTTGGCCGTCGCGCGAAGCGGTCGTGGCGATCTTGCTGTTCACGCAGAGGACTCCGGAAATGGGATTGCACCGGCAGTAGCCGAACCCGAGAAAAAACTCGAAAATTCGATGCTCGATGCGGGGTACCGGTTGTCTGAAGTTCGCCCTGGCGACGATGCCAGGTTGCGGCACACGTGGGATGCGGCGCAATTGACAATTGAGTGTTGGAATCCTACCGTTGCCGGGGGTGCGCAGCGGATGGACTACAGTGAGACGACGCGGCGATTGCCTGGGTTTTCCGATCAGAAAATTTTGTGATGGAGGCGTACCGGTGAAGGGAATCATTACGGGAATTTCATTATTGGCTGTGCTGCTGGTGGGCGCGGGCCGGGCGCAAAACGCGGCGGTAACTGAGGCCGGGCTGGGAGATTTTGCGGGCCAGTCCGATGTGGGGACGGTGCTGCATGCGGGATCGGCGACGTACGATCGCGCACAACACGTTTACACGGTGACGGGGAGCGGGGAAAACATCTGGGCGAATGCGGACGCGTTTCATTTCATCTGGAAAAAGGTTTCGGGCGATGTTCTGCTGGGTGCGGATGTTGCGATTACGACGGCGAACGGCAATCCGCACCGGAAGGCGGTGCTGATGATCCGGCAAAGCCTCGATGCGGACTCGGTGTATGCGGATGCGGCGGTGCACGGCAGCGGATTGACGTCGCTGCAGTATCGCGACGAGCGAGGCGGCGACACGCATGAGATTGAGTCGGCACTGACCGGGCCGGTGCGCTTGCGCATTGAGAAGCGGGGCGACACGGTTTATCTTTTTGTGGCGCAGGCAGCGGGTGAATCGCTGCAGCCCGCGGGTGCCGCGATGAAGGTGGCGCTGAGCGGGGATTTTTATGTCGGCATCGGCGTGTGCGCGCACGACAAAGATGCCAGCGTGACGGCTACGTTTTCCCATGTCGAGGAAAAGACGCTAAAGGCGTCGACGGGCGCGCCAGTGTTGTGGAGCGTGCTGGAGACGGTGCCGGTGGCGTCGACCGATCGGCATGTGACGTATGTTTCTCCGACACATTTTGAGGCGCCGAACTGGACGCCTGATGGCGCCGCGTTGATCTTCAATCGCAACGGGCATCTGGAGCGGCTGGCGGTGTCGAACGAGGTGCATCCCGTGGCGCAGGGTGAGCCCCAGGTGATCGACACCGGGGCGCAGAGCCATTGCAACAACGATCATGTGCTGTCGCCGGATGGGAAATGGATCGGGCTGAGCGATTCGTCGCAGGCCGATCATCAGTCGAGCGTGTACGTGGTGCCGATTGCGGGTGGAACGCCGCGGCGGTTGACGCAGGCATCGCCTTCGTATCTGCATGGATGGTCGCCGGATGGAAAGACGCTGGCGTTTACCGGAGAACGCGGCGGGAATTTCGACGTGTACACGATTCCGGTGGAAGGCGGCGCGGAAACGCGGTTGACGACAGCGGAGGGGCTGGACGATGGGCCGGACTATTCGCCGGATGGGCAGTGGATTTATTTCAATTCCGTGCGCACGGGGCACATGCAGATTTGGCGGATGCATGCAGATGGAAGCGGGCAGGAGCAGGTGGTGACGGATGCGACGAATGACTGGTTCCCGCACATTTCGCCAGATGGGAAGCTGATGGTGTTCATTGCCTATGGGCCGGAGGTGACCGGGCATCCGCCAAATCAGGATGTCGAGTTGCGGCTGATGACGCTGGCGGACGGCAAGGTGAAAACGATTGCGAAGCTGTTTGGAGGGCAGGGAACGATCAATGTGCCGTCGTGGTCGCCGGATAGCCAGAAGATAGCGTTTGTGAGTTACGAATTATTGCCGGCCGACGATGCGCCGGGAGGCAGCGTGTCCGCGGAAAGGGCGCCGCCTTCGAGCATGCGGTAGAGGGTCGAGCGGCTGATGCCGAGCATGCGCGCGGCGCGAACTTTGTTGCCGCTCACGCGGGCGAGGATGCGGGTGACGTGGCGCAGGATCGCGCGATCGAGGTTGGGATCGTCCGCGGAGAAATCCGAGGCGAGAGAGGGCGATGTCGACACGGGCCATTCGAGGCGGGGAATATCGATCGGGCGGATCCATTGTCCGGCGGCTTCGAGGGCGGCGGTGGCCATAATGGATTCGAGCTCGCGGACATTGCCGGGCCAGGAGTAAGCAGTGAGACGGGCAAGCGCACCGGGAGCAAAGCCGCGCAGCGATTTGTGGAGCTGATCGCATTTTTGGCGCAGGAAGAGACCCGCGAGCAGCGGAATATCGTCGCGGCGTTCGCGCAGGGGCGGCAACGCAAAGCGAATGGCGGTGAGGTGGCTGGCGAGGTCGGGGCGAAACGCTCCGGCAGCCGCGAGCCGGCGCAGCGGCTGCAGCGAGCCGGTGATGAGCTGAAGCGGTCCGGAGGCAGTGTGGATGCGGATGCGCTCGTGAGCGGCGCGTTCGAGGAAGTCGCGCAACAGGCGCTGCTGCTCAGCGGAAAGCTCTTCGATGCGGGAGAGATACAGGAGTCCGCCGCGAGCGTCTTTCCAGAGCGACGTGGGGTTGGCGAGGAATTCCGCGGCGACCCAGGGAGCGAACGGACCCGAAGCAGAAGGCCCGAGACGATGCAGGGTCCGCGCGGCCAGCATTTTTCCGGCGCCCGGCTCGCCTTCAACAGTGGCGAGGCGAAAATGCGGAGCTGTGCAGCGCATGCGGGCGAAGAGGTGCTGCATGACCGGGCTGCGGCCGGCCATGGCGCCGAGGCGCAGCGATTCCGGCAGATCGTGGACGGGGAGCAGGTCGGGAACCAGCCAGTCGGCCGCGGCCGGAACTTCCTGTTCCGCCAATTCCAGATCGAAGCCGTTGGACTTGCGGAGCGGCGCGTCTTTCAGGATTGAGTTTTCAAGTTGCGCTAGGGCCACGGCTTCGCTCCCATCCTTCTGGATGTTGTATCGGCAGAAGGATGGGGAAGATGAAAGCGCAGCGGCAGCGCGATCCGGCCAGTGGGATTTGTCGATCACCCGAAATAGAAATCCGGAAAAGTGAAAATAAAGGGCTAAAGCGGCACTACCCGCCATGACGGGATGGCATCGTAACTGATCGAGTCCGGTATCGAGGCGCCGAGTTGCGCCAATGTCCCACGCCGGCGAAATCCCACGACGGAGTAAGTGATGAAGATATTCAGGAAGATAGCGAAAACGATGGGGCCGGTGCTGCCCGCGTTGCTGCTGTCCGCGATTCCGGCCACGTCGCCGGCGCAGATCAGCGTTGGATTTTCAATCACGGCCAATATCATGCCGCCGGTTCTGCCGGTGTATGTGCAGCCGCCGTGCCCGACGGAGGGTTACCTGTGGAACCCGGGTTACTGGGCGTATGATCCGGCGGATGGTTATTACTGGGTGCCCGGCGTGTGGGTGGAACCGCCACAGCCTGGGGTGCTGTGGACGCCTGGATACTGGGGTTACGCGAACGGCGTATACGGATGGAATGACGGCTACTGGGGTCCGACCGTTGGGTTCTACGGTGGAGTGGATTACGGCTTCGGGTACGGCGGCGTGGGGTTCTATGGCGGACGCTGGGCGGGTGGCGAGTTCGAGTACAACACCGCGGTCGTGAATGTGAACAGGACCGTGATCCACCACGTGTATGTGGACCGCACCGTGATCCGGCGTGAAACGTCCTCACGCGCCAGCTTCAACGGGCCGGGCGGGGTCAACCGCCGGCCGACGCCGCAGGAGGAGCAGGCAGCGCACGAGCATCACTATCCGCGGACGCCGGCTCAGGAGCAGCACATCTCGATGGCGAAGTCCGATCCGCAGGCGCGGTATGCGGCGAACCACGGACGTCCCGCCGTCATGGCGGAAACTAAAGTTGGCGAGCGGTCGAACGTAGCTGCGAATCGCGGCGAGAGCCGTCCGCCAGCGAGAACAGAAAACAATCGAGCGGCAGCGGCGAGCCACACCGCGGCGCGTCCGGAAGCCAATCGCAACGGAGCCAATCGTACCGAAGCCAATCGCACGGAAGCCAAGCGGACGGAAGCGAGGCGGACGGAAGCGCGGCCAGCCACGACGCGTCCGGAATCGGCGCGGAGCACGACGGAAGGGCGCACGGCTGCGACGCATCCGGAATCGACACGGTCGACATCAACACGTTCGTCTACAGAAGCGCGGACGGCACGGCCGGCGGCGAAAACTGCAGCGCGGCCTGAGACGCGGACGGAGAGCCGCCCAGCCACAACGCATGCGACAGTGAGCCATCCCGCCACACCGGCACGGACGGAAGCCATACCGCGGGCGGAAAGCCATCCGGCAGCGAGGCCGAAGCCGTCGCCAGCACCCAAAGCGGAAGCGATGCCGCGGGCAGAAAGCCGTCCGGCGCCGAAGGCGGAAAGCCATCCAGCACCGGCGCCAAAGGCAGAAAGCCGTCCGGCTCCCAGGGCGGAAGCGGCACCCAGGGCGGAAAGCCGTCCAGCACCGAAAGCGGAAAGCCGTCCAGCGCCAAAGCCGGCGGCGCATGCCGCTCCGGCCGCCCGCCCGGCGCCCAGGCCGGCAGCGAAACCCGAAAAGGAAAAGCCGCAGCGGTAACGGCGGCCATTCAATGAGAGAAGAGCAGGCTTCACGCCTGCTCTTCTTTTTTGGAGCGAATTCCGTAGTGCGTGGGGGATCAGTGCTGGCGGGCGCGCGAGGAAGGCTGGTCGGAGAAGATCTTTCCGTCGCGGATATGCACGACGCGATGCGCGTATTCGGCGATGTCGGGCTCGTGCGTGACCAGGACGATGGTGTTGCCCTTGCTGTGAAGGTCGTCGAAGAGCGCCATGATTTCGTCGCCGGTTTTTGAATCGAGGTTGCCGGTGGGCTCGTCGGCGAGGATGATCGACGGATTGTTGACGAGGGCGCGGGCGATGGCGACGCGCTGGCGCTGTCCGCCGGAGAGCTCGTTGGGCTTGTGGTTCATGCGCGCTTCCAGATTGACCGCGGTCAGCGCGGCTTTGGCGCGGGCCACGCGTTCGTCCGCCGGAGTGCCGTTGTAGATGAGAGGCAGCTCGACGTTGTGCAGCGAAGTGGCGCGGGCCAGCAGGTTGAAGGTCTGGAAGACGAATCCAATTTCCTTATTGCGAATGCGGGCCAGCTCATCGTCGTTGAGCTCGCTGACGAGGTGGCCGTTGAGCCAGTACTTGCCTTTGGACGGCGTGTCGAGGCACCCGATGAGATTCATCAGGGTTGACTTGCCGGAGCCGGAGGGACCCATGATGGCGACGTACTCATTGCGGGGAATGCGCAGGGTGATGCCCTGGAGCGCGTGGACCTGCTGCTCGGAACCCATGTCGTAGGTCTTCCACAGGTCTTCTACAACGATCATGTCGCCCGGAAAAGGGCTGGAGCTGGTTCGGGGAACCGCTTCGGTCGAGGTTTCTGCCGCCATCAAAACTCCTGTTGCCATGCTGTTGATATACGCGCCGGGCGCGGGGATGGTTCCCTTGGCCCGGGTCGCGCGAGGTGCCGGCTGTTTCTATGTGGATGACGAATCGGAGCTCGGAGGCGCAATGAGTTGCGTATCCTGTTTGACCATCGCACCCTCTTTGAGGTCACGGAGTACGCGATAGGTGCCGGTGACGATGCGATCGCCGGGCTCGAGGCCTTTGGTGACTTCGATATCCGTTGCGCCGGTGATGCCGGTGGTGACGGGCACGAAGTGCACGCGATCTTTGCCCTTTTCCTTGCGGATGACGAAGACGCCCTGCACCAGGTTGGCGTTCTGCTGATCTGTGGTGGCGGCGGAGACGGTCTCAACGTGCGCGGTCGGGTTCTTCAGATTCTTCGGATCGCGCAATGTCAGCGCCTGAATCGGAATGGCGACGGCGTTGTCTTTGCTGGCGGTGATAATTTTCGCGGTGGCGGAAAGGCCGGGGCGCAGTTCATCGGAAGGGTCGTCGAGGGTGACGACGACCTTGAAGTCTTTGGCCTCTTCCACGCCGCTGGTGGACTGGCTGGTGGACTGGCCGGAAGAGCGCAGCAGCGCCTGGTCGCCGACTTCGGTGACGTGGCCTTTGAAGATTTTGCCGGGCAGGGCATCGACGCTGACTTCGGCATATTGGCCGAGCTTGACGTTGACGATGTCAGTCTCATCGACCTTGACTTCGGCGGTGATGACGGACATGTCGGCGAGGGTCATGAGCGTGGAGCCTTCGGTGTTCTGAATGCCGGGGACGACGTTTTCGCCCTGGCGGACAGGCTCGTTGGTCACGATGCCGTCAAACGGTGCGACGGCGATGGTGCGGTTAAGAAGATCCTGATTGACCTTGAGGTCGGCAACCTGGGTTTGCAGGTGGCCGCGCGCGGAAGCGGTTTGTGCCTTGGCCTGGGCGAGGCCGGCTTTGGCCTGATCGAGACTGGCGACATCGAGGTCATAGGCCGCTTTGGCGGCGTCAAAATTCTGCTTCGACATCACCTGGGCGGCGACGAGGGCTTTGGCGCGATTGTAGTCGAGCTTTTTCTGCTCGAGGTCGGCCTGGGCGTGTTCGACATTCGCTTCCTGGGTCTTTTCGGCGGCGATGTAGGAAGAGATGTCCGTCTGAGCAGCGGCGATGGTGGCCTGCTGCGCGGCGACGTTGGCTTCCTGCTGCACATTCTCAATGGTGGCGATGACTTCGCCTTTTTTCACGTGCTCGCCTTCAGCCACGTTGAATTTGGTGACACGGCCCATGGCGTTGGCGCCCACGTTGACGTAGGTTTTCGGGCGAATCTGGCCGGTGGCGTTGACCACGGAGACCAGATTCTCGTGGGTGACAGTGCCCTCGAGGACCTTGGTGTAGCCCGACTGCGCGCGCACAACGGTGAGCCCGACGATCCCGGCGAGAACCACGACGACAGCAACAATGATAAGAATTTTCTTCAAAGCAGTTCTTCCTCGCGAAGGATTACGCAGTTCCGGCGTTGGCGGTTCCCGGGCAAACGCTCAAAGATCGGAAAATCCTGGAGCGGCTCCTCCAGGCAGACTTCTGGCCAGGGGTTCCGCAGAAAACGCTTGACAGAACCAGGAGTTGGACGCCCGCCGCGGCGACCGGTGAGTTGCCGGAAAAGATTTCCACCTGATGATAACAGGTTGCCTGGGACAAGAGTCTTACAGGACAAGCCCGGCAGGAGTGCCAGTTGGTGCGGGAAATTGCGAGGAATTGCTTGAAAGGCCCGTGCCGCGCCCGTAGAATTGGAAGACGCCCCGAGGAGTAGCAGTTCGCGTTATGTACAGGCATCGTTTCTCCCTCTTATCCGTATTCCTGATCGCCTTGCTCGCCGGAGCAGGAACCGCCGTGGCACGGGCCCAGTCATCGCAGTCGAGCGCGCCCGCGCAGCCAGGCACTTCCGCAGACAGCAGCGCCGCGCAAACCCAACAAGATAATCAGGATCCGCTGAAAAGGCAGCTCTCGGACAAGGAGCGGTTTAAGCAGCAAAAGCAGCTCCACGAAGAGTTGAGTGAGACCTATAAGAAGTGGCTGGACGAGGACGTCCGCTGGATCATCACCGACCAGGAAAAGAAGGCGTTTCTGAGTCTGAGCAACGATGAGGAGCGGGACGCCTTCATCGAGCAGTTCTGGCGGCGGCGGAATCCGAACCCGGATAGCCCGGAAAACGAGTTCAGAGAAGAGCACTACCGGCGCATTGCGTACGCGAACGAGCACTACGCGGCCGGCAAGCCGGGCTGGATGACGGATCGCGGGCACATCTACATTGCGTTTGGCCCCCCGGACAGCACCGATTCCCACCCCAGCGGCGGCTCCTACGACCGCCCGATGGAAGAGGGCGGCGGCGAGACGCAGACCTTCCCGTTTGAGACCTGGCATTATCGGTACATTGAGGGTATTGGCGAGAATATCGATATCGAATTTGTCGATACGTGCATGTGCGGCGACTACCACATGACGATCGACCGCTCCGAGAAGGACGCGCTGCTGCATGTGCCCGGAGGGCGGCAACACCCTCTACGAAGACATGGGCATGGCGAAGCGGGCGGACCGGTTCAAGGGCGGGATGGAAGATTTGGGTCCCGGACCGGACAGCTCGACGGAAGGCGCAAAAGAATTCGACCGGATGGAGCAGTATGCCAAGCTGAATGCTCCGCCTCCGATCAAGTTCAAGGATATGGATCTGGCGTCGTTCCTTTCGAGCCACAAGATGCTGACCGGCCCGATCTTCCCGTTCGAAGTGCGGACGGATTTTGTGAAGGTCACGGACGACACGGTTCTGGTGCCGATCACTCTGCAGATTAAGAATCGGGACATCACCTTCAACACAAAGGATGGCGTTTCGAAGGGCGACGTCGACATTATCGGGCGGGTCTCGACGATCACCGATCGCGTGGTGCAGAGCTTCGAGGATCCGGTGGAAGTGGAAGAGCCGGCCGAGCTGCTGCCGCGGACTCTGGACAACGTTTCGCTCTACTGGCGGGCGCTGCCGCTGCGTCCGGGGCTGTACCGCATCGATATCGCGATCAAGGATGGGAACAATCCGGACCACGTAGGCGTGTGGGCACATTCGATCACGGTGCCGCGCTACGACGACGACAAGCTTTCAGCTTCGTCGTTGATCCTGGCGGACCAGATGCACCGCGTGCCTTCGAAGGAAATCGGGGCGGGCTCGTTCATCATCAGCAACACCTATGTGCGGCCGCGGGTGACGTCGAACCCGGCGCAGCCGGCGTTATTCCACCGCAACCAGAATCTGAATTTCTGGATGCAGGTGTACAACCTCGGTCTGGATCAGAAGAGCAAGCAGAACAACGCGAAAATCGATTACCAGATCCTGAATACGACCACCAACAAGACCATCCTGGATACGCAGGAAACATCGCAGACGCTGGCCGCTACTTCGGATCAGCTGACGCTGGAAAAAACCCTCCCCCTTGCAAGTGTTGAGCCCGGGAAGTATATCGTTAAGATCAGCGTGGACGACGGCGTGACGCATCAGCAAATTGCGCAATCGGCGCCGTTCACAGTCGAATAGGCTCAGCAGAATAGCTTCCGGCCGCAAGCCGGAAGCGAAACCCCAACGGCCAACAGAGCCGCGGGGTTGACTGGAATTTCAGGGAGCACGCCAGGAGCAAACATCAGTTATTGATGCAGTGAACAGACGCGTCTCCATTTCCGGATCGATTCTCGCCGCGGCAGTCTTGCTGTGCATAGCCGGAGTACGGGCGGATGCGCAGGCGACCAGCCTGACCGGCGTGGTGAAAGACAGCCGGGGCACTCCGCAAATGGGAGCGGTGGTCCAGCTCCTGCGGCCTGACTTCACGGTCGCCCTCGAAACCTACACAGACGACCACGGCCGCTACCGCATCGCCACCATTCTGCCCGGCGTTTATGAAGTCAAGGCGTCCGCCGATTTGTTTCTGCCCACGCTGCGCGAGAATTTGCGGGTGCTGGGCGGATCGAAGCTGGTGGTGAATCTGACGCTGGACACGCTGTATGAAGCGTTCCGCTGGCTGCCGGCGAAGGCGCGTTCGGCGGATGAGCCCAAAGACGACTGGACGTGGACGCTGCGCCTCTCTGCGAATCGACCGCTGCTGCGTTTGTTGCAGGATGGTCCGCTGGTGGTGGTGACCAACGGGGACGGAACGGCTCCAGAGCTGAAGGCGCGAGTGACGGTGCGCGGCGGCGAAAGCGGATTTGGCGATGGCGGCGTGCACGACGATGTGGAAATGGAACGGGCGCCGGGCGATCAGAGCGCGATGATTTTCCGCGCCGATTTGAGCCAGGCGGAGGAGCCTTCGCTGAACGCGATGATGGGCTACGAGCTGGAACTGGCCCAGGGACGGAGCTTCCGCACGGTGGGCGTGGTGGAAGACCGACCGGATATCGCGGGCGGACCGGAAGTGCAGGGCCTGCAGGCGATTGAAATGCGCACCGGGGAGACGCTGCAATTTGGCGAGGCGGTGCAGGCGCAGTTCGGCGACGAGACGGAAGCCATTCACATGGGGAACACGGTGCTGGCGAATCATCCGTTTGCGGCCGTGGCCTGGCACGACGGCAACACGACATATGGCTATCGGGTGTCGACGGCGCCGGGCATCCAGCAGGTCGAGGATCTGGATCGGCAGGCGACGACGGAGCCGCAGCTGGCGGAGCGCAACGGATCGCTGGCCCTGGAGCAGGGCCTCCACCAGGAGATTGCGGTGGGCCGCGACCAGGGATGGATGCGCGTGAAGGTAACCGCGTGGCACGAACATGTGAGCAACCCGATGATCAGCGGGGGCGGGAACATTTCCGCGGCGGACTGGGCGGGCGGCAATTTGCTGTATGACGAGTCCAGTGGGCTGCTGCGAGCGGCGGGACAGAGTCATACCGGCAACGGCATTATGGGCGAAGCGGACGCGCGGCTGAACGGCACAACGTGGATCAGCTTCGATTTGGCGCTGGGTGAGGCCCTGGCCATGGCGGATGCCGCGCCCGGCTCGGAGTCGCTGGAGAACGCGCTGATGGGGATGAAGGCGCAGGAGACCCCGATGTACAGCGCGGCGGTTCACGGCAAGGTTGCGGGCGCGGCCGGAACGAAGTGGAGCGCGTCGTACCGCTGGCAGGATCCGCATGCGGTGACCTCGGTGAACGCGTTTGGAACAGGGATGCCGGATCCATATCTCAGCTTCCTGGTGCGGCAGCCGATTCGCTATCGCCGGGTAATTCCGCATGGCGTTGAGGCGCTCGTGGACGTGCGCAATTTGCTGGCGGAAGGGTATCGTCCGTTTCTGTCAAGCGACGGCAGCACGCTGTATTTTGCGCAGGCAGCGCGGTGCATTGAGGGCGGATTGTCGTTTTCGTTCTGACGCCGAAATTTCTGGTAGATTCAAGCGAAAACTAAGGTGTTGAGGGGCCGCGGAAGAGCGCGGGAGGCCCGGTTTCGCTGTGCTATATTGAAAAAGGCGCAGAGCGTGGATGCAGTGTGTTTTCGCGGTGTGATGAACACTTTCCCGCCCGGCCACCCACCCGCCATACTGTGGACGCGTAGCTCAATTGGCAGAGCATTCGACTCTTAATCGACAGGTTGAAGGTTCGATTCCTTCCGCGTCCACCAAATAGAAAAACAAGAGTGATGAGGCGCGAGGTCCCTCGCTGGGCTCGGGTTTCGCCTGCGGGCTGACGCCCACAAAGCGGCTCAAGTTCGATTCCTTCCGCGTCCACCAATTAGAAAAACAAGAGTGATGAGGCGCGAGGTCTCTCGCTGGGCTCGGGATTTCGCCTGCGGGCTGACGCCCGCAAAGCGGCTCAAGTTCGATTCCTTCCGCGTCCACCAATTAGAAAAACGAGAGTGATGAGGCGCGAGGTCCCTCGCTGGGCTCGGGATTTCGCCTGCGGGTTGACGCCCGCAAAGCGGCTCAAGTTCGATTCCTTCCGCGTCCACCAATTAGAAAAACAAAATCATATAGCTTCGAAATCAGACGTCTTTGCAAAGCATTTGACATCCGGCGGCCGGCTTCCTAGTCTCAAGGCTATGGCGAGTCTTCCGAACAACATCAGGCGTCTGACTCCAGCCGAGAAGTTCGAGCTGATCGACGCGCTTTGGGAAGATTTGGAAACCCATGCATCCACGCTTAGCGCGGAACAAGCGGAAGAACTCGACCGGCGCATTTCTTCCTGCGAAAAGGACCCTCCCATCGGGACGTCGTGGGAACAGGTTAAGGCCGGCCTGCCCAGGCGGTGAGTTTGCCCGTTGTCTGGTCCGATGAAGCCAAAGCGGAGTTCTACGACTCCGAGCAATGTTACGCCGAAATCAGCGTGCATCTCGCAGCGCGATTCGTTGAGGCCGTCGAGAATTTTGTCCAGCTTATCCGGATTATCCGTTGCGCTTTCCCGCTGTCTACCGGGAGCGAAGGCGTGCAGGAGTGCGGCGCTTTCCCTATGGCCTTTATTACCAGGTTGAAGCTGACCGCATATTGCTGATTGCCTGCTTTCACGGAAAGCGTAACCGGCGCCGCTGGCAGAGCCGAGAGACGTGAGGTTAGCCGCGCGCATCTGCGTGCCATTTGGCGGTGCGGCGGATGGAGTCTTCTAATCTGACCGTTTCGACGAGACCGAGCAACTCCCTTGCGCGATTGACCGACGGGACGTAGCGGAGCGGTGCGGCGCCGGGGATGGGCGACTGCGCGATGCGGATTTCCAGTTCCGGATGGAGAACCGCGGCGACGGTGCGCGCTAATTCCAGGATGCTAACGTCGTGCGCGGAACCGACGTTGATGGGCAGCAGCGCCGGCGCGCGAAAGAGCATGCTCCAGAGCCAGATGGCGAGGTCGGCCGCATACAGGTAGGAGCGGCGCGGCGTGCCGTCGCCCTGGATTTGAATGGGTCGGCCGGCGAGGGCGTCGCCGATGAAGTTGCCGATGGCGAAATGCTGATTGAGAGGAAGATGGGGGCCGCAGAACGCCCAGCAGCGGGCGATTTTGCATGCGAGGGTGGACGGGCCGGCGTGGCGGGCGCAGAGAAGCTCGGCGGCGCGCTTCCCCTCTGCGTAGGCGCTGGATGGGATCGATGGATCGAACGTGCCCGGATACGTTTCGGGAACATGCGTGAGGTCCGCGGGCTGCTTGCCGTAAACGGCGCCGGAACTGGTGAGCAGGAACTTCTGCGCGCCGGCGGCGGCGGCGAACGCGAGTGTGCGCTCGGTGCCCGCGACGATGGTGGACAGCATGTCCAGTGGAGTCTGGGTGGATGGTTGTGCGCTGGCATCGGTGGCGGCGTGGAGGACGAAGCGGAATTCGCCGGGAGGGAAGGCGAAGGTGCGGACATCGCCGGCGAGCAGCGTGATGGCCGGATCGGCAGCGAGGTGTGCGCATTTTTGCGCGAAGGCATCGGGATTGCGGGTGAGGACGGTCGCCTCTGGCGCCGAGGTTGAGTGCGCGGTTGATGTGGCAGAAGCTCTCGACAAGCCAGCATCCGAAGAAGCCGGTGCCCCCCGTGATGAAGAGGCGCTGGTGGCGGACTTCGTCCCACAGGGGGGCAGTGTGCTGGAGGATGAGGTTCAGATCGCCGGGAGGAAGCGGTTTCGCAGAGGTCATGTGCTTTTCTGCAGAAGAGGGATCGTGCAACCACGAGTATCACAGCAAACGAAGGGGCGCTGCATTACAACTCTGCGAGGCGAACCCAGGCGGAGCGGGCGAGGCTCTGATGAATCGCCTCGACGAAGGTCATATAGCGAACGCCGGTTCGGAAGCTCGGCTCTGGCTGGCCGCCATCGTGAACGGCGCGGATGAAATCCTGCTCGACGGTCCATTCCCGGGTGAATTCAGGCGGAACGTTGAGCGACACGGGGCTCGAATCTGTACCCGAATTTGGGGCACGGGCGAGGAAGATCTCGTCGGTCGCGAAATCGTAGGTGAGGGTGCCGTCACTGCCAAAGATCTCCAGGCGGTCGTGGCCACCGTTGTGAGCGACCCCGCTCCATTCCAGGGTTCCGAGAATCTGATCGGGCCAATCGCCGAGAACCGATACGGCATCGGGAACGCGCAACTCATAGCCCTGCCGCTGCAGGATGAAGAGACGCTGGCCGCGCACTTCGTCCCACAGGGGCGCGGTGTGCTCGAGGATGAGATCGAGGTCGCGCGGGTCGAGTGGCGGGGCGGGGCTCATTCGTCTTCCTGCAGAGGAATGATCATTTCTGCGCGGAATACGTCGCGAGGGAGGAACGGAAACAGATCCTCAAGCGGTTTTGAACCCATGGAGCCGTCCTGCCGGATAAACGAAGAGGCTCTCGGCACACGTTCCTCGGCAGAGGCGATCATCACTTCGCACACGACTGGGCCGTCGCTCGAGAGGACATCGCGAATGGAGTCGGCGAGGTTTGCTCTGTCCGCGATGCGACGGAAGGGCAAGCCGTAAGAGTGCGCGACTTTTTCAAGATCGGGCAGGGTGACGCCGCTGGTGGGATCGGCACCGACGAGGCGGTGAAAGTAGCCGGACTGCGAGGCGCGAATCGACGCATAACCATTGTTGTTCGCGACAAAGAATTTGATGGGCAGGTGCAAACGCTCGACGGTCGCCAGCTCGTGGATGTTCATCTGAAAGCCGCCGTCGCCGTCGACGCAAATTGTCCGATGTTCGCTGGCGACGGCGGCGCCGATGGAGGCGGGCAGACCGAATCCCATCGAGCCGGTGCCGCGATTATGGAAGCAACGCTGGCCGCGCTTGATTTTGAGGCAGAGCAGGAAGATTTCGACGGCAAATCCGGAGCTGCCGGGGACGATCACATCGCCTTCGCCCATCTCTTCCGCGAGGACTTCGGAGAAGTGGTACATGCTCAGGGCGTCGGGCAGGCTGCGGTGCTCGGGCCGCACGAGCGGGTATTTCGCTTTCCACGCACGGCAGCGGTCGACCCAGTCCTGCCACGCGCGCGGATCGATGCCGGCGGATTGTTGGCTGAACTCGGTGAGAAAGGCTTTCGCATCGGCAACGATGGGCAGATGGATGGGCGTCTGCATCTTGCGAATCTCGGCCTCATCGATATCGACCATGATTTTCTTTGCGCCGCGCGCGAGGCGATCGTGCGCATAGGCCGTCATGGCCATATCCAGACGCGAGCCGACAATCAGGAGCAGGTCGCAATTCTGCAGTGTGAAGTTGGCGCCGCGGGGGGCAAGCGAGCCGGGTCGGCCGAAGCAGAGCGGATGATCTTCAGTGATCAGGTCGAGGCCGAGCCACGTGGTGAGGACGGGGATGCCGAGACGCTCGATGAGGGGGATGAACTCTTCAGCAGCGCCGGCCATGCGAATGCCGTTACCGGCCAGGAGGACGGGCCGTTGCGCCGCACGGAGAAGTTCGACGGCCTGGGCAACTTGCGCGGGCAGGCTTGCAGCATTGGGCTGGGCCGGAGGCTCCTCTGCTATGAAGGCAGGCAGGCTGCCGGGGTCGATTTGCGCGGCCTGGACGTCGAGGGGAATATCGATCCACACGGGACCGCGGCGGCCGCTGAGCGCCAGTGGACAGCTTTCTCGAGATGATAGCGAATACTCTGCGGATCCTCGATGGTGACAGCGTATTTGGTGATGGAGCCGACAATCGAGACGATGTCGATTTCCTGAACACCGAGAATGCGGACGCCGGAATTGCGTCTTGAGATCGGCGCGTTTGACCTGGCCGGAAATGAAGAGGACGGGCGTGGAATCAAGCCATGCGGCGGCGACTCCGGTAACGGTATTGGTGCCGCCGGGACCGGTCGTGACGAGAACGGCGCTGAGATGATTGGTGACGCGCGCATGCGCTTCCGCAGCGATGGCGCAAGCCTGTTCGTGGAGGTTGCACACGTACCTGAGGGCAGTGCAGCCGCCGAGTGAATCGTCGAGGTGCATGGCGCCGCCGCCGGAGAGCATGTAGACATGCGTCACGCCTTGTTCCGCGAGGAAGCGCATGACGTAGTCAGAGAGCTTGATGGTCGATGACATCGCGATCAGGCGAGTCCCTTCTGCTGCAGGATCCGATCGATCACTTCGCGGAGAACCCCGAAACCGCCGTCGCGGGAGGTGATCCAAACAGCTTTGTCCTTCGCGGCCTTCTGAGCGTTGGCGGGGGCAACGGGCACGCCCACGATTTCCATGGCAGGCAGATCGGGAACATCGTCGCCGATGAAGCAGACTTCGGAAAGCTGGAGGTTGTAGCGGGCGGCAAATTCGGTGACCGCTCGCGCTTTGTCATGGCAGCCCTTGTAGACGTCGGCGATCTGCAGTTTATCCGCGTATCGCTGGACCAGGATTTTGCCGGATTCGCTGGATTCGCCGGAGATGAGGGCCAGTTTGATGTCGGCCTTGCGGGCGAGAGCGATGCCGGTCACGTCGGCGAAGCAGAAGCGCTTCAATTCCTCGCCGTTGGTGCCCCACCAGAAGGTGCCATCGGTCAGAACGCCGTCGACATCGGTAGCAATCGCCTTGACGTTTTCGAACATGTCAGTTTTGTCCGCGCAGGCGCGCGATGATGGGAAGCTCGCGTTCGAGAACCTTCTTGTCGCCGGTGCCCATGCTGGTTTCGATCAGGCGAATATCGCGGCAGACACGGGTGAGGCCGGTTGGTTCGAGAGAGGCGGCGTGGTCCGATCCCCACATGGCGCGATCGAGGGTGATGTGCCGCTCCACGCAGCAGGCGCCGAGGGCAACCGCAGCGACCGTGGTCGCGATGCCGGTTTCGTGGCCGGAATAGCCGACGGGAATCTGATAGCGGTCTTTGAGTGTAGCGATGGCGCGTAGATTCAACTCCTCATATTTCGCCGGATAGGTGCTGACCGTATGCAGCAGGATGAGATCGTGGCTGCCGAGGACTTCGACGGCATGATCGACCTCAGCGAGCGAGCTCATGCCGGTGGAGAGCAGAAGCGGCTTACCCGTGGCGCGGGTGTACTTCAGCAGAGCATCGTTGGTGAGCCCGGCGGATGCGATTTTGTAACAGGGAGGGTTGAAGCGCTCCATGAAGTCGACCGATGGCTCATCCCAGCAGGAAGCAAACCAGAGGACGTCCTGTTCGCGGCAATAGCGGTCGATTTCTTCGTACTGGGCCTGGCCGAATTCGACTTTTTCCCGGTACTCCATGTAGGAGATGTAGCCCCAGGGAGTTTCGCGCATCATGCTGCGCTGCGCGGGAGGGACGCATAATTCGGGAGTGCGTTTTTGGAATTTGACGGCGGTGCAGCCACAGGCAACGGCAACGCGGATGAGGCGTTTGGCGACGTCGATATCCCCGTTGTGGTTGATCCCGATCTCCGCGATGATGACGCAGGGCTGGCCATCGCCGACCAGGTGGTTGCCAATGCGAACTGAACTCATGATGACACTCCTGGAAGGGACGGGGCCGGTCTGCCGGACCTGCGAGCGACGAAGGTCTGCATGGTTGCCACCACGAAATCCAGCATGGGCTGCGTGAGGCCCGGATAGACGCCGATCCAGAATACGTTGTTCATGGCGAAATCGGTGTTGGGCAGATCGCCGATGGCGCGGTAGGTGCAGCCTTCATACGCGGGCTGGCGCAGGAGATTGCCGCCGAAGAGGAGGCGCGTGCCGATTTTTTGCGCTTCCAGTGCGCGGGTGAGATCGCTGCGCGTGAACGGAGCATTCGGGCGTACGGCGATGGGAAAACCGAACCACGCAGGATCGGAGCCGGGCGTGGCTTCCGGGAGGATGAGGAATTCCTCCAGCGGCTGGAGCGCGGCGTGGAGGTATCGAAAATTCTCCTTGCGGCGCTCGATGAAGTGCGGAAGCTTCGCAATCTGCGAGGCGCCGAGCGCGGCCTGCATGTCCGTGGCTTTGAGGTTATAGCCGATGTGGGAGTAGGTGTATTTGTGGTCGTAGCCGCAGGGCAGCGAGCCGAGTTGCCACTCGAAACGCTTGCCGCAGGTATTGTCTTTGCCGGGCTGGCACCAGCAGTCGCGGCCCCAGTCGCGGAAGGAATCGATGAGGTCCTGGAGGGCGGGCTTGTCGGTGAGCACGGCGCCGCCTTCGCCCATGGTGATGTGGTGCGCGGGATAAAAACTGATGGTGGCGATGTCGCCGAAGGTGCCGACGTTGCGGCCGTTCCAGGTGGAACCGAGGGCGTCGCAGCAGTCTTCGACGAGCCAGAGATTGTGTTTCTGCGCGAAAGCGGTTACGGCGTCGAGGTCGAAGACGTTGCCGAGTGTGTGGGCGAGGACGATGGCGCGGGTGCGGTCGCTGCGTGCGGCCTCTAACTGGGCAACGTCGATTTCGTAGCCGGGGACGGCGATGTCGACGAAGACAGGAACGAGGCGGTTCTGCAGGATGGGGTTGAGGGTGGTGGGAAATCCGGCAGCGACGGTAATGACTTCGTCGCCGGGCTGCAAACGGCGTTCGCCGAGTTTAGGCGAGGTGAGAGCGCTGACGGCGACCAGATTGGCCGAAGAACCGGAGTTGACCAGCGAGGCCGAGCGAAGGCCGACGAAGCGGGCGAGCTTGCGCTCGAAGTCCTCAGCAAAGCGGCCGGTAGTGAACCAGCAATCGAGAGCGGAGTCGACGACGGAACCGAGATCGGCGGCGTCGATGACCTTGCCGGAGACGGGGACGGTGGATTGGCCCGGCACGAAGTCCGTCGGCGGAAATGCCTCCTGAAAATATTGGGCGCAAAGGAGGAGGATTTGCTGTCGAAGCTCGGCGGCAGAATCTGTCATCGGGGGTCCGGTGTGCTCAGGATACACAATCGAGAACAAGCGGTGTACGGTATTGATAAATGACAGGAACCCACGGCGCGGGGCTTAGGAACTGAAATGAAAGCAGTTATATTGGCGGGCGGCCTGGGTACGCGGCTGAGCGAAGAGACTGGGGTGCGGCCGAAGCCGATGGTGGAGATCGGCGGACGGCCGATTCTGTGGCACATCCTGAAGGGTTACTCGCGGCACGGCGTCAACGAGTTCATTATTTGCTGCGGGTACAAGGGCTACATGATTAAGGAGTACTTCGCGAACTATTTTCTGCACACGTCGGACGTGACGTTCGATATGCGGGAGAACCGGCTCGAGGTGCATCAGAGCATTGCAGAGCCATGGCGGGTGACGCTGATCGATACCGGCGACAACGCGGGCACGGGCGGCCGCATGGCGAAGGTCGCGCCGTATCTCAAGGGCGAAGAGGCCTTTTGCATGACGTATGGCGACGGGGTGAGCGATGTGGATATCAGCGCCACCCTTGCTTTCCACAAGCGCCATGGCAAGCAGGTCACGCTGACCGCGGTGCAGCCGCCGGCCCGGTTTGGCGGGCTCAATCTGGAAGGGACGTCGGTGTCGGCATTCGAGGAAAAGCCGAAGGGTGAGGGCGGATGGATCAACGGAGGATTTTTCGTTCTTTCGCCCAGGGTGCTGGAGGAGATTCACGATAACGCGTGGATGTTTGAGAGCGAACCGATGCAGCAACTGACCGCGCGGCATGAGGTGCAGGCGTATTTCCATCACGGATTTTGGCAGGCCATGGATACGCTGCGCGATAAGAACCGTCTGGAAGAACTCTGGGCGAGCGGGAGCGCGCCGTGGAAGACCTGGTGACATTTTTGGCCAGTTGCTGGAACGGGCGTCGCGTCTTCATTACCGGACATACGGGGTTTAAGGGCGGGTGGCTGGCCTTGTGGCTGGCGCGGCACGGGGCGCAGGTGCGCGGCTACGCGGTGGATCCGCCGACGGAGCCGAATCTGTTCACGCTGGCGCGGGTGGGCAGCGTGGTGGACGATGTGCGGGGCGACATTCTGGATCGGCCGGCGCTCGAAGCGGCGATGCGGGCATTTGCGCCGGAGGTGGTCTTCCACATGGCAGCGCAGCCGCTGGTGCGGCGCTCGTATGCCGATCCGCTGGGCACATGGATGACGAATGCGATGGGGACCGCCTACGTGCTGGAGGCAGTGCGCGGGACGCCGTCGGTCCGCGCGGTGGTGTGCGTGACGACGGACAAATGCTACGAAAATCGCGAGCGCCATGAGCCGTATCGGGAGAGCGATGCGCTCGGCGGCCATGATCCCTATTCGTCGAGCAAGGCGTGCGCGGAGATCATCAGCGCGGCATTTCGCAGCAGCTTTTTTGAGGCGGGCGAACGTCGCGTGGCGCTGGCAACGGCTCGGGCAGGGAATGTGATTGGCGGGGGCGACTGGTCCGAAGATCGGCTCGTTCCCGATTTGATCCGCGGATTCCATGCGCGTGAGGCGGTGCTGATTCGCAACCCGCAGGCGATCCGGCCGTGGCAGCATGTGCTGGAGCCGCTGCACGGGTACCTGCTGCTGGCGGAACAGCTGATGGCCGGGCACTGCGCTGCGGCGTTCAACTTTGGTCCTGGCGAAGACGACGCGTGGACGGTGGAGCGCGTGGCGACGTTTCTGGCAGAGGCGTGGGGAGAGGGTGCGGCGTGGACGCGCGGCGCGGGAGCCGGCGTGCACGAGGCGGGGATATTGCGTCTGGATGCGAGCAAGGCGCGGGCGGAGTTGAACTGGCAGCCGCGGCTGGGCATTGCGCGCGCGCTGGCATGGACGGTGGAATGGTACCGGACATGGCAGCAGGGAGCCGATCTGCAGCAGGAGACGCACGCCCAGATTGCTGCGTATGAAGCTCTCGGGCGTTCCGGTTGATCCGCGGGATCGAGTATGCAAAAGGCCCACGCCCGTCAGGCGACACCGACAGCAGCCTCGACACACGCGTCATTTAGGATTGGGGTAGCTACGGCCGGTCGGCAAATACGCGTTGCATCCACTGTCAATGAATTCCTCATCTGCCCTTATGGCCAATCCTGAAATCAACGTGGGTGAGACGCGAAACCAAACCTTTGCGACCACCGCGAAGAATGCGGGCGCCAATCTGGCCCGGATTGGCGCTTCGTGGCTGGTGGTTTTGTTCTTGCCGCCGCTGCTGGTTCGGGTTCTGGATAAGCCAAGCTACGCGACTTGGGTCTTGATCCTGCAGATTGGCGCGTACGTCGCGCTCTTTGATAACGGAATTCAGTCGGCCATCGGAGTTTTCGCAGCACGCGCCCAGGAGCTGAGGGACCGCACCCATCTGCAGAGGACCATGAGCAACGCCGGCGCCATCCTGATGGCCGGCGCCGTGCTGGCGTTGGGCGCGACCCTGTTGGTCAGCTGGCAACTGGAGCACGTTTTTCGCGGAATCCCCTCGACGATCGCGGGCAGCGCGCAAGTGGCGCTTGTGGTCATTGGCGTTTCGATCGCCATCAGTCTGCCATTTTCCACGCTGGCCGGGGTCTTCCTTGGCCTCCAGATGAACGAGGTCAACGCAGTGGCGGGCAGTGCCGGCAAGCTGTTGGGCGCAGCGGGCGCTGCGTGGGCTGCGTGGCATCATCAGGGCCTGGCAATCATGGCCCTCTGGATCGGTTTTGGGAATTTGGTGCAGAGTGCCATCTTTTATCTGTGGTGGCGAAGACTGAAGCTCTCCGGGTTGATCCACCGCGCTCATGTCACCGGCACCGCGATGCTGGAGTTCGCGCGATTCTGCTCCGCGATGTTTGCCACGCAGCTCACCGCGCTGCTGATCACCGGGATGGACATGCCGGTGGTGGCGGCGTTCGATTTCCGGTCGGCTGCTTACTACGCCGTGGCCGCGACGGCGAGCAATATGCTCGCAGCTCCTCATGGCGCCATTGTCACGACTCTGATCCCGGTCGCTTCGCGCCTGCGAGCTTCCGAATCGCCGGAACGCCTGGGACAGGTGGTGATTCGCACAACGCGCTATGCCACCGGAATCCTGTGCCTGCTGACCCTGCCGTTGTTGCCCGCCATGCATCCTTTTCTGCGGCTTTGGGTGGGTTCGGATTATGCTGCGCATGCGACGCCGCTGGCTCTGCTGCTCATCGTCGCGCAGTTCACCCGCATGACCCTGATGCCCTACGCGGCCATCGGATATGGCGCCGGGCAGCAGCACCGCATGCTGATTTCGCCATTTGCCGAAGGCATCGTGAATTTGGCGTGCAGCGTGGCGGGCGCGTTCTTATGGGGTGCCATGGGTGTTGCGCTCGGAACGCTGATCGGCGCCTTTGTCGGCATAGGATGTCATTTCGCATTCAGTATGTCGCGCACCGATGCCATGCGCTTCGGCCGCGGGCGGCTGGCCATCGAGGGAATCCTGGGGCCCGTGGCGTGTTGCCTGCCGGGACTCGTCCTCGCGTTGTGTTTCCAGAACTACCTGGGGACCCTGGCAGCGAAGGTTGGCATCATTGCTGGCGCTGAGGCACTCGCGGCCCTGTTGTTGTGGAGATTCAATTTCAATCCTCACGAGAGGCTTGAGATGATGGCGCTGGTTCGGAATTTCAGCGGGCGCTCGCGGCCTCGCGCGAAGGCGATATGAGATGACGATGAATCATCCTGTTGCCTGGTATTCCCGGCGTTTGAGCTTCGGCTCAGCGATCGTCGGCATGGTGTTTGCCGCGTATATTGCCGCCACCTTTGTCTTGTACTTTTATGCGGTGGTCCCATCCTTTCAGCAGAATTCAACGAGCGAAGTCTTTGCGGTCGATTCCACTGTTTACACATACTTTGCCGATTCGATCCGCCAGCATCGTCCCGATCCATGGGTACTGGAATCTCTTGCGTCGTTTCCGAACACACTTTGGGCCCCAGTGCTGATTTCGTTCCTGCTCAGCAGCCAGCTTGACATCATGCTGCTCAACTATGTGCTGTTTGCGATTTCGCTTTTCGTTCTGAAGCGATCGTGTCCTATATCGCTGACTGTCTTTATCCCTCTCTTGCTGTTAAATCCAACGACGGCGACGAGTCTGCTTTGCGTCAACAAGGAGATTCTGGATCTTTTCAACCTCGCCCTGTTTCTGTACTGGAGAAAGAGCGGGCGCTGGATGATTTTGGTGGCGGCACTGCTGCTGGCGCTCTTCAATCGCTATGAATTTTGCGTGGTGATGCTGGCGATAACGCTTGCAGAGAGCCGTTTGAACCCGTTTCGGAAGCGCCGGTTCGTGACGCTGCTGCTGCTGGTAGGCGCTCTCAATTTCGTAATGCCGCTCTGGGGATCGAAGGTACTCGCGCATCGCTTTGAAGAGGCGCAGTCCGCAGCGCTGGTGAAGGTCCTGGATCAACTCCAGATGCATTACCTGTATGTGCTGGCGGTCGTTCCAAAGATTGGCGAGGACATGTTCGGATTTCTTTCCAACACTCAGGTTTGGAATGACCCAACGAGTTGGGTGCTCATCATGTTCTTCAATAACCTTGCGGCCGCCGTCGTGACGCTGATTCTGGTGTTCAAAAGGAGTTTCAGGTTGTGCAACGATTTCATCTATTTTGGCGCGATAGGAGCCGTGATCGCGGCACAGGCCCTCGTGATCCAGCCGCGGTATTTTTACTTTGTCTATGTTCTCTTGTGTCTGCAGGCAGCCGTGAGAGTTGTGCCGGCGAATAAACCATCTGTGGTTCCCGAACTGAACCAGGCAGGTGCACATGCCTGATCGGGGCGACGCTGCGTTTCCCGCAAACCCGTCCGGGATTTTTTCGGTCATCGTACTTTACAGGATGAGGCCTGCCGATTCGCCGGCCTTCCGTTCACTCATGCAGGCACGCATCCGGCTCAATACCGGGAGGTTTCCGGTGCTGCTGTACGACAACGGGCCGGGATCGATGCAGCCGGAGGATTTACCCGAAGGCATTCGCTATGAGGCCGCAGTCCGTAACAACGGCTTGGCCGATGCGTACAATCGTGCGCTGGAGACAGCGCGCGGCGAGGGGTTTCGCTGGCTGCTGACACTCGATCAGGACACAACTCTGTCCGGCAATTTCCTCGAACGCATGGCGCAACTTGCTGCGGAAAATGAGGCCGACGTTCACGTGGGCGCCATTGTGCCGCGCCTTTTCGATCAGGGACGCGCGCTTTCGCCGGAAGAGGTGCATTCCTGGGGAACGAAGGAACTGCCGAGGCGCTTTTCAGGCGTTTGCGAGCGCGAGACCAGAGCTTTCAACTCGGGATCGGTCTTTCGCGTGGACGCACTCGTAGAAGCAGGAGGCTTCGATCCGGATTTCTGGCTGGATTATGTGGATGTCAACATCTACCGGAGGATCCATCGGCAGCAGCGGAGGGTTTATGTCGCAGCGGACCTGGAAGCAGAGCATGAACTATCGGTGGTGCGCCGCGCCGATCTGCCGCCGGAACGATTTCGCAATATCCTGCAGGCGGAATCCGCATTCTTCGACCTCTATGAAGGACCGGTTCGGAGGTTCGCACTTACGCTCAGGCTGGCCGGGCGCATCTGGCGGCAGGTAAGGCGAAAGGATAAGCCGATCCTGCGCAAATTGACCGGGGAGGCCCTCCGCTCGCGCATATTCCGGTCCAGGCGGCACCGCATCGAGATTTGGCGCAAGGCAATGGAGCAGCGCCGCCAGAATTCCGAGTCGGTTGCAGGGGCAGCGACGGCGGCGCGACCGGCAATCTCCGTTTGCATGGCGACCTGCAACGGAGCCCGCTATGTGAAATCGCAGATGGTGTCGATTCTCCGGCAATTATCTCCGGGGGACGAAATCGTCGTGGTGGATGACGGATCGACGGATGAAACCTGCGCCATCATCGAAGCACTTGGGGATGGGCGAGTGCGCCTGACGCGTCACATGCGGAACCAGGGAGTTGCGCAAACGTTCGAGGACGCGATTCGACAGGCGAGCGGAGACATTCTCTTTACGGCCGATCAGGATGACCTATGGGCGGAAGGCCGCGTGGGCGCGGTCCTGTCGGCATTTCAGGCGAATCCGGGAGTTGATATTGTTGTGTCGGATGCTGCGTTGATCGACGGTGAGGATCGGCCGCTGGGAAAGACGTATTACGAGCAACGAGGGCGATTTCGCACCGGTATCCTGGCAAATGTGGCGCATTGCTCGTATCTGGGGTGCACAATGGCATTTCGCCGGAGGACTCTGGGGCCGCTGCTCCCGTTTCCGCCCGGCGGCCGTGTCTTCCACGATCTCTGGATCGGCACTGCCAACACGCTGTGCCATGGGGAGACGCTGTACCTTGACGCAGCGCTGGTCTTGTATCGACGTCACGAAGCCAATGCGACCGGCCGGCGCCGACAGCGATTGAGAAGGCAGCTTCGATTACGATGGGACTTGTGCATGGCGCTGGCGAGGTTATGGCTCTCCCGCTGTCGTGCCGGCGGCTGATGTTACGCACACGACCGTGATTTTTCGCGCAGACCAACAGAGGCGCCTTTGTTTTCAATTCTGCATCTGGGCAAGTTTTATCCTCCGCACCACGGCGGAATCGAGACGCATGTACGGGATCTGGCAGTGCGGCAGGCACGCACGGGCCGAGTGACGGTGATCGCAGCGAATAGCGAACGACAGAGCTCGCGGGAGACGATCGAGGGCGTCGATGTGATACGGGTAGCGCGCGTGGGCACAATTGCATCGATGCCGGTGTGTCCTGGACTCACCAAGGCGATTCGCGCATGTCCGGCTGATTTGGTGCATCTGCACACGCCCAACCCGGGCGCGGCTTTTTCGTTCCTGCGAAGCGGTCACCGGGGAAAGCTGATTGTCACGCATCATGCCGATACGCTGGGCAGAAAACTGCTGCGCGCTGTTGCGGATATCTACGTTAGGCGCGTGATGGAGCGAGCCTCGATCGTTCTCACGACATCGCAGCGGTATCTCGATTCCAGCGAGGAACTGGCGCCGTTTCGCGAGAAATGCCGCGTGATCCCGCTCGGAATTGATCCGGCTGGATGGGAGGGGGCGCCAGGTGCGGCCAACAGCACTGGATCGGGGCAACCGCTGATCCTCGCGGCGGGGCGACTGGTCGCCTACAAGGGATTCGACGTTCTGATTCGTGCCATGAAAAATGTGGATGCGAAGCTGCTGCTGATTGGGTCGGGACCCCAGGAAAAAACTCTTCGGGAGTTGGCCGCCAGCGAGGGTGTGCTGCACAAGGTGGAGATGCGCGGCCGGGTCCCGGACCTTAAGCCATGGTTTCGTCAGGCGTCAGCGCCGCCACGCCGATCCACTGCGCCAGCCATTCCAGGGCAAAACCGCCGCTCCCGCCCAACCCGTTGATGGCGTAATCGGGCGTAAACCGGGCGAAGAGTGCCGAGCGACAGCAAACCCCAGATTCCGCCCACGCCGTGGACGGAAATGGCCCCGGCAGGGTCGTCCACGCTGAAACGGGCGTCCAGCCACTCCACCGCAAACGTCACCAGCACTCCCGCCCCCGCGCCCGTGAATGCCGCCGCCGTGGGGCTCACAAACGCGCACACCGCGCTGCTCGCCACCAGCCCGCCGGTCCACCCGTTGGCGCACAGCGAAGCGTCCGGCCGCCCGAAGCGGATGCGGGTGAGCCGCCGTGATCAGTGAGGCCGCCGCCGCGCATAAGGTGGTGTTGATGGCCACCAGCGGCAGGCGGGACGCCGCCGCTCCTGCAAACAGAATGCTCCCGCTGCCGTTCAGCCCCAGCCATCCCAGCCACAGCAGAAAACAGGCGAACAGAGTAAGAAGCAGGTTGTGGCCGGGCAGCGCCGCCGGCATTG
>CAWFNL010000024.1:0-194672 GCA_963817165.1 uncultured Acidobacteriaceae bacterium | reverse complement strand
CAGCCGGTTCGGAGTGCGCAGGCCGTCCCTGCCGCTGCATCGCCCCCACCGCCGCCTGGATCAGCCCAAACACGCTGTCCAGATTAATCGCCAGCGTCGACCGCCATTGGTCCTCCGCCATGGTCGCAATCGGAGCATCCTCCGGCGGCCAAACCCCATGGTTCGCCACCAGAATGTCGATCCGTCCAAAAGTCTCCACCGTCCGCCGCACCAGCGCCCGCCCATCTTCAGGACTCGCCAGTTCCTGGGCGAAAGCGACGCAGGCGCCCTCTCCGCCGCATTCCGCAGCCAGCGCCTCCGCAGCACCCCGCGCCGAACGGTAGTTGAACGCCACCCGCGCGCCAGCCTGCCGAAATAAACGAACCGCAGCCGCGCCGATGCCGCGCGAGCCTCCAGTGATCAAGGCAACCTTGCCATCCAGCGAAAGAGCAACTCCGGGCATAGAGCTAGCCTACCGCACCGTCAGGCCGAACCATGGCGATGCCCGGACCACACGCCAGGAACGCGGTCCACGAGCGGTACCGCCTGTTCTCATCAGGTCGACACCCTGGGGCAGCACGCCCGGTCAACACAAGCCGACTTCGCAGTACCGATTTCCGATTCCATTGGAACTTGTCGTGTCTCCCTCGCGTACCTGCTCCCATACCGGAGGTGTATCTTGACGCCTTTGAAAAGAACGGCCCGAATTGCCGGCCTATGGTACCTGGGGTTCACTCTTGGACCGTTTTACCTTCTGTATGTTCCTTCCAGGACGGTGGTGCGCGCCGACGCAGCGGCTACGGCGGCGCGCATACTCGCTCACGAAACGCTCTTCCGCTGGGGCATGCTTGCCGAAGCACTCGGAGCCGTTATCTTCGTTGGGCTAAGCCTTGCCCTTTATCGGCTTTTTGTGGATGTAGACCGTCACCGGGCGCGACAGCTGGTAGCTCTTGTGTTGGTCTCGTCCGCCTTGGCCCTCACTACCCTTGTCTTCAACGCGGCTGCGCTGCTTGTCTTCCGTGGGGGCGGTTCCTTCACTGGCTTTGACGCGCACACGCGGGATGCGGTCGGCATGCTGCTCATCCGTATGCACGGACAGGCGAACGGCATCAACCAAACCCTTTGGGGTTTGTGGTTATTGCCTTTTGGCTGGCTGGTTGTGCGTTCGCGCTTCTTGCCGCGCTGGCTGGGATACTGGCTCTTGTTGGACGGACTTGCCTGGGTCGCCGTCGGTATCACCTGGTTCCTTGCTCCCGATTACACGGATGCGATGTTCCGTTATTTGCAGCCCGTGTTTTTTGCCGAAATTGTCGCGATGCTCTGGCTCTTGATTGCGGGTGCAAAGGAACAGGCGCTCGTGCAGCCGGCGGCTGGCTAAGGCAGAGATGACCAACAGCTTCCTGCTAGCCGGCACGGGCGAAGAGGATAAGGCATTCGACATTCAGGCAATCGAGGTCGCATCGTCGACACAAGAGTGACGGTAAACACAAGCCGACTTGTGGTTACTGATCCCGGCAGTTTCCGATATTGTTGTTTTGCATTCGCCATTTACGATTCGTGGCTTAACTCTTTAGACGGCGATAATGTAATGGCGATGGAAGCTAGGGAATTCAAAAACGCGATTGCTCTCGGCCTCGGGAGGGCAGTTCTACACTTGCTTAACTGCGACGTGCACCCGTTCCGCGAAGTCATCCTAGATGCCTGTCTCCACAACAAGGCTTACGACCCACAGGTTGAGGGTAGTAGAGCGGCGTACATGGTGGAAGTGATCCGTGCCACCGGCGAACCAGCGTTCTATGCCGACGCCGTAATTCGGGCGCTCGTGGAAGAGGGGGATGGCTGGGATACCACCCAACGATTCCAAATCGCAAAACTGTTAGCTCAGGACGGCAATGAGTCCGCCCGTCAAGCCATGCGCTCAGCCCTGAGTGTAAGGAGCACGTTTGACAATGAAGGCGCCGTGGCATTCATCGAACTTGATGGTCTTGCCGGACTAGTGCTCGTTGTCCGTCGATTTGGAGAGTTGCTGACCCAGAATCCTGAACGATGGGAGGACGATTACCTTCTGGCGGTAGCCAGTGACATCTATGGTAAGGAAGCCGTTGAATCCACGCTCAATAGCGCGGCGGAAATCGACCCGAACATCAAAGCGTATTTGGACGCGGTCGAGCAAAACCGAATGCTGCCGTCACAGAGTCAACAGCACGATCCTGCTTCTTTGACTTATGGAGATGTGCGCTCATTGATCGAAGCCAACAAGGCAGGTGGCATTTTGCACGGTTGGGCGAAGTCAGCGAGTGAATCTGATTTGGTCCTCGCAGCTCGTGATCTGATCAAAGAAACTGACCCAGTGAAACTGAAGCTTTATTTGACACTGTTTCGGAAGAGAAAGTTCTCACTCGATCCCAGCCATTTGTTTCGGCTCGTTCAGTTGTCTCACGGTCCGGTGCCGCGTCATGCGTTACGAGCGCTCGCAAACCTTGAACATGAAAGCATTCGCAAACTTGCCTTCAGCCTTGTCGACAGCGGGTCTTCGCTGCGTGACTATGCGATTGATCTGCTAGCAAATAACTTCCATGACGGGGACCACGCTATCATCGAAGCTTGGTGCGATGCCGAATTGGATCTTGGTATGCTGAACGCCTTTGACCGAAGTTTGCGAGACTTCTTTGCTGCGCATCCCGATCCCGAGTGCGAGGGTCGTTTGCTTGTAAAGCTCTATGAGAGGGAACCGTGCGCTCATTGCCGCAGTTCGGGGGTGGAGCGCCTAATCGCACTAGGTGCGTTGCCAGAAAAGCTCAGACGCGAGTGCGAATACGATTCCTACTCAGACACGAGAGAACTCGTAAAACATAGCTAACCAGAACTTGCGAACCGTTGCTCAGCCGCCAGTAAAGCCGGAGTTTCGGAAACTCCACGGATCACTCCTGATAAACGGAAGAGGCCGAAGTGGCGGATGCGAACGAGGCCCTTGGGCAGGACGTGGATGAGGAACCGTCGCAAGAACTCGTCGGTTGAAACCGTCATGACCTTTTGCTTGCTGCCGGCTGCATAGTCCTTCCAGCGAAAGGAGACGCGATCGTCCTTGAAGCTGACCAGGCGATGGTTGGAGATCGCGACACGGTGGGTGTAGCGGGCCAGGTAGTGGAGAACATGTTCGGCTCCACCGAACGGCGGCTTGGCGTAGACGACCCACTCCTTGGTGAAGAGCTGCCGCAGGAACCGCTGGAAGCGTTCCGGCGCTGCAAGCTCCTTGAGCGAGCCATGGAACTGGAGCTTGCCCTGGAGCAGAAGCTGCTTGAGTTCGGCGGTGAACTTGCCGCGGAAGACGCGGCTCAGGACGTGGACGGGCAGGAAGAAGCGTGATGAGGCCGCGATCCATCGGGAGCCGTCGAGCGCGAGGCCACCGCCCGGCACGACGCAGTGGACGTGGGGATGATGCTGGAGGTTCTGTCCCCAGGTATGCAGCACGCTGAGCAGGCCGATGTCGGCTCCGAGGTGCTTCGGGTCGCGAGCGACTTCGAGCAACGTGGCGGCACTGGTGCGGAAGAGCAGGTCGTACAGCAGCCTCTTGTTCTGCAGCACGAGTGCGGACAGCTCATGCGGCAGCGTGAAGACGATGTGGAAGTACGGCACGGGCAACAGCTCGGCCGAGCGCGCGGCCAGCCATCTGGCGCGTGCGTTGCCCTGGCACTTGGGACAGTGCCGGTTGCGGCACGAGTTATAGGAGATGGCCTGATGTCCGCAGCCGGAGCATCGATCGCGATGACCACCGAGCGCCGCCGTGCGGCAACGGACGATGGCGTCCATCACCTTGCGGTGCTGCGGAGGCGAGATGCGATCCATGCCGCTCGAGGAAGCTGCTGCCGGATGCGCGGAGGATGTCGGCCACCTCAAGGGTGGGCCGGCTCATCCCTTCACGCGCCTCCTCGAATGCTTCACCTCGCCCGACGTCGAGACCGTGAGCGACTCCAGCGGACTGGCGACAGCTTGCAGGTGCCGGCGCGACAGATGCAGATAGACCGTCGTGTCGGCCAGCTTGGCATGTCCGAGCAGCAGCTGGATGGTGCGGAGATCCGCGCCGGCTTCGAGCAGGTGCGTTGCGAAGCTGTGCCGAAGCGTGTGCGGCGAAACGCGCTTGGTGATGCCGGCCGCCTTCGCCGCTTCGGTCACAGCGATCCACGCGACCTTCGTGGTGACCGGCACGTCGGCCCGCCAGTTGTTCTCCATGCCCGGAAACAGGTAGGTCTTCGGCTTCATCCAGCGCCAGTACTCGCGCAGGGTGGCCAACAGCTTCGGGCTCAACGGGACATCCCGGTCGCGTCCACCCTTGCCTTGCTGGATGTGAAGCACCATCCGCTCGCTGTCGATGTCGGCTACCTTCAACCGGCACAGCTCGGCCCGGCGTACGCCGGTCGCATAGAGCGTCATCACCATCGCACGATGCATCAGGTTGCCGGCCGAGTCGATCAGCCGGGCGACTTCTTCCTGGCTGAGCACGGTCGGCAGACGCTTGTGGTGCTTCGGAAACGGGATCGCATCGGGCAGGTAAGGCCGGCGCAGCGTCTTGACGAACAGGAACCGCAGACGCTGCCGCTCTGTCCTTCGATGGTGCGCGGCGAAAGCTTGCGATCGCGAAACAGATGGACCTGGTACTCGCGTACGTGGTCCGGCCCAAGCTGCTCCGGCGAACGGTGGAAGTACCGGGCAAACTCCTCAACCGCGTGAACGTAAGACCGCACGGTGTTCGGAGAGTAGTTACGACGCTGAAGCTCATCGAGCATCAACTGGCGAAGATGGGTCACAGGGGAATCCTCCTTGTGACCCAAACCCTAAATCCGCCGCCGACTCGCACCGCCAACACTGCAGCATCCGCCGCGCCAGCGGCTTAGTTCAAACGCGCTTCCCGGAAGGGACGCTCCTGGGTTGACGTGAAATCAGCCACCAGCCGGCCCGAAGTGACCGAAGTTTTCCAACCGCTCCGATTCTCCTTGCTCACCCCGCCCAACCAGCCCAAACTGAATCAGCAGCCTGATCCAGAAGGACTCGCCAACGCGAGTCCTTTTTGCTGGCTACCGTCATCCTGGGTCTCAGGACCCCGTGCGCCGTCTTCGATCCGGCTCACGTCCGTTCTTTGAGCTTCCGACCGCTTCACAGGGGTAGACGGCCTCGCGGCCGTCTTATGAATCAACAATCGCCGCGATGCGGACCAGAAGGCCCCGGCCCAGCTAAATAACCCCTGCATTTCCCACACATACAAAGAACATCGCCGTAAGCGCAATGGAATCATACACATGCGGGTCGACGCAAAAGCAAAGGCGAATAGAATCAAACACTTAAGGGAATTAAACCCCACCCCCCCGGGGGGTACCTACGACTTAGCCGACGGCGGTGCAGGAGTCTCCGGCGGCGACTGCGGACCCTTCCCCAGAACCCAGTGGTCGTACCAGTCAAACCATCGCTGATACCGATCCTTGATGAAGCTCGGTTTAGTGAACCCGTGGAACTGCCCCGGATAAACCACCAGCTCCGCCGGAACGTTCAGGCTCTTCAGCGCCTCATACATCTGCTCGCCGCCGTTCAGCGGCACGTTGAAGTCCGACGTACCGCCCATGAACAGCGTGGGCGTATGAATGCGGTCTGCGTGGAAGAACGGGTAGCCGATGTCAATGTACTTCTGCGTATTCTTCCAGGGCTGCCCGAGCTCGTTGTCGTACTGCAGGATGTACTCGTCGATGCCGTAAAGCCCCAGCGGATTGCCCATGCCCGCGCCGCTGCTCGCCGCCTTGAAGCGATTCGTGCTGGCAATCGTGAAGTCGGTGAGGATGCCGCCGTAGCTCCATCCGCCGACACACATCTTGTCAGGATCGGCATAGCCTTCCTTGATGGTTTCATCGACCGCAGCCATCAGGTCATCGATCTCCAGGTGGCCCCAGTTGGCAGCAATCGCCTTCTGGAAGACACTGCCGCGGCCGGAGCTGCCGCGGTAATTCACGTTCAGCACCGCATAGCCATGCGCGGCAAAAAGCTGGCGCTGCACCGTGAACTGGTGCGCATCCTGCCCATTCGGTCCGCCGTGGATGAACAGCAGCATGGGATATTTCGTCCCGGCCACAGCGTCGGGCGGCAGCGTAAGAATGCCGTGCACCGGCGTGCCGTCTTTGGAGACCGCGTCGACGTCGCGCGTTGTGCCCAGTTTCAATTCGGCCATCAGCGCATCGTTGTGATGCGTGAGCGGGCGCAGCGTCCCGTCCTCAAACGCGTACACTTCGCCGGGATGCTGGTCGGTGGTCCACACCAGCGCGGTGTGGTCGCCGTGCCGGTTCAACGCCATAGCCGTGCCGGTTTCGCTGATCTCGCGATGGACTTTCCCGCTAGCAATGTCGACGCGCGCCACGTACTGGTTGCGATCGTCTTCCGTGATCACATCGATCGACTTGCCGTCTGGAGTAAAGACCGGGCCGGAGACGGGCCGGTCGAAGTCGGCATCCACGATGCGCGCCGGCGCGCTGCCGTCCGCCGCCACGATGCCCAGCTTGTCTTCGCTGTACTGCCACAGCTTGAGCACGTCGCCGCGCTCGAAGGCGATCCACTTGCTGTCCGGGCTCCACGCCAGGCGGCCGCCGTCAGGACCATCAAAGTCGGTGAGCTTCTTCGGCGTGGAATTCGGTTTAGCGTCGACCACGAAAACATCGGTGTTGATGCTGCGGTCGGGATCGGCATCGTGGTTGCTGACAAACGCGATCTTCGTCCCATCCGGCGACCACACGCCGCTCTCTTCATCGAATTTCGTGTCCGTCGTCAGCTTGTCGAGCTTCTTTGTCGCCACATCCCAAAGGAAGAACTGGGTGTGCTCGTTGTCCTTCAGGTAGCCTTCCACGTCCTGCTTGAAGTGGTAGCGATCGATCTGGATCGGCTTCGGCTTTTCCTTCTCTTTGTCGCCGTCCTTCTTGTCCTTCTCAGCCGAATCGGGAGGCGTAATGCCCAGCAGCAGCGTCTTCGCATCCGGCGACCACGCGTACGAGGCCAGCTCTCCTTTGATGTCGGTGAGCTGATGCGCTTCGCCGCCGCGCCGGTCCATGATCCAGACCTGCGAACCTTTGCCGTGGGCGGAGCGCGTAAAGGAAAGGAACTGTCCATCCGGGCTCCAGCGCGGCGAGCTCGACGAGTCGAGATCCTCAGGATCGGAATCGTCGTTCACGTCGCCTTTCCAGGTCAGGCGAATGTCCTCTTTGCCGTCCCACGAGACCATCCAGAGGTCGCTGATGCGGCGGTCTTCCTTCTCGTCAATCGTCGAGACGGTGTACGCAACCCATTTTGCATCCGGCGAAACTTCAGGGCTGCCAACGTCGTGGAAACGGAAGAGATCGTTGAGCGAGATAGGGTGCGGCGCGGCAGGCGCGGCCGGAGTCGCCGCTGGTGTTTGTGCAGAGGCTGCGGCGAACGCAATGAGACCAGGAGCGCAGAGGGCGAGCAAGAGGCGCTGGGAAGGCATGCGCAAGTATATAAAAAGCCGTAATTCCTGCCAGGTTCGCCACTGATAAACTGGCAAAGCCCCTATGTTTGAGAATCTTTCTGAAAAACTGCAACGCGCCTTCAAAAACCTACGCGGCCAGGGCGCGATCACCGAGGAAAACATGTCGGAGGCGCTGCGCGAGATTCGCGTGGCCCTGCTCGAAGCCGACGTCAACCTGAACGTCGTCAAAGAGCTGATCGATCACATCCGCGATAAGGCTCTCGGCCAGGAGGTCATGACCTCGCTGTCGCCGACCGAGCAGGTGACGAAGATCGTCCGCGACGAGCTGATCGCGATTCTCGGCAAGGACGTGGCGCGCTTCCAGTTCGCTTCGCGGCCGCCAACCGTGATTCTGATGGCCGGCTTGCAGGGCTCCGGCAAAACGACCACAGCCGGCAAGCTGGCAGCGTGGCTGCAAAAGGGCGGCCATCGCCCCATGCTGGTTTCCGTCGACGTCTACCGTCCGGCTGCGCGGGAGCAGCTGCGGGTCGTGGCGCAGTCCATCAAAGCCAATATCTATGAGGGCGATCTGAAGGGCGAAGCGCCCGGCACAGCGCTGGTAGAGCGGCTAGCGAAAGAGGCGCGGCGCGAAGCCGTGATCACAGGATGCGACACGCTGATCGTCGATACCGCAGGGCGCCTGCACATTGACGCCGAGCTGATGGACGAGATGACGAAGCTGAAGGCGCTCTTGTCGCCGCAGGAAATCCTCTTCGTCGCCGACGCCATGACCGGCCAGGACGCGGTGAAATCGGCAGAGGCCTTCCATAAGCAGCTGAGTTTGACGGGCACGGTGCTCACCAAGATGGACGGCGATGCACGCGGCGGCGCAGCGCTTTCGATCCGCCACGTGACGGGGCAGCCGGTGAAGTTTATCGGCACCGGTGAAAAGCCGGACGCTTTTGAGCCGTTTCACCCGGACCGCATTGTGGGCCGCATCATGGGCATGGGCGACATTATGTCGCTCATCGAGAAAGCCGAAGAGAAGCTCGACAAAAAGAAATCAGAAGACTTTGCGCGTAAGGCGCTCTCAGGCGACGGTTTCTCGCTCGAAGATTTCCGCGATCAGCTGCGGCAGATCAAAAAACTGGGCTCGATCGAGAGCATTCTGAAAATGCTGCCGTCGGTTGGACCGCTCGCCGGCATGCAGCAGATGGCCGGTCAGGTGGACGAGAAGCAGTTCACGCGCGTCGAGGCCATCATCAACTCGATGACGCAGAAAGAGCGCAACCACCACGAAATCATCTCCGGCAGCCGCCGCAAGCGCATCGCGAACGGCTCGGGAACCACCGTGCAGGAAGTGAATCAGCTGCTGCGCCAGTACGCCCAGATGCGCAAGATGTTCAAGGGCATGGGCAAGGGCGGCATGCTGCAACGCCGCGCGATGGGCATGTTGGGCGGAATGCGGGGACGGTAGCGATGCAGGTTGCCGGCAAAGCCGATGCTCTGCGGCGCAAAGCAGTCATCACCGCGGCTGGTTGCGCAATGCTCGGCGGCGTCATCCCGCTGACGATGCGCGGTCACCATTGGATCGCGTTTGTCGGGATTGGATTACAGGTGGTTTTACTGGTGCTGGCGCTGAACTTCTTCGCGCAGTCGCGCAAGGCCGCTTAAGTTCTACTCAAACAGGTTTGGACCGCGTTGGTTCTCGGCGCGAGGCTTGCGATCGGCGCGTCCTGGAGCGCCGGACAAAATTCCCAGCAAATCCTTCAATTCTCCGCGCAGCTTTTGCAGCTTGGCTTCTGCCGCGTTGGCAGCGGGCTCCTTCTCGATGAGCGCGAGCTGCGGACCACGGCTGCGGCTTGCTTCCTGCGCCATCAACTGACGCGCGCCGGCAATGGTGTAGCCCTGATCGTGCAGCAGCGTCTTCACGTGCAGAGCGTATTCCACATCGCGCTTGCGATAAAGGCGTTGCCCAGTGCCGCTTTTGTTGGGACGCATCTGCGGAAACTCAGTTTCCCAAAAGCGGAGCACGTAGGTTTCCACGCCGCACAGCTTCGCGACTTCCCCGATGCGGAAGTACAGCTTGTCGGGAATCGTCGTGTCCTGCGGAGCGCGATGGTGGGCTGCGTGCTTCGGCATAGGGGAAGCAGATCCTTGCACGCAGTATAGGACAGTCCCAGGCACAAAAGGGAAGAGGAATCAGCGTTTGTTCTCGATTGAGTTACGGGGAGTCGCGCCGCGGGGAGCCGCGCGCAGGTACTGTTTGGGCCAGGATGTGGTCTCACCCAGCGACGCCGCGGCATGCAGCGGCCAGTAAGGATCGCGCAAAAATTCACGCGCGATGAAGACCAAATCGGCCTGGCTGGTGCGCAGAATATGGGCGGCCTGCGCGGGGTCGGTAATCATGCCGACGGCGCCGGTGAGGATGCCGGCTTGGGCACGTATAGCCTCCGCGAACTGCGTCTGGTAACCGGGTCCAACAGGAATCTGCGCCGTCGCCACATTGCCACCGGAGGAAACATCGATGAGATCGACGCCGCGTTCGCGCAGCAGCGCTGCAAGGCGAACGGATTGCTCCAAATCCCAGCCGCCTTCGGTCCAGTCGGTGGCGGAAATCCGCACAAACAGCGGACGTTCCCGCGCCCAGACCTCGCGGATTGCCTCGGTGATTTCGAGCAGCAGGCGGACGCGATTTTCAAAGCTGCCGCCGTATTCATCGCTGCGCTGGTTACTCAGGGGCGACAGGAATTCGTGCAGCAAGTAGCCGTGTGCGGCATGAATTTCGATGACGTCGAACCCGGCGCGATCCGCGCGAACCGCAGCTTCGCGGAACGCGTCGCGCAGGCGAGCGATTCCCGCCAAATCCAGTTCCTGCGGCTGCGGGTAATTTGCCGTAAATTTGACTGCGCTCGGCGCGAGCACGTCGGGCCAGCCTCCAGCTTCCGGGGCGATCGCGCCTTCACCATCGCCGGGACGGAATGTGCTCGCTTTGCGTCCGGCATGAGCCAGCTGGATTCCCGCGCAGGCGCCCTGGCTATGCAGAAAAGCGGTGATGCGGGCCAGCGGGGCAATGTGCTCGTCCTTCCACAGGCCCAAATCCTGCGGACTGATACGGCCTTCCGGCGTGACAGCCGTAGCCTCAGTGAAGACTAACCCCGCACCGCCAACCGCGCGGCTGCCCAGGTGAACCAGGTGCCAGTCATTGGCGAAACCGTCCTCGCACGAGTACTCGCACATGGGCGAAACCACGATGCGGTTGGGAAGCGTGACAAAACCAATGGGCAGAGGAGAGAAAAGACCCGCGAAATGAGAAGAAGACATACGTGACCCTTGGATGTGGTGGAAACAGATCGGTCGCAGCCCCGGACCATCGAGCAAATGACCAGCGGGTCACGCGGGCAAAGAAAAGAGGCCTCGTGCGGAACGAAGCCTCTGCGGAAATGCCGTGATGCGATTGAGGGCCGGTTAGGCTTTGCCTCCATCGGAACCCTTCTCCCAAAGGTCCCTGGAACCGCCAGCCCTCTACTACATCCTGGCACGTAGCCGTCAAGCCATCAATATCTTGTGCCTTGCTTGCGTTTGTGTCAAGCAAATTCAACAAAATCAGTTAGAAGGCCTATGCCCTTGCGAGGCACAAATCTGCCTTCAGCGCGGGGGTAGCTTTTGCGAAGATCCGCTACTTTCCTGCGTTAGCCAGCGTTTCTTCCGCGACCTTGTAGGTCTGACGCGACGGCGGCAGCGGGTGCAGGCGGTAGAGGATGAAAACATCGCGATCGGGATCGTCGAAGGCGGGGAAGGATGCGACCCGCTCAAGGGAATACTGCGTCTCGAGATCGAGGAGCGTGCCCTCGTCCACTTCGTTCCAGGTGGCGTACCAGGAGGGATGGTATTCGTGGATGCGGTAGGGCAAATCCCACGTGCCGAAATCGTCGCAGATCGATGGGAGGCGTGTCATCAGCGTGAGGTCGTCACCGCTGATGGAGAGCAACAATCGATTTGGCGCGGGATGCTGATCAATGTACTGCGCGACCCCGTTGGCGGCGTTCCGCCAGGTGTATTCGGGATGGCGCGCGTAGCTGATGATGCGCAGCGCTCCCGCGAGCGACACCGCAACCAGGACGGCCAGCGATGCGGCTCCGGCGAGGCGCAGCATTGGGATGCGGGTTCGGCTCACCAGATCCGCTGCGGCCAACGCCAGCAGGAAGGCCAGCGGATAAATCACGGTTTCGTAGTAGCGCGGTTGCGGATGGTTCTGCGCACCGGTGAAAAAGATGTAGCCGCCAGCGGCCAGCAGCGAGGCGCCGATGAGCGGATTGCGCAGAAAAGCTGGCGTCGCGGCGGAGCCGCCGCTGTGCCCAGGCGGAATCAAAGCCAGCGCCACCAGCGCAATGGCCGCAAAGCATAGGGTCGGCGAGATCCAAAGGGCTCCGCGCAGCCCCCACCCGTAGGCGGCCAGATGATCGGCGAATCCGATCGGTTGCGGCCAGTGATTGACTGCAAAGAGGTATTGGTAATCGATGCGATAGTGCGGCCGTACCAGCAGAAAATACCAGGCGCACCAGGGAGTGAGCGCCGACACCGTAACCGTCGCCAGCGCACGCAGCGAAGCCTTCCACCGGAAGCCGGAGGCGTGCGCAACCAGGAACAGCGTCGACGGAACAAGAAACAACCCTGTCGTCTTGGCGAGCACCTGCAGACAAAGCAGCACGCCGATCAAAATCAGCGAACCGGTGCGGCGGCCGGGTGAGGATTGCCGGAGCCGCAGCGTGAGCAGCCACGACAACAGCATCAGGCACACCACCAGCGGCTCGAGAATCGCGAGTCGGCTGAAGGCATAGAGGAACGGATTGGTGGCGAGCAGGGTAATGGCTGTGAGCGCGACCCAGCGGGGCGCCTGCGTCCGCAAAATGGCATAGCTCAGCAGCAGATTGGCGCCGAAGATGGCGACGATCACGGCGCGCGCCGCCGTCAGGCTGACGCCGGTGAAGCGAAAAACCGCTGCCAGCAGCAGTGGCCAGACGGGCAGCGCCACGGCGGGGTTGAAGTCTCCGCGCCAGAACCAATGTCCGCTGAGATAAAAGCGCGCGGCGGCGCTGCCGTACCAGCCCTCATCGGTGTACTTGGAGTAGTCCATCCACGGGGAATTGTTGGGGAAATCAGCGAGCAGGTGAACGAAGTGCAATCCAACGAGCACGAGAATGCCGACAGTCCACAGAGCATACAGAACGCGTGTCCAACTCCGGGTTCTGCTCGTGCGCAAACTCGCTCCTTTCGCACACCGCGACGTGTGCGGCTGCCGCCGCGGCTCCCATTATTTTTTGGGCAGATGGAGAGAAGTATACAAAGGCGCGCTGTCGGCTCCGGCGCAATTCATCGGCGACAAGGTGACAGCGCGCAAGGAAAAATCCCGCTCCCTCTTGCGAGGAAGCGGGATCGCCATCCCTGTTACTGGACCTGCGCGACAACACCGACGGTATGGACGAGGTCGGTGGGGGCGGTGCCGGTGATGGTTGCGGTGTAGTTGCCCGCAGTGGCTCCGCTGGCGGCTGTGATCGTGACAGTGACTGCCTGGCTCGGATTGGTAGCCGTGCCGGGCGTGCCTCCCCCTCCGCTGCCGCCGCAATTCAGCAGGCAGCCTCCGCCCCCGCCGTTGCCGCCGCTGCTCGATCCGCAGCCGATGCCGAACCCAGCGATGCAGGCGAAGACGACGAGACTGAGCAGATTGCGCCACGCCCGGCGCCGCGCGGGAATGGTGAAGAGCAGAACGCAGGCCAGCAGAGCGCCTCCGCCCGTCGCCACCAGATTCCAGCGCTCGTGCTCGTGCGTGAGGCTGGCTGTTGCGCTGTAGGTCAGCGCCACCGAGCCCGGGCTCACTGAGCAGCTAACGCCAGTGGGCGTTCCCTGCACAGCGCAACCCAGGGTGACCGTTCCGCTGAATCCGTTGGTCGGCGTCGCGTAAACCGTCGTCGTGCCCGTGGATCCGGCAGCGACCGGGACCGTCGCGCTGGCCGCGGTCAGCGTGAAGTCCGAGAGCGGAGTCGGGATTGCTGTACCCGAATTCACTACGACACTGGAACTGTTGTAGACCGTATCGCCCGTGTAATAGAGGGTGAGAATATTGCCGCCCTGGGTCAGCACCTGGCTGGTGAGCGTGATGGTGAAGTTCGATGTGTCACCCGAGCCCGGTACCAGATTGACCGAAGTCGTGGCGTCACCGTTGGGATACACGTAAACCGCACCAGTCGGAGGATTATGCCCGGCTTGGCCGGTGACTGTGCCGGTAACGGTCATCGTCGAGTTAGGGGTAATAGTGCCCGTCACGTTGGTGACCGCCACGGTGCTGGTGAGCAGCGTCGACGGCGACGCCGGCACGATCGAGATGGTGCCGGATCCCGAGACGGAGGTGTAGTTGGTGTCACCGCCGTAGCTGATGTTGAGCGTGTAGCTGCAGTTGGACGAGCAGGCGCTGGCGGGAATGGTGAACTGCGCCACACCGGCCGGCAAGCCATCCGTAGGATCCACGGACCCTACCAGAGTTGCTGAACCGCTGCTGCTGCCGCTGGGCAGACCAGTCACCGTGACCGTGCCGGTCGGCGGCACAACGGGCGTCGTCGATTCGATGCCGTTCGACGATTCGGTCGAGGAGTTCGCGCTGTTCTCCATCAGGACATAGAAGACCGTTGGCTGGCCGCCAATGAACGTGTTGGTGAGTGTCGCGCTCCCGTTGGCCGCGCCCGCGTAGAGATTGGGCTGGTCCTGCACGACGGTGAACGCGACGCTGGACGAAGTGGATTTGTTGTAGCTGTTGTCGCCGGAGTAGCTGGCGCTCACGGTATGCGTGCCGATGCTGTAGGGTGCGTTGAACTCGGCGTCGCCCTCGGTGTTCACGGCCGCCGTGTTGACGGTTGTGCTGTTATCGGTGAACGTCACCGTGCCGGTAGGCGGCGTATAAGTTGTGCTGCTGCAACTGGCCGCAGCGGTAGTTACGTTGACGCAGTTGGTGTAGTACGTCGTCGGGAAGATATCGGCATCCATCGTGCCCTGAGTACCGTAGGGCACGGTGGTTGTGCCAGGGGAGATTCCGAGACTGCCGGAGGTCGTGCTGGCGGAATTCAGCAAGTTAAAGTACACGCTGCTGGCTTCCGGAGTTACCGTGATCGAAGTTGGCGCCGACGTGCTGGAACCGTTCGTCCCGTCGCCACTGTACGATCCCCAGATGTCATACGTGCCGCCGGGCAGGTCCTGCACGCTGCCGCTGTACGCGCCATTGGCGCCCACCGCGAACGTGCTCGCCGCACCCGCAAAGGCTGCACCGAAGCCGGCGCCCTGATTGGCCGGTTCGGAGCTATTCGTCATCAGCGCCACGTTGCCGGAAGGCGTGCCCGGCGCGGTGACCGTGCCGCTCACCTTGATCGAAGTGCCATGCGCGAACGATGCCTCGGAAGGTGTCAGCGTCACGCTGGTGGTTTTGAAGGTGACTTTGTTCCAGTCCGCAATCAGCGTCGCGGCGTCGACCGTACCGAGGCCGGTGGCCAGGTTATAGCCGGCGGATGCGTTATAGAGTGGATTGGTTCGGGTTCCGGTCTCGCCCTCAAGCACACCCTGGTAGGTGATGGGATTCGTCGCGGCTATGCAGGTGACCGGAGGATACGTCGTGCCGCCGACGCTGACCGTCTCCAGGTTGCAGGGCACAGCATTCGTGCCGACCGTCACGTCGTGAAACGCCGCGGGAAACTGTGCCTTCAGGGGATACAAAACAAAGTCCGCTTGTCCCTGGCTCTGCGGGCTGCCCTTGATCTTCGTTTGCGCTTCATTCACCAGCGCCATAATGCCGGCGAAGGCTGGGGCAGCAAATGACGTTCCGCCCGCGCCGGAGATCTGCACCAGGTTATCTCCCGTGGCCGGCTGGCAATCCCCGTCGGCGTAGCAGAAGGGATAAAAGCTGTAGTTCGATCCGTCTGAAGCGAACAGGGAAACGTCGGGAACGTCGCGGACTCCGTCCGTTTGCGTGCCGGTCACGCCGGTCTGCCATGCAGGCTTGAGATAGCCGGAAAGCGTGGTGGTGCAGGTTCCACTGCTGTTGTAGGAGTTGCCTCCGCAGACCGCAGCGCTGCTCGCGCCGCCGCCTCCTCCGCCAATGGAAGTGAACCCAAAATCGTTGTAATAGCTCACCGTATCGAGACCGTACTGGCTGTCGTTCCACGGCTGCTCAGGGATGCGCTGCAGCAGGGAAACGGCGGGGCTCTGCGAAGGGGTCAGGCTCCAATAAGTTCCGAGCTGGCCTGTGAGCGCCGACGGGTTATTCCAGTCGCTGTAGTAGAAATCGGTGCCGCCCACCGCTACATCCCATGGCGTCGAGGCGAACCCGCTGACGTTGACGCCTTGCACGGCAAAGGGTGCGCCGGACGAATCGCAGGCTGCCGATCCGCTGTCACCGCTGGAGACGAGAACCGTTTGCCCCTGCGCCGCCGCTTGTTCCGTCAGCTCATTGAGGAAGATATTGGTGGACCCGATCCCGGCTTCGCAGGCGCCGAAACTCAGGCTCAGCACCGGAGCGATATCGCTGTAGATGGCATCTTCTGCAGCAAGGAACAGACCGGATTCCAGATCGGTGTCCGCCGCAATCACCATGTCGATGCTGGCCTTTGGCGCGACCGCTCCAGACCACTCCACATCGATGTACGCTTCGTCGGAATCGTAGTTGGGGCCGTCGGGGTTGTTGATCCCCTCGACGCCGGGGTCGTTGCCGTCGATGATCACGGTTGGCGGATTGGCAGGCAATCCAAAGAGCGTGCGGAACTGGTTGACCAGGTCGATGTTGATGTTGGCGTCGTTGATGATGGCCACGCTCTGGCCGGCGCCCTGATACTGAGGGCTACCCGCTGGATAGGAAGCGTTCAATGAGGTATTCGGCAGGTCATACTGCACCCCGAAGTCCTGGGGGGACATCACAAAATTGACGCCGCTGCTGTTGCCATACGTCCAGGAGGGTTTTACCGTGTGCGTTTTGGGATCGAAGCTGGCCTGGCCAAGGACATGGGAGTCCTTTTTCACCCGGAAATTATTGAGCGTCACAAAACCGCTCACTACCGGCGCCAGCGCCGCGGGAATCTGCGGCTCGTTGGCCGTGGCGTAGTGCGTTTCTCCGTTCACCGCGTACTTGTGAATCTGCACGCCGAAGGCGGAGCGCATTTGTGCCACGCTGCCGTTGAATTCGATGACCTGCTTGCCGGCCTTCACGCCGCTCACTTCGAACCCATGCGATGCCAGCCATGACGTGACAGTGTTGACGTCCTGATCGGAGGGGCCGAACTGCTGGCCGAACTGGGCGGGCGTCAGCCATTTGTGATAATTCGCGCTGCCCGGCGTGTGCATGCCGGCAATCAACTGCTGCAGCGACGATTCCTGGGCCGCGCTGCGCTGCAGCACCAGGTGCATGCGCTGGAGCTGCAGCGAGTCGGGTGCCGCGCCGCGATCATTCGCGGCCTTCGCCAGCGGATGGATATAGCCATGGAGCGTGACGCGCGCGCTGTCGTCGACGGGCACCAGGATCCGGCTGGGAACCGGGACGGTCTGGCTGGACGGACTCGTTTGGGCTGAGATCGGCGCGGCGAGGGCGGCAAACGCTGCCGCGAGACATACGAATGGGCGGAGGGTAGTAAAGATCGTGCGAAGCATGGCCATCCTTTGAAGAGTCGAGAAGGGGAGTTTTCCACGCCGCAAAGAACGGCGGCATCGGTCGGCGAGAGCGCTCGCCGGGATAGGGTGCGGGGCGCGATCCATCATAATCCTGCCCGGCCCCGTGCGTCCTCAGGGCATGCAGGTGGATTGCGATGGAGGGGCTATCCGAAGTTACGCGGGTCTTCCGGACGAAGGCAAAGCACGAACACAGCTTTCCCGAAGGAGGGGTCCGAACGCCGATCGTGGAAGTGAGATGCACAGGCGCCGCGTGTATGCATTAGACCGCGGACTCCAGGATAAGTTGCGGAGACCTCGTCTTCATTGCCGGATTGATTGCAGGACGTTCATGGCGCCGAAAAGTTCCACCTGGGCCAGCCGGGCTAATTCAATCCGCCCAGGTCCAGCCATTTGCCGTCCTGCCAATAGCGCACGGTTGCTGAGCGCTCGAGGCGCGCGTCTTCAATGCCGTCGTGGTCGAAGACGGCTGTCCCGTGCATCTGGCGGGTGGCGCGCAGGATGGAGGCGCTGCGCACCGCGATGCCCCAACCGGATCCGAAGATGGATGCGCCGGGCTCCGCGCCCAGCCAGGCGGTGTCCGGCTGGCTGCGCAGCGCGATGGGTGCGTCGAACTGCCCGCTCAGGAAGACGTAGAGGGTGGTCGAGCCGCCCACCGAACACAGAGCGGCCCAATCGTCGCTGCCCGGTGCGCGAAACGCTCCGTGGATCACATTTTCCGGCGCCTGGGCCTCGAAACTCTGCGGAATCATGCATTGCCGGCTGCGAAGCTGGCCGCCGACCGCTGCGGGCAGACCCGGAAACGAGGCCACCGGGAGCAGCCGGATGCGGTAGCGAACAACTTCACCGGCGGGAGCGCCGGGCACCTGAATTTCGCCGCGCTCGATCTGTTCAGTATTGAGGCGTTCGGTGTTCGCGTTTTGATCTGGCTGGAGGAGAGAGCTCTGCCAACCCGCGGCGATCAGCCCGGACAACAGGGCCGCCACGGCTACGAAGTTCATTTTGATCCAAGAATATTGGGATACGAATTCTCGTCGAGCCAGGCCGCCGCGGCACGAAGCAAATCGTGAAAGTACGCGATGCAGCCATTGGGCAGACGAACGATGAAGCTGGTGGCACGGAAATCGCCGGTTTCTGAAATGGGTGAGACATTCTCGAAAAACGCCTCGGCGGTGGGCTCTGTATCGTTGGGCTCGCCATGCACGCCGACCGAGAAGCCCTCCCGGAAAGTGAAATGCAATCCCACGATTCGCTGATCAAGGCGCAGAAAGGCCGGCTGATAGCGAGCGAGCCGCAGGTAGGCGTCGAACATGGCCAGTGCCCCGGGAATCTCATCCATATCGGCATAAATGCAGGTGGTGCGCGTTCCGTCCGCTACCCAGATCTCGACGCCCTTCGCGAAGCTGCCATCGAACGGATCAGTTTCGTCCTCGATGGTGGTCGAAGTCTCACCTGGTTCTTCACCCTCCGGCTTCGGTTCGGGCTTTTCCGGTTCCTGAGGAGGGTTGCTGAGGTCGACGGCCAGCACCGCGACCACGCGAAAGCGATTGCGCAGTTGAGGATCGTCGTAACCGGGCGCTTCCGCAACTTGATGCCGGCACAGCACCGCCGCACCTGGCTTTTCCAGCAGCGTGCGCAGGCGGGTGGCAGGCTGGGACAGAGGTTCAGCCGCGACTTTCAATTCAAGACAGGGCATTCAATCCTCAGCGTGGGAGTCTTGCCACCAAAGTATACGCAACCGTATGAACCGCGCAGCAATTTTCGAGCAGCGCGGGAATAACGAAAGAGTATCCTGAACCCGGAAAGCCTTTTTACGTTCTTGGAAAGGAATGTGAACGATGCGCAGACCGGCAGGCGTGGTTGTGGCCGCTGTGGTTTTGGGATTGATGGCGCTGGTGGCCATTCTCGGCACCCTTGTCTCCCTGGTGGCTTCCGTGTACATGCACCCTCCGGTGAACATTCCCGGGTACCACGTCTTCATGGTGCTCATTAATCTCGTCGCGCTCGGAATCTTTGGATTTTGCGTCTGGACGGTGGTGGGCCTGTTCAAAATGCGGCGCTGGGCACGGGTCGCTATCGTCGTGATTGGCGGCCTGGACTTTGTCTTTTGCGCGGTTGCGGGTTTTGGCATACTGGCGGCGCGCCACCTGGTTCCCGTCATGCCTCCTCCGCCTCCCGGCATGGCCCAACCGGGCCTGGACCTGTCGATGCTGCCCATGATTTTCGAACTCATGGCGGCGTTCTACTTTTTCCTTGCGCTCATCGGCGTTTGGTGGCTGGTCTACTTCAATCTGCCTTCGGTGCGGGCGGCTTTTTCCGGAGCCAACCTGTTGGTAACGAACCCGGACATTCTGCCGCCCGGTGGCGCTGCGGCGTTTCCGATTGCCACGCAAGCAGGAACGCCGGGATGGCGCATAGTCATCATCGCCTGGGCGTGCTTCATGCTGCTCGGCGTTCTCAGTCTTCCCCTGGTGCTGGTGCTGCACACGCCGATCTTTCTGTTTGGCGCCGTCGTCACCGGCACCATGGAACTGCTGGTGCTGGTGTTGATGGGCATAATCGAGCTCGTGATGGGCATCGGCCTAATCCGCAAATGGAAAGCTGCCTGGTACGTGGCGCTGTTTTGGCAGCTTTACACCATCGCCTATTCACTCAGCATGCTCATTCCCGGCATGTGGACACGGTTTATTGCTTGTGAGGAACAAGCGTCAGCGAAGTTTGCGCCAGCCGGATCGCCCGTGTTTCCAATGGAGGAGTTCTTCCGCGGCCCGTTCTTCCTGATTTGTTTGGGATTTGGCTTCTCGATCGTTGTGCTCTTTACCGTCGCCCTGTTCAAACGCAAAGAGGATTATCTGGGCGCCTGATTCCGCCCCGGTTTGACACCCGCGGCATGCAAAAGTAGCGTCAGAGTGAATGCGGGATATTTTGAGCGAAGCCTCTGCTTTGCCCCCGCAGGAGTAGCGATGCGACTCGGAATCCTGATCATGGCTGCGGGCAAAGGCACGCGGCTCAAATCGAAGCGCGCCAAAGTTCTCCATGCCATCGGCGGCCGGCCGCTGCTCGAGCATGTCATTGCCGCCGCGGCGCAGGTCGTCCCGCCCCACGACATCTTTGCCATCGTGGGGCACCAGGCGGATGCGGTCCAGGCCGCGGTGCGCGCCACCGGCATTCATTTCATCGTGCAGCACGAGCAGCGCGGCACCGGCCACGCGATCCAGGTCGCCGAGGAAGCCACGCGGGATTACGACGAACTGATCGTTCTCTCCGGCGATGTGCCGCTGCTGCGCCCGGAAACCATCGTCGCGCTGCGCGACTTCCATCTGCGCGAGCAGGCCGCGATGACTATCCTGACCGCCGCACCCGAAAATCCGTTCGGTTATGGTCGCGTTCTGCGCAAAAAGTTGAACGCCCCCGACGTGGCCGCCATCGTGGAGCAGAAAGCACTCACGCCCCAGCAGGAAGGGATTCGCGAGATCAACTCCGGCATCTACGCTTTCCACCGCGCGGCACTCTACGGACACATCGGCCAGTTGCGCGACGACAACGCGCACAAGGAACTCTACCTGACCGACATGGCGCGTCTCCTGGTCGGAGCGGGCGAGCGCGTCGTGGCCGTAGAAGCCGCACACGGTAGTGAAGTGCTGGGCGCCAATACCATCGCTGAAATGATGGATCTGGATCGGGCTGCGCGCCTTGCCACGGCACAGCGGCTGATGGCGAACGGAGTCAGCATTTTTATGCCCGAAACGGTCGTGATCGACGCGGGAGTCGAGGTCGGCCCGGACACCGTCATCGAGCCATTTGTCCAGCTCCTTGGCGAAACGCGCATCGGCGCAGACTGCCGCATCCGCTCCTGGTCGGTCATCGAGAATGCAACTTTGGGCGACCAGGTGCTGGTCCGCCAGTCGTGCGTCATTGCAGAGTCGGAAATCGGCAAGGGCGCGCTGATCGGGCCCTTCGCTCATCTGCGACCGGGCTCGCACATTGGCGAGGGCGCGCACATCGGCAATTTCGTCGAAACGAAGAAAATTCGCATGGGCAAAGGATCCAAAGCGAATCATCTCTCCTACCTGGGAGACGCGCAGATTGGCAGCGGTGTGAACATTGGCGCCGGAACCATCACCTGCAACTACGATGGCGTCCACAAGCACGAGACGCTGATCGAGGATGGCGTTTTTGTGGGCAGCGATTCCACTCTGGTGGCGCCAATTGTCATTGGCGAAGGTGCTTACGTTGCCGCGGGCTCCTGCATCACCGACGATGTGCCCGCCGATGCGCTGGCTCTCGGACGCGCGCGCCAAACCACGAAGCCGCACTGGGCGAAGAATCGCCGGGCGCAGCAGGATGCGCGCAAAAACGGATCAACAAAGTAGGAGGAAGTGAATCGAGAGAGATTAAGCGGCCTGGCAGCCGTCTTCGCGCATAATCGCCAGTTCGTGCCGCAGGCGCATCCGGGCGATGATCGCTGTCCGCAGGACCACGGGTTCGGTCATCTGCAGAAGGCCGGCAACGCGGCTGGCCGGATAGCCTTCAACATCCATCAGCAGAAAGACCAGGCGCTCTTTGGCCGGGAGGCAGCGGATGGCTTCTTCGAGATCGGCGCGAAAGACATTGCTGCGGCTGGAGATCTGGCTGGATACCGGAACCGGCACGAATTCCGTTTCCTCCAGCAGCATGTGATCGCTCAACTGATCGACCAGCGCGGTATCCACTACGGTCTGATCCGGCTCCTCGACCTGCTGAAACGCGGCAATAAACGTATCGCGCAGCAGATCCTCGGCTTCCAGTTCGCTTCCCGACATGTAATACGACAGAGAGAACACGCGGTGCCGATGGCTCTCGTAGACGTCCCGCTGCCTTTCTTCGAGGCGTTGCGGGGCTCGTTCGCGAGCAGCTATTCTGGCGGAATGTTTACTGAAGTCGAATAGCATAGGGCGGGCCCAGCTCCTAAAAAGAGTCTATAGGATAGGCAGCATACCATGACTCGGCAAGAGAAGATGCGCAATACGGACCATGAGGATGCCAAGGCATAATCTGGCGTCCCGTTGGTAGGGAAGGAACCTGTCATGCTGATGTTACTCATGGAGCCTGGGGGCATGGAGTAGCATGGTCCCGGAATAACCCACGGAACCTGTCGTGACCCGGATTGGTTACTAACGAGTTGGACGGGCCAGGGTACGATAGATCGGTAATTGCTCCACAATCGACAAGATCTGTAGCAGTTGTGGCGGGCCTTCGGGCCTGGAGGGGAAGTGGCATCAGAGCGGATTCTGATAGTTGACGACGAACCGTACGTTCGAACTCTGATGGCAGCCATGCTGGAGAAGTCGAATTACACCGCTGTGCTGGCCGCCAATGGGATCGAGGCGATCGAGCACGTCCAGCAGGATCCCCCCTACGACCTGATTCTCTCCGACATCGTCATGAACGGCCTCGACGGCATCGGCCTGCTCGAGCGCATCCGCCAGGTCCATCCGGACACGCCCATGGTGATGGTGACGGCGATCCACGACGTGGGCGTCGCTATCTCCGCCATGCGCAAAGGCGCATACGACTATCTGCTGAAACCCTTCGAAAAAGAGCAGTTGCTGGTTACGGTGCGCCGCGCGCTCGACTACCGCCGCCTGGTCCAGCAGAACTCCGTCTACCGGCACAATCTCGAGCAGCTGGTCTCAGCGCGCACGGAAATGCTGCGCCAGGCCATGACCGATCTGGAGCGCTCCTACGACATCACCCTTGAGGCGCTGGGCGACGCCCTCGACCTGAAGGACGCCGAAACCGAAGGACACTCCCGCCGCGTCACCGCCTACACCATCGCCCTGGCTCGCCATTGCGGCGTGGAACTGGCCCAAACTCGCGTCATTGCTCGCGGCGCCTTCCTCCACGACATCGGCAAAATGGCGATTCCCGATGCCATCCTGCTCAAGCCCGGGAAGCTCGATCCGGAGGAGCAATCCATCATGCGCGAGCACTGCGCCCGTGGTTACCAGATTCTCCGCAAGATTCCTTTTCTCGAGGAAGCGGCGGAGATCGTTTACAGCCATCAGGAATTTTACGACGGTAATGGCTATCCCCGAGGGTTGCGCGGGGAGCAAATCCCCTTAGGCGCGCGCATTTTCGCGGTTGGCGATACACTGGATGCAATCACTTCCGATCGGCCGTACCGTCGAGCACGCAGTTACGCTACCGCCAGGAGGGAGATAGAGCGTTGTGCCGGGACGCAGTTCGATCCCGGAGTAGTCGACGTTTTCCTGGGGTTACCCGATAGCCTGTGGGAAGATCTCCGGGCAGAGATGACCCGGCACCCACGTTTCTCTCCCCTTTCCTTTGCGGGTTCGATTGAGGACCTGAAAGTTTAATCGACCTCGTACCGCAATTCTGGAGCTATCGCTATGCCATTGCTGGACGACAAAATCGTTGCAGGCAAGCTGCTTTCCATGCCGAAATGGAAGCTTGAGGGTGGCGAACTGGTGCGCCGCTGCGAATTCTCCAATTTTGTTGAAGCCATGCAGTTCGTGAACAGTGTTGCGGAACTGGCTGAAGGCGCTGGCCATCATCCCGACATCGATATTCGCTACAACAAGGTGCGCCTTTCACTGGTCACGCACGATGCCGGCGGTCTGACGGAGCGCGACTTCGATCTGGCCTCGGCCATCGACAGCCTGATCTGACCAGCCAGATGGGCTGGCCCGGAAGAAATCAGTTGGCCTCCGCAACTTCTATTCCGTTTCCGCGTCTTCCTGATTAGGAGTTAATTGCGGCTCGGTCACGGGCTGGCGCAGTTTGGAAAGTGATTTCCGGTGCCAGAACGCGACGGCCATGCCTCCCAGAAATGCCGAGCCCGCGATGAGAAGCCCGGCTTCGAGGATGCGGAGGCCGGGATGGGCAGGACGGTCTGGATTGGTTTCAGGGTCTTTGGAGTGCGATGTCATCGGTCGGGCCTTTTTTCGCTAAGTTGTTGAAAAATAGCTCAAAGTTAAAAAATCGATATTGAAATGCGTAGAAAGCTTGTACCAATACCCCGTTTGGGTTACAGTATTTGGAAAGGCAGCACCAAGTTTTCTGACCCGCTCTCAGGGGAAAAATAAAAGCTGCGGGGTGGCTGCAGCGGGCATCTGAGAAGAGGGTAGAGTTTTCTAGCTGGAACCGGCGACACAGAATTCCCGGCTGGCTAACAGGTTTTAACACAAGTTGCGTCACTGGCCTCCCGGCACGGACAATCAAACGTTCGTGCCGTCTTTTTTTTGCTTTTTCCCGGCTTTCTGCATTTTCAAAACCCCCGCATTGCTTCCGGCTCGGCTCTGATTCCAGTCTAGTACCATAGTCTCGGAGAACCTGAGTGAAACGCGTCTTTCTGAGTTTTGCGCTGGCCCTGTTGATTGTTGCTGCCTATGCTGTCCCTGCCAGCACGGCGTTTGTCCCCACCGTCCATGCGCAATGGACGGATCCGCAGGACGATATCCCCGCATATCATCCGCAGCCGCCGGCGAAAGACCAGGTGCTGCCCCCGATCATGTCGGGAGCCCAACTCACCGGACCCTTCTTCCGTGAAAAGTGGCAGGTAGAAGTCTACAAAGAGGCTGCGCAAATCCCCAATGTTCTCTATCAGCTGCCGTGCTACTGCCGCTGCGATCGCGCCCTCGGCCACAGCAGTCTGCACAGCTGTTTTGAAGGCACTCATGGCGCCATCTGCTCCACCTGCGCCCAGGAGGGAGCCTACGCGTACAAGATGACGAAGCTCGGCAAAACGCCGAAGGAGATTCGCGCCGGCATCGAGCGCAAGGAGTTCCAGTCCATTGACCTGGACGCTCTGGGCCGGAGCTAAAGTCGGAGTGGCGATTCCGGGACTGTCCCGCTGCTTTCGAGGCTTCTGCCTGCCACTCCTGCTCACTCTTCAGCCCGCGCCCCGAGCCCATCATCGCCCCGAGCCGTTGGTCCTCCCCTGCACCGGAGAAGCGCTCTCCGCCAGCTACTTAGCCGAGGCTGCCCCAGGAAAGGGGCCCGGTTTCCTCTTCCGCATCGAGAACCACACCGCTCACGCCATCCGGCTGGCGCAGCCTGTTCCTTCCAGCGCTCACTGGTATGCGCGCGTTGGGAACCGCTGGCTGTGGCGTGCTTCTGCGGGTCGCGGGGGCGCGCTGGTGAATGCTCTCAACGAGCACGGTCCCATGTTCGCCGGTTCTCCAGCCTCGCCGTCCGAACCTCCGGCGATCCTCACTGTGGCTGCGCACGGATCGGAGCAGTGGACAGAAGCCATGCTCAACAACCCCACGATTGCGTACCGTCCCAGCTGTCCGCAATGCAATTACCCGGGTGAAAGCGATTATCAGGCGGTCTTTGCCTACGCGTATCTCCCCGGCCCGGAAGAAGATAAGTCGGATTTGCTGCACTGTGGCCTGCGTTCCGCTCCCGTACCCATGCCTCCCCATGCGGCGGCGCCGGGTCATTAATTTCTATCCGTGCTGCATCTCTACACCGAAATACCCCGTCTCTCCGCGTGAAGTCAGGACGTTCCGCTCCACGACAGACCGCATCCGAGCGGGTTAGAGAGAGCAGAACGACCGGAGGAATTCGATAACACTTATGCGCAACCAACTTTTGACGATTGCACTCAGCGGCTTGCTCGCGTTCGGCGCCACCACTGCACTCCACGCCCAGGACAACAGTGCGCAGCCTCAACAGCAGGGACAATGGGGCGGCGGCCACCACCGCGGTGGAATGAACCCGGACGAACAGCTGAAGCACATGACGAAAGAACTGGGCCTCAGTTCGGACCAGCAGAGCCAGATTTTGCCCGTCCTGCAGGAACGCCAGCAAAAAATGCAGGCGATTCGCGAGGACCAATCGCTCTCGCACGAAGACCGCCGCAGCAAAATGATGGCGCTCCGCACCGACAGCGAGGGCAAAATCCAGGCGCTGCTCACCGATCAGCAAAAGCAGAAATACCAGGCCATGCAGGAACGGCGCGGCGACCGCGGACAGGGCCAGGGCGGCGACTCCACTCCTCCCAGCAGCCAGCCACAACCTCAGTAACCTTCCTCCTCCAGGGGAAGCGGGCCGCGTGATCCCCCATCACGCGGCTCTTTTCTTGCCTTCTGCGACCTGGGAGCGCTTCCATTAATCTCATCGTGGTAGAGGATTTTTCCAGGTGGAGGTTTTCTAATGGCAGCTACCGAATCGGCCATGCTCGAACTGGGCACGCAGGCCCCGCACTTTTCCCTTCCAGACGTTCGCGACGGCAGGACCCATACGACGCAATCGCTGACCGGCCCAAGGGGTCTGCTGGTCATGTTTATCTGCGCGCACTGCCCCTTCGTGAAGCATGTGGAGCAGCAACTCGCCCGCATCGGCGCGGATTATCAGAAAGCCGGCATCGGCATCGTGGGCATCAGCAGCAACGACGCCGCGAATTATCCCGGCGATTCGCCGGCCAACCTCGCCAAACAGGCAGAGGCCGTGAGATTCACGTTTCCCTATCTCTACGACGAGACGCAAGCCGTGGCGCGCGCGTACGACGCCACCTGCACCCCTGACTTTTTTCTCTTCGATGGAGGCGGCAAGCTCGTTTACCGTGGCCAACTCGACGCAAGCCGCCCTGGTAACAGCATCCCGGTGACCGGCAAAGATTTGCGCGCGGCCCTCGACGCTCTGGTGGCCGGCCTGCCTGTCGGCACAGAACAGCGTCCTGGCATTGGCTGCAACATCAAGTGGAAGCAATGACGGCTACTGCGTCGGCAGAATGGCTGTGTCGCTGGTGTTGAAGGCCAAATCTGTCACGATCCACCCTAACTCGGCGCGGTAGAGAACAAACTTCGCGAACACGGGACCCCTCTCGTAGTCGATGGTCATGTAGAGGATGCGCGCAGAGGAGGTCAGTTCCCGGGTGGAGATAACCTGATATCCGCGGTACGCCCCGTATGTCTCCTGCACCGATCGCAGCACCGATGCCTGGCTGATCACGTCGTGGTTTCCCTCGTTCGGGCTGCCACGCAGCCATGTGCGCATCGCCTCGTCGGGGCCGCCCATCTTGTATGCATCGAAACCGAGGACCAGCACCCGCGGAACTTCCCCTGCCGCCGGCGACTGGCTGAAGGCGCTCGAGCCCGGTAGAACGAAACAGACGCACAGCAGCCACGACAGACGACGCATAGGTTCACCTTTCTGGAACGCGGTTCTATCCTAAACGGCCCGCGCCAGGCTGACAGATAGACGCTCGACACGCTGCACCGCTCGCATGCAAACACGGAAAGCAGCGTTGGCCCTGTGTTAGTGTTGGGGTAAAGCTGGACGTTTGCGCTGGATGCCGCAGTTTGGCCTTCCAGCCTGGCCATTCAGTTGATCGGGGCGTACGTGCGTCCCCTTATTACGCGCATGATGTCGCCCTCGCCCAACGCTGTTTCCCAGCCTCCGCCTCCGCCTGAGACCTCCGCTCCCGGTCCGGTTCCGGTTGAGCCCGTGCCGCCCTCCCATTGGATTCAGCGTGCTGACCTTTTCCTCGGAGTCATGGTCCGGCTCTACCTCGGACTCATTCTTTTCTTTCTGCCGTGGACGCATTTCTGGGTTCTGAATCGCTTTTTTCTCTACTACTCGCCGATTGCGCATTTCGTCCAGAACGGAGCCGTGCGCGGAATCGTTTCCGGCCTCGGCCTGCTGAATCTGTGGATCGCTATTTCCGGAGCAATCCATTACAAAGAGTACTGATTTTTCAAAGAGAGCCGACATGCCTCGCAAGCCGCCTAACCCTCTCGGACGCGCCGACCTGGCGTATGAGAACGATGCGTTCCTCAACGGTCCCGATGGCCGCCCCATTCGCATCCTCGCCGAATACTCCGAGCCCCTGGCCCGTTTTCGCCGCGAGCGCATCCAGGACACCGTGGTCTTCTTCGGCTCTGCCCGCTTCAACGCTCTCGACGAAGCCAATCGCGAACTGCAGTTGCTGGAAAACACCGGCTCGCAGCAGCCCGCTCCGGAAGAAGAGCAGCCAGCCCGCGCACCCATCGAAGAAGAAACGAGCGAATTGCGCCGCCGCCGCGCCGAAGCTGCCGTGGAGATGGCTCGCTACTACGAAGACGCTCGCCGCCTCGCCTTCCTCCTGACTCAGTGGGCCAAAGACCTGAAGTCGCGCCGCAATCGTTTCGTGGTCACCTCCGGCGGTGGTCCCGGCATTATGGAAGCGGCCAATCGCGGCGCCTGGGAAGCCGGCGGCAAGACGGTGGGCCTCAACATTAAGCTTCCCTTCGAGCAAATGCCCAACCGGTACATCACCCCCGCGCTCAACTTCGAGTTCCATTACTTCTTCATGCGCAAATACTGGTTTGCGTACCTGGCCAAGGCGCTCGTCGTGTTCCCGGGTGGCTTTGGCACCCTCGACGAGATGTTCGAAATCCTCACGCTGTCGCAGACCCAGAAGCTCGCCAAAAAGATCACCGTGGTCCTTTACGGCTCTTCCTACTGGCAGGATGTGCTGAACCTGGATGTGCTGATCGATAAGGGCGCCATCTCTCCACGCGATCGCGAGTTGTTCACTGTGGCAGACTCGCCGGAGCAGGCATTTGAAATTCTGCGCGACGGCCTCACAACGAACCATCTGGAACCGGAAGCCGCGCAGGAGCGGGAAGTGCCGGATATCGCACAGACCCGCCGGTAACCAATCGGGCGCAGGACCCGGCATAACGGCTCTTCGGTCCGCAGAAACCCCTTATTTGCAAGGGCTTCATCCTCGCTGCACGAAGTCCTTGAAATATTAGCTTTCCAGGTACTACCCTCCATTTGTTCGACCATTTTTGTGCGCGTAATGCCCTGTTCATGGGGCAAAACTCATACTGACGTCAGTAGAACGACCTAAGGAGGAATCCATGGCCGGACTGCGTCGCATCTCGTATCTCTGGAAAGAAGCGGACGCTGCTCGGGAGTATCCGACAGCCGTTTCGTTGCACAGCCACACCAACCAGTCGAAAGAGACGCTCGATTTCCTGGCGAATCTGGGCAATCAGGTTCCCATGCTGCGGCCCGTTATGAACCGTTACGAACGGCGCTCCCGCCAGCGGTATGGCATTTCTCTCAATTGGGCGGCCGCCTACTGGACTCCGCCGCTCACGCCAAAATTGGCGTTCGATGTGGAAAGCAACCAGATCGCCCAGAAGCTTGGCGTGATGCCTCTGGTTTCCATCACCGACCACGACACCATTGCGGCGCCCATGCTGCTGCGCACGGTCGCTTCGGCCCGGCACATCCCCGTTTCCGTGGAGTGGAGCGTGCCCTTCGGTGGCGACCAGTCCTTTCACCTCGGCATCCACAACCTGCCCAGCGACACCGGCGCAGCGTGGATGAAAACCTTTGAGGAATACACCGCGCACCCTGACGAGAAGCGGCTCACCGAGATTCTGGCCGCTCTGCACGCGCTACCGAATGTGCTGATCGTCTTCAATCACCCCGTGTGGGATCTCTATCTGATCGGCGAAGAACTGGCGGCGCAACGGGTGCAGGACTTCCTCACAGTGAATCATGAATTCATTCACGCCTTTGAGCTGAACGGCCTGCGCCACTGGGACGAGAACCGCAAAGTGAAGCAGTTGGCCCGCCAGTGGAACAAGCTCCTGATTTCCGGCGGCGACCGTCACGGCCTGGAGCCGAACGCCAACGTCAACCTGTCGCGGGCCAGCAGCTTTACGGAGTTTGTGCACGAGGTTCGCTACGAAGGAAGCAGTCACGTCCTCTTCATGCCGCAGTATGCAGAGCCGTGGAAACACCGCATCCTGGAATCGACGCTGGACGCGGTGCGCGACTATCCGGATTTCCCCATGGGCTCGCAGTATTGGGACGAGCGTGTCTACCATCCGGATCAAGAGGGCGTGATGCGGCCGGCGCGCGAGCTGTGGCCCAGGGGCTCCGCTCCCCACTGGATCAGCATGATTATTAAATCGGTGCGGTTGATGGGCAGCAGCCCGGTCTCCGGCAGCCTGCGCCTCGCCTGGAGCGAGTCGCGCGAACTGCGGTTCACGCTGGGTGAGGATGCGATCAGTTGAGAGGGGCAGCAATAAGACGGCCAGCGGTAAAGCGGCCAGCGTAAGGCGGTTAGCGATGAGACGGCTGGCGCGCTACCCGATCGCTGGAATGCAGCACACGGAGCAGGCCATTGAGCATGCGGCCGATTTCCGCCGTGTCTTTCATCAGAATTTGCGCCTTCGCCAAGTCGACCATTTTCAGATCGCACGCAAGCTCAAGTTGGGTTTCAAGCTCGCACAGGGAACCCCGGGCATGGGTCAGATAGAGCGAAAAGCTTTTATCGGAATCATGCCCATGCCCCTCGGCAATGTTGCTCGGTATAGATACCGCAGCGCGACGCATCTGGGTGGCGAGGCCAAACATCTCACTGCGGGGAAAGCCCTGCGTGACGGCATAAACCGAACGCGTCAGCCTCACAGATTGTTGCCACACCTGGAGTTCCCTGTACTTTTTCGTTTTCGTCGCACAATCTCACGGCAAAACGTGGGAGGCCGCAACATCACGAAAGTTCCTGCTGGCCGCCTTATCGCTGGCCGCTTCATCGCTGACCGTCTTATTGCCGACCGCTTTTTAGCTTCCCGTGGGAGCTCGTGCGGCCTTTGATGCGCGTTGCTTATTTTCCCGACTCCTTTCACGAAATCAATGGCGTGGCGCATACGTCGCGTCACTTTGAAGGTTTCGCGCGGCGGCGGAACTTGCCGTTTCTCTGCGTGCGCGCTGCGCCAGGCCGCACCATGCTGCGGAGCGAGCGATTGGCCCGCGAGGGCCAACTCACTACGCTCGAATTCGCGCGTGGAGCTCTGTCGTTCCCGCTCGACAAAGATCTCCGCTTTGACGCTGGGTGGATTAGCCATCTCCCCATGATGCTCGAGACCGTGCGGCATTTTCGTCCTGACATTGTGCACGTCACCGGACCCAGCGAATGCGGCCTGCTGGGCGCATGGGTGGCGCACGAACTGCGCGTGCCGCTGGCCGCGTCCTGGCATACCAATGTGCATGAGTATGCGGCGAAGCGATCGCGGTGGCTCCTCGACCGGCTGCCCGCTCGCCAGCGCGCGCCGCTGTCGCAGCAGATTCAAGATGCGTCGCTGCGGCTTGCCTGTGTCTTCTATGGTTTTGCGCGCGTACTGTTTGCGCCCAATGTCGAGCTGTGTTCACTGCTCGAAGAGCGCACCGGACGCCCGTGCCATCTGATGCAGCGCGGCGTCGATACCCAGGCATTCTCTCCGGCGTGGCGCAATCGCGACCCTGCTGACACCGATTTCGTTCTGGGATTCGTCGGACGCATGAGCATTGAGAAGAACGTCGCTCTGCTGGTGCGCGTGCAGCAGGAACTGGAAGCGCGCGGCGTGCACAATTTTCGCTTCCGCATCGTGGGGCAGGGCATCGACGAGCCGTGGCTTCGCCAGCATTTGCCGCGCGCAGAATTTCCCGGCGTTCTGCGCGGTGAGGCGCTGGCGCGTGCCTATGCCGGCATGGACGTCTTCGTCTTTCCCTCGCACACCGACACCTTCGGCAACGTGGTGCTGGAAGCGATGGCTTCCGGAGTGCCCGCCATTGTGACGCCGGATGGCGGCCCGAAGACGCTGGTGCGAAGCGGCGCGACCGGCTTCGTCGCAACGGATGCCGACTTCTCCGCAGCTGTAGAAAAAATCCTCAACGATCCAGCACTGCACGCCACCCTGCGCATCCAGGCACGACAGGATGCGATGAATGCCTCCTGGGACGCCGTCTTCGAAAAGGTCTACGCAGCCTATTTGCCGGTGGCCTCTGGCTCGACCGCGAACGCTGCGTAGCTGTGGGGCGGCAGCGAGAGACTAAAGCTCGTCTTCGGCGGACCAGGAGCACCTCTTCGTCCCATTGCTTGCGCCGCTTCGCCGACAACCACTTCGCCCGTTGCCAGATTACGCAGACGCTTGCCGGCCCCATCAAGCGAGACCTTCAGCGACACAGCGTCGCCACGGAACGATTCCAGGACAAACGTGCTGTTGTCGTACGCGAACAAGCTCACCTGGCTCGGCGCATCCAGCTGGACGGGCAGGCCCTCGCCCACATAACTGCGCATCGCCGTCAGCTCGCCCTGCGGCAGCGCGTAGAGATCGTTGAAATTGTCGGGAATGGTCAGCACGTACAGAATGCCCTTGCCGTAGCGATCCATCAGAAGCATCGGCGCGCCGCCGCCGTTCGCGGTTCCGCGAATCAGCGGCCAGGCATCGTTCGTCATGAAGTCGATCTTCGGCACCAGGATCGGCGCGGATGTGCCAAGGTTCGATCCACCGCCTGCTCCATACGCCCCCCAGTAGGCGGTTGGCGTGATCTTGCGGCCCGTGTTGCGCAGCTCACAAATGTCGTCGAGCTTGTCCTGGAGCACGCGCTGCAGGCCCGACGTGATGACGACATTGCCGCCGGCCATCAGGTGCTCTTTGATCTTCGCCACAATTTGCGGATCGGCCTTCGCTGCTTCCGTCAGCAGGACCGTCTTCGCACTTTTGGGAAACTCAGAAAACATTTCAACGGGAATGCCGACTTCGCCCAAATAGTTTTCAAGAAAATCCTCGCCGGTGGAGTTGAGCGGACGATAGACAGCGACGCCGACCGGCGTGCCCAATTTGCCGGCGATCGGGTCAATCTCGTTCAATGCATGACCGGCAACCGCGGCGTAGTCCGGAGTCTGGCTGCCAAACCAGGTCGCGTAATCGAAGCTCGGATGCAGCGCCGCCCATGCCTCGCGATTGCCCGCGGGGGCTGGACGCAACAAGCCATTCCACTCAAAGAGCATGATCTGCGGCGCTTTGGCGAACATCGTGTCCCACAACTGCTCGGCATAGCGGTCGACGTAGCGAATGTCGTAGGTGTCGACCCATCCGCCGCCGTTGCGCTCGGGCGCCACGTTATCGAAATAGCGAATGATCCCGTAACTCTCGTAGGCCTGCAGATGCTGATCGGTAATTTCGCCGTCGCGCGTCTCTGTCCCGGTGTAGATGCCGCTAAAAATCTTCGGTTCGACGGCCAGATCGTACCCATCGCCCTGGAAATGCGGATACCAGTTCGGAAACTTGATGATGATTCTTACTTTGGGATTGACGGCTCGCGCCGGTCCCATCACCAAATCGCGCGAAACGCCATCCATCAGTTTCAGGCGAAAGTCGCTCCAGCTCTGCGTGCCCCTGGCTGCGATGTCGGAGAGGTCCTTGGTGTTGTTGAAGAAAAAATCGTCGAGTATGATCTCGTCGAAATGCCGCGCCGTCAGCTCGGCGACATGCTTCACATAAGCGCGGTCTTCCGGATTCGTATAGGAAAACGAGCGGAACTGTGCGGCGTCGCCATCGCTGTAAGCAATGCCGCCCGCCACCTGCACGCCCTGATCCGTAAAGAATTTCTTCACGCTTTCAATCAGGTCGTCGTCGGCGATGGTGCGGCTGCGATACGTCTCGATGTAAACCTTGTCGACCTTCACGCCGCTGGAGATTTGCTTCCACGAAGATTCGAGCCACGCGCGGTCGCGCATGTGCTCGACCACGCTGACCGGAATGTAAACCGCGACCCGAAAATTCTGATTGGGCGCCGGCATCGAGGCTGAAGAACCCTGGGCTCCAGCGTCCGCCCCCGAAGCCACCAGCAACAACGCCAATAGAGCGAAAAGTGAAATCTGCAAACCAAGCCGCACGCGCCAACCCCCTTACTGAATCGATTCAGCATACTCCGCAGGGCAGCGCGAAGAAAGGCTTGCGGTTCAGGCACGCGGGTGGGAGTAACAGGGGAAACGATTAGGCGGGAGGAGTGAAATCGAGGCCAGCCTGCTGCGCGGCCTTTTCGGTGGCCGGCACATTCAGGTCGGTGAGCGGGATGCGCTGCTCGCGTCCGTTGGCGGCGTTGTCGAGCACCAGAATGTAGTTGCTGGTGAGCGCGTAATTGCGAATCGACTGCTGATGTCCATCGTTGAAGATGAGCGTGAGCGCAGGTTCGTCGCTGACCGGAGCCGCTGCGACAGCCGGTGCCTGCGGGTAAGGGTACGGCTCAGCGGCGTACGGTGGACGATCATCGTCCGGGAGCGGTTGGCCCGCGTCGACCGGTTGCTGCGATGCATCCGCGGTAGGCTGATCGACGTATCCATTGTCATAGCCGTTGAAATCGGGGTAGCCGAGATCCCACGGCAGCACTCCCCACGAATTGCCGATCCCATACGGATATCCGTAACCGCCGTAACCCCGGTAAGGAGAACGGTACGGCCTGCGATAACGGTCGCGGCTGCCGGAGCGATAAGCCTGCGCGTAACTCCGCGCGGGGATGGCGTAGCTGGCGCGAGGGGCATTGCCGTCTCCCCGCGATACATAGGAGGCCCGGCCGGAGTAAAGTGAGCGCCCGGAATACCCGCCGCCAAAGCCATGGCTGGCGAACCCGCCCCCAAATCCACCGGCATGGCCGCCTCCGCTGAAACCTCCAGCGTGGCCGCCGCCTCCATGACCACCACCACCGCGCTGGGCGATCGCGGACGGCGCAATCATCACCATGGCCGCCAGGGCCATCAATCCGGGAAACGCGACTGAAAATACACGCCGCATGGCAATGATCCTACTCCTCAGTTCGATGCCGGAAGCACGGGAACGTTGCAGCGCATCGGGATCGCTGCATACTACAGACGCACCACCCGCGACATTAGTTCAAATCAGTTCTGTGCCCCACAAGTCATGCAGATGCAGCACGCCTTCTACATGCCGCTCCGCATCGACCACGATCAGGGAGGTGATTTTCTTCTCCTCCATGGTGTGCAGGGCGCGCACGGCTAATTCGTTGGCGCTGATGGTTTTTGGCGCGGAATTCATCACCTCGCCGGCAGCTTTGCGCAGGCCGTCCGGACCATCTTTTTCCAACAGGCGCCGCAGATCGCCATCGCTGATCACGCCGGCCAGCAATCCTTCTTTCTCGACGACCGTCATGCCCAGCTTCTTGCGCGACATTTCGTAGATCACATCCGTCATCGGTGTGTCCGTCGCCACGCGCGGCACCGCGTCGCCGGAGTGCATCAACTGCCGCACGCTGGCCAGTCGCTTCCCAAGCTTGCCGCCGGGATGCAGCGCGGCGAAATCCTCTTCGCGGAAGCCGCGACGCAGCGAAACCGCAATCGCCAGCGCATCGCCCAACGCCAGCATGGCGGTGGTGGAGGCCGTCGGCGCCAGGCCCAGTCCGCAGGCTTCGCCGGGCACGGAGCAATCGAGAGCCACCTCGCTGGCGGCGGCGAGCGTGGACTGCAGATCGCAAACCAGGGCGATGAGCGGATTGCCCATGCGCTGAATTGTGGCCAGCAGCCGCAGGATTTCGTCGGTCTCGCCGCTGGCGGAAAGCGCGATGACCAGGTCGCCCTCGGTGATCATGCCCAGATCGCCGTGCACGGCTTCCGCGGGATGCAGGAACAGAGCGGGGCTGCCCGTGGAGCTCAGCGTGGCAGCAATCTTCTGCGCGATGATGCCGCTCTTGCCCATCCCGGTCACGACCACGCGGCCGCGTGATCCAGCGCATTGAACAATCCGCTCCACCGCGCGCTCGAAGTTTTCTGCCATAGGGCCGTCGAGGCGCTCGGCGAGCGCCAGCAGTGCCTCCGCCTCAATGCGGACGAGCCGGGACGGCGTACGGGATGAGGGTTCGTTCGCGCTCATGGTCTGAAACTCCTGATGCTATCACCCTCAGCACCGCGGAGTTTCCCTGCTTGCCGCTAGAATAGAAGCAGGCGAGGATCGATCCTTTTGCGGCGAAATCTTCTGGTATTGTCGGCCATCGTGGTGGCCCTGACGCTGATGCTGGCAGCAGGCATCATGAATTTTGCCCAGCGCCGCCGCGCCGAGCAGGCCCGGATGCAGGGGATGAAGATGGATCTGGTTCCCGACAACGGCCAGACTGGAGCCGCCACCTCAAACGCGCCGCCGGCCGACGATGCAGCGACGGATGCTGACCTGGACATTCCGGAAAACCCCAACACCACGCCGCTCGACGGCAAGCAGGCCAGGAATTTCACGCTCGAAGACCTGCACGGACAGAAGGTCTCGCTCGCCAGCTTTAAAGGACGGCCGCTGGTTGTCGATTTCTGGGCGACCTGGTGCGGTCCCTGCAAAATTGAGATTCCCTGGTTTGAGAAGCTGCATGACCAGTACGCCGGCCAGGGCCTGGAGATTCTCGGCGTTTCTTCCGACGACCTGGATAAGGGAGACCCCGCGAAGCTGTTCACGGAAAAACGCGACATCTCCGACTTCGCGACGAAGATGGGCATGAACTATCCGGTGCTGATCGACGCGGACTCCATTGCGGATCAGTGGGGCGGCCTGGACGCGCTGCCCACCACGTTCTTCATCGATCGCAATGGCAAGATCGTTGCGTCGACGGTTGGCCTGGCGCCCCGCGATGAAATTGAGGCCGATATCAGGAAGGCCATCGGCAGCGGAGCATCCTCATGAAATTCGTCACAGTGTTTGTGGCATGTTCGTTTCTCTTTGCCGGCGCAACAGCGGCTCCGCAGAAATTGCCCTGGCAGTCGTCGGATACGCCGGGCGGCGGGACGCAGCAGCAACTGGTCCACTTTCTCTATCCGCAACAGGTCGCGCTGCAGGCGGCCGTTCCGCAAACCATCGAGATGCACTTCCGCATCGCGAACGGGCTGCATATTAATTCGCACACGCCGCGCCAAAAGAGCCTGATCCGCACTGAACTCATCGTCGCTGAGCCAACCGGCGTGAAGATTGCTACAGTCGATTTCCCCGCGGGCTCAGACTTCGCGTTTCCCGCCGATCCATCGCAGAAGCTCAGCATCTACAGTGGCGAGTTTGTCCTGAAGATGCACATCACTGCCCAGCGCGGCGATCATCTGATCCAGGGCGCGCTGCGGTACCAGGCATGCGACATGAGCACCTGTTTCCCGCCGCGTAATGCGCCCGTCGCCATCGACGTCATCGCGCACTAACGATTAAAGCGCTGAGGCTGGCTTCCCGGTCGAGTGGCGTTTGACGAACGCCGGAGAAACCAGGATCGACGGCGGATCGGCGAGCGCAGGCCCCAATCGAATCAGCCGCAATAGCGTTTCCGCCGCGCTCTGACCCATGGCCCGCAGCGGCTGGCGCACCGTAGTCAGGCTGGGATGCATGGTAGCCGCGCTGGGAATATCGTCAAAACCAACCACGGAAACATCGCGCGGAACGTGAAGACCCGCCTCGTGCAGCGCGTTGTACGCCCCAATCGCGGAAGCATCGTTGAACGCGAAGATTGCGGTGAAACGATGGCCGCCGCTCAGTAACTTGCGCGATGCAATCAGACCAGGTTCGCTGCCCGGTGCCGTACCTTCCAGTTGCACCACCAGTTCCGGATACACGTGGATGCCGAGCGTCGAGCAGGTTTTGCGAATCGCGTCCCAGCGCGCCCGCGTATCCGAACTGAAGGTCTGGCCCTTGATGAACGCAATCCTCCGGTGGCCAAGATCGTGCAGATGGCTCAGGGCCATCTTTGCGGCGGTCAGATGATCCAGCTCAATCGTCACGATATGGTGCTTGCGGCTGTGGCCCGAGACGGCAACCACCGGCACGGGCAGATCCTGGTGGATCGGCGTATCCACTGCGATGATGCCCTCCACCGCACGCGAAAGCAGCAGCCGCGGATAGCCCTCCAATAAATCGGCGCGATGGCGATGGCTCACCACAAAGTAAAAAAATTCTTCCTGCAGCAGCGCATCTTCAATACCGCCCAGCACCTGCGCTGAATAGCCTTCGCTGATCTCCGGCACCATCACGCCAATAGTGAAGCTGCGCCGCTTGCGCAAGCCGCGGGCAAAGGCGTTCGGCTCGTAGTTCAGCAACTCCGCCGCCTTGATCACGCGTTCCTGGGTTTTGGCTGCAATGCGAAATTCACCGCCGGAATGGTTCAGCACGCGCGACACCGTTGTCGGCGAAAGTCCCAGGTGAGCAGCGAGCTCCTTCAGCCCCGTCACGCGGCGAGTGTTCGCAGGAGGGGCCTCACGATTTGATTTTGCGCGTCTGATGCCTGCTCCTTCCGCTCACCGCGTCGATGCAGGTTGAGCGAAGACTCTGCCATGAACGAACTCGCGATACTGCCCCATCGTACTGTGAAGATGCCCAGTTCCGGACACTCGCGCCGAGCCCCACCTGAGATTCTGCAGGACCCTGGTCCTCGAACTTGTCTCTGTCCTTGCTCCCGGTGTGGCGCCTGAAGTGTGCAGGGTGATCCCTTTTGTCGCTCGCCGCTTGACAGTCGTTTCTGCCAAATGGTAACGATCTTAACCGTGGCGCAACCGTTTGTGCAATGGTGCACAAACGATTGCGCAACCAACAGATGGGCTCCGCCGCCGAAGGTTGCAACTTTCCCCGGACCTCAGGCATCTCCACGGGCAGGAAGCACATCACGGCGTATGCACGAACTTTAAGGAGAGCCAGAATGCAAGGTCAGACCCTGCAACCAATCCGCCATGCGCGGATCACCGATCGCTGCGCATTGCCAAAGCAATATCCAGTCGCGCGCGCGGTACTTTCGATTGTCCTGCTCGTCGCGGGGATCGGGATCCTCGCACCCGCGCTGCACGCGCAATTTGCCGCCAGTTTGGCTGGCACAGTCACTGACACCACCGGAGCCGTGATCCCCAATGCGACCGTGACGCTTACCAACCCCGCGAACGGAACGCAAAAAGTCACCACCGCCAACGGAAACGGCTATTACAATTTCAGCGAACTCGGCCCCGGCATCTATTCCGTGAAGGCGACGGCAAAAGGATTCAAGGAACAGGATTTCGCCAGCATTGGCGTAACCGCTGAGCAGCCCGCATCGCTCAACATCACGATGACGGCGGGCGCAGCTACGGAAACCGTAACGGTGAACGGAAATCAGGCGCCGATTCTGCAAACTGCTGACGCATCCGTCTCCAGCACTATCAGTGCAACAGACGTAACGCGGCTGCCCGCCTTTGGCCGCGATCCCTATGAACTGCTGCGCACCGGCGTCGGCATCACCGGGGACAGCGCGCGTTCCGGCAGCGGCGGTGCGGTTTCCCTGCCCAACAACACCAGCCAGAACCAGTCGAACTACGGCATCTTCCAGACGGAGAACCAGATTCAGATTTCGGCCTCCGGCCAGCGCGTCACTTCTAACACATACGAAATTGATGGCGTTACCGTGGACAGCCTGCTCCATGGCGGATCGACGATCGTCACGCCCAGCATCGAATCCGTCGCGCAGATCAGCATCCTCGCGGCGAATTACGACGCCACGCTCGGACGTGATGTGGGCGCACACATCCTCACCGTCACCAAAGCGGGCACCGACGAGTTCCACGGCAGCGCCTTCTTTCAATACGACGAGCCGGGCTTGAACGCTTACCAGTCGTATGGCGGTCCCACCAGCACGCCTGGCGTATTTGCGCCGCCAACCCGCGACGATTTGCAGCAACGCGAATGGGCCGCCAGCCTCGGCGGTCCGGCCATCCGGCATAAGCTGTTTTGGTTTGCCAGCTACGAAGCAGTGAAGAGTTCGCTGCAATCGTTCAGCGAACAATATGTTCCAACGCCGCAGTGGTATTCCGGCTTGGCGGCGGCGCGGCCCAGCGGCCTGGTGGCCAGTTCCGTAGCTAAACCCTCCGGTGAGGCCGTAGTCAAAGCGGTACTGCCGGGAAGCTGCAGCGCAATTCAGTCCGTTTGCGCTCCGGCCGGCACGGGTTTCGATATCGGATCGTTCGGGGGCGCGGACGGGCAGTATCTGCCCAACGTCAACGTGAACGGCACACCGGCGACTCCCAACATGTTTACCGGCGCCGGGCTCGATGGAATTCCGGACGTAGAGTTTGCGCAGATTGATACGCCAAGCCGCTTTCGCGGTACGCAGTTCCACGGACGCGGCGACTGGTATATCACCCCAAAGGATCAGGTCTTTGCAGGCTTCTACACGCAGAAGCTCGACCAGAATTCGCTGAATGCGACGGCAGGTGCGGCGCCGGACACAGCCGTGCCATTCCGTCCGTTCAACTCGTCGGCGACACCCGTGTATATTCACACGTTCGGTCCCAACCTGATCAACGAACTGCGCGGCAACTACACGCGGTTCGCCGATAATCAGATCTCCGACAGCAAAAACCAGGTGAATTGGGGCGTCCCAGGTCTCTACGCTCAAAACTTTGGCTTTGGGCAAATCCAGTTCAGCAGCCTTGCGTCCCCGACCACCCCGTACATTGCCGCGGAAAACACCTACGAGATTCGCGACATCGTGACGAAGGTGATGGGAGGCCAATCGCTGCGCATGGGTGTCGTCATCCGCGACGAACAGGATAATGACGACGATTCCGGCGAAGCTCGCCCCAACTATGCGTTTCAGGGTCTGTGGGATCTCGCCAACGACGCGCCCATTTACGAGGGCATCTCGGCGAACCCGAACACCGGCGGCGTGGGCAACGCGCAACGCTACTTCCGGCGCAAATACTTCGCGGGTTTTGTGCAGGACGACTGGAAGGTGGAGCCCAACATGACGGTGAATCTGGGGCTGCGCTACGAGCATTTTGGCGAGCTCGGCAACAAGGGATTCCCCATCAACGACATGGTGCTGGGCAGTGGGGCGGGTGAACAGCTGATCACGTCGCACCTGGCGCTCACCAACCATCTGTATCCCAGCACCCCGGACGCCTTCGCGCCGAAACTGGGAATCGCGTGGCAGCCGTCTCGCTTCAACAGCAAAATGGTGGTGCACGCGGGATTCGGCGTTTCCTTTGACAACCTGGACGAGGAGCCGATCTCGCCCGCTTATGAGAACGGCCCAGGCTACTTCAACTACGGCCTGTGCTGCGGCGGATTGCAGTCGACGGATCCCAACGCAACCGGGACGGGCATCGTCTTCGAATATGGCACCAGCGACTCGCCGTTCAGCTATGCGCCGAATCCGAATCTGGCCGTCGGTACCAACCCCGTTTCAGGAACGCCCAATGCGTTCACGCCCCCGGGCGGAACGCCGTCGACCCCGCAGGTGGAAACCTATAGCATCCTGCCTGGCATGAGACAGCCCACGCTGTACAACTTCTCCTTCGATACCGAATGGCAGCTCCGCGGACAAATGGCTCTGACCGTTGGCTACCAGGGTTCGACCGGCTTCCACTTCCTCCGTCTGGTGGATCAGAACTTTCTCTATAACCAGTCGAATGGCACGTGCGCCTCAGGCGGAGCCTGCATGCCGGGCGTGAATCAATCGCCGTTCTACGCAGCCTATGTACCCACGTCCGATGTGAAAACCAACTACAACGCGATGAACGCGCATTTGGAAAAGCGGCTCCAGCACGGCGTCGCCTTCAGCGCGGTCTACACCTGGTCCAAGAGCATGGATAACGCCTCGGAAGAGGGCCCCGGCTTCGAGAGCAATCAAACGGATCCATCGAACGATGCCTCAGAATACGGGCCGTCCGATTTCGATGTGCGGCAACGCTTCAACGCAGAAGGAACCTGGGCGCTGCCCTCTCCAGGGCGCAACGGGCTGGTGAAAAACGTTCTCGGCAACTGGCAACTGAATGGCATCTACACCTTCCACACCGGCTTCCCGTGGACGCCGGTGATCGGTGTGCCCTCGGTGGCGCTGGTGAATGGCGCATCGCAGATCGCTCCCACACGGCCCACGGGCTACGGTCCAGGCTCGGGCGCGCCGGCCAATGCCGACGCCAGGAACGCGTGCGGCAACAGTAACTACATCCATGGCGGCAACTTCCCCGACGGCGGAGCCAATTACTTCGTCTACGGAACGCCTGGGCCTCCGGGCATCGGCCGCAACCATTTCAACGGCCCCTGCTTTATGGACACCGACCTGAGCGCGGCCAAGCAGGTCAATTTCGGCTGGCGCGATCACCGGGCGTTGTTCCGCTTCCAGGCGAACGCCTTCAACGTCTTCAACCACACTAATCTGCAGCCCATTTCGTTCGGTAGCTCTGAGGCGCTGATTTCTAACGTCACAACCGCCGGCAGTCATGTCAACAATCCGTTGTTCGGCCTGTCGCCAGGCGCGGACAACGGCAGGGTGATCGAGTTCTTCGGCCGCTTTGAGTTCTAACCCAGGCCATGCTGCCTGCATCGTGGGCAGCGAAAGTTTGGCTTGCTTAACTCGTTCAGCTCCAGATATGCCTCCCTGCAGCTGATAATTGTGGAGGGCGCTCATCGTTGAGCGCCCTCCAGTTCTTTCCCTCACGCAGTATCGATCCGGCCCTTCAGCATTCATAGCTCACCTTTACTGTGGAGACCACCGATGCAACGCACCTGGTCTGTTCTGTTCGCTATCATTTTTCTTTTCGGATTCGCATACACCCCACAGACCGCGGCCCAGGACACCATCACCGTTGACGCGCATGCCCCCGGAACGCCCTTCCCGCATTTTTGGGACGACATGTTTGGCTCGGGCCGCGCCAACCTCGCCCTGCGCGCCAACTATCGCACCGACCTGCGACTCGTCCGCAAGGTAACGAATTTTCAGTACGTCCGCTTCCACGGCATCTTCGACGATGAGAACGGCGTTTACACCCTCGATGCCCAGGGAAACCCGGTCTACAACTGGTCCTATGTCGACCAGATATACGATGGCCTGCTCGACAACGGCATTCGCCCCTTCGTGGAAATCAGCTTCATGCCCAAAGCGCTGGCGGCCATCCCGAAGACGCACGCGTTCTGGTACAAGCCCTATCCCTCGCCGCCCTCGAGCTACGACAAATGGGACGCGCTGATCACGGCGTTTGCGCAGCATCTGATCGACCGCTATGGCATTGAGGAAGTCTCGCAGTGGTATTTCGAGGTGTGGAACGAGCCGAACATCGATTTCTGGATCGGCCGCCCCGCGCAAGCCACCTACTTCGAGTTGTACGACAACACCGCGCGCGCGCTGAAGGCTGCCAGCCCGCGTCTCCGCGTGGGAGGCCCCGCTACCGCCCAGGCTGCATGGGTGGGCGACATGATCGCCCACGCTACGCAGAATCACGTGCCCCTCGACTTCGTTTCCACTCACGTCTATGGCAACGACACCGCGCAGGATGTCTTCCACGACAACCGCCCCATCGCGCCGCACCAGATGGTCTGCGCCGCGGTCGACAAGGTGCACAACGAGATCGTTCACTCCGCGCGGCCGGACATTCCTCTCATCTGGAGCGAATTCAACGCGACGTACGCCAACGAGCAGGCGCTGACGGATTCGATCTACATGGGCCCCTGGATGGCGGACACCATCAGCAAATGCGACGGCAAAACGCAGATGATGTCCTACTGGAGCTTCTCCGACGTGTTTGAGGAGCAGGGCGTGGTGAAGACGCCGTTCTACGGTGGCTACGGCCTGGTCGCCGAAGACGATATCCCCAAGCCTGCCTATGACGTCTTTATGCTGCTGCACGAGCTCGGCGATGAGCGTCTGCCCGCGCCCATTGACGACGCGCTGGTAACGCGCCGCGCGGACGGAACGCTGGTGATCGCTGCCTGGAACCTGGTGGAACCAGGCGCCAGCGGATCGGACAAGACCGTCACCTTCACCTTCAAAGGCGTTGCCGACGGCACATACGCTGAGATTCGCCGCGTCGATGCCGACCACGGCGACACGCTCGATGCCTGGAAGAAGATGGGCAGCCCAAAGGATCCCACGCATCAGCAGATTGAAGAGTTGCGCAAAGCTTCAGACATCGGCAAGCCGGAAGGCGTGGCGATTCACGATCACGCGCTCACAGTAACGCTCCCGCCCATGGGCCTGGCGGTCATCGAGATTCACTAAGCCCGATTCACGAGCCCGCGGCGCGCTTCGCGTGACCTGCGTCACAGAGCGACGCACCGCAGACCTGCAAGCATCGGTGCATGCGTGCCGCGCGTCTGCCCTTTCTGGCTGCGATCCTGTTGGCCGTCGTTGCAGGACCGATGCACGCGCAGACGGCGCCAGCGCTGTGGCCCGTCTCCATCGATTACCCCGAGAATGGCTCCATCTTTCCGCCAGGCATGACGCCGCCCACGTTGCTGTGGCGCGATGCCGCCGGAAGCTCATGGACGATTGACATTGCGCTGGCCGGAAAACCTGTTCCCCTCCACATCGTGACGCGCGGCGAGCGTTTCCATTTTTGGCCGCTCGATCCGGATTGCACGAAAAATCCTGACCAGCAGCCGAAGCTGACGCCGCAGCAGGCCGCCACCTGGACCTGGACGCCCGATCGGGCGACGTGGTCGGCCATCCAGGCGCACAGTGTTGAGCAGCCCGCGACGATCACCATTTCCGGCCTCAGCAGACTTGGCGCGCTGGTCTCTCGCGCGCACATCACCATCACCACTTCGCGGGATCCGGTGGGAGCGCCCATTTTCTACCGCGACGTTCCCCTGATGCCCACTTCGAACATCACCGGCAATGTGCAGCCGCTGGCCGCTTCATCACTGCCGCTCATTCAGTGGCGGGTGCGCGACATTCGCCTGCCGGAAAGCCATACGGTGCTGAAGAAAATGCCGACCTGCGGGAACTGCCACTCCTTCTCAGAAGACGGCAAGACCATGGGCATGGATATCGACGGGCCGGAAGACGACAAAGGCCTCTATGCCGTGGTCCCGGTGCAGAAACAAATGTCGATTGAGAGTAAGGACCTGGTGCACTGGAATACCGATGGGCGGGTAGGCACCACGCGTGTCGGCTTCATGTCGCGCGTTTCTCCCGACGGACGCTACGTGCTCAGCACCTTTGCCGGGCCGACGTACCGGCTCCTCGACACGTTTTACGTAACCAATTTCAGCGATCATCGCTTTCTCCAGGTTTTCTATCCGACGCGCGGCATTTTGGAGTATTACGACCGGCAAACCGGCCTGCGCCAGCCGCTGCCGGGCGCGGACGATCCGCAGTTCGTGCAGACGGACGGCGTCTGGAGCCACGATGAGAAGACCATCGTGTTTGCGCGAGCCACCGCGCGGCCTCCGCGGGTCAAAGGTCAGGGTCCTGCTCTGCGCGCCGACGACGGAAACGAGACGCAGATTCAGTACGACCTCTATCGCATGCCGTTCAACAACGGCAAAGGCGGCACGCCGGAACGCATCGAAGGCGCTTCGCAAAATGGCGTGAGCAACACCTTCCCTCGCATTTCGCCGGATGGCCGATGGGTGGTCTTTGTCGAGTGCCGCAATGGACAACTGATGCGACCCGACAGCCAGCTTTTCATTGTGCCGATCGGCGGCGGCGTAGCGCGGCGCATGCGCGCCAATCTGCAGCTGATGAACTCATGGCACAGCTTTTCACCGAACGGTCGCTGGATGGTCTTCTCATCGAAGGGGCGTTCGTTCTTCACGCAGATGTATCTGACGCACATCGATGCGGGCGGTCAGGACAGCCCCGCCATCCTGATCGACAACGCGACCGCTGCGAACCGCGCTGTCAATCTGCCGGAGTTCGTCAACATGGCGCCGGACGCGATCCAGAACATTGCAGTGCACGTTGTAGAAGCCGGCAAGCCCGCTGGCCGGACGGGAAAATGAACGCCCCCATGCGCAACGCAGTCTTCGCCGCTCTGCTCTGCTTATTCGCAGTCGCGCTGCCCGCGCAACAAACCTGCCCCATGCCGGAATCCATGAAAGCGCGCTTCGCGGCCACGCCCGATGCAGATACCTTCGCTGATCTCGGCATTGCTCTCGCCAATCAACGGCTCTATGACTGCGCGGTGCTGGCGTTTGCCAACTCCCTGCGGCTCAAGTCCGATTCCGCGAACGTGCTGTTCATGTACGGAACCAGCCTCTTTCTCTCGGGTCACGCCCAGGATGCCCTCATACCGCTGCAGGCGTCCGAAGTGATCGACGTCCGCAATCTCAAGCTGCATTTGATTCTGGCAGCCGTCTTCGATCAACTGCAACGCAATGCGGAGGCGGAGACAGAATGGCGTGCTGCGGTCGAGGCCGACCCGCTGTCGACGGATGCCGTCGACGGGCTGTCGCAGGAACTGGTGCTCGAACAAAAATACCAGGCCGCGATTGATCTGCTCACTGACCCGCTCTCGGCGCGGCAGCGGACCGCGCTGCAAAGTCTGAATCTCGGCGCTGCGTATGCAGGTGCAGGTCAGGTCGCCGCCGCCGTGAGTGCCCTGCGCGACGGCCTGAATACCACGCCCGATTCGCTCGCCCTCGCCAACCAGCTGGCCGACCTACTGGCGCAGGCGGGTCGCATCGACGAAGCCGACGCCGCCTACACCATGGCGCTCCAACGGCATCCAGCGGACATCGACACGGCCCTGAATCGCTTCCGCATGCTGATGAGCGCAAGCCCCGACCGAGCGAAAACCGTGGGCCAGGATCTGCTCCGCAATGACCCGCAAAACTGGGAAGTCCTCTACCTGAACGGCGTGCTCGAAGCGCAGAACGGCGATATGGCCGCAGCGCGCCAGCATCTGGAAGGCGCTATCGCCGAGAATGATGGATTTGCTCTGGCCCACAGCCTGCTCGGTGTCGTGCTGGCGCGGCTCAGGGATTTCGCCGGCGCGCAAACCCAGCTGGAGCGCGCCATTGTTCTAGGTGATACCAGCCAGGAAGTGCAGGACAACCTGGCGCGGGTGAGGGAAGCGCAGCAGCCTTAGAACCACTCGGGGCCGAGCTTCATTCTATTGAGCCCGATTTGGTAGTTGCCCCTCGTCGGCCAGTGATTAAGATGAGGGCGCACATCTTTTCCGGATTACGCTATGGGTCTATCTAAACCCCCTGCTCGTCAACTGAACCGGGAAGAGTAGGCTTCGAGAGTCGGTTCGTACGGAAGCATCAGGTAAGGGGCCGAGGAACACGAATGGACCAGAAGCGGTGGGTTCAATGGGTTGGGATCATGGCGCTGGTATTGGCGGCGACAGCGCACACGCAGACACCGCCGAAAACTGGAATTGCCTTTTGGGAGGTGGATCCGGAGCCAGTGGACGCGGTATTGCGCGCGGTTCCTAAAACCGATGCGCTTCGGTATGCGACGCTGCACAACGGCTTCCAGAAGTTCCAATGCGCCGGCGATCGAATGGACGAGCAGCCAGCCGGCAAGAGCGGCGAGAAGAACCTGGTTTGTACCCTGCCGGGAAAAAACGCTGACCGCATCCTGGTAGTCGCACGCTACGACGAGCATCTGGGCCGGGCGTGGCCAACCTGGGGCAATGCGGTTGCGTTGATGCTGCTCTACCACGCGCTGCAGGCGCAGCCCCGCGAGCACACCTTCGTCATTGCCGAGATTGCGACCGAGGCCGGGGAGAAGGCGTTCTTTGGTGAAGAGCGGCAGCACCCGCCGCCGGTGTTAACTGTTGTGGTGGATAGTTTCGGCATGAGCGCGCCGCGACTGGTGGTTATACCCCCGCCCAAACACGCGGCAGATGTCGCGAAGGCCCAGGAGACCCAGAGTCTGTTGCAGGAACAGGCATTGAAGACGAAAGAACTGATGGGGATCAGTCCACCGTCGCTCACCCAGGCATTGACGATGGAGGATGCAGCCGGCGAAGGTGGCTGGACTCACGAGATTCTGCAAAGTTCGCTGTTCCGGGCGGCGCGGCAATCGGCTGCTGGCGTGATCTTCTCGCAGATCGGTGCAGCGCTGAATCCGCCTGCGTTTCATCAGGATTTCGACTATCTGGCGTGGATTGTATGCGGGATCGACCGGAAACTCGATGCGTCCACGCAAGCTGCTTCGCAGTGAGCGAGGCTGTGTGCGTCTCCCACGGGTATACCGTTGGAGCGCGAGGATTGGGGCCACGGGCCAGGGGGGGCAAGGATGTTGCGGGTTCGATGGATAGCTTTCACGGCGCTCGCACTGGCAGGAATCGCGCAAACGCAAACGACAACGCAGCCGCAGCCTCCAGCGCAAACGAAAAATGGCGTCGCGTTCTGGGAAGTGGATCCGGGAACGGTGGATGCGTTGTTGCGCACGATTCCGAAGAGCGACGCGCTACGGTATCAGGCGCTCCACCATGGCTTCGAAAAGTTCCTGTGCACCGGCAATCTATTGGAAGAACAGGCCGCGGGAAAGAACGGCGAAAACAACCTGGTCTGTACCTTGCCGGGAAAAAGCGCCGATCGCATCCTGGTGGTAGCGCGCTACGACGAGCACACCGGGCGAAGCCGGCCAAGCTGGCCTGATGCTCTGGCGCTGATGCTGCTGTACCACGCGCTCCAGGCGCAGCCCCGCGAGCATACGTTCGTCTTCGCAGAGATTGTGGAGAAGGACGGTGAGAAAGTCTTCTTTGATGCGGAACGAAACCAGCCGCAGCCGGTGATGACGATTGTGCTGGACAGCCTGGGGATGGATGAGCCGCGCCTGTTCATGCCACCGCAGTCCAAACACGGGGAAATGGGCGCAAAGATCCAGACAACGCAGACCGTGTTGCAGGATCAGTACGAAAAAACGAGAGCGCTGATGGGCATCCCGCCGCGGCCCGCCATGAAGATCGTGACAAAAGACGAGGGCGACTTCCTGCAAGCCTGGTATCAGGCGCTGACCGAGAGCTCACTGTTGTGGGCGGCGGAGAGAACGCCTTCGGCGCTGGTTTATTCCCACCCGGATCAGGACGTCAACCCGGCAGCGTTCCATCAGGATTTCGATTTTCTGGGCTGGTTTTTAGGCGGGATCGACCTGAAGCTGGCCCCGCCGCCGGAAGCCGCGTCGCACTGAGCGCGGCGTGCCGCCAGCCCGCACGCCCAATTCGCTTGCAATCCCCACGGCAAATCGGCGAAACTGGCGCTCTCCGCCCCATATCGGATGAGCCAGTCGGTTTCTGGCTTGCCGACCGCTGTGTCCCTCCTTCCTCAGGCTCCCGGAGGCGCAACGGAATGGGTCTGTATTCTGATCCGGCCACGTTGTTTCTTTCTATGGATACGATTCCGTTCTTGCCGCAGGACTCGCTCGAACAGCAGGTCGCCCGTTTGCAGGCGCTGCTGGAAGCGACGCGACAGGTCCACTCCACCATCCGAACCAACGAGGTCCTGCTGCAGACGGCGCGCATCCTGGTGCGCGAGCTGGAGCTGAGCGGCGCGTTCTTCCTGCTGCCGGGCAGCCCGGAGATGGTGGCCGCGTACGGCGATCCGCCGCCGCCTCCGTATACCGGGTGCGGAAGATTTCCGCTGTTTTCTCGGGAGAATAACAATCTGCTCGCGGAATTAGTGGTGGCCGCGCCGGATTGCGGCGAGTTTTCGCTCTTCGAGCAGGATTTTATCGAAGGCCTGGTGCTGCAAACCGCGGTCGCGCTTGAAAACGCGACCCTCCACGAGCGCGATATGGAGTGGGCGCGTGTGCAGCAGGATCTGGATGCAGCCCGCTCCGTGCAGCGTTCGCTGCTGCCCAAGGCCATGCCGGAGATTCCCGGCTATTCCATCGCGGCCCGCTCTACCACTTGCTATGAGGTAGGTGGCGATTATCTTGACACCATTCCTATGGCCGACGGCACCCACCTGATGGTGGTCGCGGATGTGGCCGGCAAAGGGCTGGCTTCGGCCATTGTGGCCACCAGTTTCCGCGCAGCGCTCCGTTCCCTGGCCGGCCAGACGGTGACGCTTGAAAATCTGGCAGCCCGCATCGGCCAGCAGCACTGGGAGGAAGGCACTGAGGCCCGCCGCCGCTACATGACGGCGCTCTTTCTGCGCCTCGATGCGCATAAGGGTGAGTTTGAAGTGGTGAATGCAGGGCACAATCCCGCGGCACTGCTTTTGCCCGACGGCACCGTGCAAATGATTGAAGCATCCGGCACGCCGCTGGGCATGCTGCCCGGCATGGAATACAAGGCCGAGCGCTACGCGTTTCCTGCCGGGTCGCGCCTGTTGCTCTATACCGACGGTCTGACAGAAGTTTTTCACGGCGACGACGAATTCGGGCAGGACCGCCTGGTCGATACGTTTCGCACGTTCAATTCTCCTGAGGCCGAGCGCATTCTCGATATGTTGTGGGAAACGCTCGATACCTTTTCGAACCACGAACCACAGACGGATGACATGACCGCCCTGGCGATCTGCCATCCCGGGCCGGAGACGGAGTCTTCATGAAGAGTGGGAGTTCGGTGCAAGTCCGCCTTCCTTCAGAACTGGGATTCGAGAAAGTTGCCATGAGCACGGCTGCCAGCATGGCCGCGCTGATGGGCTTTAGCGAGGACCGAATCGAGGATCTCAAAACCGCCGTGGCCGAGGCGTGCATCAACGCCATCGAGCACGGCAATCAACTGAACAACGGCCTGAGCGTCGGGGTGGTACTCTCGACCAGCGACGATGAACTGGTGGTCAAGGTCATCGACGATGGCACCGGAGTTCGCAGTGCGCCGCACGCGCCTGATATCGACCGCAAAATGCATGGGGACGAGGATCCGCGGGGCATGGGCATGTTCCTGATCCAGGCCCTCGTGGACGAAGCCGAATGGCACCAGGGGCCCCCCGGCAAAAGCTTCGTACGACTCGTGATTCGCCTCGACAAGGAGAGCCAGTAATGCAGGTGACGACCAAAGTAAGTGAGCGCACGGCGGCGGCAGCGTCAGGTGGCGCGGTAACGATTCTCTCCTTTGCCGGAGATATTTCTTCGGCCTCAAAAGACGCGATCCTGGGCGCGTATCACGGCCTCAATGGCAACGCGCAAAAGATCCTGCTGGATTTCACCGCTGTCGACTACATCAACTCGTCGGGCATCGCCATCATCATCCAGATGCTCCTCGAGGCGGGCAAATCGGGGACGCAGACCGTAGGTATTTTTGGCCTCAGCCCGCATTTCCAAAAAGTCTTCACCATGGTGGGGATCAATAAATACGCGGCCCTGCATAAGGACGAAGCCACGGCGCTGGCGGCCGCTTAAGCGTTCGGCGCTCCGGGTTGGAGCAACTCCAGCAGAATCTCTGCCGCACGGTGCGCGTCGAAGGTGTGGAAGTCCTGCTCCAGCGCGAGCACGGTCGCCCGCGGCACCATTGGCTTCAGCGCGGCAGTGCCTGCCTCCACGGCCGCCGGCAGCGAACTGGGACCGAACACCAGGTAATCTGCGGTCTGGAATCGCAATAACATCCGTGCGTCGGAAATCAGGCTGGCGGAACGCACCTGAAATCCGTGCTGGCTCAGCACCGCGCGGACAAACGCCCCAAAATCCGCGGACCGGTCGATCACCAGCACCCGATGGCCGGGCTGATCCGCCACGCGCTCCTCGGCAGTCTCCGCGAGGTACGAGACGATCGCTTCATCCTCAGTGGCATAGGATTGCAGAAACTCCGTCAGCTTCGTCATTTTGAGCAAATGCGAGACAAAGCCTGGAGGATTCGCGAGCCGCAAATCGCCGCCGCGTTTCCGCAGGCCGTCCACGGAGCGCACCAGCAGGCCGAGGCCGATGCTGTCCAGGCGCGTGACCTGGCCGATGTCGAGCACAACGCGCGTGAACTCGCGCGTCGCCATGCGCAGGTTCGCGTCCAGGTCTTTCACTTCCTGGCCGATAATAATTTGACCTTTACACACCAGGATGAACACGTTCTCGCAAAATCGCGATTCAAGGGTGAGGGGCATGGATCCTCGCTCGGGGACCGAAGTGTGCTGACAGCGGAGGCAGTGCCAACACGTTAACACGCGGCAGGGAGCGCTGGCGCAGGGAGTTGACGATTCCGCGACGGCGGAGAAAGGACGATTGCTCCCCGCCAGGCCAGATGGATACACTGGGTTCCCCAGCCAACCAGCGCGATGCCCACGCCGCGGCGATACCTATCGAAGGCCCGGGATCGATGTGCACAGGACTCAGTTTTCGACGAGAGGAACGCAATGAACCTACCGAAAGGCCGATTCATCCGCTTGCGCTGGCTGTTGCTGATTCTGCTGTCCACAACCACCTGGAGCCTGGCGCACGCTCAGAAGAGCGTCGAGCGCGCCGTGCAAAATCCGCGCCACATCGACGGCCTTTCCATGGGCGCGCCCATCGACCTCGGTTCGCAATGGCTCGCGCATCAGGGCGACGATCCGCAATGGGCCCAGCCCGGCTTCGACGACAGCCACTGGCAGGTGTTCGATACCGGTGTTCCACCTGTTCAGCAGGGCATGAAGAATGTCAGCGCCATCTGGTACCGGACCCATGTGCAGGTTCCGTCCAGTGCGCGGCACCTGGCCCTGATGCTGACCTCCCTGGGCGGCAGTGCAGAGATTTTTGTCAATGGCCAGCGGCTCGCGACATGGGGAGCGTTTACTCCCGATGGCAGCAATTGCTTCATCAATATGTGGGTTGGCGCAATTCCGGATGCTGCGCTTGGGTCCGGGGATCTCACCATCGCCTTTCGCTTCCATGCCGGCACAGTCAGCCACCATGGAGATTTCCCGGCGGCCGGAATGTCTGTGATCAGCAAAACTCTGCTCGGGCCAGCGCGCGAAATTCGGGAAACGGCCGCACTCCTCAATTTCCGCAATTACACCTCGAACGCGACCAATCTGACTCTGGTGCTGCTGGTCCTGCTCATCACGTTGGCGTTGGCCGTTACCGTCCGCAATGAGCCCGAATACAAGGTGCTCGCGGTCGCCCTTGCAGCCATGGCGAGTGTGCAGATTCTGCAGTTCGCAAGGCTCGTCTTCAACTTGCCGACGTCCCTGTGGGTGACTCTGCTGGGAGCGGTCCTGAATCTGGCTGCCACGCTGGCGCTCATTGAGTTTGTGCGCATTGCGCTCAGCCTGCGCCGTTCGCGCTGGTTCACGGCTTATTACGCGGTGCTGCTGTTTTTGCCGTTCGCCAGCGTCTTCTCCTTTTATTGGTTCCCCGCGCATCGCATCGGCGATCCCGTCGGCATCGTCGTCAATCTCGTTTACGAAATCGTTTTTGCCCCCGCATCCATGGGCCTGCCCTTGCTCGCGCTTTGGGTGGCATGGCGCAAGCGCAATTTCGATGCGTGGCTGTTGTCGGTCCCGCTGCTGGTCAACGCATCGCTCGAATACTATTCGTTCACCGTCTATTTGCTTTACATGGCGCATGCCGTGAGCGTCAACGCCCTCATCGCTTCCAACCAGACGCCGCTGAAAGCCTTCAATGTGGGCTGGAATGAGGTCGTATCGTTTGCATTCTCCATAACGCTGCTGGTTTTCCTGGTCGTCCGCACCATTCGCCTCGCGCGCGAGAAAGCACGAGCCGCCAGCGAGATGCAGGCCGTAAAGACGCTGCAGAGCCTGCTGCTGGCGCGTTCGCAACAGCCAACCCCAGGCTACGCCGTTGAGACTGCGTATCGTCCCGCAGCGGAAGTCGGCGGCGACTTCTTCCTCGTTTCCCCAGGACAGGACGGCTCGCTCGTCGTGGTTGTCGGCGACGTGAGCGGCAAAGGATTGCTCGCCGCCATGCGCGTCTCCCTCATCCTCGGCGCCCTCAACCGCGAAAGCTCGCGCATTCCGGATGAAGTGCTCAACCGCCTTAACCTCGTGCTTCTCGGCCAGGGCGATATGGGCTTCACCACCGCCTGCTGTGTGCGTGTCGAAGCCACCGGCGAATACAGCTTCGCCAACGCAGGCCATTTGAATCCGTACATCGACGGGCGTGAAGTGGAAGCCCCGGGTGCACTGCCCCTTGGCCTCAAAGCCGACCAAACTTACCCGATCCAAACCGGCCATCTCGACCCCGGCCAGCGCCTGGTGCTGCTCTCCGATGGCGTCCCGGAGGCGCGAGCGAAAAAGCAGTTGCTGGGCTTTGACAAGCTGGTGGAGCTAACCCGCCTGGGCGCCGGAGAGATCGCCGACGCCGCTCAGAACTTCGGCCAGGAAGACGACATCACCGTGCTGGCGCTGGCGCTGGCATAAATCCGGAGAAATCCATGCGAAAGCATTGCGCGTTCGTCCTTCTGCTTTTGCTCGCGACGCCGCTGCTGTATGCACAAGGGCTGGATGCGACTGATTGGCACTCCGGCACCATCAGCATCACCGATGGCTGGCACACACACGGCGGCGACAATCCCGAGTGGGCTGCGCCGAACTTCGACGACAGCACCTGGAAAACCGTTGAAATTGATGACATGGGGCCAGCGCAGCCGGGCTGGCGCTGGTTCCGCCTGCATGTCAGGCTCGCGCCCGACCATCCTGCCGTGCACATCTTTCTGGCTGGAAGCGCGGGAGTCTATCAACTCTATGTCGATGGTCAACTGCAGGAGGAAGCCACATTGCGCTCCGTCTTCGACGTGGAGCGCCCGACGGAGCAGGTCTTCTTCATCGGGACGGGGCAATCCGATCTGGAACTGGCGCTGCGTACCCATACCCCCTGGAACTACTCGCTATTTCATCTCCCGCTATTCCTGAACGCTTCGCTGGGCGTGCCGTTCGCCGTCGAGAACGAGCGCGCGGCGGCACAGAGTGAACGGCTCTATGCCGTTCTGCCGCCGATCATGATCAATCTTCTGCTGCTCTTCGCCGGGGCCGGCAGCCTGCTGTTTTTCTTCAGCCAGCATTCGCAGCGCGAATATCGATGGCTCGGGCTCTACCTGCTGTTGCTGGGGCTGTCGAACCTGATATTCCAGTGCTCCTCCAACGGGCTCATCCCCCTGGTGTGGCAAGTGATCGCCGGCGACCCGCTGATCTACGTGTTCACGATCATGCAGGTGGAATTCACTTTCAGCTTTGCCGGGCGCCGCGTGAGCCATGTTTGGCGAGCCTATGAGATGGTGTTGGTCGGCATGCCCGTCGTGTCGCTCGTCTCCATCCTGGGCTTGCTGAGCAGCTCCAATTACATTCTGATTGAGGCCCTGGTGATATTGCCCGCGGCCCTGCTGCTGCCGGTTCTGCTTCTGATTTGGTATCGCCGTGGCAATCGCGAGGCCGGATGGCTGGTGCTGCCGAGTTTGTTGCCGGCTGCGAGCGCCGCCGTTTTCGATATCGGCACGGTTTCCATTTATACCGGTTGGGGAAAACTCGATTTTCTGACCAATCCCATCCAGTTCGGTCCGATTCCATTGCAGGTCGCAGACCTGAGCGACTTTCTCTTTGTTTTGGCGATTGCGGTGGTCGTGTTCTTCCGATTTACTCGCGTCAGCCGCGAGCAGGCGCGCGGCGCCGCCGAACTGGATGCGGCGCGCGACATCCAGCGCCGGATGGTTCCCGCCCAAATGCCCACTGTCGAAGGTTTCGCGCTGGAGGCGGCGTATTTTCCCGCAGCCGAAGTGGGTGGTGACTTCTACCAGGTGCTGGACCAGGGAAATGGATCGACGCTGGTCGTAGTCGGCGACGTGAGCGGCAAAGGCCTGCAGGCAGCCATGACGGGCACACTGGCAATAGGCGCGCTGCGTACGCTCGCTGCGGAAGGATGCGGTCCGGCGATATTGTTGGCGCGGCTCAACGAACAAATTGTCTCCACGCAGGAGGCCGGGTTTATCACCTGCGTTTGCGTCCGTATCGAGCCAGAAGGAAAGACGACTGTAGCGAATGCGGGGCACTTGATTCCGTATTGCAACGGTACGGAAATAACAATGGAGTCAGGCCTGCCGCTTGGCATCTCGCTTGATTCGGAGTACCCCGAATCAAGTTTCGTTCTTTCGCCTGGCGATAAGCTGACGCTGCTTTCCGACGGCGTGGTAGAAGCGATGAATGCGAGTGGCGAATTGTTTGGCTTTGAGCGCACTCAGGAAATCAGCCAGAATCGCGCCCAGGAAATTGCAGACATGGCGAAACATTTCGGACAGCAGGACGACATCACCGTGGTGACTGTAACCATGGCAGGAGCAGGAGTTTTGCATGCGTAATCGGGTTTTGTGGATCGTTCTGTTGACTGGGATAATGTGCGCGGCGCGGGCGCAAACCCCATTCGACAAAGGCGGCGGCGCGTTCGCGACAGGCAAATATCGCAACCTCTTCAAAGAAGACGGCCACACCACAAAGCAAATCCGCGCGAAGATCGAGACCGCGTATCAGCAGCTCTTTCACGGAGACCCGCAAACCCAGGCCGTAGCATTCGCCGCCCGCAGCAATGGCAATGGTCCTCTCATGTATCTCACCGACTGGGCGAATCACGATGTCCGCACCGAAGGCATGTCCTACGGCATGATGATCACCGTCGAGCTGAATCACAAGGCCGAATTCGACGCGCTGTGGAATTGGGCGAAGACCTACATGTACGTCAGCGACCCAAAGGCGCCGAGCTACGAATATTTCGCGTGGTCGTGCAAGACGGATGGCACGCACAATTCCGATGGCGCGGCCCCCGATGGCGAATCGTATTTCGCCATGGCGCTTCTGTTTGCGGCGAATCGCTGGCCCGGCGGCACGGGCATCTACGATTACCACGCGGAAGCGGAGAAGTTGCTGACCGCCATGGTGCATCGCCAGATCATCACCGCGCCCGGCAAATTTGGTCCTCACAGTGTGGGGCCCGAGATGCATGCCGACCCTCCCATGATCTTGTTTGTGCCGGACGTCATGCCGCACCCGTTCACCGATCCCTCGTATCATCTGCCCGCGTTTTATGATTTGTGGGCGCGCTGGGGTCCGCCCGCGGATCGCGACTTCTGGGAGAGCGCAGCCGCAGCCAGCCGCGCATTTTTCCCGAAGGCCACCAATGCCGACACCGGCCTCGCACCCGACTACGCAAACTTCGACGGCACGCCGATGGTGAATCGCTTCAGCCAATCCGGCAAATTTGGCTACGATGCATGGCGCACGGCCAGCAACTGGTCCGTCGACTGGTCGTGGTGGCACAAAGCCCCCGATGAGCAGGCGCTCAGCGATCGCATTCAGAAATTCTTCCAGTCCCAGGGCATCGATACCTACGGCCCGGTCTACACGCTGGATGGAAAGCCAATGGGCTCCACGCCCGGCCTCACGCACGAAGCACATCCCGAAGGTCTCGCGGGAACCAACGCGGTAGCAGGATTGGCTGCTACAGATCGCGCTCGCGCCAGGCTCTTCACCGAAGCGCTGTGGAACACGCCCATCCCCTCCGGACAGAGCCGCTACTACGACGGCATGCTCTACCTGATGAGCCTGATGCACGCCGGCGGCGAGTTCCGCATCATCCTGCCGAAGCATTGATATGGCGTACTCCATCGCAGTCGCGGGCCGCACCCGAACCTTTCCTGACCTGAAGACGCTGCTGGCCAAAGCCACACCGGCGCGCTCCGGCGACGCGCTGGCTGGCATCGCCGCCGAGAGCGAAGAGGAGCGCGCGTCGGCCCGTCGAGCCCTGGCCGAAGTGCCGCTAGCTCGCTTCCTCGGCGAGTTACTCATTCCCTACGAAGACGACGAGGTCACGCGCCTCATTATCGATACGCACGATGCGCAAGCCTTTGCACCCTTGAGCGGCCTCACCGTCGGCGCATTCCGCGAGTGGCTGCTCGATCCTGCAACGGATGCGCAAGCGCTTGCGCAGGCAGCGCCAGGCATCACGCCGGAAATGGCCGCTGCGGTCTCGAAGCTCATGCGCAACCAGGATTTAATTCTCGCCGCGCAGAAAATCCGCGTGGTCACGCGCTTTCGCAACACGCTCGGATTGCCCGGCCGCCTCTCCGTGCGCCTGCAGCCCAATCACCCCACGGACGATGTGCGCGGGATTGCCGCCTCCATGCTCGAAGGATTGCTGTATGGCTGCGGCGATGCGGTCATCGGCGTCAATCCCGCTTCCGACAGCCTGCAGGCCGTGATGCGGTTGCTGGAGATGATGAACGCCTTTCGTGGGCGCTATGACGTGCCCACGCAAACTTGCGTGCTCGCGCATGTGACGAACACATTGCGGGCGATCGAAAAAGGCGCTCCGGTGGACCTGGTCTTTCAGTCCATCGGCGGAACGGAGAAGACGAATCGCAGCTTTGGCATTTCGCTGGCGCTGCTCGCCGAGGCGCAGGCTGCGGCGCTCCAAATGCAACGCGGAACCGTCGGCGACAATGTGATGTATTTCGAAACCGGGCAGGGAAGCGCGCTTTCCGCCGACGCGCATGCGGGCGTCGATCAGCAAACTTGTGAAGCGCGCGCCTATGCGGTGGCGCGGCATTTCCAGCCGCTGCTGGTGAATACCGTGGTCGGATTCATTGGCCCCGAATATCTCTTCGACGGCAAGCAGATCATCCGCGCCGGGCTCGAAGATCATTTCTGCGGCAAGCTGCTCGGGCTGCCCATGGGCTGCGACGTTTGCTATACCAATCATGCTGAAGCCGATCAGGATGACATGGACACGCTCCTGACGCTGCTCTCCGTGGCCGGCGTCAACTTTGTGATGGGCGTGCCCGGCGCCGACGATGTAATGCTCAACTACCAAAGCACTTCGTTCCACGATGCGCTCTACGCGCGAAGAGTGCTGGGCCTGCAGCGCGCGCCGGAGTTTGCAGCGTGGCTGGAGCGCATGGGCATCGCCGATGACCGCGGGAATTTGCTCGGCGCGGGCGCGGAGAAGAAACTTCTGCCGGGAGCCAGCGAATGGCTGAGCTGAACAAGTCCGACACCTGGACGCAGTTGCGTCGCTGGACCCCCGCGCGCATCGGGCTCGGCCGCGCGGGCGACAGTCTGCCTACACAAGCTCTGCTCGACTTCGAATCGGCCCATGCGCTGGCGCGGGACGCTGTGCATAAGCCTCTCGATGCCGACGCCCTTGCACGCAACCTGCGCGCCAGCGGCTTCGGAGTTCCATGGATCGTGAGCAGCCAGGCACGCGATCGTGCACAGTATCTCCAGCGTCCAGATTTGGGGCGTACGCTCGATGCCGCCAGCCACGATCGTCTGGCCGAAATATCAGAGAACGATTGCGACCTGGCCGTCGTGATCGCCGACGGTCTTTCAGCGGTGGCTCCCGTGCGCCACGCAATCCCGCTGCTCACAGAACTGCGCGCATCCAAAGACTTCGAAAAGATGACAGTAGTGATTGCAAATCAGGCTCGCGTGGCTCTGGGCGATGCTATCGGCGAGATCCTGTGCGCGCCCGCGGTGCTGGTCCTCATCGGCGAACGCCCCGGCCTGAGTTCGCCGGATAGCCTGGGCGCGTATCTCACCTGGGCTCCGCGTGTGGGGCGCACGGACGCGGAGCGCAACTGCATTTCCAACATCCGGCCGGAGGGGTTGTCGTATGCCGAGGCGGCCCAGCGGCTCCGCTATCTCCTGCACCAGGCGCGGCGGTTGCAACAGAGCGGCGTCGGCCTCAAGGATGACAGTGACGCGGGGAGCCTCCTGCCAGGGGATAGCAAGTCCTTTTGATTCGATAAAAAATGGACGTTAAACGCCCATAAAAATGCGCCATGGTCCGCTGAATAATATTTCCGCATCCGATGCATAATTCCCACGCGCACAACCTTTTGCGTGGAATTGCGTCAGGAAAGACAGGCCCTGTCGTTTCCGCCTCCGCAGGGCGGCGATGCGGCCTAAAATAGTGACTGATATGGCAATTCGTTTCGTTCGTACATCGCTTGCATTCCTGGTGTTTTTCGCGGCAGGCTTTTCGGCTTACGCCGATGCAGCGCCCTTCGATTTAGCCGGACCCAAACTCGAAGTGAGGGTCACGCGTGGCGATAAAACGCTGCCCATCTCTCAGGTGCCGAACCTCGCCCCCGGCGATCGTGTGTGGATCAAGGCCGACCTGCCCGAAGGCCAGAGCGTTCATTATCTGATGGTCGCCGCCTTTCTCCGCGGATCGACTGACTCGCCCCCGGAGAACTGGTTCTTCCGCCAGGAAACCTGGAATCGCAAAAGCGAAGATGCAGGGATGACGGTCACCGTGCCGCAGGGTGCGCAGCAGGTGGTGCTCTTTCTCGCTCCGGTCACCGGCGGCGATTTCCGTACGCTCGTAAATGCGGTGCAGGGCCGCCCCGGTCAGTTTGTGCGCGCGTCGCAGGACCTGAATCAGGCGATGCTCGACCGCTCGCGCCTCGATACCTACCTCGCGGCCGTGCGCTCGATCCTCGCCAGCGATCCGTCGAAGCTGAAAGACGCTGCGCCCCTGCTGGCCCGCAGCCTGGGCATGAAGGTCGACGATAAGTGCCTCGAAAAAATGCCGGATCTGCAGGCGGCCTGCATGACTCAGGGCCAGGAATCCATGATCCTCAACGACGGCCACAGCATGTCCATCGTCGCCGCCCTCACCTCCGGCAACGCCGGCGATCTGGCCATGCAGATGAGCTACACGCCCCAGGCCAACTACGGCTACTACAGCCCCTACGTCGGCTCGGTCATGGATATTGCGCGCATTCTCGATACCCTGCACACCGCGCAGTATCAATACATTCCAGCCCTGGCCACCCAGCAGGGCGATGGCCTGGCCCTGATGCTGAATACCCCGCCGTCGTTCCATAATCCAAAATCCGTGCTCGTGACGGCGCTCCCCGCGGTAGAAGCCTCGCAGCCACCGCCGCTTCACCCTGTCGACTCGAAACAAAATTATTGTGCCGAGAAAAACTCACTGGTGCTGGCCGTGGATGGCGCGCCGCTGGTCTTCTCCACCGGCTATGCGCACGGCATGACGTTGCGCCTCAAGACCAAATCCGGCAAGACGGTGGACGAACTCGTGAAGCCCGATGCCGTGAGCGGCGGCCTCGTCCTCGAAGCCAGCGACCTGAGCGCCAACGACTTCGGCAACACCATCGATGCGTCCCTGCACGGCTACTGGGGTTTTGAAAAATATGACGGGCCCACCTTCCGCCTCGAAAACACCCACGCACAACACTGGGAGCTGGCCTCAGCGGATCGCGAAGCGCTGATTGTTGGGCGCGAGGATACAATCCATCTCTCCACCGACGACGCCAGTTGTGTCGATACCATCCTGGTCAAGGATTCAACCGGCAAGGAAATCAAAACCGACTGGAAGGCGACTGGTCCCGATCAGGTCCAGGTGACGGTTCCGCTCGCTAAAACCCATCCTGGCGCGCTCATGCTGGAAGTGAAACAGTACGGCACGGTGACCGCCCAGACCATTCCGCTGCGCGCATTTGCTGAGGCGGGTCACCTGGACAGCTTCACGCTGCATGCCGGCGATTCCCAGGGAATCCTCAAAGGCAGCCGCCTCGAAGACGTCGCATCCCTGAGCTTTGACAACGTCACCTTCTCTCCGGGAAAGATCAACTCCACCATGGCCAGCGATGAGCTGCCGATGGTTGCGAAAGACTCCAAAGCCGCTGCCGCGCTGAAGCAGGGCGCAAGCGGCAGTGCGGAAGTCGCCCTCAACGACGGCCGCACCATGAATGTGGACGCGGCGGTCGGCGATCCCCGGCCCGGCGTCGAGATGATCGGCAAAAGTGTGCAGGCGTCGGCTTCCAGCACCGGCAGCAATATTGAGCTGTCGAACCAGGACGAGCTGCCCCTGGATGCCAAGCTGCGATTCTCCGTCCGCGCGCAATCGCCCAAATCGTTCAGCCGCAGCGAGCAGATTGAAGTGGCCACCGAGGACGAAGCGTTTTCGACCACGCTCAGCCTCGACAACGGCGGCCTAACCCTCGAGAACAGCAAAGTAGCGCTGGCCACGCTCGACCCCGCCAAAGCTTTCGGTGGCTCGGCGTTTGGCCCCCTCAAGTTCCGTGTCATTGCCAATGGCGCGGCCGGAGACTGGCAGCCGCTCGCCACGCTGGTCCGCCTGCCTGTGCTGCAAACGCTCAAGTGCCCCCCAGGCGCGGACGAGCAATGCCGCCTCAGTGGCGCCAACCTCTTTCTGGTGGATTCCGTGGCGAGCGACCCGCAATTCTCGAATGCCGTCGCGGTTCCCGACGGATTTCCCGGCTATGTGCTCCCAGTGCCTCGCCCCCAGGCCGGTGAATTGTATGTGAAGCTGCGCGACGATCCCTCCGTTGTGAACCAGGTCACGCTGGCCGCTGAAAAGCTGCCGCCGCCTCCGGGCGAGGCCGCCACACACCACGGTCCGCGTCCCGCTTATCACGGCGGAGAAATCCCTCCGGCGCCCGCCGCAGGCGCTTCTTCGGCCCCGGGGTCCGCGACTTCCTCGCCGGCTGAAACTTCCGCGGCCTCTCAACCGTCTCCGAGCAGTGAGCAGAAGCCGGCGACTCAGCCGGTGCCGCCGCAGGGAACCGTTCCAACACCCGCGCAGCCTCCGGCAACTGCTCCGCAGAATCAAGGGGGAACGAGCCAGACCCCCGCCGCACCGCCTTCGGGCGGGAAGGCGCCGTCTTCCTCGCCGGGTTCACCTGCCCCGAGCGGGCAGCCGCCCAGTGGACCTACTGCGCCGGCGCAAACGGCGTCATCCAGCCCAGTCCCCCAGCCTTAGTTCGTTGCCAGGCACGGAAGCCCGGAGTATGCTTCTGTGACTGTCAGGTTCGGAGGGGACAATGAAACTTCGCGGAGTCCTTTATCTCGTTTTGGCGGGTCTTGCCGGAACCGCCGCGGGGCAAAACCCTGTTCAGGCTCCGGCGCTCGGGCCTGGTCCTGCCGCACAGTCGGGCCCGATGGAACTGGACGTGGTCGTCACGGACAAAGCCGGCCATCCCGTATCCGGCCTTCAGCAGAGTGACTTCACGCTGCTCGACGACAAGACGCCGACCCCCATCCAATCCTTCCGCGCGATCGACGGCACAGATTCAGCCAGCAATCCAACCCAGGTGATTCTCCTCGTCGACGAGGTCAATGTTAATTTCTCTGCGGTCAGCGTCGAACGCGGGCAAATCCAAAACTTCCTGCTGCAGAATCAGGGCCATCTCCCGTTCCCTGTGACCATCATGTTCTTCACGGACACGGGATTGAAGCCATTGAATAAGCCGACGACCGACGGCATCGCCCTCAATGACCAGCTGAAACAGAATCAGGGCCAACTGCGCGATATCTCCAGATCGGCAGGTTTCTATGGCGCGGTGGAGCGCATGCAGATCTCACTGGTCGGTCTGCATTCCATCGCGGGAGCGTTCGCGAGAATCCCCGGCCGCAAGCTGCTGGTGTGGATTAGTCCAGGCTGGCCCATCCTGGATAACCCGGACGTCTACATCAGCGCCAGGGAGCAAAAGTCGTTTTTCAGCGGGATTGTCGAACTCTCCGGCATGCTGCGCCAGTCGCGCATCACGCTTTACGCAGTGGATCCCCTCGGCACGAGCGACGGTGGGGACATTCGCAGAGTGGAGTGGCAGTCCTTCGTCAAGCCCGTGCGCGCCGCGAATCACGCGGATCCTGCCGATTTAGCTCTCCAGGCCATCGCTGTGCAGTCCGGCGGAGAAGTCCTCTACGGCAGCAACGATGTAGCTGGCGAAATCTCCAAGTTTGTTGAGGATGGAACGGCCTGGTACGCGATCACCTTCGACCCGCAACACGCCGACAAACCCGACACCTGGCATGATCTTGAAGTGAAACTCGACAAAGCGGGACTGAAGGTGCGCACCCGCGACGGCTACTACGCCGGCCCGTAGTTTTGATAAACTCCGCGGATGATTGAAGGACGCCGCAGCGCAACCGCGGAGCGTGTGGCCATGCGCCGCGCCGCCCATCAGCTTTACGACGAGCCCGTTATCTTTGTCGATCCCGTCGCGATCCGCATCCTCAGCGACGAAACGGCTGCGCAGGTGCGGAGTGGCCTCGAACTTGAAAATCAGAATCCATGGTCACGGGGATTGCGAGCCTTTGTAGCCGCCCGCAGCCGCTTTGCCGAAGAAGAACTGGCCAGGGCGTTCGCCGCCGGCGTGCGCCAATACGTCGTGCTGGGCGCAGGCCTGGACACCTTCGCTTACCGCAATCCCTTCGCCGATCTCGCCGTGTTTGAAGTCGATTTCCCCGACACCCAGGCATGGAAACGCATGCGGCTCGAACACGGAGGAATCGCAATTCCAGAATCGGTGCGTTTTGCGGCGGTGGATTTCGAGCGGCATTCGCTCAGCGACGGTCTGCAGGAGACTGGCTTCCGCACGGATCAGCCTGCCTTCTTCGCATGGCTGGGGGTTGTGCCTTATCTCACGCGCCCCGCTGCCTTCGCCACGCTTTCCTTCATTGCCGGGTTGCCACAAGGCAGCGGCGTGGTCTTCGACTACTCCATTCCGCGCGAAATGATGGGTGAGCGTGAGCGCGATGCCTTCGACAATCTGGCCGCGCGTGTCGCCCGTGCCGGCGAGCCCTTCCGCCTGTTCTTCGATCCGGATCAGTTGGCAATCGACCTGCGCGATCTCGGCTTCAGCACGACCGAAGACCTCAATGTCGATGCCGTTCGCGCACGCTGGCTCGGCACCCAGCAGGAACAGCGCCTGCACGGACGCTCCGGCCACCTGATGTGCGCGTGGGTGTAAAGGACCTCCGAGGCGTGTGAGCGCAGCTTCACGGAATCATTGAACTCCTGAAGCTCCATTCCCGTATTACCCGGCCTACAGGAGAATCCCCCAAATGGCCGCACTCCGCCAGGACCTTGCCTACATCGGCAGGCGCATTGTCAGATCGCCGAGCCTTGCGCTCACCATCATGATCTCCATTGGCCTCGGCATCGCGGCTAACGCCACCATCTTCGCCATGGTCAGCCGCTTTGTGCTGAAGCCGCCGCCGGTTGGCGATCCTGGCACGCTGCTGTCCCTGCACACGACCGAGGACGGAGGACGCTGCTGCAATCATTTCTCCTGGCCGGTTTATGCTGACGTGCGCGATCAGGCTCATTCGTTCTCCGGCGCTCGCCGCTTATGACGAGCTGATCCCGGCCTCCGTCGGCGGCGCCGGCGAACCGGAACGCGCCTGGGGCCAATCCACCACCGCAAATTTCTTCCATGTTGCGCAATTGCCCATGGCCCTCGGCCGCGGCTTTTCGCCCACCGAAGAGAACCAGTCCGTCATCGTTCTTGGCTACCGGTTGTGGCAGCGCCGCTTCGCCGGCGATCCCGCCATCATCGGCAAATCCGTCACGCTTTCCGGTAAACCCTACACGGTCGTGGGCGTCACTCCGCCGGCTTTCCATGGCTTCGACGTCATCCTCGATCCTCAGTTTTGGATTCCTCTCGGCAACGTGGAACAGTTGGCGCCCAGCGTTCCCAGCCGCACAGCGCGCGGCCAGCACTGGCTCGGCGTCATTGGCCGTCTGCAGCCTGGTGTCAGCCGCCTTCAGGCCCAGGCGGAGCTGAGCACGCTCGCGAAAAACTACGCGGTCGCCTTTCCGGCTACCGACAAGGGCATCGGCTTTCGCTTCGAACCGGCAGGCTCTTTGCCGGGACGTCAGAAGGCGACGGTCATGCTCTTCCTCGCCGCGCTCTCCGTCGTCGTCCTGCTGGTGCTCGGCATCGCCTGCGCCAATGTTTCCAATCTCCTGCTCGCCCAGGCGGCAGCCCGGCAGCGCGAGATGGCCGTCCGCATCTCGCTGGGCGCGACGCGCAGCATGCTCCTCCGGCAAATGCTGCTGGAGAGCGTGATTCTTTCCATCGGCGGCGGCCTGATCGGCACGCTTCTCTCACTCTGGGCGACTTCCGCTCTCGGCGCGTTCCACGTGCCCGCCCCCATCCCGATCGACCTGAGCCTCAGCCTCGACTGGCGCGTCCTCTCCTACACTCTGGCTCTGAGTGTTGGCGCTGGGCTACTCTTCGGATTGCTCCCCGCGTGGATTGCCGCGCGTCCGGTGCTCGCCAGTGCCCTGCGTGGCGAAGACGCGATGGCTCGCCCGGGCCGCCGTTTCACGCTGCGCAACGTCCTGGTCGTCGCGCAGATGGCCATGTGCATCGTCCTGCTCTGCGCGACCGGTCTCTTCCTGCGCAGCCTCCAGAACGCCACCAGCATCGACATTGGGTTCCGCTCGCACGGCGTGCTCATGGTCTCCGTCGACCCCCGCATCCATGGCTACACGCCCGAGAAGACAACGCAGTTTCTCAATCAGGCCAGCGAACGCATCGCCGCCCTTCCCGGCGTTCTGTCAGTCGCTGCCACCGATGTCGCCCCGCTCTCGGGCGGCGACCGCAGTGATGCCTTTGTCGTGGAAGGCAGCAAACCTGCCACCGATCCGCCCAGTGTCGACGAGTTCATGGCCAGCCCAGGCTATTTTCAAACCCTCGGCATTCCGCAGCTGGCCGGGCGTGATTTCTCCAATGAGCGAGCCGACGGAACCAAAGTCGCCGTCGTCAATCAGGCCTTCGTTGACCGCCTCATCGCCGGCCAAAATCCCATCGGTCAGCGTGTGACCGGCGGCGGCGTTACCTACGAAATCATCGGTGTGGTTGGGAACATCAAGTCAGCGACGCTCGGCGAAGAGACGCGTCTTGTGCTCTTCCGCTCGCTGGCCCAAAGCGCGGCAAGCGACCCGTCGTTCCTCGGATACACGCTGCTGGTCCGCACAGCGGGCGACAGTGCGCCGGTCGGCGCTGCCGTACGCCAGGCGATCCATTCCCTCGACCCGGCCATGGCGGTTTACAACGTCGAGACCATCGAACAGCACCTCAGCAACGCGCTGTTTTTGCCGCGCCTCACGGGAACGCTCTTCGGAGTTTTCGGAGGCATCGGTCTCGCGCTCGCCACCATCGGCTTGTACGGCGTGATGAGCTACTCCGTCATGCGCCGCCGCCGCGAAATCGGCATCCGCATTGCATTGGGATCGCAAATTGGCGCAGTGCAGCGGCTCATCGTGCAGCAGGGCATGCGGCTCACGCTCATCGCGGTTTGCCTGGGACTTCCCGCAGCATGGGCTGTGGCTCGATTCTCAGCCAGCTTTCTCTACGGTATCCAACCGCACGATACGGTTACCTTCACGCTGGTCCCCGTGTTTCTGGCAGGCATCGGGCTCATTGCCTGCTGGGTGCCTGCGCGCCGCGCTGCCAGAGTCGATCCGCAATCCATTCTGCGCTGCGAATAGCGGAGTCCGGCCGCATCGCTACATGTTGGTGTGGCCAGCCCGCATTTCTTCGTTGAATGTCGGCCGCGTTGTCGCCAGCGCCGCATCCAGTTTCGCGCGGTATTCCTCCGCGTGACCCATCAGGATCTGCGCCGCCGAAGCATATTCGCTATCCAGCGCAATCAGCCCCTGCCGCGACAAATCGGCAGCCATGCGTCCCAGCTCATCCGCGGTGGTGTTCAGATACTGCGCATCGCGCGGGTCGACGACCCACACCGGCTGGCCGCCGCCCAATACGCCGGAGAGCCAATAAACCTTCAGCGCCAGGAAATCCATGCGGCTCTTATCGTCCGTGTCGGTGAAGAAAAACTTCTTCTGCCAACGGCTGTAATAACGCGTGGTCACCGGAACGGGCTGGCGGTTGCCGCTCTTCAGCAGCTCCAGCTGGCCGCGGTCCAGCGTCTTGCGCACCGCGTTGTAAATGAACGTCTCGGCGTAAGGCTGTTCCGGCGCGGGTACGATCTCGGCAAACGTCACCGTCATGCTGGCGGAAACCAGCGTGTGCAGCGGAGAACCGGTGCCGTCTTCCAGATGCGCCGTGCCGTGGACAATATAGCTGTCCGCGCCCGACGTCGAACGGTGAAAAGGCCAGCCAAAGTGGCTAAAGCTCACCGGCAATCCGGCCAGCGTGACATACGCATCCGGTCGCGGATTGCGCAGGCGATGCGCCGACTCGCGCAAGTAGGTCGTCATCTCCGGCAGCAGGTCGGCCTTGTGGAAGTCAAAGGCCTCGCTCAGTTCGAGCTGGAGCGTGCGCTCGGCCGGCGCGTCGGCCGCAGTTCCCAGGCGAAACCGGGTCGTGGTATGCCCGTTGAAGTCGGTGCCGGCATCGGCGGAAAGAACGGTCAGGCCAGCCTCACGTGCGGCGGTCTGCAGGGTCGCAGTCAAATTAGATTGAACAGGAGTGCTCATGTTGGTTTTTTGGAAGACTTCCTCTATTGTATCGGCGGAACGAGCCTTGCGGGAGCGCGACTCTTTCCCTTTAGGCTCATGGCGAACCGGAGCCGGGCTGCGGGGCGCAACTTTCGGCTCCCGGTTCCGTCTAGACTATCTCCTGGACAAATACGTTACAGTTTCATGACAATAGTGGCAGGTTCATCTGTGAAAACACTCAGTCGCATTCTTCTCGCAGGATTCGCAGTCTTTGAGTTTCTGGTGCTTCTTGCAGCCTTCACCAAACCAGCGTACGGGTACGTCGATCCGGGTTCGGGACTGTTGGCTGTCCAGGTAGGCGGATCGATGCTCGCCGGCGCGGTCTTCATCCTCCGCACTAAGGTGCGCAAGCTGCTCCGTCTGTCGCCGAAGACCGCGCCAAAGCTCGATGCGCCGGAGAGCGCTTCCGACTCCGACGAGTAATGGCAGCACTGCTCTCTCTTTTCCCGCAAACCAGGCACGCCCTGGAATGACCTCGCTGTCGCGCACGCCCTGGTCACGCTGCTGGCTTGAAGGAGCGGGCGCCGCCATTCTGCTGGCGCCTGGCCTGATCTGGCTGCAGCTTTCCCAATCTCACGTCGACACCTTCCATCGCCTGCTGCCGCTCACCACGGTGGACCGCGCGCTTGCCTTCGATCTCGTGCTCCTTTCGCTGGCCTCCATGCTGGTCATCCGCGGACTGGAAGCAGCGAACGGCCGCCTTGGCTGGGGTTCACCTGGCCGCCGCAGCATGCCCGTTCTGCTCTGGGCTCTCTGGTTCGGTCTGCTCGCCGCCCGCGCCGTGGCCGGCATGATCGTCGCCCAGGTCCTGTGGTGGCAGCAGATCACCACCGGCCGCGCCTTCCTGCTGGTTGCCGGCCTGCTGGCAATTCTCTGGCAGGTGTCCTTTCGCGGTTATTTTCTTACGATCCGCGCCCTTCGCTTCGGCGTCCTGCTCGCGGGATTCTGCCTTTTCTGGATGATCCCCGCGCTCGTCGTCGCCAGCTTCGCCCACCAGCCCTGGGATCAGGCCCAGTTTCGCAAGCCGTTGCCTCCTGCTGCGCAGCACCGCCGCATCGTCTGGCTGCTCTTCGACGAAATGTCGTACGACCAGACTTTCGTGCATCGCTGGCCCGGCCTTGCCCTGCCCAACCTCGACGCCCTCCACGCCCAGAGCATCACCTTTTCCAACGTGCAGCCCGACGGATTCTTCACCGAACTAGTGATCCCCTCTCTGTTTCTTGGCAAGCCCATCAACGATGTGCGTGGCACAGCGTCGGGATCGATGATCTACCAGTCGGCCAGGCATGGTCCGTGGCAGCCCTTCGACGGCAGCCAGACGCTGTTTGCCGATGCGCAGCGCGATAGCTGGACCACCGGTGCGCTGGGCGATTACAACCCCTATTGCCGCATGCTGCAGGATCAGCTCGATTTCTGCTGGATGGGCATGCCGCCGCTTCCCGACCACCTCTCCCGCGACGAGAGCACGCTGGGCAACGTCATTGCGCCCCTCGTTGCCGACTGGGATCGCCTGGACAAGCGATCGGCGAAGCCGCGGCCGGCCGACCAATTGCCCGGCGCGTCTCCTCTGGACGCGATTGGTCCCGTGCTCCATGGTCGCGCGCTCATCGGCGACGAAGCCATCGACCTCTGCTTCATCCATCTGCCCATGCCGCATCCGCCCGGCAGCTACGACCGCAAGACGGGGCGCATCGGCGTCAGCGGCAGCTATATCGACAATCTCGCGCTGTCCGACCGCGTACTCGGACTTCTCCTGGCCGACCTGGCGAAGACCAGCGATGCTCAGCAAACCACGGTCATTCTCTCGTCGGACCATAGCTGGCGCGTCTGGCTCTGGCGCAATACCTTTGGCTGGACGAAGGAAGACGAGCTGGCTTCCGGCCACGGCCATTTCGATCCGCGCCCTATGCTGATGGTCCGTTTTCCCGGCCAGACCGCGGCGCAGGAGATCAGCCACCCCGTGCCCCTGCTCGGTATGCACGACCTGATCGAGCAGATGATGACCGGGCAAATCGAGAACCAGCAGCAGCTCGACGCCTGGGCCGCGCAGCAACAATAGTCCGCGTTTAACGCGAACCATGCTGCAAAATCGGCGTGTAACCGGCCGGCAGCTTCCAGGCGGCCTTCGGCCGAGCCACCGCGTACATTTGCGCCGCGATCTCATCCATCATCGCCATGCGGTCGCCGTTCTCCTCGTACAGGTCGAAGTGGGTGCGATTGTCGCGAAACGTGAAGTGCGCATCCGCATGAAGCTGGTCAAGGACGGCCTGGTATCGGTGGGCGGCTCCATCCAGATAGAACGTGTCCGCAGTGCCGACCACGACGTGAATCTTCCCCTTGAGATCCGCTCCGCGGGTCGCCCAGTTGGTCTCGGTGATATGCGCCAGATCGTAGTGGTCATGCCAGTAGGCGACCACGTCGGGATGCACATCGCCGGTTTGGCGGTCGAACATTTGCAGGGGCTCTCCATCCGCACCGCGCGGCGAAAAGACCCACTCGAACGAGGCCATCTGCCCGCCGTAATTGCCGAGAACCTCTTCCTGCTTGGCGAACTCCTCATAGGTCGCGATCACAGTCTGGTGGTCGCGCACCAGCGGGTACAGCGAACCGTCCGCGCGATGGTAGACGTTGGCATGGGGCGCGTAGAGATCGACGCCGGTAAAGTCGTGAAAATCGCTCGGATCCGGTGACGTCGACCAGGTTCCTCCGAAAATCTTCGGGTAATTCACCTGCAGTTGCAGAGTCGCCCAACCGCCCGACGAGTGGCCGTTCAAAAAGCGTCCGCTGGCCCGTGCGTCCATGCGGTACTTCGTCTCGAGCCAGGGAATGAACTCCGCGGTGAGCGCGTGACCCCACGGCCCGTTGTTCACGGAGTCGGCGAATTCATGCGTCCCGGTCGGCAGCGACTCATCGAGAAAAACCCAGATCATCGGCGGAATTTTCCCCGCCGCCATCCTTCCGTAGATCATCAGCGCCGTCGGGCGAATCGTGCCCAGCTTCGCGCCAAATCCATGGGTCCAGTACACGGTGGGATAGCGTTGCTTCGGATGCTGCGCGTAATCCGGCGGAAGCACCACCCAGGCGCGGATGTGCGTTTCCCGGCCCGAGAAGGCGGTCAGCGCGGGACTCACGAAGTCTGCCGGCTCCGTCGCATGCTCGGCCGCCGCCACATCGGCGCTCGCCGGCAGCGGACGCATCGACCGCGCGGGCGCGACGGAATCCAGCACAAACGCGGGCTCGTCTCCGGACCCTGGCGTCCAGTTCACTAACCCCACGACCGCGCTCTCCAGATCGCCTGCCTCGAGGCCGTCGTAGGTGTAGGTGTGGTTCACGTCGAGCACCGCCTGCGCCTCGTAGGTTCCTGACTTGAGCGAGGAGAAGGGCGCGGGAAAGACAAGACTGTCAGTATCGATGTCGATCGACGCGCCCGGCTCGAGGTCGACGATCTCCTTTGCGGCGATGGAGGTCGCAGAAGGATGAAATTCGTTCGCCTGTACTGTCTTCGCACCGCTGCCCGGTTCGAGGAAGATCAGCACGCGGCCGGAGACCGGGCCCTGCATATTCGGCGCGAGCGTGACGCGGAAGAAGAGGTGCGGGGACGCCGTCTGCGCGCTGGCAGCGGAGGCCACCAGCGACAGCAGCAGGAAAGAGAATACCCGGTGCAGAGTTCTCGCGATCATCCCCGCGAGTGTATCAGCGCACTCTGAAGCCGAGCATCAACCCTAAGGATGAAGGATCGTCGCCGGACCCCCGGTGGCGTTTTGCACCTTGATGCGGCGCGCCAGGCCCATCCAGCCCAGCAGGCGAATGCCCCAGTAGTTGAAATCCACTTCATACCAGGCCATGCCGTGGCTCGCGGAGACGGGATGCGCGTGGTGGTTGTTGTGCCACCCCTCGCCCCCGGTCAGCAGCGCCACCCACCAGTTGTTGCGCGAGTCGTCGCGGGTCTGGAAGCGGCGTCCGCCCCAGATGTGGGTCGCGGAATTCACCAGCCAGGTGACGTGCAGGCCCAGCGTGATGCGCAGGAAGATGCCCCACAGAACCCAGGGCCATCCGCCCACCGCGAGCAGGCCAAGACCGACCACGATGATGGGGACCCAGTGCCAGCGGCTCAGCCACTGATAAAAGCGGTCGTACGCCAGGTCCGGAACATAGCGCTCGAGCAGAGGATTGCGATTGTGCAGGGAACCGTGGAGGATCCAGCCCATGTGCGACCACCACTTGCCGTCGCGCGGGGAGTGCGGATCACCAGGACGATCGGTGAGCTGGTGGTGCATGCGGTGCACGGCGACCCAGAAAATCGGTCCGCCCTGCAGCGAGAGCGTGGAGCAAACTGCCATCGTGTACTCCACCCACTTGGGCGTAATAAATCCGCGATGCGTCAGCAGCCGGTGGTAGCACATGGCGATGCCGACATTCTGCCCCAGCACCCAGAGCACAGCGAAGACCGCCAGCGCGCTCCAGCTAAAGCAAAACAGCGCGGCCATGGCGCCCAGGTGAAACACGATCAGCGTGATGACAAAAACCCAGTTCAGCGCTTTTGAACGCGTCTGTTCGAGCGCCTCGGAATCGGCGCGGACCGTCTCAGGGGCGGGGGCAACGGGCATTTCAGCGGCAGCGGACATTAGCAGTTAGCACTCCACTTTTAAGGCTAATGGATCAGCCCGAAAGCCAGTGTAAGACTTGCGTAATGTTCCAGTTCGGCGCGGTTTGGCCGGGTTGGTTAGGCTTGGGTTCCCGACACTTCAACGGCGCGAATCGGCTCCGGACGCGGTGTCTCGTCGAGCTTCCCGAAGATCATCTTGCCGGAAGCCGTCTGCAGCACCGACGTCACGGAAATGTCCACCGCGCGCCCAATCAGACGCCGCGCATGGTCCACCACCACCATCGTGCCGTCGTCCAGATAGCCCACGCCCTGGTCGTACTCCTTGCCTTCCTTCATCACCAGGATGTGCATCTTCTCGCCCGGCAGAACGACCGGCCGCAGCGAGTTCGCCAGATCGTTGATGTTGAGCACCGGCACGCCGCGCACCTGCGCCACTTTGTTCAGATTGAAGTCGTTGGTCACGATCTTCGCGTCCAGATGCCGCGCCAGTTCGATCAGCTTCAGGTCCACTTCGCGAATCTGCGGATAGTCTTCCTCGGCGATCTGCACGGTCAGCTGCGGATTGACGCGCATGGCCTGCAGTACGTCGAGGCCGCGACGTCCGCGCTGGCGCTTCGAGGAGTCCGACGAGTCGGCCACCATTTGCAGTTCGCGCAGCACAAACTCCGGAATGATCAGCGTGCCTTCGAGGAAGCCGGTGTCGGCGATATCGGAGATGCGGCCGTCGATGATCGCGCTGGTGTCGAGGACTTTGGTATTGCGCTTGGCCGCGCGTTCCCCAGTGAACAAGCCGCCCAGCGCGGCCAGGTTGAGCAGGTCGCCCTTGCTGGCGCCCACCACCAGGCCGATGTAGGTCATGAGCAGCAAAACGCCGAGCTGGAGAATGCTGCGCTCGTGACCCTCCGGCAGGCTGTTGCGCAGCACCAGGGAGAAGAGAAAGGCTCCGCTGATGCCGAGCAGGCTGCCGATGACCGAGCCAAACAGGCGGCGCAGCGACAGGGCGCGCACACGGATTTCAAAGAAGATGAACAGGGCAGCGGCAGCAGCGCCGCCCGCGGCGTCCACCCACGGTGGCAATCCGAAAGGATGAAAAAACCACGAAGCGATCGCAAAAATGAGGACAAAAAGAAAACGCAGAGCGAATAAATCCAACATAATAAGGCCCCCGGAAACAAGACCCGGCCAGGCGGGGAAGGCTTGCCTGGAAAGCGATGATGAAGGCAGAATGCCGGGCAAACGGAGTATACCCACGCCCCGCAGCGAGGGCAAAGGGAAATTAGGAGACACGGAGGGCCCGATTTCGGGCGTCTATCTTCGGGCTTCGGGCTTCGGGCTTCGGGCTTCGGGCTTCGGGCTTCGGGCTTCGGGCTTGGCTACCAGCTACCGGCCACCAGCTTCTCAGTACTTCCGCACCGAAGGGTCGATCTCGTTCGACCAGGCCGTGATCCCGCCCGCCAGGTTCTGCACCTTCGCGAACCCGTTCTTCGCCAGGAACTCCGCGGCGCGCTGGCTGCGGCCTCCGGATTTGCACTGCACCACGATCTCCTGCTCAGGGTTCAGCTCGCCCAGGCGCTTCGGCACATCGCCCAGCGGGATCAGGGTTCCGCCGATCTCGGCGATCTGGTATTCGAAAGGCTCGCGCACATCGAGAACGAAGACATTCTCTCCGGCATCGCGGCGGCGCTTGAGCTCTTTCACGGTCATTTGCGGGATTCCGTTGACGACATTCACTGGGGTGGTTGGCTCCGGCATAATTCCACAGAACTGCTCGTAATCGATGAGTTTAGTCACAGTGGGGTTGGGCCCGCAAACCGGGCATTCGGGATTCTTACGCAGCTTCAATTCGCGGAAGCGCATATCCAGCGCGTTCACCAGCAGCAGACGCCCGATCAGCGGATCGCCCTTGCCGATGATCAGCTTGATGACTTCTGTTGCCTGGATCACACCGACCAGGCCAGGCAGAATCCCCAGCACGCCGCCCTCGGCGCAGGAGGGAACCAGCCCCGGCGGCGGCGGCTCGGGGTAGAGGCAGCGGTAGCAGGGGCCTTCTTCGGTGGCGAAGACGCTGGCCTGTCCCTCAAACCGGAAAATCGATCCGTAAGCATTCGGCTTGCCGGTCAGTACGCAGGCGTCGTTCACCAGGTAGCGCGTCGGGAAATTGTCCGTCCCATCGGCGACGACGTCGTACTGGCTGATGATCTCAAGCGCGTTTTTGCTGGTGAGCATGGTCTCGTGCTTCACCACGGTCATGAAGGGATTCAGCGCCTGCAGCTTCTCGGCGGCCGAATCGATCTTGGGGCGGCCGACATCCCTGGTGCTGTGGATGATCTGGCGCTGCAGATTGCTCGAATCCACGACGTCGAAGTCGACCAGGCCCAGCGTGCCGATGCCGGCCGCGGCCAGATAGAGCGCCAGCGGCGATCCCAGCCCGCCCGTGCCCACGCACAGCACCTTGGCCGCCTTCAGCTTCTGCTGGCCCTCCATGCCCACCTCGGGCAGGATCAAATGCCGCGAGTAGCGGGCGACTTCGTCGTTGGTCAACTCAGGGAGCGTGATGGGAGCAGTCGTGGTAGCCATGGTCGTCCTTTAAGGATGCGGCTAGAGGGCCGCAAGGTGCAAGAGGAGTGGTTTTCAGAAGAGGATGCGCGAAGGCGCGACGAACGTGTTCATCTCAGCAAGATGCGCCGAAGGCGCATGTGCCCGTGCGGCAGCACCGGCTAGTCCCCACCTGCGATCGAGGGGATGATGGATAAGGTGTCGGAATCCTGGACTTCCGTTTCTTCGCGCTCCGGCAGGTACCGCACGTCCTCGTCGTTGAGATACAGGTTGACGAAGGAGCGCAGCTTGCCGTCCGGCGTGTAGAGATGCTTCAGGAAGTCGGGGTATTCCGCGGTCAGCGCGGTCAGGGCCTCAGCCACGGTCTTCGCGGCCACGGTGACGGCGGATTGGTTCTTCGTATAAACGCGCAGCGGTGTGGGAATTTCGATGGTCATCAGTCGGTTTCCTTCAGCCTATATCCAAATGTCGTTCTTCGCGGTGCGTTCGCCGCCCGCGTCGCCGGTATTCAGCACGCCCCGCGGTTCGATCAGCATCAGCTGGACTTCCTGTTCAGCATACGGCTTATGTTCCACGCCTTTGGGGACAACGAACAGCTCGCCCGGCCCCAGCGTCACCGCCCCATCGCGGAAATCGATGCGCAGCGTGCCATCGATGACCAGAAATGTCTCGTCCGTATCCTGGTGATCGTGCCACACAAAGTCGCCCTGCAGCTTGACCACCTTGAACTGGTAATCGTTCATCTCGGCAATCACCTTTGGCTGCCAGTGTTCCGCAAAGAGGCTCAGCTTCTGCTGCAGATTGATCGCCTGGTAGGTCATTCCGGGTTTCCTTTCATGCGCAGTGCCTCGGGCTCCAGCCCGGGATCCAGCTGGCCTGTCACCACGATGGGCTGATTCTCGAAAGCCTTGTCGTCTTCCGTCGTCCCCGTCAGCAAAAATGAATTCGTCTGCCGCGCCGCGCCTTTTTCCACGGCGGTAATCACGTAGCTGCAGCCCAGCCAGTGCGCCTCGGCAAAATCCGTGGGCGACCACTGCGCCGGATGATCGGGGTGCGAGTGGTAGAAGCCGACAATATCCAGCCCGCGCTGGCGGCCGATCCGCTGAATCTTCACCAGTTCCTGCGGCGCAATGTTGTAGCGATTGTGCGCAGAATCCGTGCGCGTATTGCCGGCGCGGATCGCATCCTCCACGTCGTTCACGGCGTGGCCATCTTCGTTCAGGAACCGCCCCAGCAGCACCCCGCAGCACTCGTGCGGATACGTCTCTTCGCCGTGCTGGCGGAGGGCGTCGTAGACTTGCTGGCTCAGGCGCAGCATTTCAGCCCTCCTCCCAGAAGCGGTCGCTCAAATATTTGTCGGCGGAATCGGGCAGCACGGTCACGATGGTCGCTTCGCGTCCCTGCGCAGCCAGCTCCTCGCCCAGCCGCAGCGAAGCGACCACTGCCGCCGCAGCCGAGACGCCCACCAGCAATCCTTCGGTCCGGCCCAGCCTTTTCGCCATCGCGTAGGCAGCTTCCGTCTCCACCTCCAGCGTGCGGCTGGCCAGCGTCGGATCGTAGATCGACGGCACGATCGACGTCAGATAGTGCTTCATCCCCTCAAGTCCGTGAAACGGCGAATCGGGCTGCATGGCGATGCATTCAATGTCGGGATTCAACTCCTTCAGCCGCCGCGATGTCCCGGTAAACGTCCCGCTGGTGCCCATGCCCGCGATGAAATGGGTCACGCGGCCCTCGGTCTGCTCCCAAATCTCCGGAGCTGTGCCGCGATAATGCGCGCGCCAGTTGTTGGGATTGCTGTACTGGTCCGCATAAAAATACTGCGGGTCCTGCGCCAGTTCGCGCGCCTTGCGAATCGCGCCATCGGAGCTGTCGGCGGGGTCGGTCCACACCACCTCAGCGCCGTAGGCCTGCAGCAGGCGTTTGCGCTCCGTCGAAACATTCGAGGGCATGCACAGCGTAACCGGGAAGGCCAGAGCCGCGCCCAGCATGGCGTACGCAATGCCGGTGTTGCCGCTGGTGGCGTCCAGCAGACGGCGTCCGGGGCAGAGCTGTTCCCTGGCCAGCGCGTCCAGCACAATGGCCGCGGCCGGGCGATCTTTCACCGAGCCGCCTGGATTGGTCCATTCAGCCTTGGCCAGCAGCGTGATGCCAGGCAGATGCGCGGCGAGCCGCTCAAAGCGCACGAGGGGCGTATTGCCGATGCGCTCCAGCAAACTCGTCCCGGGCAAGCTGGTCCCGGGCAAACCGGTTTTTGTCGGAGAAATTGCAGCCATGATGGATTTGCGCCCGTTACCTTCGGCGTCTGAGCAAAATTGCAGCCCGTGCCTGGTTGTGCGACCCTTAAAAGAGCGGGCTCCGGTTCAGTGTAGCGGAACCCCGGACCAACCCTTCATGATCAAAAAGCCGCGACCGCGCACGTTCAACGAAGTCCTCAGCGAGCTCAGTAAACGTCAGTTTGATGTTCAGGACGTTGCCGGGGTCGCAAATCAGAAGCGTATCTCGAAGAATGGCAACGCCATCGTGCTGGAGCCGGCCTCGAATGCCGCCGGATTTCGCATGGCTCAGCGGCCCGGGCCGGTCTTCGGTGGCGAAATCGCCCAGCTGGTCGATCACGGCTTCCAGAAGTTCTTCACCACCAGCAAAGTCGAGATGCCGGCCACGGCCGACCGGCTGACCGCGCTGCACCGCTTCGTCGAGGAAATCAAAGAGGTCGCCGGCTCGGTGACCCTCTACAACGAAGCTCTCGGCACCGTCAGCGACCAATACCTCTACGACCGCGTGAAAGGTCGCGACCTGCCGGAAAGCAAGCGCCCCGTTCCTGCGTGGGACGCCCCAACGCGCTGATTCCGCGAAAATAACCAAACGCCTTCCGCCCAGATTGCGTCTATGCAGTCATGCGTATTCGTTGGGACAACCTGCCCTTCGTCGGAGCAGGATTGCTGGTAGCCGTCGGCCTCCTCATGGCGGCCGCGAACAGCGCAGGCCAGCACGCTCATCAGCCGCCAGCTCCGCCGCCGGTTCCCGGAGCCCCCATTGCCATGCCGCCGGATCGCGCCAACGATTCCTACGCCATCTATTCCATGCTCATGCCGGGCCAAACCTTCGCCAGCATGGCGGCCGACCAGACATCGCACTGGGCGATTGCCGAAATCACCGTCAACGTTCAGGATCGCAATCCGGCCGTGCCGCCGCAGGGCCAGCTCAAGCCGCCGTCTGACAATCCTCGCGGATTCAACGAAGCGGTTGGCGACTACAACGTCAATAAGAATGTCCGCGTACGGCTCACGCGCAACCCATTCCACATCGACCACGACTTCGACCTGCTTGCCCCCGACCAGGTCGACGCCCTGCGCGGCTCAAAAGCCGCCGGCGCCAATGTCAGCTCGGAGGCGCGGGAGCAATGGGCCGGCTATCCCGGCGTCACGTACTTCAGCGAAGTGTATTTCGACAAGCAGCACGGCGCAGCCCTGGTCTATATCGATGACTGGTGTGCGCACCTGTGCGCCTCGGGCACCTGGGTCTACCTGGAAAAGCAGGGCGGACACTGGGTGCAGCGGTCGGGTATCACGTCGGGCGGGGCCTGAACCTATTTTCCGCGGGCGCGTTCTCTCTGCAGCTCGCGCCACAGTTCGCTCTTGGACACGCCGCGCTCCCGCGCGATGCGTTTGAGCGCGTCTTTCTCGCTTAGGCCGTCTGATTTTTCCAGCTCGGCTATTCGCGTAACTACGCTGCCCGTGCTCGAAGCCTCTGCGGATCGCGGCTGTGCCGCAACCAGCAGCACCATTTCTCCGCGCACGCTTTCCCGCGCGCCTAACTGTTCGCGAACGGCATGCACCGTGCCCCGCAAAAATTCCTCGTGAATCTTGGTTAGCTCGCGGGCCAGCACCACGGCGCAGTCGGCCCCCCACACGGTTTCGACTTCGGCCAGCGATTCGAGGATCCGATGCGGCGCCTCATACAGAATCACTGTCGTCGGTTCGGTCAGCGAATCCGCCAGGTCTTCGAGCGCGGTGCGCCGCGCGCCTGCTTTCGCCGGGGGAAATCCAAAAAAGAAAAAGCGCTCTGTGTTCAGTCCGGAAGCGACCAGCGCGCTCAACGCCGCGCTCGCTCCAGGAATGGGATAGACCGTGACGCCTGCCGCAATCGCGGCCGCCGCCAGCACCATGCCCGGATCGGACAGCCCTGGCGTGCCTGCATCGGAGACCACCGCGATGCGCGCTCCGCCTTTCAGTTCCTCGACGAGCTGCAGGCTGCGCTCGCCCTCGTTGTGCTCGTGGCTGCTGATGGTCGGCGTCGCGATGCTGTAACGGTCCAGCAGCTTACGCGTCTGCCGCGTGTCTTCGCAGGCAATGCGATCGCAGGAGCGCAGCACCCGCAGCGCGCGCAGGGTAATGTCTTCCAGATTGCCGATCGGGGTTGCGACCAGGTAGAGGCCTGGCGCTAAAGGCGGGTCAGTCTCGTTCATCGCCGCCACGCTCGAGTCGGCGGTATTCGGCCAGCAGGCCCATGCTGCTGCTCAGGTTCTGCCAGGTCACAATGCCCACAATACGCCCGCTCTCGGCGACCGGAATCAGCGACATCCGTCCGCTGCCTATGCGGCGAATCAGCACGCCCAGCGAGTCGTCCGGCTGCGCCACCTGGAAGGCCCGCGACATAATGCCCTGGATGTACCCGTTGCCGTCGTGGCGCAGCGCCTGCACGATGCCCTGGCGCGAAACGACGCCCACCAGATTCGGCCCGCGCACCACAGGAAAATCATCCTGCAAACTGTGAATCGCCTTGTACAGCGCATCGGAAAGCGTGTCCGACGGCGAGAGCGTGTCGAAGTCGGTCAACATCACGTCGCGCATGCGCACCGTCTCGACGACGGATTGAAACATGACGCCCTGGTCTTCCAGCTGCGCGCCGATAAAAACAAAGAACCCGCCCATAATCAGCCAAGGGCTAATCGACGCGGCCACATGCGTGTTGGGAACCGCCAGCAGCGCCAGCCCGGCAATCACCGCGCCAATGCCGATCATCTGGCCCAGCCCTGAAGCGGAGCGCGTCGCCTGGGTCACGCCACGCGTGCCCGTCATGCCGCTGCGCAGCAGGCGTCCTGCATCCAGCGGATAGGCAGGAAGAAAATTAATCAGCGCCAGCGCCACATTCAGCCACACGGCGGAACGCATCAGGTGCGAGGCGGTCACAATGGGCAGCGCAAAAATCGGAACCTGGGTGGTGGCTCCCAGGATCAGCCCGGTTATCAGCAGGGCGAATCCAAAGTTCGCAGCTGGTCCCGCGATCGTCAGCGCGGTTTGCGGCCACCCTTCAGAAGCCTGTTCGGCCATTTCCGGGCTGGCGTAGGAAAAGAGGCCGCCGATAGGCAGCAGCAGAATGCTGCGCACCGCCAGGCCGTGCCATGCAGCGGTGATGGCGCGTGCTGCTTCGCGGCCCAGCACGGCACCCAGCAGCAGAAACCACAAAACGATCCCGCGCCAGGCGGCAATCCCGGCCAGATTCGTCGAAAGTCCGCAGAAAAGGAGGAGCAGAAGGAAGAAATAATGAATGCGCAAATGCACTCCGAACCAGCGACCCAGCGGTAATGACCATGCGCGCATTTCTGTCTCCGTTACTCTTCCGATTATTGTAGAGGGTCAGGTTGTTTTTACCAGCGTTGAGGGTAAGCCATGCGCGTGATCGCCGGAGAATATCGGTCAAGACCGCTGAGCGCGCCGCGCGGGCTCGACACCCGGCCTACCAGCGACCGTCTGCGCGAAACCCTCTTCAACGTGCTCACCCCACGCATCGCCGATGCGGTTTTTCTCGACCTCTATGCCGGATCGGGTGCCGTCGGCATTGAGGCGCTCAGCCGAGGCGCGCGCGAGGCCATCTTTGTCGAACAAGCCGACGCGCCCATGAAGGCGATTCGCGCCAATCTCTCCGCTCTCGGCATCGCCGGCCGGTATGCGCTCGAGCAACGCAGCGCCGCCGCAGCGCTCCGCAGGCTGGCGGAAAACGAACGTGTCGCGGACATCGTCTTTCTCGACCCACCCTACGCCGATGTTGAGGGGTATGCAGCAACTTTGGGTTTGCTGGGCGGCACGTCGCGCAGCATTCTCGCGCCTGACGCCATCGTGATTGCTGAACACGAGAAGCGCCGCGAGCTGGATGAGCGCTACGGCGATCTCGTACGCTATCGCGTGCTGCAGCAGGGCGATGCGGCGTTGAGCTTTTTCCAGCTTGCAGCGGATTAAACCCGCCGCCCCGTCTGCAGATCGATCGCAAACGGAGTCTCGCGGTCGCTGATGACATCCCAGCCAAAGCCGTGCAGCGTCTCGTCGCGCACCTCGGTGATGCGCACCCCTTCCGACGAAAGCCGCGGCGTCTGCCACGCAAGGCCATTCACGCCCCAGGCCAACAGAGCGTGACTGCCGGTAAACAGCAGCAGGTTGTGCGCCGGCAGCGTCCGCACCTCCAGCACCGGGCGAAACACGATTTGCGTGAACTGCTCCGGCCCGTCCGCGTTCACCACATACGCATAACCGCCGGCGACCGCGCAGATCTCGTCGCGCTTGGGACAGCTCCAAATCCCCGTTGGCACAACCGACCCGGCAAACCCCAGCGCAAACGTGGCGAGAAACGGCGCGTCCGTTGCCGGACGAATCATCACTTCCAGTGCCCCGCGCTCCACTTCCTCCGCCTCACGCGGATAGGTGAACTGCCGCGGCGGCAGAATCAGCGGACGCGTCCGCAGGATCTCAGCTTGCCAGGAATGTGCGAAGGTCAGATCGTGCGCGGGCGTCATGGAGTAGGCCGAAAGTCCAAAATCCATTGTCGCTGCTCCGGCGTATCGGGAACAGCCAGACCACGTGATAGCTCGATTTTCCGCAAAGCTTCCTCAGCGTCCGACCCCAGAGCGACCATCAGGGAGGCAATCAGCAGGGTAGAACGCCCAATGCAGCCACGACAATGCGCGCCCACCCGTTTGCCAGCGCGTACCTGCTCGGCGAGCTGGCTCACGAACTCACGAAAGCCGCGAATATCGCTCGGAACCTGGCGATCCGGAATCCGATAAGAAATAAATTCCAGTCCTGCTTGCTCGGCCAGCGTGTGCTCGTCGCCGAGCCCGAGTTCAGCATTTTCCTCGTCAGACAAAAATGAAATGAGCACGTCGATTCCACCGCGCTTCAGAGTCGCAAGGTCATCGGCCAACCAGTCGTCGGGTCGTGGCCTCGCCACGATGGCGAGTTGCGAATTCGAGTCGCCATCGATCCAGTAAATGCTGTTCATGCGCGTCCAGGACCAATTTCCGATCTTATGCGCCTGTTCATTCCATGACAACGGCGCGCTGCCGGCTACTGCGCCGCCCCGTAAAACGCGTTGTTCCCGGTTCGCAAATCGCGGCCCCAGGTCAGCACCACGTTCGTCCCCAGCACGGTCAGCCTTGCCTCAATCCCGGTATCGAACAGCCATTGCCCCGTCGACAGCCCATTGGTGGGCGCCGTCATGCGGCCCACGTCCAGCAGCGGCCCCACCTGAACGCCGATCAGCCCGTTGCTGTAGACGCGCCGGTAAATGTCGCTGTTCGAGAGAAAATAATCGCTACCCAGCGGCGAGCTGCCTTTGTGCCCATCGCGCGTGCCGACATGGCCGCGCAGCCACAGATCGTTGTCGCGCTCCACGCCCAGCATGAAGAGTTCATCAAACGGCGAACTGCCCATCAATCCGCCCGCGCGCACGCGCTGCTGCACCTCCCACGTGTTGGCCTGGGCCTGCGGAAACCAATGCGCGAGCGCTCCGCCCTGCAGCTTTTCAAACAAGTGCGGCGGGCTCGACCACAACCGTGCCGTCTCGGAACTCGCACTCGTCGTCAGCGTGAAGCGCCGGTCCGGAATCACCAGCGGCTTGCCCTCGATCGACGCCAGAAATCCCAGAGCCGATCCGGGCAGCACCAGGTGCGCATTCAGCGCTGAGCCATCCACGACGTCGCGATAATTCCGATGCGAAACCTCCGCGCCCAGCCTCCATTGCAGCCGCCCGCTGGGGAACGACGTCACCGAAGCCGTCGCCGTCTGGCGCTCCAGGTTCAGCGATCCCAGCACCGGCGCGTTTCCCGTGAACGACTGCCGCATCGCCCAGTTCTCATCGCGCGCATCCGCTGTCAGAGCCCAGCGATTCTGGGGCAAATCGCGCAGAGGTGCGCTCACCTGCACCCACGCGCGCCGCTTCTGCTCGTCCCAGCGCAGCAGCGACTGCACATTCATCGCGGAGCGACCCAGATTGTAATAGCTCGGGTAAATCGTCTCGTACGGCAGCCCGCTGAAGGTGGAGACCAGCGCTGTGAGCGGCGATCCGAATCCATCGCGCTCCAGCGCATGAAAATTCGCGTCAAAGCTCCCATCGGGCCGCGCAATCAGCACAATGTTGTACGCGGGAAAGATTCCCAGCCCCTCGACGCGCGCCTGCGTTGTTGCATATTGCGATTCCTGCAGCACCGACTGCGGCGCAAACACGAATGCCCGGTCCAGCACCAACCGTCGCACGCGCAGTTGCGGATCGAAATTGAGCGAAGCAATCTTCGGCTTGCCCACGCGGTTCCAATATTCGAGCGCCGCCGGCACATTCCCCATCAGGTAATAAACGGTTCCTGCAAAGTCGTTGGCGTAGTCATCGCGCGGGTCGAGCTTCAGTCCACGTCGCACCCAGCGTGCCGCTTCGGGATAGCGCTTCTGCTCAAACGCAGCGCCCGCCAGCTCAAGGGGAAATCGCTTCTGCCCGGGACATTGCCGTTCTCCGGACAGCAGAGCAGCACGCGCGTCCGCCCATCGCCCCAGGTGCGCCAACGCCATGCCGTCGTCGTAATGGCCATTGGCCGAAAGCGATGGGTGCGCCTGCGCCAGGCGCACCACCCCGGCCCAGTCTTTTTGATCGAACGATTGTTGAATGTCGCGATCACCCGGCCCAGTCCCGCACTGCGCCATCGCACAGGCCGGTGCAAGCACCAGCGCCAGCCAAAAGTATTTCATTCGTAAACCGGCGAGGAATCCGTGCATGCGGCGTGCTCTCGTTCTCGCATCCTCATCCGTCGTGGCGCGCCGCGGGCACGGCCAGCAGCGTCCAGTTGTGCGTAGCGCTCCAGTCCTTCTCGAATCCCGCGCGCTCCTCAGTCAGCAGCTTGCGTTCCGCCGGGTCGTTCATCGTCACCAGGCCGCGGTCCGGATCCACGCCGTCGATCACCACATAATGAAGCGCCATCTGCCCCCGCGGACGAAGCGCCACAATCAATGGGCGCCCCTTGCCGATCTGCTCCTGCAGATCGCTCCACTTTCCGCTGAACGCGAATGCCTGGAATCCGTTCTGCCGCAGATAGTCTTCCATCGCGACCGGCGTGCTGCCGCGTTGGCGCGGCGAAAAAATCTGCCGCTGGATCGTGGACACATCGCTGGCCGCCGGAGCCGCACTGTGCTGTTGCGCCGCCCAGTATTGCATCACCATTGAGATGGATGCGGCTCCGCACCCATCTCGCGGCTGCGCCACAAAGGGCACATCGATCCACACCCCGCCAGGTGTCTCGGCGTTCAGCGCCAGGACGCAGAAGAGGAACACCGCGCAGCGCGTCAGCATCCGAGCATTCACCATGGGACGTCAGTGCACGGCGACAACAACAATAATCACGACGATGGCGATAATCAGGATCAGCAGCAAGCCGTTTCCAATGAAGCCGGCGGCGAATTTCTGCTGCGCATCATTTGCGCGCGACGCCAGATTCGCTAGTTCCTGATCGGAGAGGGTCGGAATCGCCGTCCGCACCTTCACCGGATCGTAGTGCTGCGACCGCATCGCCCGCTCAGCGATCGGCGTGGAAAGAAAATTCGACACGGTCTCGATATTTTGCTGCCGCGTGGCGGACGTGGCTTGCACCTGCTGCTGCAGAGCCTGCGAGCTTACAAGGTGGTCCTCAGCGCGGGCTGCCGGCGAGAACGATGCGGTGAACACCAGAAGTGCAGCGAGCGCGACGGCAGAGAGATGGCGGGAGACGAATCGCAGAGAAGGGGACGAAGTCATGGCAACTCCAGAGGGGAAGATAGGGTGTCGATCCAAGGTTTTGGATGCCCCACCGGAAATCCTGAGTTGCCGTCTGACCAGGACGCCGACATCACTGGCTCGCTCGGACCCGGCGCTGGCGCGTTTTGGCGCGCCCACAGGTACCACGCGAACCACGCCGGCCCGGTCCACACATACACCGGCGAGGTGATTGAGAATTTGAGGATCATCACCGAGGCAATGGCGCTCAGCGCCACCAGCGCCGGCACAGCATTCTTCGCGACCGGCTTTGACAGCACCTGCAGAATCGCGGGAAGGAACAGCACTTGATCGAAGGGCCAGGAGTACGGCGACACCAGCACGGAAACGCACAGCAGCAGCGCGCCATGGTCCGTCCAGTCCCACACCGCGCGTTTCCGCCAATAAAACCAAATCGCCCAGAAAACGCCCAGCACCGCGGGCACGATCTGCACCCACTCCGGCCGCCCCGGCAACAACATCCGCAGCGAGCAGGGAATATTCGGCATGTAGTGCAGTTCCATGTGCTCGTCGCGCATCGACGTCAGGTAATCCATCACCACGTGATGGTCGAAGGCGATTGCAATGAACGTCGCGGCCACCAAACCCACCACGCTGCCGGCCAGCACGCGCATCCGCCGGTTGCGGATGCAGTCGATGAGCAGCACCGGCCAGAACAGCACAAACAGATGCGGCTTCATCGCGGCCAGCGTCAGCGCTGCGCCCGCCAGCCACGGCCGCGTCTTATAGAAATGGAAGAACACCGCAATGCCCAGCAGGAAAAACAGCGGCGTCTGTCCTGACATGGCCGTGTACAGCACCGGCGCAAACAGATACACGATCACCGGCGGCGGCTTTGCGCCCGCGCTCAGCAAGCGGATGGAAACCACCAGCGCCACAATCATGGCCAGCAGCCACACAAACGCGGCAATCGGCATGCTCATGAAACCCATCGGCGCCACCAGGAAGAGCGACCATGGCGGGTTCCGCATCACGATGGGCACGTGCAGATCGCTCCCCATCTTTTCTTCCAGCCGCAAAATCTCCGGCCGCGAGTAGGGATTGACGTGCTCCCGCATCAGCCGCCCGCTGATCCAGTAACCGATGAAGTCCAGATCCGCAGCCTTGCCGTAGAAAACCGTGCTCAGCAGCGCCACCGCCAGCAGTACCATGGCTCCGGCGGCGGACACCTGCAACATGCGCACAATTTTCTTTGGCCCTGCAGTCAATGGAATGGACTCCTCGAAAAATCCCCGGAATTATCTTCGAAGTTTAGGCCACGCGCTCCCCAGCCGCCCATAACACCTTTGTGCGAAGCGCTATTGCCCCGCCGCCGCTCCGTGCATATAGGCGTTATAGCGCCGCAAATACTCGGCTTTGTACGCGTCCACGGCGTGGTCGTAGCTATACCCCGTCGAGCCCGCCACGCGCGTCCAGCGTAGCCGCACCGTTTGCGTGCCGGGCGGCAGCATCACTGCATTTCCGGACCAGTCCACCGCTTTTCCATCCGCAGAAACCGCTGCGACCTTCATGAACCACGGCAGATGCAGCACCAAATGCTGCGGCGCATTCACCCACTGCGACGTAATATGCAACACCGCGCTTGCCGCATCCGGCTGGTCGAGCGTCAGACTCACCGTCCCAAAATCCGTTGGCACGCCGGTCACCGCAATCGTCTTGCCCGCGCCAATCCACTCCGGCGAGACAACCGACAGCAAATGCAAATCGTCGCCCTCTTCGCGCACAAACATGTTGCGCAGCAGCGTCCGGTACTCCGCGGCGAACCAGCCATGCGGCGACAAATTGCCTTCGAAATTGCGATCGCCCCACGGCCGGATGCAATATTCAAACCCCGCCTGCGTCGAGCTGGTATGCACCAGCAGCGCGTACATCTCGCGCGTCGCCTGCTCCTGATCGCCGCGCACCACTTCCGTCAGCGTGTTCTTGATGGTGAGGTAGTGATGCAGCCAGCGCCCATCGCCATAGGTGATCAGGCCTTCCTGGTACCGCGCCTGAGTGTTCTTCAGCGTCGCCGTCACGCGCGGATCGTTCGGCGCCAGCACCGGTTCCGGCACCACGCTCAGCAAATTGCCCCAGTCCTGCCCGCCTTTTTTACCATCGAGCGTCGGAGGAATATACCCGCCCGTCGTCGCCGTCACTTCATCGAGCTTCTTGAGAAATGCAGCGCGGAAATCGTCGTACTCGCTCTGGAAATTCGCCGCATCGTCGGTCTTGCCCAGCGCCCTGGCCATCAGGATCGTTTCATGCAATCCATCCAGCGCCAGAAAGTCGTAGCCGGTAATGTGCCCGGGAACGTCTTCGTTATCGAGCGATGCCGATGCCGGAATCAGATGCATCGGATCGCCGGCCCGCGCCTGTTTGCAGCCACGCCACCGCACGCACCATCGACGGAAACACCTTCTCGGCGAAGGCGCGATCGTGCGTGATGCGGAAATGCTGTCCGTAAGCCCACAGCGTCTGGCCCCACGCGTCGTACTGTTCCGGCTGCGACAGAAAATTCCCATCCGGCGTCTGCCAGCGCGGAAAGAAATCGAGCACCTGGCGCGCAATCTCTGGGTAGCCCGTCTCATCGTACGAGTGCACAATGTCCGACGAGTCGCGCAGCCAGAACGCGTGATAATGCAGATCGTTCACCGTCTGAATATAGTTACCGTCAATCTTGTTGCGCGCGATCAGGTCGTAAATCAGGCTGGCGCGGAAGGTGTCCGTCACCTTCTTCTCCGGCAGCGTCACCTGCATTCCCTGGTGCAGCATGCCTTCCCAAAAATTCACCACACGCGCGTGGTATGCGTCGAACGATGCCTGTTCGACCGCATCCAGTGTCGGCCCCTGCGCAACCGGAATCACCGGCAGCTTGAAATCCAGCGTCGTCTCTTCGCCTGGCCGCAGCATCTTCGCGAATCGGGCGATGCCCGCCGGTGTATCCGGCAGAATGTTGAGCTTGTGCGGCGTGAGATCGGGCACATCGTTGGATTCTTCGTGCAGCGTGAAGGAGAGCTGCGCACCCGCCGGGAACACGTACATCGCCTGCCCATCGCGCAGGAATGCGTTGCCGTCGAAGCGGTACTGCCACGCCGTGCTGAAATTCACACCCGGTTGGCGATATCCGCCCAGTTGTTTCGCGACGGCGGGTCGATAAAAGCGGTTATCTCCGGTGGTGCGGTCGGTGTTCGTCGGCGGCTGGTAGCGGAAACCGGTGGCCAGCATCGCGCGCGTGGGCTGCCCACTCTCATTCTTCATGGTGACGCGGATAAAGTCGACGAGCTGGCCTTCCGGTGTCCCGTCCAGCGTGGCCGCGAACATCGTAAAGCGGTAGGCGATCCCGTCCTTGTGCCACACGTACGAGTCGATCGGCAGATAGCCCTGCTCCAGGGTCCGCAGCCGCTGGTTGACCGGCTCATCGTCCACGCCAGTGAAAAACATCAGCTCGCCGAACCCGGTGTAGAGGTACCCCTCCGGGGTAATTTCAGTGGCCTCGGGCGCATCCATCACGCCGATTTCGTCGGTCGGCTGGCTGAAATAGGAGAACGGCTGGTGCGGGGGATCAATGGACGGCGAAACCATCTGGCCGGGCAGGGAAGTCGCACCGCCCAAAATGGCCGCCCAAATGGCCCAAAAATAGCCGCCCGCCAGCGTGCGCCGATTGAGTCTCACGGGAACACCTCGCGCTCGTAAGCCTAACACGTTGTATGGGTTCCCTCCTCCGCCTGCGGAATCCGTCCCAAAACAAAACTGCGCCCCTTTCCGCCGCCGGAGCGGGTGACCTGCGTCACAGAGATTCCCCCCTCCGCGGGCGTACCTTACAACGGGTTTGGAGCGAATCGGAATGTCCTGGAAAGACGAGTATCGAGCCCGCTGCGTCACTCCCGCGGAAGCGCTGGGCGTGGTGCGCTCCGGCGATCGCGTCTGGATCCAGTCCGGCTGCGGCACTCCCTCCACCCTGGTCAATGCGCTGGTCGCCCGCGCGCCTGAACTGCACGACGTCGAAGTCGTCCACATGATGACCCTCGGCAGCGCCGACTACACCCGCCCCGAATTCCGGGCCGCTTCCGCCATCGCGGCATGTTCCTCGGTGCCAACGTGCGCGAAGCCGTCGCCGCCGGCCGCGCCGACTACACCCCCATCTTCCTCAGCGAAATCGAAGGCCTCTTCACCAGCGGCGCTCTGCCGCTCGACGTCGTGCTGATGCAGGTTTCTCCGCCGGACGCGCACGGCTTCGTCAGTCTCGGCACCACCGTCGACTGCACGCTGACCGCCTCGCGCTGCACCACGCACCTGATTGCAGAAGTCAATGAGCAGATGCCGCGCACGCATGGCGACACCTTCATCCACGTCAGCCGCATTTCCATCGATCGTCGAAACCGACCGCCCTCTGCTCGAATACCGTTCCGAACAATTCACTGACCTGCATCTGCAGGTGGCGCGCAACGTCGCCACGCTCATTCCCGACGGCGCGACGCTGCAGCCTGGGATCGGCGGCATTCCGGAAGCCGTGCTCACCTGTCTGCACGACCGCCGCGACCTCGGCATTCACACTGAGATGTTTTCTGACAGCGTCATCGACCTCATTGAGGCCGGTGTCATCAACGGCGAGCGCAAGTCGCTGCATCGCGGCAAAGCGGTCGCGGCCTTCGTGCTCGGGACGAAACGCCTGTTCGAGCTTTCTCCACGAAAATCCGATGTGCGAGTTCCGCCCCATCTGCTACACCAACGATCCCTTCGTCGTTGTCGCAGAACGACCGCATGGTCGCCATCAACTCCGCCCTGCAGATCGATCTCACCGGCCAGGTCTGCGCGGATTCGCTCGGCACCCGCCCCTACAGCGGATTCGGCGGCCAGCTGGATTTCATTCGCGGAGCAGCGCGCTCCCAGGGCGGCGTGCCCATCATCGCTCTGCCCTCAACCGCACTGCATGGAACCGTTTCGCGCATTGTGCCGGTGCTGGAGCCGGGCGCAGGCGTCGTCACTTCGCGCGCCGATGTTCACTACGTCGTGACCGAGCACGGCATCGCCTACCTGCATGGCAAGTCGCTGCGGGAGCGCGCCGAAGCCCTCATCGCCATTGCCGATCCCCGCTTCCAGCAGGACCTGCAGGATTTTGCCGTGCGCTCGCATTACCTCGAGCGCAACACGGAGAGCGTGCTGGTCTAGGCCGCCGCTCGCCGGGAAGGAGCACGAGATGACCGAACCTCAAAAACGAGATCGCGGAAACTTGCGTGTCGACAGGGACGAATGCAAAGGCTGCGGCCTCTGCGTCGAGGCCTGTCCGCCCAAAGCCATCCGCCTCACCGATAAGTTCAACATCTACGGATACCGCACCGCCGCCTATGCCGGCGCAGGCTGCACCGGCTGCGGCATCTGCTTCCTCGTCTGTCCGGAGCCGGGAGCGATTACCGTGCTGCGCCTCACTGCATGCGCGCGTGCCGCAGAGAGGGGGACCCCTCATGCGCCGGCAACTGATGAAGGGCAACGAAGCGATCGTGAAAAGCGCGATCCTTTCCGGATGCCGCGCGTTTTATGGATACCCCATCACCCCGGCCAGCGAAATCGCCGAGGCCGCGGCCATGTTTATGCCCCAGTCCGGCGGTGTCTTTCTCCAGGCGGAAAGCGAAGTGGCCGCCATCAATATGCTCTACGGCGCAGCCTCCGCCGGCGTGCGCGTCATGACCGCCTCCAGCGGCCCCGGCATCAGCCTGATGCAGGAAGGCTTCAGCTACCTCGCCGGCGCGGAACTGCCCTGCGTCATCGCCGACATCACGCGCGGCGGCCCCGGCCTCGGCAACATCGCCTCCGAGCAGAGCGATTACCACCAGGTCGTGAAAGGCGGCGGCCACGGCAACTACCGCACCATCGTCCTCGCTCCGCACTCCGTCCAGGAAATGGCCGACCTCACCGCGCTGGCCTTCGAACTGGCGGATCGCTATCGCAATCCCGTCGTCCTGATGGCCGATGGATTCATCGGGCAAATGATGGAGCCGGTCCACTTCCCGCAGCGCGCCACTGAGCCGAAACTGCCCAAGTGGGCCGTCGCCGGCACCCAGGAATCGCGCGGCAACCTCATCTCGTCCATCTATCTCGACGCCGACAAGCTCGAAGCCCACGTCCGTCACCTTGAAGCCAAGTATTACGTCGCCGAGCAGCGCGAAACGCGCGCCGAAGAGTGGCGCACCGAAGATGCGGAGCTCGTTCTCGTCGGCTACGGCATCGTCGCGCGCATTCTGAAAGCCGTCGCCGCGGAAGCGCGCGCTGCCGGACTGCGCGTCGGCGTGCTGCGCCCCATCACGCTCTATCCCTTCCCCAAACTGCATTTCGAGCGCGCCGCCACGCACGCGCACCAATTCCTGGTGGTGGAAATGAGCAACGGTCAGATGCTCGAAGACGTGAAGCTGGCGCTCAATGGAACGCGGCCCGTCGACTTTCTCAGCCGCGTGGGCGGCAATGTTCCCTCGCACCAGGAAGTTCTCGCAGCGAGTGCGGGAACTCATGCGCAGGGCCGTCAGCCGCGGAACAGGAGTGCATCGCTTATGTCTAACGAAATGTCCTGCGAAACCGATGCCGAATACACGGTAGCGCAGTCGAAGCCGAGGGCGTTCTACCAAGATCTACGAGCGCAAAGAAGAGCTGCAGCACCAGACCCACTACTGCCCCGGCTGCGGCCACGGCATCGTGCACAAGATGGTGGCCGCGGCCATCGATGAGCTCGGCGTGCAGGATCGCACCATCCTCATCAGCCCGGTCGGCTGCTCGGTCTTCGCGTACTACTACTTCGACGTGGGCAACGTGCAGGCCGCGCACGGCCGCGCGCCAGCTGTCGCCACCGCCGTCAAACGCAGCCATCCCAACAGCATCGTCGTCAGCTACCAGGGCGACGGCGATCTCTCCGCCATCGGCTCGGCAGAGATTCTCCACGCTGCCAATCGCGGCGAAAACATCACCGTCATCTTCGTCAACAACGGCATCTACAGCATGACCGGAGGCCAGGTGGCCCCCACCACGCTGATGGGCACGATCAGCACCACCACGCCACGCGGCCGCGCCGCTGCGAATGAAGGCTACCCGCTGCACGTCAGCGAACTGTTAGCCACGCTCGAAGCGCCGGTCTACATTGAGCGCGTCGGCCTCGGCGACAATCGCCAGATTGTCCAGGCCGGCCGCGCGGTGCGCCGCGCCTTGGAGAATCAGGTCAAAGGCCTCGGCTTCTCCCTCGTCGAAATCCTCGCCCCCTGCCCCACCATCTGGAAAATGTCTCCGGTGGACGCGCAGCGCTGGGTGCGCGACGTGATGGAAAAAACCTTCCCGCTGGGCGTCTGCTGCGATCGCACCAAAAAAGCGGAGCCGCGTCCCGAGCGCGAACCAGCGCCCGCGCTCGAGAAGATCCCTCGCATGCTCGGCGTCACGCACGGCGATCTTATGCCGGCAGCGACTCCATCGCACGTTACCCCACCGCCCGCCGTCGATCTGCAGGTGCGCGTCGCCGGTTTTGGCGGACAAGGCGTCCTCCTCCTCGGCGAAGTCCTGGCGGAAGCCGGCCTCGATGCGGGTCTCGAAGTCTCCTGGCTGCCCTCCTACGGTCCGGAAATGCGCTCCGGCACCTCGAACTGCCATGTGCGCCTCGCGCGCACGCCCATCGATTCGCCGCTGGTCACGCATCCCGACGTCCTCGTCGCCATGAATGAGCCTTCGCTGCACAAATTCTCGCAAGCGTCCCGCCCGGGCGGCTGGATCCTCTACAACGGCGACGAGCTTGCCTGCGGAGTGCGAGCGCGAAGGCGTGCACATCCTCGCGCGCTCCTTCACGCGCGTGGCCGACGAGCTTGGGCGATTCGCGCGCCGGCAACATGGTCGCGCTCGGCGCTCTGCTCGCCATTGCCTGCCGCGTTGCCGCAGGCCAGCGTCGACACCGCCCTCGGCCGCCTGGTCAAAAGCCCGCGCTGGCTCGATCTCGACGAGCGCGCCATCACCCGCGGCAGGGAACTGCTGCACGAGTGGCTCGAAGAGGAGTCCCATGCCGTCTGAAGTCGATCCCAACCTGATCGTCTATTTCCGCGGCCGCTACGTGCCGCTGGCGGAGGCAAACGTCGGCATCCTCACCCACGCGCTCCACTACGGCACCGGCGTCTTCGAGGGCATTCGCGCGCACTGGGACGAAGCGCAGTCTGAGCTCTTCGTCCTGCGTCCGCTCGAGCACTATCAGCGCTGGAAGCGCAACGCCGCCATCCTCCACATCGACATTCCCGCCAGCGCCGAAGAGCTATGCGACGATCACGCTGGAGCTGATGCGCCGCAACCATTTCCGCGCCAGCGTCTACGTCCGCCCGCTTGCCTTCAAATGCGCGGAGCGCGTCGGCGTCAGCCCCGATGATCAGGATGCCTTCGCCATCGTCGCGCTGCCCTTCGGCGAATACCTGCACAGCGAAAAGGGCCTCCACGCCGGCGTCAGCGCCTGGCGCCGCATTGAGGACAACGCCATTCCCTGCCCGCGCCAAAATCTGCGGAGCCTACGTCAACAGTGCGCTGGCCAGCGACGATGCACGCCGCAACGGCTTCGACGAAGCCATCTTCCTGAACGAAAGCGGCCACGTCGCGGAAGGCGCCACCTGCAACATATTCATGATCGCGCAACAGCCAGCTCATCACGCCGCCGGTCACAGAAAACGTGCTCGAAGGCATCACCCGCGACTGCGTCATGGAACTGGCGCGGCACGAACTCGGCCTCACCGTGGTCGAGCGCGCCATCGATCGCAGCGAACTCTACATCTGCGACGAACTGTTCCTCACCGGCACCGCCGTCGGCATCGCGCCCGTGGTGCGCGTCGATCATCGACCTGTTGGCGACGCAGCCGTCGGCCCGTTCACCCGCCAAATCCGCAAGCTCTATGCGGACGCCGTGCGAGGCCGCTTGCCCTCGTATCGGCACTGGGTCATCCCCGCCGTTCTTGACCCCGAGCCAGCCCTGGCATCAACGTCGCACTGAACGCGGATACCCTCCATAAAACGGGGACGACAGCGGATGAGCTGTCGCCCCGTTGCACGTGACGTCCGAGTTAAAGAATCAGGGATGGAGTTGGAGCCTTCCGAAGATGCAGGCTGGATCGGAGGCGATGACCTGCCTGAGTTCGGAGGAGGTTGAAGGGTTGTGGATCGGATCGCCGTCGTAGGTTGCAAAGACCAGGTTCACTCCGGGCTTAAGGCCGGCGGCGGAGAAGGTGGCGACACCGTTTTTGAGCTCGGCGGAATCGAGAACGAGACTGCCCCTGACGAGATGAGCGGTGCCTGTGGGAACGCCGTCCGCGGCAGCAGTGACCTGCACCTGGAAGGCGACCGGACTGCATGGACCATTCGGATTGGTGGTGGAAGCGAGCCGGATGCTGGTGGGCGACGGAGCCGCGGAGGTTCCGGCAACGGAGACGGTCTGCGGGCTGTCCGGGGCGTTGTCGGCGATATTGAATTTCGCCGCATAGTTGCCGGTCGACGACGGTTTGAAGTTGACCAGCAGCGTGCAGCTGGCTTTGGGAGCCACAGCAGCGCCGCAGGAGTTGGTGTAGCTAAAGGCGGCTGGATTGGCGCCGCCGGCGGTGATGCCGGAGATTTTGAGATCCGCGGTGCCGGCGTTGGTTACGGTGATGGCCTGGGCCGAGGTGTGCTGGGGAGCGGTGGTGGGGAAGGCGACGGTGGCCGGAGTGGCTTTAACGGCGGGTGCGGAGGTGCTCCCGGCGCCAGAGAGCAGCACGGTATTGATGTTGGTGACGGTGTTGTCGAGGAAAGTAAGCGTGGCGCTGCGAACGCCGGTCGCGGTGGGCTTGAAGATGACGCCGATGTTGCAGCTCTGCCCTTCGATCAGGGTCGCTCCGGCGGTGAGCACGCAGCTGGTGGTGTTGGGGTCGATGGAGAAGTCTCCGGGGTTGGTGCCGTTGATCAGGAAACTGCTCAGGGTCATGGCGTTGTTGCCGATGTTGGAGACGGTCAACAAATGAAGGGGCCCGGAGGTTCCGATCTTAAAGGAGCCCCAGACTAGATCTCCTTGCGTTCCCAACTTGCGGATCACCTGGGCGGTTCCGGTGGAGGCAGCGCTGCTGATGATGTAGACCTGGCCCTGTGAATCTACTGAGATTCCCGTGGGAGAGCTCAGATTAGCAAAGATTGATTCGGCTCCATCCCCGGCGTAGCCGGCTACTCCGTTGCCGGCGACGGTGGTGATGATGCCGGTGGCCGCGCTGACGCGGCGGACGCGCTGGTTGTTGGTGTCGGTGAAGTAGAGGTTGCCGGCGAGGTCGAAGGTGATTTGGCCGACGGTGTCGCTGATCTCGGCGTTGCCGGCCTGGCCGCCATCGCCGCTGTATCCGCAGATACGGCCGCCGACGATCTTGTTATACGTTTCGATACTATTGTTCCGCGGCGTAAGCCGCCTGGCTGACAATCTCGCAGTTTTCGGTAGTGCCGTCGGCAGCCCAGAAGGTATAGAGGTTATCGCTGGCATCGACGGCGAAGGCGTCGCTATAGCTTTCCTGATAGACGAATGGGTCGAAGAGATTGGCGAAGGTGGCCGGGAAGGGTTGAACCGTGGACAACGCGGCGCCGCCGTTGTTGGCAAAGAACAGATTGTTGTAACGATCGATGCTCATCTGTCCGGGTTCAGTGAGCGCTTCAGTGTCGAGGCTGCAGGGAGCAGATTCTGTACAGGTGCCAGTGCCGGCGCCGCTGATCTTGACGACCGGACCGTAGTCAAAAATTTCATACATTGCGTTGGCTGATGTTTCGTCAAAGTAAACTTCGCCGAAAGTGTCGACGGCGACGCCGACGGGATCGGTGAGTCCGGTAGCGAGGCTGGTGATGGCGCCGCTCGAATTGATGTAACGGATGATGCCATTTCCGGAGTCAGCGATATAGAGACTGTCGCTGCCATCGACGGTGAGGTTCTGGGCGCTGGTGAGCAGGCCTTTGCTCGCCGGATACGTGCCCGGGACAGTGGTGATGAGGGCCGGCGTGAAGCTGAGGACGGGAGCGTAGCCGTTGCCGCCCAATCCGAGGCTAAGAGGCTGGGCCGAGGCGGAGTGGGCGATGGTGATATGGCCGAGGCGCGGGCCTGCGCCCTGCGGAGTGAAGCGAACGAGGAGGATGCAGGTATCGCCTTTGGCGAAGGATTCGCCTTCTTTGCAACTGCCGCCCGGCTCGATGGTGAAGTCCTTCGTGGACTCGATGGATTTGAGGGTGGTGGGCGCGGCGAAACGGAGTTTGAGACCTTCCACTTCGGCCGGTTCGCCGACCTTTGCGGACGCGAAGGCATAGAAGTTGGCTGGCGGGTTCGCGAACGGAGCTTCGCCCTTGACGGGCGCGGTGGCGGCCGGACGCAGCGTCGTGGGATCGAGCGAGATGACGGCGGATTGCGGGTGGGCTGCCAGGGTGATGAGCAGGGCCGAGCACAGCATGGCCGTAGTCCGGAGCGGATGGCGCAGTGGATGCATGGAGGGGTCCTCGTCGGGTTGTGAACTGGGGTGAGTCCTGCGGGCGAAGCACAGGCAAACAGCGGGATCGCGAGGCCGGGAGGTGCCACCTTGAGCCAATGGGAAGAGCCTCATCTTTAGTCCTCCTCAGAGAACGGCGTCCGCACTCCGGCCCGAAGATATCCGGATTGCCATCGATACAACGCAGATCTGAGCTGGGCGGCAATGGAGGGGGGTAAATTAAGAGGTGAAGAAAGGTGAAGCTATAAGTAATTCAATCTAAAATAGATCCGGGCGGGTTGATTTCTACCGATGCTATACTTGCCGCACTCTCGGGAGGGGGCCGGTGCCTGTTGCCGTCTATCAATTCGGCGACTTCAGCCTTGATTGCGGCAAATTTGAGCTGTGCCGCCGGGGCCGAAGACTCAAGCTCGAGCGGAAGCCTCTCGAACTTCTTGTCCTGCTGGTCACAAAGCACGGACAGGTGGTCACCCGAGACGAGATCGCCGGGTGCCTTTGGGAGCGGGAAGTCTTCGTCGATATCGAACACGGAATCAACACGGCCATCCGTAAAATTCGTCAGACCCTTGGGGACAGCCCGGATCTGCCCCAGTTTGTGCAGACCATCTCCGGCTCCGGTTACCGGTTCGTTGCAGCGGTAACGGCGGTTGAGCCAGCGGTCACCACGGCCATCGAATCCTCAGACGTGGCAATCGAGCCTCCGTCTGTTGTGCCCGAAGCTTCTGCCGCGACCGCCATCCCGCCAGCGGTCAAACCAGGGCGCCGTCTCTGGCCGGTCGCCGCCGTGTTGGCGTCGCTGCTCGTGGCCATTTCTATACTCACCCTCGCCCGCTATCCGCTCGCTGCCCGCTTCTTTCATCGAGACAGTCGCGGCACCATCAGCTCCCTTGCGGTGCTGCCCCTCCAGAACTTCTCTGGCGACGCCTCTCAGGAGTATTTCGCCGACGGCATGACCGACGAACTCATCACTGAGCTCGCGCGAATCCCCAATCTTCGAGTCGTCTCGCGCACTTCCGTCATGGCTGATAAGGGCTCACGCCGACCGCTCCGCGACATTGCGCGGGAGCTCGGCGTGGATGCCATCGTGGAAGGCTCCATCGTCCGCTCCAACGACCGCATCCGCATCACCGCTCAGCTAATCGACGCTCGCACCGACCGCCACCTCTGGGCCCAGTCCTTCGAAGGACCCGCCTCCGACGTCCTTTCCCTGCAGGACAGCGTCGCCCAGCAGATTGCGACTCAGGCGCGCCTGGTCCTCACTCCTTCGTCCCCGCGCCCGCCCGTCAACCCCGCCGCGCACGACGCTTACCTGCGTGGACGCTACTTTTTTAATAAGCAGGATTTCGCTCACAGCCTCGAGTCCTTCCAGCAGGCAATCGTTCTCGACCCCGGCTTTGCTTCGGCCTACGCCGACTACGCCTCAGCGCTCGATGCCGCCACCACCTACGGCATTGGCACGCCTCAACAGCTCATGCCGAAAGCCCTCGCCGCCGCGGGGCGCGCCATCCAGCTCGATCCGCAGAACGGTGAAGCCTACACCGAGCTCGGCAGCGTGCAAACCATCTACGAGTGGGACTGGACCGCAGCCGGACAGAATCTGACCCGCGGCCTCGCGCTCAGTCCCAACGACTCGATTGCCGAATTCAAGTACGCCGTTTACCTGGACGCCACCGGGCGCCCCGAGGAGGCCGTGGCCCACATGCGCCGCGCACTCCAGCTCGATCCGCTATCCTTCCTCGTCAACCGCCGGCTGGGCGTTGCGCTTTACTATGACCGCCAATACGATGCCGCTCTCGCTCAACTGCAGCGCTCCTCCGAGATGGAGCAACATTCCGGCTCGATCGAACATTACGTAAGCCTCATCTACGAGCAGAAAGGCGACCAGGACGAAGCCGTACGCCACAACCTTGTGGAGCTGCACGAGGAATCTCCTCAAGTCGACACCGCCGCTCTTCAGGGCGCCTATCAGAAGCGCGGATGGGATGGGTATTGGCGTGCGCGAGATCGCGCTCTCCTGACCGCGCCGGAGGGGTCCTGCAATGCCTATGAAATCGGTGTCGACGATCTCCGCATCCACGATCTCGACCATGCCTTCGCATCACTCCACCACGCGATCGACAACCACTGTTTCAACATGGCATTCATCCGCGTGGATCCGCTCTTCGATCCCGTCCGCAACGACCCCCGCTTTGCAGCTCTCGTGAGACGCATGCATCAATAGGTTGCTGCCGGTAGGGGAACCTGTCTCGGCGGATCGACGGATTATGGCGGATCGGGACGCAACGCAGCGGCAACGACACCGTGTATCTGCTCACGCGGTTTGTTTTCTAGCGCGAGTTGAATGCAGCGATGAAGAGGGGGACCGAACATCAATCCGAGTTGGGAATTCAATCAGGCGCAAACAAATCGGTGAGATCGTGCTGACCCAACGGCGAAACTGGCTCTGCGTTGGGTGTTCAGCGATGATCATCCAGGATCGCAGCAGAGCGGCTGCGAGATGTACATCCGCACCGGGATAACCAGCTTCCAGCCGCAGGACCTGGCGGTAGACTTCATCCTTCAGGCTTTCCGGCTTCGTGCTCCGTTGTTGGCGCGACGCCTTCATGGCTTCTTCCCTTCCGGCAGGCCCATCCACCGGAAGATCGTCATGGCAGGGCACCAGTTGGTGAAGGCGGACTGCAGCAGATTCAGACCAACGAATGCGGTGAGCCACAACCACTCGATGGACACCCGGCGGGCCAGCGTGAGCGACCCGAGCACCATGACGCCTGCCAGCAGGCGAACGGCGCGTTCAATCGTCATTGTGCAACCTCCTGTTGCTCTGCCTGGTGCAGCGGAGCGGGTGCGGCGGCTTCGGCTTTTCCGGCGTTGAGCATGTAATAGAGCACCGGAACGCCCGGCCAGGAAAGAAAGGTTGAGGCCACTCCGCCGGCGATGAGGGAGAGCCCCAGGCCCTGAAAGATTGGGTCAGCAAGAATGACGCTGGCCCCGGCGATGACGCCCGCGGCCGTGAGCAGGACGGGGCGGAGGCGCACCGCTCCCGCATCCACCACCGCCTCCGCGAGAGGCATGCCTTCGCGGCGGCGCAGTTCGATGAAGTCTACGACAATGATGGAATTGCGCACGATGATGCCGGCGCCGGCGATGAAGCCGATCATCGAGGTTGCGGTGAAGAAATCTCCGAGGATCGCGTGCGCGGGCAGAATGCCGATCAGCGTGAGCGGAATCGGAATCATGATGGCCAGCGGAACGGTGAAGGAGCGGAACCATCCCACGACCAGCACATAAATCAGGATGAGCACGGCCGCGAAGGCGAGGCCCAGATCGCGAAAGACTTCAATCGTGATTTGCCACTCGCCGTCCCACTTCATCGAGAAGCGGTCGGTGGATTCCGGCTGCACAGCGTTGTAGCGGGTGAGCTTGTAGCCGTCGGGCAGCGCGAGCTTGTCGAGAGCCTGATTCATTTTCATGATCGCGTAGACGGGGCTCTCTTCCGCGCCCGCCACATCGCCGGTGACATAGACCACGCGCTTCAGATTCTTGTGGTAGATGTCCGGCGCGAGCGTGGTGTGCTCGACGTCGAGCAACTCGCGCAGCGAGACCATCGCGCCGCTTGCGCTGCGCAGCTGGATATTCTCGAGCCCCTGTTCTGAGGAGCGCTCGCCGCGGTCGAATTCGACGATGGCGGGAATCGCTTCGCGGGCATGGGGATCGTGCAGGAGCCCGGCCTGCTCGCCGGAGGTTGCCAGAGCCACGGTTTGCGCCACTTCGGCAACGGGGATTCCGTGCAGCGCGGCTTTGGCCTCGTCCACGCGCATCACCAGTTGCTGTTGCGGATCCTGCATGTACCAGTCGGTGTCGACGACCCCAGGAGTCTGCTGAAGGATTTGCTTCACGTCGCGCGCAACGGCGATTTGACCGTCGAGACTCGGGCCGTAGATCTCGGCGACAAGGGTTTGGAGCACGGGCGGACCGGGCGGCACTTCCGAGACCTGGAGACGCGCCCCGTAAGCGTTGCCGATGCGATCCAGCTCCGTCCGCATCCGTCGCGCAATCGCGTGGCTCTGCAGGGTGCGCTGATCCGCGGGAAGCAGGTTTACCTGAATGTCGGCCGCGTTGGGCTGATGGCGCAGGTAGTAGTGACGCACCAGGCCATTGAAGTTGAACGGGCCGGAGGTGCCTGCGTAGATTTGGTAATTCTCAACCTCCCGCTGCGTGCTCAGGTAAGCGCCCAGCGCCTGCGCCACGCGGGTCGTCTGCTCGAGCGGCGTGCCGTCGGGCATATTCACGACGACCTGGAACTCGCTCTTGTTGTCGAAGGGAAGCATCTTGACCAACACCAGCTTCAACGGCACGAGGAGCGCCGCTGTAAGCAGCAGGAGGGCGACAACGCCGAGGAACACCCAGCGACTGCGCGCGCTGCCGATGAGCTGATTCATGACACGCCGATAAAAGCGCGTGAACCATCCTTCTTTCTCAGGAGCGAGCGTGTGCGCGGCCGCCCGATGCTTGCCGCTTAGCAGGCGCAGGGCGGCCCAGGGCGAAACGACAAACGCCACGATCAGCGAAAAGAGCATGGCCAGCGACGCGCCCACCGGAATGGGACGCATGTACGGCCCCATGAGCCCGCGCACGAAGGCCATGGGGAGGATGGCCGCGATGACGGTAAACGTCGCGAGAATGGTGGGATTGCCCACTTCCGCCACGGCCTCTATTGCGACCTCGCTGAGCGGACGGCCGCGGTTGATGGGCAGCCGAAAGTGGCGCACCATGTTTTCAACCACGACGATGGCGTCGTCGACCAGAATGCCGATGCTGAAGATGAGCGCGAACAGCGTGACCCGGTTGATGGTGTAGCCCATCAGGTCGAACACCGTGAGAGTGAGGGCAAGAGTGACCGGGATGGCCAGCAGCACGACTCCGGATTCGCGCCAGCCCAGGAAGAGCGCAACGAGGAAGGTGACCGACAGAGTAGCGAGCAGCAAGTGCTTCAGCAGGGTGTCCGATTTTTCTTTCGCGGTCGCGCCATAGTTGCGCGTGGTGGTGATGTTCACGTCCAAAGGCAGCGAAACGCCCTTCATTTCCCCCACCCGCTGCAGGACGGCGTTGGCGATGTCCGTCGCGTTGGTGCCTTTGCGCTTGGCGATGGTGATGGTGACCGCTGGATATTCCTGAGCAGCGGCGGACCCGTTGCGTGTTTGCGACGTTCCGAAGAGAACGTAGTCCTGAGCTTCCGCGGGACCATCCACGACGCGGGCCGCAACATCGCGCAGATAGACAGGCTGCCCGTTGGCGACGCCCAGCACCACGCCATCAAGGTCCTGCGCGTCGCGGAAGAGATTGCCGGCATCGACGCGGATTTCCTGATTGCCTTCGGCGAATTCGCCGGCCTCGGTGCGCGCATTGGCTGCCTGGAGACGGTGCACCACCTCTTCTGGAGAAAAGCCGAAGCCCGCCAGCTTTGCGCTGTTCAGGATCACGCGCATGGCCCGGGGTTGGCCGCCAATCACCGTGGTTTCGGAGACGTCCGGGGTTTGGCGGATGATGTGCTGCATCTCGTCGGCCATCTGGCGTAGCTGGTAGCCGTTGTAATTTCCACCCCACAACGTGAGCGCGAGGATGGGCACATCGTCGATGGATCGCGCCTTGACCATCGATTGCGATGCGTCCGCCGGCATGCGGCTGGCGTTGGAGTAGAGCTTGCTGTAGACCTTCACCAGCGCATCTTCTTCCGAAGTGCCGACGAGAAAGCGCACGATGACCAGGCTTTGTCCGGGACTGGAGATGGAATAGACAAACTCCACGCCGGGAATTTCATGCATCAGGCTTTCAACGGGACTGGTGACCCGCTGCTCGATTTCCTGCGGCGACGCGCCGGGCATGGCCGTCATCACGTCGAGCATCGGCACCAGAATTTGCGGTTCTTCTTCGCGTGGAATCGCGAGCACGGCGAAAAGTCCCATTGCCAGCGAAGCCATCACAATCAGCGGCGTGAGTTTCGAGTTGAGAAAGGCCGCAGCGATGTGCCCCGCGATTCCGTGGGGCCGGACGGGCAGCTCCGGGATGATGGGGGCCGATCTCATGGCTGCGCCTCGATGCGCTTCCCCGCCAGATCGCGATCGCCGGGGTTGTTCACCATGGTTTCGCCGGCGGCCAGCCCGGAGAGAACCTCGACGTTATCGCCATCGCGGCCGCCCAGCGTGATGTACCGTAGTTGCGCGATGCCGCCCGCATCCAGCACGTAGGCACACGCCAGAGAACCGCGAAGGGTCACCGCGGACCGCGGCGCGAGAATCGCCGGCTTCGTTCCGGCAGGAAAATTCGCTGTGGCGTACATGCCGGCGCGCAGGTTCCTTGTGATCGGCAGATCGAGCTTGACGAGAAAGCTGCGGCTCGCCGGATCGGCTGCGGGAACAATCTCCGCGACGGTGCCAATAAGGCTGGAGGAGCCCGCACCATCGACGGACACGGGAATCTTCTTGCCGAGCCGGACAGATCCGATGAGGGATTCGTCGACCGTCGTATCAAGCTGCAATGGGCCGTCGCGGTCCAACTGGATGAGCGGCACACCGGGCGCCGCGAGGGTGCCGGGATCCGCGAGGCGAGCAGTGACCATGCCGCTGAACGGCGCGTGGAGCGTGGTGTAATCCAGCTGCGCACGGGCGCCGGCGATGGCAGCTTTGGCCGCCACCGTTTGCGCCTGCAACGCATCGGCCCGCATCTGCGCTGCTTCCGAACGGTTCGCCATCTCGTCGTATTCCTGCGGGCTCACGCTTTTTTGTTCCTGCAGAGTGCGGTAGCGCGCGAGCGTCGTCGCGGCCAGCGCTGCTTCTGAGCGCGCGGCCATTTCCTGCATCTGGGCCGCCGTTTCCGCGGCGTTTGCCTGGCCGAGGGCCGAGCGCATGGCCGCGTCATCCAGCGTTACGACGATCTGGCCCGCATGCACGCTGTCGCCGGCCCGCACCAGCACTTCGCGAATACGAGCAGGCAACTGCGCGGAGATGATGGCGGTTTCCTTTGCGTGAACTGTGCCGGCGGTGGCGATGGTCTGCGGCGATTGCGCGGCCTCGGCGCGCACCAGTTGCGCCTTCGCCATGGGTGGCGCTGTTGCCGCTGGTTCATTGGAGTGCGAGCACCCAAGCATCAGCACCGGAGCAAGAAAAAAAGTAAGAGACAACGTGCGTTTCATTGCAGGCTCTCCGCAGAATCGGGGGTGAGTTCGCCGGCTGCGTACAGCAACTCGGCGTAGGCAACTGTGTTTCCGTAGGCGGCGTGCCAGTAGTCGGTCTGGCTTTGCCGTTGCGCATCTTCGGCGCGCAGCAGGTCGTTAATCGTGACAAGTCCGGCGTCGTACCGGTTGCGCAGGATGCGTAGCTCTTCCGACGACTGATCCATGGCGGCGCGCGCCGTGGCCACCATCCGCGCCGCCGTGAGCTGCCCTGTGAAAGCGCGATGGACGGCGAGGCGAATCTGCAGTTCGCTGCTGCGCTCCTCCGCATCTGCCGTTTGCTGCGCGGCCTGCTCCTCGCGCAGATGGGCGCGCTTCGCGATGGGCAGCACATCAATGCTGAGCTGGACGCCGGCGACCCAGTTGTTTCCCCCATTGCCGGCGAAGGTCGGCCGGTCCGTCTCCCAGCTGCCGTACGCGCTCACCTGCGGCAGGAATGCGGCCTTGTCCGCATGCACCGCCTTTTGTTGCGCGTCGCTCCGCAGCCGCAGAGCCTGGAGATCAGGCCTGGCCTTCAGGGCTGCCGCCAGGTCATCGGCCAGAACTCCTTCGGGAAAGGTCTTCGCTTCGAGGGGCTGCAGCGCGGGATGCATCGTTGCTTCGCTGCCCATCGCCGTCTCGAGTTCTGTCCACGCGTTTTCGAGGTTTCCTTCGGCCGCGATCCTCTCCTGCTGCCGCTCGGCCAGATTCACCTGCGCGGCCAGCAAATCCGAATCCACATTCAATCCCGCTTTCACCCGCGTCTGCGCTTCGTGCACCAGGCTTTCTGCCGTCTGCTCCTCGTGCTGCGCAATATCGACGCCGCGCTGCGCATAGAGGACTGCCTGATAGTCCTGCACCACCTGGAGCACAATCCCCTGGTGGATCGCTGCAGTCATGGAAGCAGTGCTCTTTGCGGCAAGGTTGGCGCCGCGTAAATGGTCCTCCGTTACGAGCCCGTCGAAGAGCATCCACGAGCCGGTGATGCGCGTAGCGAAATTGCCTGTAGGTGTGGGACGGTTGAGTGAATCGAGCGAAAAGTCGCTCTGCGTGAACCGCTGCTGGCGCAACTTCGTGCCGAAGACGTAGACCGGGTCGTTACCGCGCGAAAGATCTTCCACGAAGTTGAAATTCGGAAGCAATCCGGTACGGGCCAGGGAGATTGCGGCACTCGCCGCCTCAACATTGGCATGCGCAATCTGCTCTCGTGGATTCTGTCTGAGCGCCTGGTCAATCGCCTCGCGCAGCGTCAGCGCCGTTTCCTGCCCGAAGACCGCCGCCGGCACGACAGCCAGACATAAAGCGGTCATCAAAATGTCCCAACGCAGTCTGCTCATCCGGTTGCAACCTCACCCGTTTTCGCGCTTCTACTGAACTAAAGGGGGTGAGGCGGCAATTCGTTACAGATTGGAAGAAGAATTTTGCACGAGGCGCAGGTACTCCTGGGTGAGCAGACGGCGCAGAGCGGGGGGCGCCGCAGCATCCGGGCAGACCTCGAGCGAACGGCAGCGGTCGATCGCTCGCTTCAGATCGTGAATGAACGCGACGCAGGCTGGGCAGTCCTCGATGTGACGGCGCATTTGGTCGCAACTCTTCGAGCGCATGCGGCCATCGAGGTATTCCGAGAGGTTTGCAAAGATCTCGCGGCATTCCGCCGATTGCTGAACGGGATGGCGATCTGCTCGTTGGGCCGAGCGCTTCGGAAGGCTGGAGATTTCCTCGACATGCCGGAGCAGGAGGTCCATCTGCTGACGGACCAGCAGGCGTGCGCGATGCAGGCGAACGCGCACCGTGCCGGGCTGCAGGGAGAGAATTTTTGCCACCACATCCGTGCTCAGTTCCTCCATGTCATGGAGCACCAGAACCATCCTGTATTGCGAAGGCAGATTGAGAACTGCCTGATGCAGCATGCGATGGTCTTCGTGGCTGAGGGTCTGGGCTTCAGGGTTTGGCGCGGAATCGGCGAGCAGCAGCGCCGCTAATTCCACTTCATCGGGAAGGAGGTCGGCGAGCGCGACAGACCGGCGGTACGAAGCGCGACTGCGTGTTTGCCAGCAACGATTTTTCGCCGCGGTGTAGAGCCAGGCCGACAGCTCCTGAGGATTGTGAAGCTTGGCCAGGTGAGGCAATGCATGAAGAAGGACTTCCTGTACGGTATCTTCGGCGTCTTCGCGGTGGCCGCAGACTTTCATGCCAAAAGACAGGACGGTCCTGTGCAGCAGTTGGATGGCGCGATCCACGCTCTCCGCGTCCGCCTGTTGCAACAGCGCGATTGCCTCCTGCAGCTCAGCACGCACGGAACGGGCACCATCCCTGGGATGATCAACAGTTCTTAGCTTATCGCCCCGCCAGGTGCGGAACGAATCTCACATACCAAACTCGGACAATATCCCCGATTGGAGATCGGTTCGGACCTGGCTGACCGTTTGCAGGATCTATATTCCCCGAACCGGGGAAACCAATTCCTCCTCGAACCTTGCAATAGGCAGTGAGCGAATCCAATGACTCTGCGAGATAGATGGTCGGGGAGAGAGGATTTGAACCTCCGGCCCCCTCATCCGGAAATCGTAACCGGTCTTAGGATCAGCAACTTACAAAGCCCAACAGGGACGCTTCAACCGTGAAAAATCCACCAATTCAAGATCGAAGAATCACCAACAATTCAATGGGTGCCCCATCGTGGGTGCCCTTTGACTGGCGGCGTGACTCGTTGTCATCGCCCGTAATTAACCCAAAGGCAAGCTATCATTCGCCCATTGACTGCGGAGACGTTCCGGATACGCCGATGTGGTGTTGACTTCAGGTAAGGTGCGTCCGGGGGCGTCAAGGCGCGACGTCCTTAACTTTGAGATTCCGCGCCAATCGGTGCAAATACTTCGGATGGATGCCCAGCAGAGCGGCGGCTTTCGGATAACTCCCGCTTGCTTCCCGGAGGGCGCTCAGAATTAGCTCTCTCTTCGCATCGTTCAGCCGAGCGTAGTATCGCGTACCCACGACATCCGTGACTTGCTCCTCCAGGACAACGGATGGAAGGTCTTCGGGGAGAAGTTCTTCCGTCATCCCCATCACGATCGCATGCTCGATCGCATTCTCGAGTTCGCGGACGTTGCCGGGCCAGCTATAGTTCATGAGCAGGGCACGCGCCTCGCGCGAAATGCCCGTAAAGGGCCGCTTGCGTTTTGCCGTGTATTTGTCCGCGAAAAACAGACTCAGCAGAGGAATATCTCCGCGATGTTCACGCAGAGGCGGAACAACGACTGAAATTACGTTGAGCCGGTAATACAAGTCCTGTCGAAACTCTCCGGATTTGATCGCCACCTCGAGATGTTTGTTCGTCGCGGTCAAAACACGCGCGGTGAATGGTACGGACCGGACTCCTCCCACTCGCTCGAACTCCCTCTCCTGCAGCACCCGCAACAATTTCGCCTGCAACAACGGAGCTAGTTCGCCAATCTCATCCAGGAAGATCGTCCCGTCTTCCGCGAGTTCCAACTTTCCTTTCTTGGTCGCGACGGCACCGGTAAAAGCTCCTCTCTCATGTCCAAACAGTTCGCTCTCCAACAGGGATTCAGGAATGGCTGCACAGTTGATGGCGATGAACGGCCGTGCCGCTCGCGGGCTTTGATGATGGATTGCGCGCGCCACAACCTCCTTTCCCGTACCGCTTTCCCCGCGGATCAGCACCGTTGAATCAGAGTTCGACACTCGGCCGATGAAGTCCCTGAGCTTCGCAATCTCCAGGCTCTCGCCGATCAGCTGGCTGGAATGAATCTGCTCCTGCATCTGCCGATTTTCAGTACGAAGGGCCTCCATCGCCAGCCGGCTCTCCAGAGTCACTGCCGCAATTCTGGAAATGGGATGGAGCAGTTGGATGTGCTCCTCACTAACCAGCTCTGTCTGCGACGAGATCAGATAGATGACCCCGAGCGTTTTCTCCGTAGCCAGAAGTGGAATACAGAGCACGTTCTCTTGTTCGCTCGACTGCGGATCCGCGGGTCCCACGGTCGCCGATCTTTCCCATAGAGTTCGATGAACGATGTCGCGTTGAATTTTGACAGGCTTCGTACCGCCGTCTCTACTCCAGTTGCTCACCGAAGCCTGGTCGTCTGCCGGGTTGGATACGAGCAGAATTGCGCCCTGGTCTGCGGGGATCACTTCAAAGATCAGTTGCAGAAGTTCCTGTTGCAGGACATCGAGGTTGCGTACTGCGGCGATGACGTTACTGATCCTAAAAAGCACGGCCAGGTCGCGTGCCATGTGTCCAACGTCGACGCCTGACCCCATCGGGATGGTGGGCTCCATGATCGGCACGGGTCCCAGATCGAGCCTCAGTGTGTCTTCGGTCTCACTTCCTGGGGAACTACCGCTTTCGTCCTCGTCTAGAGTCAGGAACAAAAACTCGGAGTTACCGATGCGCATCGTGTCCCCGTGAACTAGAACTTTGCGAGCGACCGGAACGCCATGAACAAAAGTGCCGTTGTGGCTGTCGAGGTCCGCGAGCTCGTAGCGATCGCCATCTCTGCGGATTGTGCAATGTTTCCGGGACACCAGGGGGTCGACTAAGCAAAAGCCATTGGATGGATCTCTGCCGATGGATATTTGTTCATCGTCCAAATGCCGGACGGCACCCGCAAGGGAACCCGAAATGGCAACCAGCCGAGGCGGCATTATATTTCTCCTGGCACTTCAGTGTAGTGGAGGCGATTCCGAGGCGTCGATTGGGCCTGGGCCGCCATCCCAGGGGTATCAAATGATTCCTCCACGGTATCCGTTTGGATACTCGGAGCAGCCGCCCAGGAACTCGGAACCAGGCTCGGCCTCTTCTCTGCTCAGATCATGTTGCTGAAAAGCAAAAGGTCTCAAGTTCGGTGATGGAATCTACGCCGCCGTGAGCTTCCGCGGCACGACACATGCATTAACCCAGGGCAAGAGCCAGATCCGGAAGGCAATCCAGAGCTTGCTCCCCAGACAGTTCTGACTCCTCCGAGGAGTCGGTTACCAAATTCAGACGCGCATCAGAGAGGAGAATCGCCATGAAACGGATCACTTCAATCGTAGGTTTTGTCCTGGCAAGTCTTGTCACAGCTGGAACCGGACTGGCCCAGACGTACTCAGTCAAGGCAAACGTTCCCTTCAACTTCGCTGTGGGGCGCACATGGCTCCCCGCGGGGACTTACGTAATATCCGAGTTGTCTCCTCAGGCAAATCGCGCTTCGCACCGGTGACCAGCGTCGTCAGGTGGCTCTGAGCTTCGTCCAGCCGGAGAACACGAGCACAGTCACGCAGGGTAAACTGCTTTTCCACAAAATCGGCGACCGGTATTTCCTGAGCGAGATCGACTGCCCCGCGGCGGCGATGACCGCTTCCCTGCCGACTTCGAAGCTCGAGAAGAAGGCGCGGGCGCATATGGAGGAAGCCAGCATCGGGCGGCCTGAGCAGGTACTGATTGCCCTCAATCAGTGACCGCTCGCTGTCAACGATCCCGACCCGGAGGCACATCGCCTCCGGGTTTTGTTTTTTTGCTGCTTTTACGTTCAACTTGTGACCGCGAGGACAACGACTTCGCAGACTGGCCGGCCGCAGTCATCTTGAGATTGAACCCACGGGGTAGGGAGCGGGAGAGAGGATTTGAATCTCCCACCCCCTGGTCCCGAAAACGTAACGGAATTTAGGATCAGCAACTTACAAAACTCAACAGGGACGCTTCAACCGTGAAATGTCCACCAATTCAGGATCGAAGAAATCACCAACAATTCAATGGGTCCCCCATCGTGGGTGCCCTTTGAAGGGCGTCGTGACTCGTTGTCATCGCCCGTAATTATCCCAAAGGCAAGCTATAATTCGCCAACTGGAGTGTGCGGATGCCTTCCGGGTCCGGCGACGATGAAGAACTTCGTTGGCCACTGGGGGAAATGCCGAATGCGCAGGAAGCGGAGACTGATGAGATCCATCGTCCTTCTCTTGCCGCATCGCGGAGCGTCCTCTCTCGCGAAACCGCGTCTCTGAAACCTGACCAGGTACTCCTGAACCGCTTCAGAATCGTGCGACGCATCGGCCGCGGCGGAATGGGAGAAGTCTACGAAGCCCTTGACATCGAACTGAATCAGACCATCGCATTGAAGACCATCCGTGGTGAATTCGCCAGGAATTCTGCAGCTCTTTCGCTCTTCAAGAATGAAGTGCAACTCGCTCGCCGCGTGAGTGGACCCAATGTTTGCCGGATCCACGAATTCTTCGTAACCCCAGCTCAAAATGGCGTTCCCGCTTTTGCCTTCCTCACCATGGAGCTTTTGAATGGAATCTCGCTCGCGGCGAGATTGCGCCAGCCAGGCGCCCTTTCCCTCGCGGAAATGAGGCAAATAGCACTCGATATTTGTGCCGGGCTTACGGTCATCCATGAGTCCGGCATCATTCATCGCGATCTGAAGCCCCAGAACATCATGCTCGTGCGACGCTCCGGCCGCGAACATGCCGTGCTCATGGACTTCGGCGTTGCCCACGAGTCGAGAGGCGTTGCCTCTGTGCAGCGGGAAAGCATGGCGGGCACACCCGATTACATGGCGCCGGAGCAGTTTGAAGGCAAGGCGACCTCGCCGGCCACCGACGTCTACGCGCTGGGAGTCGTGCTCTACGAACTTTTCGCAGGCACACACCCGTTTAGCGCAGCCACGCCCATTGCAGCGGCGGCAAGGCGCGCCAGCCATCCCCATCCGCCGTCACTAGCCCGGCGGAACATTCCCAAGCACTGGGACCGCATCATTTCCAGGTGCCTCGAATACAACCCTGCCGAACGATTTCAAACGTCGTCGGAAGTCTCAAAGGCACTGCTGACCGGCCCTCTGAATTTTGCAAACCTTCGCCATGATCATCCGAAGCTCTTTCTTACAGCATGTTGCATCCCGGCGATTGCCATAGCGTGGGGCGGATTTCTGCTCTGGCAGAGCCGGCACTATTACCATCCTGGCCCCGACGCTCTTCATTGGTACGAGGCCGGCGTCACAGCCCTGCATGAAGGCACCTACGTCAAGGCAACCAATGCACTGAAGGAAGCGCTGGATCGGGACCCGAATTTTCCGATGGCGCATGCCCGCATGGCGGAAGCCATGGCCGATCTCGATTTCCAGTCGGACGCACAACGCGAGCTCCTGATCGCCCTGCCCCAGGAGCGGCGCCTCGCTCCTCTCGATCGCCAGTACCTCAATGCCATTCGGGCCACCGTCTCCTGGAATGACGCAGAGAGCATCGCGCTCTATACCCAAATTCTCGATCGGCTGCCCGCAAACCAAAAGTCCGCCGGCAATGTCGATCTCGGCATGGCCTATGAACGCGCCGGTGAACTCGATCGAGCCCTTCGCTCGTACGCAACGGCAGCCGCGCTCGATCATTCGAGCCCCGCCCCCTGGATGCATATCGCCGTCCTGCAGAGTCGGCTGGGGCGCACGCAGGATGCGACGCAGGCCTTCGATGCGGCACGGAAACTCTTCACACCCGAGGTGAACCAGGAAGGTCTCGCCGAACTGGATTATGAACAGGGCTACGCGCTGAACGTATTCGGCAGACCTGCCGAAGCCAGGCAGCATCTCGCTCATGCGCTGGAGGAAGCCATCAGTATCAACAGCTACCAATTGCAGGTTCGCGCTTTGACGCAGATGAGCAATGCCGACTATCTCGTCAGCTCCAATGACCTGAGCGCTGCTTATCAGAAGGCGGGCGAAGAAGCGGAGCGCGCGCAGGCGATTGCGCGCGACCACCGTCTCGATTCCTGGCTGGCCGATGGCCTCGTGCGCCGGGCGAACGTGCAACTCCTGAAGGGTCAGCTAACGCAAGCCGAAGCTACCGTACGCGAGGCCATGCCTCTGGCCAACCAGACCGGCCAGCTCCGCGTTCAGGCCCTGGCCAACTTCACGCTGGCCAGCGCTATGGATCAGGAAGGGCACATCGACCAGATTACTGAGCTGGCCCAGGCCGCCCGCGACTATTACCAGAAGCATGGCTATCTGGTGATGGCCACCCTTTCGTCCTTACTCATTACCCGCGCACAGCGCTCCCAGGGAAAGGATGAGGAGGCGCTCCGGTCCGGCAATGCGGCTCTGGCAATCGCCAATTCGTCCGGCAATCGCCGCCTCATCATGCAGGCGGAAGAAGCCCTCGCCACGATCTACGACAGCCTGGAACTTTATCCGGAGGCGTTACCCCATTCCCAGCGCGCCGCGGTATTTGCTGACAAGGACGATGACAAGGACAAACAACTGCTGCGCTACGCTGGCGCCCTCTGGCAGACTGGCCGCTACAAGGAGTCGGACGCAATACTGGATTCTCTGCCAGCCATTCCCGCGGTGCAGGCGAACGCGGCGGCTGAACGATTCGTCTCCCTGGTGAGCCGACAGCAATTCAAACAGGCGCAGGGCGTTGCCGCCCTGGCCCTGCAAAAGAATCTCACAATGGACAGCGACGCAAAAGCGGAGCTTACGTGGGACGAATTGGTGGCCCATGCTTATCTGACGAAGGGACGGGAAGCCATCCGCGCACTGCAGGCGAACGTCGCGGTCCTTTCTGCTGACGATCCGGCAGATGCCTGGGATCGAAAGCTGGTCATCGCCGACGCCGAACTCGCAGCAGGACAACCAAAAGAGGCTCAGCAACTGGCCATTGCAGCGAACGATACCTTTGCAGGTTGGAGAAGGCCGGAATCCCAGCTGAGAAGTGCGTTGACAGCAGCCGCTGCCTCAATGGAGATTGGCGATCAATCGGACCTGCAAACTTATAGGAACAAAGCTGTTGACATTCTCACAGAGTTAAAGCAGACTTGGGGACCTGATTCGTTCCAGTCGTACCTGACCCGCCCTGACATTGCCGCCCTTATGTCGCGATCAGGCGTTTCTTCCTTAATTCCCGGGAGATCACGATGAAGCCAACAGCAAAGATATTTATATTTGGCGGGATTGGGATTCTTGTCCTTGCAGGAATTCTCTGCGCTATTTTTCACATCAAGTCCGTAGCGCCAGCCCCCAAGCCCACAAACGGCGGTGGGAAAGATACGCCAATCGTCGTAGTAGGCGGCTCCATTCGTCCAACGACCGCTCACACGGACACCGCCGGCTGGACCCCGAGGACGCCTGGGACCTCTTACACTGCCGCCGCCAATGCCACCACCGCAGGGGGTTCTGTGGGCATTGACCTGCTCACATTCTGCAATTTCGACCAGTATCCGGACCCACTCTCAGGTACCGGAGGTTGGGCGATCACCTATGCGGACCACAATCCGATGCAAAGCACAGCAGGCACGCGAACGCGGTAAAACTATGTTCCGATTCTTCATGCAGCGCCAGTGCCACGAAGCCAAGTGGTGCGCCAAATCCTTCCGTCTGTCAAAATGCTTCCACCTTTAAGGGGCTGGGCCCGATCTATGCTTTTGCGGACGATCGCGCACGCTGGGAAGAGGCGGTTAATCCGAGCAGCAAAGAGATCACCGAACTCCATTTCCACGACACCGATTCGAAATGCGATGGACCCAGCAGCACCAATGAGGGCCCCTGCGACAAGATCTATGACGTCCAGGTCGAGACCTGCAGCAAGGGTACTCTATCGCTCACCTGCAAGAACGCGAACGGGAAGTGCCACGTAACCATCGGGCAATGAAAGGCAATCATCGTCTCGGATTTCCAGTTTTTCGCGGTGCTGTCGTCCTCGGCGTGGTGAGCGGGCAACCCGACACCACACGAAAACTGCAATTGACCTGACCCCCTGAATCCGTCCCGGGTTCCATGAACTGGAACAGAGGACGAAGCGAAGCCTGGCGCCGCGCAAGGGCGGCCGTCCAGCGGAGTTGGCTGCGGATGAGAGGCAAAGCGGATTACTTCCTCCTATTCCCATGAGACACACTGAGCGACTTAATTACCCGGGTCGCAGCTAGCGAGCCCACTCCACAAAGGATAACCATATCGGATGGCGGCAATGCTTAAGATACTGGCAATGGTGATCCTTGGAGTTGGTCTGTGGCAGACACGGCAGGCGCCCTTCATCTTATCTATCAAGGCCCATGAGCAGCAAGTCGTGTCGGGCAAGGATGTCTATATCGATATCAGTATGACAAATACATCGGATCAGGATGTGGAATGTGGTGGGTGGTGGGTCAATGCGGTGGATCGACGATTTAACTATGATGTTCGATGGGAAGGTGGAGAAGCTGTTCCGCAGAGAATAACAAAAGGGCTTCCATGGGATGCGACTATGTGTTCAATCGCTCCTGGCAAGTCTTCAAATGTCGGCGTGTTATTGAGCACCCTGTACGACCTCAGTCGGCCGGGGAAATACCTGATTCAAGTGTCACGTCCCGCGAGTAAGGGGAGCGAAAACGATGCGTCAAATCGAATACAGTCACTCTAACCATTCTTCCGAAGAACGGCAATGCACCGCCGCAGTAGCTGAACATCCTAATCCGCAATATGGCGGGGTTCGCGGGACGTTCGATCCACGGGGAACGTCCCGTCTGTCCCCGGGTTCCGGTTTGGTCAATTAAGCTCGCGGACGCGTTTTGCAAGGGGCTTCCCTTGTAGCAGATAGGGCGGTTTTTAAATACGATGGAACTCGTTCGATCAGATTCACCGGAAGTGGCCCGCAACATCGCCTCGGCAGCTGCTTGGGCCAGCAGGAGTTGGCCAACACTGGGATTTGCCTGTGGTGTAACCGGGCTGGCCCTGCTAATCGCGCTTACAGTGGACTTTAGTGTCTCGGGTCAAGTGGGGGCCTGGATCGGCGGTGTGGTGTTCTTTACCTTAAATGGCTATGTAGTTTGGCGTGCGCGGGACGCCCGGCGGAGGTGGATCGTCGTGGGTTCCGCTGACCGGCTGTACGTTCGGCTCTTTGCGTCGCGAAGCGGTAATCACGGAAACGACCACGACCCGGACGTTGTCGTGCTTGGGGCCTCGGAGATCGCTTCGTTAGCGATCAAGGCCGTTGCTGTTTATCTGTACGGACCAAAGCCCAAATTGATCAAATGGCTGGTGATTGAGCCTGCCCAGACAATCTCAGACGAGGTATCTCGCCACGTTCGCCCGTTACTTGTGCCGACGGAGGGAGACAAAGCCGTGCTTGTGGCTCACGAAGAAGGATGCCTCAGAATCGAATGGAGATGGTGGCGCCCAGCCTTGCCCGTATTTTTCGAGCAGGTCGCACGGGAATGTCCCTCCGTCACCATCGGCCGCGAACAACGTTCCGACGTGGATTTGAACGGGATTTGGAATGGGGTTCGCTGGGCGTGGAGAAAGCCGGACGCACAGCAGCGCCAATTGCTGGCCCAGGCGGTGCGCCTCGGGTTCGGTTGCCAATGCGCGCAGCTTCTGAGTCGGCATAGAGACGTCTCGCAGCAGGAGGCTGCTGCGTATCTCGCGGAGTGTGCGCAGGAGCAAGGGGGGGACAGGGCAGCCTGCTGTTCGCGGTAAATGTTTTTGTGGATTGTCCGCTAGGCATCGGTAACGCATCCAGGAACGAAATGGCCATAAGAGACATCACAGCACTGATGAACATCTATCGAGAGTGTTCTCGAAACCTGTGGAACGTCTATTTTGCAGGGCGAGAAAACGTGGGCCACTCTCTGGACACGTATGAACCGATACGGAAGATGCTCTTCGATTCGCTTGTTGTCGATGAGCTTTCGTACGAAGGAACCGCCGAGGGGCCGGACGTGCCGCCGCCCGCCCTAAGGGTGGCTCCGAAGCATAGGGCGCTGCTTCTCGTTGGAACCCGGGGACAGACGGGACGTTCCCCGTGGGAACCCGGGGACAAAAGGGCTTCCATGGGATGCGACTATGTGTTCAATCGCTCCTGGCAAGTCTTCAAATGTCGGCGTGTTATTGAGCACCCTGTACGACCTCAGTCGGCCGGGGAAATACCTAATTCAAGTGTCACGTCCCGCGAGTAAGGGGAGCGAAAACGATGTCGTCAAATCGAATACAGTCACTCTAACCATTCTTCCGAAGAACGGCAATGCACCGCCGCAGTAGCTGAACATCCTAATCCGCAATATGGCGGGGTTCGCGGGACGTTCGATCCACGGGGAACGTCCCGTCTGTCCCCGGGTTCCCCCGGGTTCCTAAGCACCATCCCAATTCAGAGAGTCCCGAACCCAAGAACGTAAAGGAGCTTTTTAATAAAGCGCTCCAAGATTCGAAAGGTAGATGGTGGGCCAAAGACGACGATGGAGTTATCCATCGCTTTGATGGGAGTAATGGTAAGGTCCATTGGAATGGTTCTACAGCGGGAGAGAAGCCGATTAGATTAAATCAGATTCCGTCCGCTATAAAGAAAGCCTTGGGCGTCAAAGGGTGAAAGGCAATCAGAGTATTGTTTCTTGTAGCAGGGGGAAAGATGATTATCGGTACTCCGAACGAATTCGCTATTGAATCTGGAATCGCGACCGCATACGCGAGCCCTAGCCTTCTTGCGCTCGGTCACTTTGTTATCCACATAAAAGGGCGACACTTTGGGATTCGAAAACCTGATGCGACATTGCTAGCGGTAGCCTTTAGCGACGTTAAACGGAGACTAGAGAAGCGCGGACAGCATACGGCGCCTGCTTTACACCTGCTCCCCGCTTCCGATATTGCTATGGAATTTAGCAGCTATTTTTTTGGTGCACCTCGAACGAGAAGTCCGCTCGGCGGTGTGCCTGAATCTGAGATCAATGCAATTTTTGAAGTGCACGATATTATATGGGCTCCTGGTGGAGACGAAGCATTCGACGACAGTAGCTGTATATTGCAGATCGACGAAGGGGATGCCGTACGCTTAATTGCATTCACGCGGCTGCTGGACGATTCGTTTGATCAGGATAGTCTCCAAGAAATATTCCTGCCACAAAGGAGTTTTTATTCAATACTTACCCGTTGGCGCGACACGTTCTATAAGGAGTGGCAAGCGCTGCCGAAAATAGTTCAACGCAACGAAGATAGACCGAGTACCTGCCTCTGAAATTGGTACGACCATGGATTGGGTCAAAAAATACTACGGGCACAAAGAATCATGCGCGAAACACAATGCGTGTCTGGTGCTATGCATTGATGCGACCCAAAGGTTCTCAGAGCAATTGCCGCTCACTTGGGAACCCGGGGACAGACGGGACGTTCCCCGTGGATCGAACGTCCCGCGAACCCGGTAGTTCAAAAGTCTAACTCGCTTTGCCTCTCATCCGCAGCCAACTCCGCTGGACGGCCGCCCTTGCGCGGCGCCAGGCTTCGCTTCGTCCTCTGTTCCAGTTCATGAATGAATTCCTCCGCAGCCAGCGGCCGCCCGCTATGCGTGCACTGGCGAATCGCCGCCCTCTCCGCATCCGTGTCTCCGGCGGCCAGATAACCTTTCCAGCTGGTCACATCCCATCGCTCCCGCCATTCTTCCAGCCGGAGCCATCCGCCCCCTGCTGTCATGCCGCAGTGCACCGCTGCGCTCGACCAGGTCCAGGCGTCCGCCTCCGTCACCATCCCCGCCCGCACTGGATTCAATTCCGTGTAGCGCAGCGCTTCCCACAGATGCGGTTGATCCAGCGGACAGGAATAATATCTGCCCTGCCATACATGTCCGCTCGAACCATGCTTCGTATTCCAATACGCAGCGTATCTTCCGTGCGTCTGCTTCAGTGCAGCGGCCAGCGCATCGGCGCGGTCGGGAACCATCACCAGATGAACATGGTTCGACATCAGGCAATAGCCCATGAGCGATGCTCGATTCCTGGCAAGGTTTTCCTGCAGCAGGCTTAAATACACTTCGCGATCCACATCGGTGTTTAGCACGAACTGGCGCGCGTTCGCACGCTGCGTCACGTGATGCGCAACTCCAACAGCAACCACCCGGGCGAATCGTGCCATCGGTTCCGATCGCTCCACTGCGGACTGCGCCGCCGCGCGGCTGCCAGGCGGACCCCGCGCAAAACCAGCATACGCGCGCCAACACGCCACCCCGGCCACCGGACCCTGCAGAAGGATGCTCGACGATGTAATGGTCGGGGAGAGAGGATTTGAACCTCCGACCCCCTGGTCCCGAACCAGGTGCTCTACCAGGCTGAGCCACTCCCCGAACGTGTGGAAGGAAGCCGGCTCATCGAGCGTCCTGGAAGTCGCTCGTACCTCTGCGCCAGCTATTCTTTGAGTGTACCAAATTTAGCGGCCCGGCCTCGAAGCCTGATCTGTGACTGACCCCGACTCCATCGATTTCTCGCAAATCCGCGTCCTCGACGGTGGCCTCGCCACCGAACTGGAGCGCCGTGGCTGCGACATCTCCGGCCCGCTGTGGTCGGCGCATGTGCTCGATCACGCGCCCGCCTCCATCGTCGCTGTCCATCTCGACTATCTCCGTGCCGGCGCCGATTGCATCGCCACGACCAGCTACCAGGTCTCCGCGCGCGGCTATCGCGAAATCGGCGGCACCGCAGACGATGCAGCTTGCGCTCTGCGTCTTTCTGTTTCGCTCGCCGAACAGGCCCGCGCCGCGTACGCGATCGAAAATCCACGCCCCGTTTTGATCGCTGCATCCCTCGGTCCGTACGGCGCCGCACTCCACAACGGAGCCGAATACCACGGCCGCTACAACATCGGCTTCGACGACCTCGTCACTTTCCACGCTGAACGTCTCGCCGTTCTCGCGGATACCAGCGCGGATCTGATCGCCTTCGAAACCATTCCGTCTGTCGAAGAAGCGCACGCCATCCTGCTCTCCCTCGAGCAAGTGCCTCAACTCAGCGCGTGGATTTCCTTTACCTGCCGCGACGCCGCGCACATCGCTCACGGTGAGCCGCTTTACGAAGCAGTATCCGCCGTCGCCGCCTCGCCGCAAATTCTCGCCGTGGGCATCAACTGCACGCCCCCGCAGCGCATCACCGCGCTCCTCTCGGCAGCGCAGCGCGGAACCGCCGGCCGCAAGCCCATCATCGTCTATCCCAACTCCGGCGAGACCTGGGATGCATCGACCCGCAGCTGGCACGGCGACTCGAGCGCAACCGGTTATGAATCCCTGGCACGCACCTGGTTCGCCGCCGGGGCGCAGGCCGTCGGCGGATGCTGCCGCACCGGCCCCGCCCACATCGCCTCGGTCGCCGCAGCCGCCCGCAGCATGAGCCGCAACGCCCCTTCGTAGTATCCTGATAGAGCGCGCCCGTAGCTCAGCTGGATAGAGCGGTTGCCTCCGGAGCAACAGGTCGGGAGTTCGAATCTCTCCGGGCGCACCATCCCAAAAATTCAAAAGGCCTGCCGCCTGGCAAGCCTTTTTTCATTTTGGATCGCAACCTGAATATCGAGCCCCGCCCTAATTGCGTGATGATGCCGCGTCACCAAATAATTGCGTCACGACCTCGGCTGTCGCATACACCTTGCACGGTTTAAACTCCAGATGCTCGCCAAGGGAGCAGTGCATCAGTTCTGGGCGGCTGTTGGGGCCGTGCAAGAGGTAAGAAATCATGGGCGTTCCTCTCTTAGATAAGACCCGCTGCGAGAAGCTTATCCATCTTGCGCGCGAAAGATTCGACTCGGACCTTTCAGATGCGGAACAGAGAATCCTGACGCAATCCGCCGGTTCTGCTGATGCTGATTTGCCATCTGAGGTCGACCCGCAACCCGCAGTGCGCCCTGAGCTAATTCGCTGGCTAGCGACCAATAGTGAAGCGTCCAATTTCATAGATCAGATGGTGATCCGCGTCTGGTCGGCAACGATATCCGGGAATCTGAATTTCAACTGTTGTCGCCTGTTGACGAGGCTAGAATTTCGCCATTGTTTGTTCGAAGGAGAGGTTAATCTCGTTTCGGCGAGGGCAGTTGACTTCTGCGCATACGACTCGACCTTCAACAAGGCAGTAATCGCAGGCCGCTTGACGCTTGACGGACCGTTTATCGCACGGGATAGTCGATTTCTAGAGGAGATTGTTTTGACTGGAGCACGAGTCGGTGCCGAGGTTGATCTGTCTCGCGCAATTCTCGAACGTGGGCTCGCCGCTAGCCAGATCAGGATCAATAGCGGCTTTAGCGCTTCAGGAGTTCGTTGTGCGAACGAGCTGAATTTGGCGGGTGCCCAAATCGATGCCCCGCTTGATTTGTCGCGAGCGAGTCTGACGTCGGACAGAGCCCTCTCACTCAATGGAGCCGAAGTCCGAAACTCTGTTTATCTCAACTACGGGTTTGAGGCACTAGGGTTAATCGACATGAGGAACGCCAACATCGGCGGCGCTCTTGAGTGCCAAGGTGCCAAATTGCGCGCTCCGAATCTTGCCCTCACCATGTATTGCGCGAGTGTCCGCAATGGAGTTAATTTGTGCGATGGATTCCAGTCTTTCGGCCAGATTATGATGTCGAATTCAAGTATTGGAGGGGATGTCAATTGTTCGGGCGCTGAAATTCATTCGCTCCCCAAAGCAATTCGACTGGACGCGGCGCGCGTCACCGGGAATGTCTACTTTTCCAATAATTTTAGGTCGTCTGGCGAGATCGATTTGAGAAGCGTGCGAATTGAAGGAGGTCTCAGTTGCGATGGGGCGAGATTGACGGCGTCCGAAAGTGCTCTTAACCTATCGCACGCGCACATTCGTTGCGGAGTCTCACTCGGAGGAGGAATGGAGTCTTCAGGAACCGTCAGCATGCGGAACTCCATTGTTGGCCAAGGGATTTCCTGCTTTGGCGCACAGATCACGGCAATGGGCGACGCTTTGCTAATGGACGAAGCGTCGATCGGTGGCACCGTCTCTCTCGACGGGGGCTTCCGGTCTTCCGGGAAAATTAGCTTGATGGGCGCGGAGATTTGTGGCGACCTCTCTTGCGTTGGCGCATCGCTGACGTCGAGCGGTGATGCGCTGATCGCTGATAAAGCGACTATCAAGGGATTTGTTTTTCTCCGTGCGGGCTTCCGGGCAGACGGCCAAATTCGGCTGGCGTCCGCGCGGATTGCGGGGAATCTGGACTGCAACAATTCGACTATTTCTAAGCTTAGCTGTGTGAATGCATTTCTTCTCAACCGGCGTCTTCGCCGGCTTTATCTTGTGCGCCTTCTTCATTTGTTTCGTATGCGACTTCACAGTTTTATGCGACAGCTTCGCATTGTGCTTCTGCGCTTTGATCCGCGCGGCATCGTTAGGCGACGACTGCTGGGCGACAACCGACAGAGGGGCAATCGCGCTCAAAACCACAACCAGGAAAAACCCTGCAAATTTCTTCACCGGCTACCCCTCAATCAATTCTTTGTTGAAGTCTGGCCGAATTGTATCCCCACGCCGCTGTCTGCAGAAATCACCCGCTTAGGGGATTCGCCGCACGCCCGCGCAATTCGTCATTTCTTCGCCAGCTTCACCGCCGGATCCCCATACTGAATCCCGCGTCCGTGCGTGCCCACATACACCCGCCCAAAGATGCGCGGATCGCCCGCCACCTGCAGCACCAGACCCCACTGGTGCGCATCGTCGTTGATGCGTACCCAGCTCTTCGCCTCATCGATCGAGCGGAAAATCCCCGCTTGCCCGCGAATCGTTCCCACTAAATAAATCGCCGGATACGCATGCCGCGGCGCAGCCTTGCCAAACCCGAACGCATGAATCTCCTCAACATCCGGCAAGCGCGTCAGCGCATACCGCGTCCCCGCTTACCTTCGGCGGAAAGTGATACAAACCATCCCACGCCGCCAGCCACAAATCCCCTTTGCGTCCCGGCGTCGCGTAAATCTGGTCCTGGCCTCCGCGATTGTCGCCGCGCCGCGTGAACCCTGAAACCGGCGGCGCATTTTCGAGCGTGAACATCTGCGCCACAAACGTCGCCGCTTCATCCGCTGCTGCGATACAAAATGTGATCCGGCAGCGACAGTGCATAGAACGTCTGCGCATCCATCGGGTCGGCGATCACCCGCATCCCCGGCTTCAATCCCTGCACCGGAACCCACGTCGCGCCGCGATCGTGCGTCGCATACGGAGCTTCGCGCTCCGGCGTCCACACCCACGTCCCGCCATCGGCGGAAACAGCAATCGTTCCCAGCCGCGCCATCGCTGTCGGATTCGCCGCCGTCCCCTGCCACGTCTTCCCCGCATCCAGCGAATAGCTGATGTTCTCGACCTGGCTTATGTTCCGCGCTGATGCCCACGCGCACCACCACATTCGGATCGAGCGCCGCCGACACCACGCCCGTCGTGTTCCCAAACCGCGGCGGCGCCGAAGATCCTTCCGGCGCGGGTTTATCCAAATCTTCGTGCACAAACCCGCCGTAGTCGCCAATCGCGGAGATCAGGTGCGGCCCCGCGCTCGCGCTGTCCAGCTGCAGCGCCACCGTCTCTTCAATGCCCGTCGCCAGAATGTTCCAGTGCGTCGGCTCATTGCGATCCATCGCCGTCAGATCGAACGTCTCCCACCCTCCGTAACCCGTCGTAAACACCGCATGATTCGGATTCAGCGGATCGATCTCAATGTCGAAGAGCCAGTGAATCGGCGTCTTCTCCACATACGGCGCGCCGCTATAGTTGTACACGCCGCCGCTTTCAAAAACCGTCTTCCACGTCGCGCCGCCATCCGTCGAACGAAAAATATCTTCGCCGCCCGCCGAGTGCGGCCGTCCAAAACTGCTCACAATCAGCGTCTGCGGATGGTGCGCATCCACCGACACCGCCGCATATCCAAATTCCTTGCTGCCCGCCACTGGCTTGTCCGGAGTAATGTCCGTCCACGCCCCCGTTTTCGTATTCAGCTTCCACACCGCGCCATCCGTCATGCGCGAAGGCCCGGGCGCCGTTCCATACGTCACGTACAAAAATCCGTCCGAAGAAAGTGCCGCGCGCGTCGGCCGCAAATTCGTCGGCTCCCCGGGCACCGCACTCCAGTTCGTCCCGTAATCGTGCGAGACAAATAAGTTCGTCCCGGCCCATCAGGGACACGCCTGCGTAAATGGTCGGTGTCGGTCCGTGCCTGTCAGGCTGCGACGCGAACTTCACAAAAATAATTCCGTCGCCGCGCACCGGCATCCGCCGCCAATGCTGCTCCTCCGTCTCGCCCGGCACCGGAGCCGGCATCGCCGGCGCAGCTTCCGTCACATCCGGAAAACTCGCCACCCGCGTCCAGGTCGCGCCGCGATCCGCTGACCGCCACAGCCCGTCATGCCGCGTACCCAGAAATAAGACGCGCCCATCCTGCGGATCCACCATCAGCCGCTCGCCGTTGCCGCGCCCATCTTCATTGCCGCCAAACTTGAAGGGCACATCCGTCCGCTGGAACGTCCGCCCGCGATCGTCCGAGCGCAAAATCGCTCCGTTCGGCGTTGCCGCGCTGGTATACGTCCCGCATGCCAAATACACGCGATTCGCATCCGCCGGATCCACCGCGATCGATTCCACCCCCATCAAATTGAGATCCTTATACGGCACCCAATCCAGAATCGGCGCCCACCGGTGCGTCGCCGCATTCCACCGGTACGCGCCGCCCATATCCGTCCGCGCATAGCGCACGCCCGGCGCGGTGGGATGAAAAATCACGCCATCGACAAACCCGCCGCCCACAATCTGCACGTTCTTCCATGTATACGGCTCCTGCCGCAACGCCTGCCCGGCAGCCAACTGCGCGCCCATCAATAATCCGGCAACGAAAATCCGAAAAATTCTTCAACGATCGATTCCTTTCACACATCCGCGACACGCATGCGCCGCGTACACATAACGGATCAGTGTAAGCGACCACGGCGTTCCGCTCATTCCTGTCAGCCCGCCCTGCTTTTCTTTTCCGCATCGCCCTGAAATGTGGATACTGGCAGGGAACCCACACCACGGAGAATTTCACTGTCCCTGTCGTGCCACATCGCCCACCGCTGCCGTTCTCGGCGAAATCGGCCTGCCCGCGCCCATCCGCGAACTCGCCGCCAAGCCCTGGGACGTCATCATCGTCGGCGCCGGCCACAACGGCCTCGCCTGCGCCGCCTATCTCGCGCGCAACGGCCAGCGCGTCCTCGTCCTCGAAAGCCGCGACCGCGTCGGCGGCGCCTGCACCATCGAAGAGCCTTTCCCGGAACGCATCCCGCCGTGCGCATGTCGCCCTGCGCCTATCTCGCCGGACTGCTGCATCCCAAAATTGTCGAAGAGCTCGACCTTCCCGCTCGCGGATTTCACTGGACCCCCGCCGTCAACGGCCTCTTCGTCCCCATGCTCGACGGCTCCAGCATTCAGCTCTGGGACGATGACGCCGCCTGCGAAGCGGAAGTCCGCCGCTTTGCGCCCCGCGATGTCGAGGGCTGGCGCGCCATGAACGACTGCCTCGCCCGCCTGCGCGACGCTCTGCGTCCCCCCGGCGACGGCGATCTCTGGATCGGCGACGCGCCCACCCCCGAAGAAATCGACGACCGCCTCGGCCACGACGATGAAGCCCGCCATCTGCTCTACGACTGGTCCATGGCCGAATTCGTCGAGCACTACCTCGAAGACGAGCGCCTGCAGATCGCCTACCTCGGCCAGGGCGTCATCGGCACCAACGCCAGCCCCTTCGATCCCGGCACCGCCTCCATCCGCTTCCATCACGCCTCCGGCCGCCTCGGCGGCATGCCCGGCATGTGGGGCTACGTGAAGGGCGGCATGGGCATGGTCTCCTTCTACCTCTGCGACGCCGCGCAGGAAGCCGGCGCCGTCATCGCTGCCGGCGTCCCCGTCGCGCAAATTCTTCCCGGCGAAGGCGTCCTGCTCGAAGGCGGCGAGCGCATCGCCGCTCCCATCGTCGTCTCCAACGCCGACCCGCGCGTCACGCTGCGCCTGCTCGGCTCCGCGGCCGACGCCGACTGGCGCGCGCATGTCGAAAGCGTCCCCATCGAGGGCTGCACCGTCAAGCTCAACGTCCTGCTCAGCGAGCTGCCCGACTTCACCGCGCGCCCCGGCACCAACGAGCCGCATCACTACGGCCAGATCAACGTCCCGCTCACCAAGTCCGAATGGCGTGCCGGCTTTGCCGCGGCACGCCGCGGCGAACTGCCCACCTATCTCTGGTGCGAGCTCTATTTCCAAAGCGTCCACGACCCCACCGTCGTCCCCGCCGGCCAGCACACCATGAGCGTCTTCGCGCAATACGTTCCGTACGCCTTCGCGCACGGCACGTGGGATTCGCGCCGCGACGAGGTGCGCCGCCTCGCTCTGCGTTCGCTCTCCCGCTTCTGCTCCAACATCGACACCGCCATCATCGACGCGCAGGTGCTCGGGCCGCCTGACATCGAGCAAAAAGTCGGCCTCACCGGCGGCCACATTTTCCAGGGCGAATGTCTGCCGCCTTATATGTGGTCACGCCGCCTCACCCCGCGCACGCCCATGCCCGGCGTCTATCTCTGCGGAGCGTGCACGCACCCCGGCGGCAGCGTCATCGGCATCAACGGCCGCAACGCCGCCATGGCTGTCCTCAAGAGCACGGGCACGTTCCGCATGCCTGATCCCGCTGCGCGCCGCAGCCGCACCTCAAGCGCGCGCTCGGCTTCCGCGATCTTACCCTGCTCTACATTGCCGCCGCGCTCAGCGTGCGCTGGGTTGCCACCGCCGCCGCCGCCGGACCCGGCACGTTCGTCGTGTGGCTCACCGCGCTCGCCGGCTTCTACGTCCCCATGGCCGCCAGCGTCATGGAGCTCTCCTCCCGCTATCCGCAGGAGGGCGGCCTCTACGTCTGGACCCGCGAAGCCTTCGGCGATTTCTCCGGCTTCCTCTCCGCGTGGATGTACTGGATGTCGAACCTCCCCTACTTTCCCTCCATCCTCTACTTCGGCGCAGGCTCCATCCTCTTTGCCGCCGGCGCTCGCGGACACGCACTCGCCGCCAGCCCCACGTACTTCATGACCTTCGCCGTCGTCTGGCTCGCCATCATCACCGTCATCAACATCCTCGGCCTCAACGCCGGCAAGTGGCTCAACAACATCTGTTCCGCCGGCAGCTGGTTCTCGATCGTCATGCTGGTCGCGCTCGGCGTTCGTCTCCGCCATACGCTTCGGACCCGTCACCCATTTTTCCGCCGCCGCGCTCATTCCGCACCCGTCCCTGAAAAACGCGATCTTTCTCTCCACCATCTTCTTCGCCTTCAGCGGCTGCGAAACCGGCTCCTTCATGGGCGACGAAATCGAGCAATCCCCGTCGCACCATCCCCCGCGCCCTGCTCACCAGCGGCATCGTGCTCGCCATCAGCTACATCGCAGGCACCGCGGCGCTGCTCGTCGCCCTGCCCGCTGACCAGCGTCTCCGGCGTCGACGGATTCATGCGCGGCACCGAAGCGCTCTGCGCGCACCTCGGCTTTCCCTGGCTGCTCGCCGCCGTCATGGCCGTGCTCCTCGCCATGAACGCCGTCGGCGGAGCTGCCTCCTATCTTTCCTCCACCTCGCGCCTGCCCTTCGTCGCCGGCATCCATCGCTACCTGCCGCCCGTCTTCGGCCGCATTCATCCGCGCTTTCACACGCCGTGGGTCGCCATCGGCGTCTACGGCGTTGCCGGCATGGTCGTCGCCGCTCTCGGCCAGGCCGGAACCACCGTCCGCGGCGCCTACGACGCCCTCGTCAGCATGAGCATCGTCACCACCTTCCTTCCCTTCCTGTTCCTCTTCGCCGCCATGGCCCGCGTGCAGTCGCGCCCCGCCGGCGCCAGACGTCCGCCGCGTTCCCGGTGGACGTCCCGTCGCGCATCCTCCTGGCGCTGATCGGCTTCTCCAGCACCGCCTTCACCATCGTCCTGTCCGTCATTCCCGCCGACGAAGAGCCGAACAAGCCGCTGGCCATCGCCAAAGTCCTGGTCTCGACCCTGGTGTTGATCGTGGGTGGCGTCATTGTCTTCGCCATCGCCCGCTACAAGCGCCGCGGGCCGGCAAATGCCCCCATCCCTACCGCTTAACCGGCACGGCGCATTCCGGCGCCCCTTTTCCTTGCGCCTCGCCACTACCTGCAGTAGCCTCATCTCTGCAGCACTGCACCGCATCGCCAATTTCCCGCTATGGCCCCCGAAGCTTTTTCGTCGCCCGCATCCCCGCTTGCAGACCCGCTCGCCCAGCCCGGCGTTCGCATTCTGCGCGGTGCAGACGCTGTAGCCTCCCTCACGCTGCTCGAAGAATCCGGCCTATTCGGCGCTTTTGAGTTCGACCTCGTCGCGCAAACACTCGCCTGCTCCGCGGAGATGTTTCGCCGCCACGGCCTCTCTCCCGATGATCCCCGCGTAAGCTTCGCCGATGTTTGGGAACGCATTCTCCCCGGTGACCGCGACCGCGTCCAGCGCGCTGCCATCGAAGGAGCAACCACCGGCCAACTCTCCTCCGTCTACCGCGTCCAGCCGCCTGGCGGACCGCTTCGCTGGATGCAGCTCTGGGCTCATCTGCAACGCTCCGCCGATGGATCGCCGCTCAAGTGGACGGGCCTCGTTCTCGACGCTTCTGCCTCCGTCGTCGCCGAAACCCTCCAGCAGGAAGCCCGCGATCAGGTCATCGACCTGGTCGAATCCATTGGCGAATCCTTCATCGCCCTCGATCGCGATTTCTGCTTTACCTATGTCAATCAGCGCGTCTGCGACAAAACCGGCAAGACTCGCGAACAACTGATCGGGCGCAACATGTGGGAGCTCTTTCCTGAGGCGGCTGCCAGCGAATTCTATGCCGGCTACCAGCGGGTTGTCGCCGAACGCACGCGCCAAAATTTCCTGGTCCCCTATACCCAGCCGGACGGCTCCCACGCCTGGTTTGACGTTCACGCCTTCCCCACTGTGGAGGGTATCGCTGCGCTCATTCGCGATATAACCGAATTGAAAACGGCCCGCGAAGCTCTCGAAGCCAGCGAGGAGCGCTTCCGCCGCGCTCAGCAAGCCGCCAACATCGGCGCCTTCGAGTGGAACCTGGAAAACAATCAACTCACCTGGGCTGCCAAAGTGCCCACCTTCACCGACGTTGCCGACGCAGGCGATTTCAGCGGCTATCTGCGCTTCGTCGATCCAGCCGACCGTTCCCAGATCCTCGCCGCGATCGGTCGCGTCATCGCCGGCGGCCAGCATTCCGTCGAACTCCGCGTCCACCCGCCGGATGGCCGCACCCTCTGGTTCTATTTCCGCGCCGAAGCTGTCTTCAGCGCCGAGGGCAAACCGCTCCGCGTCTATGGCGTCGCCATGGATGTAACCGACCGCAAGCTGGCCGAAGAAGCGCTGCGGCAATCAGAAAAACTCGCCGCGGCCGGAAAACTGGCCGCCACCATTGCCCATGAGATCAACAATCCCCTGGAGGCCGTCACCAATCTGCTGTACCTCTCCGTGGGAATGACCGAACCCGATTCCAACCTCCACCTCTGGCTCAGCCAGGCCGGAGAGGAACTGGAGCGCGTCGCCGCCATCGTTCGCCAGACCCTTGGCTTCTATCGCGGCACCGCCGCGCCCACCACGCTCGACCTCCGCGATCTGCTCGGCGAGAGCCTCGCTGTATTCCGCAATCGCATCGCGGCCAAAGGGATCGACATCAACGAAGCAACCGCGGAAACCGTCACCGTCCTCGCCGTCGAGGGTGAGATTCGCCAAATCATCGCCAACCTCTTGTCCAATGCCATCGACGCCGTTGGTGAGAACGGCGCTCTCTGGATCGACCTGCGCCGCCAGGATGGCTCTGCCCAACTCGAAATTCGCGACAATGGCCGTGGCATCGCGCCCGATGTGATGCATCGCCTCTTCGAGCCTTTCTTCACCACGCGCACCGAAGGCGGCACCGGTCTCGGCCTCTGGGTCAGCCGCGAGCTCGCCCGCAAAAATGGCGGCAGCATCGAATCCAGTTCTCCCGGCCTCGACTGCGGCGCAACGTTTATCCTCACGCTGCCCACGCCCCCGCCTAACCCCTGATCCCTTCGCCCTTTAGATGACTCTGCGACCTCCTCCGCCCCTCCGCATCTAATCTTCTGGGCGATTCCTGCCATTCCTGTGCTATACACTGGAAGAGTAGAGAAACACCCCCAGGAGAATTGCCGACATGGCCACTCACAGTTTCAACCGCGACCCCGGAAGTTGTTACCCCTGAAGTCGCTGCGCCCAAGCCCACCCCCGTCCGGCTGACCGACAGCGCCGTGAAAAAGGTGCGCGAGATCATGGCCACCCAGGATCCCCTGCCCGCCGGTCTGCGCATCGGCGTCGTTGGCGGCGGCTGCTCCGGCTTCCAGTACTCCATGTCCTTCGAAAATCAGTCCGGCATGATGGACAAGGTTTATGACTTCGACGGCCTTAAGGTCTTCCTCGACGCGACGTCGATGATGTACCTCAACGGCTGCGTCGTCGACTATGTCGAGACCATCGAAGCCGCCGGCTTCAAGTTCGAGAACCCCACCGTCAAGAGCACCTGCGGCTGCGGTTCATCGTTCCAGGTCTAAGAAAGATTCAGCCCGGCTCAGCCGGAAAGAGAAAAGGCCCGTCTTCCCGTTCCGTGGAAGACGGGCTTTGCTTTTGCGCCTTCAGCTATTGCGGCGGACTGGCGGGTTCGAGCTATTCGGCGATCCGCCGTTGCATCCGGAATCCGCTGGCCCGAGCCTGAATCCGGGAGTTCGTTCGCGTGCCCGCTGCCATTCGTTCCCGCCAAATCCAAATCCGTTGCTGCCGTTGCTACTGCCGAATCCACTGCTGGATCCAAAGCCCGACGAATTTGTGCCCGTGCCCGTGCCAGTTGCCTGAAGTCCCATTCGCATCCGTCGCGCTGCCGCCAAACATGCTGGCCGCCGCCATCATCTGGTCTTCCATCGGGTCGTAGTTGAATTCCCACTTGTTGTAGCGCGTCTGCAGCTTGTAATCGATCAGCGATGGCTTGTTCACCGTCAGCGTCATGCCCACAATCGGCCCACCGCCCGCCGAACGTGGTCGCCGAAGTCCCGCTCCCCGACGACGAGCCCAGTCCCGAACTGGAGCCGCTGAATCCGTTGCTTCCGCCTCCCGGCGAGCCATTCGCTTGCTGCCCCGACAGACCACTTCCCGCATTCGACCCAAATGCCGAACTCGATCCGCTGCTGCTGGATCCGAATCCCGAATCGGCCCCGTTGCTCGATCCAAACGCTGAGCTACCGCCGGCGACCGTCCCGGGCTTCCGCCCGACGAATCGCTCGCCGCCACCGGCACGCCCATTCGCGTCCGTCGTCGTCGGCGCCGCAATCGCGTACATCCCGCTCGAAGCCCCGCCCATCACCGCCGACGCAACGCCCACTCCTCCACCCATTGCCGAGAGCGGCTGTCCGAAAAATCCCAGCGGCCGCACATGCGCCTGCCCGTAAATCACCGGCTTCCAGTCGTCTTTGCCCGTCAGCGGATCCTTATACCGCTTCCGCAGAAATCGCATGTTGTTCGTCTGCACCAGCTGGTCGATCGACGTCGGATACGAACCGAAATTCTTGTAATAAAGCTTGATCGCCCGCTTGTACTGCTCGCCCCGATGGATCGTCTCCAGATCCCGGTCGCGCTGGATCGACATCGCAATCTTCGGCGCCGCCATCGCCAGGCTAATCAGCACCAACAGCGTCAGAAAAATCAACAGCCAGCAGCACGTACCCGGCTTCCGGGTCACACGACTCGTGTCTGCTGTGGCGCGTGTCCATACTCGTTCGACGAAAAAGGGAAGGGAAGGACTGCATCGTCATCTCAACTCTGCGACAAAGGCAGCGTCTGCGTGTTGTTGTACAGCAGATCCGTCACCTGAATCGACAGCGGGCTAATCTTCACAACTTTGTAGTGGTGATCCACCACGTCGCCTTCCGACGCGATGAACACATCGTCGCCGTGCAGCAGAAACGCCTTCTTTGTGCCGCCGCCCGACTCGTATCCGAAAAACGTAAGGTCGATCGCCGGCGGTGGCGGTGGTCCCGTCGGCCCTTCTCGCAACCTGTTCGGCACGTTCCGCACCGGCCCGGCAACCTTCTCAATCTTCATCCGGCGCCGACGACATGGAGAAAATATTCCGCCCGTCGCCCGCATACACCAGCGACTCCGCACCCGCCATCAGCTCCGGATGCAGCGTCGGATCCAGCGTCGCCAGCGACACCGCTTTCTTCGCCGCATGGCCGTTCGTCGATTCCGAATTGACTGGCCGTTCCCGCGTTCTCCGCTGCCGGCTGCGGTTCTTCCGTCGACGCATGCGGCACAGGCGTCGGAGCCGGTCCTCCGACAAACACCTTATCGACGAAATAGCCAGCGGCCACCAGCAGAATCACTCCCAGCACCGCCAGAGTCACGACGTTCCGCTTGTTTTCGAATCCCGTCTTCATCGCGCCTCCTCGTCAGGATTGTTCGCCGGCGGTAAATCCGTCGCGTCCGAACGAAGATACGTCGTCAGCTTCAGCCGCAGATTCACCATGCCCGCCCTGCTGCCCGGTCAGCGTGATGCCGTCGATGATGAAGAACACGTGGTCGCGATCCCGCTCGATATCGTTGATGAAGTGCATCGTGTTCGTGTACGGCCCGCTCAGTGCCGCGTCGATGCTCACTTCCGTCAGCCCCGGAATCGCCCGCGCCTGCGCGTACCCCGACCGCGACAGCTGCACATGATCTTTCTCCGCCGCATCCATCAGTTGCGCCAGCATCGTCGAATAATTTGGCGCAATTCGCGCATCGTAAAACTTCTGCGCATCCGCGTCCGCCGTGTCCACCTTCTTCGGCAAATCGTTCAGGTGCTCCATCTGCGCGCGCAACTGCCCGTAGAGAATCTCCTGCTGCACAAACGAGCTCGACTGGTCGGAGCGAATCGCTTCCCACGCCAGCGCGTAACGCACGCCGAGAAAAATATCCGACCGCCAGCAGCAATCCCAGCGCGACGAAATGCAGATTCAGCTTAGTGAAAAATCCGCGGACGCTGTTCATGGCTTCGGCTGCCCTCCCGGCGCGGCCGCGGACGCCGCTATTCCCGGTCCGATCCGCGCGGCGGCTTTCCTCGGCCTTCACCCATGCTTCGTCACCGGATTCGCGGCCTTTCTCCGTCTCCGCCGGCTTCTCCTCATCGCTCTTCGCATTCGCAGGCAGCGGCAACGGCCGGTAGTCCGCGAGAATATCGAAGTTCACCATGCTGTTCGCCGCTCACATCCTGCACCATCCCCGGCGGTCCGTTGCCCGTGGCCAGCGATTCCGCGGCCAGCCGCGGCTGCGCGAAATGTTTCGACCGCTCGAGGTTCCGAATCAAATCCAGCGCCCGGTCGCGCCCACCCGTCACCCGCAGCCGAATCGTCACGTGCCCATCCTTCGCCACAATCGGATCGATGGACAGCACCTCAACGCCCGACGGCAGCACCGTCTCCAGATCCGTCATCGTCGCCGTCCACGAGAACGCCTTGCGCCGGAACAGGTCGTTCAAATAATCCGACTGCGCCAGAATCGCCGCATCCTTCGGCTGCTGCATCAGCGCCTGATAGCTCGCCTGCTGCTGTTCCAGTTGCTGCACGTGGTCCTCCGCGCGCCTGCCACGTAAGCCATCTTCCCCTCAGCCTGGACGCGCTCGCTGCGATACATAAACCACAGCGCCAGCCCCAGCACCGCCAGAATCGCCATCCACGTCCGCAGCCGGTTATAGATCGAGCCCAGCTCGACAAAAGGCCGCGTTGCCAGATTGACGGTAATCTTCATGCCAGGGTCAGCGCCCCCGTCACGCCTGCGGTCGTTCCCACCGGCACGTTCGTCATCATCGATGCGCCCGCCGGCGGCGCCAGATCCTCCAGCGGCGGCGCCGGATCCACAAACCGCAGCCAGCCCGAGTGCCTGCACCTGCTGCGCTCCGCCCGGACCCGCATAGTGCAGCTTCTCCGGCGTCGCCTTCAGCGTGTCTTCATACCACGCCAGCGCGGTAATCACCGCCTGCGCCATCTCTTCTTCGTGCGCTTTCTCATCTGCCGGCAGGTCCATCGTCCGGTGCAGCAGCATCTCATCGCCATTTGTCACCGCCGTGGTGACAGAAGCGTGCGTGTAATTCACCATCAGCGCCGCGCCTCCGCTCGACAGCCCCGCCGCGGCTGCCAGCGTGCTCGGCAGCACCGATCCCGGCTCGTAACCCGCCTCGCGCACCACGCCTTCGTATTCCTCCAGCACATCGCCGGGCATCACAGTCACCAGCAGGCTCACGCAGTCCCGGCCTCTGCGCCATGATCTGATAGCTCACCGCCGCGTTCTCCACTTCAAACGGCACCATCTTGCGTAGCCGGAAGCGAATCACCGGCAGAATCTCCTGCCGCCGCGTGGGCAGCGTCTCAAAATCCAGCAGCAGCACCCGCGCCGCAGCATCGGGAACCACCAGCGTCACTGCGCGATCCCGCGCATTCGTCGCGCTCAGCGCGCTTTCGAGCGCCGCCACCACGGCCGTGCGGTCGCTCAAGATTCGGAACCTTCAGTCCCGGCGTCAGCGCGCCCTCCGCCAGCGGCGCAAACGCCAGCACGGTCTCCGCCCCGCGCTTTTCCGCGGACGTGCGTCCCGCAATCACGCCTTCCGCGCGCAGTTCGCACGCCAGCCGCGGCCGCGTTCCCGGCCGCCGATTTGAAAATCTCTTCCAGTCGCGCCACTATCGGGTAGCCTCAATAAACGTTACTTTGTTGATCTCTTTCAGCGTCGTCAATCCACGCCGCACGCGGTCCAGCGCGCTCTCCCGCAAAAAGTGCATGCCTTCCGCCTGCGCCAGCTTGCGCACTTCCGAGCTCGGCTTCTTTTCCAAAATAATTTCGCGGATCGGATCGGTCAGGTCCAGCAATTCGTGAATCGCCGTCCGTCCCCGGAACCCCGTTCCGCCGCATTCGATGCACCCCGCGCCCTCGCGGAAAGGGAAGTCGCGCCACTCCGCCAGATCCATGCCGCTCGAAATCAGCATCTCGTCGTCGTAGTGCACCTCATGCGCGCAGTGTTCGCAAATGGTCCGCACCAGCCGCTGCGCCAGAATGCAGTTCAGCGCCGAAACAAAGTTGTAAGCCTCCACGCCCATGTTCAGGAAGCGGCCCAGCACGTCCACCACGTTGTTCGCGTGCACCGTCGTGAACACCAGGTGTCCGGTCAGCGCGGAGTTGATCGCAATCTGCGCCGTCTCCTGGTCGCGGATTTCGCCCACCAGAATCTTGTCCGGATCGTGCCGCAAAATCGATCGCAATCCGCGCGCAAACGTCAGCCCCTTTTTCTCGTTCACCGGAATCTGCGTGATCCCGCGAATCTGATATTCCACCGGGTCTTCAATCGTGATGATCTTGTCTTCGTCGCTCTTAATCTCGTTCAGCGCCGCATACAGCGTCGTCGTTTTGCCCGATCCCGTCGGCCCCGTCACCAGCACCATGCCGTACGGCTCGCGAATGTACCGCCGGAACCGCTTCAAATCGTCGTCCGCAAAGCCCACCACATCCAGCGTCAGCTTGCGAAACTTCTCGCTCATCGATTCCTTGTCCAGCACGCGCAGCACAGCGTTTTCGCCGTGCACCGTCGGCATAATCGACACGCGGAAGTCGATCAGCCGGCCCTTATACCGAACCCTGAAACGTCCATCCTGCGGCACGCGCCGCTCCGCAATGTCCAGCTCCGACATAATCTTGATGCGCGACAGAATCGTCGTATGATGCTCGCGCGCAATCGGCGCCATCGCCGCCTGCAGCACGCCGTCGATGCGGTACTTCACCAGCACCGAATCGTCGAACGTCTCAATGTGAATGTCCGAAGCGCGCCGCTCCAGCGCCGTAAAAATCGTCGTGTCCACCAGCCGGATAATCGGGCTGATGTCCTCTTCCGACGTCAGCTTTTCGATGGAAATGTTCTCGTCCGGATTATCGTCGGACGACAGCACGTCGAACGTCAGCCCTTCCGACGCCTCATCCAGCACGCGCTGGCTCTGCTCCGTCTTCTTCAGCAGATCGGTAATCTGCGACAGCGTCGCGACCCGCGTCACAATCCGCTGCCCCAGCAGGCCCGCAATCTCGTCGAGCATCATCAGCTTGCTCGGATCGCTCACCGCGATCACCAACCGGTCCGCCTCCTGCTCCAGCGGCACAAAGTTGTACCGGAACATCATGTCCACCGGCACGCTGCGCAGCACTTCGTGCTGGATGCGGAAGTTCCGCAGATCCACAAACTCCGACCGATAACGCCGCGCCAAAGCCTGCGCCATGGTCGTCTCATCCTGCTCGGTCGGCAATGTCAGTAACGGAGTCTCGGCCATCAAAACTCCCTATCCCCCAGTCCCCAGTCCCCAGCCCTACCTCGCCTGCCCCATGCTGTTCCCCATCGAAAAGATAGGCAGTACAGCGCAATCAAAATAAATACCACCACCACGCCCATCACAATCAGGATCGCCGGCTCAATCAGCGCCAGCGAGGCCGTCAGCGCCGTCTGCACGTCTTCCTCAAAAAACTCCGCGACGGAATTCAGCATCTGCGGCAGCGCGCCCGTCGACTCGCCCACCTCGATCATCTCCACCGACAATTCCGGGAACACCTTCGTCGCCTCCAGGCTCATGCGCCAGCCCTTTGCCTTCCCGCACGCTGGTCACCGACGAGCCAACCGCCTTGCTGATCCGCCTGCTCGTTATCGAACGCGCCGCCGTCTCCAGCGACGGCACCAGCGGAATGCCTCCCGTCAGCAGCGTCGACAGCGTCCGCGCAAACATCGCCACCTGATACTTCAGCCAGATCTTCCCAAACACCGGCATCGCGATCCTGAATGCCGTCCAGCCGCTCCGCGCCCGATTCCGTCTCGGCTCCAGCGCCACCCCAGAAAAATCACCAGCGCCAGCGCCGGCAAAATATACAGAATGTAATGCTGCGCTCCGTGCCCAATCGCCAGCATGGCCAGCGTAATCGCCGGCAGCTGCGTGCCCATCTGGTCGTAGAGCTTCGCAAACTGCGGCACCACAAACGTGATCATGAAGATGAACATTCCGAACACCAGCGTGATCAGCAGCGCCGGATAAATCAGCGACGCCGTCAGCTTCTTCCGGAACGTCAGCGTGACCCGCTGAAACGCCAGATACCGCGCCAGCACCTCTTCCAGATTGCCCGACCGCTCGCCCGCCAGCAGCGTGGTCGTGTACATCAGCGGAAACCCGCCCTGCGCCTCGAACGCCGACGAGATCGCCTCGCCCGTCCGCACCCGCGCCGCCACATTCGGTCAGCTGCCCGGAAAAATTCGGGTTCTTCTGCCCCTTCGCCAGCATTTCGAGCGACCCCAGAATCGGCAGGCCCGCCTTGATCAGCGTCAGAAATTGCTGATTGAAAATCAGAGAACGTCTCGAGCTTCGTCTTCCGCGCCGTCCCCGTCAGCCCGCGCGGCTTCACCGAGTAGACGAAGTACCCCGCCTGCGTGAAGCGGCTGGCGCAGCTCATCGGCCGTCGCCGCGCTCTGCACCTGCTCCTGCACATGCCCCCGCTCATCGGCGAGCCTGATTACAAATTCAGCCATAAAAGGTTTTGCTGAGGAATTCTGGTTTCCAAATTTTTGAGGAGGTCCCCGGATACCCATCCGGGGACGCCGGAGACCTGCCCGGCGAAAGGAATCCCTTTTCTTATCCTAAGCCTGGCGGTACATGCGATAGACGCAATCGCCGCCTAAATCGCTCATTTTGGAAGCTTCCCCGGGTCCAGCTTCGCAATCCGCCCGTTCGGCCCCACCACCCACGGCAGACTCAGAGCGTTCCAGTTTCCATCGTCGAGGCTAACCCACGTCTTTCCATCGTCATAGCTAGTGTCCGACCCATTTGTCCCCGCCGCAATCCACGCTTTCGCGTCAGCATCCCACGCCACCGCCGACCGATACCCATGCGGAGGCCTGGCAGCCGCAGTCCACGTCTTGCCGCCATCCGCTGACCACGCCGCCGTTTCCGCGGATTCGTTCGGCTTGGTGTAATCGCCCCCAACAGCCACGCCGTGCGACAAGTCGCGGAAGCTCAAAGAGAAAACTCCTGAAGACGTCGCTGCCGCCCGGCAAGGGGTACCGCGGCCTTGCTCCATCCAGGCACGCCGGATATCACTTTTTCCGAACCTTCCATCAACGCAGAAGTTCCGACATCGAGCGGTACACAAACGCGCCCGCCTTTCCGCCAGTTCCAAATACGAATGTCCAGCTGACCTGGGCGATCCGGCGCGAGGACAAATGCACGAGTTGCTCGCGGCAAAAGCACCCTGGCCTCGCTTCGCCGCGGAGCTCTTGCTCCCAGCATCTCGATGTTAACCACCGTCATATCCGTGGAGCATAGTGAGCTGTCAAACCTTCCCTCCACAGGGATCCCCAAGAACCTCACCGGTAGAGCATCGCCTATCGCGAAGCCGTAATCGCCGTTTTGAAACACAATCGCGTCCCAAAACCCATCCTTATCCGGATTCGTGAACAGCAGCTTCCAGCTCGAACACCCATCCACCGTCTTATAAATCCGCGAAGCCTCCCCCGTCCCGCTCGACATCACGATCGCGGTGTTGTCGTCCCACGCCCAGATCCCGCGAAAATCCAGCTTCTCCGCTCCCGGAGGCATCGCGCAGCTCTGCCATTCATACCCGCCATCCTCCGTCCGCAGAACCGTCCCATTCGTCCCGCTCGCCCACGCCACGCCACCGCCCACCGCGTGAATCCCCCGCAGCCCAGCCGTCGTCCCGCTCTTCTCCATCACCCACGGTCCCGACGTCTGCCTGCAGTTCCTGCCCCCAGGCAACAGACGCACCGCGCCGCCCGCACACCGCCAGCGCCAACATCGCGCTCCAAATCTGCGCCAAATCATGCGCATCATCCTGCCGGACCTATTACCCATGTACCGTTGCCTCCGCGGCATCATTGTATGACAATCCATTACGCTGTAATATTCCTCCATGCCAGCCAAACCAGCCAAAAAATCCCCGCCCAAGCCCGCCCGCACTCGAGCAAAGAAGGCCGCAGCGAAGAAGCCCGCAGCGAAGAAAACCGCGAAGCCCCGCAAGTCTCGGGTCTTCACCATCAGCCTACCTCCCGACCTCGCCGCCCGCGCCGAAGCCATCGCCAAACAGGAAAGCCGCACCATGAGCGAAGTCTTCCGCGAGGCCCTGCGCGCCTGGCAACTTGAACGCGCAGCAAGTGGTGGAAGGCGTGCGCGCTTATGCGGCGACCCGCAATCCAAAAGGCTACACTGAAGAAGATATTCCGCGCCTTATTCAGGAAATTCGTGAGGAAATGCGCGTCGAACAGAATCGCAAAATGCGTAAAGCAGGATGATTGCGCACTTCTATCCAGCCACCTACTCCGTCCAGTCCAGCGCATACACATCCTGCGTGCCCCGGTCCCGCAGCAGCAGCGGCGAATCATCCGGAGCCAGCGCCAGCGATCCACCATACTGTCCAGTCGTCACAAAATTCGTCAGGTCCGCCACGCGTTCCGTCGTGTGGTCCGCCATCCGCACCCGCACCACCGACCCTTCCCGGTGAAATCCAGGAAACTCAATAAACTGCCCATCCTTCGACCAGTTAATCCACCCAAACGTCCCCCGCGCCACCTCGCTCCAATTCTGTGTCGCCAGATCAAACAGCAGCAGCGTGCTCGAATCCGCGCTCATCGCCGCAATCGATCGCCCATCCGGCGACCACCGCGGCGAAAACAATCCCTGCGATCCCGGCAGCACGGACACCTGCCCCGTCGCGACATCCAAAATGCGAATCGATGCCGGAGTCTTTGCCGTTGCCGCATCCGTCGGACTGCCCGAGAACACAATCCTCTTCCCATCCGGCGACCAGTTCGGATCCATCTGGTTCTGCTGGTCGTTCGGCATCAGTTCCGTCACGCTCCCGCCCGCCGACGGTACCTCATAGATCCGCCCCGGCTGCGTCGAGCTCACCGCAAACTCAAAAAACACCAGCGTCTTCCCATCCGGCGACCAGCGCGGCAGCACTGCATGCAGCGGCGGCGACGTCAGTTGCAGCCGCTCGCTCCCGTCCACGCGGCAACGCCACAACGTCCCCTCAGGATAAGAAACATACGCCGCCCACTGCCCATCGCTCGAAAACGAAACATACTCCGCCGAAATCCCGTCGAGAAACGGCACAAATTCCCGCGACCGCACATCGTAGCGCGTCAGCTCTCCGCGATACGTCGCGCCCACCACAAACAGCTTCCGCCCGTCCTTGCTCACGACCGGCGACGACAGCGACATCGGGCTCGACGTCAGCGCAATCGGTGCCGCAGCGGAATGCAAAAACCCCGGTCTCCGTGGCAGCGCCCAAATCTGCCCCTGCGACTCGAACACAAAAAACTTCCCATCCGCGCTCCACGTCCCGCAGCATTCATCCGGTGGCGTATGCCATCCCGGCATCAGCCGATGCAGCCCCGAGCCATCCGCAGCCACCTCCCAAAGCATGTGCTGCCCAATGCTCGATCCAATGGCCTGCGACGTCCCAAACCGCAGATGGCTGCCGTCCGGAGACCACACCAGGTCATCCACCAAACTTTCCACCGTCAGAATCTTGTGCGGCTCCGTGCCGTCGGCTTTCGCCACATACAAATTCCCGCCGTCGCCATACGCCAGCTTCTGCCCATCCGCCGACCACGCTGCCGCATCTCCAACCGTCTCTCCCAGCCGTCGCGGAGAGCCTCCGAGCACCGGCAAACTCCACAGCGCTCCGCGGAATGGAACCCCGCTACCCTGCACCACCAGGAATGACGAACCATCCGCTGCCAGGCCCACCGGCTCCATGTTCGGCGACGGCATCGCATCATCACTCGGCTCGCCTCCCGCCACCGGCATCGCGGCAATCCGCTGCACCGCCGACGTGATGATGCTCAGATACAGCCGCGCCCCATCCGTCCCAATCAGCGTCTTCTGCCCGCCGTCATGGGTCAGCTGCGCGTAATTCGAAACCGCAGGAGCAGGCTCTGGCCGCGCTGCCCAATACACCAGCAGCCCCAGCCGAGCGATCACCGCCAGCAAGACCCCGCCCGTTAAATTGCGCTGTCGGGTCGCTCGTTCCTTCGGCGTCACATAACGCACCGGCACGGTCCGCGTCGCCGCGTCCGACAATCGCTTCCAGCGCGAACGCCAGGTCCGACGCCGTCTGAAATCGATGATCCGGATCTTTATCCAGTCCCGCGATACAAAATCTTCTGCAAGCCCGGCGGCACATGCGGCGCGATCATCCCCAATCGGCGGCGGCTCTTCGTTCAGAATCGCCGTCATCGTCTCCACCGACGTCCCCTTCTGGAACGTCCGCTGCCCCGTCAGCATCTCGCGCAAAATCACGGTGAACGAAAAAATGTCCGACTGCGGATTCGTCGGCAGTCCCCGCACCTGCTCCGGCGACATATACCCCACCGTCCCCATCTGGACCGCGCCGCCGCCGAAGGTCGCTGCCTCGTTCACCTCCGCGCCTTCCGATTGCGTCATCCGCGCCAAACCGAAATCCAGAATCTTGACGTGCCCGTCTTTCGTCAGCAGCAAGTTCTCCGGCTTCAGATCCCGATGGACGATCCCCTTGCGGTGCGCCGCTTCCAGGCCCCGCGCGATCTGCACGCCGTAGTCGATCACCTTACGCAGCGGCAGCGGCCCGCGATTCAGCCGCTCCCGCAGCGTCTCGCCTTCCAGCAACTCCGCCACCAGATAGGGAAAGCCCTCCCATGTCCCCATCTGGTAGACCACCAAAATGTTGGGGTGATTCAGCGCCGCCGCTGCGCGCGCCTCCTGCTCAAACCGAGCCAGCCGCATCGGGATCTTTGGAGAAATATTCGGGCAGCACCTTGATCGCGACTTCGCGACCCAGCCGCGCGTCACGAGCGCGGTACACCTCGCCCATGCCGCCTGCGCCCAACGGCGCCACAATCTCGTAATCGCCTAAGCGAGAGCCCGGTGCCAATGACATCTGGCAGATTATAGGCGAACTCTTCCGCGAAAATCGCTGATTAATCAGGAAGTTACGACGGTTTCGCGCGCCTGGTTACCTCGCCCCTCACTCGTCCCGCAGCGCCACCATCGGATCAACCTGGCAGGATCAGCTACCGCGTAGCCGGTTGCGGCAGCGGCGGCAACGACGGCGGATGCGTCACCCGGTAAATTCCATAGCCCGTCATCCCGGCTCCCACCGCAAGCGCCACCACAATAAATACCTTGACGGCCCTCGGAGTCCGCGTATTTTCGTTCATCGCCTTCTGCTGCGTCTTGGTCAGCGTCTGTCCCGTCACCTGGTCCAGCCGGTCCACCAGCACGGCCACCGATGCATCGAATTTCCGGTCGCGGCTGGCCTGCAGCCCAACCGCGCGCACGTTCGCACTCGTCGTCCACAGCACCGCATGCGTCTTGCGGGTCCTGAATGCTCAGAATCAGCTGTGGATTGTAGTCCACCGCCCCGCGATACTCGCCGTCCGCCGGTGCAATGGCCCGAATTTCAATAATCAAATCCGCCTGCGACGGCGATCCCACCAGTTGGTACCGGTTCTCCTGCTGCAATTCCGCGTAAAAAGAGTTATAAGCCCGGTCCGGGCCGTCCGTGTAGATGTTGAAGTAGTTGCTCCCCCCGCCATTCGAGACGAAGATTCGATGCGCCGAGCGAATCTGTTCCGGAATGGGCGCCGGAGTGTTGATCGGCGTCGGCGCGGGCGCGGCCGGTGTGCCTGTTTGCTGCGCCGGCAACGCCGGAGCCATCGCCATCAACCAGACAAGAATCATGCAAAGAGTGTTGCGTGTTGCGGAGATCATAGATGCCTCCCTAACACGTAGATAACGTTTCAGCAGGCAGGCAAGTTTCGCCCCATCGCAGAAATAAAGTGTGCGTCTCGCGCCGCCGTCACCGCGTCAAACCGGAGGTTCACCCGTCACAATATGCACGCCCGCCGGCGGCGTAAAGACGAAGGCTGCGTTCGGAGCCGGCGCATTCGCCAGCTCACCGCTGAATGCGAAACGGTTCACCACTCCGTCTGTCTCATCAATCTCCATCGCCCGAATCGTTCCATCCGCCGACGCTGTAATCTTCAGCGCGCTCACCCGCTGCTCCAGCCCCTTCGGCACGCCCGTCAGCACATAGTTTCCATTCCCATCCGGCGTCATTTGTAACCCGGACAGTTCCTTTTCCAGCTCCGTGTGACCCAGCAGAAAACGCAGCGGCGAGCGCAGATCGTCCAGCTTTTTCTCATCTACCTTCTGCGCCTCCGTCTCGCCCGGCGAGTAGAAATACCCAAACCGCCCATCCAGCAAAAACAGCTTCCCGTCCGGATCGGTATACGTCCATCGCATCTTGCCCGGCTTCTTCAGCAGCAGCACGCCCGATTCCTTCCGGACCATCCCCATGCCCTCATACCGCTGCACAAAGTGGACCTCCAGCGAATGCAGCGCGTTGTAATGCCGGTCAACGCGCGCCGCCATCTCAGCCGCCGTCAAACCAGCGCCGCTCTGCGCCAACGCGTTTGCAGTCGCCAGCGCCATCACCACCGCAACCAAAAAGGAAAACCGCCAGCGGTTCAACACCAACTGGCGGCTCCATGTTTTCGTATTTGTATTCGTCAATCCCAATTCACCTGAAACCAGGCAACTAGCACCTAGTCCCTAGCACCTAGTCCCTAGTCCCTACACCTATCCCTAGCCCGCTAACACCTGGCACCTGTCCTACTGGATCGGCACCGTGCAGTTCGTCCCGCCCGTCGGATCCTTCAAAATCGTTCCGCTCATGTCCAGGCAGAATCCATTGTGCCCCGTCTTGCCCACGGCCTGCGGCACCGCCGTCACTTCATAGCTGTTGTAGTTGTCCTGGTTATTCACCGTCGTCTTCGTGCAGTTCGTGATGTTGAAGATGTAGCCCGACTTTTACCCGCTCGCCAGATCCGCCTGCAGCACCTGCGCGGACGTCGCCGTCGGCGGTCCCGACGAGGCGTTCCCTCCCAGCGCATGCCAGCGAGCACGCAAACCCGTTCGCCGGGAAGTTGATCGTGATACTGCATCTCCGCTTCATGAATCGCCCGCAGCGACTGCAGCGCCGATGCCTCATTCGCCTGCGCCTTCAGGTTCAGCATGTTCGGAATCGCGATCATCATCAGGATCAGCATGATCGAGATCACGATCAGCAGTTCCATCAGCGTAAAGCCGGCTTCTGCGCTCCGCCCGCTCCGGTTCTTCTTCATCAGGAATTCAGTGAAAGATTTCATGGCTTTTTGATCGTCCTGCGAGGGTTATCCTACTCCAAAATCCGGCGAAACGGCTGCTGCACCAGCCTCGGAAGCGTTCCCTGCGCGCTCGTCCGCACACGCGTGCAGCTTCGCCTCAATCCAATAAGACGCGCCATACGTCCGATTCGCTCACTCTCCCGCCTGCGAACCAATCGCCCCACCCGGCCCTCGTGATAGCCTGGCCTGTCACCATGAATACAGTTTCCCGGCCCAACCGCATCCTCTATGCGGCCACCATCTTCCTCGGCGCGCTGCTCCTCTTCGCCGTCGAGCCCATGTCCGCCAAAAAGCTGCTGCCCGCGCTCGGCGGCTCCTCCGCCGTCTGGATCACCTGCCTCGTCTTCTTTCAAATCGCCCTGCTCCTCGGATACCTCTACGCCCACTGGCTCGCCCGCCGCCCCAACGCCCGCCAGGCCGCCATCCTGCACATCGCCCTGCTCGTCGTTGCCGTCGCTCACGCTCGTCCTCCGCACCAGCCCGACCTCGCCGGCGCCTCCGGCCCATCCCCTCACCGCCATCTTTAGCGCGCTCACCCTCACCATCGGCTTGCCGTTCCTCCTGCTCGCCTCCACCAGCCCGCTGCTGCAATACTGGCTGGCCCGTCAGCAGGGAACGGCCATCCTCTGGCGTCTCTTCGCTCTCTCCAACGCCGGATCGCTGCTCGCCCTCATCCTCTATCCCACGCTCGTCGAGCCGTACAGCACGCTCACCACCCAGCGCGTCGCCTGGTCCTGTGGATTCGGCCTCTACGCCATCCTCTGCGCCACCATCGCTCTCAGCGCGCGAACCTCCACCGGAGTACCCCAGGCCCCATCCGCACCCGCCCCTCCCGCAAAGCGCTCCACCCTCCGCGCCCGTCTACTCTGGTTCTTTCTTCCCGCCGCGGCCGCCATGCAGCTCTGCGCCGTCACCAGTCACCTCACCCAAAACATCGCCGCCATCCCCATGCTCTGGGTGCTGCCCCTCGTCGTCTATCTGCTCACCTTCATCGTTGCTTTTGAGACGCCGCGCCTCTATCGCCGCTGGCTCATCGCCCGCTTTCTCCTCGTGATGCTCGGCGCTCTCGGCTATATGCTCTCGCAAACCAACATGGGTCTCCCCATCCTGCTCGCCATCGGCTTCTTCCTCGCCGAGCTCTTCTTCGCCTGCCTCTTCTGCCACGCCGAAGCCTATCGCCCTCCGCCCCGCCGACCCTCGGAAGCGACGCTCTTCTATCTGCTCATTGCCGCCGGAGGCGCGGCCGGAACCTTCTTCATCGGCATCGTCTGCCCGCTCCTCTTTGACGCGAACTACGACATCGCACTGGCCTTCCTGATCACCGCCGCCGTCGCCCTCGTGCGTTGTCCCGCGGAATTGACGCAGCGGCTGGTCTGGGCCGTTGCTACCGCAGCCATGCTCGCACTCGTCATCATGCTGCACATCGCCTACCAGCGCAGCACGCTGCTCGAAGAGCGCAATTTCTACGGCGCGCTCCGCGTCACCGAATCCCACAATCCCGCCGCAGGCCCTAACCGTTCGCAAATTGTTCAACGGCAACATCCTTCACGGAACGCAATGGTTCGCCCCCGCCTTCCGCCAAACGCCCACCACTTACTACGCGCACGACTCCGGCATCGGCCTCGCTCTCCAGCTCTGCTGCCAGGGCCGCCCGCGCAACATCGGCGTCGTCGGCCTCGGCGCCGGAACCCTTGCCGCCTACGGCCAGCCCGGCGATCGCATCCGCTTCTACGAAATCAATCCCGCCGTCCCCGTCATCGCGCAAAATCTCTTCACCTATATGCGCGAGTCGCAAGGCCGAACATCGCCATCACCGAAGGCGACGCCCGCCTCTCGCTCGCCGCCGAACCGCCGCAGCAATTCGACGTCCTCGCCATCGACGCCTTCTCCGGCGACGCCATCCCGCTTCACCTGCTCACCACGCAGAGCATGGCCGTCTACCGCCGCCATCTCGCCCCCGGCGGCATCCTCGCCTTCCATGTTTCGAATCAGTACCTCGACCTGCCGCCCGAAGTCGCGCAGCTCGCCGCCGCCACCGGCATGACCGCTCGCCTCTTCGACACCCCCGCCAACGACGCCCGTGGCGAAAGCCGCGCCCTCTGGGTTCTCCTCACCGATCGCGCTGACTTCTTCGCGCAGCCGCAGTTGGCCGCCATCGCCCAACCCATCCCCCCGCGCCCCGGCCTCCACGCCTGGACCGATGACCGCTCCAGCCTTCTCCCCATCCTCCGCTGGAAACTCAGTAATTAAAAAACCACTGTCATCCCGACCGAAGCGCAAACCACTGTCATCCCGACCGAAGCGCAAATCACTGTCATCCCGACCGAAGCGCCGCGACAAAATCGTCCAGCGAACAAGGCACGAAACCGGCGCGCAGTGGAGGGACCCCCCGAAGCCGGCCACTGCACACCAAGCACAAATCTCATCAGCGAGGGGAATCGGTTGCGAAGCGGCCGATAAAGAGGCCAGAGCGGAAAGGGCAAAGACTTAGCTCTGCCAGAAATTCCCACCGCGTAAACTGAACCCGCGATGCAATCCCTCGCCAACCCCGCCGCGCAGCGCTCCCTCGAATCCCGCCTGCTGCGCCTCACGCCCTCCGACACTCCGCGCTGGGGTTCGATGTCCGTCCATCAAATGATCTGCCACATGACGGAAGCCTTCCGCGCCGCCCTGGGCGAAATTCCCCTCGCCCCGCGCCGCACCCGCATCCCGCGCCCGCTCATGAAATGCGCAGCCTTATATATCCCCATGCAGTGGCCGCACAGTTTCCCCTCGCCGCCAGAAATCGCGCAGGACCAGCAAGGCACGCCACCCATCGAATTCCTTCACGACCACGCCGCGCTGCTCGCCGCCTTCCACGACTTCTGCACGCGCTTCGCCGCAGCAACCCCCGCCCCACCCATACTTCGGCAAGCTGTCGAAAAAAGAATGGCAGAGATGGGGCTTTCTCCACACCGACCACCATCTCCGCCAATTCGCACGCTAAACCCTGCCTCCCGCACCAAAACAAAAAGACCGGAGAATCTCTCCGGCCTTTCCGTATTTCCGCTGAATCCCGCTAAATATCCAGGTTCTTCACATCCAGAGCATTATCCTCAATAAACTTCCGCCGCGCCTCAACATCCTCGCCCATCAGCGTCGTGAAGATCGTCTCCGTCTCCGCAATATCCTCGAGCCGCACCCTCAGCAGCGTCCGCCGCTCCGGATCCATCGTCGTATCCCACAGCTGCGTCGCCGTCATCTCGCCCAGGCCCTTATACCGCTGCACCTGGTAGTCGCGCCGCCCCTGCTCGATCACGTATTCGAACAAGCTCCCGAGGCGTCTGCTTCTCCACCGGCTCCTGCGGAGCCCGTGCCGCCCGTTTCGCCGGAGCTTTTCCCACCTGCGCATCGCTCTCAGTCGCCTCACCCGCCGCTGCTTCAGCCTCTTCCGCTTCCACCGCAGCCGCTGCCTTCGCCGCCGACTCCACAATAAACGGCGGCTCCAGATATTCCTTAATCTGTGCGTGCTTCGCCATCATCTGCCGGTATTCCGGCGACGACGCCAGCGCCCAGTCCACTTTCCGCTCCGCGCCCTGCGCATCCGTAAAGCTCAGCGACCACGTCTGATGCTCTTCTTCGCGCACCGGCTTCGTCAGCCCCTTGAACTGGTATTTCTTCTGGATCTTCTCGAGCTCCTTGTGCAGCGCTTCCAGCTTCGCAGCATTTTCAAAGTCCGGCCGCTTCTGCAACTCCAGCTTCGCCAGCAGACTCGTCACTTCCTCGTTCCGCATCCGCTTGTTCACTTTGTCAAAGAAGCCGAGATACTCATTCAGCTGCCCCATGAACTTCGTCAGCGCCGCGCCTTCAATCTTGGCTGCGCCGTTACCGGGGCCCCCGGCGGGCCCGCCGTTGGCCCGCTGGGGTGGCTGGCCATAACGAACCACAATCCCCTCGGCGGCGTGCTTCACCATCACCCGCACAAAGTCGCGCTCGTCTTTGATGTACTCCTCGCGCTTACCCTTCTTGATCTTGAACAGCGGCGGCTGCGCAATATACACATTCCCGCGCCGGATCAGCTCCTGCATGTGCCGGAAGAAGAACGTCAGCAGCAGCGTCCGGATATGCGACCCGTCCACATCGGCGTCCGTCATCAAAATAATCTTCCCGTAGCGCAGCTTGGTCGAGTCGAAATCGTCTTTCCCGATCCCGCAACCCAGCGCCGTAATCATGGCGCGGATTTCTTCGTGCCCCAGCATCTTGTCGTAGCGCGCCTTCTCTACGTTCAGAATCTTGCCCTTCAGCGGCAGAATCGCCTGGAACTTTCGGTCCCGTCCCTGCTTCGCGGTCCCGCCGGCGCTCTCGCCCTCGACCAGATACAGTTCGCACCGGTCCGGATCGCGCTCCGAGCAGTCGGCCAGCTTGCCCGGCAGCCCGCCGCCATCCAGCGCGCCCTTGCGCCGCGTCAAATCGCGCGCCTTGCGTGCCGCTTCTCGCGCGCGCGCCGCTTCAATCGCCTTGTTGATAATCTTCTTCGCCACCGACGGATTCGTTTCCAGATATCCGCCCAGCCGCTCGTTCACCAGCGCCTGCACCGTTCCCGCAATGTCTGAATTCAGCTTGCCCTTCGTCTGCCCTTCAAACTGCGGCTGCGGCAGCTTCACGCTGATCACCGCGACCAGTCCTTCGCGCACGTCGTCGCCGGTCAGATTCTCTTTCACGTCCTTAAACAGTCCGAGCGACTGCCCAATCGCGTTCACCGTCCGCGTCAGCGCCGTTCTAAACCCCGACAGATGCGAACCGCCATCCACCGTGTTGATGTTGTTTGCAAAGCAGAACACCGTCTCCGAGTAGCCGTCGTTGTACTGCAGCGCGATATCCATATCCACCCCATCGCGCAGCCCTTCCATCACAATCGGCTTGTCGTGCAGCGTCTGCTTGCCGCGGTTCAGGTGCTTAATGAACTCCGCAATCCCGCCCGCATATTTAAACTCGTTCTTCTTCGCCTCGCCCGTCTTCGCATCCGTCACGCGCTCGTCGGTCAGCGTAATCGTCAGGCCCTTGTTCAGGAACGCCAGTTCCCGCAGCCGCTGCGCAAGCGTGTCGTAGTTGTATTCGGTCACCGCAAAGATCGTCTTGTCCGGCAGAAAGTGAATCTTCGTTCCCCGCCGCTTGCTCGTCCCCGTCTGCTTCAGCTTCGTGGTCGGAATGCCCTTCGCATAATCCTGCTCCCACGTGTGCCCGTCCCGCCAAATCTCCACATTGAACGCCTCGCTCAGTGCGTTCACGCAGCTCACGCCCACGCCGTGCAGGCCGCCCGAAACTTTGTAGTTCGAGGTGTCGAACTTGCCCCCGGCATGCAGCTTGGTCAGCACCACCTGGACGGCCACCATCTTCTCGCCGTTTTCGAGCGTCATCTCGTCCACCGGAATCCCGCGCCCGTCGTCCGTCACCGTAATCGAGTTGTCGTCGTGGATTGTTACGTCCACCCCGGTCGCATACCCCGCCAGCGCCTCGTCCACGGAGTTGTCCACCACCTCGTACACCAGGTGGTGCAAGCCCCATCTCCCCCGTCGACCCGATATACATCGCCGGCCGCAGACGCACCGCCTCCAGCCCCTCCAACACCTTGATGTTCTCGCCGGTGTAGGAGCCGTTGCCGTCGCCAGACGCCTTGCCGTTTTTCCCGTTCGTCTCGTCCATGGTGGGCAGAATCGCTTTTTCCGTCGGTGTCACTTCTTTGGTTGCCATGAAACTCCGGTCATTCGGTTACTGGTGGGGACCCAAACAAAAATGTCATCTCGAACAAAACCGGGTGCCCCATTTCTGCCCGGTTTTGGCAGATGTGGGAAACGCGCGAAGCGCGTCCGCCTTTGTCCCTGGCCGTCATCCAGAGCGAACGAAATTCGCCCCAGAAAAACCGCCCGCAACAGACGCTCCCCAACCCCCTCGCGACACGAGCAAAACAACTGAAAATCGAAGGATTTAGGGGTCGCTGTTACATCTCTATTTTAGCACGCGGAACCCCCCAAAAAGGACCCCCATAAACCGTGCAAAATCAGGCCGAAATCGGGTACATCCCTGGTCGATCTATTTCTCCGGAATGCCAGTGACCCGGCCCCGTCGCCGCTTATGATCGTGAAATGCCGGAGAGCCTCCCAATCCACGAGCAGGAGTTCGTTCGCGCGTTCATTCTCAAGGGGAGACAAGAGCGTTGCACCTTCCTTCTCTCTCACCCCGCTCGCCGGCAGAAATTTAGAGATGACTTGCCACATTTCAAGTGGCTGGATGAGAGGTTTGCTCACCCCATCCCGTCGAACGTGGCCCACACCGCCGCCGAACTGGTCGCCCTCTTGCGATCAATGGGCGCGGGACGAACCGTCTGGGTGATTTCTGAACGCGTTTCGATGGATGGGCGAGAACTCAACCTCGAAGACGCCATGGAGGAAACCTGGGGAGCGCAGCGGGGAACGATCCTGTCCTGTGTCCCCGGCAAACTCGCGTTCTTCAAAGATGAAGAAATACACAGCGAACGCCTCCTCCAGCGTTCATAGCTGCGAACAAAGGCCTCCAAATTTCGGATTGCCGGCCACTCACAAAGAGCCTGGAAACCTGGAAATTCCCTGATTCCATCAAGAGAGTTCTCGCCGAGTGCCTCGGCGATTTGGCGCTCATCAAGACGCGCCAGCGGAAGGCTCTTCTATCCGCTGACGAGAACGGCGTTTATCGGGACTAATCCAGACTCAATGAGTGCATCGGCCTGCTCTCGCTATTTGAGTTTCCACCATCGCCCGTGCTTCGTAAAAACAATAAGGCCTCACTTACCTATCGAGGTGGAACCGACACGTGATCCCGTTAGCTCTGCTCTGCGCCTCAAGTAAACAAGATGACCGATTCAGATGCAGTGTGAACCTCAAACAAAGAGATCAGGTTCTGCGTGATGGGCAACAATACCGGTTCGTCCGGGAGCTATCTCCGCCGCAAGCTGATGTTTATCCTGGTAATCCCCGCTGTTTTGGGCACGAAACGGTATCGGTGCATCGGTGAACAATCCATCGAGCCGATTGTTCAGTCCCTCTATAGCGAGCCCGGTCTCTGCTTCGCTAAGACGACCGGTGCCATAGACGGCAAATGTGGGCAGCACTTCCATGCCGGAGAAGAACAAGGTTCCGTGAGTGATGGGAAAGAGGATCTGCTCTAGCGAACCGTTGATACCGCGCGCACCATAATCCTCAAAAGGACCACCAACTGTGACGGAGAGCAGTGCCCGTTTGCCCGCAAAGCCGCCTTCTCCATAGCGGTGTTGATTCCCAGCATCCTTGTATCCGTAGGCCAACCCGTACGCAAAGACGCGGTCAACCCAGCCTTTCAGGATCGCCGGAAAGCTGAACCACCATATCGGAAATTGAAAGACGATAGCGTCTGCCTGGCGCAGCTTGGCTTGTTCGTCCTCCACGTCCTGAGTTTGCGCGCGCTTCGCATATGCGTTCCCGGATTCGCTGACGAAGCACAGTCGGTCCTCGTTCACTCGCTGAGGAAAGTCAGCCGCATCGAAGACCGCTTTCCAGTTCATCGCGTATAGATCGCTTTCGAGAACGCGATGTCCAGACGCAAGCAAGCTTGTCTTGGCGGCTTCCACGAGCGTGCGTGTTAGGGACGTAGGCTCTGGGTGAGCATGGATCAGCAAAACAGTCTTCTGCATTTGGCTTCCTCTGGGTGGTACATCCTGACTCCCTAAAGAGATGAAGACTGAAGCTTCTAAGATGCAGAAATAATGGTACTTACAAATATGTGATGTACTATCAAAAAAGATAGTGTAGTGAGGAGCAGCCGTGACGAAGCGTCGTTTCAAAGAATACGAACTGGAAACCGGCTGCGGCGTCGAGGCCTGTTTAGAAGTGGTCGGGGGAAAGTGGAAGGGGCTCATTCTCCACCACCTTATGCAACATGGGACGCTGCGCTTCAATCAGCTTCAGAAGTTGAAGCCGAACCTGAGCCCCCGCATCCTCACCGCCCAGCTTCGAGAACTGGAGCGAGATGAGGTAATAGTCCGTGAGGTCTATCCAGTCGTTCCACCGAAGGTGGAGTACTCGCTGTCACCTGCCGGGGAATCGCTTCGTGAACTGATTCAAGCGATGCAGAAATGGGGTGATCGTTTCCTCGTTCGGGTCAATGCACCCGTTCGGAAAACCTCGGCCAAGTGACACCAGTCGAAAATCCCATGGTTGACCTCTCTGGGAAGAGGCAAGCTCCCGCGAGACACATTCGGTGAACTTCGGAGAGTTATGATTTGTCGAGTCCATGTCGCTTGGTGGTAAATCGCCAATGCACTCACCGACGCCGGATTGGTCCTGACAAGTCGGCTTCCCGGAAGGAATGGTGCGCCTCGAATGGCGGTATCAGGCCAATGCACTAATCGAAGCGCCACAGAACTGTTTGAGGGGCCTGCTGTGCGTCGTCCCCGACAAAGTACCTCCGTAACCCCCAACCCCCAAAATCCTCTTGCCCCCAATCCCACCAACCCCTACCCTAAAAACAATGGGAAGGGATCGCCTCGGCGATCCCTTTTCACATGCACCCGAAAATCGGAAAACAACCCCCGCCCCCCAACCGGCGCAGCAGCACTCGCCGGCAGTCGGCGCCACCGTCAGGGGAGAACAGGGAAGAGCAGACCCCTACTAGCCGCAACGTCAACAACCAGCCACCGGAATAAAATGGGGAACCGCTAAGTTCTTTGCTTTCTGCACTTACGCGAATAAGTCCAGATAACCACCTTGTTTTTATACACTTACGAAAAATCAAGAAACATAAGTCAATTATTTACATACACATACGAAAAAAACAGGGGGAGGGGGAGGGGTAGGGAAATGGGGGATTTACGAACCAAAAAGGCCACCAGCGACCAGCCACCAGCGACCAGCGACCAGCCACCACCTACTCCCCCACCCGCCCCAAATACCGGTCCAGCCACCCCAGCACCGCCGCCACCATCTGCGGCCGCCGCCCTTACTTCCACGCGAGAGAGTAAACCTGCGCCACCCCGGTATGGTTCATCACCGCTGGCTGCCCGTCGGCCGTCACGCTCACAAACGCATCCGACACGCTGCCCATGCCCGGAATATCCCCGATCCTCTGCCATGCCCCACTCGGCACCGACAGCCGGTACAGCCCGGGCAGCGTCTCCGTCTGGTCGAAGTAGATGCTCCGGCTGTCCGGCGCCCAGGCGTAGTAGCCCCACGGTGCGTCGAACCTCCGCAACTCCCGCCATTTCCCGCTCGCCGTCGTGTAAATCATCATCCGCAATGGATTGCGCGCCATCGCCACCAGACTCTTTCCGTCCGGCGACCAGCAGGCCACATAGTATTTCTCCGCCCCCGCCAGCGGAGTCACCTTCCGGCTGGCCACATCCACCACGAACATGCCGTCAGGGTTATCGGCGAAATCGAATCGGTTGAAGGCGATCGACTTCCCATCCGGAAACCAGGTCGGCATGACTTCGTGGTGGCCGCTTTCTATGAGCTTGTCCGGCGCCCCACCGTCCGCTGAAACACGATAGATCTTGTTCCAGTCGGAATACGCTATCCACTGCCCATCCGGTGACCACTGCAGCATATAAGCCGGCGCATTGGTCAGCTGCACCGCCCCACTGCCATCCAGCCGGCTCTTCCAAAGGTGTCCGCTCGGATAGTCCGTGTACGCCATCCATTGCCGGTCCGGCGAAACCACAAACTGCAGCGCGGAGAGGCCACCCAGAAACGGCACCAGCTTCTCACTCCGCGGATCGAGCACCAGGCTCGTCCCGGTTTCCAGCCGCCCCAGCACAAACAGGCTCCGGCTGTCCCGCGCCGGTGCAGCATCCGTCGTGTTGATCTGGTTTCCCGTGATGCGCACCGCTTGCGGCTTTTTCCAGAATGCAAACCACCGCGGCGCCACCACTTCATAAATATTGCCGCGGCCCTCTCGGTCGGAGGTGAAAACGAAATGCCGCCCGTCCGGCGTCCACCGTCCGTACCCCTCATCTGCATCCCGCGGCCAATCCAGGGCCAGCGGCCGGGGATTCTTTCCGTCGCTATCCACTTGCCACAGGCGCGTCGACGACGACGACAGCGTCACCGACATCTCTTTGCCGTCCGGAGACAGTTCCAGATCGACGGGCTGCGCAGGCGGATTCCACAAGTGCCGCACATTCCCGCCGTCTTCATCCATCTCCCATATCTGGATCCTGTCCACAAAATAGATGGCCTTCCCATCCGGCGACCACCGCGCTATCTGGTTTGAAGTGTGGCTGCCGATCTTTCGCCATGCCCCTCCAAGGCTTGAACCCACCAGCAGCCATCCGCGCCCGGTCTCATCGTTCAGGTCCGCCATCCACACCAGCACCTTCGATCCATCCGCGGACGTATCCACCAGATACATTCCCTGGCTCAGTCCCGCGATCGGCGCGATCACGCCTCCGCTCGCCGCCATCTCCGAAGGGATGTTGCGGCTCTGGAAATAGAGTCGCGGTCCATCGGTCAGCAGCGGACCCTGCTTATCTTCATTGGAAAACGTGATTTGCTTCGACTCCAGCGGTCCTGTCACCCGCGCTGGCGTCAGCGAGATGACCGCCGCCACCAACAGCAGCCCTCCCAAAACCGCGCTGCCTGTCACCAGCCCACGGTTGCGCAGCCCGCTTCCTTCTCCAACTCTTCCACTTCCGGTCCTCGTCCGCGGCACTTTCTGCGGGCCGGTCTCCAAATCGCGCTCCACCCGCCGTAAATCCGCAGCAAAATCCCGCGCGTTCTGGTATCGCAGCTCCGGATCCTTCTCGAGCGCCCGCGTCACAACCTGCTCCGCCAGCGCCGGCACATCCTCGCGCAGCTCCCGCACCGGCGGCGCCGGGTCATCCGCAATCGCCCGCAGAATCGCCACACCGCTGTTGCCGTTAAACGGGGTCTCATCGGTCAGCGCCTCGTAATAAAGCACGCCCAGACTCCACAAATCCGTCCGCGCATCCACCTCCTTGCCCAGCGCCTGCTCCGGAGACATATACCGAGGCGTTCCAATCACGCCCTGCGTCTCCACCAGGGACTGCGTCGTGTCCCCGCCCCGCGCCGCCAGCAGCTTCGCCACCCCAAAGTCCAGGACCTTCGCCTGTCCCTTCGGCGTAATCATCACGTTGGCCGGCTTAATATCCCGGTGGATCACCCCCTGCGCGTGCGCTTCCTCCAGCGCCTCCGCCACCTGGCGAATAATCCCCGTCGCCTCCCGCACTCCCAGCGCACCAGCATCCAGCTTCGCCGCCAGCGACTCGCCCGGCACGCACTCCATCACAATTGTGTCGAAGCCATCCTGCTCCACCACGTCGTATAAAGCCGCAATATGCGGATGGTTCAGTTTCGCCAGCGCCCGCGCCTCCCGCCGGAACCGCTCTTCGCTCTCCGCATCCCGCTCCAGCCCCTCGCGCCGCAGCACCTTCAGCGCCACCTCCCGCCCCAGACGCACGTCCACCGCCCGGTAGACCGAGCCCATCCCGCCGCTCCCCAGCAGCGCGATCACCCGATAGTTCCCAATCGTCTGGCCGATCAATGTGGAAGGGGACGCCATGCCCCTGCATCGTAGGGGCGATTGCAACAGCGGTCAAGCTGTCCCTCGCACGCACGGGAGTTGGAGATTAATTTCCGGGCGAACGAGCCGATAAAGGCAAGATCACACATGCAAAGCTCAAGGCGAGTACTCCAGCCACCTGCTACACGCAGCCAGCCACCAGCTACTCGCCCACCCGCCCCAAATACCTGTCCAGCCAGTCCAGCACCGCCGCTACCAGCTGCGGCCGCCGCTCCGTCACATCGTGCGGCGTATCCAGCACCACATGCTGCTTGTCCCCCGCCGGCGTCCCCAGCATCGCGAACATCGGATCCTGCGCCGTCTCCACCGGAAACGTATAGTCATACCGCCCATTCACCATCAGCACCGGCTTCTTCATCCGCGGCGCAAAATCCGCCTGGTCTCCGCCTGCCGCCGGCGCTCCCAGAAAATATCCGCCATCCAGATAAATCGCCGTCTTCAGCCGATCCTGCAGCAGCGTCGACACAATCACGCCGTCCGCTGCACCCATGCTCACCCCCAGATACGCCAGCCTTCGCATGATCGATGTCCTTCCGCGTATCCAGGTAATCCATCGCCCGCGCCGCATCCTTATACCACTCCGTCGTCAGCTCCACGCTCTGCAGGCCGTCCGGCAGGTGATAGGTCAGCCGCCGCTCGTAGGTGTCCTGATACACCGGATACATCACCGCCCGCCCGCTCTGCACGATGTAATCGAAGAACTGCAGGTCTCCCAAATGGCTCGAGTCCGGCGGCTGAAACATTACCCGCGCGCTGGGGAAGAACAACACCGTCTGATACGGCGGCTTCACCCGCTTCGGCAGAAAACAGATACGCCGCCATGCGTTCCCCATACGCCGTGTCGAACGTGACCTTCTCCTCTTTCCAGTCCTCCGTCTCCTCGCACCACGCCGCCGTCCTGGACGTTCAGCGGCGATTTTGAATACGCATACAGCAGACCATAAGCCCGAAAAACCTCGTCGCTGGCCGGCTTATACCGCGCAAAATCCCGATTCACCCGTGGAATCAACCCCGCCGCGGCCGCCGGAACCGGCGCATCGTTCCGCACGCACCGCAACCCGTTCACATCCGAACGGTCCCACGGCGTCAGCGCCTCTGGATACATCGCCAGATACGGCGTCTCCCGCCACGATCCGCCCATAATGAACCGCGATCGCCGCATCCGCCTCATTCACCACCCACTCCCGAACATTCCCCGCCGTATCCTCTGTCCCATACGTGCCCAGCCCGTGGAACGCCCCCACCGCCGCGACCTTCGTTCCCCCCATGTTGCTTTCCTGCGCCGTGTACTCCGTCATGTCAGGATCAGCCGCCTTATACCACTGCCCCAGCACCGGCAGGCTCTTGCCCGCCCACGCCGCATACGCCATCGCCTCATACCAGCTCACGCCCGCGACCGGGAAATTCCCCTCACCCTCCGGATAATGTCCGCCCGCCCACGTCGCGGGCCCCGGCCGCCCCGTCGTGTCGCGAAACTCCGCCATCGCCGCGGCCCGATCCACCGTCTTCCCATCGCGATCGAACTCCGGCCAATACGCCGCCTTCTCGTATCCGCCGCTCTCCACAAATTTCTCGAACTCGCTGTTCGTCACCTCATACCGATCCATCTGATACGCGGGTAAGTTATACGGCCCGACCCAGCCAATGAATCCGGCATACGTCGTCCACAACCCGCCCGGCACCCGCACCATTCCCTCCGCCGCCGACTTCTGTGCCGCCCCCAGCGCAAAATCCATCCGCGCCTCTGTCTCCGGAGCCGTCTCCATCGAACCAACGCCGTTCTTCGTCACCCTCCACCGGAAATAGCCTTTCGCGATCCGGACTCCTTTGCAGCGGAGTCGTCCCCAGCAATCGCCAGGGCCCATCCGGCGCCAGATAATCGGCAATCTCCACCGTCGCGCCCGCAGGATCGGACGTCACATCCAGCCTTCGCGTATCCGCCGTCGCCACCTCCCGCAGTTTCGCGTCGCCTGGCAAATCGCGCTCCGCCCGCTCCAGCACCGCCAGCGCCGCCAGCGGTTTTCGCGCATCCACCAGCCGCTCCATCTCCGGAATCGCCTCTTCCCGCGCCCATCGCCGCTCCGCCGCCCGCCGCATCAGCGCCCATCCCGCCAAACCCACTGCTACCAGCGCCAGCCCCGCCACCAAAGCCATCCACCGCCACGGAACCCGGGCCCGCTCCACCGGCGCCATCGTTCCAGAACCGGCTGCTAAACCAGCCCCGCTCAGCGTTCCCGACAGCCGCGCCAGGTCCGCCACCATCTCGGTCGCGGTCGGATACCTTTTCTCCGGATCCTTCTCCAGCGCCCGCGCCACAATCTGCTCCGCCTGCGCCGGCACATCCTCGCGCAGCGTCCGCAGGGGCAGCAACGGCTCATCCAAAATCGCCCGCAAAATCGCCACGCCGCTTTTCCCGTTGAACGGCGTCTCCTCCGTCAGCGCCTCGTAATACAAAATCCCCAGGCTCCACAAATCCGTCCGCGCATCCACCTCCTTACCCAGCGCCTGCTCCGGAGACATATACCGAGGCGTTCCAATCACCCCCTGCGTCTCCACCAGCGACTGCGTCGTGTCCCCGCCCCGCGCCGCCAGCAGCTTCGCCACGCCAAAGTCCAGCACCTTCACCTGCCCCTTTGGCGTAATCATCACGTTGGCAGGCTTAATGTCCCGGTGAATCACCCCATGCGCGTGCGCTTCTTCCAGCGCCTCCGCCACCTGCCGCACAATCTCTGTCGCCTCGCGAACGCCCAGCGCGCCCCCGTCCTGCCCGCCCCCGTCCTGCCCGCCCCTGTCCAGCTTGTCAGCCAGCGATTCGCCCTCGCACGCACTCCATCACCATCGTGTCTGCGCCGTCCTGCTCCACTACGTCATAGAGCGCGGCAATGTGCGGATGGTTCAGTTTCGCCAGCGCCCGCGCCTCGCGCCGGAACCGCTCTTCCGCAGCCTCGTCCCGCTCTCCACTCTCGCGGCGCAACTGCTTCAGCGCCACTTCCCGCCCCAGACGCACGTCCACCGCCCGGTAGACGGACCCCATCCCGCCGCTCCCCAGCAGCGCGACCACCCGATAGTTCCCAATCGTCTGCCCAACCAAAGTTTGCGGAACCGCCATGCCCCTGCATCGTAGGGGCGAAACCGCCATGGGTCAAGAGATTAGGAAACCGTCGCCGGACGACCGCTTCCTGGGACGTCCCGCCGCAACCTGCGCCTGAAGCTTCGCCATCTTCTGCCGGGTGCCGGGTGTCGGATTCCGGGCGCCCCATTTCTGCCCGGCTTTGGCAGAAGTGGGAAACGCGCGAGGCGCGTCCGCTCTTGTCTTTGTCTCGTGTCAGGGCAGACCTTCAAAGCTTGCGAAAAAACGAATTGCCGATATGTACTGGCAAATTCGAACCACATTCGATCCCCATAATCCTGTGGTGACATCGGAGCAGCCGCTATTGGTGAAGGGCGAGAGACCGCACACAGAACCCGCGACCACGATGGACTTGATTACCGATCCGCAAAGCGAAGTCTATTTCCCGCTTTGCTGGCAGGCCTGCATTGTCGGAAGATCGGAAGATCCACGCCGTTTGACGAGGAAGTTGTTCCTTTCGAGCAAGACAACCTGCTCTTGCTGCGCCACATGATTGCCGAGATGGCGCCGGAATACGTCATCGCGCCTCAGATTGTCGAAGACTTGATCTTGGACGGCCGTCGCAGGCCAGTTACGCGGCAGCGCCACTATTCCCCAACCGGCGCAGCCGCCGAGGAATCACGCGCGTAGTTCCGTCAACGCCCCGATCAACGGCCCCAAATCGCCCGCAAAGCTCGCCATCATCGCCGCCAGGAATGCTCCCTGCTCCACATCTTCCAGGCGCAGCGGATGATCGAACGTGTGCCCAATCAGCCCCACAAAAGCCAGTTGCGTTCGCCCGTTTCCTTCGCGAAAGGCATGGATCGCATTCAACTCTGCGTGGAACTTCGCCAGCACGGACACGAATTCGTCCGGCGTGCGGTCGCGAAACGGCTCACCGCCCGCAACCCTCGCGAACAGCGAACCCATCTGCTCCGGAATATTCTCCGGATAGCAAAACATGCTGTCGCCCTTGGCGATGCGGACGGACCGGTAATGTCCGGCCCACTCGTAAACATCCTGAAAAAGATGGTGGTGGATTGCCCGATAGTGAGTCGCGTCGAATTCTCCGTCGGGTAACGGCTGCTCGGCGCGCAGCGTTGAGACTTCCACCTCAAACGCCTCCAGCGCCTTCTCGTCTCGAATGCCGCGAAGATTTTTCAGGACCGTCGTACCCGGATAGAGATACGGATCTGCGAAGGCATCGTAGCCTTCACGCATCATGCGCGCTTGCGATTCCCGCTATGCGCCCGAATGACCTCGTCCAGCCGCTCTTCGAAGGCCAAATCCTCCGAACGCTCCAGTCGCAACTCACCCTCGCGGCTCAGCTTCAGCCCTTCCACCGCCGTGATGGCAGCGAACTTCTTCCGGCCCAGAACAAAAGGACGGGAAGTCCTCTTCGCGATCTTCGGCAAGCTGCTCATACCTTCATTATATCGGCCCGTCATGCTGACCGCTGTACCGCTAACCGGCCCTTAGCGAACCCTTCTTAGCCAGGCGCCACCAGCCACCAGCCACCAGCAACCGGTTCGGCCTCACGCCCCCGCAAACACCCGCTGATACCCCTCGCGGAATCCACGCCGGTAGTCTTCCTGCAACGGCGGCGGCACCGGAGGATTGTTGAACCGCGGATGACGCGCCACATCCGGTCGCAGCCCTTTGTGCATATCCCGCTGCGCCGCGTCCACGCCGTTGCGGTAACCCTGTTGCGCCGCCTCGCTGATACGCCGGAGGCGGTGCATACACCACCACCGCACGAGGATGCGAACATCCCGCCATGCCCAATCCCAGAGGTACAGCCAGCGAAACCAGTGCCACACTCAACAGCTTCTTCATCGTGAATCCTCGTCGTCAGTTTTGTCTCACATCCACTCCAGACCCGCCCCGTTCCACCATGTTGCGTACGTGCCGCACTTAACCAACTCGACAGTACTGCAAAAGTCCCATTACCCCCCCATTAACATTTTTAACTTCAATCCTGTCTACCCGCTACAGGGGGTATACCTCCAAAAATCCCGGTACCTATGCAGCAACAGTAAAAACTTCTTTTCACCCATCCTTAAAACAATTTACCCTTCACGCCAACCTGAACCGAGGCTCACCCATGAAGCCAAAGTTCGTCGCTTGCGCCACACTCCTGCTCGGCTGTTGTGCTGCCTGGCCGCAACGGACGCACAACCCGGACCAGTCGCCCACGACCGAGCAAAAGCCGGTCGAGCGCCAACCCGATCCCGTCGCTTTTGAGGGCGTCCAGTCCAGCCTCGAAGCCGGACGCAAGGACGAAGCCCTGCAAAAAGCCCAGGCCATCGTCTCCATCTATCCCAACAACACCCACGCCAACACCATGGCCGGCGCCGTCCTTCTCGAAATGGCTCGCCCCGCCGACGCCGTCGCCTACTTCCGCAAAGTCGTCGAAGCCCAGCCCGACGATCCCCACGCCCACTCGCTCCTCCTCGAAGCCTATGCAGAGTCAGGAGATAAAGACCATCGCGACCAGGAGCGAGCCATCCTGCGCCGCTTCCACGCCGACGGCAAACACCCCGCCTTCGCCGAAGCCCACGGCTACATGATCGAACGCATCCCCGTCGGCAACCTCACTGTCGCCGCCATCGAATACTTCGCTCCGGAAGGCCGCTACCACTTCGCCTACCGCTTCGACGTCTACGACACCTCCGACAAGATGATTGAATTCATTGCGCTTGCCACCGAAGACGAAGATCAGGCCCTCTTCGCCCAATCGCATCCCAAAGAGGCCAAAGCCGGCAGCCGCCGCTACTCGCTCGACCGCTACACCCAGAACCAGCAGGCTCTGCTCGGCTTCATCGATGGCACTCCTTCCTACGACGAACTGCGTGCCCGTGTCGTCAAGGTCGTAACCGCCGAAACGGACACTGCAGCCGACAAGAACCTGAGACAATATACGGGTCATGGAATTTGTCGACCTGAAGGAGCAATACCGCCGCCTCAAGCCCCGCATCGACGCGCGCATCCAGGCAGTTCTCGACCACGGCCGTTTCATCCTCGGACCGGAAGTTCAGGAACTCGAGCAGCGCCTCGCTGTCCGCATTGGCGCGCGCCACGTCATCGGCTGCGCCAGCGGCACAGACGCCCTTTTGCTGGCTCTGATGGCCCTCAACATCGGTCCCGGCGACGAAGTCATCACGCCGCCCTTCACCTTCTTCGCCACCGGCGAAATGATCACCCTCGCTTGGCGCGCACCCCGTCTTCGTCGACATCGATCCCGTCACCTACAACCTCGATCCCGCTCAAATCGAAGCCGCCATCACGCCCCGCACGAAAGCCATTCTGCCGGTCAGCCTCTACGGCCAGCCCGCTGACATGGACGCCTATCGGCGAGATCGCTGCCCGCCACAACCTGCCTGTCATCGAAGACGCCGCGCAAAGCTTCGGCGCGCTCTACAAAGGCCGTCACTCCGGCAACCTCAGCACCATCGGCTGCACCAGCTTCTTTCCCATCCAAGCCGCTGGGCTGCTACGGCGACGGCGGCGCCTGCTTCACCAACGACGACGCCCTCGCAACCGCCATGCTCGAATTGCGCAACCACGGCCAGGCCGCGCGCTACCTGCACACACGCATCGGCATCAACGGTCGCATCGACACGCTGCAGGCAGCCATTCTGCTCGCCAAGCTGGAAGTCTTCGACGAGGAGCTGCTGGCCCGCGCCGAAGTGGCCGATCGCTACACCGCCTTCCTGAAAGACGCCGTGCGCACGCCCAAGATCCAGCCCGATCGCACCAGCGCCTGGGCGCAGTACACCATCGAGGTCGACGATCGCGAGACGGTCGAGAACGTCGCTCCGCGATCTGGGGATTCCGACCGCCGTGCATTACCCCATGCCGCTCCACCTGCAACCCGTCTATGCCGATATGGGCTTGCCGCTGGGCAGCTTTCCGCACGCGGAGATCGCGCTGCCGGCCGTGTCCTGAGCCTGCCCATGCACCCTTACCTGCAACCGGCGCAGATTCAGCAGATCAGCGAAGCCGTCAAGGCCGCCGTCGGTGCTTCGGTAACGCGGTTAAGCGGCGCGACGAACCTGCGCGGATAACACACGAGCAAAGATTTAATTGACACCAGGCGACCCTGCCGTGAGAATGGCGTCAACTGACGGACCGCCAAATGCTGCCTGGACGCATCCCTGCGAAGAGCGGCTGATGGCTTCCGCCGAGACGCCGCCTGTGATGCCCGAGTCAGTATCGAGCACGACCAAGGCCGACGCAAGGAAGCGCAGCATCGCCTGCGCGTTTCCGCTCCGCAGCAAATATTCCCACATCCAGGTCCAATGAGCCAGGAAATCCCTGTCTGTCGACACAGTCGCTGCCCGCGCGGCAGCAAGAGGAGGCAGACCCACAGCAGAGCGCATAGCCATCAGCACCGCATCGGTCCGCGCTCGCAAGAGCCGGAAGCACACCAGCACAGCACAACACAGGAGGTACGTTATGCAGGAAGAGCTTCAGATGCTTGATGAGTGGATACCGGAACAGATGGAACCAGGAACGCTCTTTGTGCTGGAAAATGCGGCGCCGATGGGAGACGCGCGGAATCCTTTTGTGGCAGTGCTCGCCTGCCCGCGCTGCGGTGCGCTGGGTTTGATCACGCGCGCTCAGTTTGTGGGCCTGGAGTCGATGATCTGCGGCGGAGACATTTGTTCAGCGGAATATTACCTGCGCGGCGACGAGATCGAATATCGCAAGCCCCACTGAGCGAAGTGTTGTTGGAAGGGAAAAGCGTGCCTGCGGCACGCTTTTCTGTTGCGGCATATCGACTACGATAAAAGGAGTGCCCGGATGGCGAAACTGGCAGACGCAGCGGACTTAAAATCCGCAGACCTTAACCGGTCGTGGGGGTTCAAGTCCCCCTCCGGGCACCAGTTAAAGTTGACAAGTTCTCATGCCCGGCGGGGCAGCACTGACGTTGATGCAAACGAAACGGCCTGTGCCAGGGCACCGGCCGTTGGTGCTTCAGATGGACGGACTCTAGTTTTCGGTGTGGTTGGGCGTCCAGCGAAGTCCAAAAGTGTAAGTCTGGTGGTAGAACTCGCGCTGCGTGTCGTATTTGGGGCTGCCGTAGTAGAAACCAAAATCTTCGTTGGTCAGGTTAAGTCCGGAGACAATCAATTGGAAGCTGTGGGGAAGCTTGTAGCTGCCCTGCGCGTCGACCTGGAGGTGGGGATAGTTATAGTAGTCCCCGAGTGGGCCCTGCGGGCCGCCCGGCGCTCCGTCTGTGTACTGATACTGGTAAATGCTGGCCCCGTTGAGCTGAATGTTCATTTCCATTCCGAGAGGTCCGCGATTGTACGTAGGCCCGATATTGAAGAGATTGGGAGCGTCCTCCAGCAGGCGCGGCTTGTCGCTGCGTCCGGCGATGCCGCTGGTCTGGGAACCGATGTAGCTGTAGTTGGCGTTCATGCCGAGTCCGCCGAGGAAACCGGGCAGATCGGACCAGTGCTGCAGGTACTGTAATTCAATGCCGCTAATCCATGCGCTGCCTGCGTTGATGTAATACGTGGCGAGGTAAGTGCCCTGATCCGAGGACGGTGCGCCAGGAGGCAGGTAGTTGTCCAGCACCTTTTGGGTGCTGACCGGCGGAGACGCGAGGTGCTTGTAGAAATATCCGCCAGACAACACGCCGAAGGTCTTGAAGTAGTGATCGTAGAGGAGGTCGACGTCGTCGCCGGTTTCCGCCTTGAGGTTGGGGTTGCCGAAGGCGACGGTGTCTTTGTAGGCGCCGTTTCCACCGATGCCCCAACTCACGTCTTCGGCCAGCCACTGCTCTTCGGGACGAGAAACGCCGCGCGCGTAGATCAGGCGCATATAGCTGTCGTGCCCGGCGTTAAAGCGCAGCGACGCGCTGGGCAGCACATCGTAATAGGAGCCTGAGAACTTGTTAGGCGTCGCATTGCCGTTGGGATCGAACGCGAGGTTGTGCACGCCGTCGGTGGTGATCTCCGCGCGCAGGCCGAGGATCAGGCGCATGCCATTCGAAAAATCGGTTGTGTTCATCACGTAGAACGCGGGGATGTGCTCCACCAGTCCGTAGTTCCCGGAATCCACTCCTTTGTCGTTCGCAAACGCGAATTGGGCGGGGTGCTGGTCGACGTAGTTTTGGACGGCGCCGAACCATACGTTGTAGCCGTCCTTGTACGAACCGTTGTAGTAGTTCGGCTGGACGAGCTGGTTGGGAAAGTTCGACATCGGGATGCCGTTGCCGTTAGCGGTGGCGGTGACGTAGTACGCATTGTTGTACTTGTGCATGCTGCGGAGTTTAGCGCCGTATTCAAACGTCGAAAGATGTCCGCCGGCGTGCCAACGAAATGCGCCCGATCCCTGGAGGGCAACGTTGATCTGCTCCTCGTGTCCCGGGTTACGCTGCGTCCCGGTGAAGACGTAATTCTGGGGTTCGTTGATCTCGGCAAAACATGCCGGGGTCCACTGGGGCAGGTGATAGTCGGTGGTTGCGGTCTCGTTGAACTGGCACGAACTGGTGGTGGCGATGTTTGAGAAGTTCCCCGATTCAAATGGATTGTCGCCAAAGTAACCGGCCCCGGCGGCGGCTGCCCAGGTGTACCAGGTATTTGTCAGGACGTGGGTGCCGCTGAGCTGAATGCTGTCGGAATAGATCCGGGCATCTTCAGCCTGGTCATAGTAGCGCGGTGGAGTCATACAGGGTGGTGCGGTTGCACCTGTGGCCGTGGTGCCGGAGCAGCCTGTGTTGCCGGGATTAATCAACTGGACGCCGGGCGTGTTGTCAAAGAGGCTGTACACGGACTTGTCGCCGCTGTCGCGCGTAAAGGTATAGAGATAGCGTAAAAAGATCGCGGAGCCGGGCTTGATGCGGTAATCGAGGCTGCCGCCCACTCCGTAGCGGGGGCGGTGGAACATGTATGTGCGGAGATCCTGGGAGTCATCCCAGACCACGTTTTGGCCGTTCGACAGCGTGGCCTCGTCAGGAGTGGGCTCGACGTCGTTGTAGCCCGTGCCATCGAAGTCGTACTCGCCGCCGATGATGAAGCCAAGTTTCTTGCCGGCGCCAAAGCGCCGGCCCCAGGTGCCGTATATGTTCGCGTTCGGACGGGGGTTTTCAATCGGGGTGAAGCCGCCCATTGCGCTGAGGCCGCCGATGGCGGTGACTTGGTAGGTCGGGGTGTCGCTCGCAGTCTTAGTGACGAGATTGATGGACCCGCCAATTCCATCGCCGTCCATGTTGGCCTGCAGGGTCTTGCTCACCTGGACCGAATCCACGATACCGGTGGGAACAGCGAAGAAATCGAATTCGCGAATTCCTGGATCTTCCGAAGGCATGTTAAAGCCATCCACGGTGGTATTGTTCAGGCGGGGCTCGGTGCCGCGCACCCCCACAAAATTGTCCTGACCCTCGTTACGCGTCAGGGCAACGCTGGCCATACGGCCGATCGCGTCGCCAAGATTCCGGTCTGGCAGGCTGGTGATGGTCTGAGTGGGCATGACCTGGATGAGGTTGTCCGCGGTACGCTCTTCATTGACCGCCTCCGCCTCAGCCGAAGCGCTTCCACCGGTCACCAGCACAGTCTGTTTTTGCGACGCAACCTGGAGTTGAAGGTTCACAGAGGTCGAGACTCCGGGATTCACGGTGACGGTCTTTGTCAGCTTCTGGAAACCGATGTAGCTGACGGAAATCTCATAATTGCCGGGCTGCAAACCACTGAAGAAAAATCGTCCCTGCTCGTCCGTGGACACGATCCTGTCTTTGGCGGGGATGGATACCTGGGCGCCCCTCAATACAGCGCCGCCAGGATCCGTGAGCGTACCGGAAACAGATCCGGCCTGGTTGAGGGAAGTGTTTCCTCCTGCCGCGGCCCGGGTTTGCGCGCTGATGCGCGGCGCAGAAACGCAATACAACAAAGCAAAGGCGAGAAGCGCGGCAAGGAGCTGTGAATAAGAGATTTTGGACTGCATCGGCCATCCTCGAAGAGTGCGTTCCATCGAACTTGAGTGCGTGCTTCGCGCGCGACTGCTGAGCGCGAAATTGATCAACAAAGTAGCCATGTATGGGCGCTGGCGAAGCTAGTCTAGGGAGCCGAAGCTGAAGGAACCATGAAGGCCGAGCCCGATTCACAGAGGTTTCAAGAACAATTCACTGTCCTTTGACACGCGGCGGCGGACATGACGAGTCCGTCATGGGCGCGTGTTAATGAGGTGAGGAGATCAGTCAGTTCGGATCACGAAGGTGGGAATGCGGCAACCGTCACCGTTCGTTCAGCAGAATTTCAATCTGTGTGTCTTTCGGAAATTGCACTTCGTGTCCGCGCGCGATCCACCGGTAGTAGATCGATTTCGACAACGCGAAGAATGCGAAGCCACGCCCGACCGCGGCATTCGCCGATGCCATGGCCGCTATCCGCGCGGCAAATCCAAAACCGTTGCTGACCACGGCGCTGTTCCCCGGTTTCCCGGCATCGTCGCCAAACGAGGACGCTGCCATCACGCCAAGCGCCATCGGCGCCAGGTACTTCCCGGGCCCCGAACTCGTCGTCGCGGTTCCTTCCTCGCTAATCTTCATAGTGCCGTTGCCGGAAGCTTCGGCCCCAGCCAGTTGACCGTGCACCGTGGAGGCCGCCCCACCATCAGCCTCCATGCTGCGAAACGTAAACCGGAGTCGTCCGTTGCGAGCGAACCATCGCGCCGGCTGTGCCAGGGTCACCAGCCCTTCGATCTTAGTGCCTTCCGGATACAGAACCTGCTTGCCATCCGGTGTAAGCAGCGGCCGCGTCAGGACCGCCGTCACCGGTGCGCCATGCTTGTCTTTGGCTGAATCCAGGTCGACTGTCAGCCGTGCATCCACCACTCCGGTTGGTGTGCTTTGAACTTCCGCCCGGGGCAGCGGTGCTGGTGTGGGTCCGGGAATATCCACCGGTGCGGTCAGCTCCGCATCGTACTGCGTCCCTGTCCAGATCATCGGCGGGCTCCACGGCAGCTGCGCGTAGGCCCACTTCTCGATTCGATCCCTCACGTTGGGATGATGAAACGTGTCCAGAGCCTCGCGCTTGCGATCCTCGATTTCCTGGCGCGCCATTTCCTTCAGGCTCGAGTGCTTCTTGTTGACAGTCATCTTCACCACCGTAGCGTCGCGCTGCACCACGCTGGTCTCGATTCTCTCTGTCGTTCCGCCAGGCAGATGCAGCGAGTCGAAGCGAATTTCCGGGATTCCCGCCGGAACAAAGTTGCCGTCCAGCCACGACCGCACGCGGTCCTTGTGCGGAGCCGGATGCGTACCGGCAATCACTCCCGATACGCGCGTGTCCACCGGAAGCGCCAGGTGATCGACGCAGTAGATCGGCGCAATCAGATGTCCTTCGACAAGCGTACCCGGGCGAATTCGGTAGCGGTGATCCACCTGAATGCGCAGCGGTACTCCAGCCGGAATGATCGTATTCTGCGCATTCGCCGCCGCGATCGACGCGGGCAGCAAGCCAGCGATAAGAATTGCGAAGTGAGCCATCCTCATTCCTTCAATAGACTCACGCGAACAGGAAATGAATCGGCCGGCGCACCGCTTGCAATCCGAACTGCAGCGTTTCGAACGCGCTCATGAACGGACCGTCATTTCTCTTCGACCCCTACGATCTCGAACAGATTTTCCTTGCAATCGGATCAGCCCTATGATCCGCGCCATCCGCGGTCTTCACCGTCTGCTGCACTTCGAACTTGTCCGCCTTCTCGCCGATGACCGTTAGCGAACCATCGCGGCGGCGCGCGGAAGCTGAACTTCCGCTGTGGTGCCGGCGCCCAACGTGCTTTCCAATTTGATGGAGCCGCCGCAGGAGTCGACGATGGCTTTGCAAATGGCAAGGCCCAGCCCCGTGCCACCGCTGCTGCGGGCGCGAGACGAATCGCCTCGGTAAAATCGATCGAAGACGTGGGGTAATTCCTCCGGCGCAATCCCACTTCCTGTATCGCACACACGCAGCGTTACCATATCTCCCGCCGCTCTTACGCTTAGCTCGGCCCTGCCATTTTCCGGGCAGTGCTGCAGAGCGTTGAGCATCAGACAGGAGATGAGAGAAGCGCAGGCCTCTTCCGAAAGAGGCACCCAGGCTGATTCGTTCGCCTCGACATGAAGGTGGACGCCGCGCAGTTTTGCAAAGGTCTCGAGTTGTGCGCCAACTTCGCACGCAGCCTCAGTCAAATCAAAAGCATCCAGTTCGGGGGCACCCTGCTCGAAGCGCGCCAGGAGCAGCATGCGTTGCACCAGTTCTTCCATCCGGCTGCAGTCGTCGAGGCACGTTCGCAGCCCTTCGGCATACTCCTGGGAGGTGCGCGTACGCGATACGAGCAGTTGCAGAGACGATTTCACGATGGTGACAGCGGTCTTCAACTCATGGGCCGCATCGTGAACGAAGATTTCCTGCTGACGGAAAGCCTTCTTAAGCCGCTGCGTGGAAGACTGCAGAGCTTTTGCCAGCACAGAAAGCTCCGCGACGCGGCAGGCTGCTTCCGGTGCACGAAACTCCGGATTCGACGGGGTCATCTGCGCCGCGGCGCGACTTAGCTCTTCGAGCGGCGCCAGCCCCCGGCGAAGCAGGAGCGTCACCAATAATCCGGTAACAAGAAGCAATGCGGTGTTTGAGATAATCAGGAAACGTTCTGTCCGCCAGAGCGCCCGGTGCACCGGCAACAGTGAAGCGGCATAGTCAATGCGAACCGGTCGGGGAACACCCGGGCTCTGGTCGTCGGCATCGACCTGCCGGACGCCATGCAGGGTCAGTCCGCGGAAGCGATGTCCTCGATCGCGAAAGATGCGAGGACGGTTTGTGTCGTCAAAATTCCTCAAGTCATCGGGAATCCATTTCGTTGAATGGGCCAGAACCTGTCCGCCGGAGTTCGTGACCTCCCAGAGATCGTCCTCGGGCAAGTCGAGCGCCTTTGGATTAACGCGTACTGTATCCCCTGGATCTTCCGCGTCCTGGACGGCGCCGAGCAGGGAATCTGCGCGGCCTCGCAGCATCATGTCAAACGCACGAAGCTGTTCCTGCCTCGCGTTCAACATGGTCGCGACAGTAATGGTGAGAGTCAGCGCGCATTCAATCAACAAAATCGTGGCAATCAGCCGGCGGCGCAGAGAATAGGCCTTCATGGCAACGCACCCTTGTCATCGGCTAACAGGCGGTATCCCCGTCCCCGAACGGTATCGATCCTCACACCAGCTCCGCGATTGAGCTTGCGGCGGAGGTTCGAGATGTGCGCTTCGATGACGTTGGAATGGTGCTCCCAATTGAAATCGTAGAGGTGCTCGAGAAGTTTCTGTTTGGAAATGATGGAGCGAGGGCTGTGGCTCAGGAACTCAAGAATTCGGTATTCCGTCGGAGAGAGGTCGATGACACGTCCGTTCCGGGTAACTGTCTGCTCAATCGAGTCGATCGTCAGTTCGCCGACTCGAATGGTTGGATTGCTCACTGCTTTTCCGCGGCGAATGAGCGCTTTCGAGCGTGCCAGGAACTCGCCCAAATCAAATGGTTTCGCGAGATAGTCATCTGCTCCTGCGTTCAGCAACTGCACTACGGTCGACTTCTCTGCCAGGGCCGTCAGGATCAGTACCGGTGCAGATTGGCCATGCGCACGCAATCCCTTCAACACGCCTAATCCGTCGATTCCGGGCAGCATCAGATCCAGCACAATCAGGTCGTAGTTTTGCTGCTGACCACATTCGAACCCTTCCGTTCCGGTATAGACCACATCGACAGCAATCCCCGCATTCTCACGCAGCGCCGTAGCGATATTCTCAGCAAGTCGAATCTCGTCCTCTACGAGCAAAGCCCGCATTGGCATTCTCCCGTCTTCATTGTGCCTCACTCGGCGGCACGCATAACTTAGCGAGTGGTTCGCGATCTGCTGGTGCAGATAACTCGGGACCAGGAAGTTAGTCGCGGGTCATCAGGTAGTACGCTGCGGGCGTAACGACGAGGGAAAGAACCATCGAGATGAGCAGACCGCCGATGACGGCGATGGCCAGCGGCTGCAGCATCTGCGAGCCGGCGCCGAGGCCGAAAGCCAGCGGCAGCATGCCAGTCATGGCGGCGAGCGCGGTCATCACAATAGGGCGGAGGCGGCGCTGTGCCGCCTGCATCATCGCGTCGCGGGCACCCAGTCCTGCAAGGCGGAAGCGTTCATCCGCGTCGAGCAGGAGAATGCCGTTCTTGGCAACAATGCCGATGACCATGATGAGCCCCATAAAGGAGGCAACGTTGAAGGTAGTTCTGGTGACCAGAAGCGCGACGAGAACTCCGAACAGGGAGAGCACGGAGGAGATGAGAATGGAAATCGGCGCCCAGAAGTTCTGGAACTCCACGAGAAGAACGCCGAACACCAGCACCAGCGCCATGAGGAGGACCATCAGCAGTTCGTGGAACGACTGCTGCTGTTGCTGATAGGTTCCGCCGTACTGGACTCGCACGCTTTTCGGCAGGTGCAGGTTGCGTACGGCTTGCTGCACGCGCTGAATGGCAGAGCCGAGATCGGAGCCTTCGAGACGGCCCGTGACCGTGATCATTTGCTGAAGGTTTTCGCGCATGATCTCGTCCTGGGGGGGCAGGTTCTGAATCTGCGCAAGAGAGCCGAGGCTGGCCATTTTGCCAGTGGGACTGACAAAGACGGTGTTCTGGATGGCGTCGAGGCTGGCTCGATGGGTGTCATCGAGACGAACGCGGACCGTGTACGGACGACCGTTCGCGACCAGGGGATCGGGCGAGGGAATCCCATCGAGGATGGATGTGGCGTCGGTGGCGACTTCCGCGGGAGTGAAGCCGAAGTGCATGGCAACAGCGGGATTGACGACGAAGTTCGTAGCGGGGCCACTGATGGTGTTGTCCACGCCGTTTTCGACGTCGACGACGCCAGGCACTTTGGAGATGGCATCGCCGACGCGCGGCCCGAGACTGAGCAGGAGGTTTTCATCGGTTGAGAAGAGCTTGATCTGGACCGGCTCAGGAGCATTGGAGAGATCGCCGATCATGTCCTGCATGACCTGGGTGAATTCGATGTCGAGTTCAGGCTCGGCGGCGCGGATTTTCTGGCGGGCATCTGCCATGACTTCGTCGATCCCGCGGCTGCGGTGGCTGGTGAGCACTACCGTGAAGTCGCCAGTGTTGGCTTCCGTGACGGCAGCGAGGCCGAGTTGCATACCGGTGCGGCGCGAGGTGACGGTGACTTCGGGAATGCGGTGAAGGATGCGGTCGACATGCTCGAGAACGTGGTTGGTTTCCGCGAGCGAGCTGCCGGCGGGCATGACGTAATCGAGGACGAAGGCGCCTTCATCCATTTCAGGCAGCAGGTCGGAACCGAGGGACTGGTAGGTGAAGTAAATGCCGGCGAACAGCAGCAGACAGGTGGCGGCGAGCCAGAGCGGGCGCTGGAGTCCGATTCTCAGCACACGCTCGTGAAGGCGGAGTACCGGAGCCATGATGCGCGAGGCTTCCCGGGGCGGCTCGCTGGCTGGCTTACGCCGCAGGAGCGCCATGCTCAGAGCGGGCGTCCAGGTAAGGGCCAGAGCCAGCGAAGTAATGAGGGCCACGGTCATGGTGAGAGCGAGGGCGCGGAAAAAAGTCCCGGTGACGCCCGTGACCGCGATGAGAGGAAGGAAGACCACGATGGGGGTGATGGTGGAGCCGATGAGCGGCTTTGTAATTTCGCTCAGTGCGAGACGTACGGCTTCCACGCGGGATTCCCCGTGCTCGCGGTGAAGAGCGATGTTCTCCACCACGACGATAGCATCGTCGATGACCAGCCCGACCGCGGCTGCGAGGCCGCCGAGCGTCATGAGGTCAAAGCTTTCGCCGAGCGCCCACAGAAGGATGAAAACAACGCAGATGGTAATGGGGATAACCAGGCCGGCGACCACCGAGGTGGTCCAGTCGCGGAGAAAGAAAATAAGAATGAGGGCGGCGAGAACTAATCCGAGCAGGATTGCGTCGCGGACGCTGCTGACGCTGTCGCGAACGACCTGGGATTGGTCGTAGAAGGTATCGACCTGGACATCGGAAGGCAGGACTTTGCGAAGCTGGGCGAGCTCAGCATTGGCTTCGTCGGTGACGGTGACGGTATTGCTGTTGGACTGGCGAAAGATGTTCAGGAGGACAGCGGGCTGGCCGTTGGAAGTGACGATGGAGTAGAGCGGCTCGGTGCCGGCTTGAACGGCTGCCACATCGGCCAGGTGAATGGGGACGCCGGAGGGGCTGGCCTTGACAGCGATTTGGGCGAGCTCTTCGAGGCTATGGGCCTGATCGCCAACCAGGCCGAGGATCAGCTCGTGGTTCTGGGTGTAGAGACCAGGCGACTGAACGATATTGGCGTTGTGAATGGCACTCACCACGTCGCTGATGGTGAGGGAAGCGGCCTCCATTTTCGCGGTGTTGGGGATGACATGAAATTCCGGGACCTGGCCGCCCTGGACTTCGACGACGCTCACGCCGGGCAGGCGATTGAGGGGAGGTTTGAGGGTGTAGGTGGCGAGTTCCCATAGCTCAGTTTGGGAGACGGTCTTCGACGTAAGTGCGTAGCCAAGGATCGGGCGAACCGCGGCAAAGGTAAGGCGATTCGTGGTGATCTGCGCGGTTGGTGGCAAAGACTGCTGCACCCGAGACACGGCCGCGTCGACGAGCTGCAGGGTCTGCACCATATCGACGTTCCAGTTGAAGAGAAGGTCGATTTCTGCGGAGCCGCGGCTGGTGATGGAATCGACGGTTTGCAGTCCGGGGACGCTGTTTACGGCATCTTCGATGGGCCGGGTAATCGTGACTTCCATCTGCTGGATGGGGGTCACGCCATTGTCAATGCCGATGACGACGCGAGGGAAATTGGTCTGCGGGAAGACGCCAAGAGGGATGCGGAGGCCAAGAAAGATGCCGGCCACGGCTAGAGCGATGGCGAAGAAGAAGATACTGCGGGAAAAGCGCACCATCCAGAAAGGCTTTTCCGGCGGCGCGGATACGGTGCGGCTTTCGGTAGCGGGAGAGATTTCGCTCACGGTTGAGCGTCTCCGGCTTTGTCGTCCTGATCGGCGGAGCCGGCGACGATTTGAACTTTGGTGCCGTCATCGAGACCGTTGGCGCCCTGGGTAATGATGCGCTGGCCGGCTGCGACGCCACTGACGATCTGGGTGTCATCCCCATCGATGACGCCTACCGAGACAGGCGTGAGGTGCGCGACATTGTCCTTATCCACAACCATGACCGCTTTTCCCCCGGCGTTGGTGAGAATAATGGCGGCGCTGGGCACGACCAGCGCGTCGGGGATCGTCCTCGAGGAGAGAGTGACGGTGACCGTGGTGCCGGGGCGAAGATCGCGATGGGGGTTTTCGATGCGCACCCACAACTCGACAGTAGTGCTGCCGGGATCAAGAGCGGGGCTGATCATCATGATCTTGCCAGCGATCGGATGATGGAGGCCAGGAACCGCGGCGGACGCCTGGTCGCCTACCCTGAGTCCTTCGACCTGCGGCTGCGGCAAGTGAAGTTTCGCGAGCAGAGCGGAAATATCCATGACAGTGATGAGGGGCGTCCCGGCGGCAGCGGTTTCCCCGGCATACAGGGGGCGATCGGCCACGACTCCGCTGATGGGGCTGCGGATTTCGGAATAACTAAGTTCTGCGGCGGCGGCCTCATATTTACCTTTGGCCGATTCGAGCTGGCCTTTGGCCTGGGTCAGGGCAGCCGCGCGGCTCACCTGCTTCATGCCCTCAAGGTATTGGTGCGCGGTGTCATAGGCGGCCTGCGCCTGGACGAGAGCAGCCTGGGCGGTGTCCAGATCGCGGCCGGCAATGGCCCCTTCAGCGAAGAGTTTTTTGCGGCTGTCGACAATACTCTGATTCAGGTCGAGGTTTGCTTTGGCCTGGGCGAGATCGAGCTCAGCTTTCTGATAATCCTCGGGGACCTGAGCTTTGACAGTGGTCTGGTACGTGGCGTCCTGGGCGGTGAGCGCTCCCTGGTTATCGGTGACCGCGGCCTTGAGGTCGGTGTTCTCGAGAGTCGCGAGCAGTTCGCCGGCTTTCACCTGAGACCCGCGCTGGACGTAAAAGTTTTTGACCGGTGAGGTGATCTTAGGAGCGATCGCAGCCTGAGCAATCGGCGAGAGAACGGCGTCGGCCTCAATGTGCTGGGTGATGGCCCTGGTGGATACGGTTGCCGCCTGGACTGCGACCGCGGCCGGTGGCGCCTCCTCTTTTTTGCCGCATCCAGTGAGTGTGGTCATCGACAGTGCTGCCAGGAGAGCCATGGAGGCCAGCTGCGGCGTGGACGGTTGATGGAACGAGCGAGAAATCATGGCGGTCTAGAGCACTCCCGTAAGAGTCTGCAAGTTAGCCAGCGCGACACGATAGCGGAGAATCCCATCGGCCTGCTGAGATTCGACCAGGGCTAGAGAAGACTCGGCGTCAACGACTTCAAGCGCAGTTGCTTCACCGGCCTGGTAACGGAGTTTGGTGAGGCGGAGGCTCTCCTGTGCGGTTTGCACGCTGGTTTGAAGCGATGTCACCTGATCGGAAGCAACCTGGGCTTCGTGATAGAACTCCTGCAACTGGGCGATCAACGTGCGCTGCGTGGCGGTGAGTGCGATACGGGCCGCCCTGAGCTGTACCTGGCTCTGTTTCACGCGGTCGTGGGTTGCGAACCAATCCCAGACTGGAAAATCGATGGTGGCTGAAGCGGAGTAGCCGAGATTGCGCACGCCGTCGGGGCCGTTGACGGCGAACTGCGGGGCATCGATGCCGTAGGTGTAGTTGAAGCTGAGGGCAGGCAGATAACCCGCGCGGGCGCCCAAGACCTCGGCATCGGCGGCTTTGCGGGATTCGAGTGCGCTGCGCAAATCCGGGTTGTTTTTCGCAGCCGAAGCTTCGACGTCTGCCTCGGCGGGCAGTGACGGTGCCGGGTCGACGGCGAGCGTGTAAGGGGTGCGGGGATCGGCGAAGAGCAGTGCGCCGAGATCGAGGCGCGCGCGTTCTTCCGCCAGCGATGCGTCGCTCCACTCGCGCATGCGCTGCTGCAGTTCGAGGTCGGCTTTGACTGCGTCGGCGTGAGCCACTTCGCGTCCGCTTTCAAGTTCTCCGGTGAGCTTCGTAAAGTTGCGAGCCTCGTCCCTCGCCTGGGTCGCAACCTCCAGCTTGCTCTGCGCGGCGACGACGCCGAAGTAGAGCTGTACTACGCGGAGCGTCAGATCGCGGCGAGCACTTTCAAGATTAGCTGCGGCTGCAAGCGCAAGCGCGCGGGTACGCTGCAGGTCGGCATAGCCCGCAACATCGACCGTTTCGTTCACCATAAACTGGGCCGCGTATTCACGAATGGCGTTGTTGGCGATGAATCGGGGCGCGGCCTGGGAGCCGATCTGACCGCCCTGGTTGCGCACGCCGTTGGGCTGCGTGTACAGGTACTGGCCGTGAGCGGTGGCGTTCGGGAGCAGAGCGTCGCGCGCGAGTGCCTGCTCCAATCTGGCGGATCCGCTGGCGGAGACGCTGGAAGCGTACACGGCGTCGTTGCCGGCGGCGGCAGCAATCGCTTGATCCAAAGTGAGAGCCGGCGCGGGCGCCTGAACCTGGTTAGCTCCCTGGGCGACCTGAGCTGCGCAGGGCAATCCAAGAGCTATTCCAGCAATCACCGTGGCGAGCGTAGCTCTTCCCCGGAAGCTTGCCTTTTTAATCCCCATCACTTCTTTGAAATGATCAGGAACGGTCATCCTCCCAAAAGCGATTACGGTCGTGAATCAGGCGCGGGCAGTTTCTTATCAAGAATACGTTGCGAACCTGAAGCCTTCCTGAAGCTGGCCCAGCCTTTCCAGACGGAGAATGCGCGCGGATTCTAAAGTCCAGCCTGGGATCACACTTGCCGGCCGATCGCAATTCCTGAACGAAACCCTGCTGCGAATTCTAATGGAGTTACTTTTCGACCGCATGATTCGGATAGCACCGTGCAGCCGGAACCTTTCGAAATAATGGACTCCAACAGTCGTCAACTGGGATGGAGACTGCTCTTCGGGGATTTGGCCCGCCGGCCACGGGAATTCGCCCCCGCCTCATTCGCGATGCGCTCGTCAGGGGGAGAAGTGTTGAAATAACACCGGGCACCGCAGCGCTCTGCGCGGATGCAACAAACGATGCTGCCGATTCGGGAAGTCCACGCATGCGATGTCGACACATGATTTGGCAGGAACGAGGGTCATTCCGATTGACACCGGACGCGGTTCGGGCGACAATCTCGGCACTTGATCAAAATGTAAGTCAACAGATGTTGCACCTCGGTGCGCAGACTGTTTCCGCCTCTGGAGGTCATTGGAATGACAAGAAACTGGTCAGCTCGTATATGCGCGATGGTGGTGGGCTGCGGTCTGTTGCTGAGCCTGACGCCGCTTTTTGGTCAGGTGGCCGGAACGGGAGCCATCTCCGGCGTGGTGAGCGATCCGTCGGGGGCGGTGATTCCGGGCGCGACCGTGACGGCGCGTAATCTCGCCACCGGCGAGGAGCGGCACACCGCGTCCAGCGCGCACGGCGACTACAACTTCCAACTGCTGGCGCCGGGCCGCTACCAGGTGATGGTCAGCAAGGAAGGGTTCAGTACTGCCACCGTGACGGGCGTGACGGTGAGCGTAACCGAGACGACAACCGCCAATGCGAAGCTGTCCATCGGGCAGGCGCAGCAGACGGTGGAGGTGCAGGCGGCGGGCCAACTGCTGCAGACCGAGTCGAGCACGCTGGGACAGGTGGTGACGAGCCAGATGGTGGAGGATCTTCCCCTGGTGACGCGCAACTACACGCAGATCATCGATCTGTCGCCGGGGGTTGCGGCGGACGTGACGAATGCGGGAGAGCTGGGAAGGGGCGGCCAAAGCGAAGGCCTGGATGCGGTGGTGGCGGCGGGAACCACGTCCGGAGACAACAATTTCCAGATGGATGGCGTGGACATCGACGATTTGCAGGGCAGCGGCAACTTCAGCGGTGGGGTGGCGGTGCCGAATCCCGACACCATCCAGGAATTCCGCGTACAGACCAGCCAGTACGACGCCTCGTATGGGCGGGATGCGGGCGCGAACGTGAACGTGGTGACGAAGACGGGCGGCAACAACTTTCATGGATCGATTTGGGAGTTTTTCCGCAACGAGGACATGAACGCCAACGGGTATTTTCAGAAGCAGGAGGGACAGCCGCGTCCGGTGCTGCGCCAGAACCAGCCGGGATTCACGCTGGGCGGCCCCATCAAGCGGGATAAGGCGTTCTTCTTCGTCTCGTATCAGTCGACCCGGCAGGAGAACGGCGTGGATACGAACTGCTCGACGACGTTCAACACCCCGCCGCTCACCAACGACCGCTCGGCTGCCGCGCTGGGGGCGCTGTTTGCCGGACAGCCGACGTTCACGCAGGAGCTTGGACTGCCGGGCGGCGCGACGGTGGCGCCGGATGGATCGAACATCAGCCCGCAGGCGCTGGCGCTCTTCAATCTGAAGTTGCCCAACGGCCAATATGTGATTCCGACACCACAGGTGGTGGATCCATCGCTGCCATTCGCCGGCGAGGGCGTTACATCGCTGAGCAGTCCGTGCGTCTTCAACGAAGATCAGTTCATGACGAACGGCGACTGGAATCAGTCGGTGTCGAACCAGTGGCAGGCGCGGTTCTTCTTCGCGAACAGCGAGCAGCTGCAGTCCTTCCCCTATACGAACCTCGGGGGCGCGACATCGCCCGGTTTCCCGCAGGAAGCGCCGAATCACTTCCGCAACGTCTCGCTGATCAACAATCACATCTTCCGGCCGAACCTCCTGAACCAGGCGGAGTTTGGGTTCCACCGGGTGTGGGCGTACACCGACCAGCGCGACGCGTTCGCCTACTCGGACATCGGCGCGGCGGTGCCTTCGTTCGACAACACGCTGCCGGAGATCGAGGTGCTGGGCGGTCCGACGCTGGGCGGCAACGGGCAGGACATTCTCCTGGCGCAGAACACGTATGTGTATCAGGACACGGTCTCGTGGACGCGGGGCGGGCATGCGCTGCGCTTCGGCGGCGGAGTTACGCGCGCCCAGGACAATCTGGCCAGCTTCCGTTATCTCGGTGGCCTCATCTTCGGGACGTATCCCGATCTGCTGCTCGGCGAGAGCGCGGCGGAGAACGGAACGCCCTTCAGCAATATCTACGGATCAGTCGATGTGCCGGGACTGCTGGGGCGGGAGTTCCGCCAGCTGGATGTGGACGGCTACGCGCAGGACGACTGGAAGGCGACGCCCAACCTCACCTTCAACCTGGGATTCCGGTTTGAGCGGGTGGGCGGCATCAGCGATGCGCTGGGGCGGACGGGGAATTTCGATATAGGCCTGGCGGATCCAAATCCCCCGGCGACGGGCTCGCTGGACGGATTTGTGGTGGCCTCGAATTTCAAGGGAACCCTGCCGACGGGCGTGACGCGGTCGCCGTCCAAACTGGGGATTGCGGGGCAGGGGCAGAACACGCTGAATCCGCGGCTGGGGTTTGCGTGGTCTTCGCCGAACCCCGAGCGGCTGGTGGTGCGGGGGGGATTCGGCGTGTATCACACCACGCCGAGCGGGCAGCCAAATCTGCAACTGCTGACGAATCCGCCATTCGGCGAGATTCGGGAAACTGTGGGCGCCGCAAACGGTGGGGCGGATTTCGCCAATCCGATTGCGCCGCTGTCCGGCACATTTCCGCAGTTTGTTCCATATTCTCCGTCGAGCTCGCTGGGGCTAACGACGTTTGCGCAAAACTTCCGCCCGGCCGTGGTGCAGCACTACGACCTGACCGCGCAGGTGAAGTTGAGCAGTGAGTCGGTGCTGGAAGTGGGTTATCTGGGCACCCGCGGGCAGAATCTAATTCTGGATGTCGAGCCGAATCAGGCAGCGCTGGCGACTCCGTCGAGTCCGATTCGCGGCCAAACCAATAACACAGTGACGAATGTCCCGTTGCGCGTGCCGGTTGAAGGGCTGTCGACTTCGGCGTTCGGCCAGATCGATTCGACCGGCTACTCGCGGTACAACGCGCTGCTGGCGAACTTCACCCAGCGGTTCCACGACGGGTCGCAGTATCAGATCGCGTATACGTGGTCGCGGTATTTATCCGATGCGGTCACCGCGTCGACCGGACCCAACGGTGGAATTCTGCTGGGAAACCAGAAGAAGCCGGACTCGGATTACGGACCGGATTTGTTCAACCGGCCGCAGCGCCTGATAGCCAATTTTGTGTATGCGATTCCGACGCCGTTCCGCGCGACGTCGCTGGCGGGAGAAACGCTGGGCGGATGGCACGCGACCGGTGTGGTGACGCTGCAGGAGGGGCATTTCCTCTATGCAAGCAGCACGAACGCCTTCAACGCGTACGGCATCAACGGACAAGAGCAGGATTTTGCCGAGGTGCAGGGCTGCACGAACGCGCAGGTGCGAACGCCGGGATCAGTGACGCACAAGCTCAACGACTACTTCGAAGCGACCTGCTTTGCGCCGTATCCGGTCATTGGGGCCGACGGGCTGGCCACGGGCTTCGGTAATACGCGGCCGGGAATTACGCGCGGACCGGCACAGAACAATGCTGACCTGGCGCTGATCAAGACGTTCCCGGTGTCGCTGCATCATGAAACGGGGAATGTGGAGTTTCGCGCGGAGGCGTTCAACGCGCTCAACACGCCGCAGTTCTCCGATCCTGTGTTGTATGCGGATGCGCCGAACTTTGGCGTGATCAATACCACCGCGGTGGCGCCACGGATTCTGCAACTGGCGTTCAAGCTGGGATTCTAGCCGCCGGAGCGGGCCGTCCACGACTCGGAGCGGACGGTCAGGTGGCTGACGTAATCGCGGTCGATGTCGAATCCCAGGCCTGGCGTAGTGGGCACGGTGATGGTGCCGTCGGGATTCACAGTGACTTCCGGCGTGACGATGTCGCGTGCCCAGTAGCGCTGGCTGGCGGAAACGTCGCCGGGCAGAGCGAATCCAGGCAGCGCGGACATGGCGATGTTATGGGCGCGGCCGATGCCGGACTCCAGCATGCCGCCGCACCAGACGGGGACATTGCGTTCGCGGCAGTGCTGCTGGATGCGGCGCGCCTCGCTATGGCCGGAAACGCGCCCCAGCTTGATGTTGATAACGCGGCAGGCGCCCAGCGCGAGCGCGGCCTCCGTGTCGCGCAGGCTGTGGATGCATTCGTCGAGACAGAGCGCGGTCCTGAGCTGTTTCTGCAGCGCGGCGTGCTGGTAGATTTCGTTCCAGGCGAGGGGCTGCTCGATGTAGTCGAGGGAGAATTCATCAAGGCGCTGGAGCAGCGGGAGATCGTCGAGGGTGTAGGCGGAGTTGGCGTCGACGGTGAGATGGATGGAGGGAAAGCGTTCGCGGACCGCAGCTGCCACCCTGACGTCGGCGCCGGGCTTGATCTTGAGCTTGATGCGGCGATAGCCCGCTCTCAGTTCGCGCTCGATGCGGTCGAGTAACGCCGGCACGTCGCGATGGATGCCGAGAGAGACGCCGCACTCGATGGCGGGGAGCGTACCGCCGAGCAGTTGCGCGAGAGGGACGCCAGCCTGCACAGAGGCGGCGTGCCACGCGGCGCATTCGAGGGCGCCCTTCGCCATTTCGTGGCCGCGGACCGGGGCCATGAGGCCGGCGAGAGCTGTGGGGTCGGCCATCTCCTGGCCGAGCACGAGAGGCGCGAGAAATTTGCGCAGCACGATCCACGCCGTGTCCACGGTTTCGGAGTTGTAGAAGGGCGCTTCGGGCGCAGTGACTTCGCCCCAGCCGGAGCCATCGCTGGTGACCAGCTCGATGAGGAGGATGCGGCGATCGTGCGTGACACCAAAGCTGGTTTCGAAGGGCGCGATGAGGCGCATAGCGATTTCGCGGGCGTGGATGGCTTCGAGTTTCACAGGATCTCCAGAAGGTAAAAGTCGCGATCGGCCTCGGTGGCGAAGCCGGTGATGGCGTAGCCCTGCGCGAGGCGCTCCTGCAAGTGCTGGCGGAGCTGTGCCTGCAGGGCGAGATCCCCGCGGAACGCGCGTGGCGGCAGTTCAATACGAACGGTCTCGGGATGGCGCGCGGGGGGGCGATTCTGCAACGCAGCGATGACGCGTGGGCCGGCAAGATCCCACTCGACGAGCAAGCGATCGGTGGGCAGGCCGGCGTGGAGCGGGCTGGCGCTAAGGCCGTACAGATTGGGGAGGTAAGTGCGGGCGACCGCTCCCAGGCGCACCAGATTGAAGTGGGCATTGCGCGCCTGCAGAGGATCGAAGGTCCACTCGATGATGCGCACCCTCTGAGCGAGAGCGGCGTCGCGCTGCGCGAGCTTGAGGCGGAGGCCGACACCGCGGTTCTGGTATCCGGGCAGAACGCCGACGCGATGCGAGTGCATCCGATCGCCGCTCGCCATATAGAAGGACAGCGCCATGCCGATCAGGGTGTCGCCGTCAAAGGCGCCCAGCACGTGGCCGGTAAAGCGGCTGGCGACCACCAGGCTGGCGCGTTCGTCGACCTCGGCGTCCGCACCCCAGATGGAGCGCTCTAGAGCAACGCAGGCATCGAGTTCGTTGTGGCGGGTGACTTGCCGAATTGAAAAGCCGGAAGAGGTCATGGGTCGTCAGTTTGCGCGGCCCGCGCGTCCGGAGTCGGTTTCAGGCGGTGCAACGCACGTTGCAGAGCGGGACAGCAATCCTTCTGCCGGGTCAAACTGCGTCCAAATGGGAGCGCGCTCAGTCACGAATATCATAGCCTGGAGGATTAGACGGCAATCGGCATATTTAGAGAGGGTTATCGCCAACCGGGGATCGGCACACAGAAGGGAGACGGCGGGGATGACTGGTGGTTTTCATGAGCGCAACGAATGTTGGCATCTGCCAGTCAGGAGATCCGCGCGGGGCCGGAGAATTATGGTTGACAGTGCCGTGCGTTTGCTGGATGCTGCGTCAGTATGCCTCAGAAGACCAGTAAGAAGAAAGAAGATGCGCTGCTTCCCGGCAACTTCGGGATGACGGAGCTGACGCCGCGGCGTCGGGAATTGATCCGGCCGGTGATCGAGAACCCGCGCGCGTTTGTCCTGCTGAGCGTGCGGGCCGCCGCGGCGCGGCTCAATACCGACCCGGCGACGATGGTGCGCGTGGTCCAGCGCATGGGATTCGCGAGCTATCGGGCCTTCCAGAATTATCTGCACGATCTTTCCATCGCCAACGCGACCTCTCTTGAAGGGATGGAGCAGAATGCGAAGCCGGGTATCCCGGATTATCTGGACGCTACCATGCAGCAGGACGTGCGTAACCTGAACGCGGTGCGAGCAACCCTGGATGCGGACCGGCTCGCCGCGTTTGCGAAGCGCATGCATTCAGCGAAGCGCATTCTGCTGATCGCCGGCGATCTGGCGCGCAATTTGGCGCAGTACTTCGGCGATCATCTGTCGATCGTCGGCATCCCCGTGCTGGTGGCGACGACCGCGGGACGGAGCCTGCACGTGGCGCGTGCCATGGGCAAGGGCGACGTTGTGATAGCGATCAGTTTTCGCAAGGGCCTGCGGCAGACGGTGGAGGGGATGCAGCGCGCGCGGAAGAACGGCGCGTACACCATCGGAATCACCGGGACACACGTTTCGCCGGTAGCGCGCTTCGCCGATGAATATTTTGTGGCGCCGGTGGACAGCCAGTCGTTCATCGATTCGTACGTCGGGCCAACGGCGCTGGTGAATATGATGCTGGTGGCGTGCGCGAACTACAACCGCGAGGCGAGCCTGACGTTTCTACGCGAGGCGGCGCAGGAGCAGCGAAGCGGCTCGCGGTGGTTTGGGACGGAGTAAGGAGCGCTGGCGGTTGCCGGTTCGGACGTCACATCAAGCGCCTGCCAGCTGGGTGGGTTGGTCCGCCGCTGCGCGCACCGGATCCCGGACCACGAGAACGATTGCGGCAACGGCGATGGTGAGGACGAGGCCGAATCCGAATTCAGTGGTGACATAGAGGGCCTTGCCCGCCGGTTTAGTGAGTTGATCGAAAATAGCCTGGACAAAGAGATTGTGGCTGGCGTGCAGCAGGGCGCAGGGCCACAGACTCTGTGATTTGAGACGCAGCCAACCCATCATGAAGGCCATGGCGATGACCATGAGAGTGAAGCACGTGAGCGCGTAGGGCTTGGGGGTGCCGGAGTTGTAGTCCGCGAGCAGCAGGGCGGGGTAATGCCAGACGGCCCAGATGCAGCCGCTGATCAGGCAGCCAATGTTGAAGCCGAAGCGGCCGGTGAGCCGTGGCAGCAGAAATCCGCGCCAGCCGATTTCTTCACCGAGTGCGGAGGAGAGGCTGCGCACCACGCCGAACGTAGCGAAGACAGCGATCGCGACGCAGCCGCCGCCGACGGGCGAGCCCGGGATTCCGTAGGAGGCGGCCCCGGCTTTGGCGAAGGCGCTCCAGTTCAAGGAGCCGGGGATGAAGACCCAGCAGGCCAGATAGACCGGCGTTGCGTAGAGCAGCGGCAAGACGTAGGCGAGGACTTCATAGCGCGTGGGACGCCAGTTCCAGCCGAGGGTGGCGAGGTCGATGCGGAGCCAGAGACAGGTGAGGACCGCGGCGGTAGCGGGCATCCACATGAGAACGCCGGTGATGAGGCCGCCCAGGCCAAGGTGGTGGGCGTGCACGATGAACGAATAGGGGATGGCGCTGAGCAGCGCGACCAGCACGATGTAGGTGAGAATGGGGCGCGGTTTGCCGGGCATGCCAGTCAGCTTATCCCGGCGCAACACATGTTGCAGCATCTTTTTTTGAAAGCGGAGGGCGGGTCGGGTGGTCCCGAGCGGGCTATGAAGAATTGCATCCTGCCCGCAATGAAGCGGCAGCGCCCTCTCACAATGATATTCTCAACGCACGTTGCAAACGGGCATGGAGGCGTGATTGGGAGCCGGTCGGCTGAGTTTGCTGCTTGACACGAGGGGCAAACGGGCGGAGACTGTCGCCATCGCAAAAAGCGTCTGCAACACCTGTTGCACCTCACAAACTGCGCCCGCCAGATTGGGCCACAGCAAGGGAGAATCGAACTTTGACCAGCAAAGGTTGTGTCGCTTCGCTCGGCCTGTGCGCCGCGCTGATGGGGATGGTGGGTTTCGGGGCCGTGCAGGGACAGATTCCCACGCGCCACCCGCTCTCACCGGCGGCGAAAACGGTTCCTGCGGCTCCGGCGCAGCCGGCGAACGGTGCAGCGCCGCTGACGGCCGCGGATCTCGGTCCGTTTCTGGATGGGCTGGTGCCGAACCAGATCAAACGCGAGAACATCGCGGGCGCCGTGGTGCTGGTGGTGAAGGACGGCCAGGTGCTTTATGCGAAGGGCTACGGCTATGCGGATGTGGACAAGAAGATTCCTGTGACGCCGGACACGCTCTTCCGGCCGGGATCGATTTCGAAGCTGTTTACGTGGACGGCGGTGATGCAGCAGGTGCAGGCGGGCAAGATCGATCTGCACGCGGATATCAATCAGTATCTCGACTTTAAAATTCCGGCGACTTTCCCCCACCCCATCACGATGTGGAATCTGATGACGCACACGGCGGGGTTTGAGGAAGCGATCAAGGACCTGATCATCACCGACCCGAAGGGCGTGGTATCGCTCCGCAACTATCTGATAACGCATATGCCGGAGCGGGTGTATCCGCCGGGAACGACGCCGGCGTATTCGAATTACGGCGCAACGCTGGCGGGATACATCGTGCAGCGGGTGTCGGGCATGCCGTTTGACGATTACGTGGAGAAGAACATTTTTGCGCCGCTGGGCATGACGCACACCACGTTTGTGCAGCCGCTGCCGGCGAATCTGCAGCCGCTCATGTCGCAGGGATACGCGCTGGGGACGGATCCGCCGAAGCCGTACGAACTGATTGGCGCGCCTCCAGCGGGCAGTTCGGCGACATCGGCCGACGACATTTCTCACTTCATGATCGCGCACCTGCAGGGAGGCACCTATAACGGGGCGACCATCCTGAGCCCGGCCACAACCGCGCTCATGCACTCACCGCAATTCGCTGTGGACCCGCCCCTGCCGCACATGGCGCTGGGCTTCTATGAGGAGACGCGCAACGGGCACCGCATCATCGGGCATGGCGGAGACACCCAGTGGTTCCACAGCGACCTGCACCTGATCCAGGACCAGAACCTGGGATTCTTTGTTTCCTACAACAGTTCTGGACGCGGGGAGATCGATCCGCGGGGCGAGTTGTTCCACGCCTTCCTGAATCGCTACTTCCCATACACGCCTCCGGCGGAGGCGAAGCAGGCGGATGCGGTGCATGATGCCCAGCTGGTGGCCGGCGATTACATTACGAGCCGGCGGCCAGTGACCAACATCATGAGCTTTTTCGGATTCATCACCAATCTGAAGGTGAGCCCAGGCAAAAACGGCACGATTTCGGTCAACGAGTTCAAGAACATGAACCAGGTGCCCAAAACGTTTGTCGAGATCGGCCCATTGCTTTATCGCGAGAAGGACGGCCAGGACCTGGTTGGCTTTACGCGCGACAGCCAGAATCGGCTGGTGCTTTCGATGGATTACCCATTCATGGACTGGACCAAGGTGGGGCTGGCGGAAAACAAGAACTGGAATATCTTCCTGCTGGTATTCATCGCGGTCGCCGGCGTGGGCACGCTGGTCTGGTGGCCGCTCTCCATCTGGTTCCGTAGGCACTACAAGCATCCGCTGGAGCTGAGCCGCGGGGAGCTATGGGTGCGGCGCATCATTCGGCTGGTGGTGCTGTGCGACCTGGCATTTTTCGCGAGCTGGCTGGTGCTGCTGGCCAGTGCCGGAGGGGATCCGCTGCTTTCCTCAAGTCTCGATCCAACGCTGCGGGCGATGCAGCTTGTCGGCTGGCTGGGCTCACTGGGGACACTGGTCATCCTCTACGGCGTGGTGCGGCTATGGCGCGCGCGCGGCGAGTGGTGGGTGTCGCATCTGGGTAACCTGGTGATTGCGGTGGCCGCAGTCATGTTTTCATGGTTCCTGCTCTACTGGCATCTGCTGGACTTCAGCCTGAAGTATTGATGAACCATTTGTGCGCCAGTTCTGGCTGCAACCTGTGTGGTTTAAGAGTGCCCGTGGCTGGTTAGCCCCGGCATTGACGGTGCATCCTTATCCAAGGGAGTGGATGGAGGCGCTATCCGGCAGGTTCTACACCGGGGCGCGGCCACGACAGAGGGGATCCGTCGAGCCATAGTCTGAAGAGCCTCTAAGCGCGGGCTCATCTGAATGGGGTCCAACCGAAGACGCTGGCCGCGTTCCTCTGTGCACCTCATCGAACGCGATCAACAGTTCGCCGGGGATTATCCGAATGATGCGATAGCGTCCTGGTCTTCGTCGAAAACCTCGAAAAGCGGCAGCAGCCGGCACATGCTCAGGGTTTGCACCACCACCCTGGGCAAATGCGTCAGCTTCACGTTGCCGCCGGCGCCCTTGGAGGTCTGCAGGACCTTCACCAATAGCCCAATACCGCTCGAATCCAGGCGATCGACGCCGCCCAGGTTGAGGACTAATTGGTTCTCCCCGTGATCGGTGAGATTGTCGAGGGTTTGGCGCAACGAATCGACGGGCGGCCCCAGAACCAGACCTCCCTGCACCGTGACCAAACCAACCTGACCATACTTCAGATAGCTGACTTCCAGTTCCCTCAACCGAACTCCTTCTGGATCCCTTGCGACAACCGACGGCCGGGATGAGCCAGTCTCCCGGCAGCGCAAACTGCAGGATCAGATATTCCTGACCCGCCAAAGCAGCGGTAGGATACCATACTACCCATTCCCCGAAAGCCCGAATCAACGGAGGCATGGCGGTTGGCAGATCCCGCGGTGACTGTTCCTGTAGCTGATATCGCAGCGGCGCTTCTTGCCCAGCTGGAGACGGGCCCGCGTGCGCGCATCGTCGCGCAAAGCATCGTCGATGCGCTGGGCGATGTGGGCGTCGCCGTGTTTGTGGTGGAAGATGCGGAAGCCTCGCTGTGGGCCGCGAAAGCGACGGCCGGCGAACTCTCTGTGGATGGTGGCGCCTTTCCTGTGGATTCCGGCGTGCTCGGCACGGCGGCGCGGGAACGCTCCATTCTGCAGTTCCAGGCGGAAGACTTGTCGCGGGAAGAGTACGCGCACCTCGATGTGCGGCAGAACGTGACCGGGCTGACCTGCGTTCCGCTGCTGGTGGACGAGCGGCTGCTGGGCTGCATTGAGATTGTGAGCTTTGGCGAGCTGCCGGGACCGTCGGCGCTCGAAGACATCGCGGAGATTGCCCGGATGGGCGCGCTCGCCCTGGCCGCAGGGGGTATTTACGCGACGGAACGCGATGCGCAGCTGGCGTCGGTGATGCGGCTGACGCAGCTCTACGACATTGAGAAGGTCTTCAGCGCGAGCCTCGAAATGGAGACGCTGCTGCCCGTGATCTGCGAGAAGGTCATCGACCTGATTCGCGCGCAGGCGGTGAATCTGTGGATGGTCGATCAGCAGGATCTGGTGCTGATGCGGCAGGCGGGGAGCGATCCTGTGGCGCAGCCTGGCGACCGGCAGGCCACCGGCGGAGGCATTGCCGGCGATGCGGGTGAAAGCGGCGCCTCTGTAATGCTCCAGATCGGCGATGCGGCTCTGACAGCGCGCAACGAGCAGGCGCAGGAGGTGCTCGTCGGGTCGCTGCTGGCCGTGCCGGTGCTCGATGGAGAAAATCTGGTTGGCGTAATCGAGGCGGTTCGCTTCGAGGCGGACCCGCCGTTTACCGACGACGATTTATTCGTGCTGGAGCAGGTAGCGTCGTCGGCCGCGCAGGCGCTGCACAATTCATCGCTGCTGCAGGCGGAGCGCAAGATTGAAATTCTGCAGACGCTGGTGAGCGTGGGCCAGGAAATCAGTTCCACGCTGAATCAGGATCGCGTGCTGCAGGCGATTGTGAATCAGCCGCAACTGGTCATTCCCTACGAACGCGCTGCCATTGCCCTGGAAGAGCGGAACCGCCTGACGATCAAAGCGATCTCCGGCGTCACCAAGCTGGATACTTCGGAACCCGGTGCGCAAAAGCTGCGCGAGGTCATGCGCTGGGCGGCGGGCCTCGACACAGAAATTCAAGTGTCGATGCGCGACGACGAGATCGACGATCCGCGGCCGGAAACGCGCGAGAAATTCAAAAGGTATTTCGAAGAGACGGGCTATCGCGGGTTCTATGCGATCCCGCTCGCCGACGATCAGGGCCGGCTGGGAATGCTGTCGTTCGACAGCGCCGATCCGGATTTCCTGACCGAGCTGCACGTCGAGGTGATCAAGCTGCTGTCGAGCCAGGCGACGCTCGCGCTGCGCAATGCTTCGCTCTATAAGGAAGTGCCGTTTATCGGAATTCTGGAGCCGCTGATGGAGAAGAAGCGGCGCTTCATGGCGATCGACCGCATGAATCGCTGGCTGCTGTTGATGGGGGCGACCGCGGTGGTGCTCGTTCTGGTCACGGTGCCGGTGCCCATGCGCATTGCGGGATCGGCCGCGGTGGCTGCGGGACAAACGCAGTCGGTGCGCGCGGAAGAAGACGGCGTGATCCAGAGAGTGCTGGTGCATGAAGGCGAGAAAGTGACGCCAGGCATGCCGCTGGCGCAGATGGCGGACTGGGGACAACGCGCCGCAGTGGCCAGCGCAGAGGCACGCTATAACACCGTGACGGCGCAGACGGACCAGGCGCTGGTGAATAACGATGCGACGCTGGCGGGGCAGAGGCAGCTTGAGGCCGATTACCTGCGCAGCGAAGTGAATCGCGCGACGGAGCAAATGGAGCGCACGACAATTCGTGCGGATATCGACGGGGTCGTGACCACGCCGCATGTGGAGAATCTGGTGGGCCGCAAAGTCGCCGCCGGCGATCCGATGATCGACGTGGTGGGGACGGACCAGGCGATTGTCGACGTCGCCGTGCCGGAGAGCGATGTGACCCTTTTGCAGCCCGGCGATGGAGCCAGCATCAAGCTCGAATCGTTTCCCGAGCGGACGTTCCACGGAACGGTGAGCGTGGTGAGTCCAGAAGCTGAAGTGGTGGGTGAAAATCGCGTCTTCTACGCAAGGATCGCGGTCCCGAATGACAGACGGAAGCCTGCGGCCCGGCATGCAGGGCTTCGCCAAGGTGGATGCGGGGCTGCGGCCGCTGGGTTACGTCATGTTCCGCGATCTTGGGGTGTGGGCGTGGGCGAAATTGTGGACATGGTTTGGATGGTGAGCAAAGTGATGACCCGGCTGTTGACAGGATTTTCGGTTTGTCTGATTGCGTCGGCTGTTGCTGGCTGCTCGTCCAGCAAGCCGTCAAGCGATATTCCCACCGTGGCGGCCGCTTCCGCAGCGCCGCAGCCGGTGGCCGAAACGGTGAAGCAACCCGCTCCGTCCGCGACCGCTGACGATCTGGTGGTGACCGGGCCGGTGACGATGGAGCAGCAGCTCGATGTGGTTGCGCTGCGGTCGGGCGTGATCACTTCGCTCAACGCCGACGTGGATGCGGAAGTGCGCAGCGGGCAGATTGTTGGCGCAGCTCGACGATCGCGAACTGGCCGACGATCGCAGCGCAGCCGCGTATTCAAAGCAAAAAGCCTTGAGGCCGACCTGAAGAACTGGCAAGCAGAAGTGGAAGTGCGCAACGCCGACTTGCGCCGCGCGCAGGAACTGCGCAAAGACGGCATCAACACCCAGGAGGCGCTCGACCACGCGCAAGTACGATCTGGCCGCGACGCAATTTGAAGTGGAACGTCAGCGCGGCGAAATGCAAAGCGCGCAGGCCACGCTCAAATCGTCTTGACATGGAGATGGAGAAGACGCAGCATCGTCGCGCCGTTCGACGGCGAGGTGTCGCAGCGCTATGTGCGGCTGGGCCAGTACGTTCACCTTGGCGACCGGATTTTTCAGGTAACCGGCAATTCGCCTCTCGAGGTTCGCTTTACGCTGCCCGCGCTTGAGGGCGCTGCGCTGCACCGAGGGTCTCAGGTCACGGTGTCAGCGACGCCCGATTTTCGCGTGACCGCGCCGGCGGCGGTCACCCATCTCAGCCCGGTGGTCGATCCCGGCAGCGGGACCATGGAAGTGACGGCGGTGCTGAGCCGCAAAATGCCGGGCCTGCTGCCAGGAATGGTCGCGTCGGTCCGCGTTCCTCGCAAGCCATGAATCTTGCCGAAGCCCTCAATGCGGCTCTGCCGGATTTACCGGCGCAGAAGGCGCGGGTCGGCTATCCCAAGGTCGATCCCGGGCTGATCTGGCATGAGAACACCGATGACGGCGAGCCCATCATCGTCGCCATGATTCGCGGACGCGACAGCTTCTTTCGCTTTCCGCCGGATCAGTGGAAAATCATCGAGTTGTTTGACGGCAAGCGCTCGTGGGAGGACGTCGCCGACCTGTACGCGGAGCTGTACGGCACGCGTTTCGATCCCGACGATCTGCGCGAATTCACCAGCGGCCTCGACGCGATCGACTTCTGGTACAAGACGCCGTTCGAAAAAAACATCGCGCTGCAACAGAAACTGGAAGAAGGCCGCCACAAGCACGCCCACAAGAAATCGAAGTGGGGCGACGTGGCGCACATGCAGTTCTCGGCCTGGGATCCGGACAAGTATTTCAACAGGATCTATCCGTGGCTCAAATGGCTCTACTCGCGCTGGTTCGGCATGATCTGCCTCGCCCTGTTCGGCTTCATGATCTATGTTTTTGCGGCGAACTGGGGACAGATCGCGCAGGACTCGATCCTCTTCTATAACTTCACGCAAAAGACCGCAGCCGACCTGGCGGAATTCTGGATTCTGTTTCTCATCCTCGCGTTCTTTCATGAGTCGTCCCACGGGCTCACCTGCAAGCACTATGGCGGCCAGGTCCACGCCATGGGCTTTCACCTCATCTATCTCACGCCCGCATTTTTTGTGGATGTCAGCGAGGCCTTTGTTTATGCCGGTCGCTGGCAGCGGTTTCTTATCATCCTGGCAGGCATCGGCGTGGAGATGATTTTCTGCGCCTTCGCGACCATCGTCTGGTGGGGGACGCCGCCGGGCAGTCCCGCGCACGATCTGGCCTACAAAATCATGCTGATCACCGGCGTCGCCGTGGTGGTGGTCAACATGAACCCGCTCATCAAGCTCGACGGCTACTACGCGTTCTCCGAAATCATCGGCTTCTCCGACATTAAGGAGAGGTCGACGGCGTACCTCTCCGGACTGGTGCGGAAACACATCTTCCGGCTCCCGGTGGAGATGGATTTTGTTCCGCGCCGACGCCGGCCGGGCTACCTGGCCTACGCCGTGCTCTCCGGCCTGTACAGCTACATGCTGTTGATCACGGTGCTGCGCTTCAGTGATCATGTGCTCGCCCGTTTCCTGCCACAGTGGGCATTTATTCCGGTGCTGGCGCTGGGCATTCTGATCTTTCGCTCGCGTATCAAAACGCTGGTGAGATTCCTGAGGACGGTCTATTTGGATAAGCGCGATCGTGTGCGTGCGTTGCTCACTCTGCCGGTGATGGTTGTCGGCACGGCTGTGTTGTTAGCGGTGGTGTTCGTGCCTATGTGGCATGAGACGATCACGGCGCGGTTCCTGCTGGAGCCGGCCCGCCAGGCGCTCGTGCGCTCCACCGTGCCGGGGCGCGTGACCGCCGTGCTGGCGCGCGAGGGCGAGCAGGTGCGCGCCGGCGACCCGCTGGTGACCATGACGAATGCCGATGTCGATGCCGACCGCGCGTCCGCGCAGGAGAAGCGTGGCCATGACCGGCGGAGCGCGCGCGCAGGAATTGCTCATGCATGGCGACGTGGGCGCAGCGGCGCAGCAGCATACGGCCGCGGAGAAAGCCTCCGCCATCGCCGGCGAAGAGACGGCGCAACTGGAGACGCGCGCGCCGATCGATGGCGTGGTGACGGCGACCCGGATCAGGGACCTCGCCGGCAGTTATCTCGACGCCGGGATGACCATTACTGCCGTGGACGATATGCACGTGATGCGCGCGCTGGTCTACGTGCCGGAGTTTGCGGTGGGCGATGTGCGGCCCGGAGCGCCGGTGAGCCTGCTGGTGGATGGAACGTTCGCGCCGCGCCACGCAAGGGTCGCCTTCGTAGAGACGGCTGCAGGCGAGGTGCCTCCGGCCGTCGAGACCATCAAGCAAATCCAGGGAGGCGCGCGCCTCAACGATTACATCGCCGACGTTCCCGTGGTGAATGACGGAGCGCTGCGCGGCGGCATGACGGGAACCGCGCGCATCGTGGTGCGCCGCACCAGCCTGGCCGGCATCGCGGCGCGCGAAGTGCGCGACTTCGTCGAACGCAAACTCTGGTAGTCGAAAACCTACAAGCCGCAGACGCAAATCCCAAATGCAAAAAAGGAAGAGCCGAAGCTCTTCCTCTTTGTTGGATCGATGCCGCCGCGTCGATCGGGTTAGATCATTTTCTTCGAGAAGACCGGCGTCTTCGACAGGACCGGAGTCTTGGACAGGACCGGAGTCTTGGACAGGACCGGAGTCTTGGACAGGACCGGAGTCTTGGACAGGACCGGAGTCTTGGACAGGACTGGGGTCTTCGAGAGGACCGGGGTCTTGGACAGAACTGGGGTCTTGGACAGCACTGGCGTCCGCGCCGACAGGATCGGCGTCTTCGACAGTGAAACGTTGGAGAGGGCTGCGTTCGACAACCGCGTGGCGCCTTCAACAGGCTTTGCGGTGGCTGGGGTTTTGGCGGACTTTACATTGCCGATCAACGATTTCTTCTGGATGGCCACTGGTGATCTCCTTGAGATTATTTTTTACTGGCGTCCTGGATTGGGTCCATTCCGCTATACGCCGAACACTATTGCGATTTGAATGCCAAACTCGAAAACGCCAGGAAATAGTGGAAAACAGCCCGTTTTTGGGGTTTTGTCGCCCTTCGGCGGCCGGGGAACCCAAATGTGATGCGCGATGGGTCAAAACCTGACCCCGCGATGGGTTAAAATCTGACCCGGTTTCTGGGTCAAAAACTAACCCCACGCAGAATCTCAACCAGTCTCAGATCCCGTGCTTGCGGCAAAGATACTTCACCTTCTGAATAGGAATCCCCAGCACCGCGGCCGCTCCGCGCTTGCTCCCGGCGCGCCGGATGCCTGCCTGCAGGTACGCCAGCTCGATGCGCGTCAATTCCTCGTCGAGATTGACCCCCTCCGGCGGAATGAGGATCTTGTCCTGACTGGCGGCGCTTTCGATCACCAGCTTCTGCGGCAGGTGCTCCACGTCGATCATGTCGCCGTCCACCATGAGCGCAAGGCGCTGGGTCAGGTTCTCCAACTCGCGCACGTTGCCGGGCCAGCTGCTGCTCTCCAGCATCTGCATGGCGTCGGGAGAGAACCGCTTAATGGGGAGATCGCCGGCGATGCAGTACATGCGCAGGTAGTGGTCCAGCAAGAGCGGCACATCTCCGGAGCGCTCGCGCAGCGGCGGCAGAGAAATCGGGATCACGCAAATGCGGTAATACAGGTCTTCGCGGAACTGGCCGGCCTTCACCATCTTTTCGAGATTGTCGTTGGTGGCCGTGATGAGCCGAAAATCGATCGAGCGCGGACTCTTGCCGCCGATGCGCTGCACGGCACGGTCCTGCAGCACGCGCAACAGTTTGCTTTGCAGCGCCAGACCCAGCGAGCCGATTTCATCGAGAAAAAGCGTTCCTTTATCCGCCAGCTCCACCTGGCCGGGACGGCTCACGTGCGCGCCCGTGAACGACCCCTTCTCGTGACCGAAGAGTTCCGACTCCATCAGCGCCTCGGGCAGCGCGGCGCAGTTCACGCTGATGAACGGCTGGTCGCGGCGCGGGCTGAGCGAAACAATGGCGCGCGCGGCCAGCTCTTTGCCGGTTCCGCTTTCGCCGCGCAGCATGACGGTAGTGCTGCTGGGCGCTACGCGACGCAGCGCCTCATACACGCGCTGCATGGATTCGCTGCCGCCGATCAGCCCGCAGAACGAGTTTCGCCGCGAAACCTCGCCGCGAAAAGCCTGAGCTTCCAGATCGCGGATGCGCTGCTCGCCGGCTTCCAGCAAGTATTCCCGCAGCTCGCTGAAGTCGACAGGAGCCAGCAGAAATTCGTCACCACCGGCTTTCCTGGTGCGCTGGCGCGCATTGCGCAGCGGCGTCCGGGAGATGACTACCAGCAGCGTTTCCGCAGCGGCCTCGCGGACCGCAGCCACGCGGACAAACACATCCGGCTCGCCAGGGAAAATCGTGTCGAGATCGATGACGACGATCTCCGGCGCGTGCTCTTCCAGGCTCTGCTGCAGAGCGCCCGCATCGGTCGCCAGGCTCACAAAGAAGGCCGGCGCCAGTTCTTGTCCGATATCGGTGAGCGCAGCTTCGTCACTGGTGGCAAAGACCAGCCTGAGCCGCTCCTGATGTGTCGAGGGCGCTGCGACTGCCTCCATGGTCAGGGCCTCAATGGATCGCGTGTTCCGCGATTATACGGAAGCGCGCGGCCCTGTCCAGTGAGCGATTGATCACCGGTGGCAGATGGACACGGCTACGGTCGGATGCGAAAGCGGTGTCAAACTTTCGGTTCCTGCATCCCGTGCTTGCGCAGCATCACTCGGCACTGTTCGCGCCAGCGCTCGTCGAGCGCAATCAATTCCCACGGAATGACAGGAGAAAGATGACGCAGCACAGTTTCGTTTGCCGGATGGATATGCAAAGCCGGCGCCACGAGATAAAGAAGTGGATCTTGCGGCGAAAGTTCGATGCCGGGGAAATAGCCGTGAGACTTGAGCAAACCATCGCGGTGAAGCATGCGCACACGATCCCAGTAGTCGAGCGCCTGTATCGGCAGATGGAGATCGTCGTCGGCCTTCAGTTCCAGAACCACCAGGCGTCCGTGACGGTTGACTGTCAGCAAATCGAGAAGGCTGCGGCTGGCGGAGGCAAACGCCGGCACCTGAGAGTAAACGGGCCCGTTGCCAAGTGAAGGATCAAGGACGGAGAGATCGCGCCGGAGCACCGACTCCAGCCAGCGTTCCGGCTGCAGCCGGTAAAGTGCGTCGCGAGCAGTGGCCGCGGGGCGGCGGCTCCGGAAGAGCCGGTCCATCAGATCGCGGAAGAGATCCTCGGTCACGTCGTCGAGCAGCGTCTCACTGGGCCCCGCGCCGAAGACGATCTCGTCTTTACGGGCGAAGGATCCGGGTGCGAGGCGGTGCCGCGATCGAGCGAATTCGAGACCGTGCAGCGAAAAGGCAACTTCCGTGGCGCCGCGCGGACGGATTTCCGTCTGTGCCAGCAGTTCCGGCCCCAGCAAGGAACGCATCTGGTCGATGGCAACTGCGGAGCGTTCCAACGCGGCGTCAGGATCAAACGCGTGTGTCAGT
>CAWFNL010000023.1:0-296264 GCA_963817165.1 uncultured Acidobacteriaceae bacterium | reverse complement strand
CAGCGCGATCACCAGGCCGACGAAGTACCAAAACGCCAGAAACGCATACATCGACCAGTCGGTGTCGAAGCGCAGCGTGGCAAAGCGCCGAGATTGAAGCTCGGCGTGGGCACCCCGGGCAGGCCGTTCTCTCCGCCAGTGAAGTCCGACAACGGATTGAACTCGACGAAGAAAAACACTTCCGCGATCGCCACCGTGATCATCGCGAAATAGATGCCCGTGCGCCTGAGGGCGATCAGACCGACGAGATAGCCGGTGACTTTCCCGCCGCCAGGGCGCCGATCACGATCGACGTCAGCACATAGGGAAAGTTGATTTCGGTGAGCAGATAGGCGGCGAACATGCCGCCCGTGCCGAAGAATGCCGACTGACCAAACGACAAGAGACCGGCGTAGCCGAACAAGAGATCGAAGCCGAGCCCAACCAGCCGTATCAGGATCCGGTTGATGGTCGTCGGCGAGAAGCCGAGATGCGGCAGGATGAAGGGCGCGGCTATCAGCGCCAGAGCCGTGAACGCCTAGAGAGAACGAGGAAGGGACGTTTCGCATTCATGGGCGGACCGCTTTCATTCGCGGCCGGCCGAGCCGAGGAGCCCGTAGGGACGGAGCACCAGCACGAGCGTCATCGCCACAAAAAGCATGACGTAGGCATAGCCTGGGTTGAACATCGAGGTGATGCTGATGATCTCGCCGGCGAGGAGGCCGCCGAGCACAGCGCCCGGAAACGAACCGACGCCGCCAATGACGACGACGACGAAGGTCTGCACCAGGATCGATTGGCCGACATCGGGCGCGATCGAGACCACCGGGGCGTTGACGATGCCGGCGAAACCGGCAGCCATGGCGCCGATGCCGAAGACCAGCATGAAGACCTTGTAGACGTCGATCCCGAGCAAATCGACCATCACGAGATCCTCGATCCCCGCCCGCACGATCATGCCAATGCGCGTGCGATAGAGCACGAAATAGAGCACGAGCAGCGCCGCCGAGACGATGCCGAGCAGGGCCAGGCGATAGGTGGGATAGACCATGAAGCCGAGCGGCATGATGCCAACGAGCGGCGCCGGCGGCGGCAACGTCTTCGACAAGCTGCCGAAAAAGAAGCGCACGGCTTCGACGAAGACGATGGCGAGGCCGAACGTGACGAGAAGCTGGTCCTCATGCGGCCGTGCGTAGAAATGGCGGATGATGAGCCGCTCCATCAGCACTCCGACCAGCATCACGAACGCCGAGCCGGCGATCACCGCCACGACGAAGGACCCGGAATAGGTGTAGGCGACCCAGCCGGCGTAGCCGCCGAGCATGAACATGGCGCCATGCGCGAGATTGAGCACGCCGAGCATGCCGTAGATGATCGTCAAGCCAGACGAAATCAGCGCCAGGAGCGCGCCCAGCACCAGCCCGTTGAAACATTGCGATATGAAATTATCCCAGTTGACCACGCCGCCCGCACCAAATCTGATGAACAGCCCAAACCGCCGCTGCTCCCGCGGTCATTACAGGCAATCCGTCAACTTATGGAAGTGATGCGGCCGGACCCGGAAGGAGCGAAGGTTTTCCGTCATACCGGGCTCGGCCGCTGGATTGGGGGACCTTCTCCGCGCATGAGACGCGGAGAAGGGATGTCGGCGTCCGTCAGGTGTATTCGCCAAGCTTACAGCCGAAGGCGTCCGGCTTCTGCATGAGCGGCTCGCCCGGGACCACTTCGAGCACCTCCCAGTAGTCCTCGCTGTTCTTCATGTCCTTCGGGTCTTTGCCGCGGACGATGACGACCGGCCGGACGCATTGATGATCTTCCGGGCGGTAGCGCACATCGCCGACGAGCGAGGGGATGGTCTCGCCCTTCTCGTACTGCTTGATGACGTCCGGAGGGTAAAAGCTGGCGGCTTCGGTCACCATGCGCGCCCAATGAGCGAAGCTGACGTAGGCGTTCTCCGCGCCCCATTCCGGCCGGTAGTTGTATTTCTTCTGGAAGGCTTCGACGAACATCTTGGCCAGGGGATACTTGTCTTCCAGCGTCCACCAGAAGTCGGTGGCGGCGTAGACGCCGGCGGTGAGCTCCGGACCGACTTCCTTGGCGAGGAAGGGTATCTGATAGGGGATCACCATCTTCATCTTCGGGGTCAGGCCGAACTGCTTGGCCTGCTGCACCGACGGCGCCGGCGTTCCCGTCCCCAATTGACGTTGACGATGAACTCGGCGCCGGAATTGGCGACATTGGTGAGATACTGGCTGAAGTCCTGCGTGCCGAGCGGCGACACCTGGTCCGTCACCTGGGTCCAGCCGCCCTGCGAGGTCAGGTAGTCATTCACCGATTTCGTCACGGTGTGGCCGTAGGTGTAGTCCGGCGTCATGAACGCCGCCTTCCTGTTCTTGCCGTAGGCTTTCACCAGCACCGGGCCGATCGCGTTCGCGGCTGTCTCGCCGTAGAAGCATTGCCGGAAGCCGTAGCGCACGCAATCCTTGCCGGTCGTGTCGTTCGAGCCGGAGATTGCGGCCGCATAGAGGATCTTCTCGCGCTGGGCGAACTTGTTGAGCGCGACCGCGACCGCCGACGAGGTCGAGCCTGCTCATCAGGATGATCTTGTTCTGGTTGATGAAGTTCTGCTGCTCCTGCACGGCCTCATTCGGCTTCGCAGCGCTGTCGGCCGAAAGCAGCTTGACCGCTTTGCCCAGCACGCCCTTGTCGACTTTCGGCGCTATCGCCTTCATCAGCGGATGATTTTCATTGATGTGCTCGACGGCAAGCTCCATGCCCTTGAGCTCATCGTCGCCTTGCACCGCATAGGTTCCGGTGGCCGGCACGCTGGCGCCAATATCCAAACCGTGTCGCCCTGCGAGCCGGCCGGCCAAGTGCCGAGCGGCGTTTGTCATCCGCATACGCCCTGCCGACTTGGCCGATGAGACCCGGTATCAGGGTTGCGCCGGCGACGCCTCCCCCGAGCTGCAGCGCGCGGCGGCGCGAAAGGCCGCCCGGCGCGTTATTTCCCAAATTGAACTTCTCCAAGTTTTCCTCCCATGGGTTTTGGAACTCCGGGCATGTCCTCGATCGTGACCGCGCGCCCGCTGCTCCGCTCTTCCTGCACCTAAACGCCCGCTCCTCGAGGCTGCCGGACTATCGACACGCTCGTCAGTGGCACGCGAAACGGGGCGTCAATGCAACTTTCGTTAGCAACCAACTCTCGTAGTGGGAGAATTTGAAGGAGAAACGACGAGACATAAGTCGAACCCGCTGTCAGACGCCGTCCATCCACGTCAGCAGCGCCTCGAGCCAGGGCGCCTCGACGTGGAGCCGGAAGCCCGCATCCGTCCTTACAAGCAGGCAGCGCAACCCGGCGAAGAGGACAGCGGCGGAGGACGAGCGGCCCGTGAGGTCGGCGGAGGTCCCCTGCGCCAGCGCGAGCGGCGCGTCCGGGCCGTCGACGTCGACCGCTGCCCAGCCGTCGTCGACGCTGGTCACGCACCAGCCCTCCCGCCATCCGTCCGCCGCGCCGAGCGGCGCGGGCGTCACCAGGAGAGCGCGGTCGCGGGCGACGCGCAGCGCGTGCGCGCCCTCGGGCGCGAGCGCGTAGAGACCGAGGATCGGCGCGCCGGGAGCGATCGCGGTGACCGCCGCCTCGACATCGCCCGAGACCATCCTTGAGCCCCGCCCGGACAGGGCCCGCGCCTGCAGGCGCGGCCTCAAGATCAGCGTTCCCCCGCGCGCCGCGCAGGCGGCCAGTTCATCTCACGCATGGAGCCGCTTTCCCTCCGGATCGAGCGCGACCGGCGATCCGATCGTCGCGCGCCGCTCCGCCCCGAGATGATAGACGCCGACCGTTTCTCCCATGCGCGCGAGACCGTTTTCCACTAGGCCCAGCCCGACCGGGGCGCCGAGGCTCGGGCTCGCATAGCTCGAGGTCACATACCCCAGCGAGCGCCGCGCCTTGCCCCTGCCTTCGACCACATGGGCGCCCGTCGGCAACGGCGGCTCGCCCGGCGCGCAGCTTAGACCCACGAGCTGCTTGCGGCCCTTGTCGTTCGCGACCGGCGTGAACAGCGAGCGCTTGCCGATATATTCGTCCTTTCGCTGCTCGCGCGGACCGGCAATCCCGAGATCGTGCGGCATCGTCGTGCCATCGGTATCCTTGCCGACGACGATGTAGCCTTTCTCGGCGCGCAGGATCATCAGCCCCTCGAGGCCGAGCAGGCCGCCGCCGAACGCGGGCATCGTCTCGACAATGCGGGCGCGTAACGCGCGGGTGCGCCTCGCCGGCACGGAGAGCTCGTAGGATCGGTCGCCGGTGAAGCTCACGCGAGCGGTCCTGATCGGCGCGCCGTCGAACGAGCTTAAGGCAAAAGCCATGTGCGGCAGGCTCTCATCGTCGAGCGGGACGCCGAGGTCGAGCGCCGCGATGAGGTCGCGCGCGCGGGGGCCCGTCAGCGTCAAGGTCGCCCATTGCGCGGTCGTGTCGTGAACGACGACCCGGCGCGGATCGAAACGATCCTGCCGCCAGAGCTCGAGGCGGGTCATGACAAAGTCAGTATGGCCGGACGAGCAGGAGACGAGGAAGCGGTCCTCCGCCAGGCGCAGCGTGACGCCGTCATCGAAGACGATACCGGACTCCTGCAGCATGAAGCCGTAGCGGATCTTGCCCGGCTTCAGATTGGAGAGGCGATTGTAGCTGTTGAAGTCGGCGAGTTTCGCCGCGTCGGGGCCGATGATCTCGATCTTGCCGAGCGAGGAGCCGTCGAACAGTCCGACTGCATCCCGGGCCCGGGCGGCCTCGCGCTGGATTGCGCGGTCGGGATCGTCCGGGCCGTACCAGGCGGGCCTCAGCCAGCCGCCATATTCCCGCATTTGTGCGCCGTCCGCGCGGTGCTCCGCTTCGAGCGGCAGCCGCTTCAGCGGATTGATCAGCGCGCCGCGACGGCGTCCGGCGATGACGCCCATCGGCACGGGAACGAAGGGCGGCCGGTAGGTCGTCGTCCCCGTTTCCTCGATCGATCGGCCCGTCAGCGCGGCCAAGGCGGCGAGCCCGTTGACGCTCGAGGTCTTGCCCTGGTCGGTCGCCATGCCGAGCGTCGTATAGCGCTTCAAATGTTCGACCGAGACGTAGCCCTCGCGGGCGGCGAGCGCGACGTCCTTCAGAGTCACGTCGTTCTGGAAGTCGATCCATCGCCGTCCGGGCGCATCGGGCTTGGGCCATGCCGCCGTCACGCGATATTGACCGGACGGCGCATTCGGCGCCGCGCCCTCGCCGCCGCCTGCGGCGTGGCCCTGCCGCAACGCCTCGTCGAGCGTAAACGCGCCGTTGGCCGCCCCGGCGACCGCGACGCCCTCGATTGCACGCTTCGGCACAAGCGCGGCGAGAGCCTCGTCGTAGCGCAGCTTGCCCTGCGCTTGCGCGTAAAGATGCACGGTCGGCGTCCAGCCGCCCGACAGCAGTAGCGTGTCGCAATCGCGCGTTCGCCCGGCGACGCGAACCGCTTCGACGCCCGAGCGCCAACGACGCCCTCGATCGCGACGCCGTGCGTCACCCTCAACTTGGATGGCGGGCCGGCCGCGCGGATGTCGAAAACTCTCGATTTCCGCGCCGGCCTCAGCCAAGGCCTCTGCGACTGGATAGGCGCCGTCGTTGTTGGTCGCGACCGCAACGCGCTTGCCGACCAGGACGGCATAACGGCGGAGGTAGACGAGCGCGGCGTCGGCGGACATCACGCCGGGCCGGTCGTTGTCGGGGACGACAAGCGGCCGCTCGATTGCGCCGGCCGCGACGACGATCTCATCCGGTCGGATCCGCCAAAGCGCGTCGGGAAGCGGCGCCCGCCGCTCCCATGCGCAGACGAGATTGCCGTCGTAGACGCCATAGGCCGTCGTTCGCGTCATCACCCGCCCGCCGGCGGCTTCGACCGCGCGCACGACGCTCAGCGCCCAATCTCGCCAGTTTCCGCCCTCGATCGCGCCGCCGCGATGGACAAGCTGACCGCCGATCTCGGCGCGGTCGTCGACGAGAATCACCGCGCGCCCCGCTCGCGCGGCGGCGCTGGCCGCGGCAAGACCCGCCGGCCCCGCGCCGACCACGAGAAGGTCGCAACGCGCGTTGATCTTCGGGTTGTTCGCGGGCGGACGATTATCCGGATCGACGCGGCCGAGCCCGGCCATGCCGCGGATTGCGCCCTCGAAGGTCTCCCAGCGGGGCCAGAGGAACGTCTTGTAGTAGAAGCCGGCGGGCAAGAACGCCGAGAGCTTGTCGAGGAGAGCGGCGCGATCGGCGGCCGCCGTCGGCGCCGGCGTTGACCGAGCGCACGACGAGATCGTTCTCGAGAGCCTCGGTCGTCGCGCGCAGGTTGGGCGTCGTCACGCCCCCCCGCGTCACGTCGACGATCGCGTTCGGCTCCTCGGTCCACGCGCCCAATTCCGCGCGGACGGTGATATTTGAAGCTGCGGCCGACCACGCTGACCCCGCTCGCGATGAGCGCCGAGGCGATGCTGTCGCCCTCGGAGCCGCCGTAGGGTTTGCCGTCGAAGGTGAAGGCGAGCGGTCGGCCGCGATCGACGCCGCCCCCGGAGGGAAGTCGAAGGCCGCTCAAGGCGCGGGCCTCGTCGCCGCTTCGCTGCTCACGGTCGCGTTGACCGCCGTATCCCGCGTCAGGGCGAACATCTCCATGCAGGTCAGATGCAGCCAGACCTCGCGCGCATGACCTTTCGGATTGTCGTTGAACCACAAATACTCGGCCCATTCGGCGTCGCTGACCGAGCCCGCCGGCTCGGGCTTCCCCCTCTCCCCGCTTGCGGGGAGAGGGCCGGGGTGAGGGGCCGCGCCGGCCTGCGTCGTTTGCCCGCCGAAATTCGGCTCGGGCCGCGACTTCGGCTCGCCGACGTAGTGGAATTCAATCTCGTCGCGCGGACCGCAGAAGGGGCAGGGAAGGATCTGCATGGGAGCCACTCGTTATTCCCTTCTCCCATCGGGAGAAGGTGGCGCGAAGCGCCGGATGAGGGTTCAGGCGGCTCGATCTCCCGCGCTCGGGTTCTTGATCGTCTGAAGGACGTCGAAGCCCTCAAACTCGGGATGACCGAGATAAAGCGGCTTGTTCGCGCCGGCGTCACGATGTGCCGCGCGAAAATGTTCCGACTGCGTCCAGGCGGTGAAGGCGCCTTTGCTCGCCCAGACCGTGTGCGACGAATAGAGCACGTGATCTTCGCGCTCAGGCCCGCGCAAGAGATGGAACTCGAGGAACCCGGGCACGCGGTCGAGATGGGTGTCGCGCGAGAGCCACACGTGTTCGAACGCGCTCTCGGCGCCTTTCATGACCTTGAAGCAATTCATCGCGATATACATGGCGAATTCCTTTCGAGATGAGGCGGCGAGGCGGCCGCCGCGCCCGTAAGCGTCCTTGTCAGACCGTCCGAGCCCCCTCCGCCGGGATCGGGCCGGAGTTCACGAAGCGGGCAAGTGCTTCTGGAACGGATTGTCGATCGTCATTGCCGCTCACATCATGATTGCAGTCGGACCGGGGGTCTCGTCGCGTGGACCCCAAAACGTCGGGAACGATTTGCATGGCTGGGACCGGAGATTGAGGGTTCGAGCGGGCCTGTCGTTAGCGCAGAGCGGCGTTCGTGTCAGCCGCATATCCGGCTGGCGACTTTAGCGCCTGCCGCACTTGGCCTGCGCGGCTTGGCGCGGCTTCCGCCAAGGAGAATGGCTTCTCGCCGTCGGTAACACCCTGTCACCCCGCGAAACAGGACCGCGAGAAAACTCTTAGTGTCCGTCCGGGAGGTGTGCGAGTCATTTGAATCGGTTAGGGAAGCCGGCTTGATCGATTGGAATCACGTGTGATTCTCTCCGTAGCGCCCGAATCATCAGAGGCGCTGCGATGTGGACGACCGAGAACCGCCCCGCTACAACCGCGACCGGCTGCGTTATCCGTCTGATCTGACTGACCGGGAGTGGGCGCTCATTGGGCCGCTGATCCCACCGGCCAAGCCTGGCGGGCGTCGGCGCACGGTGGTGGTGCGCGAGGTGGTCAACGGCGTGATGTATGTCTTGAGCACGAGCTGCCAGTGGCGCTATCTGCCCAAGGATCTGCCGCCGAAGAGCACGGTGCACGATTACCTGACGCGCTGGAATTACGACGGCACGCTCGAGCGCATCCATCACACACTGTATGTGCAGTGTCGGGAGGCGGCGGGCAGAGCTGCCAGCCCGACCGCCTGTGTGATCGACAGTCAGAGCGTGAAGAGCGCGGAAAAGGGGGGGCCCGCATCGATCCGTGCGGCTATGATGCGGGCAAGAAGATCAAGGGCAAAAAGCGGCATATCCTGGTCGACACGCTAGGCCTGCTGCTGCACGCCATCGTCCATCCGGCCGACATCCAGGATCGCGACGGCGGCGTGCTGGTGCTGTCGACGTTGTTCGGGGCATACCCGTTCTTGCTCAAGCTGTTTGCTGACGCCGCCTACCAGGGGCCACAGTTCGCCCAGACTGTGGCCAAGCGCCTGCCAGGGCTTGCGGTGGAGATCGTGAAACGATCCGACAAGGCCAAGGGGTTCGAGGTCCTGCCAATGCGCTGGGTGGTCGAGCGCACTATCGCCTGGCTAAATCGCTGCCGTCGTCTCGCCAAGGATTTCGAGAACCTCACCGACAACGCGCTGGCGTTCCTGCGGCTCGCCTCCATCCGTCTCATGCTGCGGAGGCTTTGCAATCCTTCATAGACTTTCCGGACGAAATTCTTAGGGCCTCCGCCGGCTCAATTTTCGCGGCCTGTCGCCTCGCAGACTGAGAAAGATTGCGAAAATTGTCGCTCTGTGCAGCGATACAGAATCTCTCGTTGAGTTTTCTCAGGGCCTGGAAAGCGAGGATCCATCCTCCGGGCCGCACGCCCCAGGACCCCCGGGCTCGCGGGGGTGGCGGAGGAATCTATGTGTGATAATGTCCTGTATCATACGGCGAATTACGCACATGCGCGAGATTGCGCGCAGCTATAACGTCTTGCGCGGCACCATATCGAGGCTGACGTGAGAGAGTTTGTTGTTTTCTATGCTTGGCAGAGCGATCGACCGAAAAGGTTCAATCGCTACCTCATCCGCTTTGCGCTAAATCTCGCGGCGAAGAACATTTCCGCCGATCCCACTGTCGGCATTCGGGTACGCATCGACGCCGACACCGAAGGCGTGCATGGGCATTGCCCTGTCACCGAAACGATATTGAAGAAGATCGCCGTTTGCGATGCTTTTGTACCCGATCTGACCTTTGTCGCTTCGACAGAAGCAGGCAAACTCAGCCCTAATCCAAACGTGATGCTCGAATACGGCTATGCGCTACACGCCAGGTCGTTTTCGATCATGATTCCGATCATGAACACGGCTTATGGCGCTGCGAAGGAACTCCCTTTTGACATGGGACATCTTCGCTTCCCGGTGAGATACGATCTGCCAGCCGCGGCGAAAAATGCAGAGCGTCGAGCTGTGAGGAAAGCGCTCACCGAGGAATTGGAGACGATCATACGTCGCATGATCGCCGAAGGTGCCGGCGCGGCCGACCGCACGCCCTTTTCAGAAGCCGCAGCAACGACATCACCGGCATTCTTCTTTCCGCGCAATGCGACCATTGCATCGTTCGGTAGCCCGGGAGAGCAAGAATATAAATTTGAGGGCGATAAGGCGGTCTACCTGCGCCTTTTCCCGAGGACGAGCGAAGGCCAGCCGAAAATAGGGCGGTCCGTGATCAGGGACCTTGTCCTTCATAAGCGCTCGCTTAGCCCAATGTCGTACGCACTCACTGGCATCGCGTCGTCGAACGATTTCGGTTGGGCGTGCATCGATCCCTCTGGAAACACGACGACAAAGAACATTTGCCAGGCTTTCCCATCCGGAGAGCTTTGGGGCATCAGCTCGCAAGTTTTTGTGCAAACCCAGGTAAGGCACTTCGTCCGCCCCGATGGGGCCGCAACCGCCCTTGGGGTCATTGCCGTCGAGAAGCTTTGCACGCACACGCTAGAGAACTTTGTCAAAGTCGCATCTACGGTGGTGCAGCTTCGGCCGCCCTTCGTCGTCGAGCTTGGGATTGTCGGGACGAAAGGGGTTTACATGGGAGCGCCGCACCCAGTCCTCCAATGGGGAGTTACTACGGGCCGATCCGCGATAATTCATTGGTTCGACGTTACGACTTGGCGAAGACGGATCGCGCGGCGCAGCGGGAAATCCTGCGCGAGTTTTTCGATGAGCTTTATGATCTTGCCGAGGTTTCGCGATCAGAGGTTTTGACCAACGAACATGTGCACGCGAACGATATTCCGCGACGCACCTAGCTGGGGCCACCACATGATCCGTTTTGAAGCGCGGTCCGTCCGCTGGAAGTTACTCTTGATAACAGATTTTATCAGGAGTAGCTGGCAGACAAGAGGGGATCACGGCCGAAGCGGAGTCCGCGTGAACTCAGCTGTCCAGCTGGCTGCTAAAGGGGCTGCGGCGTCCAGGACGCTCTAAGAAGTCAACGGCGTCCAAGATGCGTTGTGCCGCCTCGAGGGCTGCCCCAAAATCGCTCAGCACCTTAATTGGTACGATGAGCTTCTGTAGGTCGCTCACATTCGACGCGCTCACTTGGACCTCGATAGCTCCTCGAACCTCCGATTTATTCTCCTGTGGGAAGATTTCAATCTCGAACAACTTGGGGCCGAGCCCGTGCCGCAGACGTCGACACGTAAGGCTGAATGCTTCGACCGGCGCATCGGGGCGGTTGGGTTCGTAGTAGAAGGCTTCATCCTCTCGATGGAAAGCCATATGGGTCCGGCTCAAGCCGCTGAGAATGTCTGGCAGCGACGGCTGAATGATCGTGCCGTCAGCGATAGGCTTACCGTCTCGTACCCAGTGCCCTTGGGGAAACGCCGGAAGCGGAGGAATCTCCGGCAGGCGGGGAGCCGGACGTTCCTTATGGGGAGGTGGAGCAATGAACAAGGAACCGCGGCCGACAAAGTGAATCAGCACGTTCTCGGCGGGCCGGCTGCCGTCGTTGAGCAGAACGATATTCAAGGACTGGGCCGGTGTGGATAAGTTGAGAGCGCGGGGAACGGCTTGAAGCTGGTGAATGCAGGAGTCGACCCAGGTTGGATAGGTCACTGTACGGTAGTACTCAATCTCTTCTTCGGACGGTGGAATATAGTGCCGCCGACTCGAGTGCTCTGCGAAGAGCGAACTGAGATCGGACAGCTGGGCCCTCTGCTTCGACTCCAGCTTTACCAATGAAAAGCGCTCGGTGAGCGATGCGCCAGGGCGTTCACCTCGTCGTTGGTAAGCGCCGCAAGCGCCGTCCGACGCAGCGTCACGACATTTTCGACTACCCCGTCCGCGCTGATTGAGGTCCGGCGAGGCGGCCCTCAAACGCTCGTTCTCCTCCTGAAGTCGTTGGTTCTCCTTCTGCAGCTCATCCTGCTCGGGCTCGCGTATCCACTCTTCGGGGACCAATACGTATCGAAGCCGAATGGCGCGGGCCTTGGCTGCGGGCCGCGTGTCGTGCGTGAGGAGTCGCACGTCCACGGTCGGTTCAGCCTCCGCCAGAGCGACGGCGACGCCCACGATTCGGTCATCCGTAACGCTGTTATCGAGCACGCCGGGGTGCGCGCTACTCGGCAGCGTGACATCCATACGCAGGATAACTCTGGGGTTACTCTCTCGGAGCACCTTCTCGTCTAGGTCCTGCTGAAGCAGCTCGCGGAACCAACTTACTGCCTCCACGGCTCGCCGCCTCAGCCGTGCCCGCGTATCTTTCTTCTGCCGGTCGAGCTCAGCCTGGACGGGCTCGGGAACAACGAGCTCTATCACATCGAAGTCACCAATCGCGTGCCATGGGAAGTCGGATCGGACCAGGCTGTGGCATTCGTGGAAGAGGTTCGTGTCCACGATGAAACGGACGGTTCCAGGCATGGGCTCCTTCGCTAGACATCTGGTTTCAGCCGCTAAATCGCGATCCGTTCTACCTCATCGAGCGTAATCTCATCCCCCGTGCGATCATACAGTTTGTTGTCCTTGGGCTTTCGCGTGCGCGGCCACGGCCTACGCGTTCATCTCATGACGCTTTGCCGCTGGAGGCCGGGGGGAGCGGCAAGGCACATTACCCCGCCCCAAATAGGCCGATCTCGTGAATGATAACGTCCTGTATCATGCACAACGAAGGGAAGGGGCCGACAGCACCAAGCCGTCCTTCACCGAGCAATAAACGCGCGGGTAGCACTGCTCAACTACGCGCCGGTTGTAGGGACGCGAGCATGTCGAGGTTGTTGGGCGCTCGCAGTGAGAAAGACCGTCACACCCGCGCTTGCGGCAAAGGCTCGCTAGAAGATCGCGATAAGGCACCGTAGTCGTGGAAGAACACGCTCGCTCGCGCCAGTCGCCGCCTGATAGGCCTCGAACTCATGTCAGGCCTGACCTGTAAGAGCAGTAGAATGGCTGCCACCCCAAGATTTCCCGCGCCTTGGAATTTGCGACGCGGAATGATGGAAAGTTGGATACGCCGCCGCCAGTCGGAACTGCGGCGCCTTCCAACAGTGCGATGTAGGCGAACAGCTCCCGATAGGTCGTCGGCTGGCTGTCGACCACGGATACGATTGACCCCGAAGAACCCCGCTCGGCGGCGAGCGTGAAGCACTCCGCCAAATCGGCAACGTGGATCAGTGAGATGTAATCGGAGCCATCACGGGGGAACCGAAGCTCACCCAAGCGAGCAAGGGCACGCCACTGCTCTTCGCGTCCGGTCCCCGGTCCATAGAGGGCGCCATCGCGCAATATCACCCAATCGAGTCCCGACGCCGCAACAAGACGCTCCGCGTCGATCGCCGACGCTGTGACCTTGGTGTCGGGCAGGAGGGGCGCGGCCTCGTCGACGATGTCGGAGGACCCGCCGACCAGAAAGGCCAGGCTTTGCTGGACGTAACGTTGTACCCCAGCGACCCGACATGCCTCCAAAAGATTAGCCGTACCCTCTCGCCGAATGCGGTCGTTAAGAGCCCAGTTTGGCGCTTGGCCCGGGCGCGGAGCCGCGGTTGCCAGATGGAACGCGACTGAGCATCCCTCGACCGCTTGCCTCAAGCTGTGGCGGTCCAAGATGTCGCCGCGCGCCGCTTCGATCCCGACCCGACGCAGGCTTTCGACATCGGCCTCGCCGCGCACGACCGCGCGCACATGGTGCCCATGCTCACGCAGGCGCGGGACGACGTGCCGACCGACAATACCCGTGGCCCCGATAACCGCTACCTGCATCATCCCCCACCGAGGGCCGGCAGCACGCCGATCTGTCTCAGCAGAGTGGCAAGATCATAGTAGAAACGCTCGCCAGCCATCAGACCGTCACGGAACGGTATCACGACCGCAAGCGGAAACCTGACCCGGCGCCCCGTCGGCTCATAGTCGAGAAATCGGCCGTTATGGACGCCCTGATACCAGGTTTGGGCGATCATGAAAGCGCCGTCCTCTGACCAGTGGCGATGCTCGCCATGGACTTCGAGATCGAACGCGTCCCACCAGAGGCGGTAATATTCTTCAGCTCCCGCCCGGCCATGATAGGTCTTTTCAAGAGGCAGATCTTCAAACAGGCAGTCGGGATGGAGCGCCTCCAGAGTCTCCGCCATGCGGTGCTCGTTCTCGGCCGCCAAATGGCGGTTGACGACTGCTTCAAGCGCCCTGTCCATGAGTGCACCTCCAATACGCACAGGATAATTGAACTGGCATTCCCGGAGGCGGCCTCCGACGGCCGTCAATGTGGCCGGTATTCACGCTTACCTCAAGCGGGGTAGGATGGCGCGCCAACAGGTCGAGGCGTCTGGAACGGCCGTTGCCTGGGCGACCGTCCAGTCAGGCACCCTGATAGCGCACGGTCGGGGTCTAAGCGGAAGTCGCGGAAGGTCTGCAAAGGGTCCGAGAGCTGTCGGTCGCGGATTACCTGCCTACGGTCGCGCGAAGCCAAGTGCTCTGCCATTTCAGGCCCTCGCTCAAATCGTGATCCGCTCGACCTCGTCAAGCGTGATTTCGTCGCCCGTGCGATCATAGAGCTTCGTCGTGCGCGGGCTTTCGTGTGCCGCCATCGCCTGCGCGTTTTCGAGTGTGCCGCCAGCTTCGAGATACGCCGTGATGCCCGTGGCGCGGAAAGTGTGGCAGCCGGCCTTGATGCGCATGCCGAGATCGGCTCGTCGGCGCTGAATCATGCGCCAGGCGTCGACGCGGTGCATCGCTTTGTCGGTTAGCATGCCAGTGCGGCCGACGGCGGAGCGGAAGAGGGGGCTTTTGCCCTCCTCGCCTATGCCGGCGGCCTTTATGTAGGCATCGAGATAGGCTTCGAGATTATGATGCGCCGGCATCTCATGACGCTTGCCGCCTTTCTCGTGCAGGCGGACCCACCAGCGCTTGCCCTTCGGGTAGTAGTCCTCGACGCGCATGGCGACGGCCGCGCCGATGCGGGCGAAGGCGAAGGTCATCACCGAAATCAGCGCCCGGTCGCGGAGGCCCACCACGGTTGACGTGTCGATGCTGTCGAGCAGCTCGCGGGCTTGTTCGCCGGTCAGCACCGTGGTCTTGCCGGTTTTGACGACGTGCTTTGGACCGCGCACCGAGTGCGCCGGATTGGTCGCGACGACCTGGCCGGTAACTAGCCAGTCGAACAGCATGCGGATGGCGGCAAGGTGCTGCTTGACGGTCGGCTTCTCGAAAACCTTCCCAAGCGCCTCGACATAGGCAGCGACATGCAGCGGCTCGATGTCTGCAATCTCGCCGATCTTGTGATGGTCGCACCAGGCGAAGAACCGAGCTGCAGCCCGGTAATAGGCCAAGCGGGTATTTTTGTTGCGGATGGTGGCGGCGAAAAACTCGAGGAAACGGCGGGCGGCCTGGTCGCCGGCAGCGGCGATAACACGGGGACAAGAAAGCCGTCGCGCGAGGCGAACGCGAGCGCTTTAGACTCCGAAATGACGACCTCTCGATTTATGCCGCTTAGTGTAACATAACGTCCTTTATGTTGCACTAGCTATCTGCGGTCAGAGCTCGTCGAGATCCAGAGGGCGCGCGCGGAAGGTCGCCCCTCGTGCGGCAATATTGTTGCTCCGGAAACCGCTTCCACGCGGCCGCGGTGTGACGTCGACGCCGTCCACCGGCGGCTCCAAGGGCCAAAAAACGGCACTGGAAAACATCCTGAAGGAAGCGCTGAAAGGCGCGGGCGGCAGCGCGATCGCCGAAGAAGTCCAGGAGATCGTCGCCCAAGAAACCGGGCGCGCTCTCGCCCGCGAGAGGACGAACTTGCCGCCCTCGTTCGGACGGCGGTCGCCTCCGCGATCGCCGAAATGCTGAACGGCCGCGAGACGCCGAGCGGCGGGGGAGGCGAGGAATGACTTCAGAACGCTTCGCGCCGCGCGACCGAGACGACGTCCGCGATCGTCACCCGCGGCCTCGGCTCGCGCGGGGGCTTTTGCTCGATCGCCGCGTGGTCCGTGAGCGTCATCGCTGGTCCGGATGACGGGGGCCGATACAACCTCACAGGCGACGCTGCGCTGAGTTGCCTCCGCCGCCAATTCTTTCCCTGTTCGGCGCGAATAATCTCCCTGTTCGGGCGAACAATCTCCCTGTTCGGGCAATTAAAACTCCCTGTTATTTCGCCCATGGCCGCCTGCACGCAGGAGGTTGTGCTTTCGGCAACATTATGAAAACCAAGTGATTTTGACCGCAAAATTCACTGCCGCGGATAGGGCGACCGGCCCGGCCAGTCCCTAATCGTCCATGTTTCTAGTGTGCAATTCCTGAGCCCGCCGCCTCGTCGATGAGGCGCCCGGTCTCGAAGCGCGAAAGGTCGAACGGCCGGCTGATCTCATGGTGGCGGCCGGTCGCCAGCAGATGCGCGAGCAGCGTGCCGCCGGCGGGAATCGCTTTGAAGCCTCCGGTTCCCCAGCCGCAATTGAGGAAGATCCCCTGCGCCGGCGCGGGTCCGATGATCGGCGAAGAGTTGGGCACGACATCGACGATTCCGCCCCATTGCCGCATCAGCTTCAATTGGCCGAAGGCCGGGAACATCTCGAGAAGGCCGGAAATGACGATCTCCTGCATGGGTGGGGCGCCGCGCTGAGTATAGGAAGGAATGCGGTCGAGGCCGCCGCCGAACACGATCTCGCCCTTGTCGGACTGGCTCGCATAGACGCCGGTTCCAAGATGCAGAAGAACAATGTCGAGGCAGGGTTTGATCGGCTCGCTGACCATCGCCTGAAGCGTGTAGGAATGAATCGGCAGCTTGACGCCCGCTTTCGCCATGAGCTGCGACGAATGGCCAGCGACCGCGACGCCCACCGCTTCGGCGCGAATTTCGCCGAGGCTCGTCTCGACGCCGACACAGGCCCCGTTCTGCATGACGAAGCCAGTCGCTTCGCAATTCTCGACGATGTCGACGCCGAGCCGATCGGCGGCGCGCGCATAGCCCCATGCGACCGCGTCATGCCGGGCGACGCCGCCGCGCCGCTGCCAGACGCCGCCGTTTGGCAGATAGCGGGAATTCGAGCGATTGGGTCATGAGCGGCAGCCGCTCGCGGATTTCGTTCGGACCCCACAGCTCCGCGTCGACGCCATTGAGCTGCATCGCGTTGGCGAGGCGCGCCGCGATCTCGAGCTGGGCTTGCGTATGCGAAACATTGAGGATGCCGCGCTGGCTCAGCATCACGTTGAAATTGAGCGCGCGCGACAGGCCCTCATAGAGCCTCAAGGCAAGGTCGTAGAGGGCGACCGATTCAGGATAGAAGTAGTTCGACCGCACGATGGTGGTGTTGCGCCCGGTATTGCCGCCGCCGAGCCAGCCCTTCTCGATCACGCAGACGCGCGGGCGATTGTGGTTCTTGGCGAGGTAATAGGCGGTCGCCAAGCCATGCCCGCCACCGCCGACGATGACGAAGTCGTAAGCGGGCTTGGGCCTCGCCTTGCGCCAGGCCTGCGGCCATCCCTTATGACCGGCGAAGCCGTGTTGCAGGAGCGCGAAGGCCGAATAACGCGCGCTCATCGTTCGCCACGCGAAGGATCGAAATCCGGAAGATGCGCGTGCAGGTTAGCGTAGGCGCGGAATGCGGCGACTTCGTCTTCGCTCGGGACGACGCCGGTGAAAGCCTTGAGATAGTGTGGCGTGAGGCTCAAGCGCGCTTCGATCGGCTCCCGGAGGTCGAACGCGTAATAGCCGATCTGCATATAGTAGAGCACCCGCGCGCGCACCAAAGCGTCCTCATCCTGATAGCCGAATCGGACGAACAAGGCCTTTACCGCCTCCGTCCTCGCGCAATCGGAGCGGTCGAGCACGCTCAGGACTTTCGCGGAGCGGCGAGCCCATTCCCGAACCGCGAAATCGAGACGCGGGCTGAAGATTGCCGGATTGACCCAGCACCGAAAGACGTTGCAAACGGCTTGATTGACGCTCGCCGCCGGCGCCTCCGTTTGCCTCACGATCGAGCGCGTATTGAGACGCTCCCAGCGGTCGAGCAAGGCGTCGAGCAACTCGTCGCGATTCTTGAAATACCAGTAGAAGCTCGATCGCGATACGGCGAGCCGTTCGCTGAGGTTGAGCACCGTGACGCTCCCCACTCCCTCGGCGGCGAGGACGCTGAGCGCGAGGTCGAGCCAGTCGTCGCGCGTCGCTTTGACGTTGCCGAACGGCGCGCCCTCCTTGCCGCGATGGCCCCGACGCGCGTGAGCCGGCCCGGCCTCCGCCGGTCCGATTGCCGCCGGCGCTTCGCTTGTCATGCCCGCATCGCCTTGCCTGCGGGGTCGTACGGCGAGGGCGCGATGACGCGCGCCTTGCGCTCGGCGCCGACAATATGCACGCTGAGTTCCGAGCCGACCTCTGCGGCTTCCGGCGCGACCAAGGCCATCGCCAGGCTCTTTCCGATCGTGTGACCGTATCCGCCCGAGGTTAGGAACCCGGCCATGCTTCCTGAGCGCCAGACCGGCTCGTAGCCTGTTGCGTCCGCATCGGCCGCGTCGATTTCGAGCGTGACCAGTTGGCGCTCAGGCGGCGGACCCTTGCTTTCCGCGAGAGCAGCCTTCCGGCCGACAAACTCGCCCTTGTCCCACGCGATCCAGCGGTCCATCCCGGTCATGCGCGGGGTATAGGCCTGAGTGAATTCGGCCGACCAGATGCCGAAGCTTTTTTCGAGCCTCAGCGACAGGAGCGCGTTGTAGCCGTACTCCCTGACCCCGAGCTCCCGTCCGGCCTCAAGCAGGATCCTGCGCAACGCTGCGTGTTCGAGCGCACGGCAATTGATCTCATAACCGAGTTCGCCGGTCACCGACAGGCGCGCGACCTTCGCCCGCACAAGGCCGACATCCAGCGTCGCTGCGCCCATGAAGGGCAGGGCGGCGTTGGAAACGTCCTGATGTGTCACCCCAGCGAGCAACTCGCGCGATTTCGGGCCGGATAGCGAGAAGCCGATCACGTCGTCGGAAATGTCCCGCACTTCCGCGCCTTCGCGGGCGTGGTCAGCGAACCACCGCATATGCCATTGGCGAAGGTAGTACGAGCCCTCGATCCAGAATGTCCCGTCGCCCCAATTGATGACGGTCAAGTCGCCCTTGAGCATGCCGGTCTCGGACAGCATCGGCGCAAGGCGCGCACGGCCGGGCTTGGGCAATCGCGAAACCGTCATCCAGTCGAGCCAGGCCTCGGCCTCGGGGCCAGTGACCTCGTAGCGCGAGAAGGACGCGATATCGAGCAAGCCGACGCTTTCCCGCACGTGACGGCATTCGGCGGCGACGATATCGAAGGCGTTCGAACGCTTGAGGGTCGGTTTTTCCTTAAAGCCCGCCGGCGCAAAATAGAGGGGAACCTCAAGCCCCCAGGAAATGCCCCAATGACAACCCGCAGCGGTCATCGCGTCGTAGGACGGCGTCATCTTGAGCGGCCGCCCGGCGGGCAATTGTTCGTTGGGGTAAGTCATCACGAAGCGGTGCGCGTAGAACTCCCCGGTCGTCTCTTTGATGTATTCGCGGTTCGACGCAAAGGCGCCGTAGCGGGCGATGTCGAGGCCCATCACGTCGGTCGACGCTTCGCCATGGATCATCCATTCGGCGAGCGACTTGCCGACCCCTCCGCCTTGCAGAAACCCCGCCATGACGCCGCAGGCGAGCCAGTAGCCGCGCTTTCCCGCGATGGGGCCGATGAGCGGATTGCCGTCGGGGGAAAAGGTGAAGGCGCCGTTGACCCATTTGCGCACGCCAGCTCTCTGCAAGACGGGGTAGCGGCGGTGAACGAGCTCGAGCTCGCCGGCGATGCGGTCGATATTCTCCTGCAGGAGCTCGACGCCGTAGTCCCAGGGCGCGCCGTCCATCGACCAGTGCTGGGGATGCGTCTCGTAGATGCCGACCAGCATGCCCTTCTGATCCTGACGCATGTAGGTGAACCCTTCCAGGTCCACCACCATCGGCAGCTCGGTCTTCGAGGCCGCGATCTCTGGAATCGTCTCGGTCAAAAGGTAGTGATGCTCCAAAGGCGACAGGGGAAGGTCGAGGCCAACCATCCGCCCGATCTGCTTCGCCCACAGGCCCCCGGCGTTGACCACATGCTCGGCGTTTATGGTTCCCGCCTCGGTGATGAGGTCCCAGGACGAGTCGGCCCGCTGCTTCAGCTCCAGCACGCGATTGTGCTCGATCACCGTGGCGCCACGCTTCTTGGCCGCACCGGCATAAGCCCAGACCGTGCCCGTGGTGTCCACGTACCCCTCGCGGTCGGCCCACATGCCGCCGAGCACGTCTTCCACGCTGATAATGGGGCAGCGGGCCTTGATTTCCTCTGGCGTCACCAGGCGGACGTCCTCGATCCCGATCGCCTGGAAGCGGCGATACGAGGACTGAAGCCACTCCCAGCGCTCCGGCGCCGAAGCGACATGAATGCCGCCGGTCATGTGCATGCCGATCGACTGGCCTGATTCCGCTTCGACTTCCTTCAATAGGTCGATGGTGTACGCCTGAAGGAGCGCCATGTTGGGATTGGCGTTGAGGGCGTGAAAGCCGCCGGCGGCATGCCATGACGAGCCAGCGGTCAGGACCGAACGCTCGACTAGCGCCACGTCGCTCCATCCGTATTTCGCCAGATGATAGAGCGCCGAAGCCCCGACGACGCCTCCGCCAATAACAACGACGCGATAGTGCAGTGTCATCCGCCGGCCCCCTAACAGCCCGTTGAGAAAGTGCCGTTTTCAGTTTGCGGTTGGCGCGAGGCGGATGGTGACAACGAGCGCGGCGGGTTCCGCGTCGATGAGCGCGATCAGGCCGAAAACCAGCAGCGAGTCGGTTTGCAAGACGAAAATGAAGGCGGCGCGGGCGTCTGCGGCCTCTCTGGGCGTCCCGTGACCGTGGAGGGCGCGCATCAGCACGCCCAGGTTGAAGCCGGCGACATGGATCAGATAGCGCTTGTGGATATTTTCCCGTCCGCGCAGCCAAGCCCGTCGCATGCCGCCGCGATCGAGGATATGGGCGAAGGAGCGCTCGACCAGTTCGCCGCGCCGCCGCATGGTCTCCCGCCCGATCCCGGATTTCAACCGCGCCCGGTTGGCGTAGACCGCTTTGCGCGCCGCCGTGTCGCCATGCCAGCGCAGATAGCCCTTGGCCGGTTCGGGTTCGGCGATGCGCGTCTTCCACACCCCGCCTTCCAGCGCCTTCAGTTGCTTTCGTGAATGGTAGCCCTTGTCGGCGGCGGCAGCGCAAGGCTCCTCCTCGCTCGGCGCCAACCCGATCTCGCCGAGGTTGCGCTCGGCGACTTCGAGGGTCGGCGAAAGCGTCGTGGTGTCGCCTTGGTCGGCCGGATGGATCGGCGCGGCCACCACGACGCCCGTGTCGAGATCCACCGCATGCTCCGGCTTGTAGGCCAGATGCGTCGTTCCGTCCTTCATCTTGGCGATCCTGCCGTCAGGATCGGTCGGGCTTTTCCAGTCCGCGTTCGACAGCGTCTTGCCCTTGCGCTTGCGGTCGAAGCGCGCCAGGTCCTCCGCGCTCGGCGTCTCGATCCCGCTCTCTTGCGCCATCCGCGTCAGCATCGCGCGGTAGCTCTCGCCTGTGTCGCGGCGAATGATCGTGCGCAGCGCCGCGTTGGCTTCCATCGTCGAGCCGTCGACGCCGATCCGCTCGCCCTTCACCAGGCCCCGCTCGGCCACGAGCTTCAAGACCCAGCCGAACACCTTCTCATGCGCCTCGTGCGGCAGACGCGAGCGCGTGCGCGAAAGCCACGAATGATCGGGGACCTTCTCGACGTTCGACAGCCGCAGGAACTCGCGCAGCGAATAGGAGTCCGCGCACCGCCACGCGATGCCGCGCTCGCTGTCGAGGCCCTCGAAATAGCCGATCATGTGCATCCGGAAATACCGCCCCGGCGGTAGCGACGGAGCGCCCATCCGCGGCGCGTAGTGCGGCTTGCACACCTCCTCCACGAACGCGTCGAAGCCCGCCTCGCTGAGCAGATCCTGCAACCGATCGTAGAACGCGTGCCCCGGCGAGCGCGGCATCTCCGCCCATGTCGCCATCAGGTCATCCTGCACAGCGCCCGATCGTCCCATCGCCATCGCTGATTCGCCCTCAAGCTCAATAGCGCGACGGAATCCGAGCTACGCGACTTCGTCAACGGGCTGCTAACCGAATGGCCAATCCATCCATGCTACCGAACTGTTCAAGGGACGTCTAGACAATGATGTCTAGGGCTCCGCGCGGCCCTCACTGTTCGCGCGAAAGCGTCGCTCTTGTCGCCTTGTCGCGGCGGGCCGAATATGAGTATGGATGGCTAATCCGCCTTGACCACGGCGCCTACGTGCTGGGGCCACACTTGCACGCCTCGAAAAGCGACGGCGCAGGCAGTCAGAGGGGAGCCAACGGCGATGGTTCATGAACGACTATGGACCGCGGGGTCAGCAACGTCGCCAGCGCGATGTCGAGAGCGACGACGAGGGGAACTGCCAGTTCATTCGAGATTTTTCGGAAAGTCGGGGATCGTCGCGGAGCACATCAACCTAGAGTAAGCGTGGTTCGTGCGCATGCACGCGTTCCGAAACAAAGGGTTGGTATGAGGCGGAGCGGGGCTTTGACGCTCGGTGCAGTCCTGATGCTTGGCGGCGTTAGCAACGGCCAAGGCCAAGAGCTGTCGGGCGCCGTGGGCGCGGCGCCAGCCGGGCCAAGTTTGCCATCCTTCGATGACCCTGTTTTGCCGACGCTGCCGGAGAATTGGAGCGATTTGCCGGTGAGGCTGACGGCGTCCCAATCAGTGACGTACAACAGCAATATCTTTGGGGTTTACAACGGTTTCATCCTGCCCTCGGGCAGTGCGCATGGCGACTTTTTCTCGACGACGCAAGTTGGCGTTTCGACAAAGCCTTATTGGTTTTGGTCGGGTCAGCAGTTTTTCTTCGACGTTTCGTTCGGAGAAATACGCTATCTTCACCAGGTCGACTTCAATTCGGATATATATAACGTCGACGCTGGTGTAAACTGGACGTATTCGTCACGATGCTCAGGCACGCTTACCGCTCTTGCTTCGAAAAGTCCAACAACGGTCACCACCCAGGTCGTCAACACTACCGAGGAGCTCCTTGGCGCCAACTATTTGACGACGACTGCGCTCAATGAAATCGGAAATTGTGCATTCGGCAACGGATATTCCGCGTTTTTCAATAGCAGCGAGACGCAGCTTAGCAACTCCAACGCCATCGACGCGCTCAACAACTCTCGAGCGACGACGGTAGCCGCGGGCATCGAATACAAGAATAGCTTAGGCGATCTGACGGGGCTGGCGACGATTACCGACTCGGATTTTTCCGACCGAAGCGCACAAGAAATCGCCCTCGGACTGACCAACACGTTCGTCCAGCATGACGTCAGTCTAACCTATGTCAGAACAATCGATCCCAATCTTACCGTGACTGGGCAATTCGGACTGACGGGAGCCGGCACCGAGTTCACTCTGGCATTGCCGAGGACATTGCTGCCGCATTATTCGGTGGCAGTTGACTGGACGATGACGCCGAAATTGAGGCTGACCGCGACTGCGGCCAAGACAATTAACGCTCCAACGACCCTTGTCAGCAACGCGCAGCTTTCTTATCTGGCTCAATTTAAACTGAATTACCAAGCAACACCCAAAATAGTGATCGGCGTCGGCGCCTTGGTCAGCTATACGTCTGCAGTGTTCACGCCGAGCTTGGGCGTGGGGATTCTCTCCGGCGCTCAGGACTTATATTCGGCGCAAGCGACCTTGGCATATACAATGACCCCGTTCCTTGTCGCTGCGCTGACTGCGTCGTATAACGAGACGGTCCAGAGTAACACGAATATCGTAGGCGCCCCGCAGCATTTGATTACGCCGGAAGGTTTGATCACGGCGAGCCTGAACTACAAACCGTACTGAGACTCCGAAAGTGGAGCGTGAAGCGATGCTGACGACGATGCGAATGGTTCGTTTCTGGGCGATTTGGCTCGGTGTTTTGGCCATCGGGGCGGCCGCAGGCGGCGCCGCCCGCGCCGCCGGGCGGGTTCTCACGCCATTGGACGTTGTATCCATCAAAGTGGTCAACCAGCCGGACATGGACACAACCACCCGCGTCGAAACTGATGGAACGATCAGTTTTCCGTATGTCGGTCGGATCAAGGCGGTCGGGTTGACCGAGGACCAGTTGGCGCAAGCCATCGAAAAACGCTTGGCTTCGCGTCAGATCGTCACCGAGCCCCATGTGCTGGTCGAAATCACGGTCTTCGGCACAGAGGCGAGCGTGCAGGGCCAGGTCGGCACGCCCGGAGTTTATACGCTCGATCGCCCAACGACGCTGACGCAGCTGTTGTCCAGAGCCGGCGGGGTGAAGGACAGCGCCGGACCAATCACCGTGCGACGCGCGGGCGGGGCTGTTGTCAAACGATTTGAGACCAAGGACGTCGTGAATGGGGTCGGCCCCGGCGCTCGACTACTGGTACAAAACAATGATGAGATTTATGTGGACCTAGTCCCGTTTTTCTATATATATGGATACGTGAACAAGACGGGAGAATACCCGTTGCTTCGTCCGTTGACGGTGCAGCAAGCTATTGCAATCGGCGGGGGTTTAGCCCTGCTCGGGTCAGATTGGCGGATCAGGATCAAGCGCAAGGCCGCCAACGGACAAACCGAGGAAATGCCTGCCTCGCTGGACGACCAAGTGCAGCCCGGCGACACGATTGTCGTCAACGAGCGGATATTCTAATAACTGAAAGCCGTTATTTAGGCGTCGTGGTTTTCGGCGTGAAAGCGAGGGAGTCGAATAGTGTCGGTGAGCCAAATTCTGGTGATCCTCATGCGCCGTGGGTGGATCGTCGCGCTGACTCTCCTGACCGCGATGATTACCGCCGGAGGAGTCTTGTTGTTCGTGCCGGGCCGCTACGACGCGGTGGCTACGGCGAGCATCGACCCGGGCAGCGTTGATCCCGTCTCCGAGACGTCGACCGGGGGCGTCGCCTCGATCATGCTGATGCAAGGCAACATGATCTCGCTCGTCACCAGTGAACGCGTCGCGCTCGACGTCGTGAAGCGATTGAACATGACGGGCAATCCGCAGGTTCAGGAGGGTTTCCGAGCCTCCAGCTCCTTCGGGCGCGAAAGCGTGGAAGATTGGATGGCTTCGAGCCTCTTGAAGAGCGTCGATCCGAAATTCACTATTGGGACGAACGTCCTGTCAATCAAATACAAGTCTGGCGACCCGAACCAGGCCGCTCTCCTTGCGAACGCGTTTCTCGCCGCGACCATCGACGGCTCAGTCGCCATGAAGGCCGCCGCAGCCGACCAGACCGCGCGCTGGTTTGCTCCGCAGCTCGAAGATTTGCGCAAGGATGTGGAAACGGCGCGCGCGGCGCTTGAAGCTTTTCAAGCCAAATCGAATATGGTCGCGCCAACCGCAGGCGGAGACAGCGAGACCAGCCAATATATGGCCATCTCCGCGGAGTTGTCGCAGGCGACCGCCGGGCTCACCGCGTTTGAGAGCCGTCTGTCGAGCGGCTCGACGGAGCTCTCCAACGATCCGACGGATCCTGATCTGCAGATCCTCGCGGCCTTGAAGGAGAAGCAGTCGACCTCCGAAGCGGCGATCGAGGCCTCCAAGGGCATCCTTGGCGCCAACAATCCGAAGATGGTGGCCGAAGAGGCGAATCTCGCCTCGATTCGCAATCAGATCGCCGACGCGACGGAGAGAATGCGACAGCATCTCAAGGAGCGTATCGCCACGACGCAATCGCAGATCGCCTCGCTCGAGGACGCGCAAGCACGAGCGCAGACGAAACTGATCAGCACTCAAGCGCAGCGTGACCGCATGGGCGAATTGCAGCGTGACGTAGCCTTCCGCGTTGAACAGCTTAACGCGCGGGAAAGGGCGGCGGAACAGGCGAAGCTGCAAAGCAAGCTGACGTTTTCGGACATCACCGTCCTTGACAAGGCGGCGCCGCCGATCGATCCGGCGTTTCCAAAGCCCATCATTGTGATTCCGGTCGGGATCGGGGCCGGCCTCGCGCTCGGACTGATCCTTGCGCTTCTCGCGGAATCGACGGACCGCAGGGTCCGCTTTCCGTTCGATCTCGAAGATGCAGCGTCGGCGCCGTTCTTGGGCAGTCTCGACGCTGGGCAGCGCTCGAGGTCGCGATTTGGGCTGCCTCGACGCAAACTTCGGGCGGCGTGAGCGCCGCCGGCGCTTCGAGGGCCGGAAACGGTTCGGGAAGCGATTTTGGCGTAACGCCGTTTGCGAGACCCGTCGGATAAGAGCGGGTCAACGGTCGAATTTCGAAAGCAGAACCGAATGTCGATCAAATCGAATTATCAGAAAGATTCGGAAGTCGTCGCCGTCCAGGCGTCGAAGGATCCAATCGAGCAACAGATCCTGGCGGCCGGCAATCTGAACGAGGCGCAGGTCGAGGCCATTCGCGGATTTCAGCGTCGCAAAGGGCTGACGTTTGGGGAGGCGGCGATTGCGCTCGGCCTCGTGCGGCGCGACAGCTTGTTTCTGGCGCTATCGAAGCGATACAACTATCCGGTCCTGAACTTGGGGGTCGACGAAGGGCGCTTTTCGCGTGAACTCGTCGTAGGCTACCAGCCCTTCAGCGCCGCCGCGGAATCCTTCCGCTCGGTGCGTTCCGCGCTCGCCACCGGCCCTCTGTCGCAGGGAAAGAACGCCTTTGCGGTCATCGGGCCGCACGCGCGAACCGGCGTCACGTATTTTGCCGCCAATCTGGCTTTGTCTTTCGCGCAAATGGCGGTCCCAACTCTTCTCGTGGACGCAAACCTGAGAAAGCCCAGACTCGCCTCGCTCTTTGGCGCGGATCCCAAAACGGAGGGCCTGGTCGAGGCGCTGACCCATGGCGAGGCCGAATTGCCGCCCGTCACTCTCGATATCGTGCCGGGCTTGTCGGTGCTGGTCGCCGGGGCGAGGGCGCCCCATCCGCAGGAGTTGCTGAGCTCGAAAGAATTCTTGACGCTGTCGCAGAACGCGCAGCGCAACTACGGCGTGGTGATCTACGACACTCCGGCGGCGCTGGAAAGCGCCGACGCTTATGTCGTGGCGTCCCGCGTGGGCGCCGCGATCGTCACGGCTCGGCGGCATCGATCGAAGGTGAAAGACATTTCCAAAATCTCCAAAGCGCTGGAGGGTTTCCAGTGCGATATCGCCGGCACGGTTCTCGCCCGCTTCTGAGCGCGAAGCCTCAGCGGCGGAGATCGCGAGGCGACGTTTGCGATTAACCTCCCTTGACCGCACAACAGGACGGCCCTCCGCAAGCCGAATCAATCATCTTTTCAAGCACGCCTCGCCAGCGAGCGTAGCGCGGTTACGCTTTTTGAGCCATATTCCTCGGGCGTAATCCTGTTTGACCCAAAACCGCCGCATCGAAGTCTCTTCGGCTAGCGCATATTGTTTGTGGGCTAGGATTTCAATTATCCAAAAAGCTCCGCAGCTTCCGGCTCCGGCTGGGGTGCTTGAGCTTTCGCAGCGCCTTGGCTTCGATCTGACGGATGCGCTCGCGCGTCACCGAGAACTGCTGGCCGACCTCTTCGAGGGTGTGGTCGGTGTTCATGCCGATGCCGAAGCGCATGCGCAGTACGCGCTCCTCGCGGGGGGTCAGGGAAGCTAGCACGCGCGTCGTTGTTTCCCGTAGGTTGGATTGGATCGCCGCGTCGATTGGCAGCACCGCGTTCTTGTCCTCGATGAAGTCGCCGAGGTGGCTGTCCTCCTCGTCGCCGATCGGCGTCTCGAGGCTGATCGGCTCCTTGGCGATCTTCAAGACCTTGCGCACCTTTTCGAGCGGCATGGCGAGCTTTTCCGAGAGCTCTTCGGGCGTCGGCTCACGGCCGATCTCATGCAGCATCTGGCGCGAGGTGCGCACGATCTTGTTGATCGTCTCGATCATATGGACGGGAATGCGGATGGTGCGCGCCTGATCGGCGATCGAGCGGGTGATCGCCTGGCGAATCCACCAGGTCGCATAGGTCGAGAACTTGTAGCCGCGGCGATATTCGAACTTGTCGACCGCCTTCATCAGGCCAATGTTGCCCTCCTGGATGAGGTCGAGAAACTGCAGGCCACGGTTGGTGTATTTCTTGGCGATCGAGATCACGAGGCGCAGGTTCGCCTCGACCATTTCCTTCTTCGCCTGCCGCGCCTCCCGCTCGCCCTTCTGCACCATTTGCACGAGCCGGCGGAATTCCTGGATCTCAAGCCCGGTCTCGGTGGCGAGCGACTGGATTTCGGCGCGGATTTCCTTGATCGGATTCTTGTCGACCGCGATGAACTCCCTCCACCCGCGCGCCGCCAGCTTCGAGACGCGCAGGAGCCATTTCGGATCGAGCTCGGAATTCTGGTAGTTTTTCAGAAAGTCCTCGCGGCCGACGCGATGGGCCTCGGCCATGCGCATGAGGCGGATGTCGAGACCGATCAGGCGCTTGTTGATGTCGTAGAGTTGCTCGACCAGCGCGTCGATGCGGTTCTGGTTGAGCGACAGCGACTTGACGTCGCCCACGATCTCCTTCTTCAGCGCCTTGTATTTGCGTTCCTGGGCCGGCGAGAGCGATTTGCTTCTGAGCTTGTTCTCGACGTTCTGATCCTGCAGGCGACGCAGCTTCTTGTAGGCGTCAGCAATGCGGTCGAAGGTCTCGAGCACGCGCGGCTTAAGGTCGGCCTCCATCGCCGAGAGCGAGACCGAATTCTCGAGATCGTCCTCGTCGTCGAAGCTTTCCGGCGGAGGGACGGCCTCGCCCTCGAATCCTTCCGGCGGCGCCTGCGGCGCCATCGCCGGCGCGAGGCGGTCGCGCGCCGGATTGGGCGGCGGCGGCGCGCCGGGCGCGGTGTAATCGGGCTTCGGCGCCTTCTTGCCGTCGGGGCCGGCGTAGGTCGCTTCGAGATCGATGATGTCGCGCAGCAGGATCTTGCCGTCGTTGAGTTCGTCGCGCCAGATGATGATCGCCTGGAAGGTGAGCGGGCTTTCGCACAACCCCGCGATCATCGCCTCGCGGCCGGCCTCGATCCGCTTGGCGATGGCGATTTCGCCCTCGCGGGAGAGCAGTTCGACCGAGCCCATTTCGCGCAAGTACATGCGCACGGGATCGTCGGTGCGCTCGGCGGGCTCGGAACTGCGGACTACGACAGCCGTGGACCGGCTCGCCTCGACAATTTCGCCGCCTTCGGATTCTTCCTCGTCGACGCTCTCGGGGCTCTCCTTTTCCGCTTCTTCGGTGTCCTCATTGTCGACGACGTTGATGCCCATTTCGCTCAGCATCGCGTTCATGTCCTCGATCTGGTCGGAAGATATCTCCTCGGACGGAAGCACCGCGTTCAATTCTTCTTGCGTCACCCAACCGCGCTTCTTGGCGGTCTTGAGCATCCGCTTGACGGCGGCGTCGCTGAGATCAAGAAGGGGACTGTCCGGGGTCTCGACAACCGCCGCCTCGCCTTCGCCCTTCGCCTCGTCCTTTTTTGCCATTGCGGCGTCTCCGTCGTCCCGCGCCCAAGGGAGCCGGGTGTCCAGTATGGTCTTCAACCGACTCGAAAGGCCGAGCGGTCAAGTTAAAGATTGCTCAGGCAGACCCTAACTCCACCCTTAGGCGGGGCCCCGATCGCACGCTCTTGTCCCCATTTTTTGTGAGCCGTCGCCCTCTCCCGTGGCGCCGTCACAGTCAGATCGGCGACGAAGCTCGCCCGGACTGATCGCCAAAACCGTCGATGGCCGCTTCCGCATGCCCGAGGTCGGCCAAATTTGCTTTGATATCAAGCAGTCGGGCAAGATTGAGCTCGTTCGGCTCCGCCGCCAGCGATCGCTCGGCGAGCTTCAATTCCCTATTTAACGCGCCCGCCCGCCTATGCAAGGCCAGACTTTGTCGCAAAACGTGATCGGCGTCGGAGGGCGCCGCTTCCGGCTTCATGCACCACCAGTTCGGCATTCTGGCGGCGAGCGCCAGGATGCGGTCGCGCTCGTCGCCGCGCCCGGCGCCGGTCAGCCAATGGCCAAGCGCATCGGGCGATTGCAGCGCGTCGGCCGGGGCCGCGATGAGCGCGTCGCGGAACGGGCCGAGGCCTAAGCCCGCGAATTCGGTCGCCGCCAGCTCCTCGCAGTGACGCTCCAACAATTCCGGATGGCCGAGCGCGATCGCCAGGATCATGATTTCGCGCGCCGGCGTGCGCGCCTTGCGAGCGAGCTTGCTCTGGGGAGGCAAGGGCGCCTCGGCAAGGCCGACACGCGGACCGCGCGGGGGGAAAGGACCGCCGCGCCGCGCGACGAAGGCTCGCCTCGCGCCGCCCTCGCCGCGGCCCAAGCCCTGGCGTTCGTCGCCGAAGAACGCGGCAAGGCGGCGCTTCACGTCCGCCTGGTAATGCCGGCGCAGGGCCTCGTCGCCAATCCTGCCGACGGCCTCGCCGAGGCGCCGCTCGAGCGCCGCGCGCTGCTCGGGCGTGTCGAAGCGCTCGCCGTCGCTTTCGCGGATAAACAGCATGTCGGCGAAGGGCCGCGCGCCCTTGAGAAACTCGGCCATCGCCGCCGGTCCGCTGACCCGGATGAGATCGTCCGGGTCCTGACCATCGGGCAGGAGCGCGAAGCGCAGGCTTTTTCCCAGCGCCGATCAGCGGCAGCGCCATTTCGACGGCGCGGAAGGCGGCCTTTCGTCCGGCATTGTCGCCGTCGAAGCAGAGGATCGGCTCGCTCGCCATCGCCCACATGAGCGCGCACTGATCGGGAGTGAGCGCGGTGCCGAGCGGCGCGACAACGTTCGGGAAACCGGCCTCGCTCATCGCGATCGCATCGATATAGCCCTCGACCACGATGATCTCGGCCATGTCGTGCGCGGCCTTGCGGGCGCGGTGATGATTGAACAGCAGTGCGCCTTTGTGGAAGAGCGCGGTCTCCGGCGAGTTGAGGTATTTCGCCTTGGCGCCGGCCTCCATCGCCCGCCCGCCGAAGGCAATGACGCGCCCGCTCCGGTCGTGAATCGGAAACATCACCCGGTCGCGGAACCGGTCGTAGGGCACGGCGATGTCGGGCCCATGCACGAGGAGGCCCGCCTCGATCATCTGCTCGACGCCCACGCCTTTGGCGGCGAGCCCGTCGCGCAGGGCGAAGCGCTCGGGGGTCGAATACCCGAGCGAGAAGCGCTGCTGCACAGCGGGGCCGAGGCCGCGGTCGGCGAGGTAGCCGCGCGCTTTGGCGCCGATCGGCTGCTCCAGGTTCGCCTCGAACAGACGCGCCGCCATGCCCATGACTTCGATGAGGCTCGCGCGCTTCTTCTCGTCCGCCGCCTCGGCGTCGCTCAAGCGCGGCATGGCGAGGCCGGCCATTCCCGCGAGCCGCTCGACCGCCTCGGGGAAGCTCAGGCCCTCGGTCTCCATGAGGAAGGCGAAGACGTCGCCGTGCTTGCCGGACGAGAAGTCGTGGAAGAAGCCCTTCTGGTCGTTGACGAAGAACGACGGCGTCTTCTCCGAGGTGAACGGCGAGAGCGCCGCCCATTCGCGCCCAGCCTTACGCAATTTGACCCGCGCGCCGACCACTTCCGACACCGGCAGCCGGGCGCGGATCTCGTCGAGAAAGGCGGGCGGGAATTTCATGCTCGCCAGATTGGGCCGACTTCAAGCTTTGGCAAGACAGCGCGCGCGTTGTCCCCGGCTTTTGCGGGGGCGGGCGCTGTAGCCGGGGTCGACGACCCCGGCCGTCGCGATCGGCGATTGCGACTACAAGGCGCCGCGGCCGGGCGTCGTGCGAGGCTTGAAAAGCTCTGGCCAATGACCGTCGCCTATGATAGGTTACATGTAACCCATCGGGACGAACCCCTCATGGCGTCGGCATCAAGCCCCAAGCCATCGCGCGTCAAAGTGCGGGAACATCGTAATCGGCTGCGCGAGCAGGGTCTGCGCCCGATCCAGATTTGGGCGCCGGATGTGCGTTCCCCCGCCTTCCGCAAGGAAGCCCATCGCCAGTCGGTCGCCGCCAGCGCCCATGCGTTCGACGACCAGGCGTTCATCGACGCCGTCTCGGACCTGGGTGAATGAAGCGAGGCGACATCTGGACGGTCGCTGGCGGCAAGGACTATGCGGGCAAGCCGCGCCGTGTCGTCTCATGCAAGATGACAGCTTCGACGCAACCGATTCGATCACGATCTGCGCCTTCACGACCGATGAAACCGACGCGGCGCTCATTCGGCTTCTCGTGGAGCCGAACGAGCGTAACGGACTTCACTTGGCCTGCCGCATGATGGCGGACAAGATCACCACTGTGCCGAAGTCCAAGGTCGGCGCGCGGGTCGGCAGGCTCGACGACGGGGATATCTTGAGGCTCAATCAAGCCTTGCTGGTTTTCCTCGGACTGACGGCCTCGCCAAGGCTCAGCCGGAAGGGATGAGCAGAAATGCGATCGCGTTTTGTCGTGACGCGCGATCGCCCGTCCCAAGCGCGAGCCACGCGCCTCAACGCGAACCACGATGATGTTGCCAACGTCATTGTGAGGAATCCGCTGGTTTGACCCGGTAGGGACGAAGCAATCGAGGGACTATAGGGCGGCGGCGGTCGCACTGGATCGTCGCGTCGCCCTGCCGCGCTCCTCGCGATGACGGCTAGGGCGAGTATGGCGCGTCGGACGGCACCGACTTCTGTCCCGCCTTGTTCGCGTCGATCTCCTGCTTGATGGCCAAGAGGTTCGCCCGGTCGGCTCCGGTCAGCGCGGCGGAGACCGGACAGTCCTTGCTCTCTTTGTTCATGAGGTCGTCGATTAGGTCGGGCGCTGGAGGGTGGGCAGCCAGAAGACGGTCCCGGAACCCGGCGCCGCGCAAGACATAAATGGCGTCGTCGCTGCCTAAGCAGACGAGGTCCCTTAAGGTCTTCGCGAGCGCGGTGGTGTAGGCGTTTTCGCCCATGTGGGCCGCCTCCAGCGCCTCTCGCCAGGTCGTGGCCTCGGGCGGCGGGACCGCTTTGACATCGCATGAATCGAGCGTCATGTCGGAACTGGAGCAGTCGAGGCTCTGGATGCGCTTGAACGCCTCATCGCGATTATCCCCTGAAGGGAGCGACTGAACTACGGTTCGCAGTGCGTGGTAGGCTTCGTCGTCCCAGGGCTGATTCCTTTCATGCCTATCTGTCCATTCCGGCTTCCATGACTCGTCGCCGGACATTTGGACGGCCGTGACCGTCGATGCTGCTGTTTGGCCAATAGTCCGCCAAAGACGCGCGCCCGAAAGATCGGTCGCCTCGATCGTAGCGCCTTCCAGAGACACGCCCTGAAGCTGGGCCACGTTGAGCGACGCGCCCTGAAGTCGCGCACCCTTGAGCGACGCCCCTTGAAGCTGCGCGGCTACTAGCGACGCACCTCGAAGGTCTGCTCCCTCGAGGGACGCGCCCCGAAGGTCCGCTCCCACGAGCGAGGCACCCTGAAGCTGGGCAGCGTGTAGCGACCCGCCCTGAAGCTGGGCGCCATCGAGCGACGCGCCCTGGAGCTGGGCACCATCGAGCGACGCGCCCTGAAGCTGGGCGCCATCGAACGAGGAGCCTTGAAGTTGCGTGTCCAAGAGGGACGCGCCTTGAAGCTGGGCGCCATCGAACGACACGACCTGAAGCTGCGCCCCGTCGAAGAACGCGTCCTCAAGCTGCGCGTCTCGGAGCGACGCGCCCTGAAGCTGAGCGCGTTCAAGCGAAGCACCCTCAAGATCCGCGCCCTCAAAATCGATTTTTGGTAGGTTTGCGAGATCGAAGGTAGCGCCCTTCAAATCGCGACCGCGCGCGCGGAAGATATAGTCGTGGCACTTGACCTTGTCCGGATCGTCGATGCCGAGGCCCTCGTATACGTTAAGGCCAGTGAGGACGAGGGTATTGGAAAACGGGAGCCTGCGACGGCTGACCGAATCCGAGGTCTCATCGAACAGCCAGTCGTGAAGTGACAGCTTTCTTGCATTGATCGCCCAACCCCGAAACGAGTCTGTCCTGGGGTCTCCATTTTCGTCCGTTTCCGTCGCGGGCTTTCCCCAGTCCGCCAATGCAGGGAGAATTTGCCAGTTCGGCAACATCGCTTCCTGCCACTCGCCCGGAAAGGTCACAACCGCGACCGAGAAAAGGATGGCGGCAAACATGACTACGACGCCGAGGATCGCCCAAGTCCAATACCCTCGGGATTGGCGGGTGTCAGTCCAGCGGCCCGACAATATCTTGCGCCACAGCCACCACAGGAGCAGCAGATCGAAGCCGAGCGCGATGCGCTGGGCCCACGTCACAGACAGTCTGTGAAACGGTAGGAATCGGATCTGCAACAAGAGCAGGAGCAGAACTGGGCCCGCCGCGATCGTAATCCAGGCGATCGCTCGCAGCAGCCAGCCGAAGGCGCTGTTGCGAATGTCGGCGGGGCCGGCGAGAAATTGAATGAAAATATTGCTCGGCAGTTGTCGCCTGAGCCCTTCGCGCTTCGCGCTGCGCCGCTCGGCCTGCTCTCTCGACAAGCCGCCGTGGTCGCCCATCTGCTCGTGAAGCGCCTGATGATAGCGTTTCGCCTTGTCGGTCAAAAAGACGAGATGCACGAGCGTATAGGTATGGACGATGACGAACAGGATTGGCGCCAGGAAGCAGAAGGCGAGCAGCGGAAGCTCGATATTGAGGAACGGCAGCTTGAGCGACCTTTCAAAAAAGAGGTCTTCGTGCGAAACGGCGCCCGCGGCCGTCGCGAGATAGAACAGAACGAGCAAATAGGAGAGCCACAAGCCGCCGCCGACCGAAGCCGCGTCGTCGACCGCCTTCTTGATCGCCTCGAGATCGTCGGCCTTGGCGGCGATCGGCGGCAGCTCGGGCGCGGAGGCTGCAGGCGCGGGCCACTCATCACTCATCGGCCGAGTCCTCCTGGCCGGCGTCGGCCGCGGGATCTGTTTTCGGATTCCAGCCCCATTCGCCTGGCCCGGCTCGACCGCTTGTGGCGTATGCGCCATAATACCGCTTGCTTGATTTCGTTTGGTGGGGCTTGGACAGATTTGGATGGGGCTATGCCCCGCGCGCAGATCGTCCTTCGCTGCTTCGCTTCATCGTGAATAGAAATCACACATCCAGATTGGCCACGGAGCGCGTTGTCTTGGATGAACTCGCGGCGCGGCTCGACGTGCTCGCCCATCAGCTTGACGAAGATGTCGCCGGCCTCCGGACCTCGCGGAGACCTTTCAAGTCTGTCGCGCAATCCATTCGCCTATCGCCAGGCTCGACGTCAGGCCCGGCGACTCGATCCCAAAGAGGTTGATCAGGCCGCCGACGCCGTGATGTCTCTCCATCTGGATCAGAAAATCCACGGCGGACCCGCCGGGCCTGGCGATCTTCGGCCGGATGCCTGAATAGTCGGGCTTGAGCGAGCCGTCGGGCAAGTCCGGCCAATAAGTGCGAATTGCGGCGTAGAAGCTCTCGGCGCGTTTGGGATCGACGGCATAGTCGATCGCCTCGATCCATTCGACGTCAGGCCCAAAACGCGCCCGCCCCCCGAGGTCGAGCGTGAGATGCACCCCCAAACCGCCAGGGGTCGGCATCGGGTAGATGAGATGGGAAAAGGGGGACCGGGTCGCCAGCGAAAAGTAGTTTCCCTTGGCAAGGTGTAGCGGTGGAACCATTTCGGACGGCATTCCGCAAATGGAGCGCGCGACGGCCTGCGCGCCGAGGCCGGCCGCGTTGACGACAAGCCTTGCGGCGATCCGACACGGGCTCGCGCCGCCGGTATCGATAATCAGTCCGCGCTGATCGACCGCGCCGCCGATGACGGGCGCCTCGAACGCGATCATTGCTCCGTGTCGTTCGGCGTCGCCGAGAAGCGCCAACATGAAGGCATGGCTGTCGATGATGCCGGTCGATGGCGAAAGCAGCGCACGCTCGGCGACAAGGGCGGGTTCGAGCGCGCGCGCCTCCGCTCCGCTGAGCCAGACGAGATCCGTGACGCCATTGGCTTCCGCCTGGGCCTTGATCGCCGCGAGCTTTTCGATCTCTGCAGCGCTGGCCGCAACCAGAAGCTTCCCGCAGCGCTGATGCGGCACATTGAATTCCTGGCAGAAGTCGTAGAGCATCGCCTTGCCGTCCACGCATAGCCGCGTCTTGTCGAGACCGGTGGGATAATAAATGCCGGCGTGGATCACCTCGCTGTTGCGCGAGCTGATCCCGGGACCGATTGCGCCCTCGCTCTCGACGACGATCACCTCGCGCCCTGCGCGGGCCAGCGCCCGGGCGACCGCGAGCCCGACAGCCCCCGCGCCGATCACGAGACACTCGACCAATTCCATCCCCGCGCCTTCAATTATTCAGAGAGGGCAGAGATGGTCGACGATCATGTCGACTGAGACAAGGGTGGAATACTGCAACGTATAGAAGGCAAATCGATCCCTCTTATGATTTCGTCCGGACGGTGAAGGGTGGTGCTGTCTGAAATGGGTTCGTTCTGCCAAAATGAGGACGCACCTCACCGTTTACGCATGTGTTATCGGATCTCGGGCTATTGGGAGGCTCAGGTGCTCGGTAGGAATCAAAGTTGCGAATGGCCGTCTTGCGCCTAGACAGCGCTCGGCGTTCATATCGGTCAAGCCGCCTAAGCTCGCCGTCCCAGTCGACCAGGATCTTGGCCAGCTTGGCATCCCTCTCCAGAGGCTTGGGATGAAGCACTTCATCGATCGCATCGATGTCCTTTGCTCCAACCGTATTGCGTCCTACGGGATCAAGAAACCGATTTATGAGCCGGATCCCCTGTATAGGCCCAAATGGAGAATCGCAGCGGGGATCAGACAGCATGCGTGCAATCGCATGCCTGCGGAGCGAGCGCACGCGATTGAGGTCGACCTGAGCTTCGACAATCCGGCGCGCCCACCCGAGCGCTTTTGCCTCCGCATTCGGGCCGACGATTCTGGGCGAGATCGCCTCCGCCTGCGGCGCGAGCGCAGGCTCGCTCCAAACCGAAATAGTCAATCCGTGCCGCAATGCGTTCGTGGCCGAGCGAGCCTTGCCCGCCTTCGTCTTGGGACCCGTGCTTGCTTTCGCGTTGGCGCGGTTGGCGCGCCGTTGTCGAATGGTGGTCAAGATGCAGGCTCTCCACTGACTTCGCCCGTTTCGATGTCGCGGAATTCGACGTCTTCGACTTCGTCGATCGCTCGGCGCACGGCCGCGCCGGCTGCGTCGCGGTGTCGGTCAATTTCGCGAAGAGCGTTGTTTCGGCGCGCCTCGGCGCTTGCCAGCATTCGATCGATCCGCTCGAAGATATCAATCTTGCTCTCTAGCGTCTTTGCCGTCGCCTCATCGATCGTCAGTCCTGCCTCGTTGAGCGCGCGCGCCACTTCCTTCTGTGCGCCTTTGTTCGTTCTCGGAAGAAACCGCGGCCGAGAAGCACATGGCCCAGCTCCAGCACAACATGTGGGTGGTGAACGCTCGATCGTCGGCGCTCTCAATCATCACCGGCGGCGCCAAATGGATCGAGATGACAATCCCCGCCGATGCGCTCTACCAGCATTTTCTCATAACTGCGGAGCGCCGGTTCTGGCGCTGCGTTCAGACGGCGAGACGCCTCGCCCCTACGGCGTCGAGCCTCGGCGCCCCCGCGTCGAGGCGGTTCGCATTGTCGACATGAGCGAATCTAATTCATGGGCGGGGTTCGCTGGCCTATTCTGCGCGACGCGTTCGGCTTTTCTCGACCATAGAGAGCCAAGTCCGAACTCAAGTCCTTGATGCCGGAGGACGCCAAGGAAGCCTCGGGCCAAGGCATTCGCGCCAAGCGTTCGAAGTCGGGTGCCGTCAGCTTTGATCTTCTCGCCAAGGATGGAGTCCGATGCGCGAATGGTCGCAACCAGCGACTTCTCGGGATTGGTGAGTTCGGCCTGCGCTTTCGCGAGCGCGGCGGCGATCGCCCCGATGGTTTCACTGGACCGCTGCATCGGTGTTCACATTCGCTTCGCGCAGCCGCGTGCACTCGGCCGCAAGGTCAGCGACGAATACACGGTCCCCGTTTGTCGGGTCCATCATCGCGAGCTACACGACTACGGCGATGAAGCTTCATGGTGGGCGGGAGCGAACGTCGATCCGCTGCCCATCGCACTTGAGCTATGGCGACGCTCGCGGCCGCTTCAGTTCCCGCAAGGATCGGAATTTCGGCAATCTTCCAACGCGAAAGCTGACGTCAATGTCGTACGACGGCGGCAAGAAGGCAGCGTGCCTCGGTAACTTGTGGAATGTCTTGAGCGGAGCTGCGTGCACATCGCTCTGGGGGGAATGACGACGATCGAGATGAGTGCGGATAGTATTAGCGCGGAATCCGCCCTCCTCTTGCAAAAGACTTGCCGAGGCTCGAAACCGCCCGGAAAAAGGCCTTCCAGAGAGCCGCCTCGCAGATAGGTCCTCGCAACTCGTGCGTGATTATGCGGAACACGAGCGTACGAAGTCCGAGCTTGCCGGTTATGCGATTTCGCCATTCATGCCTCACGCCCTTACGATAGTATCTGGCCCGATCGGGACCCTTGCAGTTAGCCCGAGCGACGTTCAGGTGACAGTCGCTGGGCCTTGTGGAGTGGTTTCGTCCCACCAACCAACGGGACAATGCTTTTCGGGGCCTGCCGCTCTTAAGGAACACATGATACCGAAAAGTTCGGCGCGAGTTGCCGAGATATGGAAACCCAGGCAGCGTCGGATCTGCCCAAACCTGGAAGGATGAGGCTATATGTCCGAGAAGCGCGCTTTGATAACAGGCATAACCGGTCAGGACGGAGCCTATCTATCCAAATTCCTTCTTGAAAAAGGTTATTCGGTTACTGGTATCGTTCGCAGATCCTCCCACGCTGGTGTTGACGACCATCGACTTCGTTGGATTGGCGTGAGTGACTCCGTCCAACTCCGCGACGGCGATCTGTCGGACTTGTCAAGCCTGATTTGCATCGTCCAGGAGGTGAAGCCGGACGAATTGTATAATCTCGGCGCCCAATCCTTTGTTTTTACTTCGTGGCGGCAACCAATTCTGACTGCTAATATTACCGCGGTGTCCGTAACAAAGGTTTTAGAAGCGCTACGACTGAATAAGCCGGACACGCGATTTTATCAAGCCTCTTCCTCGGAGATGTTCGGGAAAGCTCAGCAGCCGGTCCAATCCGAGACAACTCCGTTTTACCCTCGTTCGCCCTACGCGGTGGCCAAGCTATATGGTCACTGGATCACCGTAAACTATCGCGAAAGCTTTGGTCTCCATGCATCTTCCGGCATTTTGTTCAACCACGAGAGCCCGCTGCGCAGCACGGAGTTCGTGACCCGCAAGGTGACGGACGGCGTAGCGCGGATAAAACTTGGGCTCGCGAAGGAACTGCGGCTCGGCAATATCGATGCCAAGCGCGACTGGGGCCACGCAAAGGACTATGTGCGCGCGATGTGGGCGATGCTGCAGCAAGATGTTCCCGATGACTACGTGATCGCGACGGGCAGGAGCGCCTCTGTGCAGGAAATGTGCCGCATCGCTTTTCAGTATGTTGGGCTTTCCATGGAGGACCATCTCGTGGTCGACCCCGCCTTCTTTCGGCCAGCGGAAGTCGACGTACTCCTCGGCGATGCGTCGAAGGCGAGGGCCCGCCTAGGTTGGAAGCCTGAAATTGGCTTGTCGGAAATGATCTGCGAAATGGTCGACGCAGATCTTGCGCGGCTTGCGCCGCACCGGGCGAGTTCGTTGTCGTGAGCGACTACGCCCGTATTTTGATGACCGGAGCAACGGGTTTTGTTGGCCGATGGTTGGCGCCCGCCCTGAAAACCGCGTATCCCGACGCCGCCTTTGCGGCTGTCGTGCACCACCCATCAGAAACAGTACACGGTTGGACCACGTTTTGCGTCGATCTCGTCGATTCCGAGGCGGTAAAGGAAGCGATTCTAGGATGGAGGCCTAACCTAGTTGTTCATTTGGCGGCCCAGTCATCCGCAGGCCAATCCGCTCAGCTGGCAGAACAGACATGGAGGGTCAATGCAGTCGGAGCGCTGAATTTGGCTGCCGCCGTCGGTCGGCTGGCTCCGCAAGTGACGGTGTTCAATGTCAGCACGGGCGAAGTTTACGGTTCGACATTTTTGAAAGGCCCCGCTTCCGAGACATCCCCGGTTTCTCCCCAGACCATATACGCGCGTTCCAAAGCCGCCGCCGAGGCAATCTTCGATGACGTTCTTCCCCGAGAAACGCGCTTGGTGACGGTGCGCCCCCTGAACCATACGGGCGCCGGCCAGGACGAAAGGTTCGTGCTGCCGAGTTTCGCGGCGCAGATTGCGCGCATCGAAGCGGGGCTCGAGCGGCCTAAACTCCGGGTCGGGAACGTCGACGTAGAACGGGATTTTCTCGACGTACGCGACGTCATCGATGCGTATCTTCTGATTCTGGCCCGAGCCGAGTTGTTGACGCGGCGAGCTGTGTTCAATGTTGCTTCGGGGCAACCTCGCCGCGTTGCTGATTTGCTAGATGTAATGGTGCACGCGAGCACCCTTCCGGTGGAGGTGGAGGTCGATCCGACTTGGTTTCGACCGGCGGAAATACCCCGGGTAGTCGGCGACGCGGCAGCGCTGCGTCGAAGTTTTGGGTGGATGCCTAAACGGTCTGTCGACGAGCTTGTTGCGGAGTTGCTAACTTATTGGCGGGCACGGATATCATCTAACCCAATTGGCCGAGGCGCTGGCGGATCGAGAGTTGTATCCAGCGGAGAGGCTGACCTCAATTTGGGTTGAAAGGGCGCAAGGGACATGTGCCGGCTATCGCCGGGCAAAGAGAGGCCACGCAACTCTCGGGCCTGTCAGCCAGGGTTGGGGTGGAAAGGCGTAGCGGGATTCCCATTGTAGACGAGGCGTCGTAGCGTTGTGGGATGATCGATGAAGAGTCGCTTCGCAAGCTCGAGACCGCCACTCGGCGATATTGCCTCAGTTGGATGAACGTCAGCGCCGGCTTTTCGTCGCGGCGGAAGCTCGTGCGGCGGGATATGGCGGCATAGCTGCGGTGTCGCGGGTGACGGGGGTCGCCGCCAGCACGATCGGACGGGGGTTGAAGGAACTGGAAGCGCCGTCCGCGACGCCCCTCGATCGGGTACGTCGGCCTGGCGGGGGCCGCAAATCGCTGAGGGAAACGAATCCCGGTCTTCTCGATGACTTGAACGCGTTGGTCGAGCCCGACGCGCGCGGCGATCCGATGTCGCCGCTGCGCTGGACCTGCAAGAGCCTGCGCCGCCTTGCGGACGAACTGGGCAAGCTCGGGCACAAGATCAGCCACACGGTGGTTGGCGAATTGCTGAAGAAGCAGAGGTTCAGCCTGCAGGCCAACAGCAAGACGCGCGAGGGCGCCGACAATCCCGACCGGGACGCGCAATTCCGGGTCGTCAACGAGGCCGTGAAAACGGCCATCGGCGAGAACCAGCCGGTCATATCCGTCGATGCCAAGAAGAAGGAATTGGTCGGCGATTTCAAGAACGCCGGCCGGGAATGGCGTCGCCAAGGCGATCCGGAAGAGGTGCGCGTGCACGACTTTCTGATCAAGGAACTCGGCCGCGCCGTGCCTTATGGAATTTATGATATGGCGGCCAACGCGGGCTGGGTCGCGGTCGGCGTCGACAACGACATGGCCGCTTTCGCGGTTCAGACGATCCGTCGCTGGTGGCGGGAGGTCGGCCGCATTCGTTATCCCCTCGCGCGGCGTCTCGTCATCACCGCCGACGGCGGCGGATCGAACGGCTCGCGGGTGCGATTGTGGAAGCTCGAATTGCAGCGATTGGCCGATGAACTGGGCCTATCCATCGAGGTTCACCATCTTCCTCCGGGAACCAGCAAGGGGAACAAGATCGAACACCGCCTATTCTCATTCATCACCCAAAACTGGCGCGCCAAACCGCTGATCAGCTATCGCGTCATCGTCGAACTGATCGGGGCGACGACGACGCAAACCGGCTTGACCGTCCGCTGCGAACTCGACGACAAAATATATCCAAAAGGAATCCTCGTATCCGACGAGCAGATGCAAACCCTCAACATCGCTCGCGATCATTTCCACGGCGAATGGAACTACACAATCGCCCCCTCAGTCGCTTCGCTCGTCAATGCAGTTGATTCCTGACAAGCCCTCGCTATCTAGTCACTAGCCCGCGCCACCAGGGCCGCCGCTGATCCGCAATAGTGAGCTGCTCAGCTTGCGCCTTCCAATCATCGCGGCTCTGCCGCACCTCGGCGAGCATATCCTTCATGGCCCTCACTTCCGCCTCGGCGAGCGCGAGACGGGTCTCAAGCTCGGCCCCCCGATCCAGTTCGCCAACCCGCGACAGGGACACTCCCAGAGGACTGTCGGCAATCTGCCTGCTCTGATCGGCCAATTCGACGACCATGCGGTTCATCAGCGCCCGGCGGCGATTTTGGAGCTGATCCGGCGCAAGCCGTTCGGCGCCTTTGCGCAGCCATGCATAGAACTCAGTTTCGGCGGCCTCCCTACAGTCTTCAACTCGCAGATCAACGAAGCCTAGGGCACTCAACTCCAACACCATCAGCTCGAAGCTGGCGGGCGTGAACACCCACTGATGCGCATCGACGTAATCCGGCGCGTCAGCAAGGTCCAGAAACCCGATTGCACGAGCGAACGGGACGGTGAACTGCGGAGCAGTAAGATTATCGATCGACCACCCAGGGGCGCCGTCCTTGTTCACCGCATAGGCGGCGTAGTCAAAGAGCACCTTGGCGGTGTGGCGCGCGCGCTTTTCCCGGTGCGCAACGATGGCGTCCCCTGTCGACGAGAGGGGGCGGAACAGGTCGAAGCACTTCCGCTTGTCAGGCACGGCGAGAATTACTCTGCCGCGTTCTCCGACAAGGGTCTGCGCCGAGACAAGAAAGGAGACGACATCCGTCGTGTGCTCGATGACGTGGCTCGCCAGGAAGGCGTCAAATGTGCTGTGCTGCTCGGCGGGGACGGCGGCAGAAAGGCTTCCCCCGCGCCAGACGAAATCAACCTCCTCGATCCGAGAGGTGGAGACAGAAGGGTCGGAGGCGTATTTTTCCACCAACCCTTGACGATCGGCATGGTCGATCGTGAACACGCACCATCCCTCGGCCTTGGGCGCCAGCGGGTTAAAGCTTGGCCCGATCTCCACCAAGCGATCAGTCTTGGTCAGGCCGCTAAGGAGGCATTCTCGTCTATCCATGAGCTCCTATAGCCGACAATCGGCACAATGGCATGCCAACCGCTTTCAACATGGCTAATAGGTGATATTATAGTCGATGTATTTGCTAAGGAGCGCGTGATCGAAATCTAGCAATCGGCTAAAGCAATCGCCACAAGCGGCCTTCCGGACTAATCCCCGCATCCCAGGCCCAGGCGCAATCCGAGGATCAGGTGACGAACAACCTGGATCGGCCGCACATTGGAGAAACCGAGCTCCATGACATCAGGTATATAAGTGAAAAGTGGCCGCAGGAGTTTAGGATATTCGCGTAATTGCCCGTGTTCGCTCTCGATCATCAGGACGTTATAGTTATGACTAGAATCTAAAGGCAGTAGGATAGGAGCTGTCAACAATTCCGTCAACGTCATGTATTAGGATAGAGCGTATAGGCTACGCGACCGATCGTGGATGAAAAGTAAATATCCGAAAGGGTAAATCTGAAACCCACAACTCTGAGCCACGCCTCCAAGCACATTCGGTTGGGGCCAAACCAATTTGTTGGGTCGCCGGCGAGTTCATCGTTCTCATAGAATACCGTGTATGGAACGGAGTTACCAAACCTTTCGTCCAGTTGAGTTTCCAGAATTGCAAATTCCTTTGTTTTGCTGCGAAGCCTCTTCAGTGCTTCAATAGGGTCGTGAACGTGGTATAGGACGCCCGCAAAAAGCACAAAATCGGCCTGCTCAATTTTCTTGAATTCATCCGAATACAAATCAACGGTCATAAAGTTGATCGGAAAAATCTTGTTATCTTGCAGGAATTTTCGTCCCTGGGTTTGTTGCGAGTTGATAGAAGTCACAGATGCGGCTCCGCGCAAAAGGCCGTGAACACTCCAACCTCCATCGGCGCATCCAATATCGAGCATCGTCTTGCCGGTTAAGTCAGAGGGGAATCGCCAAGTGCGCGCCTCTCGATTTATTTGGTCAAGCTGTTTGTGGCCCTTCGTGTATCGACCAGATCCGAAGGGAACCGAATGAAACCAGCCGACGCCGAGCGGAAGCGAAGATCGAAGCTGATTGGCTTTATCGAGTAGCGCATCCGATGGCAGCGGAAACGAGAACTCGCTGGTCGTCCAGCGGGACACCATAGATGAGAATTGGCGCCTCGGCGGCGCCACTAAATCTCAAAACAATTTTTGTCTCATCGATAGGGCCAGTTGAGATAACGGCTGATGTCCTAAAGCCCCATTTCGCGGCCGGCGCGCCATGTACATTCGCCACGTCCGGACGCTCTATCCCGAAACTCTTCGAGGTCGTCTCCTTGGCGGCATAGATTACAGCACTCGGAGGCCCGCGCTCACACCATCCATCGATGGTGACAACACCTTCGTGGCTTACGCATCTATCTATATGATATTTCATTCGTTCCTCGGGGCCCTTGTCTTTTCACGCTTTCGGAAGGCGCCGCTGTCAGTAGCCGGAGAACTGAACAGATGGTTTTGAAGCCATTGTCAGTCCGCCAATCCGGCTCACCGGAGCGCTATTCTGGCGGTTGCGAACGGCACACCAAACCCACGCCGGGGACCTTTCCAGACTAGCCCCTATCTGAACGCCAGGAAATAGCAGGCCGGCCCCGGAGGATGATCGGGGCTGTCGACACCAATCTCTGTCCGGTGAAATCCAAGGTTAGACAGCACGAACTTGATATCAGGCAACTCCATCCAGAAGGAAAACTCCTCTGCGCCGCCTGCGAATAAGTTCGTCGCCCGCTCCGTCGCGCCGGAGATATAACTGCGGTAGTGAAGTTTGATCTCCCTTTCCGCGTAGCGAACAGTCTTGTCCTTTGCTGAGTTGAAGTATCTCCGAACCTCATCGTTCGCGGTGATCTTCGCTTCATCGAAGTAATGGGTCCAAATGAAGATTGTGTCCGAAACGCGGCTGATTCCTTCGAGGAGGCGAACGGGCTCTGTATTGTGATAGAGAACGCCAGACGCCCAACAGATGTCGAACTTACGCGGAGTGCTTTCCACAAACTGGACAAGATCCCCAAGGAAGAACGTCGACCTAAGCCCAAAGGTGTTTTTGACTATGAGGCACTTCAAGAAGTTCGCCGGACTGTTTTCGATCGACGTGAGTGGTTCCGCACCCAGCTTTTCGAACACATATGCGCTGTAGGCCTCAAATGGGCCAAGCTCCACGACGCTCTTACCGGCTAAACCACCCAGTACATCTGCCGCCCACGTCACCCGGCGGTCGCTGAAGTGCCCAGTGACACTGCCCGCGATTAAACCGGAGCCCTTCGGCATTTCCGACAGCCATGCGCCCTGGAACAGATCAATGGCGTTTTGGTGCGATGGGAGCGAGGTAGAGGGCAGGTTAGCTATTGTAGGAAGAGTGGCTGTCATTCTGCGATGGTCCTATCTCGCGACATCTAGACTGTATGCTTCTTGGTGATCATATCAAAGACGCCACCACGCGTCCGACTGCTCCTCCGGATGCACCCAAGACGTGTTCTTCACCATGCCAGGATGATACGCAGGATCGTCTGTCAAGAACCCCCGCCATCTTTCCAAGAAGTTTGCAATCTCGCAGGGCGAATTCCGCTGGGGCCCGCGCGAAGCGCTCTCGAAGTGGGTGAGTTCGGCGAATGGCGTATAGACAATTCGCAGTCCCAACTGCCGCATCCGTAAGCAGAGATCGACATCATTGAATTCGAGAGCGAAGCGTTCATCGTAGCCATTCACACGCTCGAGGAGACTCTTACGCGTGGCAAAGACTGCCCCCGTAACCATAGACCACTCACGGTGGACTTCGGCCCAACCGCCGTAGGTGGCCACAGATGCCTGCTGGCCGATAAACACATGGGTGCAGGATCCCATGACGCCGCCGGCCATCCCCGCATGCTGGATCTTTCCGTCCGGATAGAGCAGTCGGGCGCCGACGCCACCGACCTCCGGGTCCATGGCGAAGGTCATAAGCGCCCTGAGCCAGTCGCGTCGTTGAGGAATAAGATCGTCGTTCATCAACACGAGATAATCAGATGGCGCCACGCGCCAGAGCCGGTTCATCTTTGCGGCGTAGTTAAAGGGCTCGCCCGCCGACCTAACCATATCGACGCGCCGTAGTTCGAAGGGCCACGCTCGCGCATAAATCGCGTCGTCCCCGACGTCGTCGCCGACGATCACGCTTAGACGATCCAGCGGCCAGTCTGTGTCGCCGAGACTTCTCAATAGGTTCAGTATGTGCGGCCGGTCGCGATAAGGGATAGTCCCCACTTTACAAATCGTTTGGCGGGTGGGAACCACGAGAGCGACCGGCGGAGGGTCGACCAGACCTCGCTGCATGCGCACGCTATCGGGCGCCATGCCATCGAAAAAGCTGCAATCCGGCGCCGCTTCGCGCGCCCAATGCTCTAGCAGCCGTCGCCGCACCTCGGACGGCAGAGGCGTCCGCGCCCTTGATCGAACGGAGAGTGCCTCGGGAACCCGCTCGATGCGCGCATCATGCCACGCACAATGAAGGAGCAAACCGTATGTACACAAATCGGTGTCCGGCGCCGAGTCGCGATAGGCAATGAGCCGCCGACCCCGCACGAGCAGCATCCAACCGACGTAATCCTGCGCAATCAGATGAGTCAGATCAAAGGAGCTCTTCAGGAGTGGGCGCGCCTCTGAGAGATGACCTGGGTCAAAGACGACCTCATCTCCGTAAAATAAATCGACGTCCGGACGCAGCGCGCTCGCCGCGCTCAGGATCTCGTCGAGATCGGGGTGGGGCCGCGCGCCCGGTTCATCAAGCGCGTACCAAGCGGTGGGATCCAGATCAACGCCGCGAAGCGACTGCGGAAGAAAGCCCTGCGACGCGAGGTCCAATCGCTTTATGACGAGGCTCACGCCTTTGCCCTCAGCAGCTCAGAGGAGATCGGCGACACTGCGTTCAATCCGGGCGCCAATGGCCTTGGCGGAGAAGCTCGCGGCCATGCGCTCGCTCGCTCGCTCGCCTAAGGCCGCGCGTGCCGTCGGGCTGAGTGCGGCGGCCTCGCGCAGGCGTTCCGCGAGGCGCCCTTCGTCGACGCGCGCCCACACGACGCCACGCTTGTAAGCTCCATAGTCGCGATCCAGCTCAACCGAATGAGCCTCGACCGGAAATCCCACCGTCTCGTCAAGAAAGTCTCGGGAGCCGCCAAAATCCGTCGCGACGACCGTTTTCCCCGCTGCGAGCGCCTCAGCGATGGTGAGGCCGAACCCTTCGGAGCAATGGCTGGAAGCGTAGATGTCTGCGATGGAATTCAGCGCCCGCAGCTCAGCTGCGCCCATCGGGCGGTTTACGAGCAGAACGCCCGCAATTTTGCCGGCGAGCACCGCGAGTTCTTGCGCCTCGCTATCTGGGGAATGCTCGAGATGCTTGGTTTTCAACACAAGGCGCCAGCCGTCGCGCCAAAGGCCAGTGGCATCGAAGGCGAGCGCCAAGGCGGCTGGGTTCTTGCGGATCAGATAGCTCGAGGCGTCGAACGAATACAGGACTACACGCTCATCGGACGCGAGGCCAAGCTTGCGTCGCAGCGCAACACGCTCCTCCTCGGGGGCGTTGTGCGCGTAGCACTCCACGACGCAAGGGATAACGTCGACACGACGTGCGCCGGCCGTCCGGAACGCATCGGCGCAGTATGAACTCGGCGCCCAGACGGCATCCAGCTTGCGTGCGGCATCGACGTATTCCGGCGGAAGACTTGAGGATTCCCAAAAGAAGAGGCCGACCTTACGTCGCGCCATTTCGAAGGCCGCCTTCTGATCAGACGTCACCAGCGGGTCCCAACCATCTGGGTTAACTTGGAGGACTGCAACATCGGCTGCTCCTACAAAGTCGAGGCGATCGATCGAAGGCGAAACGCGTTTGTGAATATAGAAAGGTGGACGGATAGCGAGCAGGTTATGGGCAATTGACGTGTGCATCAGGGCTTGAGCATAGCCCCGGCCCGCCACGCCAAGTCCATTGTCGAAATTGAACGGACTGATGAACGCGAGGCGCGGCGCCCCTGGGTAAATCTCGGCATAGCCGGGGCCCGTCAGAGACGCCCCCCGCGGCAGGCGTTCGCCTGGCGCGGCCTTCGCAAAGCCCGCAAGACACGCATCGGCGAGCCGCACGTCATAGCCGAGAGAATCGAGGATCTCGCGCCAGCCTGTCTTGGCTACACCGGGAATGTCGTCGCGCACGGTCATTATTTTGAGGAAAGGAAAGCCTTCCTCCAGCAGTTCGCGCCAATGATAGATCGTAGAGTTGAAGATGCTGCGCGACTTGTACAGGGCCTCCGCGGCCAGTCCCGCCTCACGCATACTCGGCGCAAAGGTGACCTCGTAGGCGTTGATGACGTCGTCTTTATTCTGGTGGCTGCGAATACCGAGGACGAAATTCTGGAACGCATAGGAGCCAAGCGCCCCCTTTTTAACAGCTAGAAAATAGCTCTGAATATGCCAGCCGCGCTCGTGGCTTTCCGTTAGACCGACGACATCGGCTACGCTGGCTCTCACCTTCGCAATCATCGCGGCGAAAGCGTCATCGTTGACCGGCCCAAATAGACTATCATTGAGAAGATAGAGGATCTCTCGGTTGTAAAGCTCTCTGTGGCGGCGAAGTATATGGGCCCAATAGGCAAAGTCGAACCCTACGTTCTCCCTAACGAATAGGGCTTTAGGCGCTGATTTGACCCACCCAGCGTCTTCCTGAAATACTATGTCGGCGGCGATCAGGAGGAACACGTCGATGCCCTGCGCGGTGAGCGCCTCGACGTGCCTGCGCACATGCGGCTTGACGCGCCCATCCGACGAATGGGTAACGAGGAGCGCCACCTCTACGCCTGGGGTGTCGTACTTCAGGCATTGGAGGCGGGCGCGTCCAACTTCCTCGCCATCCTTATAGGCGGTCGGCTTGCGAGGCAGGCGGCCTTCTACGCGCCCGTGATGGAGAAAATGGACGAAAGCGTTGACGCCCGCGGCGGCGACGTCTGGATTGTATTCGATGTACCATGCGAGGTCGAACTTGGGGGACGGATCGATGCCTGCAGGCGCGCCGACTTCGAGGTAGTGGCGCAGGACCTCCGCCGAGAGCTGTGCTCCTGAAGCACGCGCCGCGTACCAGCGTGGATCGAAAAAGGCGTTTGGCCACCGACCCTCCTGGCCGCCCGCCTGCAAAAAATGGACGAAAGGATCAATCCCGGCCTCTCGCACGTCGCCATAGCATTCGAGGTACCAGGCTGGATCGAAGAGCGAATGGGGCCATAATCCTGAACTGCACCCAGTTTCAAGATAGTGCGCAACGGCGTCGCGCCCGACGGCGGCGGCCTGTGCACGATAAAAGGCCTCGTCGAAAAGGCCGTGAGCGGTGATTACGCGGCGCGCCGCGCTGGTCCGACTGCCCGACGACCAGCGGGAGCGCAAGCGTCTGATGAGCGAAACTTGCGTTGGCGCATGCGGAAACGGCGCCGTGCTGAATGGCCGCCGCCACACCTCGTCGCGCCCGTGACCTAAACACTGGCCTTCGCTGCTCGCCCCGACTTCGGTGGAGAACGGACTTGGGTCTCTGCCCTTCTCGGGCCAGAGAGCGCGCTTCTCGCCGGCGCCATGCTGGAGGAAATGCAAGAGCGGATTGACGCCGGCGATTTTGACGTCGCGGTTCGCGCGCAGGTAGTCTCCAGTCGAAAAATGCGGTCCTGGGTTTCTGCCCTCCGAGCTCCCGGTACGTAGATAGTGCTCTACCGGATCGACTCCTGCGCCAGCGACGTCCGGATAGGCCTCGAGGTACCACTTTGGATCGAATAGCGCGGATGATGCTACTTCGCGGTAATTATCCCGGATCTTGCGCTTGCTTTTGCCCATCAGCGCGCGGGGCTTCCGCAGCGAACGAGGCAAACGGCCACGATAGTCCGAGCGCTTCAATCCCGCGAGCCGAAAGGTCGCTTGCTCTTCGGCGGCTCGAGGACCTTTGGAGGTGACAGGCGGAGGCGAGTTTCTGTGTGGCGCCCGAGCTTGGCGCGGCTGCAAGCCGAACCGGCAAGCCGGGTTCGACTTCTGCGACGCCATCGGAACTTGGCGCGGCAAGAAGGTCGGCGCCGCCAAGGTATGCATCGAACCGGCTTGGGCTGCGCTTTTGAGCCGAACTCGCAAACCGCGAGGCCGTTCGCTCGGAAAATGGCGCCGTCAACGCGCTAAAGGACCGCAGCAAATGATAGTTGACATGATGTTTGAAGGGCCGCCAGGGCCGGTGATACGTCCGGCTGAGGCATCGTGCGAGAAAGTCGCGCTCTCCAGTCACTCGTGAAAGCGCGGCCTCCGTTTGGCCGATTTCCTGTTCTCGCTCGGCGATCAAGCGATTCTTGTCGGCGACGAGGCCGTTCTTTTCGGCGAGGCGAGCGTCGCGTTCAGCCAGCAAGGTTGCTAATTCGCCTCGGTTGGCGTCGAGCTGGCGCGCAAACTCTTTTCGGGCGGCTTCGAGCTGGCTTGCAAAATTGCCATGCTCAGCGCCGAGCCGGCTTGCAAAATTGTCCCGCTCCGCGGCGAGCCGGCTTGCAAAATTGTCCCGCTCAGCGGCGAGCTGGCTCGCGAATTCGTGGCGCGCGGCCGCGAATTGGGCCGCATGTTCTTCGAGCGCGGCGGCGATCTGGGCTGCAAATTGGTCTCGGTTGGCTGCGAGATTAGATTTTTCCTGCTCCACCATCCAACGGGCGCCGATTTGCGAAAACCGTTGCCGCACCGCGGCGATCTCAGTCTCGTCCTTTAGCTCAAAAAGCCGTTTGACCGCCTCCGGAACATCGGCGCCGACAGCGACCAACCCGAGCCCATGCTCATGCAGAAATTCGAACGCAGGAGCTTCTCGCTTGAGCTCCCCCAGGAAACGCCATACGCCGAAGTCGCGCCCTCGTTCATTCGTGTCGTGAAAGAGCACTAGCGCGCGCGAGGATAGTTTGGGCCGCCAAGTTTCGAAATCGTGGCGCACCGCCTCGTAAGTATGAAGTCCGTCAATGTGCAGGAGGTCGATCGATCCATCGGCGAAGTCGTCACAGGCCTCGTCGAAGGTCTTGCGCACAAGCTGTGAAAACGACGCATACCGATTGTCGTGAAATTCCTTTAGTTCCGTGTACACTTCTGCGTTGTAGAAGCCTGCATGGGGATCGCCTGTCCATGTATCCACTGCATAACAGCGGGTCCGCAGGCGCAGCCGCAAAACCGCCTCGCAGAACGCTGCGTAAGATACCCCATAGTGGGTGCCCAGCTCCACCAGCAGCCGAGGTTCGGTTTTGGTCACAAGCCAGAATGCGAAGGGCACATGACCCCACCAGGCGCTCAGGCGCCCCAATCGCTCGGGTGTCCAAAACACGGGCTCTAGACCGCGCGATGTCAGCGGATCAAAATCCGAATTGTGCGTGAGAGCCCTATTCATTCCGCGCCTAGCAGCCCCCATACATTCTGTGTCGGCGGCCAGCTACCATCGGGGCAAAGAAGGGTCAAGGAAACGGCGCTTGGGGCGCGGTGGGGAGTGTTGCGGGTGCCGGTAGGAATTCTGCGCTGGCAGTTTGAATATGAGCCGGCCTTGGCGAGCATTGCAAGCTCTCTAGACGAGTGCCTTGGGCGGACTCTTCCTGCGCTCAAACATGATGGTTCTCAAGCAACGCGCCTTCGCGCGGGGTCAATTCGAAGTTCTATCCGCCAACTTGTGGAGCGTGTTTTCGAAGATGCCGACCACGCTCAAACACTACCACGCTGTCATAAAAGTGCATGGAAAGCGTCGAACGCGTGAACGCTGTCGGCGCTAGCGCCTCGCCGGTGTAATCGGCGTTCAGCTCGTCAATCAATCCCTTGCATTGCTCGATGAATGAACCCTCGCGACGCCAGCCCCCTTCGAATTGTTCCCAGTAAGCTGTGTGCAAGTCCTCGACCATATAGATGCCTGTGGCGGAAATCCGCGGGTATAGATGCGCAAAAGAGGCCCGAACACGCGACATCATGTGGCTACCATCGTCGAGCACGACATCCGGCGCTCCAAATTCAGCCAAGACTTTATCGAGAAAACCCAGATCAGCCTGATCCCCAATACGCACTGCAATTTGATCCTCTTCAAAGTCCTTGCAGGCTTCGGCGATATCAATCCCGACAACTTGTGCGAACGGTCCAAGATACCGTTTCCACAGCTGCAACGATCCACCTTCACCACAGCCGATCTCAAGGAAAACCATCGGACGGTTTACGTATCGCGCAAAATGATCCTCGTAAATCGGGAAGTAATGCGTCCACTTGTGTATTAAACGTTTCTGATTCGTTAGAAATTCGGCCCATAAGCTCATGCTAATTCCCTATCCTCAGCGCGCCGCTTTCAGGAAGCGGCAACCTGAGATGCGCCTACAATTAGGCGGGTTGAGAATTCTCGTTAACCTTTTCTAGTTCGCCGCGGCTCGCCACCGGCGGTTCCTCAAGAGGCTTCCGTGGTTAGGCCTTTTTCGGCGAGTACGAGTTCGAGACGCCCAAGCAGTTTCTGAACCTCGACATTGTTCTCGATCGCTGCAGTTTCGGACGGCGTCAATTCCGTGCGCCATCGCTGATCATGAAAAAGGGTTTGCGAGTTCTCGCCATAGAAAGCGGCGTCAGCCGTCGCAAAATGCCCCGGGACACAAGGGAATCCCTTACCCTTCAGGATAGCGGTGCTGGCCCCATTCGCGGCAAACCCGTGGTGCTCGACGTTCCAATAGCTGAGACTTTCTTTGGTGAACCTCATGCCGCAAAATTCGAACAGTCGCCGAAACTCCGGTTCCGGGGATTCTGCGACCAGATCATAGCTCGCCGTAATGCTTGGAATACCGGATGCTGTTGTGAAATCGCAGAACTCCTCATTTTCCGAGGACCAGCGAGCCATGACCGCGTCGAGGCGAGCGTCCCCTCGTCGCTTGAACGACGCAAAAAATCCGCGCGGATCTTTGAGCAGGTGGACAATCCGGATGTCCAGACTGTCACTCATCCTGAATTTCCGGATCCATTCAAGGTCTTTCGAACTCTCGACGACGACGCGCTTTCCAGTGCGCGTGAACGCGAGATCGAAAGCCCTTTCAGCAGGTTGCTTCTCAATATCATGCAGGATCTCGCAAACCTGCAAACCACGCGCTGCGCAGATCGTGCAAGGAACGCGGATCGCTTCTTTCCAGGCCCGGTGGTACTCGCCGAGGAATGCCGACTCTGGCCCACTGCCGAGGACATAGCCAGCCCAGGTCGATCCGCTGTGCGCAGAGGACAAAATAAATACGGCCGTCTGTTTCGGCGTGGTTCGGCTTCCGCTCCCCCTTACGGGAAACGCAATGCGACTACGGGTTAGCTTCAAAAATCCACCGAGCAAATCGGAACCTCATATTGTGCGTCGTCTCTTGACAGGGGAGGAAAGGCCTTAAGAGGAGAATGTGACACTTATTGCATTTGTTTTGCATTCGTTCGTTCTTCACGTAATTAGCTGGACTTGCGGGAGCGCCCCGTTCGAAGAAGGGGAGCAACCCATCTCGAGGAGATGCAAGCGCCGGGTTGGTATATGCATGCTCAACCCAGCAAGGACCTCGCAACCGGCGAATTAATCTCGATATGCTTCCGCCGCCTCGTCCCAAGCCGCAGTCTCATCCCATCCGCTGACATAGCGTGCCGCAGAGTTGACATTTATGCGCATCAAAGGCTCCGAATAATCGGTCTGCCGAGCAAGTTCCACTTCGCAGGCCGCTCCAAGCCGCGGGCGCATCGCGGCGGCGAAGCGCTCGGCGAAAGCGCCTTGCGTCTCGACATAGCCGCTGGGGTTGAGTTTCCACCGGCCCTGCCCAGGGTCCGTGTCGGCTACGAATTTAGCGTACGCCGCCGCGAGCAACGATACATGAATATTGTCGCGCACGTAACTTGGAGTGTTCACGCGTGCTTTTTCGCCTTTCTTCCAGGACCGAATGAGATCGGCGCAGAAGCGCGGCTCCTCCAGCGGGCCAAACGGATTCGGAATGACGAATTTGTTGAAGCGCAAGTGGAATTCGCGGCAACGGTGGCTGACGATCGCCGCCGTCACACCTTTGGACAGGCCATAGGGCGAGAATGCGACGAGCGGCGCCTCGCCGGCGCCCTCGTCCTGTTCGAACACGCTTCCGGTCAGCACGACGCCCTTGAGCCCTCCACGCGCCATGACTTCGAGAACCGCGCGCAGATTGGCGGTGTTTTCGGCCACCGCCCCCGGAATATCGAAGTCCGGGCTGCGATAATCGCCGACGCGGGCGGCGTGATGGCAAAGTTGGTCAAATCGGCTCGCTTTGGCGAGCTGCATAAAGCGGTCCGAACCGAACGGCGCCGCTTCGACGACTTCGGCGACCGAAGGGAGACGCCGTACACGTTCGGCGCGCGGACTTCTTTGTAGTCCGCGACCGCGCCGCGCAGCGGCGCGACGACGTGGCATCCGGCCCGACTGAGCTCGCGGGCGAACCAAAAGCCGGTGAAGGAACTTGCTCCCGTGAGCAAAACCTTCATTTAAGGCCCCGCATCGCCTCGAGGCCGTGGAAAGCGGGGTCGAGATTGGGCCAATTGCGGTCCTTGTCGGAAATCTCCCGCGGCTCGATAGGCCATTCAATGGCGATCGTCGGGTCGTTCCAGCGTAAGCCCCTCTCAGCCTCCGGCGCATAGAAGGCGCTGACGAGATAGAAGGCTTCGACGCTGTCGGTGAGGGTGACGAAGCCGTGGCCGAACCCGCGCGGCACATACATCATCAAGCGGTTCTCATCGTTCAGCTCCGCGCCGAACCATTTTCCGTAGGTCGGAGACCCTGCGCGCAAATCTACGATGGCGTCCCACAGGGCGCCATTCACCGCGCGCACCACCTTCACTTCGGCTGAGGGCGGCAACTGATAATGCATGCCGCGCAGTGTGCCCTTCGTCGCGCTGAGCGAAGTGTTGATCTCGGGAAAGCGCGTCTCGAGGCCCGCGGCGCCGAACTCTTTCTCGCAAAAGAACCGCGCGAAAAAGCCGCGGTCGTCGCCACGCTTCTCAAGCTCGATTGTATAAGCGCCTTCCAGCGGCGTCTTGTGGAAATTCATCTGAGATCGTCCCTTTAGGCTGCGGCGCGCGGCGTCCAGCGCGGCGCCCAGCGCAGATCCGGGGCGAGGCGGCCAGCGGCGATGTGACGCTCGAGCGTCTTCAGCCGCATGTATGGCGAGTTGCGGAAATCCTTGTCGGCGAAGCCCATGCCGATGAGCCCCGCGCAAAGACCCGCGATCGACTGATCGAGCGAAAGCTGTGGGACATACGCCGCCGCCAGCGACCGAAACAGCCCGAAGTCAACCTTGTATGAGCGTTTGTCGGGGGGCGCCTTGGTGTTGATCGAAACCTTGGTTCCCGGCACTTGGCGCGCGACCGCATCCGCCAACTCGCGCACCTGATAGTTGCTTTCGTCGCGGCCAGCGTTGACCGCGAGAAACTTCCCGCCGTTTCCCGGCTTGCGGACGATCGCCCACAAAATCGCGCGCGCCATGTCCTCGACGTCGATCAGCGGCCGCCACGGCGTTCCGTCGCTCAACACCGTAATTTCGCGCGACGCGATGGCGCAGGCGACGAAGTCGTTCAGGACGAGGTCAAGCCGCAGCCGATCCGACATGCCGCAGGCAGTTGCAAAGCGGAGCGACGTGATGGTCATGTCGCCAAGATCGAGCTCGGCGAACGCTTTTTCGCAGCCGATTTTTGACCGGGCGTAGGCGGTCAACGGGTTGGTCGGGTCGGTCTCCTTGCGCGCCCCGCCTTCGGCGTAGCCATACATGCTGCAGCTCGAGGCGAAAACGAAGTTCTTGACCCTGCGCTCGGCCGCCAGTTGCGTAATGCGGACGCTGGCCTTCTGGTTGATGTCGCCGGTGACGGCCTCGAACTTGTCGCCCATCGGATCATTCGAGACCGCGCACAGATGCACGACCGCGTCGATCCCATCAAGCAACGCGGGCGCCAAGTCGCGGATGTCGCCGAACACCTGCCGGTTGAGCCGCGCTTCGGGCAAAACGCCCGCTCCGGTGAGGCTGTGGCCGAAGAACCCGGCGTCGTAACCGAGCAACTCCGCGTCTTTGAGGTTCTCGCGCAGGAACCGCGTGAGGACCGGCCCGACGTAACCCATGTTGCCGGTGATCAAAATTCGCATTCCCGACCGCTCTCCTTCGCTCACCAGACTTTCCAAGGCGCGTTGCCCGAGGCCCAGAGATCCTCGAGGTGGCGTTTGTCTCGCAGCGTGTCCATCGGCTGCCAAAAGCCATTATGGAAATAGACGCTAAGGTTGCCTTCGGCCGCAAGCCGCTCCATCGGTTCCCGCTCCCACACCGTCGCGTCGCCCTCTATGTAGCGGCCGACCTCAGGCGACAAGACAAAAAAGCCGCCGTTGATCCAACCGCCGTCGCCGACCGGCTTCTCCTGGAACCCCGTAACGCGGTGGCCCTGATACTTGATCGCCCCAAAGCGGCCGGGCGGCTGGGTGGCGGTGACCGTCGCCAAGCGACCTTCGCGGCGATGCAGATCGATCGTTGCGCCCACATCGATATCGCCGACTCCGTCACCGTAGGTCAGACAGAACTCCTTATCGTCGCCGAGATAGGGGAGAATCCGCTTGATGCGGCCCCCGATCATCGTCTGTTCCCCGGTGTCGACCAACGTCACACGCCATGGCTCCGCGGCGGCCTTGTGCACTTCCACACTGTTATGCTTCATATCGAATGTTACGTTCGACATGTGCAGAAAATAATTCTGGAAGTACTCCTTGATGATGTAACCTTTGTATCCTAGGCAAATAACAAAGTCGTGTATTCCACATTGCGAATATATCTTCATTATGTGCCAAATAATCGGCATTCCGCCGATCTCGATCATCGGTTTTGGTTTAACATCTGTTTCCTCCGCAATACGAGTTCCTAGTCCTCCAGCAAGTATTACCGCCCTCATGCTTTCGTCCCTGAATCTGAATTGCTATCGTACTTGACCAAGCAGTAACCGCGGGCTCGAGCCAGAGTCTGATCGACGATTCCATTTCGTGGATGTAATGAGAACGCGCGCCTCTTATCGGACAAGACGGAAGAAATCAATCCATGCTTGCGAGGCGCGTTGAGAGTGCGTCGCGGTTCAATTCGCCGATCCGCCAGAAAAGCGAGTTACGTTCGGCGTTGGCGGCCCGAAGCTGCAGAGCAAACTCCTTTCGCTCGGCGTCCAAACGCCCCGCAATTCTGTCGCGCTCGGCGGCAAGCTTGGCCAGAATTTTGCCGTCGGCGCCCAGACCGCCTGCAATTTCGTCGCGCTCCGAAAACTGTAGCTAAAAAGGAAGGCGATCCTGACCCTGGCTTTCCGTCGTCGCCTGCGGCCGGCCGCGCCTATCGCGCTTGTCTAGCAAGGACTGGAAGATTTGAATCGATAAAAGCCATCGGTCATCACGGTGATGTTGTGATTTTCCGTTGTGAGATGCGCTGGCCCGAATAACGTGGCGAGCGCAGTGGTTTCACGCATGTCCGTGACGGGCGCGAACGGCCGCGCGGTTTTTGTGACGTTGCTTCTGTTCACTACGGCTTCGAGAAATAGTCCCGATCCGCAGGAACTTCTCAGCGAGGAATCCTTTCGCATGCCTGGCCGGGCCTACGAGCCGCCGCGCCTTTCGCCTCTCAATCTCCACCCGCTCTTTGCACATTGACTGAACGTCTGAGTTCGGATATGAGGCTGGGCCAATTGTCGCCTTTCCGGCTGTAAAATGAGTTCGGCGGGGTCCGCAGGTCACCTAACTGGGAAAGAGGTCAATGACGCAATCAACGATAACGATCACTGGGGTAGAGGCGAGCCAATATGTGGTCAACACGCCGATCATATTGCCGTTCAGCAACGTCATCATCGCCAATTCTGCCGCCGGACAGATCGAAACGGTCACGGTGACTCTCCAGGCGCCGGGCAGCTGCCCGCGCCGGGAACGGCGCCCTTTCGAACCTCGGCGTCGGCAGCTTCGATGCCGCCACCGGGGTCTACACAGTGACGGGAACGGCCGCCGAGGTGACCTCCGCGCTCAACAATCTGGTCTTCACGCCAACAGTGTCGGATCAGCCCGAGCACACCGTCTTTGACATTAGCGTCGTGGATTCGGCGGGCGACACCGCATTAAACCGGATCACGACCGTAGTCGTCGCTCATCCGGTCACGATCGCCACCAACAGCGTGACGACCCTGGCGTCAGTTGAGAACGCGTTCATCGTGGAGAACCTCACCGGGAGCGTCGTGTCGTTTCTGAAGCTCAATGGCAGCGTGGTCACCGAAGGCCAATTCCCGGCCGGCTGGACGCCGGTCGGGGCGGTGCAAACGGGAAGTGGGTACGAAGTCGCCTTTAGTGCGCCCGACCGGAACCAGCCAGGACAGAACCAGTATGTGGTATGGAACGTCGACAGCAACGGCAACTATATCAGCAACGCAACGGGAACCTTGTCGGGCCGACAAACTCGGAACTCGCGGGGCTGCAAGCCGTCTTCGGCGAACTCGGCAACAATGCCCAATTCTTGGCGTCAGGCCGTGGCGACGGCGACCCCAATCGTGTCTAGCGCCACAACGACCCTGGCTGAGCTTGAGGTTGGCGGCCTTTCGCAGAATGGCGACGCGTACGAACTGAACCCGCCGGGGGGACGGGAGGACCGCTGCTTGAGCTCAATGGCAGCGTTGTCACCAAGGGCCAGTTCCCGGCCGGTTGGACGCCGGTCGGCGCGCTACAGACGGGAAACGGGTACGAAGTCGCCTTCAGTCACGGCCGGGACGTATGTGGTCTGGAACATCGACAGCAACGGCGACTACACAAGCAACGCCACGGGAACCTTGTCGGGGGCCAGCCTGGAGCTTGCGGAGTGGAAGCCGCCTTCGGCGACGGGCCCTTCGCTGGCGCCGGAGTAGCGCCCGCGACGCCGACCGAGATTGCGACTAACGCCACAACGACCTTGGCTGAGCTTGAGGTTAGCGGCCATTCGCAGAATGGCGACGCGTACGAACTGAACCCCGCCGGGGGGACGAGAGGACCCCTGCTTGAGCTTGACGGCAGCGTGGTCGCCAAAGGTCAATTCGCGGCCGGTTGGACGCCGGTGGGCGCGCTTCAGACGGGAACGGGTACGAAGTCGCCTTTAAGTCGACGGCCGGGACGTATGTGGTCTGGAACACCGACAGCAACGGCGATTACACAAGCAACGCCACGGGAATCTTGTCGGGACGCCAGCCTGGAGCTTGCGGATGTGGAGGCCGCCTTCGGCGACGGGACCTTCGCCGGCGCCGGAGTACGCCCGCGACGCCGACCGAGATTGCGACCAATGGCACGACGACCTTGGCCGAGCTTGAGGTTGGCGGATCGAAGACTGGCGACGTGTACGAACTGAACCCCGCCGGGGGGACGGGAGGACCCCTGCTTGAGCTCAATGGCAGCGTGGTAACCACCGGCCAATTCCCGGCCGGCTGGACGCCGGTCGGGGCGGTACAGACGGCGACCGGGTACGAAGTCGCCTTCAATAACAGCCAAAACCAGTTTGTGGTCTGGAACACCGACGGGGGCGGCGACTATACAGCAACGCCACGGGAATTTTGTCGGCCACGAGCTATGCGCTGGAAGAGCTCGAGTTGACCTTCAATGAGGACCTGAACGGTGACGGGACGACCGGGCCGACAACGACCCCGATCGCGACCAACGGCACGACGACCTTGGCGCAGGTTGCAAACCAGTACCAGCTGAACCCCGCCGGCGCGGAGACGGGTCCGTTCCTCGAGTTCAACGGCGGCCCGGTCACGACCACCTCGTTCCCGGCCGGCTGGACGCCGGTCGGGGCGGTTCAGACGGGAGACGGATACGAAGTCGCCTTCAAGTCGACGGCCGGGACGTATGTGGTCTGGAACGTCGGCAGCAACGGTGACTACACCAGCAACGCCACGGGGATTTTGTCGGGCACAAGCTCCGAGCTTGCGGATGTGGAGGCCGCCTTCGGCGACGGGAAATTCGCCGGGGCCGGAGTAGATCCCGCAACGCCGACCGAGATTGCGACCAACGGCACGACGACCTTGGCCGAGCTTGAGGTTGGCGGCCTTTCGCAGAATGGCGACGCGTACGAACTGAACCCGCTCGGGGGGACGGGAGGACCGCTGCTTGAGCTCAATGGCAGCGTTGTCACCAAGGGCCAGTTCCCGGCCGGCTGGACGCCGGTCGGAGCGCGCCAGACGGGAAATGGGTACGAAGTCGCCTTCAAGTCGACGGCCGGGACCTATGTGGTCTGGAACACCGACAGCAACGGCGACTACACGGGCAACGCCACGGGGATTGTGTCGGGCACAAGCTCGACGCTGGAGGGCGTGGAAGCCAACTTCGGCGAGACCTTCGCCGGGGCCAGGGGCCCGTCGCCGACGAACGAGATTGGAAGCAACGGCCAGCTCGCTCGGGTCGGGAACGTGTACGAGCTGAACCCGGCTGGCGGCGGGACGGGACCGCTGCTGAAGACGAATGGCAGCGTGGTCACGACCGGCCAGTTCGCCGCCGGCTGGACGCCGGTTGGGGCCAAGCAGACGGGAGATGGGTACGAAGTCGCCTTCAAGTCGACGGCCGGGACGTACGTGGTCTGGAACACCGACAGCAACGGGAATTACACGGGCAACGCCACGGGGATTTTGTCGAGCACGAACTCGACGCAGGCGCAAGAGCTCGAGGGGCTGGAGGCCAACTTCGTCGAGAACTTCGCCACTGGCCTGACTGCGACGATGCCGACCCTGATTAAGGCCAACAGCACGACCGCCCTCGAGTTGATTGGGAACCTGTTCGAGCTGAACCCCACAAGCGGGGGGACAGGACCGCTCTTGGAGCTAGACGGTGCGGCGATCACCGCCGACCAGTTCGCGGCCGGCTGGACGCCGGTGGGGGCGGAACAAACCGCCACCGGGTACGAAGTCGCCTGGGGCATCTTGGCCGCGGACCAGTACGTGGTCTGGAACACCGACAGCAACGGCAATTACATGAGCAACGCCACGGGGATTGTGTCGGGCCAAGACTTCACCTTGGAAGACCTCAACCCCTCCTTCGGGGAGAACTTGAACGGCGCCCCGAGCCTGTCCGCCATTCTGGTGACCGAACCAATATCGGGCAATAACGTTAACCTCAGCGCACAGACGCAGAACACCACGATCGATCTTGGCGGCAACGCGGCCAGAGCGACTGGCCCGGGCCTGGATGTCGCTGGCGCAAGCTCCAGCCCGACCTTCACTGGCACGCCCTTCGCCATAACACTGGGCGCCAATCAAGACATAGTCGAATACGGATTGGCGCCATCGAGCGGCATCGAGACGATCGCGAACTTCGTCCTCGGCCAGGACGAACTGAATATATCGATGCGCGGCGCCCCCGACAGCGCGCTACAGTTTGCCGACATGACCATCGGCGGTCAGCACGCCGTCGGGATTTACAGCCTTGCAGATCCCGCGCATGGTGTGGTGCTGCTTGACTTGCCCACGAACGAGACCGCCTCCGCTCTGAAGAACAATCACACGATGTTCGAAGGACCTGTCAACCTGAGTCACGCGCTGATCGGCTAATGGCGATGCGTCTGGGGACGCCGAAGCCCGCGAACCCCCTCCGTCAGGTCTCACGCGGAGGGGTGTTTGCGATAGGCGATCCCGTCGGCGACGCCACGGCGGGTGAGCCTCTCGCCCAGCGCCTGGAACGGCCCGCGGCGGTCGCCGCAGGGACGGGCAAGAGAGGCCCGGTGGCTTTCTGAGAAACTTTTTTTGCCACATTTTCTTGACAGAGAAGCGGAACCTTGGTAGGGTGAATTTATCGCTGGATGAAAGGCGCTCTCAACGCGCCCGACTTAAAAGCGGCCGCATCCGCCTCGCAATCGGCGCAACCGAAGGGATAAGGCTCAAAGACAGGGGTTTGTGAGACAGTCGCAGGCATGAAGGGCTGGCGCCCGTCCGCTATTCAAAGGCTCGAAACGCGATCGGGCTCTTATTCAAGTGGGCGAATTCTTGCCGCGCATCGGATCGATCGGCCTGTCTTTATCCACGGGTCCTCGGTCCCCGGGCTCATAACCCTGGGATCCGTGGACGCCGGGGTTCCCCTTCCGGCGCAACGAGGCTCCGCGGCCCTTGAGGTCGGACGGAAACCGCGCCCATGCGTCCCACAAGGACGCCATCCGCGATCGTAAAATGGCGCCAGCCCTTCACTTGCTTAAGGAAGATCGGAGGAACCGGAAACGAAGACAGAAGGACGATGAACAAGCGGGCGGCGACAACCGAGGTCAACCAACTATCATTGTTTTTTCGTCCCATTTGCTTGTAACCTACTGATAAGTGCGGATTCCAGGAAATAAATTGAAATTTTCTGAAAGGATTGTGAAATTTTTGGAGGGCTATTTGAGGCTCAATTGAAACGGTCTGAGCGCTTTTTGAAAGCAATGGAAGAGAGTTGCTTGCGGTCGATGCATAGTACTACGGCACAACCCAGACAAAGGCCCCGCCGCGGATTTCCTTCATCGCGCCGGCGCCGGTCTCCTACCTCGCTCATGACAGAGCGCCGAAGAACTCCGCCGCCGCAACGCTTGAACCTAGAAACGGCAGTTGACGCGTAACTCCTTGAAATTGTTTAGTTGGGGCCAACTGCTCCGCATTAGCAAAACTCGGCGCAAACCCTTTATAATTCAACATGTTATGCGTATCTTGGATGTTCCAACTGCCGTTTCTAGGTTGAATTAAGGGCCCTGTTCAGTCGGCTGAGACGCGCCTTAGCCTCACGTAGAGCGCGCCGGACCCGCCATGCGAGCGTCCGGCTTCCTCGAAACCGAGCACGATGGAGCGCAGGTCCGGGTCGCGCAGCCAATGGGGCGTCAGCCGTCGCAGCACGCCGCGCTCGTGCCGCCATGGTCCCGCCTCATCCGACGGGCCGCCCTTGCCGGTGACGACAATGACCAACTTGGCGCCGCGCGCCTGCGAATGGCGTAAGAAACCGCGCAGCGACTGATGCGCCTCGGCCTGGTTCAGCCCATGCAGATCAATCACGCCGTCAATCGCCCCGCGCCCGCGCGCGAGCTTGCGCTTTAGCCGCCGCTCGATCGACGCGAGCGCCGGCGCGGATGGCTTCGGCGGTCGGCTTGCGGGAGCCTCAGCCGCCGTTGGCGGCGGGGAAGGAGCGGGCTCGGCGACGACAGCCTTCGAGGGCGTCGGCAGGGCCGCGCCGCGGCGCCGCGCGACGCGGCCCGCGACTTCGGTCCAGAGCGCGATCTCCTCGTCGCTCAGGCGCCTCAGACGCGGCGGACGGGGCGGCGCCTCCTTCACGGTTCGTCTCCTGGCAGCAGCACGACGAATTCGACCCGATGCCGAATAGCGCCGGCGCGCGCGCCCGCCGCGTCGCTGCTGCCGAAGAATAGGTCGGCGCGGGCTGGTCCGACAATTGCCGAGCCGGTGTCCTGAGCAATCGTCAGCCGACGGAACGGGCTCGGCGTTTCCTCCGCCCATGGCAATTCGGCGCCGATCCAGAACGGCAGGCCATAGGCCCAAATCGCGCGGTCGATGGCGATCGAGCGCAGGGCCGTGAGCGCGACGCCCGCGCCGGCGACCGGACCGAGATCGGAATCGAAATCCTCGATGAGCTTGAAGAACACGAACGAGCGATTGCGCCGCATCAGCGCCAATCCCCTCTCGGGCCTGCTCCGCAGCCAATCCTTGAGGCTCGCGAGCGACATGGCGCTTTCCGCGATCGCTCCGGTCTCGACCAAAACCTGCCCGATCGACGTATACGGCAAGCCGTTGCGGCCGTCGTACGCGAGGCGCGCACGGCGTCCGTCGGCAAATTCGAGTTGCGCAGAGCCCTGCACCTGAACAAGGAAAGCCTCGACCGCGTCGCGAAGCCAGACGATCGGATCGCGGCGCTCCCGTTCGATCGTCGCCCGATCGTAATAGGGGACAAGCGAGCCGTCGCTGAGGCGCTTGGCGCCGCTCACGTCTTCCGGAAATCCGATTGGCGTCCGCCCCGGGGCGAAGGTTACGAGATCGGCCGGTCGCCCCAGTATGGGCCAGCGGAACTCATCGGTTTGAACCCTCGACGCCGCAACGCAAGGCTCGTAATAGCCGGTGAGAAATCCTCGCTCGTTCGCGGGAATGACCCGAAAAGGTCGAAAGCGCGTCTCGAAGAACCGCCGGGCGTCTTCCTCGCCCGTGACGATCGCGCCAAGCGCCGCGTGCGCGTTGGCGACCAATCCGTGCGACGGAGGAGCGGCCGGCCGCGGACCTTCTCGACCCGCGACAAGGGCGCGTGCGGAGCGCTCGAAGGTTCGTAGCGCCGCCAGAGGGTCGTCCCGCGTCCAGCCTGCGAGGCTTTCGAAATTGAACGCCTCGAGACGGGGCGGCATGGGGTCGCCGGCGTGAGAGCCGGGGCTCAACCGCCCGATTCTGTCGCAGTCAGCATCCAGTTGGGATCGCGCGAGCGCACGTCGCGCGCGAAGGTCCACAAATCGATATGGTCGGCGACGGCGCTTGGCGACCCGTCGACGACGGCGGCGGCGGCGTCGCGAGTGACGGAGGCGAGCTTGGCGACGAACCGCACTCTGAGTTGCGCCGTCGCGCCGACGAGTTGCGCGCCGACGATCGTGGCGTCCTCAATCGACACCACCGTCGTCGTCATGGTTTGGCCCGCCGCTACGCGGGCGCGAATCGCGTTGTCGAAATTGGCGAAGGCTTCCGGCGCCATCAGACTGCGCAAGGTCGCGGAATTGCCCGCGGCGAAAGCATGGACGACCATGTCATACGCTGCTCGCGCGCCGGAAAGAAAGGCTTGGGGCGAGAAGTCGCTATCCGCCGCCGCGACGGCGTCGACGCCGCTCCAAACGGCAGGGTCGGGTTCGGCGACGCCCTTCCAGCGATCCGCGGCGGGGGGCGGAACTGACGCCGGCGCCGCTCCGTCCGACTGGGCGACAGCGGGATTCGGGGGTCCCGGCACGCGGCGCAATGGGGCCAGAAGGCCGCCGGGCTGACGCTCCGAATTGTTGCGAACGCCAAGGACAGAGCGCAGCTTGTAGGCGACGAACAGCGCGACAAGCGCAAAAATGACAGTCGGAAGGTCGATCTCCGGCATCGGTCTTAAACTCCTCGCAGCCGCGGCAACAATATCCCGCCGAAGACCGGCTGATCCATAACTAGGCGCAAGCGGACCTTTTGGCTAGGAGCAGGTTTGGCGGCGTAACTCCGCGAAGCTTGCGCAGCATGCGCGGTCGGAGTCATCGCTCGGGTACGAGGAGCATGCCAATGCGACGTGAGGCGGCGTGAAGCGCGCGAACATCATCGGCGTCGCCGGCGCCGGCGCCTGGGGCCTGGCGCTCGCCAACGCGGCGGCGGCCGCAGGCCGCGGCGTCGTCCTTTGGGGGCGGGACGCCGGACGGATGCAGGCCTTCGCGGCTACGCGGCGCAGCGATCGCCTTCCTGGCGTCGACTTGGCGCGCGCGGTCGAGGCGACTGCCGAGCTCTACGACCTGGCGCGGTGCGACGCGATCCTGGTCGCGGTTCCGGCTCAGTCGAGCCGAGAGGCAGCGATGCAGCTCGCGGCTGTGCCTGGATCGGCCCCGCTCGTATCCTGCGCCAAGGGCATCGAGCGCGGAGCCAACGCATTCATGACCGAGGTGCTTGAGCAAGCCGCGCCCGGAAGGCAGACCGCTATTCTCTCCGGACCCTCATTCGCCGCCGACGTCGCCGCGGGCTTGCCGACTGCGGTGACGGTGGGCTCAGTTGATGAAGGTCTCGCTCGCGCCCTCTGCGACGCGCTGCGCGGGCCGAGCCTCAGGCTCTATCATTCGACCGACGTTCGCGGCGTTGAGATCGGCGGAGCGGCCAAGAACGTTCTTGCGATCGCCTGCGGCGTCGCCGTTGGCCGCGGCCTCGGCGCAAGCGCGGCCGCGGCTCTGGTCGCCCGCGGTTTCGCGGAATTGCGCCGGTTTGGCGAGGCTTTCGGTGCGCGGGGGTCGACGTTGATGGGCCTTTCCGGACTCGGCGATCTCGTGTTGACGTGCTCGTCGGCGCAATCGCGCAACTTCGCTTTCGGCCATGCGCTCGGAAGAGGCGTGAGCGTCGCCGAAGCGGGAGCGGGCAAGCTCGCCGAGGGCGTCTTCACCGCCCTCGCGCTGATCGAGTTGGCGCGTGAGCGCGGCGTCGACATGCCGATCGCCAATTGCGTCGAGGGGTTGATCGAAGGCTCGCTCGACGTCGCGGCTGCAGTCGGCGCGCTGCTCGCACGCCCGCCGAAAGGGGAAGAATGAGGCGTTTTACGATCAGCTCGGAGCCTCAGAGAGGCGCGCGGCCGGGTTTAGCGTGACGGTCGGGCTCGTCCCGGCCGCGGTGGGTATTGGCATGGACGCTTTTCCGTATTGTGCATCTTCACCTTGTTAATCGCACAAACGCATGGGCCAAGCCCGATCCAAGCCGAACCTAATTCAGCCAAGCCGGGCCAAGCCCGCGCAAAGACAATCCAAGAAAAAGGCTCGGTTTTCCTTGGATTTCCTTTGCCGTTTCGAGCCTTTTCAAAGGCTTGCGCCGACCCCCTGGCCCGAAATTATTTTCGGCTCCTTGTCTCCCATTAAGAAGCACTGAGCTGCACTGGATATGCCCCGGCGCTCGCTCGCATTGCGGCGCCCCTCGGTCGTCCAATGTCACTGAGGTCATTCATCACCTCGCAGTATAGTGACGGTTTCGTATTTTGGCAAGCAATTGTTCGAAAAAGCGCTGAGGTCCCGAAAATGCGAACAGTTTCGGCGGCGGTGATGGCATTGGCTGCCGGTTGCGATGGCGCCGCGTGGTCATTGCGAGGCGCGGCAATCGAGGGGTCGTAGGGCGGCGACGGCGGGGAGTTCTTTTAAAGAACCGGCTGCGCGCCCCATGGCCCCTGGACCGCCGCGTCCCCCTCGCTTCGCTCGGCGTCTTCGCGACGACGGCGCTGCGCCCTTTGCGCCAACAGCAAACGCTATAAGCACCGAGAAAGAGGCGCCGCGTTTTGCAATTTGAGCCCGCCTCGCTTAGCTTTCGAGCTCCAAGGGGAGGCTTCGCTGGATGCTCCGGCGGCCGACCTTTTGGCGTGAGGCGGTCATGGCGCACTGGCTGTTCAAGAGCGAGCCCTCGGCGTGGTCGTACGAAAAAGTGTCCGCACTCGGGGCCGCGGGCACCGACTGGAGCGGCGTTCGCAATCATTCCGCCAAGCTCAATATGCAAACGATGAAAGTCGGAGAGGAGGGATTTTTCTACCACTCCAATGAAGGTAAGGCGATCGTCGGCATCGTCGAGGTCTGCAAAGCTTACCGACCCGATCCTACCGATGCGAGCGGCAAGTTCGGCATGGTCGACATTCGCGCCGTGCGTCCGTTGCCGCGTCCGGTCACGCTTGAAGAGGTCAAGGCGGACAGGCGATTGGCGGCGATGTCGCTGGTCACCAATTCGCGCCTCTCAGTTCAACCGGTGACCGCCGAGGAATGGGCGATTGTCTGCAAGCTTGGCGGGCTTTGACCCGGCGGAGGTTCAGTCGGCGTCGAATGACGGGGGCTTTGACCGACGGGTTAAGACCAAAGCATCACCGAGCGCCGACTTGTCGGACTTCCCAGTCCGGCGTAGGGAATTGTCGGGGTAGCCGCGAAAACAGATCGTCTGGGAGGAGCCCGTGTCCGACAAGGTTTATGACGTTCCCGCCGAATGGGCGAAGCGCGCCTGGGTGAACGACGCGAAGTACCGGGAGATGTACAAGCGCTCGCTGACTGATCCTCAGGGATTCTGGGCTGAGCAAGGAAAGCGGATCGACTGGACCACGCCCTACTCCAAAGTCAAGAACACTTCGTTCGACGCACACAACGTCTCGATCAAATGGTTCGAGGACGGCGTCACCAACGTCGCCCACAACTGCATCGACCGCCATCTGCCCAAGCGCGCGAACCAGACCGCGATCATCTGGGAAGGCGACGACCCGTCGCAGTCGAAGCACATCACCTACGCGGAACTTGCCGATCGGGTCGGGCATTTCGCCAATGTGCTAAAAGGTCACGGCGTCAAGAAGGGCGACCGCGTCACGATCTACTTGCCCATGATTCCCGAGACGGCCTACGCGATGCTCGCCTGCGCCCGCATTGGGGCGATTCACTCGGTCGTGTTCGGCGGCTTCTCGGCCGAGGCGCTCGCGGGCCGCATAGCGGACGCTCAGTCGAATGTCGTGATCACCGCGGACGAAGGCCTGCGCGGCGGGCGCAAGGTGCCGCTGAAGGCCAACGTCGACGTCGCCATCGAGAGGGCCGGCGGCGTCAAGACCGTAATCGTCATCAGGCGCACCGGAGGCGACGTCGGCTGGGAGAGCGGGCGCGACGTCTGGCTGGACGAAGCCGAAGAAGCGGTGACCGCGCATTGCCCGCCCGAACCGATGAACGCCGAGGATCCGCTGTTTATCCTTTACACCTCCGGTTCGACCGGCGCTCCCAAGGGCGTTGTACACACCACCGGCGGCTATCTAGTCTTTACCGCCATGACCCATCAGTATGTCTTCGACTATCACGAGGGCGACATCTATTGGTGCACCGCCGACGTCGGTTGGGTCACGGGCCACAGCTACATCCTTTACGGCCCGCTCGCCAACGGCGCGACGACCCTGATGTTCGAAGGCATCCCGAACTATCCGTCGATGAGTCGCTTCTGGGAGGTCGTCGACAAGCACAAGGTCAACATCCTCTATACGGCTCCGACCGCCATTCGCTCGCTCATGGGCGCGGGCGAGGCACCCGTCACGAAGACCAGCCGCGCGTCTCTGCGCCTGCTCGGCTCGGTCGGCGAGCCGATCAATCCCGAGGCTTGGGAGTGGTACCACCGTGTCGTTGGCGAGAACCGCTGCCCGATCGTCGACACTTGGTGGCAGACCGAGACTGGCGGCATTCTTATCACGCCGTTGCCCGGGGCCACCAAGCTCAAGCCAGGGTCGGCGACGCGGCCCTTCTTCGGCGTCATTCCGGAGATCGTCGACGCTGCCGGCAATGTCCAGGAGGGGGTCTGTGAGGGCAACCTGGTCATCGCCAACTCCTGGCCCGGCCAGTCACGCACGGTTTACGGCGACCATGCGCGGTTCGTGAACACCTATTTCGCCGCCTATCCGGGCAAGTATTTCACCGGCGACGGCGCGCGACGCGACGCCGACGGCGATTACTGGATCACGGGGCGGGTCGACGACGTCATCAATGTCTCAGGCCACCGTATGGGAACCGCGGAGGTCGAGAGCGCGCTCGTCGCGCATCCGAAAGTGTCGGAAGCGGCCGTCGTCGGGTATCCGCACGACATCAAGGGACAGGGCATCTACGCCTATGTCACCGTGATGGCGGGGACCGAGCCGACCGAAGAGCTGCGCAAGGAGCTTGTCGCTTGGGTGCGCAAGGAGATCGGTCCGATCGCCTCGCCGGACCTCATCCAGTTCGCGCCCGGCCTTCCAAAGACCCGTTCGGGCAAGATCATGCGGCGCATTCTGCGAAAGATCGCGGAGAACGAGTACGGTGCGCTCGGGGACACCTCGACGCTGGCGGATCCCGCGGTTGTAGGCGAACTCATCGACAATCGGCAGAATCGCGGAAAGAACTGACCCGGCGCTACGCCCGTCCCTCAGCGCTACGCAACTCACCCAAGTCGAATTCATCGCGTTCCGCGGGGCCGCTGAGTTCTCCTTCCGCGCGAAGCGGGGAACGAAAACCTGTTGAAGACCCAAACGCTTGGCGATGCGGGCGATCTGTCGCGCAACGCGGCGAATTGCGGGCTGGCAGACTGATTGAACAGAAGGAGGAAACCGATGCGCCAAATGCTGATCGCCGCGGGATGCCTGATGGCCGCCATGCCGCTCGGTTGGATCGTCGCGAACACGGCGGTTTCGCCGGTCAAAGGCAAGGAGCCCAGGTTTCCCCAGCTGACCTTGGAACAGCTCGACGACCAGCAGCGCCCGCTCGGCGAGAAGATCCTGAAGATCTCAAGCGTAGGGCTCGGCGGTCCCTATAATCCGATGTTGCGCAGTCCGGTCTACGCGCAGCGCATGTACGACCTGCTTGACTATCTGCGCTGGCACACGTCGGTGCCGACCAAGCTCAACGAGATGGCGATCCTCATCGTCGGTCGGCAATGGCGCTCGCAAGTGGAATGGTTCGCCCATGCTCCGCTAGCGAAGAAAGCGGGCCTCTCCAATTCGATCATCGCTGACCTGAAAGCCAACAAGCGACCCGCCGGCATGAGCCCCGACGAAGAGGTCGTCTACGACTTCGTGACCGAGCTCACGACCAAACATGCAGTGTCAGACGAGTTGTTCGATCGCGCCAAGAAGCTCCTCGGCGAACAGCAGGTCGTCGATCTGACGGGGGTCGCGGGAACCTATGTCGGCGTCGCCATGATCCTCGCGATGGCTGAACAAGGCGTGCCCGCCGACAAAGAGCCGCCATTCAAGGACGGCGAACCTTGAGCGACGCGCCGAGAAAGCCTTAACTCGCTAGTGGCCTGCGTCAGCAAAATCGAAGCGCGGCCGGTCCCCGCCCCCCTTGCGGGGGCGGGCTAGGGTCTACCGTATTCACACATCTCAAATCGCCGCGCGGACCCCTTCCCCAGCTTGCTGGGGAAGGTGGCGCGAAGTGTTCGATCCGATAAGATCGCTGACGGATTGGACCGGATACATCGCTGACAGGTCAAGTGCACGGCGGGGAGGATCCTGCCGATGCCGTGGAGAGAGACCTGGGTGATGGATGAGAAGGTGCGATTTGTGGCGGCGGCGAGCGAGGAGGAGGCGGTGATGAGCGAGCTCTGCGTCGAGTTCGGGATCAGCCGCCAGACCGGCTATAAGTGGCTTCAGCGTTATCGGGCCGAGGGCCTCGAGGGGCTGAAAGACCGCAGCCGGGCGCCGAACCGCCATGGCCGAGCGCGCGAGGAGGAGCTGGTGGCGGCGGCTTTGGGCTTGCGCGAGCGCCAGCCCACGTGGGGTCCCAAGAAGCTTCGCCGCAAGCTTTCCGAGCGCTGGCCTGATCTTTCGACGCCGGCGATCAGCACGATCGGCGACTGGCTGCGCAAGGAGGGGCTCACGCAATCGCGCCGGCCGCGGCGGCGCTGTCCGCCCTTTGCTTCGCCATTCCAGGCGGTCGAGGCGCCCAATGCGGTGTGGTGCGCCGACTTCAAGGGCTGGTTTCGCACCGGCGAGGGTAAGCGCTGCGATCCCTTGACGATCAGCGACGCGATGAGCCGCTATCTCTTGCGCTGCGAGGCCGTGGCTCAGCCCGACGGGGATTGCGTGCGGGACGCCTTCGACGCGGCGTTTTGCGAGTTCGGTCTGCCGCTTGCGATCCGCTCGGACAACGGGCCGCCGTTCGCTTCGGTCGGCGCGGGCGGGCTTTCGCGGCTTTCCGTGTGGTGGATCAAGCTTGGCGTGCGCCCCGAGCGGATCGATCCCGGCAAGCCGCAGCAGAACGGCCGGCACGAGCGGCTGCATCGCACGCTGAAAGAAGACGCCGCAAGCCCGCCCAAGGCGACGCTCGCCGAGCAGCAGCGGGCCTTTGACGTGTTCCGCGCCGTCTACAATCACGAACGGCCGCACGAAGCCCTGGACTTCGCCACTCCAGCCTCGCTTTATTGTGCTTCGCCGCGTACCCTTGCGCCCTGCGCGAGCCCGACTATCCCGACGAAGCCGCGGTGCGCCGGGTGCGCACCAACGGCTGCATCAAGTGGGCCGGCGACCTCGTCTTCGTCAGCGAGGCGCTGATCGGCGAACCTGTCGCGGTCGAGGAGACCGAGGAGGGCGAGCGGCTCGTCCGCTACGGCGACGTCGAACTCGGATTCATCGACAAGAACGGTCGGCTGCGCCGGCGAAAGCTGGAAAAGCCCCGGCGGGCCTGTGGACTTGTGGACAACGCTGCGCGTTGCCCACAGGGTCCACAGGAGCGACAGCCGCAACAGCAACCGGCTACGTAAGTGGCCAAAAGTGTCAGCCATGTATCCGGTCCGATGTGTCAACGATCGATCCGGTTGCACAGAAGCGCCGGATGGGGTGTGGCCCGCTGCTTCGGATCAAGTCGGATTGCACGACCGTCACCGCAAACTTGCGGCGAGCCATCCCTGCTTTTCCGCACCCCATCCGCCGCTGCGCGGCACTTTAGTTCTCCTTCCCCAGCTCTGCTGGGGAGGTGGCGCGAAGCGTCGGATGGGGTGTGGCCCGCTGCATGAACCTCGGTCCGATTGCACGACCATCACCGCGAACCTTTCATCGACGGATTCCTGCTTTCCACACCCCTTCCGGCTCCGCGCCACCTTCCCCGCTTCGCGGAGAAGGGGGAACCCGCCGGGCGCCTGCAGGCTCGATGACTTGTGTGAATCCAGTAGGGCTAGGGTGGGGGGTCGCGCCATGTCCAGGTCATTGACGCCTCTCGCCCGGACCCTGCGCCGCAACGCGACCCGCGCCGGGCGCCGGCTTTGGCAGGGCCCCCGCCGGGAGCAAGTCGCGGGCTTCCGGTTCCGCCGCCAGGTCGTTCTCGGACGCTTCATCGCCGACTTCGCCTGCCTTGAGGCGCGGATGATCGTCGAGGTCGACGGGGCGACGCCTTCGACGGACGAAGAGATCGCCCGCGACGCCGCGCGCTCGGCCGCGCTCGCTGCCGAGGGGTTCGACATTCTGCGCTGCACGAACGAGGATGTGTACGGCAATCTGGACGGCGTGCTCGAGACGATCCGTCTGAGACTGATGGAACTGAGGCCGCGCATTGACGAATCTGCGATTTGAGTTTGGCGCGACCCCCGACCCCGACCCGCCCCCACAAGGGGGGCGGGAGTGCGCTCGGCGGTCAGGAGTTCGGCGCGCGCCCACCCCTGCCGCAAGGGGAGAAGGGGAACGCCCTCAATTTGGCCGACGCGGGCCGCTAGATTGCGACAATGCTCGCCCAGCCGCCGCAGCTTGACAAAATAGCAAGCCATCAGGCTTTCGCTTGCTCGGCGCTTCGTAACGTGACAACGCCCGGACGCCGCGCTGGCGCGCGCGAAGGGGTGTTGTTCTGGGCAATCGCGCCAACTTCGCCGAGGCCGCCCCAAAGGGTCCGCGACTCTGCGCCACACCTGAACAGGAGGAGAGGACATGCCGCGTCACGAGGAACAAAAGACGCTTGCCTACACGGCTGACGAACTTTTCTCGGTCGTGGCGGACGTGAAGGACTATCCCTCATTCGTACCTTGGTGCACCGGCGCACGTATCCGCCGCGATGGTCCGCAGGAAATCATCGCTGAGCTCGAGATCGGGTTCGGCCCATTCCAGGAAAGCTTTACGAGCCAGGTCACGCTCGATCGGCCGCGGCAAGTGCTGGTGCGCGCGACTGAAGGGGGACCGCTGGAGCACCTAACCAACGCGTGGACGTTCACGCCAGCAGGCGACAAGACTCTTGTGGACCTCGTTGTCGACTTCCAATTCAAGAGCCACCTCCTCGATCACATGGCGAACAACATGTTCCATGAGGCGGCGACACGCATGATGGGCGCCTTCGAATCGCGCGCGCATCTGATCCATCGGATGATGGAACGCCAGAGGCAGCCTCCTTCGTCCTGACGGGCGTCAACAGGCGGGCGGTCAGGCGGCAAATTATGAAACAATGTTTCGACTTCCCGCGGCCCAAGCTGCAATGCGAGGCGCGCGTCTCTTGCGGCTTTGATAGCCCTGAGCCGGAGGAGGGTGACGGCGGTGGGTTATTTGGTTGCGATGAGCAATTCTTGGGCTGACTCAATTTTAGTCGCGAGAATGACGGCCTGGGTTCGGCTCTCAACTCCGAGCTTTTGCAAAATCGCGGACACATGCGCCTTGACGGTCGCCTCTGAGACGCTGAGCTCATAGGCGATCTGCTTGTTGAGCAGGCCCTGCGACAGCATCATCAGCACGCGAATTTGCTGGGGGGTAAGCGAAGCGAGCCGGCGCGCCATCGCGCTCGAATCGCGGTTGAGCTGAGCGTTAGGATCGAAGTCGGGAGGCGTCCAGCGGCCGCCGTCCAGCACCTGCGCGATGGCGTCTCGCATCGTGTCGAGCGAATTGGACTTCGGGATAAAGCCGGCCGCGCCGAACTCGAGGCAGTGCCGGATCACGGCACGGTCTTCATTGCCCGAAACGACGACCACCGGGGTCGAGGGACGCTCGGAACGCAGGAACAAGAGCCCGGAAAACCCGCGAACGCCCGGCATGGTCAAGTCGAGCAGCACGAGATCGGTGTCGGGCGAAGCTTCGAGCGCCGCGACCATACTGTCGAAATCGTGCGCGACCGCGACCTCGGCGTCTGGCGCCGCTGCGAGTACGGCTTGGCGCAACCCGCCAACCACCAGCGGATGGTCATCCGCGATCAGCACGCGAAAGGCGGCCCCTTCGCTCATCCTCTCCTCCCGCGCCATCCCTGACTGTGAACCGAGGCGACAATTGCCCAACACGGCGGCCTTGTCACTCCCGGTCCCTCAGGTCTGCAGTATTCACACATCTCAAATCGCCGCGCGGACCCCTTCCCCAGCTTGCTGGGGAAGGTGGCCCGAAGTGTTCGATCCGATAAGATCGCTGACGGATTGGACCGGATACATCGCTGACAGGTCAAGTGCACGGCGGGGAGGATCCTGCCGATGCCGTGGAGAGAGACCTGGGTGATGGATGAGAAGGTGCGATTTGTGGCGGCGGCGAGCGAGGAGGAGGCGGTGATGAGCGAGCTCTGCGTCGAGTTCGGGATCAGCCGCCAGACCGGCTATAAGTGGCTTCAGCGTTATCGGGCCGAGGGCCTCGAGGGGCTGAAAGACCGCAGCCGGGCGCCGAACCGCCATGGCCGGGCGCGCGAGGAGGAGCTGGTGGCGGCGGCTTTGGGCTTGCGCGAGCGCCAGCCCACGTGGGGTCCCAAGAAGCTTCGCCGCAAGCTTTCCGAGCGCTGGCCTGATCTTTCGACGCCGGCGATCAGCACGATCGGCGACTGGCTGCGCAAGGAGGGGCTCACGCAATCGCGCCGGCCGCGGCGGCGCTGTCCGCCCTTTGCTTCGCCATTCCAGGCGGTCGAGGCGCCCAATGCGGTGTGGTGCGCCGACTTCAAGGGCTGGTTTCGCACCGGCGAGGGTAAGCGCTGCGATCCCTTGACGATCAGCGACGCGATGAGCCGCTATCTCTTGCGCTGCGAGGCCGTGGCTCAGCCCGACGGGGATTGCGTGCGGGACGCCTTCGACGCGGCGTTTTGCGAGTTCGGTCTGCCGCTTGCGATCCGCTCGGACAACGGGCCGCCGTTCGCTTCGGTCGGCGCGGGCGGGCTTTCGCGGCTTTCCGTGTGGTGGATCAAGCTTGGCGTGCGCCCCGAGCGGATCGATCCCGGCAAGCCGCAGCAGAACGGCCGGCACGAGCGGCTGCATCGCACGCTGAAAGAAGACGCCGCAAGCCCGCCCAAGGCGACGCTCGCCGAGCAGCAGCGGGCCTTTGACGTGTTCCGCGCCGTCTACAATCACGAACGGCCGCACGAAGCCCTGGACTTCGCCACTCCAGCCTCGCTTTATTGTGCTTCGCCGCGCGCCTACCCTTGCGCCCTGCGCGAGCCCGACTATCCCGACGAAGCCGCGGTGCGCCGGGTGCGCACCAACGGCTGCATCAAGTGGGCCGGCGACCTCGTCTTCGTCAGCGAGGCGCTGATCGGCGAACCTGTCGCGGTCGAGGAGACCGAGGAGGGCGAGCGGCTCGTCCGCTACGGCGACGTCGAACTCGGATTCATCGACAAGAACGGTCGGCTGCGCCGGCGAAAGCTGGAAAAGCCCCGGCGGGCCTGTGGACTTGTGGACAACGCTGCGCGTTGCCCACAGGGTCCACAGGAGCGACAGCCGCAACAGCAACCGGCTACGTAAGTGGCCAAAAGTGTCAGCCATGTATCCGGTCCGATGTGTCAACGATCGATCCGGTTGCACAGCGATAGGGCGTCGAAAGACGCCCGTCCCCGACGGGCTATGGCGCCGGATGGGGTGTGGCCCGCTGCTTCGGGCCAAGTCGGATTGCACGACCGTCACCGCGAGCCTTTCATCGACGGATTCTTGCTCTCCACACCCCATCCGCCGCTACGCGGCACCTTCCCCGCTTCGCGGAGAAGGGGGAACCCGCCGGGCGCCTGCAGGCTCGATGACTTGTGTGAATCCGGTAGCCCTCAAGTCAGGGAATCTTGCTCCGGTCCTTGCGCCTGGCAGGCGCCCAATCTGGCGCAACGCTTCGGTGATGGCCATCGTCGCCGCAATCCCCACATTGAGAGAGCGCAGCTCAGGTTGAATGGGGATGCGGAGTCGGACGTCGGCCGACGCCATCACGGATTCGGGAACGCCAGCCGACTCGCGCCCCACAAGAATAATGTCCCCTTCGCGAAAGGCGAACTCCCACAAACTCGTTTCGCCCTTCGTGGTCAGCAGCACCAGCCGGCGATGACTCGAGGCGAGCCACGCGGCGAAGTCGCCCCAAGAATCGTGGGTCTTGATCGTGAGCGCGTTGACATAGTCCATCCCGGCGCGGCGGAAGCGACTGTCGGTGATCCGAAACCCCGCGGGCTCGATTATGGCGGCCTCGACGCCGAGGCAGGCGCAGGTACGCATCATCGCGCCCGCGTTTTGCGCGATATCGGGCTCGAACAAAGCGAGCAGGAGCGGCGCGCGCGATCCTGTCATCATGCGCCGCCATTGCTCAGACTTGGCAAAAACAAAAGCGTGGCGTTGGCAAGCGAGGATATCCGGACAACGCGGCAAACTGGCGGAAACCGCGACGCCTCCGCCTATGGACATCCAATTCGATCAATGCGAAAAGCCGCCTCGAACGTTGAGTTGCGCCGACGCGTTGCGGTCGACGAAAAGCGCTTGAAGCGTCCGGCGTTGCGACACACGGGGGCCGTTGCGGGATGGCGAGCGCGAAATCCAACGCGCGAAGCCCGCGAGCGCCGCGCCGGGACGAATGTCGGGGGGTGAATTGACGACAGTTGCGACCATCGATGGACGACTTCGCGGAGATTTCCTGTTCTCTACTCGGCTCGGCGGGCGACAGGGTGGTCTCGCCCTTGTCGTGGGCGCATGCTGCGCGCACCCGGACCGGCGACCTTCAACTTCGCCGGGCCTGAACATGCGCCCCTCAGCGACACCTATGCATCCCTCAGCGACGTATAAAGTGAAGATCGTTTGACGGACAGCCCGTCGACGCCTTCTTCACCAATTCTTCGGCTAAAACGTCCATCAGAGATCCATGACATGAGCGGCCCCTCGACCTATGTTCCCAAAGGCGCGATCGCGCGCTGGTTCGAATCGCGTCTGCCCTTGATCGGCTTGGTTCATTCCTCGTTCGTAGCCTACCCGACGCCGCGCAACCTCAACTACATGTGGACGTTCGGCGCGATCTTGTCCTTCATGCTGGTCGCACAGATCGTCACGGGCGTCGTGCTCGCCATGCACTATGTTCCGTCGCGACCGAGGCGTTCTCCTCGGTCGATCACATCATGCGCGACGTCAACTACGGCTGGCTGATCCGCTACATGCACTCGAACGGCGCGTCGCTGTTCTTTCTCGCCGGTTATATCCATATGTTTCGCGGCCTCTACTACGGCTCGTTCAAGCCGCCGCGCGAGCTGCTTTGGATTATCGGCGTCATCATCTATTTCCTGATGATGGCGACGGCCTTCATGGGTTACGTTTTGCCCTGGGGTGCGATGAGCTACGCGGGCGCGACGGTCATCACCAGCCTCACATCGGCGATCCCGCTCATCGGCACGTCGATCGCCCACTGGCTCTGGGGAGGGTACGCCGTCGGCGGTCCAACGCTGACCCGGTTCTACTCGCTGCACTACCTGCTGGCGTTCATCATTGCCGCGTTCGTCGCGCTCCATGTCTGGGCGCTGCATGTCGCCGGCCAGAACAATCCGGACGGCGTCGAGGTGAAAGATGTCGAGCGCGACACGGTGGCGTTCACGCCCTATGCGACGATCAAGGACGTCTTCGGGCTGTCGCTGTTTCTCATCCTATACGCGTGGTTCGTCTTCTATATTCCCAATTATCTGCTCGATGCGGACAATTCGAACATCGCCAATCCGCTGGCTACTCCCGCGCACGTCGTGCCGGAATGGTATTTGCTGCCGTTCTACGCAATGCTGCGCGCGATCCCGAACAAGCTCATGGGCGTGATCGTACTGGTGGCGGCAATCGCGGTGCTCGCCGTCATTCCCTGGCTCGACCGCTCGCCTGTGAAGTCGGCGAAGTACCGGCCGACCTATCGCTTTTTCTTCTGGGTCTTCGTCGCGATCTGCATCGGGCTCGGCTATCTCGGCTCGCAAGAGCCGACGGAGGGGCTCGCGCTGATCGCGCGCATTTTCACTTTCGGCTATTTCGCCTTCTTCCTCATCGTCATGCCCGTTCTGAGCTTTACCGAGAGGACGAAGCCGATCCCGGCGTCGATAGCCGACGCGGTGCTGGCGAAGGCGAAGGCTGCGGCGGCCGCGGTGGGATGATGCGCGACCGACCTTACGGAAATTCAACGATGATCCGTCTCCAGTTCTCCGCCCTTGCACTCGCCGCCATGGCGCTCGCACTTGAGCGCGCCGACGGCGCTGGCGCAGGAGGAGGCTGAACAGCCGAAGCCTCCTCGCCAGGACTGGAGTTTCTCCGGCATGTTCGGCATTTACGACAAGGCGCAACTCCAGCGCGGCTTCCAAGTGTACAAGGAGGTTTGCAGCACCTGTCATGCGCTGAGCATTCCATTCCGCGCACTCATGGATCCGGACGGTCCGGGCTTCAGCGAGGATCAGGTCAAGACGCTCGCCGCCAGCTACCAGGTCACCAACGCGGAGCCCAACGACAAGGGCGAAGTCTACAAGCGTCCAGGGACGCTGGCCGACATCATCCCTCGTCCAGAAGCGTATCCCAACGACCAGGCCGCCGCCGCGGTCTTCGGCAAGGCGCCGCCGGACATGGCTCTGCTCGCGAAGGCGAGGAAATATGAGCGAGGTTTTCCGGGGTTCGTCTTCGCCGCGCTCCCTGGCCTCGAGTATCAGGAAGTCGGCGCGGATTACATCCACGCGATCCTCAACGGTTATACGAAGCCCGACGACCCGCAGTGGAACCTCTACTATCCCGGGCACAAGATCGCGATGCCGCAGCCGATCACTGACGGCGCCGTCGACTACAAGGACGGCACCCCTCCTACATTGGCCAATTACTCCAAGGACATTTCGGCGTTTCTGACCTGGGCGGCCGAACCGAATCTCGACGAGCGCAAAAGAATAGGCCTCAGGGTGATGATCTTTCTCTTCGTGCTCGCGACGTTGCTCTATTTCACCAAGAAGCGGATCTGGGAGAAGGCTCACTAGCGGCTGTCGGCGGGTCGGCCGGTTTAACATCCGCAGCCTCCGCATCACAATCAATTGCGCCTGCGTCGGTGCGGGCTCTTGTCGAGTGGTGTATCGTCGGCCAATACGAGGCCTTCCCTGCCCGCAAGGGCGGGAATATCGCAGCTCAAATCGCGCCGGCCACTCGTCTTGGACGACTGTGAGGCCTTAACTGCGATTGATCGCGGCGCGACGGTTATGGGTAATACCGGCCGATGGGGAGGGGGCGCGAATGGCCAAAGCGGTTGTCGGTGTGATCGGCGGCTCGGGCGTATACGATCTTCCCGGCCTGACGGACCTGCGGGAGGAGAAGGTTGCGACGCCCTGGGGCGATCCGTCCGACACGCTGCGCGTCGGACGCGTGGGAGAGACGCAAGCGGTCTTCCTCGCTCGCCACGGCCGGGGCCACCGCTTTTCGCCATCGACGATCAACTACCGCGCCAATATCGACGCCCTGAAACGCGTCGGCGTCACCGATGTCATCGCCCTTTCCGCCTGCGGCTCGTTCCACCGCGAGCTCTATCCCGGCAATGTTCGTGATGATCGATCAGTTCGTGGATCGTACCTATCTGCGACAATCAAGTTTCTTCGGGAGCGGCTGCGTCGCCCATGTCTCGATGGCGCATCCGATCGCGCCCCTGCTGCGCCGCCGCCTCCTCGCCGCGGCTGAAGCGGAAGGCATCCCCTGCCGCGACGGGGGAACCTACGTTTGCATCGAGGGCCCGCAGTTCTCCTCGCTGGCCGAGTTCCTCGGGTTCCAGGCGCGCGGCGCCGACGTCATCGGCATGACTGGCGCGACAGAGGCGAAACTGGCGCGCGAAGCGGAAATCTCCTACGCGACGGTCGCCATGGTCACCGATTACGACTGCTGGCACGAGGAGCATGGCGCAGTCGACGTCGCCGCCGTGATCAAGGTCGTCGCGGCCAACGCCGACCGGGCGAGCGCGGTCGTCGCGCGCACGCTCAGCGAGTTTCCCGCCGAGCACGAACCGTGTCCGGTCGGGTCGGACCGCTCGCTCGAGTACGCCATTATCACCCTGCTTCCCATCGCGATCCCGAACTCGTGAAAAAGCTCGACGCCGTCGCCGGACGCGTGCTGCGCGGCGGGTGAACGCCGCAGTCCGCGTCGCGGCGCCGGACGGGCGCTCGGCTTGCGTGACTTCGGACATTCAAACACAATGGCGCGCCGAGCCGGGTTCAATGCGGACGCTGTCGCTGGCGCTTTCACGGACCTCGAGGGGTTGATGATCAGAGATGCGTTCGAACGCCTGCTGTTCGCCAGCCGGTTTCTTCTGGCGCCGCTCTATCTCGCGCTTGCCGTCAGCCTCGTCGCTTTGATCTACAAGTCCGGCCTGCACCTCTACCAACTTCTCACTCAGCTGCCGAATATGTCCGACGAAGACGTCCTTCTGTCCGATTTGGCGATCGTTGACTTGACGCTGACCGCCTCCCTCGTCGTGATCGTCTTTCTGTCGGGCTACACCAATTTCGTCGCGCCGGTCGAGATGCGGGAGGGCGACGGACGGCCGCATTGGATCGCCGAGATCGATTTCAGCGAGCTAAAGCTCAAACTGATGGCCTCGATCGTCGCAATCTCTGCGATCAAGCTGCTCGAAGGCTTCATGGATCTCGCGCAGCATGGCGATCGGGAATTGTACTGGCTGGCGGGCATTCATTTGACCTTTGTCGTCTCGACACTGATTCTGGCGCTCGCCGATCGCTTCAGCCACCGCGCGCGCCCGGCGGGCGGCGGCGTGGAAGGGCGTTTAGCGGGGCCGTCATTTCTCCAACACGACCTTCCGGCATTCGGGCGGCAATTGCGCCACGGTGATCGGCGCCTTGGGATGCGGCTCGCCGCGCGCGGATGCAGCGCCTCGTCGGTGAACCACCAAGCAAGCGACTTGTCGCAGCCGTCGCCGGGCGGCAGCGGATCCTGCGGCTGACAGCCCGTGTCTGCCCGCCGGACATTTGATGCGGATGTGGAAGTGATAGTTGTGCCCCCAGTAGGCGCGCACCTTGTTCATCCAGGGCTGACCCCGGGCGGTCTCGCACAGGGCCTTCTTGATCGCGGCGTTGACGAAGATGCGCGTCGACCTCGGGCTCCTCGGCGGCAGCCTTGATGATCGCCGCCTGTCGAGGCGTCCAATGCGTCCTGTCGACGGAGAGCCCATCCTCGGTCACCATATTGACCGCCGACATGGTCTCGCGCTCCTCGTTCGAGAGCGTATGGTCGGGCATCGGAGTGAGCCAGACGTCGGCGTCGAGGCCGACTTGATGCGACGCGTGGCCGGTCAGCATCGGGCCGCCGCGCGGCTGGGAAATGTCGCCGACCAGAATGCCGTTCCAGACGCCTTGCGCCTTCGCCTTGCGCGAGAAGCGCTCGAGGAAGGCGATCATCGCCGGGTTCCCCCACATGCGGTTGCGCGACAGGCGCACGACCTGCCAGGACTTCGCCATCGACCGGCAGCGCCTTCGCGCCGGCGAGGCAGCCGCGCCAGTAGTAGCCGATCGAGCGGGCTTGAGCCTCGGCGGGCGTCATCGCCCGTCCGAACACTTCCTTGGCGGGGAGCCCCGGGTCGGCGGGATTGGCGAGCGGGGGCAGCGGCTCAGGGTTGGTCGTCCCCTTGTCCTGCGCCGACGCCGGCCAGCCGCACGCGAGGACGGAAAGCGCCAGAACGAGACTGGACGGTTTCGATCGCATGGGCGTGATCTCTGATTCGGCGCTGACGCGCGCGTCGCGCGCAGCGCGACGAAAGACCAACATTATCGCGGCTTTGGCTCTGCGTCTTCACGTGCGGTGGACTTCATGATTTTGTAAGCCGCCTTCGAAATAAGTCTTTTGACGGCGGCGACGGATTGTTAAGGATCGGGTCATGCAGGTCGTCTTCTCGCGCGGACGCAATCCGCAGGCTTGGCGCTGGGAGCGGCCCTCCTGGTCGCCGATTGCGCAGGTCCGACGGTCCCGCCGGCGAGTGGGCTCGGCCAGCGCCCGAGCCTCACCTCGGTAGACGGCGCGAACGTTGCGCTCGCCTCGTTCGAGAACTCCGCCTTCCCCTACCATGGCCTCATCCCGAACTATCAGGAGACGGGCAAGACCCGGCCCTTCCTCGACGTCGACGACAATGGCCGGCTCGGCCATTCGTCGCCGCGCGGGAGGAATCCATTGGGAGGACCAGACCTACAGCGACCGCAGCGTGCTGCTCGCCGCGCCGCAGTCCTTCGATCCCGCTGAGCCCGGCGTGATCATCGTGTTCTTCCACGGCAATATGGCGACGCTGTCGCGCGACGTCGTCGCCCGCCAGCAGATCGTGCGCCAGCTCGCCGACTCGGGCCTCAACGCCGTGCTGGTCGCGCCGCAGCTTGCGGTCGACGCGCAGGATTCGAGCGCCGGGCGGTTCTGGTCGCCGGGCGGCTTCGCCGCCTTCCTCAGCGAGGCGCAGACGAAGCTCGGCGAACTCTATCCGAACGCGCGCGGCGCCTTCCGGCGCATGCCGGTCGTCATCGTCGCCTATAGCGGCGGCTATCTGCCGGCCGCCTATTCGCTCACTGTCGGCGGCGACCAGGGCCGCGTGCGCGGAGTCGTACTGCTCGACGCGCTCTACGGCGAGCGCGACAAGTTCGTGAGCTGGGTCGAGGGACCGGGGCGCAACGCCTTCTTCGTCAGCGCCTACTCGACCTCCTCGAAGGAGGGGAACGAAGCGATCCGCGCCCGGCTCGAGGCCGGAGGCGTAGCAGACCGTGAGCGGCCTCCCGGCCGCGCTCAGCCCCGGCGTCGTCGCTTTCGTCGACGCCGGCTCGGTCGACCACAACGACTTCGTCACCTCCGCCTGGGGCGGCGCGCCGCTGCGCGACATCATCGCCCGCATCGGGGGATAGCGGCGGCGGTCATGGCCAACGCTCGCCAGCGACGCGCGGATTTGGTTTTCGATGGAAAAACCTCTTTTTTCCCAAACCCAGCCAAGTTGCGCCAAAGAAAATCAACGGAATTAACTTTGTTTTCCTTGGATTTACTTGGCCGAATTCGGGACTTTTCAAAGGATTACGCCGACCCCCTAGGCAGTTTTATTCTTTCTCCTCCCTTTCCGGCGATTAACCACATACGGCCTAAGCTATATGCGTCGACGCTCGCCCACCCCTGGCGCCCGACGCCGTTCGGGGCGCGTATGCAGTCGACCGCGTGTTTCTCATCACGGCTGGGAGCATAGCACGATTTCTGATCGTCAGGAAGGAAATGTTCGCGAAATTTGCCGACGGACGATAACACATTGACGATGCTAGGCAATGCCCGATCGGCGCGGCCGGTCCAGAGCGTCCGCGTCGACTTTAGCCTAGAAGAGGCGCTAACTCGACTTGCCGGCGGCGTTGAGCCGCGGCGCCGGCGACGCCAAGCGCAGGACGACCGGGAGATCGGAAGCCATGACGGCGCTCGAGATGGAAGAGCCGATTGACATCGATCTGCAAAGTCCACCGCATCGGCCCCACCGGCGGCGCCGCATACGGCACGCCCAGGAAATCCCGCACCTGTCCATCCGCGCTCAGCTTCCCCTGCACCTTGCCTTTATCCGTTTTTACCGTCAGATTGTCAGCGTGCGCAGAAATAGAAAACGCCATGCATGATGTGCACAGCGCCGCCAAAATCAAATTCCCAAAAGAACGCATCCCCAGCCTCCCCAACTCAGACAATCCGTCTCGTCGCAAATCCGGCGACTCACCAAACTATCAGAGTCCCGTAGCTGCGCGCTCCGCTGCCACCAGATCCGCCATCGTTTCCCGCTGCCGGATCAGCCGCGCCCGCCGTCCCTCCACCAACACCTCCGCCGCCCGCGGCCGCGAATTGTAATTCGACGCCAGCGACATCCCGTACGCCCCCGTATCCAGCAGCGCCACCAAATCGCCCGCCTTCACCGGTGCCATCTCCCGGTCGCGCGCAAAAAAATCGCCCGTCTCGCACACCGGACCCACCACATCCGCCACCATCGTCTTCTTCCCGCGCCGCGCCGCCACCGGCACAATCTCGTGATACGCCTGATACAGCGCCGGCCTGATCAAATCGTTCATCCCCGCATCGGTAATCACAAACGTTTTCATCCCGTTCTTCTTCACATATAAGACTCGTGCCAGCAGCGCACCCGCCTGCGCCACCAGAAATCGCCCCGGCTCCATCAGCAGCGTCAACCCGCCCACGCGCTCCGCAGACGCCATCAGCGCCGCCGCATATTCCCGCACCTTCGCTTCCGCATCGAACCCGCGCTCGCTGTGATACTCAATCCCCAGCCCGCCGCCCGCATCCATATAACGAATCGCGTGACCATCCCGCCGCAATTCTCCAATCAGCTGCGCCACCCGCTCCCCCGCTGCCTGAAACGGCTCCGCCGCCCGTATCTGCGACCCAATATGCACGCTCACGCCGCACGGCTCCAGATGCTTCCCCGCCCGCCGATAAAGCTTCCGCGCCTGCCGGATGTCGATCCCGAATTTGTGCTCCCGCAGCCCCGTCGAAATGTACGGATGCGTCTCCGCAAAAACATCCGGATTCACCCGCAGCGCCATCCGCGGCCGCTTCCGCACCTTAGCCGCCCGCTCCTCCAGCAGCTCCAGCTCCCCTTCGCTCTCCACGTTGAAGATCAGAATCCCCGCCTTCAACGCCAAATCCAGCTCCGGCGCCGTCTTCCCAATCCCCGAAAAAACCACGCGCTCCGCCGCCGTCCGGTCCGCCAGCAACACCCGCTCCAGCTCTCCGCCCGAAACAATATCGAACCCCGCCCCGCGCTGCGCCAATATTTGTAACAACGCCAGCGACGAATTCGCTTTCACCGCATAACAAACCAAATGCGGCACCGCGGCAAACGCGCTCTGAAACATCTTCAGCCGCTCCAAAAGATGGTTCGCCGAATACACATAAAGCGGCGTGCCAAATTTCCGTGCCAGCGTTTCCAAACTCACGCCATCGCAATAGAGCGGAGCCTTCGCATCAGGATGAAAATAAGGACGGTCCGAAATATCAAAACCTCGCAGGCGTTTTCGTGAAGCGCTACTTCGCCATCCTAAAGGAAACACGCAGCACCGCGCGACGCAGCCGGTCGCTGACACTGACAACTGACAACTGAACTACGGATGCGCCTGCAACTCAATCGCCAGCACCGTCCCCGTTCCCACAGCCGCCGTCACCTCCAGCCGTCCCGCCAGTCCCCCCTCGCTGATTGGCTTCTGTGTCACCGACCCGTCCAGCCCGGACACCGCCAGCACCCGCTGCTGCGCGATCAGCGGCGCCTGCCCGCAACCCCCCGGCGCTCCGCACGGCTGCGTCCATCCATAAAACGCCTCTTCCAGCGTCACCGTCGCTCCCGCCACCGGATGCCCGAACGCATCCGTCACATGCAGCACCATCGGCGCAAAGGCCTGCCCCGCCGTCACGTATTGCGCCGTCCCGCTCGATCCAATCAGCCCCTCCGTCGAAGGCTGCACCGGAATCACATAGAAATTCACGCAACTCGCCGTCCCCGCTAAACAAGCGCTCGCCGTCGCCGTCACGCTTACGCTGAACGGCCCCGCCGTAATCGTGTTCTCCGCAATCCCATTCACCACGCTCAGGCTCGATCGCGATTGCACCGCAACCCCCGCGCATCCACTCCAGTTCACACTCTGCCCCGCCACCGCCGCGCCCTTCGGACTCACGACCATCGCCTCCACCGGCCACGTCACCGGAGCACCCATCGCGATATACAAATTCGGCGTCAGCGCCGCAAGCGCCGGCGGCGCGCTCCCCGTGAACTGCGCAACCACGCTGCTCCCATTCGTCAGCGAAGCCGTCACCTGCGCCACGGCCGTCAAGTTCGCCGTCACCGCCAGCGTCGCTGTCCCATCCGCAGCCGTCGTCACGCTGCACGCGCTCTTCCCGCATCCCAGCAACGCCGTCCCCGCGCTCACCGCAAACGTCACCGTCACGCCCGCCGCCGGCGTCTGCGTCGTCGCATTCATCGCCCGCACCGTCAAATTCCACGGCACGCCCAGCGGTGCCGTTGCTGGAACCGTTGTCACCAACCCAATCGCATCGTCCGCCTGTGCGTCATAGCTAAACCCGGAATTGAAAGCCGTAATCCCCAGTGTCACCGCGTCCTGAATCTCAAGCAGCACCGTCCCCGTCGCCCCGCCCGACGGCGGAGCCACCGCGACAATCGTGTTCGGCGTCACGCTCGTCACCCGCGCCGCCGCGCCATTCACCGTCACCGTCATCTGTGGACGAAACCCCATCCCCGTAATCACCATCGTTCCACCCGCCACCGGCATCCGTGCCGGCGTCACGCCGTCCGCATACAAAACCCGACCGTGATACGCATAGTCAGGACGCCCATCTCCCCGCCAATCCGCCAACCCAATCCGCACCTCGCTGTCCGCGCCCGTCAGCGCCGGCAACGCCGTCAGCCCCATCACCGCCCCATTGAACGGCTGTCCCGTTCCCGTCGCCGGCAGCGAGCCCACCGCGTCCGTACCATTCCACGCGCCAATCACCATCTGCGCCTTGTTCTCCGTTGCCCTGCCCGTCTCGTCCAGTGCCTGCGCTTCAATCGTGAACTCGCGGCCGCCCCTGGCCCACCATCCAAACCACCCCGTGTGCCCGTATCCCGTAAGCCGCCCCGTCCATTCGCCGTTCACCGGCACGTTCGCCGGAGCAGCCTCCGTCCCATTCGCCCCGCTCTGCGCCTCATCCGCGGAATCATTGATCACCACCGTCTCCGTCACCGCTGACCCCGCGCTCAACCCGGTCAGCGTCAGCACCGGCATCGTTCCCGAAGGCGTTACCTGCCCCGTCGTATACGGACCCACCGACGTCGCGCCCTCATACAGCGGATTCAGCGCCTCAAACGTCAGCTGATAATTCGCCGTCGTCACCCCTGCCGGCAACGGCACCCCGCTCAAATCGAAAAATCCCTCCAGCGACTCATCGTTACTTCCAAAATCACGGCTCGCAAATCCGTTCAGCCGGTTCCCCTGCGCATCGGCAAACCCCGTCACCGAATTCCCCGCATTCCCCATGAACCTAACGCCGCTCACCGCCGTCACCGTGTTCGTCACATCCGGCACGCCATTCACCAGCGGACGCAGCACCACATTCACTCCCTGCATCCCCTGTCCGCGCGCAAACTCAATCGTTCCCTGCACGGAAATCGTCGCCGCCGCCGTGATCGTCTTCCCCGGAAAATTCCCAATGTTCGCCGCCGTCACCGGATACATCCGGTTCACCGCCGCCACATCGTCCGTGCGCAGCGCACCCCCATTCGGCATGCAGATCCCCCCGCTGCTCGTGCAAAACCGCTCCATCGGATGCATCACCGGCCAGCCCGCCAGCCCGTCAATCGTGATCCGCACCCCCACAAACATCTCTTCATTCGCCTGCGACCAGTCCAGCCCCAGCACCCGCCCGAACGCCCGCACCAGTTGGTGCTGCAAATTCGTAATCTGCGTCGCCGTTACCGCGCATTGCCCGTTCACGATGATCAGCGCATGCGCAATGTTCCCGCTCGTCGCCAGATTATCCACGGTCGTCATCACGCCGTTGTCCTGGCAATTCAGCGCTGAATTCGCGCCCGCTCCATAGATCCCATTGATCACCGCACCCGTCTCGTCGTAAACCACGCCCACCGGCGTCCCCGTAGCGCCCGGCAACAGATCCGCAGGCAGAACAATCCCATTCGCCCCGGTCGTCCCCGTTGTTTCCGCCGTAACGAACGTATCCACGTTCCCCGCCAAATTCCCGCCCCATTGGATCGACACTGCCGCTGTGTTCACCCCGCTCCACACCGCTGCCGCCGTCGCCACCATTGCATTCGCCTGCGCCTGGCTCACCGCCGGGCTCAAATCGCTTAGATCGGTGAAATACGTCACCTGCCCGTTCGCCCATACTACCGGCTGCCCTTCCGCCGATGCGCTGAAGTACCCCACTCCCGCTACCCACCGCGGACCGCTCGCCTCCGCGCTCTCCGCGCCTGGCAACAGCAACGCCAGTGCCAGCCCAACCGCCCGTCCCACCCAACAAATCCCGCCTCTTCCTCCCACCCGCCACACTCGAGAACCCTCCGCATGCTTCTTCAGCATCCGGCGTTCCCAGCCTGAGCTTGAATCGTTAGCGCAACCTGAAACATCTGCTCATAGGGTTGAACCGATAATGAGCGATCTCTAACCAGCAGCGCGTCCGTTCCCCGGCTCCCCTCTCTTCCTGCCAGGCCCGCGTCACTTCCCGAACCGGGCAGGGAAAGAAAACAGCTCCCCTCCCCATCACAGGTACAATCGAAAGTTCAGTCCCATGTCAGACACCATCCGCGAAACCGTCATCCTCGGCTCCGGCTGCGCCGGGCTCACCGCCGCCATCTACACCGCCCGCGCCAACCTCAAGCCCCTCGTCCTTGAAGGGCACGAGCCAGGCGGCCAGCTCTCCATCACCACCCTCGTCGAAAATTTCCCCGGCTGGCCTGAAGGCATTCAGGGCCCCGAGCTCATTGAGAACATGCGCAAGCAGGCCTCCCGCTTCGGCGCGGAATTCCGCATCGGCCACCTCGCTACCGCCGACCTCACCCGCCATCCCTTCGCGCTCAACCTCGGCAACGAGGTCATCCACGCCCGCACCCTCATCATTGCCAGCGGCGCATCGGCACGCTGGCTCGGCCTTCCCTCCGAACAGGCCCTCATCGGACACGGCGTCAGCTCCTGCGCCACCTGCGACGGCTTCTTCTTCCGCGATCAGGAAATCGCCGTCGTCGGCGGCGGCGACTCCGCCATGGAAGAAGCCCTCTTCCTCACCCGCTTCGCCTCAAAAGTCACCCTCATCCACCGCCGCGAGCACTTCCGCGCCTCGCGCATCATGCTCGACCGCGCCATTGCGCACCCCAAAATCAAGTTCCTCACCAACACCGCCATCAAAGAAGTCCTCGGCGTAGAAGAAAAATCCGTCACCGGCATCCGTCTCCACGACACCGCCACCAACATCGAATCCGTCCTGCCCCTCAGCGGACTCTTTCTGGGCATCGGCCACATTCCCAACGCCGCTATGTTCGCCGGCCAGCTCGACCTCGACGAAGACGGCTATATCAAAACCCACAACAACGTCTTCACCCGCCAGCCCGGCGTCTTCGCCTGCGGAGACGTACAGGACCGCCGCTACCGCCAGGCCATCACCGCCGCCGGCTCCGGCTGCATGGCCGCCCTCGAAGTCGAAAAATATTTAGAAGAACACGGCCGCTAAACTTCGTGCGTCGCCTGAACTCAAGCGGGCGCCCCATACCTGCCCGGGTTTGGCAGATGGGTGCGAGCGCGAGAGCGCCGCGTGCCCCATATCTCGCCGCCTTTGCGAGATGTGGGCTCGCGCGAGAGCGCCCGCCCTTTGCTCATTCCCTCACCAATCCATAAAAAATAATCAACTGTCATCCTGAGCGCAGGTTGACGCACCCGCGTCAACCGCAGCCGAAGGACCTGCGGTTCCCCCGCACCGCCTTTGCTTTTCCCCCGCCATCTCTTTAACGTAGCCAGCAGGATGCGCCCACCCCTCCCCGCTCTCGCCGCAATCTTGTTCTTAATCCCGACAGCACCCGCCCAAACCCCCACCTACTCCACCCAATCCACCCTCGTCCTCGTCCCCACCCTCGTCACTAAAAAATCCGGCGAGCCCGTCTTCACCCTCAACGCCTCTGACTTCACCGTCATCGACGACGGCGTCCCCCAAAAAATCACCGTCGAAGACAACGGAGGCCAGCCCCTCGCCCTCGTCGTTGTCGTCGAAACCGGAGGCGCCGGCGCCACCCAGCTCGCCAACCTCCATCCCCTCCCCTCCATGCTCGACAACCTCATCGGCAACGTCCCCCACCAGGTCGCCGTCGTCGCCTTTGACTCGACCCCGCACCTGTTCCAGGAATTCACCCCCAACACCGACGCTGCCGAAGACGTTCTCCGCAGCCTCCAGCCCGGCGACTCCGGCGCCGCCATCCTCGACAGCCTCACCTTCGCCGTCAATCTCCTCAGGCAGCAGCCGCCCCAATACCGCCGCGCCATTCTCCTCGTCAGCGAAACCCTCGACCACGGCAGTTACGTCTCCCTCCCTGACGCTCTCCGCGCCGTCAGCGACACCAACACCGCCATCTACACGCTCTCCTTTTCCTCCACTCGCGCCGACGCCAGTGATCAGGCCGGCAAATTCTTTCAGCCCAACACCCCCGGTCCCGCTCACGGATGCATGGCCAAAGATCCCGACAATCCCGAACGCACCCCCGGCCAAACCATGTCGCAGCTCTACGACTGCCTCAGCCTCCTCGCCCCGCCCCTGCGCGCCATCAAACTCGCCACCATCGCCGGCATGGACAGCCTCCGCCGCGACGTTCCCCAATCCGTCGCCCGCATCACCGGCGGCGAATTCTACCGCTTCCACGACGCCAAATCCATCGAGCGCGATCTCGTCGCTATCTCCAGCCACGTCCCCAACCGCTACCTCATCAGCTTCCACCCCACATCGCCCCACCCCGGCCTCCACACCCTCCGCGTCAGTCTCCCGGGCTACAACAAACTCACCCTAAGCGCCCGCACCAACTACTGGATCGACGAACCCCCAGCACCCCGCCCCGCCAACTGAAAACTGATAACGGACAACTGGCTCACGCGCGGTACAATCCTCCCAATCCCCTGAGGAACCCCCGTGCGATTCGGCAGATCGATCGCCATCGTCGCCGCCACACTCTCCGCTGCCGCCCTCACCTCTTGCGGCACGAACGTCATTCCGGGTGTCACGAATAACTTCATCGACGGCAACTGGAACCTCACCGGCAGCGGACCGTTCGCCCAGCTGCCCGCCATCTCCGGCGTCCTCATCGTGATCGACAATCAGGTCAGCGGCAATTTCGCCATCGCCGTGCAGTGCGCCAGCAGCGCCTCCATCGGCGGCGCCGGCCTCACGATCACCGGACCCATCGCACCCAGCGGCGCCTTTGTCCTGTCGCAGCCTGCGCCCACCTCCGGCCTCACCCCAACCATGCAAATCAAAATAACCGGCGCGCTGCCCGCTGCCGCCGACAGCTCCTGGTCCGGCACATATTCCATCACCAGCCACGACACGGGCTGCGCGGTCAACCAATCCGGCACCTTCACCGCCACCCGCTACACCGCGCTCACCGGCGACTACGTCGGGTCGCCCTCCAATGCCAGGCTCGGATCCGCCGTCACCCTCACCGCCAGCCTCACCCAGGCGCCCGCCCCGCTCGATGACTCCGCCAGCGCCAATCAGCCCTTCGTCATTCCCTATATCCCGGTCAGCGGCACCCTCACCGTCACCAACTCCCCCTGTTTCACCCAGGGAACCATGACCACCCCCAACATCGCCGCGCCCCTCGCCGGTGTCATCGGCAGCTTTTTCTCCTTCGATTTCTCCATGAACGACGGCTCCACCCTCACCCTCACCGGCGAAATCGCCGACACTGCGGCAACGCAACTGAACGGCCTCCCCGGCCAGGGCGCGAATCTCCTCGTCAACGGCGGCAACTGCGCCGGCGCCTTCACCACAGTCCCCTTCATCCGCCAATAAAACAAAAACCGGGGATCAGCCTAAGCCAATCCCCGGTCCGTTTTTCTACGCGCTATACGCTACACCCTAGTATCTGTAATGCTCCGCCTTGTACGGCCCATCCGGCGAAACCCCAATGTACTCCGCCTGCTCCTTCGTCAGCCGCGTCAGCTTCACCCCAATCTTTTCGAGATGCAGCCGCGCCACTTCCTCGTCCAGATGCTTCGGCAGCGTGTACACATCCACCGCATACGTGTCCTTGTTCTTCCACAAATCGATCTGCGCCAGCGTCTGGTTCGCAAAGCTGTTGCTCATCACAAAGCTCGGATGCCCGGTCGCGCAGCCCAAATTCACCAGCCGCCCTTCCGCCAGAATAAAGATGCTGTGCGCCGCCTTCTTCCCCTCGGCCGCGAACGTGTACTGATCCACCTGCGGCTTGATGTTCAGCTTCGTCACGCCCTTGGCGTGATTCAGCTGCTCCATCTGAATCTCATTGTCGAAGTGCCCAATGTTGCAGACAATCGCCTGGTCCTTCATCTTCGCCATGTGCTCGAGCGTGATAATGTCCACGTTCCCCGTGCACGTCACGTAGATGTCGCCGCGCCCCAGCGTGTCTTCGATCGTCGTCACTTCGAAGCCTTCCATCGCCGCCTGCAGCGCGTTAATCGGATCGATCTCTGTCACGATCACCCGCGCGCCCATGCCCCGCAGCGAATGCGCCGAGCCCTTGCCCACATCGCCGTACCCGCAAATCACCGCCACTTTGCCCGCCACCATCACATCGGTCGCGCGCTTAATGCCGTCCGCCAGCGATTCACGGCACCCATACAAATTGTCAAACTTCGACTTCGTCACCGAGTCATTGACGTTAATCGCCGGAACCAGCAGCTTCCCCTGCTCCTTCATCTTGTAGAGCCGGTGCACGCCCGTCGTCGTCTCCTCAGAAACGCCGCGCCAGTCCTTCACCACCGCATGCCAGTGCTGCTTATCGTCCCCGTGGATTTCCTTCAGCAGCGCCTTGATCACCTGCTCTTCTTCGCTGCCCGTCGTCGTATGCACCCACGTGTCGCCGTTCTCCAGCTCGTACCCTTTGTGGATCAGCAGCGTCATGTCGCCGCCATCATCCACAATCAGCTCCGGTCCTTTGCCGCCCTCATGCGCCAGCGCCTGCGCCGTGCACCACCAATACTCCTCGAGCGTCTCACCCTTCCACGCAAACACCGGAATCCCCGCCGCCGCAATCGCTGCCGCCGCGTGGTCCTGCGTCGAGAAGATGTTGCAGCTCGCCCAGCGCACTGTCGCGCCCAGTTCCACGAGCGTCTCAATCAGCACCGCCGTCTGGATCGTCATGTGCAGCGATCCCGACACCCGCACGCCCTTGAGCGGCTTCTCCGCGGCATACTTCCGCCGGATGCTCATCAAGCCAGGCATCTCATGCTCGGCAATCGAAATCTCTTTCCGCCCCCACTCCGCCAGCGAAAGGTCGGCGACTTTGTAAGCGGTATTGCGTTCAACGGTGGCTGTAGCCATATTGGTAGAGATTCTCCTCGATAAATGTCTTCATTTCTATTGTAGAGGGACGCCCCAGCAAGCCCGCCAGGTTTTCATCCATCGGCGCTATCCATGGGTTAGGCTGCGCCATCGCAGCCCCCGATGCGCTTGAATTCGGCTTCCCCGTTAGCTCCTGACCTTCAGAAAATTGAGGAAGGGTCTCGGCCTCATAATGCGCAGCGTCCCCACCCGAGTCGGTATCGGCTCGTTCATCCACGGCCCAAAATGCCCGGTGTCGCCCGTGATCAGATAATCCGCACCAGCCTGCATCGCTGCCGCAAGAATCGGCCGGTCCTTCGCTGGCAGCGTGATGCGTGCAGGAACCAGCAGTCCCGTCGCGTCGGAAACAAAATACGTTCGCTCTAACAGTTCTTCCAGCCGTGCAAGATGCGCCGCGTCCCCGCAGTTCCGGCGTGTTTCATCGGCCGCGTAAAACAACGTGAGGCACACCAACCCTGGCTCCCGCCAGTACTGCAGAAAATCATGATCTGCCTTGTACGAAGCTGAAAAGAGAATATTGGCATCCAGCAGGATACGCAGAATCTCAGGCACGCCGTTTCGCCAGATTCACGCGAATCTTCTTCATTTCCCGCGCGAACTCCTCATCGTTGGGCAAATCCTCGCGGCGAACACCCTCCGTATACGGAATCTTCCCCGGATCAAGCCCCATTTCCCGAATCGACTCGCACGCGTCATCGTAGTCATGCTGCGTCACCGCGTTGTTCAGCAAAAATTGCGCCTTCCGCTCCGGCGTATAAATCTCCACCGGCACCGCCACCGCCGGACGCAGCAGAATGCCATCTTCCCGCTCCTCCGTCACCAGCAGATCGCCCTCTTTCAACGCAAACCTCTCGCGCAGCTTCGACGGAATCACCAGCGTTCCCCGCTTGCCCATACGTGCCGTATTCATTCCGATTCTCCGACACTCAGAATATCAGATATTCAGATATTCTGAGGATCCTCGGCAATCCAGCCCCATTCTTCTCTCCCCTTGACAATCTACATATCTCCGTTTCAATATGTAGAACGTCATAGAGAGACCCCCAATGTCACCACTCGAAAAAACCGACCTCCTCCAGGGCACCCTCGACATGCTCATCCTCCGCGTCGTCGCCAACGGGCCCATCCACGGCTACGGCATCTCGTTGCGCATCCGCCAAATCTCCAAAGAAGTCCTCAACGTCCAGCAGGGCTCGCTCTATCCAGCCCTGCATCGCCTTGAAAAGCGCGGCTGGGTGGAGGCGGAATGGGGCGCCTCGGAAAACGGTCGCGACGCGAAGTTCTACCGCCTCTCCGCCAAAGGCCGCCAACAGCTAGCCGATGAAGAAGCCAACTGGACCCGCCTCTCCGAAGCCGTGGCTCTCATCCTCGCCACCGCGCAGGAAGGATAATTATGGTCAGCAAACGTCCAACCCGTAAAAACTCCGACGCCGAATTCGACCGCGAAATTTCCTTCCACATCGACCAGCTCACCGAGGCGGGCATCGCCCAGGGCCTCACCCGCGCCGAAGCCCGCCGTCGCGCCATCCTCGAATTCGGCGGCCGCGAACAGGTCACCCAGGAACTGCGCGAGGTCCACACCTCCGCTCTGCTCGAAAGCCTCCTCTTTAACCTCCGCGCCGCCATGCGCTTCCTGCGCCGCTCGCCCTCCTTCGCCGCCGCCGTCATCCTCACCCTCGGCCTCGGCATCGGCGCCAACAGCGCCGTCTTCTCCGCCATCGATGCGGTCATCCTCCGCCCGCTCCCCTATCCCGCCGGCGATCAGCTCGTCGCCCTTTCCCAGCAGGACTCCACCCACCGCAACCCCAACACCTTCGTCGCACCCATCCGCCTTGAAGACTGGAACCGCATGAGCTCCGCGTTTCAGGCGATCACCGGTTATTACCTCGACGACCTCTCTGAAACCTCCGGCGCGCTGCCGGAAAAAGTCACGGAAGCCCTTGTCGCGCCCCGCTTTCTGCAGGTATTGCAGGTCTCGCCCATCCTCGGCCGCAATTTCATTTCCCAGGAAGAGCACTTCGGCGGTCCCACCGCCGTCCTCATCAGCTACGGATTCTGGCAGCGCCGCTTCCACGGCGACCCCGACGCCGTTGGCAAAAAATTGCGCGTCGGCCTCTACTCTTATTCCATCATCGGCGTCATGCCGCAATCGTTCGCCTTTCCCAATCGCGAAGTCGATCTGTGGGCCCCGAGTCCGCCCGACGCGCCCTACGCGCAGAGCCGCACCTCCACCTGGTTCAAAGTCATCGGCCGTCTCAAGCCAGGACTCACGCTGCACCAGGGCCAGGCTGACCTCGCCACCGTGCAGCATCGCCTCGGCCAACAATTTCCTAACCCTGACGCCGATCTCATCGTCGTCAGCACCCCCCTCAAAGCCATCGTCGTCGGCGACTCCGGCGGCTCGCTCTGGATGCTCTACGGCGCCGTCTCCCTGCTGCTCCTCATCGCCTGCTCCAACATCGCCGCGCTCCTGCTCGCCCGCACCGCCGGCCGCGAGCACGAAATTTCCGTCCGCTTCGCCCTCGGAGCATCGCGCCGCACCATCGTCGCGCAACTCCTCACTGAAGTCTTCGTCCTCGCCCTGCTCGGCTCACTCGCCGGCATCGCCATCGCCGCCGGAGCCGCGCACGGCTTCCACCTGCTCGCCAAAACCCTGCCCCGCGCCGCGGAAATCAAAATCAACTGGACCATCGCCCTCTATTCCCTGCTCTGCGCCGTCGCCACCACGCTCTTCTGCGGACTCGTGCCCGCCATGCGCGGCACGCGCCGCCAGCTCGCGCATTCTCTCGCGCAAAACACCCGCACCCAGGCCTCCACGCGCAGTCCCCTTCAATGGCTCCTCGTCGGCATCCAGGTCACGCTCGCCGTCACGCTCCTCACCGGAGCAGGCCTGCTCATCCGCAGCCTGCAAAACCTCGACCACGTTGCACCCGGATTCGACACAGCCCATGTCCTCACCTTCCAGGTCACCGGCTCGTGGGGCGAAACGGCGGACAACGCCAGCCTGAACCGCCGCGTTGATCGCAACCTCGACAGCCTGCGCACCATTCCCGGCGTCCAGGACGCAGCCACCGCCGGGTTCCTTCCCGGGCTACCGTCCCTCTATCAGGTACAGTTCGCCCTCGACGGCAATCAGGATCCCAACCGCAAAATGCAGGGCGACCTCCGCATCGTTTCCCAGGGCTATTTCCAGACCATGAATATTCCACTCCTCCGCGGCCGCGCCTGCCGCGAAGGATCGCCGACTCAGGAAATCGTAGTGAACCGCAGCTTTGCCGCCATGTACCTCGGCGACTCTGAGGCCATGGGCCACGCGCTCGCCCAGGCCGGAAACGCCACCACCGGAATCACCGGCCAAATCGTCGGCGTCGTCGGCGACGCGCGCGAAGAGGGCCTCAACACCCTCCCCATCCCCACCGTGTACGACTGCCTCACCGCCGGCGGCCCCTTCCCGTATTACCTCATCCGCACCCGTGGCGATCCCAGTTCCATGGCGGAAACCATCCGCCAGCGTATGCATCAGCTCGAGCCCAGCCGCTCCGTCTACGGCATTGCGCCGCTGCAGGAAAAGATCGACGACGTCTCCTCCGAGCCGCGCCTCCGCACCCTGCTGCTCACCTTCTTCGCCGTCTCAGCGGTTTTGCTGGCCTGCATCGGCCTCTACGGCACGCTCAATTACCTCGGCCGCATGCGCCAGCGCGAAGTCGGCGTGCGCCTCGCCCTCGGAGCCCTGCGCGGCCAGATCCTGATGCAATTCCTGCTCCAGGGCCTGCGCGTCACCCTCGCCGGATGCCTCGCCGGTCTCGCCCTCAGCATCGCTGCCGGCCGCCTGCTCGCCGGCATGCTCTATGGAGTCTCCCCCATCGATCCCGCCACATGGATTGCGGTCGCTGCCCTCATCCTCGCCGTAGCCACCCTCGCCTCGCTCCTGCCCGCATGGCGTGCGGCGCGAATTGAACCCGTCCGGGTGCTGCGCGAGGATTAAACGATCACGGCAATGAAGGCCTGGTCCACCGCCCCGCACCCGCTGTCATGCGGCAACGATAGTTACCCTTTTTCACTCGGCTCCATCCGGCAATCCCCGTCCACGCCTCAGTGCCGCGGCTCAATGGTGTCCTCCAGCTGCGCCCGGCGCATCCACAATCACCGGCGCAATATCCGTCAGCGGCGGCTTCACCGTGATCGGGAACGACAGCGGCGTTTTCCGATCGGCCCACACTTTCAGCACATAGTCCCCCGGGGGCACGTTTCCGATGTAATACATTCCATTCTGTTCGCTCGTCGCTCCAAACGAGTGGCCCGCAACGTCCACCACCGCGACCGCGATTTTGGCGGCCGGCGCTGCCTTCTTCCCCTTCTCCGGATTGTGTTCCAGCAGCCCCCGCACCGTGGCGCTCTGCGGCACCGCAGTGGATTGCACAACCATCCCAGCGGGACTCAGAAACAGAAACGAAGCAAGCACGAGTCCATGAATTTTCACGGTTGCGCTCCGGAATTCTGATTTTGCCCCACTTTTGCCGGCGCATTCAGAGCCGCGCCCGCCGCGTACGGCTGCTGGATCGCCTGCAGCTGGATGGGGTCGGTGATGTTCATGCTGTAGTCGGCCTTGTTTGCGTTCATCACCGCCCCTTCCGGATCGAGTGGAATGCAATTCGCCGTGTACGTCGACGGAATCGAGATGCACAGGCTTGGGTACGCCGGCGCCCCGCCCGAAATGAACGTTACCGGAACGGTCACCTTGAAATTTCCCGCCGTATCCATCGTCACAAACGATGGGTTCTGCAGCGCAAAGTCGTTGGTATTCAGGTTAGGAATCGCATTCCCTGCGCTGTCCGTCACCCGGCCGCTCACCGTCCACACCTGGCTCGCCGGCGGAGGTGGCGGATTCCACACGCTGTGTGTGCTCAGCACCAGCACCACCAGCGCAAAGTACGCAGCAAACGCTCCGCTCAGATCGATCCTCAGTCCCTGCAACGGTCCATTCACCACCGCGTTGCTCGGCAGCAGTTTGAACAGCAGATACGCCGGGATCAGCGGCAGCAGCAGGATGATCGCCAGAGTGGCCAAATTCAGAGTTGCTGAGTTGAACACTGTCAGATGCCTCCGGATTCGCGACTGGGGTGAACGCGGAACGGAAAACAAGTCCACAAGACCCGCAGGGCCTTGACAGCATTGCTTTACGAGATAGGGAAAACTCTGCGGAATTATCCGTGACAGCACGATCGGAAGGCAAGACCAAAATGCGGGATGCGCATCGCGCCCCGGCAGTGCGACCGGTTCGCCTCAGCCGCGAACACCTTCGCACCGCCCTGCACCCTGTCCTGTGCCGTATCATGCTCCAACGATGGAAAGCTCTTCGTGCCGCGTCCCCAGACCGGCTTACGCCATCCTGCTCGCTTGCGCAGCGGTCCTCATCGCCGCGACCCTCCACGCCCAATCACCCTCCACCCGCGAAGCGCCACCCGCCCCGCGCACAGCACCCCTGCTTCTTCACAATCTGGGCCAGGCCACCGTCCCCCTCGACGGCCCCTGGGCGTTTCATCCCGGCGACGACCTCCGCTGGGCCGACCCCAGCTTCGACGACGCCTCCTGGGCCCGCATCGAAACCGGCCGCGACTGGGAGAGCCAGGGCTTCGTCAACCTTACCGGCTTCGCCTGGTATCGCCGACCCATCAGCCTCACCGGACCCGCCACCCCGCCCGACCTCTCGCTCATCATTTCCGGCGTCGACGATGCCGCAGAGGTCTACTGGAACGGCCGCTTAGTCGGCGCCGTCGGCAAACTCCCGCCGGATCCGGTTTGGTACAACCCGATCGCATTTGGACAGACTCAGCTCTTCTGGCCGCGCGTCATTCCCCTCCCCGCGCCGGCAACCTCAGGCGTCCTCGCCATCCGCGTCTGGAAATCCCCCCACCTCTTCTACAGCTTCCCCAATGAGGGCGGTCTTCTCGCCACACCCCTCATCGGCGGCCGCGAAGCCGCCACCGGCCTGGTGACGGCCGCTCATTTCGCGTGGCTCGAAGGCAGCCTCTACGCCATCGTCCTCGCGGCCGTCTCGGGCTTGGTCGCCCTGCTCGCGTTCCTCGCCTGGCTGCGCAATCGGAAACAGCGCATGCTGCTGTGGCTCGCGCTCTTCACCGCGCATCCCCTGCTGCTCTTTCCCATTGTCGGCATGCCCTGGCTTCTCACCTTCCGAACCGGCTACGGCCTCATCGCCCCCACCGTCGGTCTGCAGGACATCTCCCTCTGGTTCCTCCTCCTTTACCTCCTCGGCCTCCGCGAAAACGTGCGCCTCGTGCGTTGGACCACGATCCTCGCCGTCGTCTGCATGCTCTTCAACTGCCTCGACGGCAGCCTCCAGCTCTTTCAGTGGACCGCCTGGCCCGCCCGCCTCGCCCTCACCCTCGACATCACCTTCACCATTCCCGCGCTGCTCCTTCAGGCCTACAGCGTCGTCCTGGTCGCCTTTGCCTTGCGCAAGCGCCTCGATGCCTCCCGCTGGTTCCTGGCCATTGCAGCGATGCTGGCCGATCTCGACTTTGCCTTCAGCAACTGGTTCTCGCTCGGGGTGCGCTGGACGCACATCGCCTGGTACACGATCTTCTCCGCGCCCCTGTTTTCCATCGGCGGCAACGGCTTCGACCCCGTCACCCTGTTGAACACCGCCCTGCTCGCCGCCATTCTCTTCGCCGTCTGGCGCTACGAGGCCGAACAGCGCCAGCGCCAATTTGCACTCGACGAGGAGTACCGCAACGCCCAGGAACTCCAGCAGGTCCTCATCCCTGAATCCCTGCCCGACCTCCCCGGCTACGCCGTCACCAGCGCCTATCGCCCCGCCCAGGAAGTCGGCGGCGACTTCTTCCAGTTGATCGCGCTCCCAGAGGGCAAGGCCCTGGCCATCGTCGGCGACGTCAGCGGCAAAGGCCTCCGCGCCGCTATGACCGTCTCCCTCATCGTCGGCGCCCTCCGCACCCTCGCTGAAACCACCTCCGACCCCGCCGCCCTCCTCGCCGGCCTCAACCGCCGTCTCCACGGCCGCCTCCAAACCGGATTCGCCACCTGCATCGCGGTCCGCCTCGACGCCAACGGCCAATGCCTGATCGCCAGCGCCGGCCACCTCGCCCCCTTCCTGAACGGTCAGGAATTCCCCTTGCCCCCAGCCCTGCCCCTCGGCCTCACCGAAGAAGCCGTCTACGACACAACGCCTCTCGATCTGGGACCCGGCGACCGCCTCACCCTCTACACCGACGGCCTGCCCGAAGCCCGCACCACCACCGGCGAACTCTACGGCTTCGACCGCCTCCGCGACCTAATGGCCACCACCCCCAACGCCCAGCAGGCCATCGAAGCAGCCATCAATTTCGGCCAGGAAGACGACGTAACCGTCCTAACCCTAACCAGAGAAGGCGTCCGCGAAGCTGCCCTGTCATCGTGAGCAAAGCGAAGGACCTTGCGGTTGCTCTTGCTCTTGCTTTTGCTCTTGCTCTTGTTTTTGTTTTTGCCCTGTCATCCTGAGCGAAGCGAAGGACCTTGCGGTTGCTCTTGCTCTTGCTTTCGCTCTTGCTCTTGTTTTTGTTTTTGCCCTGTCATCCTGAGCGAAGCGAAGGACCTTGCGGTTGCCGTTGCCGTTGCCGTTGCTCTTGCTCTTGCTCTTGCTTTTGTTTTTACCCTGTCATCCTGAGCGAAGGTTGGCGCGCCAGCGCCAAACGCAGTCGAAGGACCTGCGGTTGCTCTTTGCATTTTTGTTGTCACTTCGCAGTCAATCGCCAGACCCGTCCGCATCGGCTAGTATTTGGACGAAGAAAGCGGTCTAAGGAGTGCTGCATGCCACGGCGAATCTCAGGGCGCGAACTCCTGCTGCGAATGTCGGTCTGGCTGCTCATTTGCATGATCTTCGCAATCGGCTTGATCTTGAATTCCTTCGATGTCTTGTCGGCCGATGGCCTGACGCGACTGTTCAAGGTAACAGCCGTTGTGGCAATTCCTCTTTTTGTTGCGCATCAGTTGGCCTTAAACCGTAAAAAAAGAAAATCGCCTGATTTCGGCAACGTTATAAAAAGCAGAGCAGGCGACAGGACGGGCAGGATATCGAACGCTTTACTCACGATTTTCGCGATATTCATGTTCTTTGTGTCCGTGCTCCTTTTCAGCGAATCCATCGCAGCATTGTTTGTCGCATACAGAATTCATACAGCGGGACAGTTCCACGGGATGCCGATGACAGCCCGGCATGGCTTGAAAGTCGCAGCCGACGCCTTGATCATGGCCCTCGTTTTCTTATGGGGCGGGTATGCCTCCCTCCGCTTTCGCCGCCCGAAGCATGCGGTTACGTCAAACGCATAATTCCGGATTGGTAGATCCCTTGAGGCTCCGGATGGCCCAAAGCGAAAGCGCAGTGCGGCCGCAAAAGAGCCAGGCTTGAGCCCGGCGTCAACGCGCTCCCATCGTCACGCCTTGAGGCCCGGAAAAACCGCCAGCCACCCCACCAAATCCCGAGCACCTGGTCCCGAGCACCACGTCCCCAGCACCTGGTCCCCAGCACCTGGTCCCCAGTCCCCAGTCCCCAGAACCAACGAAAAAAGGCAGGGGGTATACCCCCTGCCTCTCAAAACATAAGTCCTTTACAACGAAGGCCTAAAGGGTCATACCCCCTAAAAATACCCTCTGACTCTCTAGTAAACATCGCGCAGATAACGCTTCTGCTTTTTCATCTCAGCCAGATACCCAGCCGCATACTCCGGACCCCGTCCGCTATGCTCGGCCACCGCTCCCAGCAGCGCCGCCTCCACGTCCGGAGCCATCCGTTTCGAGTCGCCGCAAACGTAGAAATAAGCCCCCCGCTCCAGCCAGTTCCACATCTCCAAAGCGTTCTCCCGAATGCGCTGCTGCACGTAAATCTTCTCTTTCTGGTCTCGTGAGAAAGCCGTGTCCAGCCGCTGCAACACCCCATTCTTTGACCAGCGCACCAGCTCCTCTTCGTAAAGGAAGTCCTGCGAGGCCCGCTGGTCCCCAAAGAACAGCCACATCGGCCAGTGCCCCACGCCCGCCTGCTTATGCTCGAGAAACGCCCGGAACGGCGCAACCCCCGTCCCCGGCCCCACCATAATCACCGGCACGCCCGGGTCCGCCGGCAGCCGGAACAACTGATTCGAATGGATGAAAATGGGCAGCTTCCCCCCCGGCGGCGTCCGCTCCCCAATGTGCGTGGAGCACACTCCGGCCCGGCTCCGCCCATGGCTCTCATACTTCACCACCCGCACCGACAGATCGACGCCCTTCGGATGCAGCGCCTGGCTCGACGAAATGGAATAAAGCCTCGGCGCCAGCCGCGGCAGCACTTTGAACAGCAGCTGCGGATCGGCCACCGCCCCCGGGCAATGGTCGATCAGATCGATGAACTCCCGGCCCCAAAGGTATGCGTCCAGCTTCTCCTTATTGCCCGCCGCCACCAGCTCCGCCAGCTCCGGCCGCCCGGTGAGCGTCGCCCACTGCCGCACCGTCCCGCTGGAGAGCTTGCCGATCATTAGCCACGAGGTCAGCGCCTCGCGCACGTCGGTGGCCTTGCCGTAGAAGTCGTTGACCGGCTCGTCGCCCGTAAGCCCAAGACGCAGCAGCACATCGTTGACTGCATCGCAGGTGTTCACAGGCAGCACGCCAGCCGAATCGCCGGGTAGATACTGTATGCCGGAGTCGCCCAGATCGAGCTCGATATGGCGCGTCTCTTTTTCCGATCCGGCGCCGGTGAGCAGGCGATTGCCTGTGACCGTGGCGAGGTAAGGGTGGTTGCGATTCCAGTTGGTGGAGGCTGGGGCTTCTGTTTCAAGAACCTCGGCGGCTTCAGGCTGCATTCTGCTGTTGTCCCTCTGCGAACGGCCAAACTTGCTGATTGTTAGATGAGTTCGTACGCAGTTTAGACGATATTTGGCGGGAGAACGGGTCTCTGTGATTGAAATCACAGTGGGTTGGGGGTTTCAGGACGGCGATCCGGTGGTGACGACGACGGCCACGCATGCCCCGGGGGTGAGGCTGCGATAGGCATGCTTCTGCAGCGAATCGAAATAAATCGAGTCGCCGCTGGCCAGGCGGAAGGATTCGGTGCCAATGGAAATCTCCAGTTCCCCTTCGATGAGGTAGAGCAATTCCACGCCCGGATGGAAGTGCGGCGTGAGGGTGGCAGCAGGGACGGGATGGAAATGGGCGAGATAGCCGTTGAGTTTCCGCTCATGCGCCCGGAAATCGAGGCTTTCAAAGTGCCACGGCGCGGACTTCTCCCTGGGATCCGCGGGAAATCTCTTCCTCTCCTCGCGCCGCGAGACCGCGACCACATGTCGTTTGCGGGGATCGGTAAAGAAGTGATCGAGGCCGACATTGAAGACTGTCGCGATGCGCACCAACGTCGGCAGCGTGGGCACAAGGCGGGCATTTTCTAGCCGCGACAGCATGGCAGGGGACAAGCCCGTGTGCGCAGCGAGCTGCGCCAGACCCATGCTCCGGCGGAGGCGCAGGGACCGCAGTTTTTCCGCGATGGCGAAGGGGCGGATGGCCTCTTCCACCACCGCGGCGGGTTCGGATTTGGCAGCGGATTTCTTTTGCTTCAAAATTTTCGGCTCTTCGTTACGCTCTGAGCAAGCGAGTTGATCCAGAGAAGGTGTCTTGCCTCACAATCAATTAATTTTGCACTACTGTCAATAGTGCGGGGAGCGGAAATCAAGCGCTTCCCCTGAGGATGAAATCGATGCTGAAGACAATTGGAGTCATGACGCTGGCCCTCTGGAGTGGACTGGCAGTCGCGCAGGCGGCACCGCAGGGCAACATCGTACAGACCGCCGAAGCGGCAGGTTCGTTCAAGACCCTGGTAGCCGCGGTGCAGGCTGCGGGTCTTGCCGACACACTGGAGGGGAAGGGCCCTTACACGGTGTTCGCCCCAACCGACGAGGCGTTTGCGAAGCTGCCTGCGGGCACGGTGGAGTCGCTGTTGAAGCCGGAAAACAAGGCGAAGCTGCGGTCGATCCTGCTGTACCACGTGGTGACGGGCGAAGTGGACGCGGCGCAGGTGATGAAGATGCGCTCCGCTAAAACCCTGGAGGGGGCGCGGGTGCACATCAGTGTGAGCGGCGGAACGGTGATGGTGAACAACGCCAAAGTCGTGAAGGCGGACGTGCATGCAACCAACGGCGTCATCCACGTGATCGACACGGTGTTGATGCCGCCCAGCCAGTAAACCAATCAACCATGGAGAAAATGCGATGAAGGCATTGGATATTGTGACCGCGATTCTGCTGATCGTAGGCGGCCTGAACTGGGGATTGGTGGGAGCGTTCCACCTGGATCTGGTGGCCACCATTTTCGGCGACGCTTCGGCGCTGAGCCGCATCGTCTATGTGCTGGTTGGATTATCGGCGCTCTATCAGGCAGTAGCCTGGGCGCCTATCCACAAGCGCCGCGACATGGAGCCGGCGCGCAGCACCCGCTAACTGAGACTCGTTCGAAAACACTTTCACCAGGGGCTGGATCGAATCGTGATCCGGCCTTTCTGTCGTTCGTCCAGACAGCAGCGGCGGGATGCGGGCGAGTTCCCCCTGGCCGCTATCAAATTTCGCGATCTACGCTTTTTCGGGATTGACCAGGTGATGCGCGATGGCGAACATGGCCAGTTCGAGACGCGTGGAAACCCCGGTCTTGTCGAAGATGTTGGACAAGTGCCGCTTCACGGTTTCTTCGCTCAGGCCGAATTGCTTGGCGATGTCGCGGTTGGAGCAGCCCTCGACAATGCAGGCCACCACTTCCATCTCGCGCGGCGTCAGGCCAAAGGTCTTGCGATCCGGGACCGCGGCCTTCTGCATCAATTCGTGGAGCGCGCCGACCAGATTCACAACCCGGCGGCCGCCGATCCAGTAATCGCCGCTGATCACCGCGCGAATGGCGCTGGTGAGGTGGTCCGCGAGAGCATCTTTCAGAACGATGCCGCGTGCGCCAATCTGCAACGCTTCAATGACCTGCTGCGTGGTGATGGTGCTGGTCAGCAGCACGATCTTGACGCTCGGCGATCCGCTCATGATCGCGCGCATCGCTTCGAGACCCGGCAGCCGCGGCATATACAGATCGAGCAGCAGAATGTCCGGCAGCAGATCGAGGGTTTCGGTAATGGCCTCGTCGCCATCGCCCACTTCCCCCACGACCTCAAAGGACTGATCGGCCTGGAGCATGTTGCGCACGCCAATGCGCACGACAGGATGGTCATCCGCCAGAAGAATGCGGATAGCGGGAGATTTACCGGAACGGGATTGCGTTGGTTTCGTGGGCCTGGCTTGACCAGTCATACCTTCAACCTTTGTTTGAGGATAACCTCTGTGCGCCGCAGATAGAACTCCATCTCATCGAGTTTGCGCAGACGCTCACCATGATGGTCAATACCGGCTTCGACCGTGGACGCGGTAATCGCCACCCGAATCGCGCCCAGCATAGAGGCTCCGCCCTTGACGGTGTGGGCCTGGCGGCGGATGGTTTCGGCATCGGCGGCGCGCATGGCAGCAATGCGCTCGTCGGTGTCGTGCACAAACACTGTCACCACTTCGGCCAGCGCATCCCTGGACATCGAACGGCACAGGCGGTCAAAGACCGCGGAATCCAGAACTTCTAATTCATTTTCGGCAGATTCTCCACCCGCGGCGGTCGCGGTCGGGCTGTTTCTGGAAAATGCGGCGTGCAGAGCTTCGGGTGAAAGCGGCTTTTTCAGAATTCCGTCGTACCCTTCGACCGCCTTGGGCGGCGTTGCGCTCATGGCCAGCAGCAACGCGTTGGGCGCCGAGACCCGCAGGCGAGCCGCCAGTTCCGGTCCGGAGAGTGTGGGCATACGCAGGTCCGCGATCACGCAGTCCGGCACATCCCCGCCCGCCAGGATTTCCAGAGCGCGCTCCCCGCTCTCGGCCTGGACAACCTCGCTGCCTTCTGCCTCCAGCAGCACGGCGGCAACCGCCAGACTGATCGGGTCGTCGTCGATGGCGAGAATGCGGCGTGGCGTGGGTGCAGGCCCATGACTCATGTGGGCACGATTCTACACAGATGACCGCTTGATTCACATAGCGTTTGCATAACATTAACGGTGCCTTTGTCGTAGCGCTCCAGTATTGGGAGCATGAATAACAAAACAGGTTGGTTGTTTCCCATTTTTCCGGCAGGCCTCCACATCCTCGAAACCGGCTTCGCGGATGCTCAATAGGTAGTTGGCCATCTGGTGGGAACTCTTCGCGATGGCGGCTGGGCGGAATTTGGGCTGAAGCTACTTTACTGATGGCTGCCAAAACTCAATTCCATCCGAGCCGGACGCCGGGCCCCCATTTTTTTCGTTCAGCCACCCTCGCAGGGCACTTGCAAAAGGTGTACGCATCGCCATGGATTCGCTGCAGGCGCAGGTGTAGAGTGGGGCTGCAATGGACCCCAACGATTCGGGCAGTCACGATTCGGGCAGTCTGGAACAGCAGTTGACCGATTTGCGGGCGCGCGTGCTGCGGCTGGAGCATACCCTCGAGGAGCGCGGCATCGCCATCGACCCGGCCGCTACGCAACCGGTGCCCGCTGCAACTCCACAGCCAGCTCCGGTTCCGCCTCCGCCACCCCCACACATCCGCTGGTCCCAGGCTGAACTGCCCGCTGTCCTCGTGTCCACCGCTGCGGAAACTCCGATTCGCGTTCCGCGCTCTACTGTCCGTCCAGCCGAAGATCATTCGCTCGAGAGCCGCATCGGATCGCAATGGTTCAACCGCATCGGCATCCTGGCCATGCTCATCGGAGTCGCCTGGTTCCTGAAACTGGCCTTCGATAACCACTGGATCGGGCCTATGGGCCGGGTGATCATCGGCTTAGTTGCCGGAACTGCGCTCATCGCGTGGTCGGAGCGCTTCCGCACTCATGGCTATGTGCGCTTCTCGTACTCGCTCAAGGCCATCGGCAGCGGCGTTCTCTATCTGTCGCTGTGGGCGGCCTTCTCGCTCTACCATCTGATCGCCTCGCCGGTCGCCTTTGGCGCCATGATTGTGGTGACGGCGTTCATTGGGTTCCTGGCGTGGGTCCAGGACGCGGAACTTCTTGCCCTCTACGCAATCGTCGGCGGCCTCAGCACGCCCGCACTGCTTTCCACAGGCGAGAACCACGAGGTCTCGCTCTTTGCCTATTTACTGCTGCTGGATCTCGCCGTGCTCGTCCTGGTCGCGCTGCGCCCATGGTCCCGCCTGCTTTCCGGCGCGTTTCTCGGAACCGTGCTGTATGTTTCGCTGTGGTCGTTTGAGTTTTATGCAAACGATGAATTCGGCGCCACGGCATTCTTTATCTCCTGCTTCTTTCTGATCTTCGCCTTCGCGCCACGGCTGGTGCGCGTGCGCGGTGGTGAACAGGATTCCACTTCTGCGTGGGATAGTCTCGCCGTCATCGTGGTGCCCATCGCCAATGCAGCGCTCGGATTTCTGGCTTTCTACATCATGTTGGAGCATGCGGAGAACTCCGCGCCGGAACCTTGGATCGCCGTGGCCTTCGCCGCCTTTTATCTGCTGCTGTTGCGGCTGCCGCAGCGCGGCATTCTGCGCGAAGCTTCCGGCACTCTGGCCGCCCTGCACCTTACCATCGCGGTTGTGTTTCTCACCATTGCAATTCCGCTGAAAGCCCACGGCCGCGGGCTTACGATTGGCTGGCTTGTGGAAGGCAGCGCGCTGACGTGGGTGGCGCGGCGCATCAGTTCGCGCCTGCTGCGCGCGCTGGCGGTGCTGTGCGTCGCTCTTGGCCTCGTTGCCCTGGTGTCGGTCAATCCGGCGGCCTCGACCACGCCCATCTTCAACGAGCGATTCGGCACATGTCTGGTGGCAATTGCGGTCTGCGCATTCGTCACCTGGCTCGCGATGACAGCACCGGCGGATGGGCAGGACCATTTTTCGGCTCTGGCGTGGCGCACCATCGCGATTGGAGCCGCGCTCGCCGTGAACGGCCTCATCCTCTTCGCGATCGGCTGGGAGATTCACAGCTACTGGTGGTACCTGCAATATCGCGGCGATTGGAACCTGGTGCATGACTACCGCATGTACGCGCAGTTTACCTATTCCGCATTCTTCATGATCTTTGGCGCAGTCCTGCTCGGCCTCGGATTCTGGCGGCGCACCGCGTTTCTCCGCTGGCAGGCGCTGGTCCTGCTGGCCGTGGCCATCGGTAAAGTCTTTACCGTCGATGTCAGCGAACTCAGCCAGGGCTACCGCATCCTCAGCTTCCTTGGCCTGGGCGTGCTGCTGCTGGCCGTGAGCTTTGTCTACCAACGCGACTGGCTGAACCTGCGCAAGACGGAGAGCGAAGCGTGATGAACGTTCGAGGTGCGGTTGTTCTGTTGGCTCTCTTCGCCGTTGCGCCGGAGATTCAATATTTCCACTTCCAGCGGCCCGTAATGATTGTCCAAACTGGTGGGGGCGCCGGGTCCCACCAAACTTGCTTGGTGATGGGCTCGACGATTTTCGCCCATGCTGCGCCCCACTATGACGATTTGCGTCTCTATGGCGGCAGTACTGAAGTGCCTTACGCGATCCGGCAGGAGGCAGGCGTGCCGGAAAAGATGCTGCCGCAAATTAATCCGCTGAATCTCGGATTGCGCGGCGGCCAGACCACCTTTGACGCGGCCATGCCCGACGGCCACTACTCCGACATTCAGCTGGAGGTGACCGGAGAGAATTTCATCGCGACGGTTCAGGTGTCTGGAAGCCAGTCCCAGACCGGCAGCCCGGAAACGAAGCTGGGATCGTACACGATCTTCGATCTGACGAATCAGAAGCTGGGACGCAGCACGGTCCTCCACCTGCCCGAATCCGATTTCCGCTATCTCCATTTCACGATCACCGAGCCCGTGACCCCGGGGCAAATCGGCGGGCTCACCGTGGATGGGGTATCGCAGGGTAAACCCCGTTACGTGACCGTCGATGAATATTCTCAATTAGTACAAAAAGGCGACAAAACGTCGATCCAGTTCACCGTCCCGGCGAACGTGCCCGTGGATCGCATCGAATTTTTCCCTGGCGCGCAACCCGCCAACTTCAGCCGCGATGTAACCATCAAAGTCGCTCCCCTCCCCACAAAGACAATGTCCGAGGACGAAGATCCGCAAACCGTCGAGACTACCGGAAACCTGCTGCGTCTCCACGGCACGCGCAAAGGCCATCGCATCGATGAAGAGCACACCATCATCGACGCCCCATGGCGAAACTCCGATACACCCGCTACGATCTGGACCATCACCATCGACAACGGCGACGATCCGCCACTTCCGCTAAACTCAGTGCGCCTGGAAATGGCTGCCAGGGAACTGTGCTTCGATGCAATGCCAGGGGTCAACTACACGCTGTTCTATGGCGATCCGGCTTTGTCGGCGCCGCGGTATGACTACGCAAAACTGTTCATGCCTGCAGCAAACGCCGCGCTCGCCACCCTCGGGCCTGAGCTTCAGAATCCTCGGTACCAGCCGCGCCCCGACGTGCGCCCCTTCACGGAAAGGCATCCAGCCTTGCTGTGGGCAGCGCTGGTATTGGTAGTTGCGGTGTTAGGGATTGTAGCGCTGCGGACGGCGAAGCAGCCTCCGCCTAATCAGCAATAGGCGCTGCTCCTACCGCAGCGTCGTCTCCATTTCGCTCAGCCAGTCCGGCGGCTTCAGAATTTCACGCGGCTTCGGCCCATCGGCCGGCCCAACGATGCCGTCCCGCTCCATCATGTCGATCAGGTGCGCGGCGCGGCCGTAGCCAATGCGCAGCCGCCGCTGCAGCAGCGATGTGGAAGCCTTGCCAAACTCCAGCACCAGCCGCACGGCGTCCTGGAACAGGTCGTCGTTGTTCTCTTCGCCGTCGTCGCCCGCCATGCCGGAATCGCTCCCGCCCGCCTCTTTCGGCGCTTCGAGGAAGCCCTGCACGTATTCGGCCTGACCCTGCTTCTTCCAGAAATCTGTAACCGCGGCGATTTCTTTCTCCGTCACAAAGGGCGCGTGAATGCGATTGAGCCGCGAAGTGCCAGGCGGCAGGAAGAGCATGTCGCCGCGGCCCAGGAGCGCTTCGGCGCCGTTGGAATCGAGAATGGTGCGCGAATCGACTTTGGTTGCGAGGCGGAACGAGATGCGCGTCGGCACGTTCGCTTTGATGAGTCCGGTGATCACATCGACGGAGGGCCGCTGCGTGGCGAGCACGAGGTGGATGCCCACGGCGCGCGCCATCTGCGCCAGGCGCGTGACGGATTCTTCGACGTTGGCCTTGTCGAGCATCATGAGATCGGCGAGCTCGTCGATGATGATCATGATGTAGGGCAGCGGCTTCTCGTCCGGATTTTCGTCGAAGAGGCTCGGCGTTCCACCATCAAACAGGCGGTTGTACTGGTCGATGTTGCGCACGCTGCGCGAAGCCAGCAGCTTCAGCCGCCGCTCCATTTCGCGTACCGCGTTGCGGAGGGCATTCGCGGCCAGCTTGGGCTCGGTGATGATGGGCGTGAAGAGATGCGGAACGCCTTCGTACATGCCCAGTTCCACGCGCTTCGGATCCACCAGGATCAGCCGCACCTGCTCCGGCGTAGCCTTGTAGAGCACGGACATGATCATGGCGTTGATCGCCACCGATTTACCGCTACCCGTCGATCCGGCTATCAGCACGTGCGGCATGGTGGTTAGATCAGCGGTGACGATGCGGCCGTTGATGTCCTTGCCCATGGCCAGCGTCAGCTTGCTCTTCGACGTGGCAAAATTCTCAGACTCGATAATGTCGCGCAGCCAGATGGTTTCGCGCTCCTCGTTCGGCACCTGAATGCCAACGGTGCTCTTGCCCGCCATGCGCTCGATCAGGATGCTCTCGGCTTTCGTCGCGAGGCAAAGGTCTTCCGCCAGCCCGGTGACGCGGCTGTATTTAATCCCCGCATCCGGCCGAAATTCAAACGTGGTGACCACCGGTCCAGGATTGATCTGCACCACCTGCCCCAGCACATCGAACTCAGCGCATTTTTCGACGAGAATTTGCGCGGACGCGCGCAGCTCATCTTCGCGCACTGGCGAAGGATCGTCACTGCGGTGCAGCAGCGTGCTCGGCGGTAGCCGGAATCCAGTGACGGATTTCGAAGCTACGGTGACGGTCCGGACATCGGTGTCGGCACGCTCGCCGATGGAGATGGCCTTGACGGGCGCTTGCGCAGCGGCGGCGGGCTCCGCTACTGGCTCACGGCGCGGGACCAATTGCGGACGCAGCGGGGCGGACGTTGGGGCGGCCGGCGGCTCGGGCTCGGGAGCCTCTTCGATCATCAGTTCGTCCGCGACGGTGCGCGGCATCTGGTCCCACAATCCCATGGGCTGGGCAACCGGCTCGGGCGCTGCTGGCGCGTAGGTCTCGGCAAAGCCGCGCTGGCGGTTGGGAACGGCGCCGTCGTCTTCGACATAGGCCGCGGTGGCGACAGGGATTTCCGGCTGCGCCTTCTTTCCGGCCTTCTCCGCCTTCGCAGCGGCTTTCTCCGCTTTCTTCAGTTCCTTTTCGTGGATGCGATCCAGTTTGGCCGCTGCTTTCAGTTCGCGCTTGATCGCGCGCATGCGCCGCCAGTTCCTCCAACGGTCGCGCCAGGCCATGATGAACGCGAATTTGATGCCGAACCACTCCCGCGCCGTGTTGAAACTGAACGTCGTGGATAGGTAAACCGCCGCCGCCATCAGCGTAATGGCCACGATGCACGCGCCGGGGAAGTTCAGGAAGTGCACCAGCAGATCGGCCACCAAACGGCCAGTGAGGCCCTCTACCGGCAGTCCCCATGGAAAGTGCGGATGATTGGGCAGCAACCCAAACAGTGCCGGCCCAAACAGCAGGCAAAGCACGATGCCAATGGCTTTCGCTCCAGGCGAACCGGCCGGACGCGAACGCATCCACGTCCACCCCAGCGCGCCAATCAGGATCGGCAGCAGGAAGCCGGAGATGCCCTCCATCTGGAGGAGAATGTCGCTAATGTGGGCGCCGAATGGCCCAATCCAGTTGCGCACCGGGCCAACGCCGACGGTATCGAACGACGGATCGGTGGGGCGATAGGTAAGAAGGGCGAGGAAAAGGAGGATCGCGGAAGCGAGCACCAGCAGGCCCACCAGCTCATTCAGGCGGCGGTTGCGGGTCGGAGTGAGGACCAGTTGAACGGGTTTCATTTGGGACACAGACGCCGGGCATCTCGAGCGATCGAGAGGCATGGCCGAACCCCAGAGCAAGTCCATTATCCCAGATGCCCCCTGCGGAAAAGGGGAAAACCGGACAGGGGTATCGAGGCGCGCAATGGGCGGAATGGAATCTCGGCTAGGTTCCCAGGCGCAGGCCCAGGGTAAGCAGCAGAATCCCAACGACCAGTCGATACAGGGCAAAGAGAACGAATCCATGCCCCCGCACCCAGTGGAGAAACCATTCCACCACGCCCAGCGCGACCACGAAAGAGACAAAAAATCCGATGGCGAGCAGCACCCAGCCGTGCGCATCGATCGTGACCGGGGCAATCGCCTCGTGGCTGCCGCCGCCTAAACCCAGGCTAAACGCTTGAAACCGCTCTGGCCACAGCGCTTTGGCCAGATCGTACAGGGTCGCCGCGAACATGGTGGGAATCGATAACAGAAAGCTGAATTCCAGCGCGGCCGAACGCGTGGTACCCACCAGTTGTCCGCCGGCAATGGTCGCCATGGAGCGCGAAGTGCCGGGAAACGCTGCCGAAGCAATCTGGCAAAAGCCAATCCACAAAGCCTGCGGCATCTTCATTTGTTCGATATCCTGCACTCGCGATTCGTGCCGCGCACTCCACGCATCGACAGCCCACATCACCACGCCGCCCACGATCAGCGCCCACGCCATGAACCGCATGCTCTCAAGGTGCTCGCCAATGGAATCCACCAGCAGCAGCGACGGAATCGCCGTCACCACGAATGCCCCCGCCGTCATCGCCAACGGATGGTTCCAAACCGAATGCAGGCCGTCTTCCCCATGCGGAAAGGTGCGGAAAAATTCAAGGATGCGCCCCAGAAAGAGCAGCGTGATGGCGAGGATCGCTCCCATCTGGATGACGATGGTGTACATCTTCCAGTAAGGATCCTGCAGGCTGATGCTGAGCAGCGCTTCGCCAATGCGCAAATGCGCGGTGGAACTGACAGGAAGGAATTCGGTCAGGCCTTCAATCAGGCCAAGCACCACGGAGATCCAGTAGTCGTTCAAACAGCCTCCCCGCGCGTGGTTTGAACGAGTTACCAGCTATTCGCGGCTGCTGCCGTAGACGGCGATGCCCTGATCCACTTTGAACATCATACTGGCGGCCCGCGCCGTGAACGGCGAGTCAGGATATTTCTGCTCCATCCGCGCCAGCACGCCTTTGGCGTATCCGCGGTCTTCGTTGGCGCGTTTGACGTCTCCATCCGCCTGCCACATGTCGCCCGCCGCGGCCTCGCGCCACGCGGCATCGTAGAGGGCTTCCGCAGCTTTAGGCGAGGTGGGGTAGGCGTCGACGTAACGGAGGTAGTAGGCGGTTTCCTGCTCAGGACACTTCTCGGACCCCTGCCAGTCGCCGCAGAGCTTGTTCTCGATCAGGTCGAAGGCGGCGAGAGCGGCGAAACGGGTCTGGGGAAAATACTTCATCACAGCCTTCATTTCGTCTTCGTCCATTTGCTCGCGCAGGTAATTTTGCTTCTCGTGGGCAGAAGGCAGCGAGGCGGCATCGGCTTTCTGAATCTGCCAGCGAATGTCGGCGGCGCGGTACATGGCTTCCGGCGTCCACGGCGATTGCGGGAACATGATGACTACGCGCCGGTAGAGCAGGCGCGCTTCCTCGGCCAAATGCGGCGGCGGATCCGGGACGGCGGCCGCCTGCTCCGCGGCGTCGGCCGTTCCGAAAAGGATCAGGTCGCCACTCGGCGTGTTCATATCCACTACGCCCTTGTTGAGGATCCAGCCGGAAATGGGTTGCGCCTCGGCCTCACCGCCAAAGACCGGCCGGTCCGCCTCGCGCGTGTCGGGCGCGTCGGTGTTCGCGAAGACGCGCAGCCAGTTGCCGTTCTTTTCGACGACGACCAGTTCGCGGCCCGGCAGAATTTGCGCGGTGCGGTCGGAATTCTCGTCGGCGCTGGAGTACAGTTCAGCCTCGCGGACGATCGTCGCAAGCGTGCCATTCTTCGGCATTTGGACCCTGGGCAGCGGCTTTTGGCCCTGCGCTGTGACGCCCAAGGCCAGCAGAAGCGAAACGGAGACGATCGGAAGGCTACGCATGTCGAAGGTAAGACGCGTAAAGCAGGTTACAGGTTAGAGGTTACAGGTTGTGAAGACAGGGTGCAGGGTAAAGATTGGCTAGCTGGGGTTTTCGGCGATCACGGATTGCAGGACTTCCGGCTCCACGTTGCCGCCACTCATCACCACCACCACTTTGCGGAAGGGTCGGAGTTGTTCGGCGTGGAAGAGGATGCCGGCGGCTGCAGCTGCCCCGCTGGGTTCGGGCGTCAGTCGAGCCCCGTAGAGCAGGGTGCGCATGGCCTGGCGAATTTCCGCTTCCGTGACAGTAACAATGTCGTCGACGAAGGCGCGGATGTGCCCGAAGTTGCGTTCACCCAGGCTTTGCGTCCGCAGGCCGTCGCACATCGTCCGGGTCGTCTTCTCGGCCGGCCAGGTGACCAGTTGGCCGCTGCGGAAGCTCTCCTGGGCGTCCCCGGCTAGTTCCGGCTCGACGCCGATCACGCGAACCGTGGCGCTCGAAAGCTTCAGAGCCGCGGCGACGCCGCTGAGCAGACCGCCTCCGCTGACCGGCGCCAGCACCAGATCGACAGCCGGCAGATCTTCCACGATCTCCAGCCCGCAGGTTCCCTGCCCCGCGATAATCTGCTCGTCGTCATAGGGCGGAATCATGACGTAGCCGTGCGCCGCTTCCAGTTCTTCCGCCTTGTTTTTGCGGTCGGAACTGGCTGGCCCGACTTCGACGATTTCCGCGCCCAGCGCCGCCGTCGCGCGCTTCTTCACTTCCGGCGCATTGGACGGCATCACGATCACGGCCTTCGCCCCAACGGCGCGAGCCGCGTAGGCCACTCCCTGCGCGTGGTTGCCGCTCGAATAGGTGATGACGCCGCGGCAGCGCTCGTCCGGCGAAAGCTGGGCGATTTTGTTGTAAGCGCCGCGCAGTTTGAAGGATCCGATGGGCTGCAGGCCTTCGGCTTTGACGTAGACCTCGGCGTCAAGGCCGGGAATGGCGAGGCGCACCAGAGGCGTCCGCGCAGCCACGCCGCGGATGCGGATTTGGGCTTCTTTGAAGGCTGCGAGGGTGAGCAGATGCGGAGTGGTTGTGGTCGCCATGAATTCTATTGTGAGCCAGGACGCGGGGGTTTGTCTGAGGGGGTGCCGGGGCTTAACTTGTCTTCAATATCTTTGAGAAGCTCGTCGGCCCTTTTACCGCAAACGCAACAAACTCTCCACCGCCGGCACAAAGTAATACGACCCCGTCAGCGGCTGCGTGTATCGCGTCAGCGCGTCGCGAGTGCCGTTCACCAATCCAGCCATGCTTTCGAGCATTTTGGCGAGGCGCTGCTGCTCGGCGCTGAATCCCACGAAAACCGTCCCATGGTCTTCGACGTTGCCGTAGGGCATGTTGCGGCGGAATATGTGTCCGAATGCGTCCTGATCAGTGCGGGCTACGTGCGACGAAGCCGGCTTGTTCTCCAACTCGATGCTGTCGGGCTTGGTGCGGCCCATGATTTGCTCCTGCTGTGCGACGGGCACCGCTTCCCAATCGGTCACGTTATGCTTCCACTTTTGCAGCAGGAGGGCGGAGCCGGCCGCGCCGGGAACTCCTGCTGGGAGCAGCGCGGCATTGGGCGCGTCGAGCAGGGTGGGATTCTCTGAGCCATCAATGAATCCGGTCAGGTCGCGATCGTGGCGATACGGCCAGCTCGAGGTTTCGTCGGCGAGCGTGGCGTGGCTCTGGAGGTCGCGAATCACGGAGCGAGCCATATCGAAGAGAACGTCATATGCGCTGCCCGAGAGCCAGACCAGCGCGTCGTGCTGCGTGGCCGGCATCGTGAATCCCTCGATTCCCTGAATGTCGTGATTGAAGCCCTCGACCGCGGCCGGAGCATCATCGGGGACCATTTCACGCCAGAGTTCAGGCCGGAAGCCGATGACGAAGTTCACACCGCCGGTGGTGGTGCGGGGCTCGCGAATGGCGGCGATAGCGGAAGCAAACTCGGGCCACTTTTTCGCGTCGAGCATATCGAATTCCAGGTACGCGTGCGAAGAGGTGCCGAGCGCGAAGATTCCAGCTTGCGGGGTGGGCATGCGGGCATTATAGCGGTGGCGTGATGCCAGAAAGTTCAGTTCTGGACCGGCTCCTTCATCACTGGTTTTCCTTTGTCGTTGAGACTCCACAAATCCAAACGGCCAGTGGTGGTCGTGGGTGAAGAGGACGAGCCACTGCTCGGGAATCGCGCGCCCGAGGAAGCGTTTGCGCTGGGCGATGCAGGTGACGGGGTCGAGGTCGTAGCCCATCACCCACGTGGGATCGAGATGCGCGCTGGTCGGGATGAGGTCGGAGATGTAGCAGGCGTGCCGGCCAGCCGACTCGATGTGGATGCCGAGCAGTTGCGCCGTGTGTCCGGGGAAGCGATTCGACGGAAATGCCGGGGACGATTTCGTCACCTGGCCGGGCCGCGTGTCGAGCAGCGTCATTTGGCCGTGAGCCGACGAGGGATCGTAATTGTCGCTGATGTAGCTGATGGCGTCGCGTTCGAGTTGCAGATGCCCGTGCTCGACCTCGCCGCGATGGGCGAAGTAGCGAGCGTTGGGGAAGGTGGGAACGACGCGACCGTCCGGAGTGCGCGTCGTGTTCCAGCCGCAGTGGTCGAAGTGAAGATGCGAATTGATGACAATGTCGACTTCTTCGGGGCGAATGCCAGCTGCGACGAAGGCGCCGGTAACTGCTCTTTCGCCGCGATAAATTTCGCGGAGTTTGGGCGACAGTTTGTTGCCGATGCCGGTCTCAATGGCGACGGTGTGCCGGCCGGTGCGGACGATGACGGTGTTGAGGCCGAGCAGGATGCGGTTCTGCTCGTCAGCCGGAGCGCGCTTCTCCCACATCGGCTTGGGGACGACGCCGAACATCGCGCCGCCATCGAGAAAATAGAAACCGTCGCTGAGGATGGTGAGCTCGAAGTCGCCGACAGTGGTGCGGCCGCGGATGGGATCGCTGCTGTTGATGTGTTCGGACGGATGGGGCATGGGCGAAGTTAGAAGTTAAAGGTTAGAGGTTAAAGACGGACTCGCATCATTTTTCGTCATGCTTTCGCACTGGTGATTTCTCTTCTGCGACCGGCGCCATCAAATACCGCTCAAAGTGCTCCAAAATTTTGTTGAACAGGATGGTGCGGTCGTCCCCGCCCGCAATCGCATGCGTTTTACGCGGGAAGACGTTGTAGTCGTACGGAATGTGGGCCTTGATGAGTTGCTCGATGTACTGCATGTCGCCTTCGATATGGACGTTGTCGTCGCCGGTGCCGTGCATGAGCAGCAGATGGCCGCTGAGATTGGCGGCACTGGTGACGTCGGAATCGTCGTGGTAACTCTGCGCGTTATCAGCCGGCAGGCCCATGTAGCGCTCGGTGTAGATGGAGTCGTAATCGCGCCAGTCGGTGACGGGCGCGACCGAGACGCCGGCGGTGAAGCTGTCGCTGTGGGAGAGCGCGAAGAGCGTGAAGCTGCCGCCCCAGCTCCATCCCCACCAACCGAGACGGTGCGGATCGAGTTCAGGATGGGTGCGCAGGACCTGATCGACTGAGGCCATTTGATCGGCGAACTGCGGCGGGCCGAAGTTGTGATAACAGACCTGCTCAAAGTCGCGGCCGCGGTTGCCCATGCCGCGATTGTCGACGTGCAGAACGGCGAATCCATGCTCGGCGAGCAGCTGGTCAAAGAAGAAAATCGATCCGCCCCACGAGTCAGTGTCGGTGCCGACGTCCGGGCCACCGTAGGGATTCACGATGAGCGGCACGCTGTGCGCAGCCAGCTTGCCGGGCGGACAGAATCAGTTCACCGTAAAGCGTGGTAGCCTCGTCGGCGGCTTTGAACTGCAACAGTTCCGGAGCGATAAGGCGATGGCCCTCGAGCGGCTTCGAGTGCCAGAACGCTTTGCAGTCGCCGGTGGGCGAGCAGGTGGCGACGGTGGGCGGCGTGAGCTGCGATGAGTAGGTGTCGATGAACGCGCCGGTCTGCGCAGAGAAGTCGGGATCGTGCACGCCCTCTTCGTGAGTGATCTGGCGCGGGTTGCTGCCGTCCAGTTGTACCGCCCAAACCTGCTGCTGGCGCGGATCGCCTTCGTTGGAGAGATACCAAACCGTCTGCGCTGCGGGGTCGACGGCCTTGATCGCCGCTACTTCGTAGTGCCCGCTCTCCAGTTGGTTCTGCAGTTTGGCCTCTGTGCCGAGCGGGTTCGCCGGATCGAACGAGTAGCGGTAAATGTGCGTGAAGCCGTCGCGCCAACTGAGGATCAGGAACTGATGATCGCCGACGAAGGTGACGTCGTAGGTGGTGTTGAAGTACTTCGGCTCAGTCTGCGCGAGAACCAGCTTCACGTCGCCGGTGTGGACGTCAGCGAACCAAAGATTCTCGTGCTGCTGATTGCGGGAGAGCGTCTGCACCCACACGATGTGGGAATTGACCCAGCCGAGGCGCGGAATGTAATCGTTGCCGGCATTCGAGCGGAATTTTCAGCCAGCGGGTCGTGCCGCCATTCACGCCGACCACGCCGACGCGCACGCTGGGATTGGGATCGCCGGGCTGCGGATAACGCTGCTCGTTCACCACGGCGTGCACGGGAATGAAGTCTACCAGCGGATACTGCGGGACGGACGCTTCGTTCATCTGCAGGTAAGCGAGCTGCCGGGAATCCGGCGACCAAAAATAATTGCTGCGGACGTTGAGCTCTTCGAGGTAGACCCAGTCGACGCCGCCATTGAGGACCGTGTCGTCGCGGGTGGTGGTGAGCGGCAGGACCGGCGTAGAGCCGTCGACGCGCTGGACGAACAAATTGTGGTCGCGCAGATACGAAACGTACTGGCCGTTGGGAGAAAACTTGGGATCGTCGCCGCTCTGCATGGCGGTGTTGCCAATTTGCACGCCGGTCACGGTTTTCAGGTCGTAGAGCCACAGCTCGCCGTTGGTGTCGAAGAGCAAATGGTTGGAGTCGGGCGCCCAGATGTAGTCGGGCTCGTCGTAGCGGTTGCGATGGTCGCGATCCTGCTCGGAGATGACGGCGTTGAGCAGCGGAGCGATTTTTTCGCCGTTGATAAGCTTCTTCGGGGAGCCGTCGGGCGGCTGAATCTGCATCAGGTTTCCCTGATCATCGATCCACGTGGCGCGCTTGCCGTCGGGCGACCAGCTGATGCCCTCCGGCGGATCGCCGGTGGGGCTGCCGCCACGGGCAAAGATCTCGGGTACCGTCCAGGGATGATTGGACTGAGCGCTCACATGCGGAGCGATGAGCGTTACGGCCAGGGCAGAAATAAAAAGCGTAGCAAGGCGCGAAGCGCAGGCAATCAAAATAAGACTCCAGACAGCGCCGGCAGGGAGTAGGGGAAACCGGGCCATCCACGGTGAAAGAGAATTCTATCGCCAGAGCCCCTCTTAGGGCGTCAATGGGCCGCGGCAGGGCCACCTTTGCTCTTTTTCATAAAGAAGACGAGCGGAATCATGCAGGCTGCGCCCACAGCCAACACCGCGATCACATCGAGGTACGCGAGCTGCGTGCTCTGCCGCAGCAGTTGCTGGTAGAGGGTGCCCTGGGCCATGGCGCGTGCCCCGGGCAGCGCCTGCCTGCCGCTGTGCTGGAAGTAGTTCGCCAGGCCGTTGCGGGTCTGCTGCAGTGCGGTGCTCGAGCTGTTGAGGTTCATGGCGAGGCGATCCTGATGGAACTGCGCGCGGCGCGCCAGAAAGGTGACGAAGAACGAGGTTCCGCAACTGCCGCCGATATTGCGCGCCAGGTTCATGAGGCCGGAGACGTCGTTGTTCTTGTTGCGCGGTACGTCGGTGTAGGACAGGGTGTTAATCGGCACGAACAGAAACGCCAGCCCCGACGCCTGGAAGATGCGCATCCAGGCGATGTAGCTGTAGCTGGCCTGCACGTCGATGGTGTGCAGCGCCGCCAGCGCCGCCGACAGAATCATGAAGCCGAAGGCGATCAGGTAACGCGCGTCCACGCGGCTGACCAGGAAGCCGACCATGGGCATAAGCAACAGGATGGCGAGGCCGCCGGGAGAGATGACCAGGCCGGCCTGCTCCGCGGTATAGCCCATCATTTGCTGGACGAAGAGCGGGATGAGAACGGTCGTGCCAAACAGCGTGAACCCGAGCACGAACATCAGCACAAACGACAGCGTGAAGGTACGCTTCCTGAACATGGTGAGGTCAAGAATGGGCCGATGGCCACGCTTGATCTGCACGAACTCCCAGGCGATGAGGATCACCAGGGCCGTCGCACACATGATGAAAAAGGTCGTAATCAGGTGCGAGCCGAACCAGTCGTCCTCCTGGCCTTTGTCGAGGACGAACTGCAACGACCCGAAGCCGACGGCGAGCAGTCCGAAGCCCATATAGTCGAGATTGAGGCCGCGCTTCCGGCTATCGGCCACTTCTTTCTGAATATGCGGCGGATCTTCCACCAGCCGCGAAGTGAGAAACAGCGACAGGATGGCGATAGGGACGTTGATGAAGAAAATCCAGCGCCAGTCGTAGTTATCGGTGATCCAGCCGCCCAGCGTAGGGCCGATGGCGGGCGCGAGCACAACGGCCATGCCATAGACGGCAAAGGCCTGGCCGCGCTTCCTGGGCGGAAAGGTGTCGGCCAGGATGGCCTGCTCGCTGGGCTGGAGTCCGCCACCGCCAGCGCCCTGAATAACGCGAAAGAATATGAGCAGCGGCAGCGACGGCGCCAGTCCGCAGAGCATGGAGCTAATGCCAAACAGCGCGACGCAGATCATGTAGAAGCGCTTGCGGCCAATGAATGAGACCAGGTAGGCGCTGGCCGGGAGGATGACGGCGTTCGAAACGAGGTAGGAGGTCAGAACCCAGGTGACTTCGTCCTGCGATGCGCCCAGCGACCCGGCGATGTGCGGCAGAGCCACGTTGGCGATAGAGGTGTCGAGGACCTCCATGAAGGTGGCCAGCGTGACGGTGAGCGCAACGGCCCAGGGATTATGCTTTGGCTTCCAGCCTGCGTCGGTGTCTGGGGGCATCGATAAGTGGTTTGAGAATACAGTGTGGCGGGAAGATGCAGGAATTTGCGGTGAGAGGGGTGGTAAGAGTGAAGTTAACCGCGGAGGGGGTAGGAGTTAATGAACTGCGTTACGATCACTGACATTTCTCACTGGTCGTCGCGCCAGCCACATCTCCAGAGGTAGAGGCATTTGAAAGAGCGAACCCGAGTGCGATTATCGGCTGCCGGGTCGCAAAACATGCCGGCTTGGTCGGTCACGACAATCACGCCGTTCGATTGCGCCAATCGCGGATAGGAAGGGTCGTGGTTACAGGCGGCTGGGAGGGCCATGGCATAGCGAATGGTCAGGGGAAACGACGTTGGCTCAGCCTTGCAGCCTTTGCACTCGAATTGGGCCTGGCGCGCTAGCTCTTCGGCGTGGTCCCGCAGCATCGGTGGGCCAGAGATGGCATGGACCGAGTTAATGGTGCCGTCGGCCTGCAGCGTAATGGTGAGTTTCACATCCCCGGCGACTTGCGCTGCGCGGGCAATGGCCGGATAGACGGGCGGCGGAAGTTTTGCGATCACCAAAAAGGGAGCCGGTGCAGCAGGGGGAGACGCGTCCTGCGCCGTGGCGGCGGCGCCGATCGCGAGGAACAGCAGAACGAACAGCAGAACAGGCGGCCATCGTTGCATGGCCGGAAGTATAAGCGCTTCTCGGACGGTTCAGGAAATCAAGACAGGCGACTACCTTGGCAGCAGCCGCCTGCCCGGATCCGTTATGCGACCGGCCTCTGTAGATTCCGCGTGCCTACGGATGTTTGTTGAGCCGGCCACTCCCTGGCTTGCGCGATGCACACGATGTGCAGGATGAGAAGAAGCGGCACAGCGAAGGTCGGGATCAGGCTCATGGGAAGCACGGTCATCGGCCCCGTGGAAGTTCCCTGCGGATCGATGAATCCCGAGAGGGTTCCCATCCCGACGGCAAGCACCAGGTCGGCGATGCCCAGCATTTGCCAGAGGATGAATGCATTGCGATGTGCGGGTTTGGCCCACGTGACGGCAAGAGGGGCGGTGAAGCCAATCAACATATCCCCCAGGCCCGCGGGGAACGCGAAGATTCCCGGCAGTGCGTGGAGGGCATAGAGGATGAGAAACACAAACCCGCCGATCCTCCAGGTTTGGACCATGGTGATGGCTCGAGGCGAGAGGGATTTCACAAATTGGCGGAAGCCGGCCGAGACGCCAAACCACAGGAAAAACAGAGCGATCGGGATCGATGCAGCCAGACCGATGGGCAGCGGTGGCGTGCCGGGCGCGTTCTGGTAGAGATGCCGCGTCGATGCGGCGATGGAGAAGAGGAGCCAGGCCAGGATGAGGCCGGAGGTTAGCTTTGCATAGTTCGTCATGGAAATCCTCGCTTATTCTGTGACCGCGCCGGTCACTTCGTTGGTCAGGCTCTGGAAGGCGTCCCAGCGTTCGCTTCCAAGGTGAGCCCGCATCCTGGCCTGCACTTTCTGCCAGTAGGGCAAGGCGCTCTCGAATTGAATCTCGCCGGGTTTGGCAAGGACGAGGCGACGCTCGCGCCTGTCTTTACCGGGCCTCTTCCCCACCCAGCCGTGGCGGATGAGGATGTCCAGGGTGCGGGTGAGGGTGGTCGAATCCATGGCCAGGATCTCGCCGAGTTTCCCCTGGGAAACTTCGCCGGTGAGCGAGAGAGCCTGGAGCACAGTGAACTGCGTGGCGCGGAGTCCGGTCGGGCGCAGCGCCTCGTCATAGAGTTGCGTGAGTGCCCGCGCTGCGCGGCGAAGGTTGGCGCACATGCAGGGGAGGGCGGGGAGGGGCGAGCGGTTCATGGACAATAGATGTATATACATCTATTGAGATTCAGAAAATTGCGCTCTGCCTGCCGGGTTCCTGTCCCAATCTGCGGCGACTCTGCTTTCCTGCGGGTGGTATCCTTCAACTTCCGCCTATGCATGTTGAACTTGAGGCGCTAATCCGCCTGCAAACCATCGATCAAGAGACCACGCAGCTCAAGGCGGAAATCGCCGCGCTGCCCAAACGACTTGCTCTGCTCGAAACCCGCCTGGCTGCCGAGAAGGCTGCCGTGGACCTGGCCGCGAAGACGCAGAAGGACGAAGAAGCGCTCCGGCGCCGCCTTGAAAGCGATCTGAAAGACCAGCAGCAGAAGATTGCCAAGCTCCGCACCCAGATGTCGGCCGTGAAGACGAACGAGGAGTACCGCGCCTTCCAGCACGAGATTGAGTTCGCCGAAGCGGAGATCAAGAAGATTGAGGACCGCGAGCTGGAGAGCATGGAGCGCACCGAGCAACTGGCGCAGCAGCGCAAGGCCGCTGAGGCGCAGCTGGCCGACAACACCAAAGCGGTTGAGATTGAGAAGCAGGACGCGCTGGCCGCTTCCGCCGTGCAGAAAAAGCGCCTGGATGAGCTGACCGCGAGCCGCGCCAAAGAGCGCGCCCTGGTTTCCGAAGGGCTGCTGAGCACCTACGATCGCGTTTCCACGCGCGGCACCGCCGTGGCGTATGCGCAGGGACAGCGCTGCATGGGCTGCCAGATGTACGTGCGGCCGCAGATGTGGAACCAGATCCGCAGCGGCGGCGAGGTGCATACCTGCGAGTCGTGCGGACGGCTGTTGTATTACGACGCGTCGCGCGAGCCGAAGCCGGCGCCTCCGGAGCCGGAGAAGCCGAAGCGCGCGAAGAAGGCTCCCGTGGCGGGCGTGGATACTTAGCAAGTTAGCTGGGTAGCACGTTGGCGATTCCCATGAAACGCATTGCCATCGATATGGACGAGGTGCTGGCCGATACGCTGGCGGAGCACATTGCCCGCTACAATCGCGACCACGGCGAGGCCATCACCAAGGCCGATCTGCAGGGCAAATGGCTGTGGGACATTGTTTCCATCGACCGGCACGAGCGGCTCGAAGGCTATCTGCGGTCAGAGGATTTTTTTGAAGACCTGCCGGTGATCGCGGACAGCCCTCGCGTTCTCCGCGCCCTCACCGAACGCTACGAGGTCTTCATCGCGACCTCGGCCATGGAGTTCCCCAACTCGTTTGGGCCGAAGTATCGCTGGCTGCTGCGCCACTTCCCTTTTCTCGATCCGCGGCATTTTGTGTTCTGCGGCGATAAGAGCATTCTGAACGCCGACTATCTGATCGACGACCAGCCGCGGCATTTTCAGACCTTCCACAGGCAAAGGGATTTTGTTCTCCGCTCCGCACAACATGGGTGTGACCGGGTATCCGCGCGTGGACGGCTGGCTGGATGTGGAGCGGATGTTTTTGTAAAAGCAGGTTAGAGGTTGGCGGTTAGCGGTAGCCGACTCAACTGCCTGGGCGTTATTTGCCTGAGTCGCGGATCAGCACCAGCGGGACGGCCGGCGATCTTGTGCTTGAGGGTCATGCCCCCATCATGTGTGCAGCCATCTCATGATTTCTACTGCGCGTCATCCTGGAGCGCGTTGATCACCAGCATCGCGGTTTGCATTGTGCCGCCCTTCACCTGCTGATAACGTGCCGCGGCCTCTCCGGTTTTGTGTGCCCGCACCATCTGGATCAATTCCGACCTCAGGGGATCCTTGATCGCGGCGGCGATCGCCTTGTAGCGATCCCGCTCAGCCGCGTTGTCGCGAAAGTCTTTGATTCCCTGCTCGGTCATGCAGGGGAAGTCAGCCATCCATCGGCCGTTCTGGCGCACCAGCCACAACACGATCGTTCCGCCATCGCTCGTCCCGGCGTATTCGTAGTCAATATGCAGCTCGCGTTCCGGGTTGACGGCGAAGTAGCCCAGGCTGGACAGGGCCTTCAGATTCCCTTCGTTCACCGGGACGAGCGAGAGCATGTAATGCGGGGGAATCCTGTCCCGCATTTGCTGCGACATCATCGCATCGTAGACGTCGCGGTTGGCCGGTGTGATGCACGCGCGCGACTGCGGAATGTACAGGGACTCAACCCGCGACAGGTCTTTGGCGTTATACGCGGCGACATATTGGGCGGCGAAGGCCTGCACGTCCGGCGGCGGGTCCTGGGCGTGCGCCGTGAGGGTGACGGCGAGGGTGAGCGCCGCAAAGCGGATCGGCCAAACGGATCGCATGGACACCTCATTTGGGAGTTTCGGGAACAGTGCCATGATTCCCGACGGTTTGCAAGAAGGATTTCGTTGGTGCGGCTGGATTCGGCGCGGGGATGACGTTCACCGGGTGATTCGGGGGTCCGGTGGGGTCCACCCCCCGCCCCCACCCAGGGTGGGGGGTCCCGTAAACCGTTGATTCGATGAGGGCGTTTTCTAGTGTCGAACTTGACAGCAGGGGCTTTTGCCTCGTTTTGTCCCGCATGGCGGTACGCTGGCCTGGCTTCTCAAAGAGCGTGAAGACCCTGCCGGCCTGGGCCGGAGGGTGGGCACAAAGCCCAACGCAAAAGCCCTGCTCCGTGGGGCAGGGCTTCTCTTGTTTTGAGGGTAGGCGGTGGGGGATTGGGAAGCAAGGGGAATCGGCGGGGTGTTGGGTACGAAGGTAACGGGGTGCCGTAAGAGATTCAGGACGCCGCAGCGCGCTGATGATTGAGTTGAAGCAAGCGCTGCAGTATTTCCTGATTCGTCAGACTCCTGGGCCATCCGTAGGCCGCGCAGACGGCCGCATCGAGACGGGCGTGCGCATGTTCCAGCCACGCGGGGCGCTGGTTGTAGAGATTGGTGAGGGTGCGTTTCTTCAACTCATCCTCGTGGGCATCGGACGGATGGAGCCAATTGTTACGAAGACGCACCAGTTCGCGCGCGGCCTCGGCAATGGCTTCCACGCGAGGATCTTCTTTCGGCTCTTTGCCGGGCGGCCATGGCAGGGGGAAGGTCTCGAAGGTGCTGGTGGGGGTGTAGCGGAAGCCGCTTTCCACTTCGCGAAGCTGTGTCCCCATCTGTCGCGCCCAGACTTCATGGATGCGAGAGTGGAGGACGCCGAAGAAGTAATCGTCTTCGCGAGCGAAGGCGAACACCGCATGATCCGGGAGAATTTCGACCGGCAGCCAGACGAACAGACGATGCTTGGAGACACCTGGCGTGGCGACGTATCGCTTAAGCGGCGCCAATGCTGTTCTCATCTCAGGTCGTGGGCGACCATGAAGCCACCACGGTTTGACGCCCAAATCTCTGTTCGAGGGCTTTCGCTCGGGCTTTACATGGTGGAGCGCATATTGGAATGGCATTTCATAGAGTGCGGCCTCCCGCTCTGTCATCTCCGCTCCAAAATCAATGATGAACATGCCGCGGGGCCTGCGCGTAATGTCCATAGCGTTAACCCATGGGCGGATCACATCCGAATTCGGACGGCCGTTGGGGTTGAGAGGGGCGGCCAGCATTTTCTGTTTTACGCTTGGAGCTATGTCAAACGGCCCTACCTTAGTGGTGCCCATGAAGCAGATGCCGGCATTTTCCGGAAGGATCGCAGCCGCCGTCGTGTTAGCGCCGCTGGTTAAGTCCGAATGGATCTCAACTGCCGTCTCGCCATCCAATGTCGGCGGGGCAGGGATGCTATCGGAAGGCTGCTCAAAGCCCACCATCGAAATCCGTACTGCTGCGCCATCCAGAATCCATGGGCGGTCGCTCCACGCCATAAAGATGTGCGCGGACTCCTTGACGCGGTCGAGCACGTGGCGATTGGCCCCACCGCGGATGGCTTGGGTAGCGAGGAGGCCAGCGCGTTTGGCCTTTCCGGCTGCCAGCGCGGCGCGGGCCTTCTCGAACCAATAGACGACCAAATCCGATTCAGGTGCGATGCGCCCCTCATAGACGCGGAAAAGATCGTCTACATATTTGTCCTTCAGCCCTGTCCGCAGACGCTTTCCGCCCAGAAACGGCGGATTGCTGACGATAAAATCCGCGTCCGGCCACTCGGGTTCGCGGGAGCGGCCTTTCGCGTCGTACGCGAGGATGGCGTCGCCCTTGTGGATGTTTTGGAGCTTCTGCAGGACAGGATGGTCGGGGATGGGGGTGGCGTGCTCGTGGAGCCACTGGACGTAACCAATCCACACGACGATGGAGGCGAGCTCGTGCGCGTAGTTATCGGTTTCGATGCCGAAGAGTTGGGCCGGGGTGACGGCGGAAGCGGGCGGGACAAGGAGGGCATGCTGCGCGCCCATGTTATGCGCCTCCCACCAGAGGTCGAGGAGGCCGCGCAGGGCGACGTAGAGGAAGTTGCCCGAGCCGCAGGCGGGATCGAGGATGCGGATTTTACCGAGGTCGACGATCCAGGCGTCGAGGAGTTCCTGCATGCGGCGGCGGAGGCTGCGGTGGGCGGCGCCGTTGACGGCGGCGGCCTGCTCGGCGAGGGCTTCGATTTCGGCGCGGATCTCGTTCCAGCGGCGGCGCAGAGGGTCGATGACGACGGGGCCGACAATGAGAGCAATATCGGCCTCGCTGGTGTAGTGCGCGCCGATCTGGGAGCGCTTTTCGGCGTTGAGGGAGCGCTCAAAAAGGGTGCCAAAGATGGAGGGCGCAACCGCGGACCAGTCGAGCTTCGCGGCGTCGCAGAGGATGCCGGTGTCGGCGGCGTTCAGTTCGAGAATGGAATCGTTCTCGAACAGGCCGCCGTTGAACCAGTGGATGCTCCAGGGGCCATAGCCAGCGCTGTTTTCTTCGGACATCGCCTTGAAGAGGGCGCGCAGTTTGGGCTCAAGAGCACGGGGCAGGCCGCGATGGAGATTGACCAATTCGCGAAAGACGTGACCCGGAAGCAGACCGATGGAATCCGCGAAGAGGCAGAAGAGGAGCTGCATGAGGAAATGCGCCACTTTCTGGCGGTCCGCGCCGCGGCGGGGATCGGCTCCATCGAGTTCGATCGATTCAGCGAGGCGGCAGAACTTTTCCGCGGCTTCTTCGGTGACGCGGCGGGACGCAGCCTCGGGGCGCAGCTCGCCGGGGTCGGTGAACACCCAACGCAGGACCTCAAGGGGTGGCTCCGGGCAGGTTTCGGTGGGCTTATTGGCGTAGAGTTCGGCCTGATTGAAGGCGAAGACACGCTTTTTGGTGTTCTCGAAATTGGTGTGGACCTCGAAGCGGTACATGTCGCACACCACGAGTAACGGGGGATTCTCCAGCGCTTCGCGGTAGTCAAGCAACTGGAGGTAGGCGGCATGCAGGTCTTTGTGCTGGCCTTTGTATTCCCAGGCGAAGAAGTTGCGCTTCCACACGTCAGCGAAGCCCTTGCCTCGCGAAACCTTGTCAACGTGTTTATCAAACGTGAAGTTGTCGCCGGTGGGGTCGGATTCGGCAGGCTTGGGATGGCCCACGAGTTCGCAGATATCGAGGAAGTGCTCGTGAGACGCCGATCGCTCGGTGCGTTTGGAGGCGTTCCACTTCGCTGTAAACTGCGAGACCGTGATCGGCATTGAAATCCGATTCTAATCCGGCTCGGCGACGGACGCCGGGCGGCGTATCCAATTAGGACACGGCGGGTTCCCAATTAGGGACGCGCCTGTACCGTTGGAGACGCATTAGAGCCGAGTTTTGTTGAGCGCGTTGCGGCACGACGGAACAGCTTGCAGAAAAAGTCGGAATTGGTAGAGAAATGCGTCCCTCAGGGGCTAAAGCCCTACGTATTTTCGTCTTTTGCGGCACAGCTGAAGCTGTGCCCCTTCAAAGCAATTCGTTTTTCCGCAAGCTGTGAAGCCGTGCCCTGCTACGAAGCGGGATGCGCTTCGCGCATCTCCCACTTCTGCCAAAACCGGGCAGAAATGGGGCACCCGGACTGGTTCGTTCGGAAAAGAATTGCCTCGGGGGCTGAAGCCCCGATTCTATTGGGTGACTTATCGGCACGACTGAAGTCGTGCCCCTTCAAAACTCCTACATCAGTTCTTCGACGAAGCTGCGCGCCACTTCCGGGTCGATGTGTTCTTTGCGGCCGACCATGGGGCCGGATTGCGTGACTACTTCCGCTTCGTGGAGGGCGGGGAGGTCGGTGCGTTCGAAGAATTTGCCGATGGGGATTTCTTCGCCCCAGACGGTCGACTTCTCGATGGCGTGCAGCCAGTTGGTGGAGTCGTAGTCGGGATTTTCTTCGAGCTTCTTCACGCGCGGACGGAACCACTGGAAGGTGTTGTCCTTGTTGTAGGTGACGCAGGGGCTGAAGACGTCGAGGAAGGAAAAGCCTTTGTGCTGGATGGCCTGCTTGATGAGTTCGGTGAGGTGTTTCTGCTCGCCGGAGAATCCGCGGGCGACGAAGGTGGCGCCGGCGGCGAGGGCCATGGTGATGGGATTGATGGGCGTCTCAATGTTGCCGTACGGAGCGCTTTTGGTCTTCATGCCGAGGCGGCTGGTGGGCGAGGTTTGGCCGGTGGTGAGGCCGTAGATCTGGTTGTCCATCACGATGTAGGTGAGGTCGACGTTGCGGCGGATGGTGTGGGTGAAGTGGTTGCCGCCGATGCCGAAGCCGTCGCCATCGCCGCCGGTGACGAGGACGGTGAGCTCGTGGTTGGCCATCTTGACGCCGGTGGCGACGGGCAGCGAGCGGCCGTGGAGCGTGTGCATGCCGTAGGTTTCGATGAAGCCGGGGAAGTTGGAGGAGCAGCCGATGCCGGAGATGGTGCAGATCTGGTGGTTGGGAATCTGCAGCTCGACGAGGGCCTTTTGGACGGCGGCGAGGACGCCGAAGTCGCCGCAGCCTGGGCACCAGTCGGGATCGACGCGGCCTTTGAAGTCCGCGATGGTGAGCGGTTTTGGGGTTTCAACAATCGTCGCCATGTTTGGATCTCCTAGACCATAATTTCGTGAGTGGGGACGGACAATGTGGTGTCGCCGGCCAGTTGTTCGCGGACCGCTTCCACAATGTGGTGCGGCATGAAAGGTTCGCCATCGTATTTGCGGATGTGCCCGTCAGCGACGAAGCTGGTTTCGCTGCGCAGGTAGCGGGCAAACTGGCCGCTGTAATTGTTTTCGACGATGATGGTGCGCGTCGCGCCTTTGAGCAATTCGACAATTTTGTCGCCGTGGAGCGGGACGAGCCAGCGAATCTGCAGCTGGTTGGCGACGATGCCCTGCTCGGCGAGTTGCGCGCGGGCTTCTTCAATGACGCCCTGCGTGGAGCCCCAGCCGATGAGGGTGACGTCGGCTTCTGTGGGGCCCTGCATGGTGGGCGGCGGCACCATGGCGGCGATGCCGGCCTCTTTGCGCATGCGCTTTTCCATCATGGCGCGGCGCTTGCCCGCGTTGGTGAACATGTCGCTGATCAGGACGCCGTTTTCGTCGTGTTCGTCGCTCGAGACCACGTGGGTGTAGCCGGGCACACCGGGAATGGCGCGGGGCGAGACGCCGCTTTCGGTGATGAGGTAGCGCTTGTATTCGCCGTCTTTGTGGCCGTTTCCGTGTCCGTTGGGCTCGGTGATCATTTCGCCGCGATCGATGGGCGGGGCGAAGTTGAGGAGGTCGGGTTCGACGCTGAGGCGGCCTTCGGAGAGGAGCAGATCGCAGAGAACGATGCCGGGGACCTGGTATTTGTCCGCGACGTTGAAGATTTCCGGGATGAGCGTGAAGCAGTCGCCGATGTCGAGGGGAGCGGCGATGACGCGGGGATAGTCGCCAAAGGCTGCGCCCAGCATCTGCCACAGGTCACCCTGTTCGGTCTTGGTGGGGACGCCGGTGGACGGACCCGCGCGCTGGCAGTCGATGACGACGATGGGAATTTCCGCCATGGCGGAGAGGCCGAGGGCTTCGGACATGAGGGCGAATCCGCCGCCGGATGTGGCGCACATGGCGCGAACGCCGGCCTGAGCTGCGCCGATGGTCATGAGCACGACGCCGATTTCGTCTTCGACCTGGCGGACCATGATGCCCGCCTTGCGGCCATTGGCGGCGAACCAGTGGAGCACGCCGGTGGAGGGGCTCATGGGATACGCGCAGTAGAATTTGACGCCGGCGGCCGCTCCGCCCATGGCCATGGCCGCGTTGCCGCTCAGGACGGCGTACTTTTTGTCGGCCATGGGGACAGGCTTTTCGAAGGGCTTGAAATTCTGCGTGGCGTAGTCGTAACCGGCGCGGGCTACGGCGATGTTTTCGTCGGCGACGGAGGCGACTTTTTTGCCGAACTGCTCGCGGATGACTTCTTCGAGCGACTGGAAGCCGATGCCCATCATGCTGAGGGCTGCGCCCATGGCGAGGGTATTCTGCGCGACTTTGTTTTTGCTGATGTCGGCGAGCGTGGAGACGGGCAGGCCGCAAAGCTGGACGCCTTCGGCGGCGTCGCCGGGCTTGATGGTGTCCGCGTTATAAATGCAGGCGCCGCCGGGGCCGAGCAGGCTGAGGTGGCGGTCCATGGTGTCCTGGTTCAAAGGAATGAGCAGCTCGAGGGTATCGCCCATGTTGGTGACGGGGTCGATGCCGGCGCGGATGGTGAGAAAGGTGTGGCCGCCGCGAATGATGGACTGATAGGCGTTGTAGGCGTTGAGGTGCAGCCCGCGGCGGCTGAAGATCTTGGCGAAAATGTCGCCTGGCGTGGCGACTCCCTGACCGGCGGCTCCACCGATCCCGATGGAGATGGTATGGCTCATGTTTGGACTCCCTCAGAAAGACAGGACTATAGCGTGCCCCGGCCGGCTCGCAACGAACGGGTTCGGGGTCCTGCCTTCTGGAATGCGAACCAGCATACACCGCGGAGTGGACGATTCGACAGGGGCGGGAGGCAGGGCAAAGGTTAAAGGTTGCAGGTTGGAGGGACGTGCCGGGCCTGGCGGCGCGATGGGAGATTACTGGACGGTGAAGGGGCTGGAGCTTTCGATCTGGCGCGCCATCTGGGCCACGCTGCCGGGCGAGCCGGAGAGCGTGTTGAGCCAGGTGATCTTGCCTTTGCCGTCGAACAGGATCGCGGCTGGCCAGGTGTCGATGGCGAAGGGCTGTAGTTGCGTATCCGGAACGAGATAGACGGGGAGCGTGGGCGGGAAAGTGCTGCGGAAGTCGCGCAGGGACTGGAGGACGGCGGGGACAGGCGTGTCCGTGCCGACGTTGGCCGCGTAGGAGGTGACGGCGATGACGCGGAGGCCGGGGGTGAGGTGATCCTGCGCGAGGCGCACGAGGGTTTGCTGGATGGCGGATTGCGAGGCTGGTCCGGCGAGAGAGAAGACGATGACAAGGGTGCGGTCGTCCGTCGTTCGGATGAGGGTTTTGTTCCCGTTGATGTGGCGGACGACGCGGTGCGCTTCGGGATTGGTGTCGTAGAGCGGGACCGCGCGCGGGATGGGCGGGCCGGTCATGGGGAGTTCGTCGCCATGGAACGACGGCACGGCGCTGGCCTGGCCGGGCAGCGCGTAGCGAGCGAGCGCATTCTGAATGGCGGGATAGAGAGCGCTGCGGACGATGGCGTCGGCGGCAACTGCGGCTTTGACTTTGGTGACGATGACGGCCGCCTGGTCTTGTTTGAAGGCGCGGCGCAGGGTGTCCGCGCAGCGCAGGGCGTCGTTTACCAGCAGCAGCGCGTTCACCTGGTCGCCGTTGCTTGCGGGAACCGTGCCGCCGTGGGCGAGGGCGTCGAGGGTGTGCGGCAACTGCTGCTCGTCGAGGCGGTCGATTACGTCGAGATCGTCGGTGGCCTGGCTGGCTGCGGCGGTGTCGACCACCAGGTCGATGCCGAGATGAATGCTGGCGTCGTAAGGAAAGAGGCTGAGGAGCGATTCGATCTGGCTTTCCGCGGAAGAGATCGAGCGCAGGCCGAGAAAAGCGCGGGTGAGCATCAGGCGGGCGAGTTCCGGCGATTTGGCCTGGGGCAGCGCGAGATAGTCGATGAGGGACTGGCGCGCGGGGTCGAAATCCTGGCCGAGGATGCAGAGCCTGCCGAAAGCCAGCAGATCTTCGCCGGCGAATTTTACTTTGCCGAGCGCTTCGCATTGCTCTTTGGCGCGCGCGACGCCGATGCCCAGCGCCCACTCGTCCGCTTCTGACAAATCGTTGGGCGCGCTGCGGGCCTGATTGAACGGCTGCATGGCGTAGAGGTAGGCTTCGCCGGGGCTCATGGTGGGGGCGTTGGGGAGTTGGGTCGGCTCGGTGGCAGAGGCTGCCGGGGGCTGGGCCGGTGCGGGTTGCGGATTCGTTGCGGCGGCGGGATTTGTTGCGGCAGGGGCGGTTTGCGGCGTGGGTGGGGCTGGCTGTTGGCCCCAGGCTGCGGTTGCGGCACAAGCTGTGAGCAGGAAAAGGATCCGCATGGAGCGCAGGCTATCACTGATCTTCATTACGGCCACACCGCGTGCAGGAGAAACTCCCGATTGCCTTCCGCGCCGGTGATGGGGGAATCGATCACGTCGATCTGGCTGCCGCCCAGCTCTTCGACGCAGGCGCGGACTCGATCGATAGCCACCTGGTGTCCAGCGGGATCGCGAACGATGCCGCCTTTGCCGACGAATTCGCGGCCGGCTTCGAACTGCGGCTTGACGAGGATGACGGCTTCGAGAGTTGTTAGGGGAAGTGGGCTTCCCTCGGGGGCTAAAGCCCCTTTTTCTTCTTGACCCTTTGCGGCACGACTGAAGTCGTGCCCCTTCAAAGCAGAATTCTGGTTTGCGGCACGACTGACGTCGTGCCCCTTCAAAGCAGAATCCTGGTTTGCGGCACGACTGACGTCGTGCCCCTTCAAAGCAGAATCCTGGTTTTGCGGCACGATTGACGTCGTGTCCCTTCAAAGCAGAATCCTGGTTTTCGGCACGACTGACCTCGTGCCCCTTCAAGACAGTGGAGGACTCGGAGTTGCGGCGCAGAGCGGCAACTACGGGCGGCAATACCAGCGTTGCGGCGATGAACGACACATCCATTGCAAGGAAAGAAATTCCCGGCGGCAAATCGCCGGGCGCGAGCAGGCGCGCATTTGTACGCTCCATGAGCGTGACGCGCGGGTCGTCGCGGAGGGTCTGGGCAATTTGGCCGTAGCCGGTGTCGATGGCCAGTACGCGGTCCGCGCCGTGCTGCAGCAGGCAATCGGTGAAGCCACCGGTGGACGCGCCGACGTCCAGGCAAAATCGGCCGCCTACCTCGATGGCCCAGTGGGCCAGGGCCGCTTCCAGCTTGAGGCCGCCGCGGCTCACGTAGCGCATCTCGCTGCCCAGCAGGCGGACCGGCGCGTCGAAGGCGACGGAATGGCCGGGCTTTTCGAGTTTTTGCTCGCTGACGAGGACGCGCCCGGCCAGGATCAGGGCCTGGGCCCGCTCCCGGGTCGCCGCCAGGCCGCGCTCCACCAGCAATTTGTCGAGACGCATTTTCATTTGGCCAGCCGCTGCATCCAAAGTATTTGGGCGCTTCCTCAGATTATTCCCCATGATCGACGACACTCCTGAAAACTCGCGCATTCACCCCCTGCACCTGATTGGCTGGGTGCTGGCCCTGATCTTCCTCGCCGTCGCGTTGTGGATGGCGCATCATCTCGCCTTCGTGCGCGGCCAGCTCGATATGTCAGAGGGCGACGCGTCGCAGTTGCGCGTGCAACTGGGCCACGCTGAGCAGATTGTCGGCGTCATGACCTCGCCCGACTCCGCGCACATTGTGCTGACGGAGGAGCGGCAGCCTGCGCATCCGGTGGGCCAGGTGAGCTGGCTGGCCTCGAAAGGGGCGCTGGTCTTCATCGCGGGAGGCCTGCGCGCGCTGCCCGAGGGCAAAACCTACGAGCTGTGGCTGGTTCCGGCGCAGGGCAAAGGGCCTATCCCGGCGGGATTATTCCGCCCCGACCCCGACCACGGCGCCACGGTGGTGCTGCCGCCTATCCCCGCAGACACACAGGCGAAGAAATTCATCGTGACCGTGGAACCGGCTGCCGGATCGGCCACGCCGTCGCTGCCGATCGTGATGCAGAGCCAATAGTTTCTGAACGCGATACACTGCCCCTTCGGTTCGGTGGCGCCTGCCGCCGCGCCAGAACGGAACACGAAAAACTATGGCAGCGAAATCACTCAACACACTGGCCGTCGACATCGGCGGCACCGGATTGAAAATGCTGGTCCTCGACGAAGCGGGCAAGCCTTTGTGCGAGCGCATGCGCGTGCTCACGCCCGTTCCCTCGACGCCGAAGAAGATGATTGAAGCGCTCGACAAGATGGTGGAACAGATGCCGCACTTCGATCGCGTGAGCGTCGGCTACCCGGGCGTGATTAAAGAGGGCAAAACGATGACGGCGGCGAACCTCGATAAGGCCTGGATCGGCTTTCCGCTGCGGGACGAGCTGAAGAAGCGGTGGAAGAAACCGGTTTGCGTGGCGAACGACGCGTCGGTGCAGGGATTCGCCGCGATCAAGGGCAACGGGATCGAGATGATCCTGACGCTGGGCACGGGCATGGGCTCATCCGTCTACAGCAATGGGCACTGCGTGCCGCTGGAGCTGGGGCATCATCCGTGGCGAAAAAAGACGTATGAGGATTATCTGGGCAAGAGGGGCCTGGACAAATACGGCAAGAAGAAGTGGAACAAGCTGGTGGAGAAGGCGATTGCGCAAACGCTGCACACGTTTAACTGGGATCATCTGTATATTGGCGGCGGGAATACGAAGAAGCTGACGCTCGAGCCGCAGAAGAACGTCAGCATCGTCTCGAATATGGATGGGTTGATCGGCGGCGTGATGCTTTGGAAGGGTGAAGAGTAGCGCTAGCTGGTGGCTGGTGGCTGGTGGCTGGTGGCTAAGCTAGCGCGTTACTACGTGCTCTGCGTGGAGTTTTTGCAGCGGATTTACTGTGATCTTCCGCTGTTGCAGGGCGGCGATGCCTTCGGCGGCGGCGCGCGCTGCGGCTAGCGTGGTAATGGTCGGGACACGCGCGAGGACAGCTGCGCGACGGATGGCCTTCTCATCGAAGTAGGGGTCCTGGCCGCGCGGCGTGTTCACGATCAGGTTGATGCGATCGCCTTTGATTAAATCGACGACGTTGGGACGGCCCTCTTTTACTTTGTAGACGCGCTCCACAGTCATGCCGGCCTTCTCAATCGCGTTCGCGGTGCCTTCGGTGGCGACCAGATGGAAGCCCAGGTCGACATATTGGCGGGCGAGGTTGACGAGATTCGTCTTGTCGCGGTCGCTGACACTGAAGAACACTGTACCTTTCAACGGTAGAGCCAAACCGGCGGCGAGTTGCGCTTTGGCGAAGGCTTCGCCGAAGTTGTCGGCCACGCCCATCACTTCGCCAGTGGATTTCATTTCGGGGCCGAGGACGGTGTCGACGCCGGGAAATTTATTCCACGGGAAGACGGGCGATTTGACATAGGAATGGCTGCCGGTTCCGAGATCTTTGCCGTCGGTCACGTTGAGGAATTCGCTGAGGCGGCGGCCCGTCATGAGGCGCGATGCAATTTTCGCCAGCGGCACGCCGGTGGCCTTCGAAACATAGGGGACGGTGCGTGAGGCGCGCGGATTGACTTCGATCACGAAGACTTTGTCGGGCTGTCCGGCGCGGCGCTGAATGGCAAATTGCAGATTCACCAGGCCGATGACGTTCAGCGCGAGCGCGAGACGGCGCGCATAGCCGCGAATAGTGTCGAGCGTGGCTGCAGCGAGATCGGCGGCGGGCAGCACGCAGGATGAGTCGCCCGAGTGAATACCCGCTTCCTCAATGTGCTGCATGATGCCGGCGATCACCACATCCTTGCCATCGCAGAGCGCATCGACGTCGACTTCGACGGCGTCCTCGAGGAAGTGATCGATGAGCACGGGCCGCTCCTGCGAGTATTCGACGGCCTCCTGCATGTAGCGGGAGACGCCTTCGCGATCGTAGGCGATGACCATCGCGCGGCCGCCGAGCACGTACGAAGGGCGCACCAACACTGGGTATCCGATGCGATCGGCGCCTGCGAGGGCTTCGTCGACGCTGGTGGCGATGACGCCGGGGGGCTGGGGAATTTCCAGGTCTTCGAGAAGTTTTCCGAAGCGCTTGCGATCCTCCGCGAGGTCGATGGATTCGGGCGATGTACCGATGATGGGCACGCCGGCGGCCTTGAGCCGCAGCGCGAGATTGAGCGGCGTCTGTCCGCCGAACTGCACGATCATGCCGACTTCCGCGCCGCTGGAGGCTTCGTGCTCGTAGACCGCGAGCACGTCTTCGAGCGTGAGCGGTTCGAAATAGAGGCGGTCGCTGGTGTCGTAATCCGTCGAGACCGTCTCCGGATTGCAATTGACCATGATGGTCTCGTAGCCGTCTTCCTTGAGCGCGAAAGCGGCGTGGCAGCAGCAGTAATCGAACTCAATACCCTGCCCGATGCGGTTCGGCCCGCTGCCGAGAATGATGACTTTGCGATTCGCCGTTGGTGGGGCTTCGTCCTCTTCGTCGTAGGTGGAGTAGAGGTAGGGCGTGAAGCTTTCGAATTCCGCGGCGCAGGTATCGACGAGTTTGAAGACCGGCTTGAGACCCTGGGCGTGACGCGTCTTCCGCACCGTTTCAACACCGGTGGCGCCTTTGAGCGACCAGGCTTCGGCGATGCGCTCGTCGGAAATGCCGAGACGCTTGGCTTTACGTAACAGTGTTGGTGACGTATTGTCAGGGTTGCCGGTGATGGCCGCGGTGGTGTCAACGATTTCTTTGATCTGGAATAGGAACCACGGGTCCATGGACGTCATGCGCGCGACTTCGCGCACCGACATGCCCTGCTCGAAGGCGAAGCGCAGGTAGCTGAGGCGCTCGGGCTGGGGCGTGACGAGTTTCTGCGTCATGCGGCGGTGGACGAGGACTTCCGAGCCGGCCTTCTTGCCGGTTTCGAGCGAGCGCATGGCTTTCATCAGCGCTTCTTTGAAGGTGCGGCCGATGGCCATCACTTCGCCGACGGATTTCATCTGCGGACCGAGGTTTTCGTCGGCTCCGGGAAATTTTTCGAACTGCCACTTCGGAATTTTTACGACAACGTAATCGATGGTCGGCTCGAAGCAGGCCGGCGTCATCTTCGTAATGTCGTTGGGGATTTCGTCGAGGGTGTAGCCGACGGCGAGGCGCGCAGCGATTTTCGCGATGGGGAATCCTGTGGCTTTGGACGCGAGCGCCGAAGAACGCGAGACGCGCGGATTCATTTCGATGACCGTCATGCGGCCGTTGTTGGGGTTCACGGCAAACTGCACATTGGAGCCGCCGGTCTCGACGCCGATCTCGCGCATCACGCGGATGGCGGCGTCGCGCATGGCCTGGTATTCGCGATCGGTGAGGGTTTGCGCGGGGGCGACGGTGATGGAGTCGCCGGTGTGCACGCCCATGGGATCGAAATTTTCGATGGAGCAGATGACGATCACGTTGTCGGCGAGATCGCGCATTACTTCGAGCTCGAATTCCTTCCAGCCGAGGACGGACTCCTCGATGAGGCATTCGTGGACGGGGGAAAGATCGAGGCCGCGCGCCAGGATTTCCATCAGCTCTTCGCGGTTGTAGCTAATGCCGCCGCCCGATCCGCCGAGGGTGAACGAGGGGCGGATGATGACGGGAAAACCAATCTTGGTGGCAAAGTCCAGGCCGTCGCGGAGATTGTTCACCAGCGCGGAACGCGGGACGTCGAGACCGATGCGGGTCATCGCATCTTTAAAGAGGAGGCGGTCTTCGGCTTTCTTGATGGCTTCTAGTTTGGCGCCAATGAGTTCCACACCATACTTGTCGAGGATGCCGGCGTCGGCGAGTTCGACAGCGAGGTTGAGCGCGGTTTGTCCGCCGACGGTGGGCAGGAGGGCGAAGACGCCGTCGCGGCCTTCGGCTTTCAGCATCTCGGATTCGATGCGGAGAATTTCGTCGAGATAATCTTTGGTGAGCGGCTCGACGTAGGTGCGGTCGGCCAGCTCGGGGTCGGTCATGATGGTGGCCGGATTCGAGTTGACCAGCACGACTTCGTAGCCCTCGGCGCGCAGGGCCTTGCAGGCCTGGGTGCCGGAGTAGTCGAACTCGGCGGACTGGCCGATGACGATCGGGCCGGAGCCGATCACGAGGATTTTGGTGATGTCATTTCTGCGTGGCATCTAGATTCGGTGCTCTTTCTTATTGGAAACTGAGAGGATGTCCGCGCGGCGCGGGGGCTTCTGCGAATTGATGAAGCTTTGAAGGGGCACGGCTTCAGTCGTGCCGTCTGGATGCTCGACGATCGTGGGCTTAAGCCCCTGAGGGATGGGGTCCAGTTTCCATCCGGGATATGCGGAGGAATACGGAAAGTCGCATGGCATATTGCAGAGCTGTCGCTTTACTGGATTCAAATGGATGTAATGTACGTGCTTGTCATAATCTCCCGTATCGCGGATTCGATGATCGGAGAATCCGCGCTGCCATATCTCCATATTCGATCCAAGTTCTTTCTTTGCTCGATGGGAGAATCCACCCTTGATGAGTTGGTCTGCTTGTTCAAGCGCTATTGAGGGTGTGATCAAGAGATGGAAATGGTCGGGCATGAGAACGAATTCATGCAGCGGGTAGGATTTGTTTCGGTATGAAAGTAGAGTTTGAAAGAAGAGTCTTGCCCAGGGCTCCGCATGGAAGATAGATCGACGCTGCCACGTTTGCGAAGTGACGAAGTAGGTTTGCGAGTTGTTGGTGGCATGCTCGCGCGTTGACTTCAAAATCTTCCCTCAGGGGCTAAAGCCCACTGCCTTTCTGACCCTTTACGGCACGACTGAAGTCGTGCCCCTTCAAAACTCCTCAATCTGGCCCTGAACCGCACGGCTGAAGCTGTGCCTTTTCACAACCTTCTCAAGCGTTTCGCCCACAATCTTTGTTCATCGCGGCGGACAGTAATCAATGGTATTGTCCGATCCGTGGATAATCGGCATGATCGTGATTTTGCAAATTTGGCCTGTTTTTTCACAGACGAGCGATTTGGGCTGGTCAAATCCTTTCAGGCGCTCCGGACCCGACGCGGCGATTTTCACCACAATCAGTCGATATGAGCCAGGTTCAACGTGATCGAGTTGAAAGTTACCGTGCGCTACTGATGCGGATCGCAAAATTGCACCCGTCGTGGGCGACCGCAGTTGAACAGCAACCCCCGCATCGAAAGTTGCTCCAGACTGGTCGACAACGATACCTTCAAGTCGTCTCGGCTCGGTTAATTGAAAGTTTGATGGAGCCTTCTCGTCAGCGCATAGTTGTTTCTGCATCGCGCGACATTGCTCGACCGTCCCGGTACAAATGGTTTGAGAAAAAAGAGAGCCGCTCGATCCCAACAGCGCAATGAGCAGCAGATTTCTCACCCCTTCCACTCCTCCATCATCTTCCGAAAATCTTTGAACAGATAATGCGAATCGTGGGGGCCGGGGCTGGCTTCGGGGTGGTACTGGACGCTGAAGAGGGGCAGGTTGCGGTGGCGCAGGCCTTCGAGCGTGTTGTCGTTGAGATCGACGTGCGTGAGGTCGACTTCGCTGGGGTTGATGGAGTCGGGATCGACGGCGAAGTTGTGATTGTGGCAGGTGATTTCCACCTTGCCGGTGTTGACGCACTTCACCGGGTGATTGCCGCCGTGGTGGCCGAACTTGAGCTTGTAGGTTTTGCCGCCGAGGGCGAGGCCGATGAGCTGGTGGCCGAGGCAGATGCCAAAAATCGGGGTCTTCCCTGCCAGGCGACGGATGCTCTCCTGCGCGTAGGTGACCGGCTCGGGGTCGCCAGGGCCGTTCGACAGGAAGACGCCGTCGGGCTTGAGCGCCAGCACGTCTTCGGAGGAGGTCTGCGCAGGGACGACGGTGACGCGGCAGCCTTCCTGCGAGAGCATGCGCAGAATATTTTTCTTGATGCCGAAATCGTAGGCGACCACGTGCAGGTTGGCTTCGGGCTTAGCCGGCCTGGCGTCGGGGTTCAGAGGATCGATGCCATCGTCGTCAAACCCGTAGTTCTCTTTGGTCGAGACGACTTTGGCTAGATCCGTCCCGTCCATTTTGGGGATAGCCCGCGCCCTTTCGACCAGCACGTCGGGATTCGATTCCTTCGTGGAGATGACGCCGCGCATCACGCCATGCGTGCGTAGATGCCGCACCACCGCGCGCGTGTCGATTTCTGAAATGACGGGGACTTGCCAGCGCTCCAGATACTCGTCGGCGACCTGCTGGGAGCGCCAATTGGAGCTGATCGGCGAAAATTCGCGCGTGATCAGGCCCTCAATGTAGGGCTTGCGCGCCTCGTCGTCGGACGCGTTGGTGCCGTAATTGCCGATCTGAGGATTGGTGAGAACGACAATCTGCCCGGCGTAGGAAGGGTCGGTGAAGATTTCCTGATAACCGGTCAGCGATGTATTAAAAACAACTTCTCCGCGGCATTCGCCCTGGGCGCCGTAGCCTTCGCCCCTGAAGATGCGCCCGTCTTCGAGCGCAAGAATTGCCTGCATGGAGACTCCGTTTCTACTGGATTCTTCTGATTTTATCAGGGAGTTGGGCGGTGGGAACCGGGCAGACGGTCAAAGTTGCGGAAAAATAGGACGGTTTTACCAGCAAGGAAAAAGGCCCGCCGCAGCGGGCCTTTTTCGTTCAAATCAGGACCCTAGTTTTGTGGTTGTGGTTGTGGTTGCGGTTGCGGCGAAGTCGTCGGCTGCTGTTGCTGCTCCTCCTGCTTCTGCAACTGCTCTTTCTGGGTGGGCTCATGCACTTCCGGACCCGCCATGGCCGGTTCGATACCGGGAATGAGGGGCGCGGAGTGGATGTTGCCCGTGGCTGCGTCCACGATGTTGATGCCGTAGCGGTCGAGGGTGCTGGCCAGCGTCTCTTCCAGCGCCGAGCGGTCGTAGGCGAAACGCGCGTGGGCCGCGATCAGCTGCGCGTCCGCGCCCGCCAGGCTGCGCTGCTGTTGCAGCACGAGGGCCGTGGTGGAGGCGCCCAGATGCAGCTTCTTGATTTCCGCATCGAGGCTCTGTTGGTCGTAATCATGGTTGGCGATGGCCGCGTTCACCGCCGCGCGATCGTTCGTCAGCGCGTACTGCAGGCTGATCACGTTCATGCGGATCTGGATGTAGGCCTGCTGAAGCCGCATCTGCTCCTGCCGGTACTCAATCTGCGACTGAGCCTGCGTGGCCTGCGCGGCTCGGTTGCGCAGCGGCAGGTTCAAATTGAATTCCACGCCCTTGTTGGGGCCGCTGCTGTTGAACAGGTTGCTGTAAACGTTGGAGAACGATTTGGACGGAATGCCTTTGCAGCCCGTGGCGATGCCGTAGGCCTCGAGGAGCTGATTATTGCAGTCCGGGCTGACCGGGCCACCCTGCGCCGATGCACCGTAGAAGGCGGTTACGTCGAGCTGCGGCAGAAGAGCGTTCTTTGCACCCTTCAGCGAGATCTCATCGTTCTTCAGCGTCATCAGGTCCTGCTCGACCGCCGGACTGTTGGCGTCCGCCTCGCGCACGAGATCGTCGGTGGACATGTGCTCTTCGGGCATCTCGGCCAGGCTCACGCGATCGGTGGGGATGATCGGCGCATTCGAAACGGCGGGATCGTCAAGATTCCGGGCAATCGCCTGCTTCATGGTGAGCTGCTGATATTCGAGCGTGTTCTGCGAAGAAACGAGCGCCTGCTGATCGCTGGAGGCTTCGCTCTTCGCGTTCACCACGTCGAGGGGCGCCATGCTGCCCACCTGCAGCTGCTTCTCGTCGTCGCGCTCCAGCGCACTGGATTGATCGAGGGCTCGCTGTTTCGACTGCACATCTTCATACGCGCTCACCAGGCCCCAGTAGATGTTCTCCACCTGGTTGATGGTGTAGAGCAGCTGTTCCCGGAAGATGGAATCCGCAATGCGGCGGTCGTTCTTCGCCTGCACGATGAAGCGCCCGTTCACGCCCCAGCCAAAGCCATAGAGCAGATGCTGCGTCAACTGCGCATTGAAGGAGGTAGTGAGGTTCGGGCTATAGATGTCAAAAGGGTTGTTCGTGGTGGTGCGTGTGTTCTGCCAGCCAACCTGCATGGCGGTACCGGTGATGAATCCCTGGTTGTACGTCAGGTTGTAGGTATTGGTGTTGGTGTTGGTCGACAGCAGGCCGCCGGAGAAGAGCGGATTGGAGCTGGGCGTGACGACGTGGTTCAGTTCCGCTAAGCCAACGATTGTCGGATCCAGGTTTTCAGGCGCAGGCCCTGCGCCGCTGGTGGTTAAGGCCAGGCCGCCTACGCCGGTGCCGGAGACGCTCGACCCCGCCGATGCGCCGCCCGGTCCGCCACCGACCGCGCTGACGGAGGCCGTGGTGCCGCCCTGGGTGCTGGTCTGCAGGGCGGTGCTGACGCCGTTGATGATGGCGCCGGACTTGGACCGCATCAGGTCGACGTCGGCGAGATCGAGATTGAGCCGCTGGATGGCGATGTCGTAGTTATTCTGCAGAGCGAGCAATACGGCGTCGCCCAGGCTCAAATAGATTTTGCCGCCCTTCACCAGATCGTCCAGCTGCAGGGAGTTCGCAAAGTTCGGCGGCCGCACGGTGGTGGGCGAGTAGGGAGCAATGGGGTTCGGCCAATATCCGCGAGGCCTGGAGAAGTCGCGGTTGGTGTCGCGCAGAAAGAGCGGCTGGGTGTAGTTGGGCGCCGGCTCGGGCGGCAGGCCCTGCGCTGCCGGAGTGGTCTGAGCGGGAGTGGCTTGCGCGGGAGCGGCCTGGGCCGGACTCGGAGCTACCTGTGCGTTCGACGGGATCGTGCTCACCAGCACGCAGCCGATGGCCGCCGCTACTCTCAATTTCGCAAACAACGTGCTGCTCTTCTTTGCTGCCCCAACCTCAAATTCGGAAACTAACATTGGCCGTCTCCACTCCTCTTTGCCCTGGGCGTCGACGATGCGCACCCCTGGCTTCTGAAACCGCTTTGGCTTTCCTGCTATACGCGGCAAGGCTCGGCGCGGTTCCGTAAACTTGCAGTGGAACCTGTAGAAGAGACCACTTCGCTGTACCACAGTAGGAAAGCTGAGTATATCGTAGCGTTTCGATGGTTTAGGGAATGATTCCGATGCGACAGATTACGAGAAATAGTTAATCCATGGGCATCAATGCTGAGCAATCGCGTGCGCGTAACTGGAAGCTGACGCTGGCCTACGACGGCACGGACTATCACGGCTGGCAGGTGCAGCCGGATCGGCTGACTATTCAGGGGGAATTGGTCAACGCGATCGAGCGGGTGACCGGCGAGCGCGTGCTGGCCCAGGGCAGCGGACGCACGGACGCCGGGGTTCATGCGGAAGGTCAGGTGGCTTCCGTTTTTCTCGATGCTCCCATTCCGCCGGAGAACCTGCAGCGCGCGTTGAACCGCACTTTGCCGGAGGCGATTCGCGTGCTGCAGGCGGAACTGGCCGCGCCGGAATTTCACGCTCGCCATTCGGTTGTGGCGAAAACGTATGAATACCGTATTGCTCGCGGAGAGATTTGCCCGCCGTTTCTGTCGCGCTTCGCCTGGGCGCTGAACTGGCCTCTGGATGTGGCGCGGATGCAGGCGGCTGCCCGGGTCGTGATCGGTACGCATGACTTCACTTCGTTTGCGGCGACGGATCCGGATCTGGCTACGCGGCGCAACGTTGATGACGGCCCTGAAGAGGGCGGCGAAGACAACGACGGGCCGGGCGGGGCTTTGGAGCGGGATGGGGAGCGTGCTGCTGAGCGCGATGGGAACGTCCGCACCGTTTTTGAATCTGCATGGAGCAGCGACGACGATTTGCTGCGGTATCGCGTGCGCGGCAATGGATTCCTGCACCACATGGTCCGCAACCTGGTGGGAACGTTCATCGATGTCGGGCGTGGCCACGTCGGATCGGAGGACGTGGCAGAAATTCTCGCGGCGCGCTCGCGCTCCGCGGCGGGGGCTACTGCGCCAGCGCGTGGCCTGTTCCTGATCGGCGTCGAATATCCCGACTGATGCTAGCCTGATAGCTTCCATGGCCTCCGCTACTCCCGCTTCCGCCTCCATCACGCAGATTGCCGCAGATCGCCGCGTGCATCAGGCGTTCCAGTGGCTGCACCTGCAGGAAAAGCGCGTGATGCAGTGGCAGACGGATCTGGTGAGCGTGCCGGCGCCGCCGTTTGGCGAGCGGCTGCGTGCGGAGTGGTTGTGTGCGCGCTTTCGTGAGTTGCAGCTGACGGATCCGCATCTGGACGAAATTGGCAATGTGATCGCTACCTTACGCGGAGCGGCAGACTCGGGTCGCGGAGCGGAAGCAGCATCGAGCCGGGTGCTGCTTTCCGCGCACATTGACACCATTTTTCCGGCGGAGACGGCGATTCACCCGGTGCTGAGTGGGTCGCGGCTGACCGCGCCTGGAGCGTGCGACAACGGAGCCGGCGTGGTGGCGCTGCTGGCGATGGCGGCGGCGATGCAGCATGCGCAAATCACGCCGGCCTGCGACATTGTGCTGATCGGCAACGTGGGCGAAGAGGGCGAAGGCGATCTGCGGGGGATGCGGCATATCTATCGCGATGGCGGGCCCGGAATTGCAGGCCATCTGGTGCTGGATGGCGCGGGCCACGAAGCCGCCGTGACGCATGCGCTGGGCAGCTCGCGATTTCTCGTGACGATTCATGGTCCGGGTGGCCACTCGTGGACCGACGCTGGACGGCCCAACCCCATCGTGCTGCTGAGCCAGGCGATTCAGCGATTCGCGCAGGTCGCGGTGCCGGATTTTCCGCGGACCACCGTGAACGTGGGGACGATTGAGGGCGGGACGGCGGTGAATGCCATTCCGGAACGCGCGTCGGCGCGGTTTGATCTGCGGTCGACGGAACCCGAGCAGTTGATTCGCCTGGAAGTGGAACTGCATCGCGCCGTGGAAGATGCTGTGCTGGCCGCCGGCGCCGGCTCGCGTGCGCAGAATAAAGAATTGCGGTTCACGATTGAGAAAATCGGTGACCGGCCGGGGGGCCAGCTGCCGGCCGGTTCACCTCTGTTGGATCTGCTGCGCGCCGTCGATCGCCACCTCGCCATTCGCACCGAGCAGCGCGTGGCCTCGACGGACGCCAACATTCCGCTGTCGCTGGGCGTGCCCGCGGTGAGCATCGGCGCGGGCGGCGAAGGTGGCGGCATCCACACCGTGGGCGAATGGTTTGACGCGCGCGGTCGCGAGCTGGGCTTGCGGCGGCTATTGTTGCTGCTGCTCGCGCTGGCAAACAGTTAGACTGGACAGCGTGAAAGCGATCTACGCGGTCCTTCTGCTCGCCCTTGCCATGATGAGTTCTTCCGCCCCAGCGCAGTCCTCCGCCGACGCGATTTATTTCCACGGCAACATTCTCACTGGCGTCGATCTGGAGTCGCCGCATCCGCAGCGGGTGACGGCGATCGCCGTGGCGCATGGCGAGATTGTTGCGGCGGGTTCGGACCAGGAAATTCTCGCGCGCTACAAAAACGGCGCAACACACCTGGTCGATCTCAAAGGCGCTTTCGTGATGCCGGGGTTCAATGATGCGCACACGCATCTCGGCATGGGCGGACACATTTTGCTGTCTGTTGATTTGCTGGGCGTTCATTCGCTCGCGGAGATGCAGGCGCGGATTCGCGCTGCCGCGGAAAAGGCTGGGCCGGGACAATGGCTGAGCGGCGGCGGGTGGGATCACACGCTGTGGCCGGGCGCGACGCTGCCCACGCGCAAGGATATTGACGCGGCGGCGATGGGGCATCCTGCGATTTTCACGCGCGTCGATGGGCATATTGCCGTTGCGGATTCAGCGGCGCTGGCGGCTTCCGGGATCACGGGATCGACGCATGCTCCCGAGGGTGGCGCGATTGACCACGATCAGAACGGCGAGCCGACGGGCATCATTCGCGAAACGGCGCAGTCGCTGGTGCATATCCCGCCGCCGACGGCGGAAGAACGGCGTCGCGGGCTCGAACTGGCGCTGCAGGACGCTGTCTCCCACGGGTTGACTTCGGTGCAGGATCTTTCTGACTGGCAGGATTACCTGGTTTTTGAGCAGCTTGAAAAAGAAGGCAAGCTGCCCGTTCGGATTGGCGAGTGGATTCTTTTTGCGGAGCCGCTGGACATGGAACTGCGGCAGCAGGCGCAGCACGAGAAGACTGATCGCATGCTGCACACCACCATGCTGAAGGGGTTTATGGATGGGTCGCTGGGGTCGCGCACGGCGGCGATGTATGCGCCTTATTCTGACGATCCGGGAAACTCCGGCATTCCGCGGTTTGAGCAGGACAAGCTCAACGCGATGGCCGTTGCGCGGGCCAGGGCCGGGTTTCAGATGGGTTTCCACGCGATTGGCGACCGTGCCGTGGGCATGGCTCTCGATGCGTTTGCCGCGGCAGACGAGGCAGTCCCCGGCAACGAGCAGCGGCGCGATCGCATTGAGCACAGCCAGATCGCGTCGGCGGGCGACTTCGCGCGCTACAAGCAACTGGGCGTGATTGCGTCAATGCAGCCGAACCATTTGCTCAGCGATATGGCGTGGGCGGAGGCGCGAATCGGGCCGGAGCGGTCGAAATATGCGTACGCCTGGAAGTCGTTTCTCGATGCCGGTGTGCCGCTGGCTTATGGGACGGATTATCCTGTCGAGCCGCTCACGCCCTTTCGCGGCGTTTACTGCTCGGTCACGCGTATGAACGAGGCGGGGACGATGACGTTTCATCCGGAGCAGAAACTGACCATGGCGGAGACACTCTACGCCTACACGCAGGGGTCGGCGTATGCGGAGTTTGCGGAGACGTGGAAGGGCAAGCTGGCGCCGGGGTATGTGGCGGACTTCGTCGCGCTCGATCGCGATCTGACGGTTGTCCCGCCGCGCGACATTCTCGGGACGAAGGTGCTGCGGACCGTGGTGGGCGGGAAGACGGTTTACGAGAGCAGCCGGTAGCGGGTAGCTGGTGGCTGGTAGCCCGGCCAGCACGCAAGACGTCCTTCAGGGGCTAAAGGCCACCGTATTTTCAGGCTTTTCGGCACAGCTGAAGCTGTGCCCCTTCAAAGCAATTCGTGTTTTCGCGAGCTGGGACGCCGTGCCCCTTCAGATCATGCTTATGGGGCCGCTTCCAGTTTTTCGAGAACGACTGGGGCGAGATAGGACACGCTGCCCGCACCCAGCGTCAGGATCACATCGCCGTCTACGGCGCGGGCCAGGGTGCGCGCGATAGCTTCATCCGATGAGGCAGCGTATTCGATGGACTCTTTGCCGGTTTGATTTTGGCGAATGGCTTTGACCAGCGCCTGGGCGGTGACGCCTTCAATGGGCTCCTCGCTGGCCGCGTAAATGTCGAGCATCTGCACCGAGGCTGCGTCGTCGAAGGCGTTGACGAATTCGTCCATCAGGTCGCGGGTGCGGCTGTAGCGATGCGGCTGAAAGATGACGTGGACCGCGCCATAGCCGCAGTCGCGCGCGGCTCGCAGCGTGGCGCGAATCTCGGTGGGGTGATGGCCGTAGTCGTCCACCACCGTGACGCCGCGCACGCAGCCCTTCACCTGGAAGCGGCGATCGACGCCGCGAAAAGCGCGGAGTCCGGCAGCGATGGCTTCCGGCTTGATTTCCAGTTGCGCGGCGATGGCTACCGCGGCCGTCGCGTTTAACACGTTGTGCATGCCGGGCACATGCAGTTCCAGGGGCCCGTAGACCTCGCCGCCGGCCGCTACTTCAAAACGCGAAAGGCATTGCCGCTGCCCTGCACTCTCTTCAAAGGGCGCAGCCGGCAGCATGCGCAACACAAAATCCGCCTTCGATGACGCGCCGTAGGTAAACACGCGACGCCGCACGCGGGGCAGAATTCCCGCCAGCAGCGCGTCGTCCGCGCATGCGACGCATGCGCCGTAGAACGGCACCTTGTCCATGAATTCGACGAACGCATTTTCGACGTCGGCCATGTCGTGGTAGCAGTCCATGTGCTCGCGGTCGAGATTCGTCACCACAGCCAGAATCGGCGAAAGGCGCAGAAACGAGCGGTCGCTCTCATCGGCCTCGGCGACGAGGTATTGCGACTGGCCGAGGCGCGCGTTGGAGCCCATGGTGTCGACGCGCCCGCCGACGACGACCGTGGGATCGAGGCCGCCCGCGGTGAGCACGGACGCCACCATCGACGTCGTGGTGGTTTTGCCGTGCATGCCGGCAATCGCGATGCCGTACTTCAGGCGCATCAGCTCGGCCAGCATTTCCGCGCGCAGGATGACGGGAATTTTTCGCGCGCGCGCTTCGATGACTTCAGGATTGCGTTCGTTGACGGCCGAGCTGACCACGACCACGCCGGCTCCCACCACATTGGCCGCCGCATGGCCCTCAAATACCGTTGCGCCTAATGTGGCGAGGCGCTCGGTGACGGACGAGCGGCGCAGGTCCGATCCGCTGACCGGGTATTGCAGGTTGAGCAGAATCTCCGCGATCCCGCTCATCCCGATGCCGCCGATTCCGATGAAGTGAACGCGCTGGGCCTTGGCAAACATACAAGCTTGAAACTACCACGCCGAAGTATCTCAGGAGTGGTTTTGGACGTGGACTAAACCGCGCCTCAAGGGGGCGAAGCCCAACCTGGTTGCGGGCAGGTACGGCTAGCTGAAGCCGAGCCCTGACACAGAGCGCAGGGGCTAAAGCCCGTCGATTTTGAGCGCGGTGCGGCACGACTGAAGTCATGCCCTGATACAAAATGTGGATTTCTCCGCACGCTGTGATTCGGTGCCCTTTCAAACCAGGTTCGCGACTTGGTCTACAGGCCGGCGATTTTGTCTCTTTGCGGCACCCTTCGACTTCGCTCAGGGCAGGCTCTTGAATCCGCGCCCTTTCAAAACGGCGTTGCGATGGGCTTTAGCTCGGCGAGCCGGATGCGTTTGGGTGTTCGTCGAGGACCAGGTCCTTTTGGTGGAGAAACTGAATGGAGATTTTGAAGTCCTTGCGCTGGTCCCACTGCTGGGCGGTGATGGGGTAGTGAAAAATAATCTGCCCGTCGATGGTTTGGCCAGGAGTCATGGTGGTGTCGCGCAGGACCGGAGTGGTTTTCTTCGGCGCGAGCGCTGGGTAGGCGATGAACACGTTGTTGTAATCGGACGGGCTCGCGCCCTGGCTGCGCTGGGTGGTGCCATCCGCGAGCGTCACATCCGCCGCCATATCGTGCAGGAAGAGCGGCATCTGGGTCTGGCTCTTGATGTGAACATTGGCGATGACGATTTCTTCGTCGTAAACATCTTTCTGTCCGGCCAGGCCGCCCAACGCCGATCCCGTCGAGAGCTCGCGATGGATCGGATACGCGGTGATCGAGACCAGCTGGCCCGCGTGGACCGGGGGCTTGGTGTTGTACCAAACGTAGCCGCCAATGATGGCGATCACGATGATGGCTGCGGCAACGGCCGCGAATACGGGGTGAACGCCGGCCTGGTCTCTGTCGGACATTTTCGATTCGTTCTCGCTTTCTCCCGAAGTTTTTTTGGATGCTGAGTTTTTCTGAGGGTGGCGTTGTTCTGGATGCGGCCAGCGGGGCTTTAGGTTGGGCGAGGGCGCAGGGCAGCCAGAAATTCACGCGCCGGCAAGGTGTTCAGTACGTCATGTTTCGTCAGCCAGGCGCGGCGCAGTTGCCGGATGCCGTAGTGCATCTTCGTCAGATGGCTGATGTGGTGCGAATCCGTATTGATGGCGATGCGGCAGCCCAGCTCTTTGGCGAGACGCAGGTCGCGGTCGCAGAGATCGAGGCGGTCGGGATAGGCATTGTGCTCCATCGCGACACCCAGCTCGGATGCGCGGCGCATGACCGCGGTGAGGTCGATGGCAAAGGGCTCGCGGCGCAACAGCAGGCGTCCGGTCGGGTGGCCGAGGATCCGGACGTACGGATTCTCAATCGCGCGCAGCACCCGCTCGGTCATCTGCTGTTCCGGCTGGTTGAAGAGCGAATGGACGCTGGCGATGACGACGTCCATCTGGGCGAGAACTTCGTCGGATAGATCGAGCGCGCCGTCACCGAGAATGTCGACCTCAATGCCGGGAAAGACGCGAATCTTGCCTTCCATCTCAGCGTCGACCTCGCGAATGCGGCGGATGTGCTCGAGGGCGCGGGCATCGTCGAGGCCGTTGGTCATGGCCAGGTTTTTCGAGTGGTCGGTGATGGCGATGTATTCGTAGCCGCGCGCGATGCCCGCTTCGGCCATCTCGCGAATCGAGTTTTTGCCGTCCGTCGCATGCGTGTGCATGTGGACGTCGCCGCGAATGTCCTGCTCCTCGATCAGCACCGGCAGACGATGCTGTTCTGCCGCTTCAATCTCGCCGTTGTTTTCGCGCAACTCGGGGGGAATCCAGTCGAGGCCGAGCGCCGCGTAAATCTCTTCCTCGGTGGCTCCGGCCACAAACGAACCGTCTTCCACTCGCGCCAGGGCGTACTCGCTGAGCGTGTAGCCGCGCTTGAGGGCGCGCTGGCGGACGGAAACGTTGTGCATCTTCGACCCGGTGAAATATTGCAGCGCCGCACCATAGGAGCCCTCCGGCAGCAGGCGAACGTCGACCTGGAGCCCGCTGCGCAGGCGGAAGCTGACTTTATTTTGTCCCTTGGCCAGCATCGTCGCCGCCGGCGGATAATTTGCCGCGTGCTCCACGGCCGCGGCGACTTTGTCCTCCGCGCAGGCTGGGCCGGTGACCAGAATGTCCAGGTCGCCGACGGTATCGCGTCCGCGGCGCAGCGATCCCGCCGGAAGAATCGTGGTAAATCCTGGAAACTCGCGGAGGTACGCGATCAATTTCTCGGCGGCTATCTCGGCATCGTCGATGAGGAAGCGGCCGCTGTTCTGCTTGTAGTCCTCAATGCCCTTGCGCAACTTTTCAATTTGCTTGTCGCCGAAACGGGGCAATCCGGTCAGGCGGCCCGCAGCAATCGCCGCTTCCAGATCGGCGACCGAGCCTACCTGCAGCGCGTCCCAGAGCAGCGCGACGGTTTTAGGACCCATGCCGGGCAGCCGCAGCAGTTCCAGCATGGTGGGCTTGTACTGGAGGAGCAATTCTTCGCGGAGGGGCAGCGTTCCGGCGCGCTCGATTTCCTGAATATTCGCGGCCATCCCCTTGCCAATGCCGGGGATCGCCAGCAATTTTTTAGGATCGTCGGCGATGGTGCTCAACTGAACAGTCGAGGATTCAACGGCCTCGGCAGCGCGCCGGTAGGAGCGGATGCGAAACGGGTCGCCCGCGCCAATCTCCAGCAGGTCGGCCGTCTCCGCGAGCAGTTGGGCAATCGAGCGGTTATCCATCGCCCTCGATTACACCACGCACGCGGAGCGGGAATCCAGGCCGGGGCATCAGGCGGCGCGGGAACTGGGGAGCGCACTGGCCGCAAGGGCCTGAAACGGCACTTCCCCGCGCCAGGCGGGGAAGGTTGACCTACCAAAATGTGTGAAAAGGATTGCAGAGGCCCGGACTAAGCTACCTCAGAGGCGCGCACAACCTGATCGGCCTGCGGACCCTTTTGGCCCTGGACGATATCGAACTCGACATCGTCGCCTTCCTTCAGACTCTTGTATCCGTCCACCTGGATCGCGCTGTAGTGGACAAAAACATCGGGTCCGTCGTCGCGTCCGATAAACCCGTACCCTTTCGCGTTATTGAACCACTTTACTTTGCCTTTGTACTGAGCCACAGACACGAACCTTCCTCTCTCAGAGCAGATTGTGGTTGGAGACTCCAACCTGCATAGGCATAAAGACGCCATGCCTGAAAGTTTGGTTTTCCGTGTCGAGAAAGTAACTGAGAGTTATTTCTTCCGGTGTGTCGCGTACCGGGCATAATACGTGGCGGAGACGATGGTCTTGCCGTCGAGAATTCTCCCTTCGCCGATCAGCCGGAGCAACTCGGACAGGGGAACAAACAGCAATTCGAAGGATTCGTCCTCTTCGGGATGCGCCTCGCCGGCGGTCAGGTCTTCGGCCAGAAACACCTGCATCCACTCGCCCAGGAAGCCCGGACTGGCGAAATAGCGGACCAGCTTCGTCCATTTTTTGGCTTGGAATCCGGTCTCTTCCAGCAGCTCGCGCTTCGCGGCGTCCAGGTGGTCCTCGCCGGTTTCCAGCTTGCCGGCCGGTACCTCGTAGAGGAATTGTTGAGCCGCATGGCGGAACTGGCGCTCGATCAGGACGAGCGGATCTTTTTTGCTCTTGCCTTTGTCGATGGCCAGAATCACGACCGAGCCGTTGTGGCGGATGACGTCGCGACTCACACGCTTGCCGTTCGGCTCGCGAATCTCTTCGCTGAGCACGCGGAAGAGGGGGCCTTCGTACGATACCCTGGACGACAAAACCTCAGCCGGGCCGCCCGGGTCGACCTTCAGCTTCTTGACGGCCTTCACTTCGGCAACTGCGCTCTTTTTTTCTGCCTTCTTTGCCTTCTTCTTGTCTTTCTTCGCCATCGCGGACCTCGCTCTTTTTACCCTACCATCGCCTGGGGGCGCGCCACGGCGGGGCTGGCTCTGCGCGAATCTGCATCTTCGGCACGCTGCGCCGCATCCGATTCTCGCGAGCCTTTCCCTCTCTCGCAGTTTCCTTTCGTGTGCCGGGCCTTTCCGCTTCCGGCGTGCGTGAGAGACTGGAAAGCAGGCTTCTTCCGCCGTGAAAGTCGACTGTTACCCCATCTCGATGCTGCCCCGGCTCAGCCGGATCTTTCTCGACTACGCTGCCAGCCACGAGCCGATCGCGCCCTTCTATGCGTCGACGCCGTGGTCGCGGATTACGGGCGAGGCGCCGACCCAATCCGAAGCGCACCGCGGAGCCGTGGCCGATCAGCTGCGCGATCAGAATGTCGGCTGGGGCGCTGGCGTAAGAGCTCTCGCGAATGTTGAACGCCTGCGCGACGGAGCGGGCGCTGTGGTCACCGGGCAGCAGGTCGCCCTGTTTGGCGGGCCTGTGTTTACTCTGCTGAAGGCGGCTACGGTCGTGCAGCGCGCGCAGGCGGCTGGACTGGTGCCTATCTTTTGGCTGGCTGCGGAAGATCACGACCTGGCCGAGGCGAACCACGTCACGCTGCCGGCGCGCCACGCGCTGCACAAGCTGCAGCTGTTTCCGGAAATCGCTCACGCCGGCCAGCCGGTGGGCAGCATCGTGCTGGGACCGAAGATTGCCAACCTGCTGGACCGCGCCGCGGAGCTGATTGGCGGCACGCCTGAATTCGACCTGCTTACGGCGAGCTACCAGCCCGACGCGACCTTTGCCTCGGCCTTTGCGCGACTCATTGCCGCGGTTTTTGCCGACTACGGCCTGGTGGTGATCGACGCTTCCACGCGGGGCTTTCATGCGCTGGGCGCGCCGGTGCTGCGCCATGCACTGTCGCACGCTGCGGACCTGGAAGCGGCGCTGCACGAGCGCGACCGCCTGCTGACGGAACGCGGCTACCATTCGCAGGTGCTGGTGGCTCCCGGTAGCTCGCTGCTGTTTCTGCTCAACGAGGCGACGGGCGCGCGCGAATCGCTGCGCCGCAAGGGCGAGACCTGGGTTGCCGGGAAAACGACCTACTCGACTGGCGATTTGCTCGGGATTCTCGACAGCGCGCCGGAGCGGCTCAGCCCCAATGCGCTGCTGCGCCCGGTTTTTCAGGACTTCTTGTTGCCCACCGCGGCTTATGTCGGCGGCCCGGCGGAGATTGCCTACTTCGCGCAGTCGCAGGTGCTCTACCAGGCCATCCTGGGACGCAACCCGGCTGTGCTGCCGCGCCTGAGCGCTACGCTCATCGAGCCTTCGATTGCCAAGGTGCTGGCGCAGCACGAGCTCACGCTCGAAGACATGTTCAAAAACCCTCCCGATGAGCTGGCTCACCGGCTGGGGGCGCGCGCCATTCCCATTGAGGGCAAGCAGAAACTGGCCGCCACTGGCAATGCGCTGGACAGCGAACTGGAAGCGCTGGTGGCGTGGACGCAGTCTCTGGACGCGGGCCTGGGGAAATCCGCCGAGGTGGCCGCGTCGAAGATGCGCTATCAGATGAACCGGCTGCGCCGCCTGGCGGCCAATTATCAGTTGCAGCACGAAGCCAGCATCCGGCGCCACGTCGACACGCTCTCCTTCAACCTCTTCCCGGACCGCCATCCGCAGGAACGCACCATTGGCGGCATCGCCTACCTGTCGCGCTACGGCGCGCCGCTGCTCGACACGCTGGTGGAGCAGGCCACGCAGGAATGTCCCGGGCACAAGGGGATTTATCTGTGAGGCGAGGGGTAAGAGATTAGGGACTGGGGACTGGGGGCTTGGGACTGGGGACTGGGCATAAGGGATAAGGGATAAGAAAACTGGCGGCCGTTGCTGACTCCTGCGGGCTGTCCTTTGCTTCGCTGCATCTCGCGGCGTTACACTTACGCTCTAAAGTTGCGGTGTTCAACAAGGACAGAAGTATGGCTGCAAAATCCCACGAAATCATTGAAATTGCGTGCCCGGACTGTGGCGCGATGATGAAAATCGACGTCGCTTCACGCGCGGTTATTGCCCACACGCCGGCCCCGCGCAAACGCACCTTTGAGGATTTCGACCAGGCGACCCGCGCCATGCGCGAGCAGGAAGAACGCAAGGAGAGCCTGTTCCGCCAGGCCGTCGATGCCGAAAAGAATAAGGAAGATGTTTTCAATAAAAAGTTTGCGGAAGCGCTGCGCAAGGCGAAGGAAACGCCGGATACCGGCAAGCCGCTGCGCGAATTCGACCTCGATTAAAGGGACGCATCTAATTCCACTATGGACAACGAGAACCCAATCATGAAAGTACCCCGGCAAATTGAAGCGACCCTGAACGAGATTCCCTGGACCCGCAGCGTGGCTGCCGGATCGCTGGTGGTTGGCGCGGTGCTGCTGATCACTGGCAGGCGCAAATCCGCACTGGCCGTGGCTGCAGCGGGCGCTACGGTTGCGCTGCTCGAAAATCCGCAGGCCATCCGCGAGGCGTGGGAATCCATGCCGCGCCTGGTGCGCGCCGGACAGAACTTCCTCGTCCGCGTGGAAGACATCGTCGAGGAGCTGAACAAGCAGGGCGACCGGCTGAAAAAAGTCCTGGTCCACGACTAACGCACCGCCCGATTTCACGCCATCGCGATGCATCGTCTACGCGTCGTTGATACGGCATTGTTGCGCAAGCCGTTAAACTGATAGCAGCATGAAGCGCGTCATTACGCACTATGAACTGGTCCGCAAACTGGGCGCGGGCGGAAGCGGCATCGTGTACCTCGCGAACGACACCCAGCTGATGCGCCCCGTTGTGCTCAAAGTGCTGAAGCGCGGCGCGCTCACCGTCGAACAAATGCGCACCACCGTGCTGCGCGAGGCGCGCATGGCGTCGGCCATCGAGCATCCCAACGTCTGCGCGATCTATGAGGTCGGCGAAGAGGGCGAAGAGGCCTTCATCGTGATGCAGTATGTGCCGGGGCAGTCGCTGGACAAGCTCATCGCCAAAGGGCCGGCCAGCCTGCAGCTCATTCTTTCGGTCGGCATTCAGATTGCGGACGGCCTGAGCGCCGCGCACTCTCTTGGCATTTTTCATCGCGACCTGAAACCCGCGAACGTGATGCTGACCGACGGCGGCCTTGCGAAAATTTTGGATTTCGGCCTCGCGCGCCGTCTGCCTCCGGAGGAAGTCGACTTCGATCCGGCGAAGGCTTCGCGGCGCAAGCCTGGCGCGCCGATCGCCACGTACACGGCACGTGGCGGGACGATTGCGTACATGGCGCCGGAGCAGTTCGTCACTGGGCAAAGCAGCGTGCAGAGCGATCTTTGGGCGCTGGGCGTCATCCTTTACGAGCTCGCCGCCGGACGCCATCCGTTTGCGCGTCCCGATGGCGATGAATTCCAGAGCATTCGCGCCATTCAGTTCCTCGATCCAGCGCCGCTCGATGCGATTCCCGCAGAGCTGAGCTCGGTGATTTTCTGCTGCCTCAAAAAAATTCCGCTCGATCGTTACGGCAGCGCTGCTGAAGTGCGCGAGGCGCTGAAGACCATCATGAAGGCGCTGCAATTTGAGACCGGCATCATTCCTGGCGAAGCGGCCGCGGTACTGCCGCAATCGACCGTGGCCGAGCAGGAGAAGCGCACCACGGGTCTGCTCTCCATGCTGGCGGAACGCTTTCGCGAATCCTCCGATGAAAGGACGCGCGAGAACACCATCCTCGTGCTGCCGTTTCAAAATCTTGGAGCGACGGAGGCTGCGCCGCTCTACGGTTTCGCTCTGGCCGACGCCATCGCCGCCCGCATCGCGCGCATGTCCACGCTGGTGGTGCGACCCTCCAGCGCGCTCATGCACCTGCCCATCGCGCAGATGGATCCGCTGCAGATCGGGCAAAAGCTGCTCGTGAACTGGGTGCTGACGGGCAGCTATCTGCGCTCCAACGACGGCTTCGATCTGAACTGGCAGTTGCTCGAAGTCCAGCGCCAGAGCGTGCACGGCGGCGGATCGATCAGCGTTCCATCGTTTGATTTGATTGCGGTGCAAACGGAAATCTGCAATGAAGTTTTTGCATCGCTGCAGGGCGTCGGGCAGTTGCAGCCGGGCGCCGAGCGTGCTGCTCCACGCACCGCGCTCGGCGAAAAACTTTCCGGGGAATATCTGCAGGCGCGCGCGCTGCTCTCCGGCTTCATGCAGCGCACCGGCAGCCGCACCGATCTCGACCGCGCTCGCGAATTGTTTGAAGCGGTGGTCGAGCGCGACCCCACCTTCGCGCCCGCGTGGAGCGGCCTCGGCATCGCGCAACTGCAATACATCCGTTACGGATTTGGCGGGCACATGCACGTCATCTCCGCGCGCAAGGCTCTCGATCGCGCGCTGGAGCTGGATGCCGGGTCGATTGAGGCCAATCTCTATCGCGTGTATATGCTGCTGTCACGCGGCGAAAAAGAGAGCGCGCGTCACGGCGTCGAACACCTGCTGCAGACGGCAGCCAATGACTGGAATGTGCACCTGGTCGCCGGCATCACGCTGCGCGTCGACGGCATGTATGAAGAGGCGTTGCAGCAGTTCAACCGCTCGCTGGTGCTGAATCCCTCGAACGCCGCGGTGATTTATAACCATCGCGCGCGCGTCTACCAATATCAAAACCAGCTGGAGCTGGCCGAAGAAGAGCTGCAAAAGGGCCTGACGCTGGAGCCCAAATATCCGCTGCTGCGCACGTCGGTCGCGTACCAGCGTATGCGCCAGGGCGACCTGCAGCAGGCGATTGAGGGCCTGGAGAATGTGATTCGCGACGATGCATCGATGCGCATCGCCGTGCCTACGCTCGCGCTCTGCTACGTGCAGGCCGGCGACCGCGAACGCGCCGCATCGCTGATCGGCGAAGACTCCATCGCCGCGGCGGAAGCGGACAGCGAGATGGCGTATCGTCTCGCCACGTATTTCGCCGTCGATGGCGATGAGAGCGAAGCGCTGCACTGGCTGCGCCGCGCTATCTATCTCGGGAACGAGAACTATCCCTGGTTCTCGAAGAATCCCGCGTGGAGCCGGCTGCGCGGCCACGCCGACTTCGAGCGCATTCTCGAAGACCTGAAGAAAAGCTTTCGCCGCAACCAAAAGACGTGGAAGCGGCTGCTGACGGAGCCTAACGGCTGAGAATTCGGGGTAAGAGGTAAGGGATAAGGGATAAGAAAGCAAAGGCGGACGCGCTCCGCGCGTTTCACCCATCTGCCAAAACCGGGCAGAGCCTTCGACTTAGCTCAGTCCAGGTTATGGTCACCCGGTTTTATTCTGCTGACCGTCTCACCGCTGACCGCTCTACCGCTGCTTAATCCAGCCGGTATTTCGTTTCTGCCGTGTGGTAGAGCGGACGCCACACCAGCCGATTGATGGTGACCACCACCAGCGCCATGATCATGGTGGCGGCCAGCAGCACCGGATAATTTCCCGCATCGCTGGCGGCGCTGATTTGCGCGCCCAGGCCGAGCGTCCCCAGCGTCTGGCCGCGCAGCTTGAAGTACTCCGCCATGATCGACGCATTCCACGCGCCGCCCGACGCTGTGACCAGCCCGGTGATGAGGAACGGAAAGATGCCGGGGAGGATGACCGTCGTCCAGCGCTGCACCTTGGGGAAGCGGAACAGGGTTGAGACTTCGCGCAGTTCCGACGGAATGGCCTGCGCGCCCGCGATCACGTTGAAGAGGATGTACCACTGGGCGGCGAGCAGCATGAGCACCACCGACCCCACGCCGAGGCCGACGCCGATGCGGGCCAGCGCCAGCAGGATGATGGGAAAGAATGCAGTGGCCGGGAACGAGGCCGCGATCTGCGCGATGGGCTGCGCGATCGAAGAGAATTTCGGATTGAAGCCAATGGCGACGCCGACGGGCACCGTCCACAGCGACGCCAGGAGCAGCGCGAAGTTGACGCGCGCGAAGGTGAGGCCAGCGCCGGCCAGCAGGCTCATGAATTCCTGGCGATGAATGTCTTTGAGCAGCAAGATGGCGTGAAAGGCTGCGATGCCGATAGCGATCAGCGCAGCCGCGCCCACGACGACGTAGATGGCGGTGGCGGCTCGGCTGGATTCTTTCTTCACCGGCTTGGGCTTGCGGTCGCGCCGCCGCTTTGCCAGGTCCATGTAGACGCGTTCCGCGATGGGCCGGAACGTGTACTGGTTGATGATGCCGAGCACGCGCGAATTGCGCAGCGCGGTGAGCACGGGAGACGTGACCCGGTTGCTGCTCTCAGTCGTCTCAAATTTGAATTTGTCGGACCACGCAATCAGCGGACGCCACAGTAGCTGGTCGGTCATCACAATGATGAACAGCATGGTGATCAAACCGTAGACCATCGCGGCGGTATCGCCGTTGGAAGCGGCCGTCTGCAGATACGATCCGAGTCCCGGAAGCCGGAAGTTGCGGCTGCCCACGGGAAACATCTCGCAGAGCATCAGCGCGAACCACCCATTCGCCACCGAAACGATGGAATTCCAGATGAGGCCGATGGATCCAAACGGCAGTTCCAGTTGAAACAGCCGCTGCACGCGCGTGAAGCGATTGATTTCGCAGGCTTCCATCAGCTCGCGGGGAATGCTTTTGAGCGAGGTGTAGAAGCTGAAGGCCATGTTCCACACTTCGCCGGTAAAGATCAGCAGGATGGCGCCGAATTCAATGCCGAGCTGCCGCGATGGAAAGAGCGACATCATGGCCAGCATCACGCCGGGCAAAAAACTGAGCACCGGAATCGACTGCAGAATATCCAGCACCGCGATCATCAGCGATTCAAGATGTTTGTTGTAGGCCGCCGTGTAGCCGTAGCCCACAGCGAAGAGCAGGCTGAGCGCGTACGCCACAAAAATGCGCACCACGGAATAGAACGCGTACAGCGGCAGGTGCGAGGGCGAGCGGTAAATCTCAACTTCAGGAATGGCGGAGCTGAACCAGAATTTCGCGATCCACAGAATGGCGTAGAAGCCGGCCAGCAGCGCGGCGGCCACGCTGATGTCGATGAAAAACGGCCACGTGCGCTCGCGCACCAGCGCGCGGGAGAGCGTGAACCGCTGCTTCATCCGGCGTGCTCCCCGGTGGGCTCGTGGAGTTCCTCACCTTCATGCTCGTGATACATGAAGCGACGGCGCGAGTCATCCCAGTCAAAGAGTTCCGCGTAGCGTCCCCAGCTGATGGCGGTTTGCAACTGGCGCGTGCACTCATCGTCGCTGAACTGCTCGTCGAGCATGTCGAGAAAAAATTCTTCTGAGACGGAGTGGTCGCTCTTGTTGGCGAGCGCGCGGCTGATCTGGCGCAGCAGCAGGACGTGGTCGAGCGCTGCCTTGCGAAACAGTTCTTTCTGCTTCAGAATTTCCGATTCGGCGTAGGCTCGCCCTTCCGGCGTGATGGCGGCATCGCCTTCTTCCACCTTCAGGAACCCCAGCAGCTGCGCGGCTTCCACGATGGGGAACAGGTCGTCAATTTCAAACGCCAGCTCTTCAGCCAGGCGGTAAATATCGGTGCGGCCGCTCAGATCGATGATCAGTTCCAGCAATCCGGCAATGCCGCCAGGGCGCGCATGCGGCAGCATCTCGTAGTGCATCTGCCGCTGGTCGCGAATGCGCCGCCCATCTTCGAGCACCGGCATCGCAGCCGGCTGCACGTCGGGCCGCGTCAGCACCTTATAGATGTAATCCACCAGCGAGACGAAGGCGGCGTTCTTGCGCTCGCGGGGGTGGGTGAGCGTGACTTTGAAGTCGGTGCGGACGTGGCCAGGATTGCGGCCCAGCACGATGATGCGGTCGGCGAGCAGCACCGCCTCTTCAATATTGTGGGTCACCAGGAAAATGGCTTTGGTGGGGATGGTCTTCTTCTGCCACAGCTCCAGCAACTCGCCGCGGAGGTTGTCGGCGGTGAGGACGTCCAGCGCCGAGAATGGCTCGTCCATGAACAGCACTTCCGGCTCCACGACCAGTGCCCGCGCGAAGCCGACGCGCTGCCGCATGCCGCCGGAAAGCTCTTTGGGGTAGGCGGCTTCAAATCCGTCCAGGCCCACCGTGTCCAGGATCTTCAGACTGCGGCGATGACGGGCCTGGGCCTCCATGCCGCGGGCTTTCAGCGGAGCTTCTACGTTTTCCAGCACGGTGAGCCAGGGAAAGAGGGCAAAACTCTGGAAAACGATGGACACATTAATTTCCGACGACGCCAGCTCCTTGCCATGCCACAGAACGCTGCCGGCCGAAGGCAGCGCAAGCCCGGAAAGCATGCGCAGCAGGGTGGATTTCCCCGACCCCGACGGCCCCAGCAGCGCGACGATTTCCCCCGGATAAATAGCCAGATCGGTCGCCGAGATAACCTGAATGCGGGCATCGCGCGACTGCGCATAGTATTTTTCGACCTGGAGGGCCTGGATGATCGGTTCCGTCATTAGGGTCAGCTCGCGCCGGCGCCAGGGCAGGCGGTTTTTCGGTTATGGGTCCATTGTGCCCGATAGAACGTAAATTAACTGTTAGAGAGGAGATTGCTGTGGGATGAAGCATCTCCCGAACCAAGCGTATCATCATAGCTGCAGGTTTCACGCGGTACACTGTCCCCGGTGGTATGTGCATCACGATCCGCAACCCCCAGATTTTCCTGTTTCATCTGACGACAAGGAATTGGTAAGAAACGAATGTCTGAACAGCAGGCGGCGAACCAGGCAAGACCCAGGGTGCTTGTCGCAGACGACGAGCGCGTGATTGCCGATACCCTGGCGATCATTCTCAACCAGAGCGGATTTGAGGCGACGGCCGTTTACAGCGGCGAGAAGGCCGTGGAGATGGCGGAAATCCTCAAGCCCGACATGCTCATCAGCGACGTCATTATGACGGACCTGAACGGCATTGACGCAGCGATCAAGATTCGCGCCATGTTGCCGGGCTGCAAGATTTTGCTGTTCTCCGGCCAGGCGGCTACTGCCGATCTGCTGGATCGCGTGCGCGCCCAGGGCCATGAGTTCGAGATCCTGGCCAAGCCCGTCCATCCTCAGGATTTGCTGGCGCGTCTGCGCAGCTAAGCGGCCGGCTCAGGGAATGTAATAGAACGGGTCCGAAAGCTTCACCGACACTGCCGCCTGCGGCGATCCATTCAGGTCGCTCATCTGGTCTCCCATATTGACGACAATCCGGTAGCCGTCTGCGACGATCCTCTGCCGCGCGGCTGATTTGAAGGCCGTGGTCGGCGTCTTCGCTTCGTCCGGCGTGCGCAGGGTGAGCCCGGCCCAATGCGTGTAGCCCTGGCTGCGCAGATTTTTTTCGGTTGCCGCACGCTGGCTCTCAGGCCGTCCGGTGATGAAGAAAACGGCGACCCCCAACTCTTCCGCCGCCTTATAAAAGCGCAGCGTGCCCGGAATAGCCGGGGCAGAGGCCTGGTCGACCCATTGATCCCACACCGCGTGGTCGTAGGCAAAGTCCGCCTGCACAATCTCTTTGTAGTTCGAGAGCGAGGTTTCGTCGATGTCCAGCACCACAGCCAGCTTGTCGCCAGGACGCCGTACGCGCGCGAGTCGGTCCAGTTCGGCGATCGCGGTCGCGGTTTCGCGATTCAGGTCGGCGGTATAGCAGCCGTGCGTGCCTTTGCAGTCGTGATAATCCTTCAATTCCAGCTGGAGCTGGCCGAGATTCGGCGGTTCTTTGGGAAGCAGGACGGTTTGCGCGGGCGCAGCCTGCAGCAAAAAGAACAGGCAGGCGGCTGAGAAGATAGAGCAGCGGCGGACGTTCATTGGATCATGGTAAGGCGAATCGAAGTGCGGCGCGTCTAAACCAACGCGGCGGCAGGATGCCAGGAACGGAGTGGAACGGAATGCAGTGGATCGCTGGGCTCTTGCTGGCGGTGCTGCAGGTGGGAGCGCTGGGGGCGCAATCCTCCGAAAAGCAATATTCGTTTCAGGTCCAGGTCAACGAAGTCACGCTGCCGTTTCGCGCGAAGGACAGCGCCGGGCACCCGCTCCAGAGCCTGCAACTGTCTGACCTGCTGCTGCGCGACAACGGCAAAGAGCCGAAAAAGATTCTCAGCTTTACGCAGCTCTCGGACCGGCCGATCCGCGTCGGCCTGCTGCTGGACGTAAGCCCGTCCATCGAATTCAACGCGCTGGCGCGCAGCCAGGACATCGCCTCCATGTTCGCGAGCGGATTTCTGCACCCGGCGTCGGATCAGGCGTTTGTGATGAAATTCGACTTCGACCAGAAATTTCTCACTGGATGGAACAACAGCCCGACGGCCATCGAAACAGCCGTAAGCGCTGTGGGCAACGAGCGCAGCAGCCGCCTGGGCGGCACTGCGATTTTCGATGCGCTCTACCGCGGCGTGCGCGACCAGATCGCCCAGACGGACCCGGCTGGGAACAACAGCAACGCAATCGTTCTCTTCTCCGACGGAGAGGACAACGCCAGCCATGCGCGGCTCGACGACGTGGTCAGCATTTGCCAGCGGACGAACACGGCGATCTACGTGTTCAGTGTCAATCCAAAGTCGCGATTCGATGCGGGAGGCAACACGCTGCGCACGCTGGCCGGGCTCACCGGCGGCAGAGTCTTCTACGATACGGATACGGCCGGCGTGGAAGCGGACCTGCGCACCATGGCGGACGACTTGCGCGATTATTACCTCATCGTCTACCGGCCCGCCGGCCTTAAACCCAACGGCGCCTTCCATCGCATCCGGCTCGAAAGCCTGCAGCGCGGGGTGGAAATCAACGCGCGCGCCGGTTACAACGCGCCACAGAAGCAGCGCTGATCCGCTGGATGCCGTGGCCGGCCTGCTGGACCTCTCTGCTTACTGATCCGTCTTTTCTTTCGGATACCAGGTAATCTGCACCGCGGCGGTCGTGTCGCTCTGCTTGCCGGGCAGGTAGATGGGCGCTTTCCACCCCTCATACTGCACCCACGCGCGCGCTTCAATATCCTTGCCAATGCGTTTGCGCACTTCGCCCTGGAAATCGTTCTGCGTGGTGCCGTTCGGAATGAAATTCCCGTCAATCTTCATGTTCCGGTACATGAACTGGATGTCTTCCTTTGGGGACAGGTGCCAGGTGAGCCATGCCTGGCCCCCCTTACCCTGCCGTCCGATCCAGTCACCCAACAGAAAGCCCTTGTTCGTGGGTCCCTGCTTTTGGACGTTCTCCCAGTAGAGAAAACGGCCATGGTTGAGCGAGGAGCTGGGCGTATCGGTATTGGCTCCCTCGACGCGCAGATCGAGATGCTGCAGGCCGGGAAAACGAGCGAGATAAAGACCGGGACGCCATCCGGCGCGGCGCGGCGCATCGATTGGGCTTTCGTCGTCGTGGACCGCCGAATCGTTGTACAACGTCACCCAGCTGCGCAGGAAGGGGAGGCGGTAGTTGAAGTCGAAGGTCGCGAAGCGTGCGCCTGGATCGCGTCTCGAATTCTTTTCCGCAACCGTAACGTTGGAGAAGCTGAAAAAGCTGTGCAGGAATGTATTCAGGGTGATCGGTGCATGATCTTTGCCGCCCCAGATCACCATGCGGTCGAAGCCAAACTCCAAATTCTTCGTGGGCTTAAAGTCGATCTTCTCTATGTGAACCCACGGGTCTTCCGGAGCCGTGTGCCCCTTCAGGCTGCCCACGAAAAAGTCGTACCGGAAAGGTCCAGTGAGCCGGGACAGCGCCCAGATGTGCAGCGGTTCGACGCGATCGATCTGGAACTGGTAAATATCCTCAGCGTTGTTGCCCCACAACATGCTGGCGCCCTGGGCCGGACCCATCCAGTGGTCACTCTTGCCGAACGAGACTTCGTGACCCAGCAGGTGATACGACAGAATCGCCTCCATCACCCTCCCATTGGTTGCCGTTGCGATCGGGCCTTCGGGAATGGTGTCCTGGTGGGGATTCGTTGCAATGGAAATGTCGTCGATGGTTTGGGAAAGATAGTCTGCCAGCGTCGCGTCGTACCCGGTTGCGCTGGGCGCATATTGAAACTCACCGCGATAGTAGAGCGTGAAGCGGCCGGCTTCGGCGCGCGCGGCAAATCCGCCGTAGTTGTTGAAGCCGCCCTCATACGGCCGGCCGTAATCGTCCACAATGGACTGCCCGAGATGGTAGCTGTCGCGCAGCGGCGTCCCACTGATGCCGCGCACCTGTTCGTAGACGCTATCCAACTCGCCGCTGGGGTGGCTCAGTTCCGTGGAGTTATCGATATCCGGCTGAACCTCTTTCAGAACGGCCAGGTAGATGTCTTTCGCCTCGTCGTTGTTGTTATCGGAATCGATGCGATCGGCGCTTTCCTGCAGCATGTGCGCGATGCTCAGGCGCGTCCACGGCCGCAGACCCAGAAAGGCCGTATCCAGGTAGCCCAGCGAGTGCAGGCGATCGAGCGCTGGATAGATCCAGCTGTCCATGGGAACGTAGGTCGAACCTTCCGCGCTGGTGGTGATCATTTCCGCGGGGGGACGGTAGCCTGCCGGAAAGGGCTGCTGCGACGTGGTTTGTGCCTGTGACTGTGACAGAAACGCGCCCGACAACAGCACCGCGCATAAGAAAGAAAAGGATTTCAAGCGCACCTCAAAAGGAGTTCGTGCAGTTCCGGGCAGAAAGAACGATGAAAGCGGCGCTCCCCATTCGAAACTGGAGCCCGGAAGTCCGATCCGCTTCCCGGCAGGATTGCCTTGTGACTTCAGCCTGGACGATTGAATGGGCAATGTCAAGCATGCCCCCTGGTGCATGAAGACCTTGTCATTTCCCCCTCAGCCAGGCCGCCTAAAATGCCCAGGCTCACCGCGTTACAGGTGAGCCGGATCACCCCGTTCCGTGTCGACGCCGAGGTCGGCGAAGGCCTGTTTGGCGCGCTTCGCGTCGAATTTTCCCTCGCGGGCCAGCTTCGACAGCGTGGCCGTGACCACCGACTCCGCATTGACTTCAAAATGCCGCCGCAGATGCTCGCGATTGTCGCTGCGCCCGAAGCCGTCGGTGCCGAGGGAAACGAGCCGCGTGGTGAGCCACGGAGCGAGTTGATCGGAGACTGCCTTCATGTAATCCGTCGCCGCAATAATGGGACCCTTCGCCTTGCCCAGCGCCGACACGATATACGGCGTCTTCTCCGGCTCCGTGGGATGCAGGCGGTTCCAGCGCTCCACGCCCAGCGCTTCGCGGCGCAGCTCGTTGTAGCTGGTCACGCTCCACACATCCGTCGCCACGCCGTACTTGTCGGCGAGAATTTCCTGCGCGCGCAGCACTTCGTTCAGAATGGTGCCGCTGCCAAAGAGCTGCGCCACCGCCTTACCGCCCGCTGCGGGCCTGAGCCGGTACAACCCGCGCAGGATGCCCTCCTGAGAGCCCTCCGGCATCTCCGGCATCCCGTAGTCCTCGTTGTACATGGTGATGTAGTAGAAGACGCTCTCATTGTCCTGGTACATGCGCTTCAGGCCGTCCTGCATAATCACGGCCAACTCGTAAACAAAGGCTGGATCGTAGCTGACGCAGGTGGGAATCACGCTCATGAGCAGGTGGCTGTGGCCGTCCTGGTGCTGCAGGCCTTCGCCGGTCATGGTGGTGCGGCCCGCGGTGCCGGCCATCAGGAAGCCCTTGCCGCGCGAATCCGCAAACGCCCACATCATGTCGCCGACGCGCTGGTAGCCGAACATGGAGTAGTACATATAGAACGGAATCGTCGGCACGTGATAATTCGCGTAGCCCGTTCCGGCCGCAGTGAACGAAGCCATGGCTCCAGCTTCGGTGATGCCTTCTTCGAGGATCTGTCCATCCTTCTCTTCGCGGTAGTAGAGCAGCATGTCGACGTCGTGCGGCTTGTACTTCTGCCCTTCGCTGGCGTAGATGCCGACCTGGCGAATGGCTGATTCGAGGCCAAAGGTCCGGCCCTCGTCAGGAACAATCGGCACCACATACTTGCCGATCGCATCGTCTTTCATCAGGTGGCGCAGAATGCTGACAAAGCCCATGGTGGTGGAGACGGCGCGTCCGCGCGATCCACCGGTCCACTCCGCCAGCGACTCGAGCGACGGCGCGGTAAAGGGGATCTCCGGAATGTCGCGCCTCGGCATGTAGCCGCCCAGCTCCGAGCGCCGCTGCTGCATGTAGACCATCTCCGGCGAATCCTGCGTCGGGCGATAGAGCTTGCCCGCGCGCGCATCTTCTTCCGGAATGGGCAGATCGAAACGCTGGGTGAACTCCACCAGCGCGTCGTCGGCCACTTTCTTTTCCTGGTGCGAAGCATTGCGCGCCTGGGTGCTGCCGAGGCCGTAACCCTTCACCGTTTTCGCCAGAATGACCGTGGGTCCGCCCTTGTGCTCGGTCGCGCGCTTGTAGGCGTTGTAAATCTTGCGTGCATCGTGGCCGCCACGGTGCAGGTGGAAGATTTCGTCGTCCGACATATCCTTGACCAGCTCGAGGAGCTCCGGATATTTCCCGAAGAACTCGCTGCGGATATACGCGCCGCCCTTGGCCTTGAACGCCTGGTACTCGCCATCCACGCACTCTTCCATGCGCTTGAGCAGCAGGCCGGTGTGGTCGCGCTCGAAGAGAGAATCCCAGGCGCTGCCCCAGATCACCTTGATCACATTCCAGCCTGCGCCGCGGAACACGCCTTCCAATTCGTCGATGATGCGGCCGTTGCCGCGCACCGGGCCATCCAGGCGCTGCAGGTTGCAGTTGACGACGAAGATGAGGTTGTCGAGCTTTTCGCGCCGGGCGATGGAGAGCGCGCCCAGTGTATCCACTTCATCCGTCTCGCCGTCGCCGATAAACGCCCAGATCTTGCGCGGCGTGGTCTCGATCAGCCCGCGATTTTCGAGGTAGCGCATGAAGCGCGCCTGATACACAGCGTTCAGCGGGCCAATGCCCATGGAGACGGTGGGGAAACGCCAGAAATCCGGCATGAGCCACGGGTGCGGATACGAAGAGAGGCCCGGCGTGTCACGCAGCTCATGGCGAAAATTCAGAATCCGTTGTTCGTCGAGGCGGCCGAGCAGAAACGCGCGTGAATAAATTCCCGGCGAGGCGTGCCCCTGGAAGTAAATGAAGTCGCCAGGCTGCTCGCCGTAGGTCGCGTGAAAGAAATGATTGAAGCCGACTTCCAGCAGCGTGGCCAGCGAGGAGTACGTCGAGATGTGCCCGCCGATGCCGGGGTCCTTCTTGTTCTGCCCATGGACCATGGCCAGCGCGTTCCAGCGGATGAGGGCCTCAATGCGCCGCTCCAGCTTGCGGTCGCCGGGATACGGAACTTCTTCATGCTTTGGAATGGTGTTGACGTAGGGCGTGGTCAGTTCGCTGGTGGTCGTGATGCCGGCCTCGCGCGCGCGCTGCTTGAGCACGGTCAGCAACTCCGCGCCCTGCTCCGGGCCTTCGGCCACCACTACATCGTCGAACGCTTCAATCCACTCGCGAAGCTGCTGCGCGAAATCGCTTTGTACGGGAACGGTCACCTTCGTTGTCATAATCCTCAATCCTGATACTCAAAACTTGTTGATGGGGGCCGGCGCGATCGTTGCATCAATTCATTCCTGCGACGATTTCCTGCCGCCAATCATGCGCCGGCAATCCTCTGGCTTCGAGCCAGCGTTCCAAATCTCCCACCGCATCGGCCGTGTGGCCGGCAACGGCTGGCACCTCCAGACAGACAATGCGCGTTGGCCCGGTGCCCTCGCGCGCTCGTGCAATGGATTCATGCGCGACGCGGTACATCGCAATCACGTCGTGCACATCGACGGGAATGGCGGGCATCTCGTGCTGCACCGCCGTGCGTTTCTTCGCCGGCGCGGCATCGACGCCTTCTTCTACAAACAGCACCGGCAATTTTGACCCGCTGGCCATGGCGTGCGCTTCGGCAATCACTGCCTGGGCAGCGTCTCCGGGAAAAAACAACACCGTTACATGACCGTTCCTGCGCAGCCGGTCGGCAGTCGCGCGGCTGAGTGCGTCAACAATCTGGACTTCGAGAGCGTTGCCTTCAGGCGAAGTGACATTGACCTTCAGATCGCCGCGCAGCACATCCCAAACGCGCGAAGGATGCTCGGCGAGCAGCGCGTCGCCTTCATGAAGATCGGCTGCCACGCCGGCCAGCGCCGCCGCGTGGTCGCGGACCGACGCGCCAGGCTTGCGCTTGCCGGACTCTGCTTTGCCCGAAGCGGACCCTTCCCGCGCCAGCAACTGCAGCCGCAACGCCAGGCCGTAAAGCTGGCGAAACTTCGCGTCGCTGATGAGGGAGTGCCCATTCTTGCCGTTTGCCGCGGCAGACGGGACCGCTGTCTTCGCCTGAATTGCCATGTGCCTCTGAGGTGATCCTTTATGAGCCGCCGGATTCGCGATGCCGGAACTGCTATCCGGCCCGGCTTGTGCGAGATGGGGTCATTTTCTCGCGTGCGGAGCGCCGAGCCGCATTCGCTCTATAAAAATTGTAGCGCAGCGCGAGGCTTCGCTCGCAGTGTCACGTCTCAGGTCATTCACGCCGGACCGGCTCGCTCAGATTTCAACAGCTTTGTGAATAACCCTGTGCATTATCGGTCCAGGAGCCCCTGCGAGCGAGAAACGATGCGCCTCTGAGCGTTCTGCACTCTCCGCGATGCACCTTGCGCCCGGCTCGGATTGCTGGCCGGACTTTCGCTGAACGGTTCATCGCTGGCCGGACTTTGGCTGACCGCTTTATCGCTGCTTCTATGTCGAGTAGTCCGCGTTGATGCGAACGTATTCCGCGGTCAGGTCGCAGGTCCAGAAGCGGCAGCGTCCTTCGCCTTCGCCCACCGCGATGCGAATGGAAAATTCCGGCTGCTGCAGATACGCGTGCGCCGCGTTCTCGTCATATTCAGGAGCGCGTCCGCCGTTCACACAGATGCGCTGCTCGCCAAACCAAATCGCGATGGCGGTGGGATCGATGTCCACGCCCGCATAGCCCGCGGCCGCCATCAGGCGTCCCCAGTTGGGATCGCAACCCGCCCACGCCGTCTTCACCAGCGGCGAATGTGCGATGGATTTCGCAATTTTCAGCGCATCGGCGTCGCTGGGCGCGCCTTCAATCTGCAACTCGACGACATGTGTGACGCCTTCGCCATCCGCGACGATTTGTTTCGCCAGCGATGTGCAGACCTGGGTAAGCGCGTCGCCAAATTGCGCGTTGCCTTCGCCGATCTGCGAGCCGGAGGTACCGGACGCCAGGAGCAGAACCGTATCGTTCGTCGACGTGTCGCCGTCGATTGAGATGCGATTGAAACTCTGCTCCACAGCCGCTCGCAGAAACGCATCTAAAGCAGGTGGCGCAATCGCCGCATCGGTGAACAAATAAACCAGCATGGTGGCGTGCAGCGCCGGCACCAGTTGCGGATGAATCATCCCCGCGCCCTTGCACGTCCCTGCGATGCGCACCTCCTTGCCCCCCACCTCAACGGTCGCGTGGGCGATTTTCACGCGGGTGTCCGTCGTGAGAATGGCGTGTGCGAAGCGCGAAAAAGCTTCCGCCGTAGGCTCGAGCGCAGCCTGCACATCGGGCAGCGCGGCCACCAGCTTCTCCGCCGGAAGCGGCACGCCAATGATGCCGGTCGACGACGGAAAAACCTCGTGCCCCTCGCAGGAGAACGCCTCAGCCGCAGCGCGACAAACTTCCTCGCACGCGCTGATGCCGATCTGGCCGGTCGCGCAGTTCGCATTACCCGCGTTCACCGCAACCGCGCGCACCACGCCGCCGCTGCGCTGAATATGACGCCGCCCCACGGTGATGGGCGCTGCCTGCACGCGATTCGCCGTGAACATGGCCGCGGCGCTGGCGGGCTGGTCCGCCAAGGCCACGGCAAAGTCGGGCTTGCCGCTCGGCTTAATGCCGGCCTTCACCGCCGCGAATCGAAAGCCCCGCGGCAGCGCGTCATCGTCGATCAGAAGAGTCTCGCTCATGGGCAATTCTTTACTGTAGCAATTCCCGGCTCTGCCATACTTTCAACGGAGCCCGCAGTTTGACCCAACCCACCGATTTCCTTCTCATGCAGCATGTCAGCGTCGCGCGCGGCGACAACGTCGTGCTGCACGATCTGTCTCTGCGCATCGCTAACGGCGAGCACGTCGCGATTCTTGGGCCGAACGGCTGCGGAAAATCCACGCTGATTAAAACGCTCACCTGCCAGTGCTATCCCATCTTCACGCCGGAAACGGAGTTGCTGCTGCTGGGGCGCAAGCGGTGGGATGTATCGCAGCTGCGCACGCATCTCGGCGTCGTCTCCGCAGAGTTGCCGGGAGAGCGGACGCCGGTCACCCCCGGCCTCGACGCCGTCATTGCGGGATTCTTCTCGGCATCGACACTGTGGCCCAATCTCCATGTCGAGCCGGAGATGCGCGAGCGCGCGCACAAGGCGCTGGAGCTGATGCAGGCCACGCACCTTGAGAAGAAACTGGTCGGAGAAATGTCGGCGGGCGAGCAGCGGCGCATCATGATCGCCCGCGCTCTCGTCCACCAGCCGCAGATGCTGCTGCTTGACGAACCGTCGAATGCGCTCGACCTCGCCGCCCAGCGCGAGCTGCGGCAGGCGCTGCGCCGCGTTGCACAGCAAGGCGTCGGCATTTTGATGGTCACGCATCACCTCGCTGACATTCTGCCGGAGATCGATCGCGTGATCATGATGCGCGACGGACGCATTTTTGCCGATGGGCCGAAGGGTGAGTTGCTGACTTCAGAGAAACTGCGCGCCCTGTTCGGCGTGGAGGTCACGATGGTGGAGCACGACGGGGCCCTGCATTGCTGGTAGGGCACTGCTGCTAAGTCACTTGCCGGCCGGACTTGATTCGCACAGGCTCCCCGGGTTAAGTTGTCGGTACACGGGAAAGGAGGATGATCCAGCCTATGAAGAATTCTGACGGTAGTAGTTGCTTTACATCACGTGAGGTGACTGAGGCTTAGAGCCGCTCCTGGCTCCAGTGAACTAAGTCCTGGCGTAGTATTCGCCTGCGCCGAGGCCCACTCCGAAAGCGGGGGCGCCTCAGGTCAATCTCCACAGCTCACCGGTGCAAAGGCCCGCCGACCGCAAGGTCAGCGGGCCTTTCACATTTTGGGTGGCGTTGTTTCGTGACCATGGTAAAGTGACCATGGTCATCTCGAAAGGGGACGCCATGAAAACTATGGGTGCCGGCGCGTTCAAAACACATTGCCTCGCGGTCATTGACGAGGTATACGATCGCAACGAAGAAATCATTATTACGAAGCGCGGCAAACCCATGGCGAAGCTCGTTCCGATCGAAAACAAGAAGCCCGAGAGCATTCTCGGATCAATGAAGGGGATGTTTACGATCGTCGGCGATATCGTCTCTCCCATCGTCGAGCCCTGGGAATGGGACGAGGACGTGTTTCCGCACGGCACGCCGGAACGGGCAGAATTCGAGCGGAACAAGAAGAAATCTGCGGCGAAGGCGACGGCGAAGAGTCCGGCAAGCAGGCGCAAGTGATCGTTCTCGATACGCACGTCGCTCTGTGGGCGCTTGGCACTGTCGGCATGCTCTCCAACAACGCCATCCAGGCGATCGAGGATACCGAGGCAGAGGGAAGCCGATGTGTGGTTTCGACCCTGTCGTTGTATGAGATTGCGCGTGCCATCTTTCGCGGAAGGATTACGCCCAATCGGCCGGCTGACCATATCCTCGCCGAAATGGAGTGGCGCTTCCTGGTTCGCCCCCTCACGCCGCAAATCGCTCTGGCCGCCGCCCAACTCCCCGCCGCCTTCCCTTCCGATCCCTTTGACCGCATCATTGCCGCCACGGCCATGGTCGAAGGCATCCCGCTGCTCACCGCCGATCAGCACATCCGCCGCTCCCGCGCTGTTCGCACGATCTGGTAGTCGTCGGAACCATCTGGTAATCTCACGGCCCCCGCGCCGCCGCCTTACAATAGCCCCATGGAACCCCTCGTCATCGCAGGCAAAGCTTTTCAGTCGCGGCTCATCGTCGGCACCGGCAAATACAAAGACGGCGCGGAAACTCAGGCAGCCATCGAAGCCTCGGGCGCTGAGATGGTGACTGTGGCCGTGCGCCGCGTCAATCTCGACCGCTCGCGCGAGTCCCTGCTCGACTTCATCGATCCGCGCCGCTACTTCCTGCTGCCCAACACTGCGGGCTGCTATACCGCTGACGAGGCGATCCGCGCCGCGCGCCTGGCTCGTGAAGTCGGCCTGTCGGACTGGGTGAAGATTGAAGTCATCGGCGATCAGGCCACGCTCTATCCCGATGTGCAGGCCACGCTTGAAGCTACGCGCGTGCTGGTGGCCGAGGGATTCACCGTGCTGCCCTACACTTCGGATGACATTGTGTTTGCGCATCGCCTGATCGACGCGGGGGCCGCGGCCGTGATGCCGCTGGCGGCGCCTATCGGCTCCGGTCTCGGCATTCAGAACCGCGCTACGCTGCAAATCCTGCGCGAGAAGATTACGGAAGTCCCGCTCATCGTCGACGCCGGCGTCGGCACCGCTTCTGATGCTGCGCTGGCGATGGAAATGGGCGCGGACGGCGTGCTGATGAACACCGCCATCGCCGCGTCCGCTAATCCGATTCTGATGGCTGAAGCCATGCAGCATGCGGTGCTCGCCGGACGCCAGGCCTACGTCGCCGGACGTATGCCCCGCAAGCTTTATGCGACGGCCAGTTCGCCGCTGGAAGGGGTTTCGCGGTAGCGCACAATCCCCTTAACCACCTTCCATCCGCTGCGGTAGACTGGCGCGTAGCGTCTCGTCCACTTCGCTGAGGTCCCTCGCATGCGTGTCTGTGGCATCGATTGCGGCACCGAAACCACCGGCTACGGCATCGTCGAGTGCGACGACCAGGCTCGTCGTCCCGATCTGATGTGGCTCGCCGCCGGCGGCATCTGCCCGCCGAAAAAAACTTCCCTGCCCCAGCGCCTCGCGCTCATCCACGCTGAACTGCTGGCTCTCTTCGAGCACTACCAGCCGGACATTGTCGCGGTGGAAGAAGTCTTCTTCTCCGTGAATGCCAAATCCGCCATCAAGCTGGGCCACGTGCGCGGCGTTGCGCTGCTGGCCGCTGCCAATGCCGGCCTGCCCATCGCCGAATACGCACCGCTCACCATCAAATCCACCGTCACCGGTTACGGCCTGGCCGCCAAGTCGCAGGTGCAGTTCATGGTGGCGCGGCTGCTGCATCTCACATCGGTCCCGGAACCCGCCGACGCCGCCGACGCGCTGGCCATCGCCATCTGCCACATCCACCACGCGCAGACGCTGGCCATCCAGCAGGCGCGCGCGATTTAGCCATGCGGAAATACTTCCTCTCCATCGCGTTTCTCGCAGCCTGCGCCGCTGCGCCGCTCTTCGCACAGAGCCAGGCGCGCATCGTTTATACCTTCGACCATCCCCAGTTGCAGCCCGCTCATTACTCCATCACAGTCGACGAAAACGGAGCGGGACACTTTGAATCCATGCCCGGCACAGCCGCTTCCGATGAGGACGATTCCGTGAGGCCGGCTCCGGTGAGCCGCGACATTCGCCTCGACGACGGCCTCCGCGCCGATCTCTTCCGTTACGCACGCAGCCACGATTTCTTCGGAGGGCGCTGCGAACGCAAACCCTCCGGTCTCGCCTTCACCGGCAACAAATCCCTGGCCTACACCGGCCCCGATGGCCACGGATCCTGCGCCTTCGTGTGGGCCGCCGATCCGGTTCTGCAGCGCCTGACCGACCAGCTGAATGCGGTCGCCTTCACCATCGAGATCGGCCGCCGCCTCGACGTTGAAGTGCAGCACGACCGCCTCGGACTCGATTCCGAACTCGAGTCCCTGCAGGATGCCGTGAAAGACCGCCGCGCCTCCGATTTGCCCAACATCGCCCCTGAGTTGCAAACCATCGCCAGCGACGAGCAGGTAATGGATCGCGCCCGCAAGCGCGCCCTGGCCCTGCTGAGCTGCTGCGAAAACCCGCAGAAATCCAACTAAACCCTGCGCCTGCAATGCGGTTCACCCACACCCAGCGGCAGCGTCGCCCCCCGGTTCACCGTGCGACAATAAAGTAGAAACTAAATCGCATCCTCGCGCGTTTATTAGGCAGATGAGTTGTGGGGTCTTGCAAGGAGGCGCCGCTATGGGTCGCCATTCTTCATTCGTGAATCGCCGGAACCATGCGCCGAAGCACATTGGCCGTCTGGTCCTGATTGCGTCCGTTTTCGCCCTGTTCCTCACGGCAGCCGCCGCATGGTCTCAGGATTCGACGCCGCCCCCACCCCCTCCGGACAGTCCAACCGCGGGCCCTGCTTCTTCGGATGCTGCCACCTCCGGGCCAACGGCCCAGGAGCAAAGCACGGTGCGCGCCGTCCGCCTCAGCGATGTGGAAGGTCAGGTCCAGGTCTACCAGGCGGGTCAACTGGCGTTCGACCAGGCTGAGCCCAATATGCCGGCCGTCGAGGGCATGCGCTTCGTGACCGGCGACAACGGCCGCGTCGAGATTGAATTTGAAGACGGCAGCGTGGCCCGCGTCACGCCCAACAGCTCGATTCGCCTCACCCAGCTCCGCCGCAATGCCGACGGCACGACCGTTACGCAAATCGACGCCCTGGCCGGCCTCACCTACTACGAGCTGAACGGGCACGGCGGGCAGATCAGCGTGCATTTCAACGGAGACGCCGTCACTCCCATCGACAGCGCCGTCTTCCGTATCGCTCTCGATGCCGCCCCCAATGAGCTGGCCGTGATGCACGGCGCGGCCCACGTGGACGACGGCCAGGGCGTGTCGCTCGACGTGCACCCAAACCAGAGCTTCCTCACCGATCCGCAACAGCCCGGTGAGTTCACCGTGGCGCAGAGCATCGGCGCCGACAGCTGGGACCAGTGGAATTCCGATCGCGACCAGGCGCTTTCGCAGATGGAAGCGAATGAGACTACGGCGCGCGCCAGCTCCGCCAACCCCGACGATCCCGCGTGGAATGACCTCGACTACTACGGCAACTGGTATAGTCTGCCCGGCTACGGCCAGGTGTGGTCGCCGGCCGGCGTCGACGCCAGCTGGGATCCCTTTGGCAACGGCTACTGGGGCAACTACAGCGGGTTTGGCTACACCTGGATTTCCGGTTATCCGTGGGGCTGGCTGCCCTACCACTGCGGCGCGTGGGACTTCATCGACGGCTACGGCTGGGTCTGGATTCCCGGCAACTGCGGCTGGGGTTTCTACGGAAACGGCTGGTATCCGTATGCCACCGTGTGGCGCGTTCCCAAAGGGTACAACCCTCCGCCGCGCCCACGGCATCGCCTGCCGCATCCGGAGCCATTGATCGCGGTGAACCGCGGCGCGCAGTACTGCAGCTCCCTTCCGCTTCGATCGCGGCGTGCGGCCCGAGCCGCGCACGCTGGATTTTGATGGCAAGACCATCGCACCGCTCGAGGCTACGATTCGCCCGCAGCATACCGGACCCGTTGGGGAAGGGTTCACGGCAGCTCTGGTCAGAGCGCATCCCGAGATGGCGGTTTCGGTGGGACACAATCCGGGCATGCGCTCAACTTACGCGCCGGCTCCCGGAGCACGCTCGTTTGGCACCCCACATTTCGGGGGCGCCATGCCCGCGCGCGCTCCATCCTCCAGCCCAGTAAGCCATGCCAGTAGTGGCGTAAGCGCCGGCGGCAGTGGACACGCCAGCGCACCAGCGAGCAGCTCTGGATCGGCTCACCACTAAGGCGGGACGCTGTTAGACGGTAACGACGGCCGGCGTCTGATTTTTCTTGTACACCGGCGAAAGTTCGCGCAGCCGGGCGACCGCGGTGGGTACCAGTTCGAGCGCCGTGTCGACGTCGGCGTTGGTGTTCTGCCGCGTGAGACTGAAGCGCAGACTGGCTCGCGAGCGCGCCAGCGGCAATCCCATCGCCTTCAGCACATGCGAAGGCTCCGTCGATCCCGACGAGCAGGCCGATCCGCCGGAAACCGCCAGGCCTTTCAGGTCCAGCGCAATCACCAGCGCTTCGCCTTCGAGATGATCGAAGTAGATATTCGTCGTGTTGGGAACGCGCGGCTGGCCCGCTCCGTTCACGCCACACTCCGCGACGGCGCCGAGCAAACCCTGCTCTAACCGGTCACGCAGCAATGTGATTTGATCTTCCGTGCCGTCGGTGAGCGCGGCCAGCGCAATTTCCGCAGCCTTGCCCAGACCCACGATCCCTGCGACGTTCTCAGTACCGGCGCGGCGCTGGCGCTCGTGCGCTCCGCCAAAGACCAGCGGCTCAAAGCGCGTGCCGCGGCGGACGTACAAAATTCCCGTACCCTGCGGCGCGTGGAGTTTGTGGCCTGAGAGGCTGAGCATGTGGCAGCCGATGGCTTTCACGTCGATGGGAATTTTCCCGGCGGCCTGCACGGCGTCCGTGTGAAAACAGACCTCAGCCTCAGCAGCAATCTTGCCAATCTGCTCCACGGGCTGGATCACGCCCGTCTCGTTGTTCGCCATCATCACGCTGATCAATTTCGTATTCGGCTTGAGCGCGCGATATACATCCATAGGGTCGACAGCGCAGCCCGACGAAACCGGCAGAATGGTGACGTCGATGCCGCGCGCGCGCATCTTCTCCGCCGTATGCAGCACCGCATGGTGCTCGATGGACGATGTGATCATGTGGTCGCCGGAGCGCAGGATTCCAAACAGCGCCGTGTTGTCGCTCTCGGTGCCGCCGGAGGTGAAGACAATCTCCGCGGGACGGCAATGCAGCAAGGCCGCTACCTGTTCACGCGCACGCTCGACCGCAGCCCGCGCATGCTGGCCGTGCTGGTGGATCGACGACGCGTTGCCGAACGACTCGATGAAGAAGGGGCGCATCGCCTCCAGCACCTCGGGAAGCAGAGGCGTGGTGGCATTCGCGTCCATGTAGATACGGCGCATACTGTCTCTATTGTAGCGGGGCGCCTGGGATGCGGAGTGTTTTGCGCCTCGCTGCTTTCTTCTGAATTTCTGGAAAACAACCAGGGCAGGGATTGCTTCCCTGCCCTGCTCTTCGTGGGCTAGAGTGTGATTTCTCCGCGGATGACTCCCCGTTCCTCGGTGAGAGCGAAGCCCAGCTTGCGGGACAAGTCGCTCATGCGCGCGTTCTCCGGCAGAAAATGCACCAGGACGCGCCCAATGCCTTCTGCGCGGGCCGCGTCCAGAGCGCGCTGCATCAGCGCTTCGCCGAGGCCTTTGCCCTGGTAGTCGTCTGCGACCACGATGGCGAGCGTCGCGGATTTCCCGTCTTCCTGGCGAACCATGCGGCTCACGCCGGCAATCTCTTTGCCGTGCGGGCCATCCGCTTCGGCTACCAGCGCCAGCTCGCGGTCGTAGTCAATGAAACAAATACGCGTCATCCGCTCGTGCGCGGTGCGCGCCGTGAGCGCCAGCGCGGTGAAGTAACGCTGCACCACCGTCCGCTCAGAAAGCCGGTCGTGCAACGCAACAATCAGCGGCTCGTCTTCGGGACGAATCGGGCGGATCAGCATCGTGTCGCCGGATTTCGTCGTCCACGGCGCAACGTATTCCACCGGGTACGGACGAATCGCAGGCCGCGGGAGCTGGTCTTCCGTCGTCGCGGGATCGAAGAGCACTACGCGCGCATCGAGCGCGATCAGGCCGTCGGGCGAGGCCAGCAGCGGGTTGATATCGATCTCGCGAATCCAGCGCTGCTCGACGACCAGCTCGCTGAAGCGGACCACCAGAGAATCGAGCGCATCGAGATCGACGGGCTTGCGTCCGCGCACACCTTTGAGCGCGGTGAAGATTTTCGTCTGCTCCATCTGGTGGCGGGCCAGGGTTGCGGTCAGCGGAGGCAGCGCGAGCGCGCGATCCTTATAGACCTCGACGAGCTGGCCGCCGGTTCCAAACAGGAGGACCGGGCCGAGCTGCGGATCGATGCTGCTGCCGATGATCACTTCGTAGCCGTCTAGTTTGGCAAAGGGCTGCACGGTGACGCCGAGAAAATGTTCCGCGCCCACCTTCGCCGTGACCGATGCCAGAATCTCGCCGAAGGCCGCAGCGACATCGCTGGCCGAACGCAGATTCAGCTTGACGCCACCTACGTCCGTCTTGTGTGTGATGGTCTCGGAGTGCAGCTTCAACACCACCGGGTAGCCAAGCTCGGCGGCCTTGCAAACGGCTTCGTCGGAGGTCGTGGCCAGCTCGGTGCGGACGGTGGGAATGCCATAGGCCGCGAGCAGCTGCTTCGATTCAAATTCAGTCAGGATGGTCCGTCCGCCGGCGCGCACCTGGTTCACGATGGCCGTAGCCACGTCGCGTTTCGTGTTCAGAACGGATTCGTTCCGCGCCGTCGGCGTTTCGTACAGGTCGCGCAGGTTGCTGGTGTGCTTCCACGTCAGGACAAAGGCCTGGGCCGCGGCGTCGGGATACGGAAATACCGGAATCCCCGCGTGCTTCAGAATCGCTTCGCCGTCGGCAACCACATCGCCGCCCATCCAGCTCGCAATCACCGGCTTGCCCGTGCCGCTGGCGTACGGAGCGAGATCGCGCGCAATCGCTGTGGGATCCGTCATGCCCTGCGGCGTCAAAATCACCAGCGTTCCATCGGTGTTTTCGTCTTTCGCGGCGATTTCCAGTGCCTTCGCGTAGCGCTCTGCTTCTGCGTCGCCCAGAATGTCGACCGGATTGTTGTGGCTCCACGCATCCGGCAGAAATGTGTTGTAGTTTTCGAGAGCCGCCGGAGAAATTTCCGTCAACTCGCCGCCCGCGGAAATGAGCGCGTCGGTCGCCAGCACGCCTGGGCCGCCTGCATTCGTGAGAATCGTAAGGCGCGGTCCCTTCGGGCGCGGCTGCTTCGCCAGCACTTCCGAAACATAAAACAGATCGCTGATGGAGTTGACGCGCAGCACGCCCGCGCGCTGGAAGGCTGCATCCAGCACGTCGTCGCTGCCGGTGAGCGAACCGGTATGGGAGGCAGCCGCTTTCGCCGCGGCGGCGGTGCGTCCGGCCTTGATGACGAGGATGGGCTTGTTCATGGCCACGGCGCGCGCCGCGGAGAGGAAGCTGCGCGCATCGCCGATGGACTCCATATAGATGACGATGGAATCCGTGTTGGGATCCTGGCCGTAATGATCGATCAGTTCGCCAAAGGTCACGTCGAGCATCGACCCTGCAGAGACAAATCCGCTCAGGCCCACCTGCTCGCGAATGCACCAGTCGAGGACGGCCGTTCCCAGCGCGCCGCTCTGGCTGATGAACGCCAGGCGCCCCGGCGGCGCCATGGCTACGGCGAAATTCGCGTTGACGCCGCCCACGGGATTCATGACGCCGAGGCAATTCGGCCCGATGAGCCGCATCTTGCCTTTGATGATTCCGGCGATCTGGCGCTCCAGCGCTTTGCCGGATTCCCCAACCTCTTTGAAGCCTGCCGAAATCACAATGGCCGCCGGCACTCCGGCGTTGACGCCTTCCTGAATAATCGCTGGCACCGTGGCCGCGGGCGTCGTCACCACGATCAGGTCGGGGATGCCGGGCAGATCCGCAATCGATTTGTACGCGGGCACACCCAGTACCGTCGCGCGCTTGGGATTGACCGGCCACACTGGTCCGCCAAACGGGCTGGCCAGCAGGTTGGTGAGCACGGTGCAGCCCACGCTGCCGGGACGATCGGAAGCTCCAATGACCGCGACCGCTTTCGGCGTGAAGATGGGCGCCAGCGAGCTGTTGGGAATGCCGACTAGATCGTGCGCGGGATCAATAATGACGACTGCGTCTGGGGCGAAGGCGGTGGAAGCCATGAGGGAGTGCTCCTTTATGAATGCTTGTTCAATGACCGTAGCCCGCTTCCGCCGTGACTTTACCGCGGAACAGGAAATAAGAAGTAAAAATGTAGCCGAGCGCCAGCAGCATGCCGAACGACCACCACACCAGCCCCACGTGCAGCGAATGGGAACCGGTGAGCGCATTGGCGATGTTGATATCCCGCGCCGGATCGCTGGACGAAGGCAGCAGCGTGGGATACAAACCCGTGGCCGCGCCTACCAACATAAAGACCAAATAGAGACAGGAAGAAACGAATGCCGCGACCGCTTTGCGCTGCCGCGTGAAACTCAGCATCCCGATCAGCGTAGCCACCACCAGCAACGGAATCGCAAACAGAATGGGGTGCGCGCGATAGTTGTCGAGCGCCGCAGGCCGCACCGCAATGGTGGCGGGAAGGCTGATCAGCGTGATCACCAGCAGCACCATCCACAGCGCCGTGGCCGCGCGGCGTGCGCGCAGTTCCAGTTCGCCAGGAGCTTTGATCACCAGCCACAGCGCGCCGTGCGTCGCGAGTGCGACCAGCGCCACCACGCCGCCGATCACCGTGTACCAATCCAGGATGCCAGGCTGCGCGCTCACGCGCCAGTTCGTCCACAGCGGCAGGAAGAAGTAATTGTCGGCGCCCAGCGGCACTCCGCGAATCACGTTCGCCAGCGCCGCGCCGAAGAAGATGGCCAGCAGCGCGCTGGACACAAAAAACATGCCGTCAAAGAAGCTCCGCCACACGGTGTGATCGATGTGCATGCGCAGCTCAATGCTCAGGCCGCGCCCAATCAGCAGCCACAGCACGATCATCAGCGGCAGATAAAATCCGCTGAACGACGAGGCGTAGAGCAGAGGAAACGCAAAGTAGAGCGTTCCGCCGCCGGCCAGCAGCCACACTTCATTGCCGTCCCATACCGGGCCGATGGAGCGCAACAGCGTGCGGCGCTCCTCTTCCGTCCGCGCCAGAAACGGCGCCAGGATGCCCACGCCGAGATCGAATCCGTCGAGGACAACGTAGGCGGCGATCATGACCGCAACAATCCAGAACCAGATAAATCCCATCGCGCTCTCCTCGCCTCAGGCCATCGCCATTTCAGGTTCGTCTACTTCCACCGCGACCGGCCCGGCATGAATGAACCGGTACACCAGCACGATCCACAGGATCGACAGCAGCGAATACATGCCCATAAATCCCAGCAGCGTGAACAGCGTGTTCCCTGCCGAGACATGCGTCGAGAAACCCTGCGCTGTGCGCATCAGTCCATACACCGCCCACGGCTGGCGGCCAATCTCGGCCGTCATCCATCCCGCTGTATTAGCAACATAGGGCAGCGGAAAGCTGAGCAAAATTGGCCACAGCATCCAGCGCGCACCGTAGAGCTTGCCCCGCCAAAGCAAAAATGCCGCGCCCAGCATGAGCAGCACGAACCACGTCCCCAGCCCGGCCATGATGTGATATGCGTAATAGAGCAGCGGCAGCGCGGTCGGACGCTGATCTGGCGGGAAATCGTTCAGCCCCATCACCGCGGCGTTCTTCGTGCCGTAGATCAGGTAGCTCAGCACGCTGTTCACGGGAAGCGCGTTGTCGATCTTCTGCGCGTTTTCGTCCGGCTGCCCGATCAGCACCAGCGGCGCGTCCTTCTGTGTATTGAAGAGGCCTTCCATCCCGGCCATCGCCGCGGGCTGGTGCTCGGCTACGTACCGCGCGTGAAAATCGCCGGTGGGAAAGACCATCGCGATGCAGGAGAGCAGCCCGGCGACGACGCCCACCTTCACAAACATGCGGCCAAAGTCTTCGTGCTTCTTCTCGAGCAGATAGAACGCGCCCGTCGCCGCCACCACAAACGAGGCCGTCACCACCGAGCCGCACATATTGTGGGCGTACTGCAGCCACGCCCACGGGTTCATCATGAATTTCCAGAAGCTCGTTACTTCATAGGTGCCGTTGGCCAGCACGCGCCACGCCACCGGGTGCTGCATCCATGCATCGGTCACGATGATGAAGAAGCCGGAGATCCACGATCCCAGGAACACCATGAAGGCCGCGCCAAAATGCGCGAGCTTCGAGAGGCGCTTCTCGCCGAAGAGAAACAGGCCCAGAAATGTCGACTCCAGGAAGAAGGCGAACATGCCTTCCATGGCCAGCGGCTGGCCGATCACGCCGCCCGTGCGCCGGGCGAATTCCGACCAGTTCGTCCCGAACTGAAATTCCATGGGGATGCCGGTGACCACGCCCAGCAAAAAGTTGACGGCGAAGATCTTCGCCCAGAAACGCGAAGCCTGGTTCCACCGTTCGTCGCCCGTGTGCAGAGCAACGAATTTCATCACCACCATCAGCAGCGCCAACCCCATGGTGAGCTGCGGAAACAGGTAATGGAAGGTGGCCGTAAAGGCAAAGTGCAAGCGGTCCAGCAGGAGTGCGTCCATACCATCCCAACGGTACGCGGGAGGGGCGCTGGGTCTCTGTGACCATTGTCACAAGCGGAGGAGTGCGGCTCGGCGACCGTGGCGGCATTGATTCAGGTCCCTCGACGCGGCCGCGAGCCTCTCCAGCTTGAGCCGGCTACTGCAAATGCAGCTCGTTTTGCAGCTGCAAATCGTTCAGCACGCTCGGATTTGTTTCGTCCGTCGCCAGCAGGTTATGGCACAGACTGCAGTCGTTGCTGAGCGTCTTGCCGCTCTTCGTGGTGTGGCTGCCGTCGTGGCAACGGAAGCAGCCTGGATAGTCCATGTGCCCGATGTTGTTGGGATACGTACCCCAGGTCACCTTCATGTCCGGGAAAACGTTGCGGTCGTAGATGGACACCAGGCGCTGCGCCGCGGCATTGATCGCCGGACGCTGCGTGCTCCATACCTGCGGATACTGGGTGCGATAGAAGTCATTCAGCCCGCTCACGATCTTCGCGCCGGCTTCCGCCTGCGATTTGTACGTTGCCTGGATCAGCGCCAGCCCCTGCTTGTGCACAAAAGGCAGGCTCGGACTTGGGTTGCCATCGACCATGGCTTCGTCGATCGCTCCCTGCGCGGTCTGGAAGACGTGCGTCGCCTGGTTGTGGCAATCCATGCAATCCATGGTGCGGCGCATGCCCTGAACCGGCCCCTTCACATCGGAGCTGATGTATTCGGTTTTCGTCCCGTCCGGGTTGGGGCGGCTCACGGAAAGAATGGTCTGGGCGCTTGCATCGCTCGCCACATATTCAAAGTGGTTGAGGTGCGCCCCGTGGATGCCGCTGAGGTGCGACACGGAATCGATTCCGCCGAGGTGCAGCACCAGCACGGTGCGGGTGACGGAATTCTTTTCGTCGTCGCCAAAGGTGGTCTTCACCAACAATTTTTCACCGACAAACTTCGCCGGCGTGTGACACTCCTCGCAGGTTTCGCGCGCGGGGCGCAGGCCGTTGAGCGTTGCCCGAATCGGTGTTGGCCAGCTATGAGAGACCACTTCGAGCAACTGCTTCGTTCCATTCACCTTTGCCTTCACATAGGAATTGAAACCTGATCCGACGTGGCAATCGACGCAATCCACGTGGGAGTGCGGCGATTCCTGATAAGCGGCCCACTGCGGCGCCATCACGTGGCAGCTGGATCCGCAGAAGTGCGGCGAATCCATATAAGAGACGGCACGATAGGAAGCGGTGCCTACTATCACAAAATTGAAGAACGTCGCGAGGATGACGATCTCGATCCCGCGACGGAAGGTGGTGTTCTGCAGATCAATCTGCGGGTAGGTGTCGGGGATTTGCCCGGCTGCCAGCAGGCTCCTGCGCCGGAACCAGATGCCCACCGGGATGAGCACCAGCCCGAGGACAAAAAGCCCCGGCAGGAACAGATCGAAAACGATGCCAAGATAGGGATTGGACGAGCCGCCATGCCCAAAAATAGAGACGACCCAGAAGCCGACCAGAACAAAGGCGGAAGCGCTGGTGAGTGCGCCTCCCAGCAGACTTAGCGGGTTATTGCCGTAGAACAGAATCGGGCGCAGCGATTTTTCGATGGATCTGAAGAGCGACATGACGACCTCTTACCCCGCGATATACGCGGTCAGCGTGAGAATAAGGAGGGTGAGGCCAATCAATATAGCGGTAAAACCCACCACCCGCGAGAAATTTATCAGCCAGGGTTGCGGCGCGTCTGTGATCCTTGTCGCAGACTTTCCTTCTTTCATCATCCGTGCGTACTCGTCCGGACGCCGATTCTTGTACTCCTCTTCGCTCTCCCGGCCGGTGAAAATCACCATATCCATGGGAAAGCTGTCGGGCCGCAAATGCGTGTTCACAAAGTGGATGGAGAAGATGAAGAGGATGGCCAGCAGGCCCTCTTCACTGTGGATCACGAGCGCTGCGTTGAGCGCCCAGCCGGGCAGGAAGCGCGCAAAGAACGGCGCAAACCACATGGCGTAGCCGGAGAAGCCGATGACCACCATCCCCCAGAACACCGCCCAGTAGTCGAACTTCTCCCAATAGGCATAGCGCTCGAATTTGGGCTTGGGGCCGAGGCCGAGGAACCAGCGCATGTGTCCAAACAGGTCTTTCACATCTTTCCAGTTGCCCACCATCGATGTCGGTCCCCAGAAAATGCCTTTCTCGCGATTCATGAAGGCGCGCACCACGATGTCGCGCAGATGAATCAGGAAGGCGATGGACAGCACGATCGCGCAGAACTTGTGAAAGAACAGGATGGTGCCGAAGCCGTCCGTAAGTTTGGCGATGCGGATCGCCCAGATCGATCCGCTGAAGCGCATGGTCAATCCGGTCGCGGCCAGCACCAGGAACGTCGTAAACAGGACGGCGTGGAGGTAGCGCTGTCCCAGGGTAAAGCGCAGAAAATAGCGCGTCTTCTCATGAGGAGATTGGGGGGCGGTTTGTGCCGCGACCGCCTCCGGCAATGCTGCGGATTCTATTGGTTCAGGCATTCTTTCCTCCCGCCGATTTGCTTTTGACTTTCTGGAGCTGCGAGCGGATGAGCCACAGAATCGTGTGCAGCATGAAGAAGGTCAACACGCTGGCCAGCAGCAGGTTCATGAAGAGCCGGATGTAATACAGGGCCGGATTCAGCTTGCGATTGCGCGCGTTGGCGTGCGGTTGATACTCGACAAAACTCGCATTCGCCCCCGCATGGCATCGGCCGCAGGTCTTCACCAGGTTGGCCTTGTTCACCGGCGAGTTGGGATCGGAGGTGGGCAGCACGTCGTGCGCACCGTGGCAGTCCCAGCACCGCGCCGTCTCCGTGTAGCCGCCCAGCAGGCCGAGCTGCGAGTGGAACGTGTCCCGGTAAGTGCTGAATTTGTCGCGATGGCAATTGCCGCAAACCGGCGTGGACTGCATGCGGAAATCCGCCGACGTCGGTTCCAGAATGCCGTGCGCTGTGTGGCAGTCGGTGCAGACCGGCGCGTCTTTGCTGCCGGCCGCAACCGCCTTGCCATGCACGCCTTTTTGATATTGCTCGTTGATACCCACGTGGCAGCTTCCGCACGTCGCGGGAATATTGGCGCGATACGTCGAGCTCTGCGGATCGGTATGCTTCAGAATCTTGTGCGATCCGTGGCAGCTGGTGCAGTTGGCCGCTACCAGCAGCCCCTCTTTGCCGATTGCAAAGCCGTGGATCGAGTCCAGATAGGCCGGATACACATTCCCCATGCCATATTTCTTCGCCATCGCGGCATTGCCGTGGCAGCTTCCGCAGGTCTTGGGAATGTTGAGCGGATACACCGGCGACTGCGGATCGGTCTTGGGAACGATTTCGTGCTGGTTGCCGTGGCAGCTCAGGCAGGGATGCTCGCTGGCTTTGGCGTGGACGCTGCTGCCCAGTCCGGTCGCTTCGTCCGCATGGCAGGTATCGCACTTGACCGGCGCGGGCTTGTCGGGATGCGGATAGTCTTTGAACCCGGTGTGGCAGTCGTTGCACTTGAGCACGGCGTGCACGCTCGCGTGAAACTTATCCGCGTTCACTCCGATGCTGTGGCCGTTGGCATCCGTCAGCGTCGGATCGTTATGACAGCTCAGGCAATCGGTGTCCGCGAACAGGGCCCGCGCCGGCAAAACCAGCAGAATCCCCAACCCACACAGGATCAGGCAAAAAGAGAAAATGGCTTTCATGCGTACTCCTGCCGCTCAAAGGCGGCGAGGGCGGGAGAGACACAACTCTCCTGTCTCTCCCGGGGCCCCCGGCAATGCCGGCGTGCGTCTTTGCTTCCGCTATTTCTGCAGCGTGCGGATAAACGAGACGACTTCTTTGATCTGGGCATCGGTCAGCTTGCCGGTATAAGCCGGCATCTTGCCTTTGCCGTTCGCGGTGATCCCGATGAGATCCGCATCCGAGCTCTTGATCACCATGGGATCTTTGAAGGACGGAATCTTCATCATTTTGCCCATCGGCGTCGCTGCTGTGCCGTCGGGGCCATGGCACATCTGGCACTTCGCTTTGTAGGTGTCGGCGCCGGCGCTCTGTGCAAAGACAGGCGCCGCAATGGACGCGGCGAGCAATAGAAAAGCCGCGTTTCTGATGCGATGGTTCATGGAGGTTGCTCCTTATGGGACGTTCGGGGCCCTGGGCCTATCCATCTGATACCGGGTTGCACGGACAGTGGTCTGTGATGTGGACCACAAACCAAAGTTCATCTTCAGGACCGCGCGGCGCGGCAGACTGATCAAAATTGATCAGTCTGCCATTTACTGCCGGGCCGAACCGCTTTCTCCCGTGGCATCCACACCGGACGCGTCGCCAGCATCTCCTTTGGCTGGCGCGGATGGTAATGGGTTTTCCACGCCATCGCGGACCTCATGCTCCGGAGCGCGGCCGGTGAGGAACGTCCACTTCACCGGATACACGTCGGGATCGAAAATGACCGCGTAAAAGTGCCAGATGAGAATGGCCAGCGTCGCCAGAATCGCCTCGTAGAAGTGAATCGCGGTGCTGATGGCCAGAATCGACGCGGGGTGCGGCAGGTGGGCCAGAATCCAGTCATTGAGCCACAGGGCCACACCCGTGACCGCCATGACCGCTGTACCCCACACCAGCGCCCAGTATTCGGCCTTCTCCGCGTAGTTGAACCGCCGGTATTGCGGGAGCTGTTTGGCCTGTCCCAGGTTGAAGCCCACCGTCTGCACGGCTTCCCTGGCGTCGCGCAGATCCGGCACCATATCGCGGAGCCAGCGGCGGCCGCTCTTCTTCAGCGAGACATAGACCATGTGGTAGACCGACGCCCCGATGAGCACCACGCCGGCAATGCGGTGCAGCCAGCCGCGGACCGGATGCCCGTGCTCCCAGTCGACAAACGGCGCAGCCCAGAAGGCGTGCGGGAACTTGAGCGCGAATCCGGTGATGACCAGAACGACGAAGCTCACCACCAGCAGCGCATGCTGGATGCGCTCGCTGCGCGTGAGGCGCGGCTGCCCGCGCGTCTTGCGGTAGTGTGCAAGCGTTGCCAGGGCCTTGCGCCGCCAGTCGATGGCGTTGTGCAGCAGCATCAGGCCAAGCGTGACCGGGATCACGATGAGGTAGAAGATTTTGACCAGGTCGAGCAGCCGTCCGCCTGGACTCTTCGAAGGCATGCCGTGCACCGGCCCAATGGCGAAGCGGCTGCCCGCGTCCACGTGGCACTGCCCGCAGGTCTTGCTCAGGTTGGCGTGGTTCACCGTCGAGCGCGGATCGCTGGACGGATAAATGTTGTGGACGCCATGGCAGCTGGCGCAGTTCGCCACCGTTTGCCGCCCCTCATGCGCGGCGAGGCCGTGGTAGCTGTCCTCGTAGGTGGGCACGCGGTCCTGCGGCATGGCGAAGCCGGCCATCAGCTGCGTATCCGCATGGCACCGGGAGCACGCCTCCTGCGAAACGTTGGCCATATACACCGGCGACCCCTGATCGCCCGGCGCGAGGATGCGATGCTCGCTGTGGCAATCCGTACAGGTGGCGGCCTGCAGAACACCTTTGGCCACGGCCTGCCCGTGAATGCTCTGCGCGTAGGTGTTGTAGACGCCGGAATGGCATTTGCCGCACGTCGACGCGACGTTCTGCTTCCAGATTTTCGAGCGCGGATCGGAGACGGGCAGAATGTCATGATTCCCGTGGCAGTCGCCGCACGAAGCCGCGCTCAGATTGCCGTGCAGAATCGCGCGCCCGTGCACACTCTGCTTGTATGCCTCCACCGGCCGTACTTCGGTGAACATATACTTCGCCGCCAGGTTCGCGTTCGAGTGGCAGGATCCGCAGGTGTCGGGCAGATGCTGCTTGTTCACCGGCGAGAGAGGATTGCTCGCTGCCAGCGCCGTATGCGTCGAACCGTGGCAGCTCTGGCAGGTGGGCACATCCGCGTTGCCGCGATCGTGCGCCTTGCCGTGCACGCTGGCCCGGTATTGCGTAACCTCCTCCGCGTGACACGTCGCGCAGAATTGCGGATTCGCGAGCGTTTTGGTCACGTTGCCAATGCCGTGGCAAGTGACGCAGGTAGCGGAATCGTTGGGATTGCCAAGAGCCGCGTGAACGCCCGTGCTGAGCGACTTCGCTGCGTCCGCGTGGCAGGTCGCGCAGGAGGCTGACGCTGTCTTCGCGTTGTGCGACTCAGCCGTTGCTCCGGCGTGGCAGTCAACACAGGAAAAAGCTCCGTGCACTCCCTTCATGTGCGTCGAGGCGTTAACGCTGATGTCTTTCCCCTGGGAATTTTTCAGGCCTATCGAGGGACCGTGACAGGTCAGGCATTCGGAGGCCTGCTGCGCGCCGGCTCCGGAAACCATAAAAATTGCGAAGAGGAGCAGAAAAAACAAAAGGCGGACCGGCGATGAAGCCGTCCGCCTGCGCGCGCAACTGGATTGCGCGGGGCATTCCGTATGGGTCCCCATGAGACACCTTCTTCCCGGCTCCCAGGCGAGAAACGGGGGAGGGCCCCGCCGGAGCCTCCGGCTCTCTGCGCGCGTCCGCACAGAGTCCGGCCTGTTCTTGCGCTCGATCGGGCACGCAGGGATTTCCTGGTGCAGCCGCTGGTTGGCGGCCGCTCGTGCCCCTTCTGCGCTGTTATGCCTTTACTTCTGCAGTGTGCGGATGTACGTGACGACTTCCTGAATCTGGTCGTCCGTCAGCTTGCCCGCATACGCCGGCATCTTGCCTTTGCCCTCTTTGGTGATTTTCGTCAGGTCGGCGTCGCTGGCCTTGACGTCAGCGTCCGATTTGAAGGAGTTGGCCTTCATGGCCTTGCCGGCCGGTGTTTGGCCGAGGCCGTCAGTGCCGTGGCACATCGAGCATTTTGCTTTGTAGGTGGCTTCGCCGGACTGCTGCGCAAATCCAGGCGTTGCGAGGCTGATTCCAAGAAGAATAAGTAGTGCAAGTTGGCCCTTATGTTTCATGATGTTGCTCCTCGAAGCGGCGGCCAATAAGGAACGCGGCCGCCGTTAAAAAAGTCAAAATTCGTAATGCATGCCCAGCGTCACGTTGTTGGCGCGGAACGTTCTGGGCGCCGTCTCCCCGGACGACGGGATGGTGAGGCCGGTTTGCAGGCCGGCGAGCGTTGGCGAATTGCAGGGAACCACGGTGGCCGGCGTCGTCGGCGTCGGATTATTGGTGCTGCAGTAAGGCGCGCCGGAAGGGCCGCCCTCGCCGTAGCCGAAGTAGTTGTATTCCGCCTTCCAGATCCATGCTTTGTGGAACGTGTAGGCCACGTTCGCGAAGGGAGACTGGTAGGTAGAGACCAGCGACCCGTTGACGTCGCGCGGATCGTTAAAGAACTGGCTGCCGTTCACCGCGCTCACGCGATAGCCAATGTTGGCGCGGGTCACGTTGTCCGGCGAAATCGCGAGCGCGACCGAGGCAAACTGCGTCGGCGCGTTCATGAAGTCCTTCACCGGACCAAATTCGTAATAAGTTGTGCCGCGAACCGTCGCTCCCGGGCAAGCTGTCCCGCTGGCCGTGGCCGCACCCGGATACTGAGGGCTGGCCGCCGCGTCGTAGCAGATGTTGGTGGACGTGTACACGTCGCTGTAGGCGTAATTCGCGTCAAGCCCCACGTGCCCTTTTGGGAACAGAGTGGCTCCCACGCTGATCACGCGGCTGTGATCCTGATGCGCGATGGGGCCGGCGTAGGCCACGTCCTTCGCCGCCACGGCTGCAGCGTTGTTGTTGGTGTTGTTGTGCCGCTCCAGGTCGTTGAAGGCCGCGGAGAGAGTCATCCAGTCCTTGGGGCGATACAGCGTATGCACACGGTAGTGCTGCGTCTGCCGCGGGCCCACCGGCGTGAAGGCGTTGTCGTCGTAAAGCACTTCCAGCGTGCCGTTCACATCCCACTGGCTGCTGGGGCGCAGCGCCGCGTTGAAGATGCCGCCGTTTTCGTGGATGGTCACCGTTCCATTGGTGTCCGCGCCGACGGCCAGGGGCGCGTTGTCCGGAATACCTTCCGCGATGAGGTGGGTGCGGTAACGCCACGTGAGCGACAGCGTGGCGCGCGACCAGCCATCCCAGGTTCCCGTCAGATTATTGGTGAAGATCTTCTGCCCGAAGTAGTCGGGCAGCGGCGCGCCGTTGGGGCTGCCTTCCACGCTATAGTTGTTGCCCGGAACCAGCGGCCCGGCGTAATTGATCGTCTCGTTGGGATTGCCCGGCGTATTCGCCGTGATCCCCTTCGAGATATTCGCTGTACCCGGCTGATGCACGTCGGAGTAGTCGATCTGATCGGAGAAGCTGATCGTCCGGGTCGCCGTATAGGTCAGGGCATAATCGGCGGCGACCACATCCCGTTTGGCGCTGGCGGCGCCGTTGTAGGCGATGGAGCGAACCGTCCCATCGAGGCCCTGGAAATTCTCATTGTAGTCGGACAGGTTCATCTTCGCCCGCGTAAACCGGAAGTCGCCGTTCATGGCGATGTTCGGCAGGCTGGTGCTTTGCAGGCGAACGATTTCCGTGGGATAGAGAATGCGCGTGGGCTGCGAGCGCACGTAGCTGGTGGCCACAGCGCAGGCGGGATTGATGACCGGCAGTCCGCCCGGCGTGATCGGCGCCGACAGAATGGTGTACGTGGTGGAGTTGGTGTAGCCGCTGCCCATGCTGCCCGTGTTGCACGAACTGATGCCGTAAGGCGAGAGGCTGTCAAAGTCGCCGAGCGAGACGCGCGTGCCGTCCGCTTCCTGGGCCTGAAAATCGCCGGGGGCCAGCGTGTAATACGAATCTTCCTTATAGTGATCGATCTCTTCTTCAAGAGTGATGCGCGTGCCGGCTATTGGCTTCCAGTCGATGCCGCCGGTGAAGTCGTCCGTGCTGTTGCGCTGATTCTCCTGGAGCTGCTGGTCGTAGGCCCCGATCGATCCCGCAAAGAACGGGCTCGATGCTCCCCAGCTGAGGCTTGGTCCCTGGAAAATGTTTTGCGAATACCCAACGCGGTAGCTCACCTTCGACAAAGGAAAGATGGTCAGGCTGGTGTCCGTCATGCGGCGCACCGTGTTGAACAAAATCGGTGAATTTCGCACTTGCGGCCATACGAACCCGTTGGAGCCGGTAATCGTTTGGCCGGACGGAATATTCGGGTTCCCGAGCAGGTCGTAATCGAAATACTGCCGGTCGCGGCGGAACAATCCTGAGAACTCGTAAACATTCCCTTTGTGAAAGTCCAGCTTCGCGAAGTTATTCGGATCGCCGCCAAAGCCGTTGCTGAAAGCGCTCAGCGAATCGAAGGGGGCATCCTTCTTGCCCGGCAACGCGCGCAGCTCAAACGTCTCGCCCAGCACGCGCGGTCCGGACTGCAGGTTGACCAGCGTGTCATACATAGAGCCGCTGCCCGAGACACCGACGATGCGGCCGCCCAGATCAATGGTTTCGTGCAGTGTGTAGCCGTCCGGCGCGACCGGCTGCGTCACCGGCGTCTCCGTTTGCGCAGCGGCGATACCGGCGGTAGCCGCGAAAAGAACGATGCCCAGGCCGCCAGCGATGCGCTGGACCTTTACGTGGGAGAGCTGTTGCCCGGATTGCCGATTCCACCCGCCAAAATTCTTCATAACAAGCCTCACTTAATCAACCGTCGCTTCCATCGAATCTTCTAACCCGTGGGCGACCCAATCCTGGTGCGGTTTCCGGACCGCGGCCTCCATGCATCCGGAGGTCGCTGCCCGTTCCGTTACTTGATGAACGCCTGGTTCAGGTTCGAACCGTGAATCATCGTGTGGCATGTGGTGCACGACGCCAGTTCCGAAGATCCCGCATTCATGCCGTGCACCGTGCCGGCCGCTACCGGGCTGTGGCACTGGTTGCACAGCGTATTAATGTTTGGCATATTCAGCAGCCGGGCATTTTGCGATCCGTGCGGCGTGTGGCAACCGAGGCACCCCTCCGCCTTGACCGCGGCATGCTCGTACACATAAGGTCCGCGCGTTTCCGCATGGCACTTGGTGCACACCGCATTCTGATCGGCCGTGGACTTCAGGTTGCTGTTGTTGAACGAGCCATGCACGTCGTGGCAATCGCTGCAGCTCACTGCGCCTTCGTTCACCGGATGGTGGAACGGCATATCGAACGCCGGCTTCACATCGCTGTGGCACTGGAAGCAAAGCTTCGGCTGTTCGGCCTTCAGCAAATGTTCTTCGGCCCCCGGCGCGTGGACGCTGTGGCAGCCCAGGCAACTCACTCCGGCCTTCGCGTGGGGCGACCGCTCGAAGTTCGGGTGCACCCCGGCATGGCATCCCATGCAGGTGGCATCGATTTCCTTCGGCGAGGCCTTATCGAACTGGCGAATCTTCGTGACGTCGCCGCCGCCATCCACGTGCGCCTTGCCCGGCCCGTGGCAGCTCTCGCAGGTCACGCCTTTGCCCGCATGCTCGAGCGCCAGTTTCGCGTGAGGGTTGTTGCCGAATTTCGTCACCACATCCGCGTGACAGGTCGCGCATGTATCCTGGCCGACAAAATCTGCCGGATTCACCGCTGCCTTCGGTTGGGAACTGGAAATCTGTTGCTGGCCTGCGCCGGCCGCCATCGCCGGCCTGGTTACCGCGAACCCGGTCAGCAGCAGAAGACATGCCACGCTGGTTATTGAATGACGCATACGAAATCACCTCGGACAACGAACCTGACAACGCTCTTATCGACTGCACCTATGCGGGCTGCAGTTACTTCGCTCGACAAATTGGAGACTAATGGCCGGACGCCCGCATCTCTGTGACGACTGACACAGCGACGTTACCTTTGGGCCGGGGGGCGGTTTTAAATTGGTGCTGGTTTGCCACTTTGGGAAGCGCATGGCGAGCATGATGAGGCCAGCCCCTGACTGGTGAAGTGTGGCATCCGCCAAAACGGCTGACTGTGCAATCCGATACACCTGGACCGCATTTCGCCAATATTGGACAGTACTTGCGCGTGCGAGATGGCGTCTGCACTCAGGAATTCAGGCAACCGTTGCGGCCGTCCGGGATCAGCTCGCCGCGCAGGGTACAGCCGTATCCGCTGTCTCCCGCGTCCACTGGCTCACCTGCTGCAGCGCCGCCTCAATCAGTCGCGGCAGGGCCGCTTCCACCGTCGGACTCAGACGCGTGCCCCAGGCGATGAGCTCCGGCTGGATGCCGAGCACCACAATTTCTTCGGGAGCATCGCCGGTCAGCGTCATGGCCCCGATCAAATCGGAGAACCCCAGCAGATGCACGCTCTTTGACGCCGGCATGTTCGCGATCTGGTCGCCCGCGAAGCGCAGCAGCGTTCCTGGCGTTTCGCCTGCGTCGATTGCGTCCAGCGCCAGCAGATGCGTTACGTTTTCCAGCGGCTGCATCAGTTCGAGGCCGAGCGTACCGCCCTCGATCATCGTGACGGACTCGGGCAGCTGAAAATCCATCTTTAGCCGCTCGATCGCGAGCATGCCCAGCGCATCGTCGGTCCGCATCAGGTTGCCGAGGCCGACGATGGCGATGTGCGGCGTTCTCATCGGTCCCAGTTCCGGTTGCGATGGATTTTGCGCTTGCCGAACAGGTTGCCCCGCTCGCTGGCTGCGATTTCCATCTCTTCGTCGATGGTGTCGTCGTCGACGAATTTGTAACCGCTGAAGATACTTTCCATTTCCGCGTTGCGCTCCGTCATGGCCACCAGCACCGCGCTGTAAACGTGGTGGATGAAGAAGCCCATGAGGAAGAACATGAACAGGAAATGGACCATCCGGATCCACTGAATATCGATGAGCCGGGGAATCCAGCCCACGAAGAACTTCAGGGTCGGCGATCCTTCCACCGTAGCGAACAGCACCAGCCCGGAAACGCACTCGCAGGCGATGAGAAAGTACACGATGATGTACGTGAGCCCGGCCAGCGTGTTGTGTCCGATCTGTTCGAAGGGCTTGCGCTGCTGGAAGGTGTAATAGCGCACCATGGCCTTCAGGCTGAGCCATTGGCGCCGGGTCAGCGGAAGAAATTGCCGCCAGCGCGCCCAGTGATTGCCGGCGAAGAACCAGTAAATCCGCACCATCAGCGCGCCGATCAGCTCAAAGCCAGCCAGTTCGTGAATGAACCGCACCGTTCCCATCGTGTAAGCGGTTTTGTGCGGAAAGCTCAGGAACGGATGGTTGAGGTAGAGGCCGGTCCAGGTCAGCACCGTGACCGCGGCCACGATGCCCCAGTGGCTCAGCCGCACCGGCAGTTCCCATACATACACGGGAACGAGGTGCTCCTGCCCTTCCGCGACGTGCCGGCGCGGTACAAAGGGATTCGGGATGCTGACCATTACCGGCCTCCTATCCCCATGCCTGCTGGAGCCAGAGGAAGCGACGTGGATCCCTCCGGTTCCGGCTGGCTCACAACCTCGCGGCCATAAGGACGGCCTGTGGCATCGACCACGTGCACGGCGCAAGCCAGGCAGGGATCGAAGCAGTGAACGGTGCGCATGACTTCCAGCGGCCGTTCCGGATCGGCGATCGGCGTATTGATCAGAGCGGCTTCATAAGCGCCGCGCTGTCCCTGCGCATCCCTCGGTCCGGCGTTCCATGTGGAAGGCACGATGCACTGGTAGTTGACGATCTTCTTGTTTTCAATTTCGACCCAGTGTCCCAGCGAACCGCGCGGCGCCTCTTCGAGGCCAAAGCCCGCGCAGGATTTCGGCCAGCTCTCCGGATCCCACTTGTCGCCGTTGTGAATGCGCACATCGCCGTGCGCCATGTTGTCGTCCAGCGCGGCAATCCACTCGGGCAGCTTTTGCACGACCAGGTCTGCCTCAATGGCGCGCGCCGCAACCCGTCCCAGGGTGGAGAACAGCGCCGCCGGCGGAGCATTGAACTTAGCCAGTACGCTGTTCACAGTGTTCTTCACCTGCTCGTTGCCGGAAGCATACGCAACCAGCGTGCGCGCCAGCGGCCCTACTTCCATCGGCTTGCCGTCGTACCGCGGCGACTTCAGCCACGAGTACTTCGCGTCGGTGTTCAGGTATTCGTAGGGCGGCTTCGGTCCGGAATAGTGCGGATTCGTCTCCCCGATGTTCGGCTGCAAACCAGCGTTGTCGCCCACCGAATAGTCGTACCAGGAGTGCGTGACATATTCCTCAATCTTGCCTGGGTCGACCGGATGCACCGTCGAAAGATCCCGACCGAGCAGTACGCCGCGCGGGAAGAAGAACGACGCCGGATCGTTGATGCTGTCGGCCGGAAAATCGCCGTAGGCCATAAAGTTGCCCAGACCTTCGCCGTAGCCGAACCACTCCTTATAGAAGCCGGCGATGGCCAGCACGTCCGGCACATACACCTGCTGCACAAAGGTTTTGGCGCGAGCCGCAAGCTCATTGAAGAGCGTGATGCGTTCCGGATTAATGACTGCTTCCGGCTCGTTGCCGTCAATTGCGGTAGCCATCCCACCCACCAGATACGTCTGCAGGTGTGGATTTTTACCGCCCAGGACCGCATGGATGCGAATAAAATCCCGCTGCATGTCAAGCGCTTCGATGTAATGCGCGACGGCAAGCAGGTTCGCTTCCGGCGGCAGTTGGTAAGCAGGGTGTCCCCAGTCACCGCTGCTAAATAAGCTCAACTGCCGGCTGGCGACCAGCGCCTTGATGCGGTCCTGGACACCCTTAAAGTAGGTTGTGCTCGACTTAGGCCATTCCGATATCGACTGCGCCAGTTGCGAAGTCTTTGCCGGATCGGCTTTCAAGGCGAGGGTCACGTCGACCCAGTCGAGCGCGTGCAGATGATAGAAGTGAACGACGTGATCCTGGACGTTCTGCGTGCCCGCGATAATGTTGCGAACCAGCCGCGCGTTGTCAGGAATTTCAATGCCGAGAGCGTTTTCAACCGCCCTCACCGATGCCAGCGCATGCACCGTGGTGCAAACGCCGCAAATCCGTTGTGCCCAGATCCACGCCTCGCGCGGATCGCGTCCCCGCAGAATCAGCTCGATTCCGCGAAACATTGTGCCGGAGCTCCATGCGTCGGTGACGCGGCCTCCGTTCACCTCCGTCTCGATGCGGAGATGGCCCTCAATACGTGTTACCGGATCAATGACTACGCGCGCCATCACACCACCTCCACTTTCGGTTTCACATCCTGGTCAGCCGTTTCCGGGTCGTGAACGAAGTGATCGCGCACCACATGCCCGATACCATGCGCCGCTGTTGCCGCCGCGACGCCCGCCACCACCGTCCATCCAATCTGCCCTGCGGTCACATCCACGCCAAACCCGGCGGGATGCGGGAGCCGCTCGTAGAACGGCGACTTCGTATCCCAGAACCGCGATGAGGCGCAGGCAATGCATCCGTGGCCTGATTTCACCGGCCAGCTCGTAGCGCCGTTCCAGCGCACCGTCGGGCAGTTGTAGTTGGCTTCCGGGCCCTTGCAGCCCATCTTGAAGAGGCAATGCCCCTTGCGATGCCCTTCGTCGCCCCATGCCTGCACGAAGCGGCCGGCGTCGTAATGCGCGCGCCGCTCGCACTGGTCGTGGATCAGCTGCCCGTACGCAAACAGCGGCCGGTTTTCGCCATCCATTGCCGGCAGCACGCCGAAGGTCAGATAGTGCACCAGCACCGCCGCCGTGTTGGTCGCGTTGTGCGGACAGCCGGGCAGGTTCACCTGCTTCAGGCCAGGTACCGCTTCATGCAGCCCCACCGCTCCCGTTGGATCCGGTTTCGCGCGCGGAATGCCGCCGTCCCAGGCGCATGCGCCGATCGCAATCGTCGCCGCCGCGCCGCGGCAAACTTCGGTCGCAATGTCGATCGCCGTCCGTCCGCCGATGGTGCAGTACACGCCGCCATCCGCTGTCGGAATGGCGCCTTCCACCACGACGAGGTATTTGCCTTTTTCTTCCGTCACCACGCGCTGCAGCGCCGCTTCCGCGTGCTTGCCGTAGCCGGCCATAATCGTCTCGTGGTATTCCCACGACAGGGTCTCGAGAACAATGTCCTCGACCGTCGGATGCATCGATCGCAGCATCGACTCCGAGTTACCCGCGCAATCCTGAAACTCAAGCCACACTAAAACCGGCTTCCGCTTCTGTCCCAGCGCCGTTGCGATTGTCTGCGTGTAGGCTTCCGGCAGCGCCAGCGTTGCTGCCATCGTTCCGCAGAACTCCATGAAACGCCGCCGTGAGATGCCGCGCCGTTTACACGTTTCCAGTACCGATTCTGTTGTGGCCATGCGGCCCTCCGCCTCTTGCGATTTCCGGGGATTCGCAACAGACCCTATCGTTGGGGAAATTCGACTGTATGTGACCGCGATCACAGGGAGAACTTTTCGCCACCCTTTGGGCACGCAGTCATTACGCCGCATCCCTGGCCCACTAAGGCGTGACTTCCGTCACATCCGCTTGTGCCCTCAGTCACAGTCCGCCGCAACTCTGCCACAGCAGACTGCATCAGGGAGGTTTTCATCATGAGAACCCTCGAAGAACTAATCGCCTCACGGCGCGCGCTGGTCGTGCCCGACCGCATCCTGGTCGCCACCGACCTTACCGACGCCGACTATCTCGTGCCGCACGCCATCGCCCAGGCTCGCGCCTGTGGCGCCGCGCTCACCTTTGTCCATGTCATCCCGCCGGGCGAGGCGCAAACCCTCAACGCCCGCGCCATCGCCCAGGAAGACTCCGTCGCTATGGCTGACGAAGCCTCGCGCACCCTTGACTCCGTTGCCGCCCGCGTCCGCGCGCTCGAGATTCCCTGCGACGTTCTTGTCGTGGCCGGCTATCCTCGCGAACAGATCGAGACCATCGCGCGCGAAATCCATGCCGGCCGCATCATCGCCGGCACCCACGGCCGCCGCCATCTCCGCAAATTCTTCCTCGGCTCCGTCGCCCATGAAATTCTCCGCACCGCCGCGATACCCGTCTTCACCATCGGCCCTCAGGCTCGCGAAGCCTCCTCCTTCGGCGCGCCTCGCAAAATTCTCCACCCCGTTTCGTTAACCGCCGGCTATGAAGACAGCGCGCGCGTCGCCATTGAAATCGCCCAGTTCTACCGCGCCGATATCACCCTGCTCCACGTCCTTTCGGCCGACGTGCAAACCCAGCACGACGCCGACCGCATCGTCGAATGGACCAAATCGGAAATGCAGCGCCTCATTCCCGACGAAGCGGCTCTCTGGACGCATGTCACGACGCAGGTAGAAGTCGGCGACGTGGTCGATGAAGTCCTGAACGTCGACGCAGAAATGCAGGCCGACCTCATCGTCCTCGGCGTCAATCACGAAGGAGCCTTCTGGCCAACCCTCGGTGACGATACGGTCTACAAGATCATCGCCAGAGCGAAGTCGCCGGTGCTGAGCATCCGGCATGGGGAGGAGCAGAGCGCGTAGCAGCGCAGGCGTTGAGACAGGACCGGGTCAGCTTCGGATGGGCTTCAATCCCCGAGTCGTCGTATCAGGAGCCGGCTTCCCGTAATCCAAACTCGTTGCGCCATCGGCTACAATTCATCTTCTCGTTTGAATTGGAGGCGAAATGCCAATCCCTGTTCTCAAACCAACCGCTGCTCATGCCGAGACGTTTGCCGGGGTCACTTATCACATCGAGGGCGAACTCGTTCCCGTGCTGCACCTCGAACTCAGCGGAATGCCCGTCTACTTCGAGCACTACATCCTTCTCTGGAAGGACCTGGGTGTCCGCATCGGCATCAGGCCCCTCAAAGGTGCCCTCAAGCGCGTCCTGTCCGGAATGCCCGTGTTCCTCACCGAGGCCAGCGGCCCGGGCCAGATCGGCTTCAGTCGCGATGGCGCGGGCCATATCTTCGCCATTCACCTCAATCGTGGCGAAGGCATCGACATGCGCGAGCATCAATTCCTGGCCGCAACCGGCGGCATCGACTATTCATTTACGCGCGTCAAAGGCGTATCCAATATGCTGCTGGGCGGCACCGGGTTCTTTATCGATCATTTCCATGCCCTCGACGGGGACGGGATCGTCTGGGTGCACGGTTACGGTAACGTCTTTGAAGTTGCGCTGGGCGCCGGCGAGCAAATCGATATCGAGCCGGGAGGATGGGTATACAAAGATTCCTCGGTGCAGATGGAAACGCAGCTCCAAAAGTTAACCACCGGAATGTTCGCCAGCGGCGGCAATCTGGTCTGGAACCGCTTCACCGGCCCAGGCCGGGTTGGACTCCAGTCGATGTACGTGCATATGCCGACTGCCGAGTAGACCCCAGGTTTACCGCTAACCGCATCAACGTTACCGCCGAACGCCAATCACCGACAGCAGTCGTCCGGTAAATCCCTGTTCCGCGCGATAAGAAAAGTACCGGTTGTTTTGGCAGCGCGTGCAGTGGCCGACCACGGTGATCGCGTCCGCGCGCAGGCCTGCGTCGAGCAGTTGCCGGCGGTTCGCTTCCATCAGATCCAGATGCAACTGCGGACCCAGATTGCTGTGCCCTGGGGCGCGCGCCGTTAAAAACAGTAGTGGATATTTTTCGCGGACTGGATCGGAATCGTACACGTCGGTGAACAGCTCTTCGCTATAACCAAACTGGCTGCGAAATTCGCTGCGCACCTCTTCGCCCACGGCATAACAACATCCGCCAATGCCGGGACCAATCGCCGCCACCAAATCCTCAGGGCGGCTGCGAAACTCCACGCGCATGCGGCCGACGCCGTTCTCAACAATGCGTTTTAAAGTTCCGCGCCAGCCCGCATGGAACGCCGCGACCGCTTTGCGCTTCACATCCGCAACCAGCACGGGAATGCAATCGGCGGTCTGGATCGCCAGCAGCACGCCAGGCGCATCGGTCATAAAACCGTCGCCCTTCCATGGTGGGTCGTGACGCGCATCGACCTTGCCGACGCGCCGCACCAGCGACGAATGAATCTGCCTCAGCGTAATCAGGTCGGCGTCTTTCGCGCCGAGCGCTTCCAGAAACCGCCGCCGGTTTTCGGCGACGTTGTCGCGCGGGTCGGACGCGGTGAATCCGAGATTCAATTCACCAGCGCGCTGCTCTGGTTTGTACGCTTTGCTCACGCCGCCAGTGCGCGTGCTGAAGCCATGCACCAGCCACGGCAAGGTCTCCCAACCAGCCGCGCGCACAATCTCCACGCGCGACTGGACCACGCGCCGCGCCGCTTGCGGCAGAATCTGGGGCCGCTCCGAAGGCCGCGACGATCCGCTCCAACCCGCCTGCGAACGGCGGCGCCGCGGCGTGAGGCCGCCAGAGTGCAGCAGTTTGTCAATAGCCTGAAGATCGGAAGAAACGGAGCGGGCAGTCGCCATCGCTCCCTATTTTACCTGCGCATTGTTCTGGAAAAATCCGCGCTACTTCGGCAAATCGGCCGCGTAGAGATTCGCCGTCGACATGCGCGCGCTCACCAGCGGCACATCGCCAGGAGCGAGACCCGCGAAGCGATAATCCACCACATTCGCCGAGCGCAAATCGTGCAGATCCGCCACGCGCTCCACTTTGCCGGTCGCCAGCACCGCGCGATAGATTGGCTGATCCGCCTGCGCGAAATCATGGAAGTAAATCGCGCTGTCGTCGTGCGACCACGTCGGATCGGCGATGTTTTGCTCGGCCAGCAAATGCCAACGCTGCGTCGCTACGTCGAAGACCATCAGCCTCTTCTGGTCGATCGACAGAGCCGCAATCGTCTTCCCGTTCGCGGACCAGCGCGGACTGAACAAGCCATTCGACTCCGACAGCGTGGTCATCTTTTTCGTCGCCAGGTCCACCATGTAGATCGCCTTGGGCCGCGACGCTTCGGCCATCAGATCCGGCAATCGGCCAAACACCAGCTTCTTCCCATCCGGCGACCAGTCGGGATCCGCTTCACTGCGATCCTCGTTCAACACTTCCTGCAGATGGCCGCCGTCCGCATCGATCGTGTACACCTTCCACGGCTTGCCAGGCTGCTGCGCCATCATCACCAACTGCCGCGCATCCGGCGACCAGTGCATCATGAAGACCTGCATCGGCCGGCCGATCAGTTGCATCCGTCCCGATCCATCGGCGCGGCTCCGCCACAACGAACCGTCGTCCTGGCGGATCCACGCCACCCAGTTGCCGTCGCGCGAAAACTCAACCCGCTTCGCATTGCTCATGCCGCCCGTGTCCGGCACAAACAGGCTCGCGCTGCGGTCGTAGCGCAGCAGTTCCGACTGCGAATCCACCCCAACGAAAAACGTTCGATGCCCGCCGCGCTCGGTAATGGGCGCCCGATAATCCAGGGGACCGTTCGTGATCGGAATGGGCGCTCCTGCGCCTCCGAAGAAACCGCTATGCTCCGGAATCGCCCAGATATTGCTGTCGCCGGTACGCGCCGACTGGAAAACAAAATAGCGGCCGTCCTCCGTCCAGCTGCCGCAGCATTCCGCGGGCGGCGCATCGTTCCAGTTTTGCAACAGCATGTGGGCGCCGCTGCCGTCGCTGTTCACTTCCCACAATGCCGTGGTGTGCGTCTCGCTGTTGAGCAGCGTCAGCCGCAGCCGCGTGCCGTCCGGCGACCAGCGCAGCCAGAAGGCCCGGCCGGGCAGCGTCACCAGCTTATGGTTGTCGCTGCCGTTATCGCGCGCTATATAAAGATCGTCGCCGGTCGCATAGAGAATCCGCTGGCCGTCGGGCATCCACGTGGCATCGTGCGCCACGATTACCGGGATGCGCCGCGCCGCGCCGCCAATCGTCGACACAATCCATAGTGCCTGTTCCGGAGCGGTGGCCAGATGATTGCGCAACAGAAGACGCGATCCGTCCGGAGAAATATCGCCCAGGGACGGCCCCGCCAGTTCGTCCGGGAGCGGCAGAATCTGCGTCTCGCCGTCCGCAATCAGCGCCTGCGCCAAAATTCCCCGGCCATTTTCAATTTCGGAGAAATAAAGGCGCGATCCGTCGGTTGCCGTTCCCGCAAAGCTCTCAAAGAGCAAATCGCCTGGGCCCACGCGTCCGGAAAAGGTCACCTGGCTCACACGAGTTGGAGCCGTGTAGCGCGCGCGTCCCCAAATACCAGCAACATAACCTGCTGCCAGCAACAGGCATCCGGCCAGAATGCCCATCGCCACCCGAATGACGCCGCGCCGCGGAGCCGATTGCGGCTTCGCTGGACTGACCGCAGTTTCCCGATGTATTAAAGATGAGGTCAGACTTGCCAGGCTCGCAGCAAATTCCGCATCGATCGGCGCCACTGCCGATCCGGGCGGTGCCATGTGGCCATTCACCGCGGTCACCGGCGCCAGGAACCGGTAGCCCCGCTTCGCCAGCGTTTCGATAAACCGCGGATTCTCCGCGGAATCGCCGAGAGCCTCTCGTAATTTATTGATAGCGGTTCCCAGACTGTGGTCGAAATCCACAATCGTGTCGTTTCCCCACAACCGCTGCTGAATCTCCTCGCGCGTCACCACTTCGCCGGGACGCTCGAGCAGGCAGATCAGCACCCGGAACGGCTGTGCCTGAACACGGATGCGAATTCCGGACTTACGCAGTTCTCCCGACTCTGCATCCGCTTCAAAAAGTCCGAACCGAAATCGGGCCGCCGTCTTTTCCTGATGCTCTGCTGGGGTCGGCATACACATGTCCCGCACTGCAGGACATTACTTTGTAACTCTGTTGACACCTTCCGGTCAATGCACGCTCGTACTGTGTTTCCGGATGAAGTCCGGTTCTATCTTTTTGAAAGGACGAGTTTTGTCTGGTGATCCACATTTGATTGAAAAAAGGCTTGCCGTGCATTGCGGGTCATGGTGCCAAACGCGTCTAGTCACGCTGGCATCGCAGTTCATCGAATAGATCGCATTTCGAGCCTGCGACCGCCATATGCTTTTGGGAGGCAACATGAATTCAATGAGAAACATAAAATGGGGACGCTGTTTGGGCGCGCTGATGATGTTGGGCGCCCTGCTGACGCTGAGCGTCGGGCGGCTGTCAGCCCAAACGGACACGGGAAAAATCGTCGGCACCATTACCGATCAATCCGGCGCGGTCATCCCCGACGCCACGGTGAAGGTGACCGCTCTGGCGACGAACCGCGTCGTCTCTGTTCAGACACAGGCCGATGGAAGTTACATCGTGAATGCGCTGCCTATTGGCAGCTACACGGTGGAGGCCACGAAGCAGGGCTTCAAGACTGAATCCACGACCTTGTCCCTGCAAATTGACGAGTCCAGAGAGGTTAGCCTGAAGTTGCAGGTGGGAACTGGCGGCGAGACCGTACAGGTCACAGGCGCGAGCCCGCTCATCGATACGCAGAGCTCGTCGGTCGGCGAAGTGATCGAAGGCCAACAGATTATTGACCTTCCGCTCAACGGCCGCAACTTCACCACGCTGGCTTTGCTGACCCCGGGCGTGAGCCGTGGCCAGTACTCCGATAACGCGAGTGCTCCGCAGAATAACGCGGAAACGTGGCGGAACGCGGATTCCGGCGCGGCGGCTCTCGCGGTCGACGGTTTGCCCCCGCAATCCAACAATTTCATGCTCGATGGCGTTGATAATAATGAGTCGCTGGTCAATACCATCGTCATTTTCCCCAGCATTGAAGACATTGCCCAGTTCAAGACGACGACGAGCACGCCTCCGGCCGAGTTTGGCCGTTCCGGCGGCGGCGTTGTCCAGGTTGCCACCAAATCCGGTACCAACAGCTTCCACGGCGCGGTGTATTGGTTCAACCGCTCCAAGGTCGGCGCTGCCGACACCTTCAACTACACCTCGACTCCGCAGACGACACCGGAACTGAGCCGCAACCAGTTCGGAGGCGCCCTCGGTGGTCCTCTGTGGAAAGACAAGGTTTTCTTCTTCGCCGATTACCAGGGCTGGCGGGAAAACCTACCCGCGGGCATTACGACCACGCACGTCCCGACGGCTTTGATGCGCACGGGTAATTTCACTGAACTGCTCAGCCCAGGCGGCACTGCGACGGCAACGTCAACTCCTTACCAGGGGGTCTGTCCCAACCTTTACACGCCGGGCGCGACTCTGGCGGACTATACCCTGATGCCGCAGTTTGCCTCCAAATACGGGTACGTCTATAACCCTCAAACCTGCCTGCCATTCGGCTGGGATACGACGACCAACATGCCGGGCCCCAACATCAATATCGTTCCGGGAGCCGACCAGATCGCCGCTGGGCTCACTTACCTGAACGCGTTTCCCAATCCGAATATTGCCGGCGCGGACATCGCGACGAACTCTCCGAATTTCGAGCGCGCGGCGTACAACATTGAAACCCTGAACGATTACGATGCGCGCGTGGATTGGATCGCATCGTCGAAAGACAGCGTCTTCGCCCGTTACAGCCTGGGTGACGACTTCCTGCAAAACACTCCCTACCTTGTGGACGCCACGCACTTCCTGCCGTCGGGGAACGGGACGAATCCGTCGCATCCGCGGCAGGTCGCGACCGGCTACACGCACACCTTCAGCGCCAACATGATCAACGAATTCCACTACGGCTGGATTCGGGATCTTTCCGGATACGAGCAACCCGATGCGAACGTTCCGCTGGCTACAAAACTGGGCATCGCGAATGCCAACACCTCTCCGCTGCTGGGCGGCATGCCCATCATCGGTGGATGGTACGGGAACCTCAGCTACGTGGGCGATGGTGGTCCGTACCTGATCATCGAGCCGACCAACCAGTTCACTGACGCGATTACCTGGACGAAGGGAAAGCACACCATTAAGTTCGGCGCGAACATTACGCACCGCGATGTGAACTTCGACCAGGGCAACGATGCCAAGGGCTACTTCTGGATCGACGATGGCAACTACGGCGGCATGCCGGCTCCGACTTCCGCTCATGGAACTTTTACCGGCTATGAAGAATCTGAATTGCTGGCCGGCTTCATGGGCGGCTACGAGGCGGGCGCGTTTTCCGGTTACTACGACACGCGCAGCTGGGAGAACGGCTTCTTCGGCCAGGATGACTGGCGGGTGAGCCGCAAACTGACCCTGAATCTGGGCCTGCGCTACGACATCCTGAGCTTCCCGAGCGAAGCGCACAACCACATGTCCAACTTCAATCCTGCAACCGGCGAACTGGTTGAGGCGGGAACGGCCGGATGGCCCGCTGCGCTGGTGAACACGCCGCATAACGACTGGGGTCCGCGCCTCGGATTCGCCTACGATATGTGGGGCAATGGCAAAACGGTGGTCCGCGGCGGCTATGGGCGGTTCTACTTCATCAACCGCGGTGGCGTCGCCGAAGAACTCTCAGAGAACCCGGACTGGAACGGAACGCAAGCCTATTATGCGTGCCCCACAGCCGCGAGTTGCGGCACCGGTTACCGCTTCACCCTCAGCGGAGCAGCGCCGAACGGCAGCAATAATCCGACGGCTGCAACCGGAGCTCTTCCCTCCAAGATCGGCGTCAGTCCCACGGACATTACTGCCGCGGACAACGTCGTTTACTACCCAAGGAACAGCCCCAATTCGAATATCAACCAGTGGAACCTCCAGGTCGAGCAGGCTCTGGGCAACAACGCCTCGCTGGACGTGGCTTACGTTGGAGCGACCATGGGCAATCTCGCAACGCAGTTCAACGCCAATCAGAATGCGATTGGCACCACCACCCCCTGGTTCCCGGTGGGTGGCAACATCAACGCGGCAGGCGTGGGCCAGATCAATGAGTACGCCATGATCGGGAGCGGCAATTACAACGGTCTGCAGGCCAAAGTGACCCGCAGAATGGCCGCGGGATTCCAGATCATCGCGTCGTACACCTGGTCGCATACGCTGGACAACGCCGATGACGTGCTGGCCAATGCGCCTACCGGCGTCGTGGTTGGACCCAACGGAACGCCGCAGCTGCACTACCAGTACGGCAATGCGAATAATGATGAGCGTCAGGATTTCTCGACGGGCGCCATTTACGACTTGCCGTGGGGCCGTGGCAGGATGTGGGGCAGCGACATGCCGACAGCGCTCGACGAGGTAATCGGGGGCTGGCAGTGGAACAACGTCGTTGTGCTCGCCAGTGGAACACCTATGGATATCCAGGGAGCGCCGAACAGCCCCAACGGCCGTCCGGACTACCACGGCGGTTGCAAGACCGACGTGTCCTGGCATGTGTGGATCAGCTGCCCGACAGGAGCCTTCACCGCTCCCGCGGGGCCGGTTGGCGACCTCGAACGCAATGCCTTCGCCGGACCGGGAATGCATACCTGGGATAGCTCTGTGTTGAAGGACTTCAGCATCACGGAGCGGGCAAAGATGCAGTTCCGCGCTCAGGTCTACAACGTGACCAACACGCCGCAGTTCAATGTTCCGGATACCAACTACAACAACGGGGACTTCGGCCAGCTGACCAGTCCTCGCCTTGCACCCGCCAACCGCGAGATGGAGTTCGCGTTGCGGCTATCGTTCTAGATTTGCGGAGCCGGGAAGCTTACCCTTGTTTCCCGGCTCTGTCTTTTCCTGAATCTTTTTACGCGGTTCGCTGCGAGCTCGACGCGGTACGAATCTATCCCTTCCATGAACAACGAACGCAGTCCTGCGCTGCGGCTGATGGAGCCGTCTGCCTGAGCTGCAACCTGATAGCCGCCGGGAGAAATACCGTGAAGCTGTTTTGTTTAGCGGCGCTGATCGCCTGCGGAGCGCCCTGGTGGGCCGCCACCGCGCAGAATCCGCTCCCGCCGTGTTCCGCCAATGTGGCATCCGCAGCGCCCTGCGTAGACAAGATCGATCCGCCCAACTGGTTTGCCACGCTGCCTTCGCCCATGCTGCTGCTCCACGGTGACCATCTCACCGGCGCGAAATTCTCTGTGACCGGCAATCGCGTTTCCCTCACCAAATCGCAGGTCTCTGCGAACGGCCATTACGCGTTTCTCTGGCTCAATGAAGAGCACGCGGCCCCGCAGACCGTCAGCATCCGCATCGTCGCGCCTTCCGGGTCGGCCTCCGTCGCGTGGACGATCAACCGCCGCAGTTCCGCTCCGCACAGCGGATTCTCCGCGTCCGACATGATGTATCTCGTGATGACCGACCGTTTTGCCGACGGCGATCCTACCAACGATCCGCATCCCGGCGAACGCGATCAGCCGCGCGGCTGGCATGGCGGCGACTTCCGCGGCATCCAGCAACATCTCGACTATCTGCAGCAACTTGGCGTTACAACGCTGTGGACTACGCCCGTCTACGACAACGACGGCGGACGCCAGGCGTATCACGGCTACAGCGCCACGGACCTATATAAGACCGATCCACACTTTGGCTCGCTCGACGACCTCAATAGTCTCTCCGCCGCGCTGCACAGCAAAGGCATGAAGCTGGTCCTCGACACCGTGCCCAACCATGTCGGCGCAGCGCATCCCTGGGCGCTCGATCCGCCCACGCCGGACTGGTTCCACGGCACCCGCGCCGATCACATCATGACCAGCGATCACTTCGCCGCCGTCATCGATCCGCACGCGACGTGGGAGCAGCGCCGCGCCGTCACCGAGGGCTGGTTCGCCAACGTTCTCCCCGACCTCAATCAGGAAAATCCCCTTGTCCGCCAATACCTCATCCAGAACGTGATCTGGTGGATTGAGACCACCGGCGCCGACGGCCTCCGCTACGACACTTTCCCTTATGTCGGGCGCGCTTTCTGGCAATCGCTCGACAGCGAACTGCACACGCTCTACCCGAACCTCACCACGGTGGGCGAGGTTTTCAACGGCAATCCGGTGATCACGTCGTACTTCGCTGGCGGTGTGAAGCATGCAGGTATCGATACGGGCCTGGGCACGCCGTTCGACTTCCCCACCTACTTCGCTCTACGCAATGTATTCGGGCATCGCGACAGCGGAGTGACGCCTGGCCACCCTGAAGGCTTCCTCAGTCTCGAAGATGTGCTGCGCGACGACTGGCTCTACCCACACCCGGAGCGTCTCGTCATCTTCCTCGGCAATCACGACACGACGCGGTTTTTGAATCAGCCCGGCGTCACCGTCGCGGATTTGAAAGTCGGCTTCGCGCTGCTCGCCACGTTGCGCGGCATGCCGCAAATTTATTCCGGCGATGAAATCGCGATGCGCGGCGCAGGTGATCCCGACAACCGTCACGATTTTCCCGGCGGCTTTCCCGGCGATCCGCAAAACGCCTTCACCGCTGCCGGACGCACGCCTGAGCAGGCCGACGTCCACGACTGGGTCGCATCGCTATTCCAATACCGACTGCATCATCCAGTCTTCGGCACCGGTCTGCAGCAGGACCTCGTCGTCGACCCCACCGCATTTGTCTACGTCCGCACGGCTGATCTGCAACAAGGCTGCACTCCCGGCGGCAGCGAGCACTCGGTGATCGCCGTCAATGACTCCGACCAGCCTCGCGACCTACAGCTCAACCTCGACCACACTGCGCTTGAAAATTGCACGACTTTCGTCGGCCAGCTCGGATCGACCGCCGTCGTCCATGCCTCCGGCGCGCAGCTTACCCTCACGCTACCTGCGAAACAAGCCATCGTCTTCCAGGCGCAATAGGTTTCCTCTCGACCGCCTTTTGCGGCCTGTGGAAATCAACCCCAGCCCAGGTTGTGGCCGCATCTTCGGCACAGTAACTCAGCGCCCGCTGGAAGGGTCTGCCGAGGAACTCACATTCAGATCGATGTAAGTCGCGTCAGAATGAGCCAGACCGGGCGCATAACACCTGTTATCGGGAGCATAAGTCGTTGCGCACGCCCTGGTATCCTCCGGCTTCCGCGGAGTTACCGCATACTGCCACACGAGTTCGTGCGCTAACTGGCTTTTTAGCGCCGCTGACTTCGTATTCGGCACTACGCATCCCGGCGCCGGCGGACAACGGTCGTCCCACACCCAAAGCTCCACACCGGGAAACCGAGCCGCCACATCCTGCGCCGTCGACATCGCATCCACTGGTATGCCGGACGCGTAAACGCCCGCGCCGAATCCCTGCTGGCGCACCGCCGCAAACCAGGCACCGAGGTACGCGGCCTGCTCGGGAAGCAGTCGACCACCTTCTTCCTGGTCGAGAAAAATCACCGCGCCCGCGGGAAATCCTTCGCGCCGCGCCGCCACAGCCGCATCCGCCGCATCCGAGCGTCCTAACTCCGCCGCATCCTGGCCTTGTAGTTGCGCGTCCATCCGCCCGTTGAATCCGAGCAGAAAACCGAACCCCGCCGCCCGCACCACTTCCCGCTTCCCTGCCCATGGATTCGTCTGCATGCCCGGCGGGTTATTCAGCCAATACGCGGTAAACGCGAAGGTCTGATGCAATGCCGGAAGTAAGTTATCGCCAGGATAGTCATCCTTATCGAATCCAACATAGCCGCGTTGGCCAAAGGCCATGGCCGACGTGAGCGCCAACCAACACAGACAACCGCTCGTAAGTTTCATCGCGGTTCCGCGTGTCATCCTCACAGTGAACCCCGATGCAGGAAGAAGTAGATCGCGATGGTGAATCCCAGCACAATAATGATCGGGCGCAGGATGCGGTCGTTGATGCGCCGTGCATTGCGCGCTCCGACGTAACCACCGATCGCGCAGGCAATCATCATCAGCCAGCAGAAGCGCCACTCGATGGCGCCACCCACAATGAAGGTGATGACCGCAACGCCGTTGGCGGTGGTGGTAATCACCACCTTCAGCGCGTTGATCTCTGCAATTTTTTCCACGCCGCACAGCGCCAGCGCGGTCATCGTCAGCAGCCCAGCGCCCGCGCCAAAATAGCCGATGTAATAAGTAATGGCGAGCAGCGCCGCGAGCAGTGGAATCATCGCCACGCGCGTGTGCCGCTCAGGATGCGCGTCGGAATCCGCCATCCTGCGCCGCACCATTTTGCCGATGGGCCCGCTCAGGGTAAAGCTGGTCGCGCCCAATAGAAACAAGTAGGGAACGAGGCGCAGAAAGGCTCCCTGCGTGCCGCGCAGCAGAGTGAGCGCTCCAGCGAGGCCACCGATCAGCGCTACTATACCCACAGGAACAACCAGCCGATGGTTTCTTCGCAGATCTTCGCGGTACCCGGCAATGGATGTGAATTGTCCCGGCCACAGCGAGACGGTGCCCGTCGCATTCGCCTGAATTGGCAGCAAGCCGGCCTTGAGCAGCGAAGGAAATACCAGGAACCCGCCGCCACCCGCAACGGAATTGACCAGGCCGCCCAGTCCGGCCGCGCCCGCTAAAAAGATGTAATGGAAGATCGAGGGGTGCACAAATTCGATTGTATGGGGTGAGATGCTCTCATCCCACTTTCAGCTCCGGCGTAGCCTCCACCAGATTCCGCGTGTATTCTTCGCGTGGCGCATCGCACACGGCATCGCGGCTGCCGAATTCGACCAGCTTGCCGCCGCGCAGCACCGCAATGTTCGTCGACAGATACCGAACCAGCGGCATGGAGTGCGAAATAAACAGATAAGTCAGGCTAAACTCCCGCTGCAAATCGCGTAGCAGATTCACCACCTGCGCGCCCACGCTCACATCCAGCGCGGAGACCGGCTCATCCAGCACCAGTAGCTCGGGCTGCAGCGCCAGCGCGCGGGCAATGTTGATGCGCTGCCGTTGGCCGCCGGAAAATTCGTGCGGATACCGCGTCATGGCGGACGCATCCAGCCCCACCTGGCGCAGCAATTCCTCGCAGCGCTGGCGCCGTTCTGCCCGGCCTACGCCGCGCTCGTGGATCAGCAGCGGTTCGGTCACAATCGCCTCCACGCGCATGCGCGGATTCAGTGCAGCATACGGATCCTGAAAAACCGGCTGCATCCGCCGCCGCACTGCGCGCAATTGATTTTGCGCGACGCCCGTCACCGGCTGCCCATCGAAGACAACCGTCCCGGCCGTCGGCTCAATCAGCCCCAGCACCATGCGCGCGATGGTGCTTTTGCCCGAGCCGGATTCGCCAACGAGGCCGAGCGTCTCGCCGCGGGTAATCGTGAACGAGACGTCGTCTACCACAAGAGCCGGGCCGTAAGCCTTCGTTAATCCAGTCGCTTCGAGCAGCGCCATACGAGAAAACTAACAGCCCCGGCGAACGATTAAAATAGAGGAGAGCCGATCCCCTTGCAGCACTCCCTGGACAAACTCAATCCGCAGCAGCGCGAAGGCGTCGAATCGATCGACGGGCCGGTGCTCATTCTCGCCGGCGCAGGCTCGGGCAAAACCCGCGTCATCACCCACCGCATCGCGTATCTCATCGATCAGCGCGGCGCGGCTCCGGACTCGATCCTCGCCGTCACCTTTACCAACAAGGCCGCCGCGGAAATGGCGGAGCGCGTCGATAAACTCATCGGCCATTCTTCGCTGGCGCGGCCGCTCATCTCCACCTTTCACTCGTTCTGCGTGCGCCTGTTGCGCCGCGATATTGAGGCTTTGAAAATTGGGAATGAAGGCCTGAACCGCAACTTCGCTATCTACGACGAATCCGATCAGCAGTCCGTGGTGAAAGGCGTGATGCGCCGCATGGGCATCGACGATAAACAATTCACGCCGCGCGTCGTGCTGTCGAAAATCTCCTGGGCCAAGAACCACATGATCGATCCCCAGGAGTACTACCTGCAGTCCTCTGACCCGCTCAGCGAGCGCGTCGCGCACATTTTCAAGGGCTACCGCGAAGAGTTGCGCAAGGCCAACGCGCTGGACTTCGATGACCTGTTGCTGGAAGCCGTGCGCGTGCTCAAGGTCTCTTCGGAAACCCGCGAGCGCTACAACCGCCGCTACCGCTGGCTGCTCATCGACGAATATCAGGACACCAACCGCCCGCAGTATGAGCTGATGAAGCTGCTGGCCGGAGACGACAAGAACGTCTGCGTGGTGGGCGACGAGGACCAGAGCATTTATTCGTGGCGCGGCGCGGACATTCGCAACATTCTGGAATTTGAAAAGGATTTTCCCGGCGCAAAGACCGTGCGTCTCGAGCAGAATTACCGCTCCACGCAAATCATCCTGGAAGCCGCCTCGGCCGTGGTCGCGCGCAACTCGCAGCGCAAGGGCAAGCGCCTGTGGACTTCGCGCGAGGGTGGCTCACTGATTGGCTACTACGAGGCCCCGGACGGCGAAAACGAAGCGCTGTTCATCGCCGACAGCGTGCAGAAATTTCTGCGCAAAGCCCAGGAAGATCAGACCGAGGCGAAATGTGCGGTCCTCTACCGCACCAATTCTCAGTCGCGCCTGGTGGAAGAGGCGATGCGCCGCTACGGCATTGCCTACACCATGGTCGGCGGTTTCTCGTTCTATGAGCGCGCCGAGATTAAGGACCTGCTGAGCTATTTGAAGCTGGTGCAGAATCCGCACGACTCCATTGCGCTGCAGCGCTGTGTGAACACGCCGGCACGCGGCATTGGCAAGACCACGCTGGAAACGCTGGAGCGTCTGTCGCTCGAGACCGGCGCCAGTCTGTGGACCGGCATCGGCCGCGCCCTCGACAACAAATTGCTTTCCTCGCGCGCCCTGGTTGCGCTCGACGGATTCCGTCAGATCATCAACGATGCCCGCGCCATGCTGGCTCCCGGCTTCGACCAGAAACTCGCGGCCGATGTCACACCGGGCGAGCTACCGGTCGTCGCGGCCGTCTCCGATGCCGACACCAGCTTCGATTTCGGCGATGCGGTGCAGGGGATGCTTGGCCTGTCTCATGACGACAGCAGCGACAATTCCAGTTCTGAAGACGGGCTGACCCAGGATCCGGAAACGTTCAGCGTATTCGGCGAAGAGCCACCCGTGCCGCACGCCGCTCCTTCCGGTCCAGCGAGCCCTGCTGCTGAAGCAATCCCCGGCTTCCGCGCGCCCGGCGATGCGGCCACGCTGCCGGAGCTGATCAAGTTCCTCATCGATCGCACTGGGTACATTCGCTCGCTCGAAGAAGAAGGCACGCCGGAAGCCTTCTCGCGCATTGAGAACCTGAAGGAACTGGCCAATGCTGCGCAGGATTCTCACGAGCGCGGTGAAACGCTGGCGGAATTCCTGGACCACGCGGCTCTGGTGAGCGACGTCGACCAGTACGATCCCGAATCGCGCGTCACGCTGATGACGCTCCACGCCGCTAAGGGACTGGAGTTTCCGCTGGTCGTGCTGGCCGGTATGGAAGAGGGACTCTTCCCGCATTCGCGCACCCTCAACGATCCGGCGCAAATGGAAGAGGAGCGCCGCCTCTGCTACGTCGGGCTCACGCGGGCTATGGATGCGCTCGTCCTGACGCGGGCGCGCTATCGCCGCCGCTACGGCAACGACATGCCGGAGCCCACCATCCCTTCGCGCTTTCTTGAAGAGATTCCGCAGCATCTGCTCGAAGACCTGAGCGGCGGCCGCAATCGGCCGAATTCCTGGGGCGGCTACGCAGCGGCGTACAGCAGCGACGGACCCTCCCGCTTTGGCAACCGCGACAGTGACGATTCCGGGGGACGCCATTACAGCTACGAAGACGAAGATCAGAGCGTCACCAATCGGGGCGCAACCCCCGGCCGCGGTCGCCTCGTCAGCCCGCCCGCCGGGTCGCCGCCCAATTCCGTCGACAACATTGCCAAATTTTTCTCGGGACGCGGGGGCGTTCCCGCTAAATCCTCGCGGCCCAAGCTCGACATCCCAGAGCCCACCGGCGCCAAGGGCTTCAAGAGCGGGCAGCGCGTGCGTCACCCGAAATATGGCGAGGGCATCGTCTTCCGGCGCGAAGGCGACGGCGACGACGCCAAACTCACCGTGCAGTTTTCAGGATTCGGCATCAAGAAGCTCGTCGAGAAATTCGCGAACCTCGAAAAAGCCTGAGGCCGGCCATTCTCGACGCAAAACCCCACGCATCCGACCCTTCGCTTCCATCCAGCCGATGCATGATCTATCCTTAGCTACGAAGCATTTTGGAGGAAGTTGCCGCCACGCGCTGGCGGTCAGAAATCGATCATGGCAAACACAAAGAAAATCGAAGACAAAATTGAACGCAAAAAAGTGAAACGTACGGCCCGCAAAAAGGCCGCCCCCAAAGCCAAGCGCACCGCCCCGCGCGGATCGCAGAAGCAAAAGGTCAAGAAAGCCAGCCGCGGCCAGAGCAAGCGCTAACCCGCGCCGGTCCCCTTGCAGGAATGGGCGAAATCCCCTTTCGCCCGTTCCCCTAACCAGGTACACTCACTGCAACCCCAATCCCTGTTGAGGAGCAGTCGTTGCCGGACTCCCCGGTGCCACCATCTCGGCCCGAAGCGACCCAGCCGCGGTCGCAAATCTTCGCGTGCAAATCCATTGACAAGCTGATCAGCGATTCCGAGCGCCCGGAAACGGCGCTCAAGAAGACGCTCGGGCCGCTGTCGCTCACCGCGCTCGGCATCGGCGCCGTCATTGGTTCAGGCATCTTCACCGTCATCGGCACGGCGATTTCCGGCGAGAAGTTTGACACCTCGTCCATCCTCGACACTCCGCTGCTCGATTACATCGTCCGTCACACCGCCCTCGCCGGACGCCCCGGTGCCGGTCCTGCGCTTGCTCTGTCGCTGGTTCTGGTCGCCATCGTCTGCGCGTTCACCGGCCTCTGTTATGCCGAGCTGGCCTCCATGATCCCCATCGCCGGCTCTGCCTACACCTACACCTACGCCACCATGGGCGAGCTGATCGCCTGGATCATCGGCTGGGATCTGATTCTCGAATACGCCTTCTCCAACATGGCCGTCTCGGTGGGCTTCGCCGCGCATCTCGTCGACCTGCTGGACTGGTTCGGGATTCATCCCGCTCTGCGATGGATCTCGCCCGCTTACCTGCCCACCGGCCTGCAGGACCTCGCCGGCCACGACCTCTACGGTCCCGGCTGGCACTTCGGCTTCAATTTCCCCGCGTTTCTGATTGTCATGCTGCTCACCGTGGTGCTGGTGCGCGGCATTCGCGAATCCGCCGAAACCAACAACATCATGGTGCTGCTGAAAATCGCGGCCATCCTCATCTTTGTTGCGGCCGGCAGCCACTTCATTAAACCGACCAACTGGCACCCGTTTTATCCCAACGGATGGTCCGGCGTTCTGACCGGCGGATCGATCATTTTCTTCACCTACATCGGCTTCGATTCCGTGTCCACCGCCGCCGAAGAATGTAAGAATCCGCAGCGCGACGTGCCCATCGGCATCCTCGCCACGCTCGCCGTGTGCACGGTGCTCTACATTGGCGTGGCCGTCGTGCTCACCGGCATCACCAAGTGGAACCTGATGGTTGACGACGCGGCTCCGGTCGTCAATTCGCTGAAGCGGATTTACATGACCAATCCCAGCCCCACGCTGCACTGGGTGCGGCTCGCGGTGCTGATCGGCGCGATCCTGGGCATGATCTCGTCCATCCTGGTCTTCCAGATCGGCCAGGCGCGCGTCTGGTTCTCCATGTCGCGCGACGGCCTGCTGCCGAAAATCTTCTCCCACGTGCATCCGCGCTTCCGCACGCCGGCAGTCGCCACGTGGATTGCTGGATTTGTTGTCGGACTGCCCGCCGGTCTGCTCGACATCGGCACCTTCTCCGACCTCTCGAACATCGGCACGCTTTTCGCTTTCACGCTGGTCTCCGGCGGCGTCCTCATCCTCCGCTATAAAGACCCGCACCGCCGCCGCGGCTTTCGCGCGCCTCTTGGACCGGTCTTCCCCATCCTGAGCATCTGCTTCTGCGTCCTGCTCATGGCCGGATTGCCGATCATGACGTGGCTGCGCTTTTTTATCTGGCTGGCGATCGGCCTGGTCATCTACTTCTTCTACTCACGGCACCGCAGCGAGTTCGCGAAACCGCGCTAGAGGGATGCGGTCTCCGTCCCGCGACCGGGTCCCCGCGCAGGCATTGGTGGAGGCACGCAAACGGGAGTCGCTCACCCTTTGTGGGATGTCCCAGGCAGTGGCTCGCTGCTAGACTCTCGGCAATGCTTCACCCAGCTTCGCCCACCGGCACAAACACCACAGATCGGCCAGAATCGTTCTGGCTGGCGCATTCCCCTGCACTCATCGCCGTCGGTCTGTATCTCCTTTGCACCTCAAAAATTCTGGCCTCATCCTGGTTTTTCTATTGCGATCGCCACTTTGTCTACTCGCTCGACGACACCTACATCAGCATGGCGATGGCGAAGAACCTGGCGTTGCACGGCGTGTGGGGAGTGACCCCGTACGCGTTCAGTTCATCGAATTCCTCCCCGATCTTTCCGCTGCTGCTGGGAGCGATGTATCGTCTGTTTGGCGTCAACCAGTTCGCACCCCTGGCGCTCTCGTGGATCTTCGGGTTTCTTTCCATCTTCGTGGCAGAGCGGTTGATCGCCCCGGTTATCGCCCGCAGGACACGTATCTTCACGCTGATTCTTTTCGTCCTCTTTTCCCTGTTGTTTGTTGCCGGCGTCCTCGGCATGGAGCACTCGCTCCACTTGCTGATGACTCTGCTCTTTTTGGGTCAGTTGGCCGACTTTACTGCCGGGATTGCGCCACCGTCGTGGAAGCGGCTCGGCGTGCTTGCCTTAGTCGCGGCACTCATGGTCTCGGTTCGCTACGAGGGCCTCTTCTTCGTCCTTCCTGGCGGATGCGTTTTGCTCGCGATGCGGCGGTGGAAGCCGCTGCTGGCGATGAGCTTCGGAGCCGTCGTGCCCGTGTGCGCCTATGCTGTCTTTTCGGTCACCCATGGCGGATACTGGCTGCCGAATTCGGTGGCCCTGAAAGGAGCGCAGGGCGATCATCCTTCGCTGCTGCGCATGTTCGGGAACATTGCCGCGCGGATTGCCGACAACTATCACGAGGGTTCGCAATTATTCTGGCTGCTTGCCCTGGCGGCGGCGGTCACCATCAGTCTGCTTTTCACTGCCAGGCGCCAGGCCACACTCCCCTTTCTGCTCGCCGCTGCCATTGCTCTGCAACTCGCCCTGGCGTCGAATGGCTTTCACTATCGGTATGACATTTATCTCTTTGGAGCCGCGGTGGTCATCCTCGCGCGCACGCTGCCCGCAGCTGCCAACGTCAACTCGAAACTCGCATTCTTCAGCATCTGCTTCATTGCCATACCGACCGGAGGACTACTGGCTCTCACCAGTCTGGTTCAGTTGCGGATGGTGCCGCGAACCGCACGCAACATCTACCTGCGCCAGTTACAAATGGCACGATTCGTCGAAAGGTACTACCCCACTGGAGTCGTGGCCGCCAACGATATCGGCGCCGTCGACTACTACGCGAACATCCACTGTTACGATCTCGTCGGTCTCGCTAACCAGGAGATATTCAACGCGCGACGCTCCGGCGTGTACACGACCGAGTTCCTCCGCAAGGATGCGGATCGCCGCCACGTCCAGATCGCCATCGCTTACGACGACTGGTTTGCGAATCCCATTCCGGTCAGCGTCGGCGGACCGGCACTGCCGCAGAATTGGATACGCGTCGCCCGCTGGTACATTCCTGATCCAACGATGCTCCGCGACCGGCACGTCAGTTTCTACGCCGTCGATCCGGGACAAGCGGCAACCCTGCGCTTCGATCTCCAGCAATTCGCGCCAGAGTTGCCGCATGCCGTACAGACGATTCCGAATTGAAGAAACTGCCTGTCTGCCCCGGCCGCACAAAGTGAAAGTATGAGCGACCTTGGCCGCCTTCTCATCGCGCTCGGCCTGCTGCTCGCCGCCGTGGGCGTGGCCGTCCTGCTGCTGGGCAAATCCGGGCTGCCCATCGGCCGCCTGCCCGGCGATTTCTCCTGGCGCGGGCGCAACTCGACCGTCTACTTCCCGCTCGGGCACGTCCATCCTGCTCAGCGTGGTGCTGTCGCTGGCGTTTTACATCCTGTCGCGTCTGCGCAAATAGCCCGTCAATCGCACGGCTTCTGTTCCATGGCACGTTTGCGCGCGGGCAGGAAGGGGTGAATCAGCAACTGATACGCTCCGCCGCCCACGGCTCCGCCAATCAGCGGACCCACCAGCGGGATCCACCAATAATTCTGCGGCGACGGAAACGCCGCGCTGCCCCACCCGGTCATGAAGCAGAACAGCCGCGGCCCCAAATCGCGCGCCGGGTTAATCGCCCACGACTCGAGATACCCCATCGACGCCCCAATCAGCGCCACCAGAAATCCGATCATCAGCGCGCCAAAATTCGCCCCCGGCGCCATCTCGTTGTACTGCTCGGTAATCGCGAAAATTCCGAAGATCAAAAACGCCGTCAGGATGATTTGATCGCCGAAGGCGTGCATCGGCGTAATCCCCAGCGCCGGATGCGTGAAGAAAACCCCAGCGCCGCCGCCGGCTGCCCGTGTAATGCTGTGCGCCGCGTTCCACGCATCGAGCACCGGCCGGTAGAGCTGATACACGATCACAGCGCCCAGCAGCCCGCCGAGGGTCTGCGCCGCGCAGTAGGGCAGGACCTTCTTCCACGAAAACTTGCGGTACATGGCCAGCGCCAGCGTCACCGCCGGATTCGCATGGCACCCGCTCACCGATCCGGTGGTGTAGATGGCAATGGTCACCGCCAGTCCCCACGCGATGCAGACGCCCCAGTAGGCATGCTGGTAAGGGCTGGGGTCGTACAGCCCATACATCGCGGCCACCGAATCGCCAAAGGCGATGATGATGAGCATCGCAACGGCTTCGGAAATCAATTCCCCGGCTAATTGTTTGGTCATTTGAACCTTGGGCGCGCCTGAATCTGATTCTGTGAATGCGCCGCCATTGTACGAAAGCGAAGGCTGATGAATCGAATCGCACCAAATCAAGAGGTCCTTGCAGCATTCCTTTGACTGATGTGATATTTAAGCGTGAAGACAGAAGTAGACCTCGATGACGAGACGTACTCCCTGGTATCGCTTTACGCATCCGCCCGGGGGATCACCCTCGGGGATGCAATCGGAGAACTCATTCGCCAGACCCGCCAGTCCCCTTCCCGGATCAAAAGAGGTGCGCGTGGTTTTCCCACCATGCCCTCACGAGGCGGGGCGATTACTTCCGAAGCCGTGAAGGTGCTTGAGCAGACCTGAGCCGCGATGGTCCGGTTTGCCGGTAATACACCACCGGCTCAGCCGCCCACCAGCTTGTCATTCTGTGGCCCCTGAGCAAAGCCGAAGGGGACGATGGACCTGCGGTTGTTCTTGTGCCCAGGCTGAGTCCCAAACTTCCGTATTACCGGTGATTCGCCCGCTGAGCGCACCCAGCAGGAGCTTAGCCCCATAGCCCCAGGTGAGTCCCCCAAAAAGCCGCGACAGCCGCTCGCAGAGCCGAGGCAAGATAGAACCCGAGGATGAAATTCAGCAGGCGGACCCCTTTAACGCCTAGTTTCCTGAGTTCCACTTCTTTTGCTGGAACGAGACTACGAAAGAACCACCAGACGACTATCGGCGACAAAAGCGCGTAATAAAGATCGTCATTCTTGTACAAACTGTGTCCAAGATGCGTAGGAATCAACAGAAACTCGACGAGGATGCCGAGCACGATCCAAAACACCAGCAATCGAAAGACAGAACTTGAGGGAACCTCAGCGTCCATTCGCGATCTCCATAGTCTGTGGTCAATAGTCTAGTTCCCGTGTTGTTAGCAGTCCGGTCCCACCCGGGCGAAACTTCAGTATTGCCGGTAATCCGGCAGCTACCTACCGGTGTGAGCGCAATTGTTCAGTTAGGATTGAGTTTCACCCACCATATGCCAACATCGTCATCGACTAAAAGCCTGGCCTCTTTTCGCGTGAGGCGCACCGGGTAGCCGGAGTGCCCAAGAAGAACCTCCGGACCGTTTTGCCCGCCCGTCCAGAGTGCCCAGTTCCCAGATGTCTTCGCTTGCGGTTTCGTAGTGCCGCCTTCGACGAGATCGTAGGTTCCATCCGGTCGCAACACGAGCCGGTCAAGGTTGTGACTGCTGATGGTGTCCTCCGGGTCTTCAGACACATATACATAAGTGCCTATCAAGGAGTCTCTCGTGACCGGAATCCGGTTCGCATGGCAGCCAATGATCAAAAAGCAGGCGAGAATCGCCAACTCGCGCCAGGGTTTCTTCATCGGGAACACATTAGCATGATCGCCCTTCCTGCTATGTAGTCGGCAGCCCGGAAGTACCGCTGCGGTTCAGTCCCCTGAAGTTAGGCCATTGATGACGTTCGTACCGTCGTCCCGCCCGATTCTCCTTGCTCTCCAATCCCGCGCAACCTACCCTCAAAAATAAGAAAGCTCTGTTCATCGCGAACAGAGCTTTTTCATTGCGCCCGGCCCAGGCCCACCCGCGTACCCGCTCTTTGAGATTCCCGCTGAGTTCGCACGCATCCTCTTCGGTCAGTCTGAGGGTGCAACACGAACGGCTTCACCGCTGACCGGTTCAACGCTGACCGCCCCATCGCCGACCGCGTCTTAGCTGACCGGCCCTTAGATACTGCTCTCTAACAGCTGTGTTTTCCACACTTAGGCAGCAAATCAACCGTAAGTGCTTTGCTTCCCACACTTGCGAAAAAGTGCTTCCAGCAAGCCCTTTATTTTCCAACACATACGAAATTTAGGGGGCACCCCCACCCCTCCCACAGCGCAAAAAAAAGGGCCCCCCGGGTGGGGGGCCAATCTGCCTTGGTTCTCTCGTTGTGTGAGAGCTCTTTTGCGTCTTCCCCTTTACCGCTGGGGACTGGTTGGTTGCGACGCAGCACCCTGAGGGGAGGGCTGCGCGGATGAAGGCTGCGTCGCACCAATCGGTGAACCACCGTTGTTCGGCGAGTTCAAGGCCGCTAAACTGTTTTCCATCAGGCTGATGCGAACCACGCTGCCGGCTTTGGCCGTTCCGCCGTTGCCGTCGTCGATCAGCGCGTTCCCCATCGCCACTTCATGAATCCTCCAGACCGGAATCTGATGCTCGGCCAGATACCGGACGACTGCTTCGGCCATGTGCTGCGAGTTCTCGATGCCATAGCTACCGCGGCTCCGGGAGTAGCCCGCTACTTCAACCACATAGCCTTTCTGTCCCTGCATCTGGGTCACAACCTGATCCAGCGCGTCTTTCGCTTTCGCGTTCAGGATGGTCTGCCCGGCGCGGAATTGAATGTCGGTGTTGGTGACCGGGTGATACTGATCGATACCGCTGACCGTCTCGCCCAGCTGATTCGTCTTCTCGGTGGCCGCCTGCGCCAACTGCTGCGCCTGACCAGCCGTTTGATTGGCCTGGGTCGCAGTTTGGTTGGCCTGATCGGCGGTGGACTGCGCGGCGTGGATGCCGTTCTGCGCGCGCTGATCCACGTCCTTAATATCGCGTGCGTTCTTGGCCTGCAATTCGTCCAGCTCGTTCACGCGTTCCTTCACTGGATCGATCTGCCGGTTCACCCACTTTTTGCGGGCAAACGGGTTCACGTGTCCCCAGAAGCCCTCATGGTCCACGGTTGGGAGCGGCGGCTGGCCGGTGCCCGTCTGTGGGTTGGTGGTCTGGGTCTGCGTCTGGGCATTGGTCGTGGCGCCCGTCTGCACCTGCGGCTGTTGCTGCTGTGCCAGGGCCGGCACTCCCAGACTGGCTGCAACGAGCAGCGCTGAAATCGATCCGGGTTTCACAAAGTTTTTCATGGTTTTCGTATTCATGGCTGGCATTCCTTCTCTATGTGTCTCGTGTTTTTGCAACATTAGGGAACACACTCCGGAAGCTGCGCAGCATCCCGTTACGCGAAGAGATAGTGCATCTGCCATGCCAAAGCCGTGCCATTCGGACTTCCACCGGCGCAAAATGTGTTAACTTATTTATTTTGTTTTGCTTAGAAGATATGGATAGATTTAATGCTGATTTACTTGGCCGCAAACCGCAGGAGTCACCAGGAAAAATGTTCTCGACCGCATCCTGAACGACCGTGCACTATTTGCCGCTTGCGCCTATTTTCCGCTGACCTGAATGATCCGCACTTCCGGGTAGTTTTGGTTCCAGTCCTGCGGAATGCTGTCGAAAATCAGCCGGAAATCCCGCGTCTGCCCAGGCAGGATCGGCGCCGCCCTGACTGGTTCGGTGTCGACATAGGGTTCGCGCGTCCGGATCAGCGTCAGCGCCATCGCTGGCTTGCCCACCAGCTGGTTGGTAAACCCAGTAAATCCAACCTGCACCGTGATTCCGGTGACGGTTTCGGACCCCTTATTCGTAACCTGTCCATCAATATAGGTCGTCTGACCACCCGCCATGTCGCCGGCCTGGCTCATTTTCAGGTTGGTAATCGGCAGGTTCGCGGCATAAGGATCGGCAGCCGCCATGCCTGCGCCACCCGGATTCACCGGCGCCCGATGATGTCCCAGGGCGATCAGCAGCCCTACCACCACCAGCACCACCACGCCGGCGACAATCCACGGAATCGGCGAACGCGGTTCGCGCTCCTCCGCTTTCGGCGTCCCAAACATCCCGGATTGCGATCCACCCGCGCTCATCGTGCCGATTGTACAACTACGGCCGGGGGTTCGTTCTCGCCTACGAAAGCGGTTTGCGGCTCGCCAACATCATCGTCCAGCAACCCGCCACGGTGAGAAACAGTCCGCCGATCGTTAGAACCAGCCACGGCGTCGCGATCTGGGTGCTTCCGTTGGTCGACACCGACCGAACCAGCAGCCACCCCGCGGCGCAAAGCGCGCACAACACGCCAACTACCTGCATCACACGCAGCGGCCGCTCCGCACGCTCAATCGCCATGCGCCGCCGCATGCGCTCCGCACGGAACCATACCAGCGAGGCTTCCGGCGGAGTCTTTGATGCGGCAAGGCCCGCGGCGTACCCGCGCATCGCCTGCCGCAGCTTGTCGTCCTGAAGGCTCATAGCATTTCTCCTTCGCCTAAAAACCGTTTCGCCTTGTTGCGCGCTCGAAACAGCAGCGTCCGCACGCTCAGGCGTCCCAGTCCGGTCGCAGCCGCAATTTCTGCGTGGTCCATGCCTTCCACGTAGGCCAGCCACAGCATCTCGCGCTCTCTTGGTTTTAGATGCTCGAGCATCGCCCGTATGTCGATCGCGCTCTCCAGTTGCGGGGCCGCGCTCGCTTCCGCCGGCTCCGCAAAGGGCTTGTCCTCACCAGCGCGCCAGCGGTCGCGCAGCAGGTTGGTCGCGATCCGGAACAAATACCGCCGCGTTGCGAGCGCATCCAGCTCGGCCACTTTTTTAGACCCGCTCTGCGCCAGCAGCCGGCAATACGTCTCCTGCAGCAGGTCGTCGGCGACATCGCGGCGGCCGGTGACCGCCGCCAGATAGCCGCCAATCGCTCCCGACGTCGCGTCATACAGGCGCTGGAATTCCGCTTCGGTCATCGCCGTCGCATGGCTGGGCGCGGGTTCGTATTCCAGCGAACCCGCAACCATTCCGCTGCCTGGCTCACCCGCGGGGTTCACGGTCAATAAGCCCAAGCCGTTTCGATACGAAGACGCTGGCCGCAGCCGCAACAAGAAAGCCGAATCCAAGTCCCATTGCTCCTGTTCCCGTGATCATAAACCCCGCTTCAGGGTCGTACGTGTGGTGGTGCACAAACAGCATCGACGCGCCGAAGAAGATCAGCACGCATCCCGCCTGCACGCCGAACAGAATGCGGTGGAAGGGCGATGTCGGCGGGTTTTCCTCGACGGTCATCGACTCCAGGAACCGCCGTCCGGAATCGCTCGCCGCCAGCGTCACCAGCGCCTCTGAGGTGTCTATGCGCTGCAGGATCTTTTCCTGCAACCCGGCCTTGGCCTTGGCAATGAAATAACGCCGGACGGAGCTGAAGATCACCCAAAAAATCCAGCAAAAAGTGAACGCGACGATAGCATTCTGTACGTTGTCCCACAAGCCGCTCATGGCACCCCTCGGAAATTGAAGTTTTGAATGCGTATTCACCCTCTACAACGGCTTCCGCCGCCATTGGTAAACAGCCGCCGCAAAAATCTCTGCCGAATGCATACAATCCTCCCAGGAGCAGCGCATGCGTCTCACGCCGCGTACCGGCTTTCGGATCGTCCTCGTCATTATTGCTTTTGTACTGCTCTGGCTCCGGCTCGTCCCGCACCATCCGATTTCCGTTACCCGCACCACGCACATCATCGAAGAACCGTCCGCGCTCAACCAGCCCGGCGGCGGACCCGCGCCCGCTGAGGCCTATGCCATCTATTCGGCCCTCTATCAGGCACCCGGCCAGCCTGCCAACGACCCTCTCGCTTTCGCTGAGAGTTCCCGCACCGATATCCCGCAGGTCGGCGCCAGTTGCCTCAAGCCCTCCACGCCTGATGAACACGAGATGACTGACGCCTTCGCCGCCGCCAATCAGCAGAGCCATCGCTGGGAGCAGAAATTCACCATTCCCCAGGGCTATCGTTTGCTGACGACCGAGCAGGTGCCTGCGGTACAGGCCTGTCTCCAGTCGCACGGCCCGGAGCCAGCCCAGTGCGCGGCATTCAAAGACCTGAAGCACGTTCGCTTCCTCGGCGTGCCCGGCCTCGACCACGCGCAAACCCACGCGCTCGTCTCGGTCATAAGGAGTTGCGGCGGATACTGCGGCAGCGGCGGCATTTTCGCCGTGGAAAAATCCGGAGCCACCTGGCAGCGCTCCCCGACCACCGAGTTCACCCGGGACTGCAGCTGGGCCTACTAAAATCGCGCGTAACAACCGCTGTAACGCTCAGTTACACTGGGCGCAAGCACGCCATGCCTCCTCCCCATCACGAAAAACTCGGGCACTTTGAGATCGCAGAACTCCTGGGGGAGGGCGGCATGGGCGTCGTTTACCGCGCGCACGATCCCCGGCTGGACCGCCAGGTTGCGGTTAAAGTCCTGATTCCCGCCATGGCCGCCAACGCCGAGGCGCGCGAGCGTCTCCGCCGCGAAGCCGTCGCCGCCGCCGCGCTCGACCACCCCTACATCTGCAAGATCTTCGAAATTGGCGAGTCCGCCGGGACGATTTTCCTGGTCATGGAATTCATTGCCGGCCAGACGCTCCACCAGCGCATCGAGAGCGGCAAGCTACCCGTTCCGGAAGCGCTGCGTGTCGCCAGCGAAATTGCCGAAGCCCTCGAAGAGGCGCATGCGCGCCGCTTTCTTCACCGCGATCTCAAGCCCGCCAACATCATGCTCACCACCCAGGGTCATGTGAAGGTGATGGACTTCGGCCTCGCCCGCCGCCTCTCCGACACGCTCGCCTCGGGCGATACCACCCAGGGCATCGGCGACAGCCAGCTCACCGTTCCCGGCACCATCCTCGGCACGCCCGACTACATGTCGCCGGAGCAGGTGAAAGGCCTCGACCTCGATCCCCGCTCCGACCAATTCGCCTTCGGCGTGATCCTCGCGGAGATGCTCAGCGGCGTCAATCCATTCCGCAAACCCTCCACCGTCGAAACGCTCTCCGCGGTCATTCACGAAACACCACAGCTTCACGGCGAAATTCCCCAGGCGCTCCTCACCGTGATTCGGCGCATGCTCTCCAAGCTGCCGGAAGACCGCTTCGCGTCGATGGCTGAGGTCCGCGCCGAACTGCGCCGCCTCGCCGTGCCTTCGGAAACGTCGCGCATCGAAGCAGCTCCGCAGGGGCAGATCATTCCTATCGGCCGTGAAGCGGAACTGAAGCAGCTCACCCATCAACTGGATGAAGCGCTGGCGGGCACCGGCTCTCTGGTCATGATTGGCGGCGAGCCCGGCATCGGCAAAACGCACCTCATCTCCGCCCTTGCCGACACCGCTCGCATGCGCGGCGCGCTCGTCGTCACCGGGCACTGCTACGAGATGGAAGGTTCGCCTCCCTACTCGCCCTTTATCGAAATGATCGAGTGGAGCATGCGCAACGGCTCCCGCGACAACCTGCGCCACATGCTCGGCGAAGATGCGCCGGAAGTCGCGCGCCTCGTGCCCGAGCTGCGTCAAATGTTCCCGGATATTCCTCCGGCGCTCGATCTTCCGCCCGATCAGCAGCGGCGCTATCTCTTCAATGCCTATCGTTCGTTTGTCGAACGTGTCTCGCGCCTTACGCCCGTCGTGGCCATCTTTGAAGATCTGCATTGGGCCGACGAGCCGACGCTGCTGCTGCTCGAGCACCTGGCCAAATCCGTCTCCACCATCCCGCGCCTCATGATCGTCACCTACCGCGATGTCGATCTCGACGTGAACCGCCCCTTCGCGCGCACGCTCGAATCGCTGATGCGCCAGAAGCTCGCCTCGCGCATTCTGCTGCGCCGCCTGCCGGTCGCCGGCGTCGAACAGATGCTCACCGCCCTCAGCGCGCAGAAGCCTCCAAAATCGCTGGCGCGCGTTGTTTTTGAAGAGACCGAGGGCAATCCCTTTTTCGTCGAAGAAGTCTTCCGTCACCTCGCGGAAGAGGGCAAGCTCTTCGACGAGAAAGGCGTCTTCCTCGCGGATCTGCGCGTCGATCAGCTCCACGTTCCGGAGGGTGTGCGCCTCGTCCTCGGCCGCCGCCTGCAACGCCTCAGCGACGAAGCGCGCCGCATTCTCACCACCGCCGCCGTCATTGGCCGCGTGGTGCCCCTTGAATTACTCGAAGAGCTGGAGAACGCGCACCCTGACGCTGCGCTCGACGCCATCGAAGAAGCTGAACGCGCGCATCTGGTCGAAGCGGAAACCTCCGGCCGCCAAACCCGCTATCGCTTCGTCCACGAGCTGGTCCGCCAAACCCTGGCGGAGAACCTCTCGCTCCCGCGCCGTCAGCGCCTGCACGCTCGCATCGCCGGCGCCATGGAGAAGGTCTACGCCTCTTCGATCGACGCACACGTTTCCGCGCTCGCCCACCACATGTACCAGGCCGGCAGCGCCGTCGATACCGACAAGGCTGTGCACTTCCTCACCCTGGCCGCGACGCGCGCCGCAACCGCCGCTGCGTATGAAGAAGCGCTGGGGCACATCGAGAACGCGCTTTCGCTGTTGGAAGAAGAAAAATCCCTGCGCGTCGCTGATCTCGAAGAGCGCCGTGCCATCTGCCTCTTCAGTCTCGGCCGCAATGACGCGGCCATTCAGAGCCTGAAACGCGTCATTCCCCTCTTTGAATCGCTGGGCGAGCATACGCGCTTCATTGACGCATGCTACCGTCTCTATTCCCACTACAGCTGGTCCATCCAGATGGCGAAGCTCGATGAGGTCGCTGCTCAAGTAGCGCCGCTGGCCGTCGCTGGGCCGCCTGTCCTGCAATTTGGCTCGCTTGCGATTCAGGCTGCGGCGGCCGGCATGAACAGCCGCATCGATAGTGCGCTTACGCTGCTCGATCAGCTCCACCAAATCCCCGAGGAAAATCTTCCTCCCCGCCTCATCACGATCGCGGCTATTGCCGACCGTTCGGTGCGCATGAATTCCGGGCAGTTCCATCTCTGCGAAGAGAGCGCAAAAAAGGTCGCTTCGCTGCTCGACCCCCACACCGATCTCTGGCTTCTGGCGGCGAATGACTACGGCTTCTTTGGCGCGCCGGCGGTTGACGGTCGCCTGGGCGAAAACAAACGCGTCCTCCACGAGGCGATCACGCGTGCCGCGCGCGTGGGCCACAACAACGCGCGCTTTTCTGCGCTCACCCAAATGGCCTTTACCTGCCTCGCTCTCGGCGAACTGGATGCCGCTGAACAGACTGCCCGCGAAGCCCTGGCGTTCGGCCAAACCTTCCCGTGCGGGCTTCTCTTCATCGCCCAGGACGTGCTGGGGCTGGTGCTCGCGTATCGCCTCAGGACCGTAGAGTCGCTCCAGAGTCTGCGCGAGGCCATGACCTACACCGCCAGCTACATGGCCGGCTCACCGGAAGGCATGCTCGCCATTGGCATGGCCGCCGCCGGACTCGACCCGGCCGAACCCGCCGCCGATGCCATCTCCAAACTTCATCGCCCCGGCATTAGTCGCAGCTTCGGATCCTGGGTGACTGTGTTTTATGTCGTGGAAGCCCTCGCCATCGCCGGACGCAGCGGCCAGGCAGCGCTGCTGCTGCGCGATGCGGAAAAAATCACTACGGAATGGCAGACTGGTTTCTCTGGATTTCCCGCCCACACCGCTGCGGGCATCGCTGCCGCCGGCGCTGGTGACTGGGACCTCAGTGAGCAGCACCATCAACAGGCTATCGCCGCCATGGACGCGAGCGAATACGTCATCAGCCGCCCCATCGCCCGTCTCTGGTACGCCGACATGCTGTTAGCGCGCAATCAGGAAGGCGATGGCGCCAAAGCCCGCACCCTGCTCTGCGAAGCGCAGACGCAATCCGAAAAGATCGGGCTCGCGCTCTATGCCCGCCTCGCCAGCGAGCGGCTCCTCTAGCCAGAACATTCCGTCAGCAAAATGTCGACTGGCTCAGCGTCGAGCGACGATCTGATTGAGCTATCTCCCTGAATCCGCGAGAACATTGTTTGGAGTACCAACCCCTCCGGCAGGACTATCGCCGAGGGCTCCCGCCCCCCGCGGCCAGCGGGTGTGAGATTTGTCACAGCCTCCGATTGCCCTGACCCGCCAAGATGATCTTGTCTTCATTGCCGCACGGCAGTCCCCGGCCCTAAGAAGTGCGACAATCAGATGGGAATCCTATGCCTACATTTGGCTCGTGGTCGCTGCTCATTGCGCTGGTTCTCAGCGCCTACAATCTGCTGGCTGGCGCCGTGGCGCTGCGGATGCTCGCCACCGGCAAACGAGGCTTTATCTCGGCCGAGCGCCTGGCGGAAACCGCCCGCCGCGCCGGAATTGCCAGCTTTATCGCCACCTCGTGCGCCGCGTTTGCTCTGGTCTGGGCCGCGTTTACCAACGATTTCTCCGTTGCGTATATCGTCCAGCACTCCAATCGCGCCCTCGACATCAAGTACAAGTTCGCCGCGCTCTGGTCCGGGCAGGAAGGCTCCCTGCTCCTGTGGGCCTGGCTGCTCACCGGCTACGGATTCGTCCTGCGTATTCGCCACAAAGTTGACGTCACGCTTTCGGCTTACGCGTCCACCATCCTGGCCGGCATTCAGGTCTTTTTCCTGATGCTGGTCAACTTCCCGGCGCCCCCGTTCGCGCTGGTGCCCGGTGGAGCGATCCCGGTTGACGGCAACGGCCTCAATCCTCTGCTGCAGTATCCGGAGATGGTCATCCATCCGCCCATGCTGTACCTGGGCTACGTGGGATTCGCGGTTCCCTTCGCCTTTGCTCTCGGCGCGCTGATGATGCGCTACCCCGGCGAGAAGTGGATTCACATTACCCGCCGCTGGACCATGGTCACGTGGCTGTTCCTCACCGTCGGGATCTTCCTCGGCATGCACTGGGCCTACAACGTCCTTGGCTGGGGCGGCTACTGGGGCTGGGATCCGGTCGAAAACGCCTCGCTCATGCCCTGGCTCACCGGCACCGCCTTCCTGCACTCCGTGATGATGCAGGAGAAGCGCGGCATGATGAAGTCCTGGAACGTCTGGCTCATTTTCTCCACGTTCCTGCTGGCTATCCTTGGCACGCTGCTCACCCGTTCCGGGTTGGTCAGTTCCGTCCACGCCTTCGCGCAGTCGCCCATCGGCACCTGGTTCTGGGTCTTCCTGGTGATCGTGCTCGCCGTCTGCACCTTTACGTACATCCTGAATCGCGACCATCTGCGCACGGAGCATCGACTCGAATCCCTCGTCTCGCGCGAATCCAGCTTCCTGTTCAACAACCTGGTGCTGCTCGTTGCCTGCCTCACGATCCTGTGGGGCACGCTCTTCCCGGTGCTTTCGGAATACGTACAGGGCAATCGCGTCACGCTGGTCGGACCCTACTACAACAGCATCGCGGTGCCCATCGGCGTCTTCCTGCTCTTCATCACCGGCATTGGTCCGCTGCTGGCCTGGCGCAGCACTTCGATGCGCAGCATCCGCAAGAACTTTATCTACCCCTCGATCGCGGCGCTGATCGTCGCCGTCGTCCTCATTCCCTGCGGCGTCAAGCCGTGGACTATCTTCACCACCCACGAGCAGGGCAATTTCTACGCGTGGATCACGCTCTCGCTCGCCGCCTTCGTCACCGTCGCCATCTTCTCGGAGTTCTACCGCGGCGCGCGCGTCATCCAGAGCCACACCGGGCAGAATCTGTTCGCGTCGGTCATTCAGCTCACCCGCCGAAACACCCGCCGTTACGGCGGGTATCTCGTCCACTTCGGAATCGTGCTCATCTTCATCGGCTTCTGCGGGCAGGCGTTCAACCAGAGCAAAGAGATGACGATGAACTTCAAGCAAAACATGTTCATCGGTCCCTACCGCATCGAGTGCGAAGACTTCTCGCAGGATTCGAACGCGAATTACGACACCACTTTTGCTCTGCTGAACGTCTACAACCGCAGCGGCAAAAAGGTCACCAACCTCGCGCCGGAGCTGCGGTTCTACACCGCCAGCCAGCAGCCGCAAACCATGGTTGCGAATTACTCCACGCCGCTTTGGGATCTCTACGTCATCTACGCCGGCTCCGATCCCAGCACCAATCAGCCGGTCATCAAGGCGTTCCTCAATCCCCTGGTGATGTGGATCTGGATTGGCGTGGTGATCACCATCTTCGGCACCGGCATTGCGCTGGTTCCCAATCTCAGCGCCGCGCTCGCGTCGCAGCGCAATCGCGCGCACGTCGCGCTGCCTGACGACGCCATCGCCGCCGGAAAGGCTGGCGACTAAATGAACTGCCTCTCGTCCCGGCTCGCCCGCTTCGCCGTCGCGCCGCTGCTCATTCTCGCCGGTCTCGTCACGCTTGGCGCCGCTGACACGCAGGCACGCTTCGATGCCATCGGCCACAAACTGATGTGCACCTGCGGATGCAACCAGGTCCTGCTCGCCTGCGACCACATTGGCTGCCCCAACCTGGCCCAGGAAACCGCCGAACTGCACACCGCCATCGCTCGCGGCGACAACGAAACCGCCATCCTCTCCCAGTTTCAGGCGGAATACGGTCCGACGGTCCTCGCCGCTCCCTGGCTGACCAAATTCAATGTCCTGGCGTGGGTCGTGCCTCCTGCGCTGCTCATCTTCGGACTCTTTGGCACTTTCGTCCTCGTCCGTAAATGGAAGCTGCGCACCGTCGCGATGCCTGAGATTCCGCAGGACACCCAATCCGTCGCTATTCGCGAGCGCATTCGAAGGGATACAGAGCTATGAACGCGCCTCTTATGGGCACCATTGCCGCCGCCATTCTCATCGTCGCGGTCTTCGTCTATGTTTTCTGGCCGGATCGCAATATTCAGGCGCAGCACAACAAGACGCGCCTCGAATACCTCCGCGAACGCCGCGAAGTTCTCTACGACAACCTCCGCGACCTGAATTTTGAGTTCAGCTCCGGCAAATATCCTGCCGAGGACTATGCCGCGCAGCGTGCCGCGCTCGAAAACGAGACGGCAGAGACCGTTGCCGAAATCGATCTGCTCGAGACCCAAACCTTCGCCATGCCCGGCTCAGCCGCGCACTCTATTTAGTTATGTCAGGAAACCGCATGAAGCCGCTTCGCCAACTTGCTCTCGCCGCTGTTGCGGCCGCTCTGCCCCTCTCGCTGGCCGCTGCCACCATCTCCGGCACCGTCACCGACCGCACCACCAACAAGCCGGCCGGCGGCGACACTGCGGTTCTCCTCGACCTGCAGCAGGGCATGCAGGAATCCGCCCGCACCACCGTGGACAAGCAGGGGCACTATTCCTTCAACGTCGCGGACACTTCGGGGATGCACCTCGTGCAGATCGAGCACCAGAAGGCTTCGTACTACGGCCCCGTGCCGCCGAACACCACCACGGTCAACATCGACGTCTACGACGTGGCCCCCAGCGTTGAGGGCGTCCACACCTATGCGGACGTCTCGCGCATCGAGACCAACCAGCAGGGCCTCTCGGTTACGGAGAGCTGGTTCATCCGCAACGAGTCCAAGCCGCCCCGCACCCAGTTCGGCCCGCACGCTTTTGAGTTCTACCTGCCCGAAGGGGCCATTCTTGAGGGAGCCACCGCGACCGGTCCAGGCGGCATGGCTGTCTCCACGACGCCGGTTCCCGAGGCAACCAAGGGTGAGTATGCCTTTCTCTTCCCGGTCCGTCCCGGCGAGACGCGCTTCCAGGTGGGCTACCACCTGCCCTACAGCGGCAGCCTCGACATCCACGCCCGCGTGGGCATGCCCACGGACAACGTGGCCATCATGCTCCCGAAGAGCATGAAGCTGAGCGGCGCGGCCTTCCAGCCCCTGCCGGCGGATGCCGCTGAGCCTGGCGTGAACACCTTCCTCGCTACCAGCGTCACGCCCGCCAAGCCCGTGGACTTCACCGTCTCCGGCAGTGGCTCCATGCCGCGCGAAGCGCAGGGACAGCCGCAAGGCCAGCCCGGCCAGGGCGCCATGGGTACCGCCATGCCCGGCGCTGACGCGTCCGCGCAAGGCGGAGCCCCCGACGCCGGTGGCCCGCCTGCCGCGAACCGTCCCGGCGGCGGACTCGGCAACCCGATCGACACGCCTGACCCGTTGAACAAGTACAAGGGTTGGATCCTGAGCGGCCTGGGGCTGGCTCTGGTCGTCGCGGCGGCGTTCATGCTGCGCGCCCGGCCCAATCAGGCTGCAGGGCAGGCGCCGGTCGCTCCTGTGACGCATCCGGCCACACCGGCGGCTCTCACGCCCACTCCAGCCGTCGCAACGCGACAGACGCCCGCCATCGCCGCCACGAACGGCGCTGGGCAGCGCAGCGCGATGCTCGCTGCGCTCAAGGAAGAGCTCTTCTCACTGGAAACGGAGCGTCTGGAAGGTAAGCTGACGGACGCGCAGTATGCGGAGCTGAAATCGGCGTTTGAGGTGGTGCTGCGCCGCGCACTGAGCCGTACCAGCGTCTCGGCACACTAGAGCCACCCGCAGAGCTAGGCGCTAAACCAGGTCAGCAGCAACAGCAGCGCTGCCACTGTAGCGGCGATCCGGTAGGCATATTCCTGCTTTTGGCTGGACGTCGTGCGCGTCCGCTCTCTGATGATCCGGGGGAAAATCTCCATGCGTGGCCTCGCAAAAGAGAAACAAGATGCCTGCTTAGACTCAAATATCGGCCGATGTGATGCAGAGGTGATGAACTTTTTGGGGCGGCGCTGGTCCGCGGCCGCAAAAACGGCCCGCGCTGTTTTGATGGGGCATGCGGCAAGCCGTTGATTGGATTGGCTCAACTGGAAATGTTATCGATCGATAACGTGGGGTTATAGATCGATTACCTATGCGGAACGGGCGATCGGCTCGTTCAGCAGGCACCGCACGAGTTCCATGAGATGATCCGGGGGCAGGGGCTTCACGCGAAAGACGACGTCCAGCTGGGCGTATTGTTCTTCGGCGTCCGACATTCCGCTGAGCACCACCACCGGCAGACTGGGATAATTTGCCCGCAAAAGCTTCACGAATTCCGGCCCATTCATCTCCGGCATCAGGTGGTCGGTAATCACGAGCCGCGGAGACAAGGTGTCCCCCAGCATCTCAAGCGCGCGTCTGCCATCCGGAGCAACCACCACGCTGTGCCCGGTGCGGGTCAGGATGGCCTTGCGAGTGGCGGCCTGGATGGCGTTATCGTCCACCAGCAAGATGTCTGTAGTCATTGAAATGGGTGATTCCTCAACTTCCGGAAAGGTTGCCTGAATTTGAAACGATTTCAGGACCGGCCCCATACGGGCTCATCACTGGGTTTTTGGCGCCGCAAACATTTCAAATCCCCAGTAGTTAATCTTTTTACCTGCATGTCACGGAAGCCGTCAACAGGGTGCCGTGACTAAAAAGTTGCAATTCATTTGGCTGCAAAAATGCAGCGGCGGAAGCCGAAGCCCCCGCCGCTGGTGATGCTGGTTGTATCCAGGTTAGAAGATGATCTTCGCCTTCAGCTGGATGATGCGGGGATCGGCGTCGGCGCCCAGGAACGCTCCAAACACGCTGGTCGGCGTGCTCACGTCACCCTGGATCAACCCGAACGACGGGTTGCTGGCGTCGAAGGTCGGCTGTGCGAAGTTGGGGTGGTTCAGGACGTTGTACGCCTGAGCGCCCACCTGGATCAGACCGGTTTCGGTGCCGGGAATCTTGAAGCCCTTTAACACGCTGGTGTCCGTGTTGAAGTAATGCGGCCCCCGGAACTGGTTGCGCGTCTGGTAACCAGGATCGCCGAAACCCGTGATATCCGCAAAGTCCGAACCCGGGGTGTCCACCTGGGCACCGAGGCAAGGAGTCACGGTCGCGGATTTCCCGCAGGAATGCGAAGGCGAGCCGATGATATCCGCGTACACCGGACCGAAGTCGTTCACACCTTCAAGTCCGCTGGCCTGCACGTTGTCCGTTACGCTAAACGGGAAGCCGGAGTGCCAGAAGGCCGTTCCGCCAATCTGCCACTGATCCAGCAGGAATTTCGGACCGCTCTTGTACGGAATCTTCAGGATGTAGTTGGCGTTCATGTTGTGGCGGATGTCGTAATCCGCGTTGCCGTAGTTGTACTGCTTCAGATTGAATGGGTTCACCGGGTTGATGGCGTTGAAGCCGAAGGGCAGAATGCCGCCATTCGAAATCTCGTCGATCGCGTGGCTCCACGAGTAGTTGAGCGAAGCGGTCAGGTATTTCGACTGGTGCTTTACGCCCGTGAGCAGGCCGTTGTAGTTGGAGACGGCCACGCTTTGCACTTCGGTTACTTCGCCGAATTCGGGAAGGGCCGGTGCAGCCGGCGCCCCGGAAATACCGTACATGTTCACGCCATTGTCTTCGACCGGTTCGTGGTAGCCGTGGTTGCCGACGTAGCCGATGGAGAAGCTGGTGTGATTGCCCAACTGTTGCTCCCACTGCAGGCTGTATTCCTCGTACGTGGGGTAGTGAATGTTCTTATCCGGATTGAACAGGGCCGGAACCGAGAAGCTGTTGTTCGCCGCATAGATGCTGTTGTAGCTGCCGCCGCCAGCGTAGCCGGAGACGAAAGCCGCATTGGTGGCCGCCAGCGACTGTTCGAAGTTGCCGGTCTGGGAAGGATCAGCCAAACCGCCAAAGCTGTCGAATTCAGGATTCAACGGAGCGTTGTTGAGCAGCGAATCCGCGATCGTTGCCGGGAAGACATCGGTGAAGATCCCGAAACCGCCGCGGAGGACCGTGTGATCGTGGCCTGCCGGCGAGAAGGTGAAGCCCACACGCGGGTCAACCGTGATTTTCTGCAGCCCCGTGAATGCATCGCGCTTCCCGTCCACCAGCACTGTGTTGTAGGGAGTATCCAGCGTATCGGCAATCTGGTTGTAGCTTCCGTTGAGGTACGAGAAGCAGTTGATAACACAAACCGGGTTTGAAGAGTGCTCGACGCGGACACCCGCTGATACCTGGAAGTTCGACTTCAGCTTCCACTGATCCTGCGCGTAGAGGCCCAGGTTATAGGTGCGGATCGGCACTTTGAGGTGCTGCGGGAAGTTCTGCACGCCGACGTAGTTGTTGCCGGCCGCGAAAAAGTCGCCGCCCGAGAACGGTCCCTCTGCCGGCCCAATCTGCACGGCCAGCGGATAATCCGCCAGCACGCCCAGATCGGCGTCCGTCACGTCGTCGCGCTTAAACAGCATGCCGAAGGCCATGGTGTGCTTGCCGCGGATCCAGCTCACGTCGTCGTTGATCTGATACTGCGTGACGTCGCGGCCTTCAGGCCACGCCAATTCATTGTTGGCCAGGTTGCTAAACGATCCGTCCGCCATTTCCAGCTCGTACGGGAAAGCGGCCTGCGCCGCCGCCTCGTTGTCGCTGAGGAAGTAGGCGCTGTACCACGTGCCCGACAGAATGAACTGGTTCACGAGGTTTGGCGTGAACGTATGCGTCTCTTCCATCTGGCCTTCATAGTCCGGCTGATCGCTCTGGGCGTTGAAGACCGAGTTGATGGGATCCACATAGGTTGGCTGAACGCCGTGATCGTACTTGAAGTGGATAAACGCGCTGTCGTTTGGTCCGAACTTCTCGTCGAGCCGGCCCGTCGCCAGAACTTCCGCCAGGTGGTTGCGGGGGCCTTCCTGCAGATAGTTGGAGTAAACGAAGTTGGCCGGAACAACGTAGGCCAGTGTGCAGTTCCCGTTGCTGTCGGTCTGGACGCAATTGGTCGACGACGTCGTTCCCGAGTTGCCGAACGCGGTGGCTGAGGAAGCGCGCGGCGCTCCGTTATACAGGGCGAACGCCTTCTGGTAGAAGGCACACTCCGCTCCGTTGCCGTTGGCATAAAGAGAGCTTGTGTTGTTGTCGCAGTTGCCGTCGTCGCCCAGCACGCTGGGGTTGGTGATAAAGGTCTCGGCTCCGCCAGCCGAATTGGTGCCCACCATGGTCGAGGCCGTCTGAGACTGGTACGCCGCGCTCGGAAGGAACGTTGCGTCCACAGGGGACGTGGCAAAACGCAGGCCTTCGTAGTTCGCGAAGAAGAATGTCTTGTCCTTCACGATCGGGCCTCCGACCGCCAGGCCCCACTGATTGGCATTGGCGTACGGTTCCGGGGCTCCGGTGTTTTTGTTGAACCAGTCGTTGGCTTCCATGTCGCTGTTCGCCCAGTAGTACACGGCGTCGCCATGGAACGAGTTGGTGCCAGAACGGGTGGTGATGTTTTCCTGCACGCCACCCAGCGCTCCATACTGCGCGCTGTAAGCGTTGGCCACGATGTTGACTTCACCCACATCGTTCGAGCCCAGCAGCAGGTTGGAGGGGCCGGAGTTGTTCAGGTTCAGGAACGGGTCGTTATCTTCCGCGCCGTTCACCGTGAAGTTATTGGAGGTCGCCGGCAGACCGAACGCCGAGGAGTTCCCGTAGTGCATCTGGGTGTTCATGACCACACCCTGCGTGAGCTGGATGTAGTAGGTGATATCACCGCCGGGGTTGGGCAGGTTCTGCACCTGCTCCTCAGTCAGCGTGGTCGAAATGTCGGAGTTTTCTGTCTGGAGGAGCGGAACCGTCTGGCCGAGCACCTGAATGGTGGTTGCGCCCTTGGCGAGCGGCAATGCCACGCTCACCGTGACCGTGTTGCCCACCGAGACGTTCACCGTCTGCTGGGTGGTCTGGAAATTCGGCGCCGTAATGGTCACCGTGTAGCTGCCTGGCTGCAGCAGGCCAATCTTGTAGTCGCCAGCCCCGCCCGTGGTCACCGTCTTGACGGCGCCGGTTTCGTTGCTCTTGGCCGTGACTGTCGCGCCCGGGATAGCGGCGTTGCTGGGATCTGTGATCGTTCCAGCGATATCGCCTGAAATCAGGGACTGCGCACTCGCTACCCGCGGCAGCGTCATCAGGACCGGAACTCCGAGGAGCAGCAGAACCGTCAGGATCCGCCGGGTCCAAACTTGGGAGACATTACACATGCACTAACCTCCAAAACCTGTCTACTTCATTGGTTAAACGTACGAAGCCCGTAAAAAACGAGGGTAATGTTACCTGACTGTTGCAATTCATCTGCCAACCTAGCAGTTTTCAAACAACTTGGAATCAGCTACTTGCATCACAACGCAGTCATCCCCGCGCGGATGCCATCCCGGAATTCGTACCCCTGTCCCCCGCATCTATTATTTTTGGAATAATTGTGCAAACCGATTCCCACCCTGCCCGCAGCCCTAAAAACGGGAAAAGGCGCCCGAGGGCGCCTTCTTCCGTTCACTGCGTTTTGGGCCGGCAACTGCCGGGTTAGAAGATGAACTTCGCGCCGATCTGGGTGTTGCGGTTGCTGCCGTAGCTCCAGCGCTGGTCCTCGAAGGTGTTGTACTGAGGCGCCGAAGACACGTCATCCAGACCGAGATCCGGCATACCCAGATACTGGCGGTTGAGAGCATTGAAGCCGATCAGTTGCAGCTGCATGGTGACCCGTTCAGTGACCGGGAAGGATTTGTATAAGCTGGCATCGATATTGTTCCAGGTCTGCGATTTCACCGTGCCGCGGCTGGAGCCGATGTACGGAGTCGCCGAACCGAGGTGGTTGACCAGGTTTTGGGTGTTGCGGAGCCAGTGCACATCCGAAGGAGTGGTGGAGCGCGCAATTAGCCCAGTTATAGTAGCCGGCCGGGCCGCACAGGTCATAGACCTTTTGTCCGTTGACCAAGGTACGGAGCCGTCGTCATAAATGCCGACCTGGTTGAGGGGGCCTTGGGATTGGAGAGCACGGCGCGCATGGTGTCATATCCGCTGAGCTGCCAGTCCATGAACGGAATATCGGCCGTGTAGCTCTGGTATTCCGGTCCGTCGCCGAAGAATCCGTACTGCATACGGTGTTCCCGGCTGCCCAGTGTTGAAGGTGTAAATGCCGTTCAATCTCCAGCCACCCAGGGACTTCTCGATAAAGTTGCTCCCGTGCGGGAAGATCGGCAGCGCATAGGTGAAGCCCGACGAAATGACATGCGTCATGGAAATGCCGCTGACCGCGCGCTCCGGGACATCGGTATTGAGTGGGTTCTGCGCGAAGGCGATGCGTATTGCCGCCGGCGAACGTCGAGTAAGATCTCCGATGCGTTGTCGATGCGTCTTGCTATACGTCCAGTTCAGTTCGGTGGTCAGGCCGTGGTAGCTGCGCGTCGTCGAGCCGGGTTTGCAGGCTGTTGTAGATCGCGAAGGCCCCGTTGGTGCGGGTCCGGACGTTAGCGTGAGTGCAATCCGGCCGACCGTAACCAGCCGCCGTCGTGTCGGCGCACAGGCTAATCGGCACCGCGCTCGGGAATGCGCTCTTCAAGGACGCCAGATAGGGATTGCCGTCGGTGCTCTGGAAGTTCCCGACCTGGTGGTTGCCGACATACTGTACCGACAGAGCTGCATGGCTGCCCAGTCCGTATTCCACGCCCAGCAGGTAGGACTCGGTATAGGGATTGTGGAAGCTCGGCGAGTTGTAGGTGGTGTTGCGGAAGCCAGGGTTGATGCCGGGTCCCGTGGGCAGGTAGGGCAGAGACTGTACGCGCACCTGAGAGCCCGTCGCGCCGCCGGAAGGCAGGCACTGCACATAGCCTTCCTGGTCGCCGCAATTGCGATACGGTGCCCAGGTTGATCACCGGAGCTGCCGTCGCGGAGTTCAGGAAGATGTTGTAGAAAGCGGGATCGAAGTTGATCGCGAAACCGCCGCGAATCACAACTTTTCTCGCTCCGAAGTCCGGGTTGTAGGCAAACCCGACTCGCGGCTGAATGTTGTGATAGTCCGGTTGCGTGTAGGGGAAGGTCCGCACCGACAGCGGCAGGGACTGATCCCAGAAGGCCGTGGCCGCATTCTCTTCGCGGGTCACGGTTTCGTTGTGCAGCAGGTTGACGGCCTGTCCGAAGAACTCGTAGCGCGTGCCGAGGTTCAGGGTCAGCTTCGGCGAGATCTTCCAGTCATCCTGGAAGTAGAAGGCAAAGTCATTCTCCTTGAATTTGCTGGTGAAGGGACCGTCACCGAGCGACAGGGAGCCAACACCGTTGAGGAAATCGTCAAACGACGATCCGTACTCGCTGGTGGCGCCGAAACTGAAGGCGCCGCTGTATTCGGGCAGGAACGGATTGGGCGAATTCTGGTAGTCGTACTCGACGCCGAACAGGATGTTCTGTTTTCCCACCGTCCAGGTCACGTTGTCCTGCACCTGTGTCACCTTGACCACGCGTCCCTGAGGAATATTGTCGGGGTAGCCGAAGCTCAGCATGCTGAACTTGCCGGCGCCGGTGGTTGCCGACGAGATGTTGATGGTCGAAGTGCAGTCTGCCGGCGTGGTGGCCACGCAGCTTGGCTGACCGCCGCCCTGGAACAATAAGGACGTCTGCTGGAAGGAGTAGCGCAGCTGGTTGACCCAGTTCGGACCAAAGGTGTGCTCCCAGTCAGCGCCCGCGGAGTGCGCCGTATCCGGCACGTTGTACCATGCGCCTGCCACTACGCTGCCGCCGGCATTGAAGTCAGGATCGTCCTGATAGAAGTACCGCACGAAGAAGTGATCTTTCGGCGTCGCCTGGAAGTCGAGGCGGCCAAGAAGCTCTTCGTCGTTGGAAAGAGATGGCACGCTGCGCGCGATGGCTGAGAACGGAATCGATTCCGTCACAGCGCTGGCGCCCGTCCCCACCGTCACCGGGATCATCGTGATTGGTCCGGAGGGATGCGGGTTGCCAGTCTTCACCGAATACGGGCCGTTGTTGGCCAGAGCGGCCACACCCGGCGCTCCCGGGAAATAGCCCTCCATGGCGGTGATGCCGTCCGGCGTTGGGGTCAGATCCGCGCCGCTCAGGCTCGTGCCGCCGCCATTCCGGTAGCGGTTGAACAACGCGCTGCCAAAGAAGAACAGCTTGTCGTGCAGGATCGGGCCGCCAAAGGTGCCGCCAAAGTCGTTGTCGACATACCGCGGCAGCGACGGAACTGGCTCACCATAATAGGATGAGGTCGGTACATTCAGGCAGTTGTTCTTTTGTCCGGGCGGGCAATATCCCTGGTAGGGATCTTTCTGACCCTGTGCGAACGACTCGCCCCAGTTTCCTTCGTACCATTCGAACGCCGTACCGTGGTAGCTGTTGCTGCCGGACTTCGTGATGTAGTTCACCACCGAACCAGCGTTGCGGCCATACTGCGCCGAGAAGTTGTTGGTGATGACCTCGATGCTCGAGATCGCATCCTGGTTGGAGAAGAACACCTGCGGGCCGGCGACCGAGTTGTCGTTGTTCGACTGGCCGTCAATTTCGAAGTTGTTGGAACGGCCGCGCTCACCCTGCGAGGAGAAGCCGCCGTAGGAGCCGTTGCTGTTGCTGAAATCGTTGCTGTGCGTGATCGCCATGCCCGTCGACAAGAGAGCCGCCGTATCAAAGCCACCGCCGAAAGGCAGCGTGGTTAGCTGGTCTGTGCCGATGGTGGAGGAAACCTGCGATTGCGTCGTCGAAATCAGCGGGGTCTGGTCGCCCTCAACCTGGATCGTGTCGTGCGACCCGATCTTCAGGGACTGCGGCCCCAGCGTGACGTTTCCGACGGAAACCGTGACTTTCTCGATCTTCAGAACTTCGAAGCCGCTCGCTTCGATTTTGAGCGAGTAATCGCCCGGCGGCAGGTTCGTGATCGTAAACTCGCCATCGGCGCGCGTGTGCTGCACCGTCTGGATGTTGGTCTCGAGGCTGATCGCCGTCACTGTCGCAGCGGGAATGACGGCCCCTGCCGGATCAATGACGGTTCCGGCGATGCCGCCGGTCGTGATGCCCTGACCCATTGCATAAGTTCCGCTAAGCACTAGCGCCAGAGCCACCATCGCAAAGGTGACCCATCCTCGGAATCCAGCGACCTGCAGTGTTCTCATTGCTTTGTCTTCTCCCGTAGGGTTTGGCCTCGGGATGCACTTCACCTGGTGAAGCCATCGCTCAGCCGGAGAGGATTGTGGACGAATAGCCCCGTATTGGCAATTGACGGGCCACTCGTTTTCTTCCCTGTGGATAGCTCAGACGCCTCTCCTTGCGGCGACCCTTCCGCCGAGGCTAACTGATTGTGTTTATTAAAGATCGATGAAATCGTCTCCTCGCCCTGCCTACCCTGGGCACCTCTCTCCGTCGTACGCTGCTGCCGCTCGATCCCTCCTGAAAAAATGTGAATATTCATATTCGTAATTGCCGCTTCTTCTGATTTCCACATAGCCATGAGGCCGTTTCACTCGTCTAATGGCGAACCACTCGCGTGTGTTCGCGCCTGCCAAAATACCCTCCCCCCACCCTTTGTGAAAAAATAGAAGTTGCAGCCTCAACGAGGAGGCCCACGACCTATGAACACCCTCAAGACCACCTTCCTGCTTACGGCGCTTACCCTGCTCCTGATGTTCGTCGGCCTTCACTTCGGCGGCGAAAACGGGATGATCCTGGCGTTCGTCATCGCAGCCGGAATGAATTTTTTCATCTATTTCTATTCAGACAAGCTCGCTCTGGCCATGTACCGGGCCCAGCCCGTTACCCGCGAGCAGCTGCCCCGCGCCTACGAAGTCGTCGAGCGCATGACCGGCCGCCTCGGCCTGCCCATGCCGAAGATCTACGTTATCCCCACGGAATCCCCTAACGCGTTTGCCACCGGACGCAACCCGAAGCACGCCTCGGTCGCCGTGACGCACGGCATTTTGCAGTTGCTGAACGACGATGAACTGGAAGGCGTGCTCGCCCACGAGCTGGGGCACGTAAAAAATCGCGACATCCTCACCAGCTCGATTGCGGCCACGCTGGCCGGCGCCATCACGCTGCTGGCGCGCATGGCCTGGTTCGCGGAAATATTCGGCTTTGGCGGTGGCGGCGGACGCGATCGCCGCGGCGGCGGCCTCAGCGCCATCTTTATGATCATCCTCGCGCCGATCGCCGCGGTGCTCATCCAGCTCGCCGTGTCGCGCTCCCGCGAATACGAAGCCGACGCCACGGGCGCGCACATTACCGGCAATCCCTACGCGCTGGCCAGCGCGCTTGAAAAGCTCGACGCTTATTCGAAGCGCATGCCCATGATCGGCTCGCCGACGACCGCGCACCTCTTCATCGTGCAGCCGCTGCTGAGCCGCGGCGACTTCGCGAATATGTTTTCCACGCACCCGCCCATCGCCAAACGCATTGAGCGCCTCATCGGCCGCTCCAGCGTTTCGGGGGCGCCGCTGCGGTAGGCTCAGCCAAACCATCCATACAAAGAGGGCGATTCCCATAGGAATCGCCCTTTTGCTTTCGCTCGAAATTGTTAGCTCCGCGGCCTGCGCTCAGTGCGCCCGGGTCGTCGCCAACTCGTCGCTCTCGACCAACATTTGTCCCTCATCGCTGTCGACAGCTCCGAAGGTAATGTCGTTCCAGTTCATCCCGCTGCCGCGGGTCATCGCGATGTTTTTCACCTCGAAGTAGTACACCTCGCCCACCTTCGCCGTGAAATGCGCCAGGTCCGTCTCCCAGTCGGTGGCTGCGCACAGATGATGAACGCCCGGCTCGACGGAAAAGGAAAAGTAAGAATCCCCTTTCGTTCCGCCGATCCATGCTCCATCCAGTCCGACGCGCGTTGCCGGTGGCAGATACGTTCCTTCGTCCTTCTCGATGAAGTAGACGAGTGCCTTTCCCGGCTCGACTTGCGCTGGATTCGCTCCGCGCTCGGTCCTGACGTGAAATTCTCCCGCTGACGTGCCGCAGGCCACTGCTGTCGGCGGTACACCGGTGCTTTGCGCGAGAGCGGGCAGCGCCAAGCAGCCAAGCGCTAAGCCACTGAGAACCAGGCGAGTCATAGCATTTCCTTTCTACCTGTGTTGGACGGGCATCTCGCGTTTTGGACCCGCGGGCTGCTGATCCCACGCTGCTGCGGCGATTAATTTTTCCTGCGCGCTGCAAGCGAAACGCTATACGCTGTGTTCGACATGAAAACTTTGATCCGCACCATCGTCTGGCTGGCTCTCACCATCTGGCTCGGCGGCATGTTCTTCTTTGTGGTCACGGCCGCGGTTTCTTTCTCCACCATCGCGGATACCCACGCCGCCGGCACCATCGTCGCCAAATGCCTGCACGTCCTCAACCAGGAAGGCCTGGTCGCCGGCTGCATTATCCTTGCGTTTCTGGTCATCGGACGCGTGCGCCGCGTCTATATGCGCCCCAAAGCGGCCATCATCGTCACCCTCGTCATGATGGCGCTTGCCGCATTTACGCAGTTTTGGATCATGCCCCGGATGGAGCGCTACCGCCTCGCCGCTGGCGGCGCCATCGACAACGTACCGGACACCGACGCGCGCCATGCCGGCTTCAACCGCCTGCATCACTACTCCGAGCACATCCTCGAGGCCGAAACGCTGGGCGGCATCATCCTGATTGTTTTGCTCAGCCGCGAAGACGGTTTGGATTAATCCCAACGGAATCCAGGGGGCACTTTCGAGTGCCCCTTTATATTTGTGTCCGCAACAGGCACAAATAGAAGTTCCGGAAACCTGGGTTCCCTTCGGTACCCTTAGCTGCCTTCAGCTGACGTCCGCTGCGTCTGGCTGCGTTTCACTTACCGAAGTTTTAACCGCCTGCTTCCGACGCCAATCCCTCCGCCGCGCTGATATTCTTCATCAGATCGGCGGGAACGCCGTGCCGTTCCGCCAGATAATCGGGGCGGTTCCACTCCAGCCATACGCTCCCGTCGCCGTCTTCGCGCACCAAAATCTTCAGCGGCAAATCCAGCGCGATCCCCGGAGCCGCCAGCATCACCGGGGTGCCCGCCCTGGGACTCCCAAAGATCAGCAGCTTCGTGTTCGGCATCGTCATGCCTGCTTTGGCCGCCTCGCCGCTGTGATCCACCAGCGCAAACAGCGTCACGCCCTTGGCCGCCAGCAGGGCTGTCAACCTTTCCACCGTTTCATCGACGGAGTCCCGGCTCTGCCGCCGCGCCACTCCATTTCCACTATCGCTCGCCATTGCGATCCTCCATGCAGGAACAAAGTCGGCGCGCGTCGAGCGTCGCGCCCTTGCTACACGCTACCAGCTAACCGCTGCCGCTCCTCCATCAACCCCAGCACGTTCCCCGCCGGGTCGAGCACGAACGCCAGCCACAGATCATGGCTCTTCATCCGCGCCACGAGGTGCGGATCCTGTTTGAACGTCACCCCCCGCGCGAGCAGCGCAGTATGCGCCGTTGCAAGATCCGCAACCTTGAAATAGACGATCGTTCCCCCTCCCGGCTGCGTTTCTCCAGCCATCCCCAGCAGCAGCCGGACGTTGGAACACTGGAAGAACGCCATCGTCCCTGCGTCAAATAGAAATTGCATGCCCAGCGCGTCGCGATAGAACGCCTTCGCTGCCTCCAGATCCGTCACCGTCAGCGCCACCTGCGCCAGAGACTCCACCTGCACCGCAGTCTCATTCTCCGTCATGGCCGATTCTCCTTTTCGTTAGCTGAGCTAATGATTTATCATAAAACCCGGCACCCATGTCAACCACGCATCCTTCACATCGCCGCGCCGAACCCGCCTGGCAGGCCGCCGAATCCCTGCACGCCGCGGCCATCCATCTGCTGCGCTGCCTGCGCCACGCGGACGCTGCGAGCACCCTCAACGCGCCGCGCCTCTCCGCTCTCTCCGTCATCGTCTTCTCCGGCCCGCTCACCCTGGGCCATCTCGCCGACGCGGAACAGGTGCGCCCTCCCACCATGACGCGCATTGTGCACGCCCTTGAGGCGCAGGGACTCGTCGTCAAAACCGGCGACCCCGCTGACCGCCGCACCATCCGCCTCTCCGCGACAATGAAAGGCAAGCGCCTGCTGCTGCACGCGCGCCGTCGCCGCCTGCAAACGCTCGCCACGCACATCGCCGCTCTCGCTCTCGGCGAGCAAGCAACGCTCCGCCGCGCGCAGCCCATCCTCGCCAAACTCGCGGTTCGCAGAGACTCCGGATTGAAACCAGGCCGTGGGCGCAGCTAGTCTATTGTCAGATGACGGACTCACCGAATTCCGCGCACAAACTGGGCAGCGAAAGCGATCCTATCCGGCAACGCCTCTTCGCTTCTCAACCGATTGCTGAGTTGCTGCAGCGTATGCCGATCCATGAGCCGGCTGGCGCTTTCGCGGCGCTGGCCGATGCGGCGCGTCTGGTGGCGGAGGGGCGCAGAGACGATGCGATCATGCTGCTGCGCGGCGTCCTCGATCGCCCCAACATTGAAACGCGCATTCAACTCTGGGCCTGGTCGGCCTTGCGCGAGCTGGGCATCCAGCCTGATGCGAACGTTGCCTCCGAGGTTCTGGGCGTGGTCGCCGAGGTCCCCATGCAGGATGCCTGGGACACGCTGGCCGCCTACCAGGACGGATCTGCTCGTTATCTTAATTATTCCGGCGCGGCCATTTTCTGGGACAGGCCCGACGAGACGATCACCGCGCTCTGTCACGCGCTCAGCCGGGCCGCGGCCACGGCCGGAGCGCAGGCTAAGCCGAGGCTGAGCGTGGCGCTGCCGCAGGCCGGCATGCAGCTCACCGTGCTCACGCGCTCCGGCAATTACGTGATCACCGATCCTCCTGAGTCCAGCATTAAGGTCGCTGCGGTCCTGATGAATGAGCTGATCCAGCGCGCGCAGACGGCACAAAAAAAGCCGGAGCCTTCATGAAAAAAGCCGCGAATCATTCCGCGAAGAAGGCTTCAGTCACGCTCGAATGCGTTTGGCACGCGGGCCTCGCTTTGCCCGGCGTCGAAAAGAGCGCGACCTTTGGGGCGCCGGCGCTCAAGGTGGGCGGCCAGGTCATGGCCTGCGTGCCCACAAACAAGGCCGCCGAGCCCGAATCGATCCTGATCCGCATCGATCGCAACGATCGCGCCGCGCTTCTTGCCGAAGCTCCGGAAATCTACTACGCCCCCGAACACTATCTCGGCTACGACGGGGTGCTCGTGCGGCTCGCGCACGTCAATCCGGACCTCGTGCGCGACCTGCTCACCATGGCCCACAACTTCGTCACGCGCAAGCGCAAGAAGTAACGACAAAAAAGGTGCGCTGCGCGCGCTCATTTCAAATAAGCCCGCACCAAGTCAATCAGATCTTCCGCCAGCTCCGTCTCATCGGTCTTCTCTTTTTCCGGCGACAGCATGTGCAGACGGATGTGATCTTCCAGCACTTCAGCCATCAGGCTGTTGATGCCGCCGCGAATATTCGCCAGCAGCATCAGCACGTCGGCGCAGTTTTCATCGCCGCTCAGCGAGCGCTCAATCGCGTCCACCTGGCCGCGAATCCGCCGCACCCTGGCAATCAGCTTTTGCTTCTCTCTTGGCTCCGTTGCCATCGCCATCTCCTTGCTTATGATCTCTTTACTTGACTATATCCCACCGGGGTATGGTATATATCGGGAAAGTCGAAATCTTCCGTTCATCGCGTGTGGGCAGCAGGCACCGTTGCCTCGTCCCTGCCACACGTTTTGTTCGAACTGCAATACAAGCACCGTAGACTAATTTGATTGCTCATTTCCTGAAACGAGAATTTGTGAACGTCATCCTCAAGTGCAGGTATTTTGTGCGCGTGACGGTAGCAATTTGCTGCGTCGCTCTCGGCGCGCTGGTCGCGGCTGCGCAGACCCCAGCACTCGCGCACGATTCGTTCTCAGCCCTGCCGGATGCACCATTGCCCGTTCTGATCGCTGTACCTTCCAGCCCCACCACCATCAGCGTCGCTGCATCGCAGGCGTCGCCTGCACCCGCGCAGGAAGCGCCGGCGAAGGCCGCCGACCCCATCCTCACCATGTTTCCGCATAGCCAGACCGCGCCTTACTGGATTTCCGGCCAGGCTAACGTCATCATGCAGGCGCATGAAAAGTTCTACGCGGAGTACAGCGGAAAGAATAGTCTCACTAACTGGGCGCAGAGTTCCACAACCCACGTGCTCACGCTCTACACCGGCTACGCCCTGACCCACACCACTGAGGTCTTTGCCGATGTTGAGGACGCAACGGGCAGCGGTATCGGCAACGCGAATGGACTGGCCGGCTACACGAATATCGACTCCGTGCGCCTGGCCAACGGCATCGCGCTGTCGAAAGGCCCGTACATCGCGCGCTTCATGTTGCGGCAAATTATTCCGCTCACCCACGAACGCGAAGAAGCGGATCGCGACTTTCTGCACCACGCCACTTCCCTGCCCACACGCCGCCTGGATTTCCGCATCGGCAAAATGGGCGTAGTGGACTTCTTCGACGTCAATACGTGGGGCGCCGATAGCCATCTCCAGTTCGTCAACTGGACGGTGGACACGAATGGCGCCTACGACTACGCCGCGGACACGCGCGGCTACAGCGACGGCGCTGTGCTCGAATACACCGATCGCTGGTGGTCCGTTCGCTTTGGCGAGTTCATGATGCCGAAGACTGCCAACGGGCAGTTTCTCGATGCCGATATCGCGCGCGCGCGTTCCGAGAATCTTGAGTTCGAGGCGCGCGGCAAACGCATCGCGAACCGCGCCGGGACCATCCGCTTCCTCAGCTATCTCAACCACGCCAACATGGGCAATTACGAAGAGGCCATCGCCGCTTACCTGCACGGCGCAAGCGCCACGCCGGACATCATCGCCACGCGCCGCCAGGGACGCCACAAATACGGCTTTGGCCTGAATTTCGAACAGGAAATTACGCCGCGCGTCGGCGTCTTCGGCCGCCTCGGCTGGAGCGATGGCCGCAACGAATCGTTTGCCTACACCGAAGACGACCGCACTGTCGAAGTGGGAGCGTTTTTGCCTGGCACGACGTGGCATCGCAACAACGATCGCGCCGGCATTGCGTTCGTCATGAACGGCATCGTCGCCGCGCATCAGAACTATCTCGCGCTCGGCGGCCTCGGCTTCATCCTCGGCGATGGCGGACTCACGTACGGCCACGAGAAAATCTCAGAGAGTTTCTATACTGCACATCTCTGGCGCGGTCTGTTTGCGTCCTACGACTTCCAGCACATCAACGATCCGGGCTATAACCAGGCGCGCGGCCCCGTTTCCGTGCACACGCTCCGCGCTCACGTCGACTTTTGATTCGCTAGTCGTTGCGCAATGCGCGTGCCGGATCCACTGTCGCTGCGCGTCGCGCAGGAATGATGCCCGCCATGACCGCGACCAGGCAGATCACCAAGATGCCCGCGCCATAAACCGCCGGATCGGCATTCGACACGCCAAACAGCTGGCTGCGCAACGCCCGCGTCGCCAGCAGTGCCAGCGGAATCGTAATCGCAATGGCGGCACCCGCCAGCACCAGAACTTCGCGCACAATTAATCCCACCACCGTCGTGCGCCGCGCTCCGAGGGCCATGCGAATGCCGATCTCCCGCGTGCGCTGCGACGTGGAGTAGGCCAGAATACCGTACAGTCCAATGCCCGCCAGCAGCGTCGCCAGCATGCCGAACAACGCGGCCAGCCCAGCAATCGTTCGTTCCGTTATCAGGTCGTCGTTGATCGCATCTGTCATCGTGCGTATATCGCTGACGATCAATTTTGTATCGATATTCGCCACGGCCGCGCGCACGCTACTCGTCGCCGCATCGGGTGGCTGCCACGTCCGGAGGTAATACGTGAGCCCCGTTGGCCGTTCGGCCTGCGCGAACAAAGTGTAATCCGTCGGCGACGCCGGATCGCGCACGCTGGAGTGCTTCACGTCGCGTACCACGCCCACAATCGTCGCGTCCGTGAGCGGCCGGTCCGGCCGGCTCACATGGTGCCCCAGCGCCGCGGCCGCACTGCCGAAATAGTGCTTCGCAAAGCTCGCATTCACGACGGCCACCTTTTGCGATGTCGCTGTATCGCCGGCATTAAAATAGCGCCCGGCAATCAGCGGAATACCCAGCGTCTGCAGGTAGCCATTGCTCATCCACGGCAGCTCAACGTCGAATTCCTCGTTCGGGGCCGGAGTATAGCCTGCCACTGTCACGCCGCCCGATACCCCGTCGTCCTCTAAATCGGAATCGTTGGTCGCACCTACCCCGCGTACGCCTGGCAGCGCGGCCAGAGCATCGAGCGCTCGCTGCTCCACCGGCGCCGTTCCTGCCGACGGATAACCGGCCAGCGCTGGGTTCAACTCAAACGTCAGCAAATGATCCGTCGCAAATCCCGGATCCACGTTGCGCAGATTCGCTATCGTGCGTACGAATAATCCGGCGCCCACGATCAGCAACAAACTGAAGCCGATCTGCAGCGCAACGCACGTACGCCGAAATTTCAGCGATCCGCCGGCGCCCGTTCCCGACCGCTGCTGCATCGCCTCAGCCAGCCGCGGATTCCAAAACTGCGCCGCCGGCGCCAGACTGAAGAGAAGGCTGGCGACGATGGTGGCCGCAATGGTAAAGGCCAGCACGCGCCAGTCCAGCGTCGTGGAAAAAGGCATCTCGTTGGCCGATCCCGTCGACATCCAGCGAATCAGGATGTGCAGGGCAGCAGGCGTCAGCGCCAGTCCCAGCGCCGCTCCCGCCGCGCCCAGCAGCAATCCTTCCGCCAGCAGTTGCCGCAGCACCTGGCGATTCGACGCGCCCAAAGCATAGCGCACAGAAAACTCGCGCACCCGCGTGGCCGCGCGCACCAGCAACAGGCTGGCCACGTTCACAATGGCCATGCCGATCACCAGCACCACCATGCCCATGATGATGAGGAGCGGCAGCCGCACCTGCCCGCGGAACGGGCTGAATCCCTGCGCGCCGGCATCCAGATTCATGTGCGACCTGGTCACGAATCCCTGGCGCGCCTTCTCGCTCTGATCGTGCAGGTAGGTAAACTCAGTGGCGCGCAGCGGCATAAACAATCTGTTGATCGACTCGGTGGCAGCAGCCTGCGTAATCCCGGGGCGCAGCCGTCCTACCAGATTCAGCCAGTAAGAACTGTGGTCGCTGAGAAAACTCCACTCCGGCATCAGAACGTGCTGCATGGTGATCGGCACATACACCGCGGGCAACTGCCCCCACACCATGCTGTGGAAGCCTGGCGCGGCCACACCCGTAATCGTGAAAGGCATGCCGTTGATCAGCAGCGTCTTTCCCACCACCGGCGCTTCCGCCAGATGCGTCTTCCAGTAATTGAAGCTCAACACGGCCACCGGATTCGCGCCTTCGGCAGTTTCATCGCTGTCGATGAAGAGCCGGCCCACGGCGGACCGAACGCCGAGCGTCTCAAAATAATTGCCGCTCACAAATTCCCCGTCGACGCTCTCTGCCTGGTTATTCCAGGTCACGCCCAGCGATACGGGAGCGGCTGCAATCAGCCCGCTGAAGACTTTGTTTTGGGCGCGAAGATCCTTGTACATGGGATACGAGAACTCATGCCGGTGGCCGGGCGTGTTGCCGCCATCCGAGTGCGTGTGTCCCGACGTGTCGCCCGCGAAGCTCAGCACCACCAGCTGGTTCGGATCCTGCACCGGCAGCGCGCGGATCAGCGCCTGATCTAACAAACTGAAGATGGTGGTATTCGCGCCGATGGCCAGCGCCAGCGTGAGCACGGCGACGACGGTGAATCCAGGATTTCGCCAAAGTCCGCGCAGTCCGTACCGCACATCGCGCGCCAGGTTCTCGAGCATCCACGCAGGACGCTCTTCGCGGCATTCTTCGCGTGCGCGCTCCCGGCTGCCGAACGCGATCGCCGCCTGGCGTCGCGCCTCCGCAGGCGGCATACCGGCGGCCACATTGGCTTCTATCTGGCGCTCCAGATGAAACTCCAGTTCTTCATCCACCTCGACGCGCCTCTTGCCGGTGAAGAGAAAACGGAGACGGCTCAGACCTTCGGTCAACATAGGCTTCTCCCGCTAAATGCGTTGCAGCACCAGATTCACAGCGCCTGCCAGCCGATCCCAATTCGCCAACTCAGCTTCCAATTGTTTCCGCCCAGCCGCCGTGAGCGAATAAAACCGCGCGCGGCGATTGTTTTCGGACGCGCCCCACTGCGCGCGAATCCAGCCCTTGTATTCCAGCCGATGCAGCGCGGGATAGAGCGACCCCTGCCCGATCTGCAGAACGTCGTTCGAAACCTGCTGGATGCGCTGGGCAATGGCCCACCCGTGCTCAGCGCCCGGCGCGAGCGTTTTCAAAATCAGCATGTCCAGCGTGCCCTGCAGCAAATCAGAAGTTGGCGGCATCTTCCCCTCGACGTCCGACAACAGAATGCCGAACGCACTTGTCGAATGTCAAGGGGAGCGAAAATTATCCAGGCGATGCACTGCGTCTGCGAGCGCCGACGAGCACAAACCATCGCGGGAGAGAATCACAGCGGGCAAGGCGCACTGTGCGGCAGCGCCCGGTCTAGCTTTCCTTGCGGTAGAGCATGTCGCGCATCACGCGTCGCCGTTCCGCATTGGCCTCGCTGTCGTTTTTGAAGGCCGCGCCCTCGCTCCCCACTTTCGGGGTCGGCGCATCAGCCTCCGGCTCACTGCACGAAGGACAACGGTTCGCGAAACCAGGCTTGTCCGGTTTCAGCTCAAATTCCTCACCGCAAACAATACAAGTTCGAATCGAAAATGCCATTTCCCAATGATAAAACCGCTTCTGTGAAAATTTCCCGAGGGGTGACTTTGTAAAAATTTTCCGATTCCCACACCCCGCCTGCAATTACCCTTGGCTCCATGGCTCTGGATCGCAGGGAGTTCCTCGCTGTTACTGGCCGCTTCGGCCTCGCCTCCACTCTTTTTCCCGGCGCGCTGTACGCCGTCGCCGCGCAGGCTCAGAGTCCGACGCCGAGTCAGGCCGCCGCTCCTGCGCTGCCGAAGATCACTCCGGAAATGATCGACGAGGCCGCCGCGCTCGCCGGCATCACCATCCCCGCCGATGATAAGGCAGCCATGCTGGGGGGCCTCAACCAGCAGCGCGAAGCGTACGCAGAGATCCGCAAGCTGCATATTCCCAACAGTGTGGCTCCGGCCTTCGTTTTCGATCCGCTGCCGCCGGGCGCGGCCGTGAACACGCAGCGCGAGAAGCCCGTCTACAGCAAAGCTCCGGCCGCGCTTACCGCTCCCGCCAATCTCGAAGACCTGGCCTTCGCCTCGGCGATGGAGCTCAGCGATCTCCTCCGCCGGAAGAAAATTTCCGCTACCAACCTGACCCAGATGTATATCGCGCGCCTCAAGCGCTACGATCCGTTGCTGCACTTCGGCATCACGATCACCGAGGAGCGCGCGCTCGCTCAGGCGCGCGAAGCCGACGCCGACCTCGCTCGTGGCCAACATCGCAGCCCGCTGCATGGCCTGCCGTGGGGCGCGAAAGATTTGCTCGCCGTCAAGGGCTATCCCACGACGTGGGGCGCAGGCGGCTTCGAACATCAGATGATCGACGACGACGCGACGGTGGTGAAGCGCCTCGATGCCGCCGGCGCCATCCTCATCGCCAAGCTCACTCTGGGCGCGCTGGCCATGGGCGACAAATGGTTCGGAGGCCGCACCCGCAATCCCTGGAATCCCAAGCAGGGCTCAAGCGGCTCGTCCGCTGGCCCCGCATCGGCGACGTCGGCCGGTTGCGTTGCCTTCGCTGTTGGCTCGGAAACGCTCGGCTCCATCTCGTCGCCGTCGACGCGTTGCGGCGTGACCGGCCTGCGGCCCACCTTTGGATTCGTTCCCCGCACCGGCGCCATGGCCCTGAGCTGGACCATGGACAAGCTTGGCCCCATCTGCCGCGCGGTCGAAGATTGCGCCGCCGTGCTGGAAGCCATCTACGGCCCCGATGGCGAAGATTTATCCGTGCGCGATGCGGCCTTCAACTGGAACGCCGACCTCGACTGGAAATCCCTGCGCATCGGTTATCTCAAAGCCAGCTTCGATGCGGACCAGCCGGCTCCGCCGGAAAAACCCGCGCCCGCCCAGGAAACCGCCGAGCAGAAGCAACACCGCGAACATCGTCAGCAGATGATGGCTGCCTACCGCGCGCGCCGCGAGTACGATCGCAAATTCGATCTGGCCGCGCTCGACAAGCTGCGCGCGATGGGCGTGAATCTCGTGCCTCTCGCTCTGCCCGATCTGCCCTTCGACTCCATGACGCCGCTGCTCACCGCCGAGGCTGCGGCCGCATTTGATGAGCTTACCGTTACCGGCCGCGACAAGCTGCTCACCGAGCAAGGTCCCGAAGACTGGCCCAACGATTTTCGCGTCTCGCGTTTCTATCCCGCGGTTGAATACATCCAGGCCAATCGCGCTCGGGCGCTCGGCATTCGCGCCATGTCGAAATTATTCGACCAGGCCGACATCATCGTCACCTCCACCAACAGCGATCAGCTGGTCGTCACCAACCTCACCGGACATCCCGCCATCATTGTGCCCAACGGATTGCGCGGCAACGACGCGCCCGCACCGCCCGCGGTCGACACCGGCGAAGACGACCAGATCGGCGGCCCCGGCACACCGGTCAGCATTACGTTTTTAGGCGGACATTATCAGGATGCGAAGTTGTGCGCCTTCGCGCGCGCGTATCAACAGGCAACCGGCTTCGAAAAACTGCACCCGAAGCTGCCCGCGTAGCTGAAAGGGGGAGCGTCGGCTAGACGTTCCCCTGCCGCATCTGCTCGGCCAGATGCTCGGACGCCCGCATCGCGAGCGACAGAATCGTCATCGTCGGATTTTGCCAGCCGCCGCTGACGAAGCTGCCGCCATCCACGACGAACAAATTCTTGAGGTCGTGGCTCTGGCACCACTTGTTCAGGACGCTGGTCTTCGGATTGTCGCCCATGCGGCACGTGCCCAACTCATGAATGCTGTAGCCCGGCGGATTCGGATCGTAGTTCTTCGAGATCACTTCAAAGCCCGCCGCTTCCGCCACTTCGCTGCAGGTATCCACGGCATCGCGCGCCATGTTGAATTCGTTATCGGTGTAGCGCGTGCTCACGTGCAGCGCCGGAATATTCCACGCATCCACCGTATTTTTGTCGATGCTCACGTGATGATCGTAGTGCGCCAGCACCTCGCCCATGATTCCGACCGACAAGCCGCTGCCGTTGTAGCTGTCCATCTTGTCCTGCAGCTCTTTGCCGTAGAGCGGAAAGTGTTTCGGATCCATCGGCCCCGTTCCGCTGTAAAGATTGAGCGCGTAGCCGCGAATGAAATTCTTCGCCTTATCCTTGATGTTGCGAAAGCGCGGCATAATCGCCTGGCCATCCATCATGGCGCGCGTGGCCTTGCCATCCCGCGCTTCCTGGAATGAGCAGACCAGGCCGGCACCGTAAATCTGATCGATCAGATAGTGCCCGAGCACGCCGCTTGAATTTGCCAGTCCGGAATTGAGCAACAGTCTGGTGCTCTCAAGCGTTCCCGCGGCCAGCACCACTACGCGCGCCCGCACTGACATTTCCCGTCGCGACAGCCGGTCGACAAAATGCACCTCATCCACCAGGCCGGTCGCTGGATTCGCGCGCATCTCCCGTACCACAACATTGGGAATTGCCTGCAGCTTCCCCGTCGCAAAAGCATCCGGCAGCAGCAGATTCACGCTGCTGGCCAGGCCATCCACACCCAGCGACGCACGCGTCTTGCACACCGGAATGCCGCGCTTCGCTCCCTGCGCGCGGATGCTCTGCATGCAGTCGCACCAGGGGGAATTATCCGGCACAAAATTGCCGTCAGGATACTGCGGCAGTCCGTACGCGTCGCCCTGCACGCGAAAAATTCCTTCCACGCGCGAATAATACGGAGCCAGATCCGCCAGGCTGATCGGCCAGTCGTCGCCGTAGCCATCGTGCGACTTTGCCTTGAACTCGTAATCGCTCAAGCGAAACGATTGCCGCGACCAGAACAGCGAGCGCCCGCCAAACAAGCGCACGCGCACCCAGTTGTACTGCTGGCCCTGATCGTAGGTGTAGGGAACTTCCTTCTCATCCACCCACGCGTTCGCGTCGAACTCGTTTGCCTGGAAGACGTGTGGCAGCCGGCCCGGCTGTTTGAATCCGCGAAACGGCAGCGTGTAGGCTTGGCGTACTTCTGTATCTTTGTGGACTTCGGCAATCGGGCCCGCATTCAGCATCAGGCAGCTGATGCCCTTCTCCGTGAGGATCTTCGCCGCCATCCCCCCAGAATGCCCGGAACCGATAATCAGTACATCGACCTTCTCGCTCATCTCACTCCTTGCGCTGGTGCGCGACGTACGCGCTAGCTCCGCGGCAAATATTTTTCTTCCACATCGGGCTCCACGGGATACCAATAGAGTCCCGTGCCCGGCGCGCGTTCCCCTGCAGCCTCTGCGGTCTCTACCCACACCTGCGAATTCATCGTCGCGGTGCGAATGTCGGCGTGCGCCAGGTTGATGAACGCCTCATACGGTTCGCTGGGCGGATGATCGGTCATCCACGCCTTCACCCATGGCTTCAGCAGCGCATCGGCCTGCGCGCCGCTCACTGACGCAAACGCGACGCCGAATTTCTGCCGCGCCTCGCGATCCAGACGGTCGAGTCCGGATTTATACATCCGCTGGCGCTCCGGGGGCGACACTGAAATCAGGAAATCCAGAAACTCCGGCGCGCCTGCATCCATCGCTCCGGGATACCCCTTCAGTGGCGGCATCATCACTTCGCAGAGTTGGCGCAGCGTCGCCATTTGTTCGCGGCTGAAGAATTTTGTGTCGGCGGTCGCTACCGAATCCGGCAGCACGGAGCCAATCGGCAGCGGCTTCGCTTCCAGCAGGCCGCGCATCCACGGCGTGGGTCCCGGCGCTGGTGGCCGCGCTGCGCCCGGCAACCGCGGCGGCGGCGGTGTCGGATTCGCCGTGGGCGGAGCCGTCTGCGACTGTGTCCCCGCTGCGCTTTGCCCCAGCATCGATTTCGCACTCATCGATGCTGCCACCATGGCCTTTACAAAATCACGACGCCGCATCCGCACCCCTCCCCATCAGAACTGCCAAACCAGTTCTGCTCAGCCAGAACTGCCGAATCAGACCAGCCAAATTGTACCCGCTCACGACGGCATAGAATCGTCTGTCCTTCCGCTTCATCTAAAAACATGAAGCATCCCGCCAGGAGGCAATCTCAAATCATGAAATACAACACCCTCGGACCCACCGGCCTGCTCGTCTCTGAACTTTGTCTTGGCACCATGACCTTTGCCAGCGGTGAAGGCATGTGGAAGCCCATCGCGGGCGTCGATCAAAAGCTTGCCGACAATCTCGTGCGTCAATCCATCGAGGCCGGCATCAATTTCATCGATACCGCGGACGTCTACACCAATGGCGAATCGGAAAAGACCCTCGCCCAGGCCATCACGAACCTCGGCATCGCCCGCAAAGACGTGGTGATCGCCACCAAGGCTTATGGCCGCACCGGTCCGGGCCGTAACGACATCGGCGCATCCCGCGGCCACCTGATGAATGCCGTCGAAGCATCCCTGAAGCGCCTCAACACCGACTACATCGACCTCTATCAAATTCACGCTGCCGATCTGACCACACCGATTGAAGAAACGCTGCGCGCCCTCAACACCCTCGTCGAACAGGGCAAAGTCCGCTACATCGGCTGCTCCAACTGGCATGCCTGGCAGATCATGAAAGCGCTCGGCATCTCCGAGCTGAAGAATCTGGCGAAGTTTGACACGCTGCAGGCCTACTACTCGATCGCCGGGCGCGATCTCGAGCGCGAAATCGTTCCCCTGCTCGAGGACCAGAAGGTCGGCCTGCTGGTCTGGAGTCCGCTCGCCGGCGGCCTGCTCTCGGGCAAATACACGCGCGAAAATCAGAAGCCTGAAGATTCCCGCCGCAGCGCATTCGATTTTCCTATCGTGGACAAAGAACGCACGTGGCGCATCCTCGACGTTTTGCGGCCCATCGCGGAAGCGCACAACGCCAGCGTCGCCACCGTTGCTCTGGCGTGGATCCTCGCCAAGAGGTTCGTCACGTCCGTCATCATCGGGGCGAAGCGGATCGATCAGCTCCAGCAGAATCTGGCGGCTGTCGATTTGCAACTCACCGCCGATGAAATGAAAAAACTGGATGAAGTCAGCGAGTTGCCGCCGGAGTATCCCGGCTGGATGGTGCCCTTCCAGAACAAGAATCGCCTCGCCGACGTTCCGCGTATCTAAAGAAGAACCCGGCCTTCTCACGAAGGCCGCGGTTCTTCCTCTTCCATACATCCCAGGTCGCGGCCGCGCCATCCTTCAGAGAGAACTGTGTTGTTCACGTCTCAACGTTGAGGCTCCTCGATGATTCGCCCCTGGATGATTGGAATCATGGCAAGTGCTGCGGCCTGGGCAATAGTGCGCCGGTCGACCCGTGTTGTTCCTGCCGCCGTTGCTGCTGCAATGCTCCGCCGCGCCTGGGCCGATCACCACACAACAGCCTGACTCTCTACGCGCCCTTGGGAACGCGCAAATCCCCGCCCGTCATCTGCGTTGGCTGCCCAACACCGAGCAGCTCCAGCATGGTCGGCGAAATATCGCGCAGCGACCCACCCGGCCGCAGCGTGAACTGATCCGCGTCCTCAGCCACGTAGATAAATGGCACCGGATTCGTGGTGTGCGCGGTGTGCGGTCCGCCCGTTCCCGGATCCACCATCATCTCCGCGTTGCCGTGATCGGCGGTAATCAGCCAGGCTCCGCCGCCGCGTTGCTTCATCGCCTGATAGATTCTGCCCAGGCATGTGTCGACGGTCTCCACCGCGCGAATCGTCGGCTCCAACTGGCCGGAGTGGCCCACCATGTCCGCGTTCGCGAAGTTCACCACCACCACGTCGAAAGCCCGGTCGTTCACCGCTTTGATCACGATGTCCGCAATGCCTTCCGCGGACATTTCCGGAGCCAGATCGTAGGTCGCCACTTTTTGCGATGGCACCAGAATGCGATCCTCGCCGGGAAACGGCTTCTCAATCCCGCCGTTGAAGAAATACGTCACGTGCGCGTACTTCTCCGTCTCCGCCACGCGCAGATTCCGCAGATTCGCCTGCGCCATCAGGTTCGCCAGCAGGTTTTCCATCGACTCCGGCAAAATGATCATCGGCAGCGTGAAGTTTTTGTCGTACTGGGTCATGCAGACGTAGTGCAAGCCGCTGGGAACCTCGCCGCGCGGAATGGTCGCGTCCAGCTCTTCCCACGACGGCAGCTCGCGGCCGGCTTCCTTCGTGAACCCGCTGTTTCGCGCCAGCACGCGCGTAATCTGCCGCGCACGGTCCGCGCGGTAGTTGAAATTGATGCACACATCGTCGTCGCGAATCACGCCATTCGGACGCCCATGCTCATCGGTCACCACAAACGGCATGGTGAATTCGTCGGTGATCCCGTTGTTGTAGCACTCCTTCATGCGCGCTACGGGATCGGCGTAAGCGCCGCCCTCGGCTACGCCCTTCACCATCGCATCGAAGGCTTTCTTCTCGCGCTCCCAGCGGCGGTCGCGGTCCATCGCGTAATAGCGCCCGGAAACGCTGGCCAGCTTGCCGCCAAATTCCCGCAACTTCTGTTCGAGCGCCGCCAGATAGGCCGCGCCGCTGGTGGGCAGCGTGTCGCGCCCATCCATAAATGCGTGGACGAAAACCTTCTCCACGCCCTGCAGTTTCGCCGTCTTCAACAGCGCGTACAAATGCTCCTGATGCGAATGCACGCCGCCGTCGGACAGCAGGCCGAAGAGATGCAGCTGCGTTTTGCGCGCCTTCTGCATCGCTTCCAGAATGGTGGGATGCGAGAAAAATTCTCCACCCGCAATCAGCGCATCGATGCGCGTTATATCCATGCGCACCACGCGGCCCGCGCCGATATTCAGATGGCCCACTTCGCTGTTGCCCATCTGCCCGTCGGGCAGTCCGACAAAATGATCCGAGGCATGTAGGAGCGTGTTCGGATACTCGCGCAGCAGCTTGTCATACACCGGTTTGCGCGCCAGCGCGATCGCGTTATTTTCGGTCTGCGCGCGATATCCCCACCCATCCAGGATGGTCAATACGATTGGCTTTTTCGGTACGGACACAACAGCCTCCCGTTAAAAAATAAAGTGCTTCCTGCAACCACTGGCGCGGTCTCCGCTTAGCTCTGCGGCGAGCCGACCGTATGCTCCTGCTGGTACTTCTTCTTCGCCGCGTCCAGCTCTGTCTGGTGCCGCTCAATCACCTGCAGCATCACCTGCTGCCCGAGTTCGGCGCCGGCCTGCTGCCCTTCCGTCTCAATCAACGGCATCACGCCAATCATCCTTCGTCCCGCCGGCGTCTTGTAGAACGCAATAATCTGCGTCGCATCTTCCGTCGACAAATGCGCCTGGAAGGTGTGCACCAGCGCCGCATCGAAATCCGCCATCTCCAGGCTGTGCCGGAAGTCGTCGACGACGTTATCCGGCATGTACGGCAGCATCTGCTGGACGAAGGGCAGCATGCCATCCAGCATTTGCTGCTTCATGTTGCCTACGCTGGTCAGCGCCAAAATCTGCTGCACCTGCTCCACCGTTACCGGATGCGCCGGAGCCTGCACGGTGCTTGCTGTTGCGGGCGTCGCAGCCGTCGCCGTCGCAGGCGCCGGCTTCACCGTCGCGCTCTTTGCCGAAACTGTAATCCCTAACAGAAGAAAGAAAACCAACCACGCCGATTGACGCATAAGGCCTCCTGACGACCGTAACGTCTCGACGTGGAGACACGAATTCGATTCCGCCCTCCGATGCGCCTTCAAAATTGAGGGCGCACCGGACGGAGCCGATTACCCGCCGAAATTTACCGATTCCAGGCCAAGAAATTCCGACGCCTGTCCCAGCTCTTCTTCAATCCGCAGCAGCTGGTTGTATTTCGCAATGCGGTCCGTCCGCGACGCAGACCCCGTCTTGATCTGGCCTGCGCCGGTCGCTACCGCCAGATCGGCAATGAACGTGTCTTCCGTCTCGCCGCTGCGATGCGAAATCACCGACGTGTAGCCATAGCGCCGCCCCAGCTCGATGCATTCCAGCGTTTCGCTGACCGTGCCAATCTGGTTCAGCTTGATCAGAATGGAGTTGCCGACGCCTTCCTCGATGCCCTTCTGCAGCAGCTCGGAATTCGTGACAAAAATATCGTCGCCGACCAGCTGGATCTTCGTTCCCAGCTCCTTTGTCAGAACTTTCCAGCCCGCCCAGTCGTTTTCCGCAAGGCCGTCTTCGAGCGAGATAATCGGATACTGCCGCGCCCAGTCTGCATAGAACGCGACCATCTCTTCGCTGCTCTTCTCGCTCTTGTCGGACTTCTTGAAGACGTACTTCTGTTTTTCGGTGTCGAAGAATTCGCTGGACGCCGGATCGAGCGCGATGGCTACGTCTGTGCCCGCTTTGTAGCCGGCCAGCTCGATCGCCTGCAGGATCACTTCGATGGCTTCCACATTCGATTTCAGCGACGGCGCAAATCCACCTTCGTCGCCCACCGCGGTGTTGTAACCCTTTTTCTTCAGCACGCCCTTCAGCGTGTGAAACACTTCCGCGCCCCAGCGCAGCGCGTCGGAAAAACTCTCCGCGCCCACCGGCATCACCATGAACTCCTGAAAGTCCACGTTGTTGTCCGCGTGCGCGCCGCCGTTCAGGATGTTCATCATCGGCGTGGGCAGCACCGACGCATTCACTCCGCCCAGATACCGGTAGAGCGGAATCTGCAGCGCATTCGCCGAAGCGCGCGCGGCGGCCATCGACACAGCGAGGATTGCGTTCGCGCCCAGGCGACCTTTATTCTCTGTGCCGTCCAGCGAGATCATGGTCGCATCCAGCAGGCGCTGGTTCATGGCGTCCATCCCCGTCAGTTCCGGACCCAGAATGCTCTCAATGTTCTCGACAGCTTTGAGCACGCCTTTGCCCAGGTAGTGGCTCTTGTCGCCGTCGCGGAGTTCCACGGCCTCATGTTCGCCGGTTGATGCGCCACTCGGCACCGCCGCTCGTCCGATGGCTCCGCCGGCCAGGACCACATCGGCCTCAACTGTAGGATTCCCGCGGGAATCAAGAATTTCACGCGCACGAATTGCTGCAATTTCCGTCATAGTGCTCCTTGATATGTGGTGCTGTAGTCGGTCTTTGAGCCGGGGACGCCGGTCGACGCGAATTGCCTCGCCCGTAGCCGCGCCAATCGTCTCAAGAAAGGTCATCGAAGGCTTCCTGCTTCTGTCTATCCTGCGTTCGTTTTCAAGAGTAGGTCCACACGCGATTTTAACAGCCCAGCGCTTGCCAAATACGTGACCGCCGTCACGCGTTTTCATCGCGCCCTGCAGAATTTGTCTCGCGCTCCGACACGATCCAAAGTTTCAAATCTATTGTTGCTGGTACGCGCCGCGATCGTATCCATTCGGCCCGGGCCGGGGATTCCCGAGAAAATCCGTCGTAGGCGCTAAATACGAAGTCCCGGTGCCCAGCGCCGGGCTGCCCGGCGACACCGTCAGCAGCACATTCATCCGGTTCGCATCCGCCGGATCCACGTACAGCGGATTCGCCACCAGATCGTGCGGGCCTGACGTGGTCCCTGCTCCATTTGTTCCGCCGTAGTAGATGTTGTAGTCCAGCAGGACCTGGCTCGCGTTGCAGCAGACTACGGCCGGATTCTGGCCCGCGCTTGTGTAAAAGATGTTGTTGATCACGTTCACGTCGGACGTGTCGTTCACATTCATCTCCCCACGCCCGTTCAGGTTCGGATTCAGCACATCGTGGTAGCTGGAATTGTTCACGATATCGACGTGAGCGCTCGCAAACGCCTCAATCGCCGCGCTGCCGTTGCCGTAGACCACGTTATTGTCGATCAGCGTCCGTCCGGTGTACGCCGGAATTCCAATCGTCGGGTCAAAGCTTGAGTTCTGGTTGGTGTCGACGATGATCCCTTCGCCATCCGTGATCGTGCCCGAATCCAGATCCGGAATCAGGTTCTGATTCCCAAACAGGCGATTGCCGGTGATGAAAATCTTGTAGCCCGTCGTGTTGTCGGAGTTCCAGTCCTGATAGGTCGAGATCGCGCTGCCGTCGTAAATCGTGTACCAGGCGGAATCGTAGATCGTGTTGCCGGCAATGGTGATGTAATCCGCCTGTGCCGTCCCAATCCCCCCGCCACCGCACGCGTAGATCGTGTTGTTCAGGAATTTCAGGTGGTGCGGCTTCTCCGTCGCCGTTCCCTCGCGGCCATCGGCAACCATGCAGTTGCCGTTGAACGCCGGATCGGGATTCGCTGTGGACTGCTGCTGCGCCTGCGCCAGCGTCACATTGTAGTTGTTGCCCACCACTGTGAACCCGCTGATCTGGATATACGCGGCCGTGTAGTGCACGAAGAAACCAGCCCACCCGTTGAACGACACCACCGGCGTCTGCCCCGGGTAGGCCTCGAAGGTGATCCAGGCATTCGCGGTGCCCGCCGTGTTGATGTCCACCACGTCGCAACTCGAACAGGAATTCGTGTAGGTCCCGTTTAGCGCGTAGACCGTATCGCCGGGCTGCGTCACATCGGCTGCATGCTGCAAGGTCAGAAACGCGGTCTGCTGCGTCAGCCCATCGGCCGAATCGCTCCCTGTACCGCTCACGTAGTAGGTCTTTGCCGCGGAATAGGCGGCGGTGAGGGTGGTGTTGCCGCTCATCGTCACCGTGCAGGTCACGGTGCTCGTGGTCGTGCAGCCGGTCCACGCGGAAAAGTTGTTGCCGCCAGCCGTCGCCGGAGCCGTCAGCGTTACCGACGATCCGGCGTCATACGTGAGAGTGAAACCCGTGGTCCCGGTGGCCGTGCCGTTTGCGTCTGCGGGCGACGCTGTGATCGCTACGCCCGTGGCCGGATTCGTCGAAGCCACGGTGAGGGTATACGTGGTCGGCGGTGGTGGCGTGGTCGTCCCTCCGCCAAGCGTAGAACTGCACCCGGCGGCCAGGACTGCGGATCCACTGGCCAGCAGCAGGGCCGCCACGTCGATCCAGTTGCTCCTTATGCTTTTTCTCATGTGTGGCTTGCAACACGAATTCTACTGCCCCCTATCCCGGGAAGCCGGCGCCTTGAGAAAATTGCGGCCGATCCGCCATGCCTTCGGTACTGACCCGTTGGCGGGGCTCGCGGGCCGCACGCCCCGTATCCACTTTGGTGCGCGACCGTTCCCTCGCCCTCGCCAATGCCCCCAAGACGGGCTACTCTCGAAATATTGGGCCCTCCCCCCATTTCCTCCGCGACTCTCGCGGCCGGGGCGGGTTCACTCTGCCTGGGTCTGTGTCTCCCGGGCAGTTTCCTTCAGGTCATGTTGTTCGCGTTAGGGGAGTAAAGCAATGCAGCCAAACTTTCGTATTCTCATGCTTGTAGCGTTATCCGGCGCTCTGGCGACCCCGGCCCTGGTGGCGCAATCGGCGCCGCAGCAGCCCGCCCAGACTGCCCCGGATCAGACCACCAGTCAGGATCAGACGACCGGCGTCTCGCAGCCGCCTCCCGACTCCAGCATTCAGGCCGACGAAGACGTGTCGGTACCGGCGCCGGCCCCGAAGCCCAAGCCCAGCGCAGCCATTCCCGTCGCGCCCGTCGCGCCTCCTCCCGTTGCCGTGGCTCCCGTTTCTGCTGCGCCGCTGCCTCCCCCCAGCGAGGTCCCGGTTGGCAGCGCCGCTGGTGCTGAGTTTGCCGGACAAGTCGACAACACCGACGACGGCATTGTGACCTCCGTGGCCCCGCCAGCCAGCGCGGCGTCCCTCCAGACCCGTCAACCGGACTCGGACGACGGCATCGTCTCCTACGTTCCCTACAATCCAAACGATTTGCCGGAGGGCACCAACATCAGCGTGCGCCTCGGGCAGCCGCTCTCCAGCAGCGAAACGCAGACCGGTACGCCGTTCAAGGCCGTGGTCACGCGCAACGTTTACAACGGCGCGAATCTCATCATCCCCATCGGATCGGAGATGCGCGGCCGGGTCACCTGGGTCTCCCAGGGACATCACGTTGGACCGCACGCGGGGATGAGGCTGCGTCCCGAGGCGATCATCCTGCCCGATGGCACCGCGTATCACCTCTACGCGGTAGTCGCGGAAACCAATGCCGACGGCGCCCGCGCGGACGACGAAGGCGGCATTGAAACCACCACACACTTCAGGAAGGACGCCATAGAATACGGCGCTGGCGCCGGGGCGGGCGCTGTTGTCGGCGGTGTCGTGGCCGGCCCGGTGGGCGCGGGTGTGGGTACGCTGGTCGGCGCCGGGGCCGTCACCACCCATATGCTGCTGCAGAGCCCCCAGGCGCTCCAGTTGCCGGAAGGCACCACCCTGGTTTTCGCCCTAACCCAGCCCATGAACATCGCGCCCACCAGAAACTAGCTCAACCGGGTATCCGGATCATTACGCGGCCGTTTGCGGCCGCGTAATTTTTTTGCGCACAAAACGTCCCCCCAGGCCCCAAAATGGTTGGGTCCCGCAGAAGGTTGAGTGGCCCGCTCGCAAACCCCGTCCCCGACGGATCGCTGCAGCCTTGTCTTTTCTGCGCGGTATAGAACGAGATCGCCCTGCACGTTCAGGCGATCCTCGCGGAGCCATCAACGGCATGACGATCGCCGAATTTCGCAAGATCGCGCTGAGCCTCCCCGATGCGAAGGAGCACGCGCACCAAAATCATCCGGACTTCCGGGTGGCCGGCAAGGTCTTCGCCACGCTCGGCTATCCCGACGCAGATTGGGCCATGGTCAAGCTTTACCCTGCGCAGCAGCAGGCCATGGTCGCTGCCGATCCCAAAATCTTCGTTCCGGTGAAAGGCGCATGGGGCGTGAAGGGCTGCACCAATGTGCGGCTGAAGGCCGCGACTCCGGCGAAAGCTCACGAGGCCCTCCATACAGCGTGGCGCAACACCGCCGTCCACGCGGCTCTGCTTGACCTGAAGAAGACAGAGCTGGCGAAGAAGAAGCGCTCGCCCAAAACTCTCAAAACTGTCTAACCACGCATCGGAGGCAACTGCCTGTTGCTCGAAGCCAGCGTCGTGGTGCACCGGCCGCCGGATGTCGTGTGGGCCTATCTCGGACGCGTCGAGAATGTGGCTTCGTGGGATCGAGGCGTTGCCCGCACTGAGGTCACGACGCCGACCGCATCCGGCGTAGGGCTTGAGTTCGATACCCTGGCCCACCCGCGTAGCAGCGATACCTCCGGCGAGTGGGGCAAAATGTCCTACCGCACCACAAAAGCCGATCCCGCCACTGGATGCACCGTGCAGCTCACCAGTACCACGGGGAATGCCCGTTTCTTTCGATCCGCGGAATGGCGCTTTCGCGTAGAACCGGCGCCGGAGGGTTCTACGGTCTTCTGCGCCGCCGCATTTACCCTGCGCCGCCGTTATCTCATTCTGGCGCCTGTGTTTCTGGGCATGAAGCGCGCCATCCGCAGGGATCTGGAACAATTGCGGGAGAAAATCGAAGCCGTTCCGGCGTAGCTAAACGACGTGACGGCCTTCAAGCGCGCGGGTCATCGTGACTTCGTCGGCGTACTCAATATCGCTGCCCGCCGGCACGCCTGTCGCGATCCGCGTAATCCGCACGTTGGTCGCGCGCAGCAAATCAGCCAGCCAGCTTGCCGTCGCTTCGCCTTCCACCGTGGGCGATGTCGCCAGAATCACTTCGTCCACATCGCCACGTTCTGCGCGAGCAATTAGGTTCCCCGTTCGCAAATGCTCCGGCCCCACTCCATGCAGCGGTGAGAGCGTCCCATGCAGCACATGAAAGACGCCGTTCCACGAACGCGTCTTCTCAATGGTCGCAATGTTGGTGGGCTCTTCCACCACGCAAACCAGCCGCTGGTTGCGCGTAGGGCTCGAGCAGTAAAGGCATGGGTCAACGTCGGTGATGTTGTTGCAGATGGAGCACAGGCGCAGGCACTCTTTCACATCGCGAATCGCCGCCGCCAGCGCCTCCGCGTCCTGATCGTCGGACCGCAGAATATAAAACGCCAGCCGCTGCGCCGACTTGGTCCCGATGCCCGGCAGCTTGCGCAGCTCGTCAATCAGCCGCGCCATGGGTTCTGCGAATCGTGACAAGCCCGTGCCCCCTAACCGCGTTCCGCCGTCGCTGCCGCTGGCTGAGTTGCCGCCGTGCCCGTAGTCGTATGCGCTCGGCGCGTCCGGACCGCAGTCGCCAGCTCGCCCAGCAGCGTGTAGGTTTCGTCCCAGCCAATGCAGGCATCCGTGATGCTCTGCCCGTATACCAGCTCGCGGCCCGGAACATGTTTTTGCGCACCGGCTACGAGATTGCTCTCGAGCATCAGGCCAACAATCCGCCGGTCGCCGGCGGCAATCTGCGCGGCGACGTCGCGGCACACCGCCGGCTGCCGCGTGTGGTCTTTTCCGCAATTGGCATGGCTGCAGTCGATCATCACCCGCGCCGGCAAGCCTGCCTTTTCGAGCAACCGGCTGGTTTCGGCAACGCTGGCCGCGTCGTAATTCACCGTCTGCCGCCCGCCCCGCAGAATGATGTGGCAATCGGCGTTCCCGGACGTAAACAGAATCGCCGACTGCCCGTAAGCCGAGTGGCCCAGAAACGTATGCGGGTGCCCCGCCGACAAGATCGCCTCAATCGCAATCTGGACATTGCCCGAGGTTCCGTTCTTGAAGCCCACCGGACACGACAATCCCGACGCCAGCTGGCGATGCCCCTGGCTCTCCGTCGTCCGCGCCCCAATGGCGCCCCAGCTCACCAGCTCGGCCACATACTGAGGCGAAATCATGTCCAGAAATTCGGTGCCCGCCGGGACGCCCATCTCCGCCAAATCCAGCAACAGCCGCCGCGCCAGCCGCAGGCCGTCGTTGATGCGAAACGACTCGTCGAGAAACGGATCGTTGATCAGGCCCTTCCAGCCCAGGGTGGTCCGCGGCTTTTCAAAATAAACGCGCATCACGATGCGCAAATCGGCGGAAAACTCCGCAATCGCCTTCTTCAGCAGCCGCGCGTAGTCGCGTGCAGCCGCCGGATCGTGAATGGAACATGGCCCCGCCACCACCAGCAGGCGCGGGTCGCGCTGATGCAGGATGTCGACAATCTCCTGGCGCGCATGGAATACCGTGGCCGACGCCGCCTCCGTCAGGGGCAGCTCTTCTTCCAGAAATACCGGGGGCAGGACGACTTTCGTCGACCGGATACGAAGATCGTTGGTTTGGAAGATCATCTGCTCTCAGTGTAAGGGCAGCCGCCAGCACTCCCAAAACGGGGGCTGCGCAGGACGCTGAGCGCTTGTGGTGCTTCACCGGCTTGTTCAGGAATTGTTCGTCGGTTCCGCCTGATTGGGCGGTGTGCAGGCGCCGTTAGCGGCGTCCGAAGAGAGCCGAGATTCCCAGGCGGTCGGCCAGCGATTTTTTGGCTGGCGCTTCCTGCTCCATCTGGCGCCAGCGCTCGGCCTCGGCTGCCATCAATTCCCGCACGGTTGGAGAGGAAGACGCAAAGTCGATCTTCTTTTCAAAAGTGGCCCCGATGTCCATGGTCACGCTGCTCATAGCCAATCTCCTGTTGAAGGGTTCGCGGGGGGCGCGTGGTGGAGAGTGGAGACTCTTCGCGTCGGCGCGCCAGCCGGAATTGTGAGCCCATGAACAGAGTGACAGGAGAGCAGCGGAGGTGGAATGCCTCGATTGGGTTACTTTGGGGCACACAAAGGTGAGATGGGGTAACCGCCCTTGTGCAGGGGAAACCTGAACTCACGGCCCTGGCGCTCAAGCCCGGGCGATCAGGCGCATGCACCAGGTTTCAGAGACAGCTTCTAATCCGGCCCCGTCCCGTTGCCGTGCCGCTCTTTCTTGTGCACGTCGAAATAAACGTCCTGCTCGGTAGCCATCTGTTTGGCCTCATCAGCAGCGCTCTGTGCCGCGTCCAGCGCCGTCTTTTCCGAAAATTCGTAAGACGGATCAGGCGGCACCGCATGCAGCGTATCCGGCCACCGGTTGGTGGCCGCTACCAGATCCTTCAGCGACTTGCGAATGTCGGCGTGCGCCTCGTCGTAGGTTTCCATGTTGTCCTGGAGCTCATCGCACAGGTTCGTGAACTCCTCCAGCTTGTCGCGGATCTGCGCCTTGCTATCGGGCGCGTGGCGATCCGCTGTGAGCTGCCGCACCGCGTCCAGCCGCTCGCCAATGAACTTGATGTAGAGCCGGATGCGCTCGTCCGGATGAATCTTGCTGTCGCGAATCTGGTTTACTTCATCCTCGGTCAGAGGATCGTTTCGGTCCTGCGCATACAGGCGCGCAACGCATCCGACAGCAAGCAGCAGAGCCAGCAACCAGGGTATCCGGCGGAACATAAGGACCTCTCAGACAACATCTTGGATGCGCCGAAGGGCGGATGGCAAGCGCATCCAATCTCCGCGCCATGCGACGACCCCAACCGGAGAGCGGATATCGGCATTGCATCAGCCTCCGTGATGGAAATCCAATTCTCAGCGTACCGGCAGGATGAACTGCGACTTCTGCGAGGCCGGCGGCGGAACGATCTTCACGTCAACCGCCTTCCCCGGCGTGAGCCAAATGTCCTGCCCAGGGCCGAGTCCCGGAGGCACGGTCCCGGATTCTCTGAACGCAACCCCCTGCTCCCGCCAGCTCAAATACAGCTTGTAGTGGCCGGGTGCGAGATTCCCCACAGCGATCTCCTCGGGGCCGGGTAACTGAAAGGCGAAGGAATGGACGTTCATGAATCCCGCAAACTGGGGGACCAGCAGCCCATAAAAAGACGTAACGACACCCACCGGATTCGGATTGGGGCCGGCCTGCGGATCGTGCAGTTGCAGGATCCCGCAGTCGTCGCGCAGCGTGACTTCGAGCGGCGGTGCGGTTCCATTCAGACCGACGACGAGAGGCTTCTGCGCCATGTCCTCGCCTCCCGCGGTAATCGAAGCAATGTACGTGTTGGCCGGATCTCCAGGCATTCCCGATTGGCCCGCATGCACCCAGTAACTTCCCGCCACCAGGTAGTCAAACGCCCTTCCGTCATCAATCTTCTTTTCGGGAAACGGGATCTGCGCAGCCACACCCGGCAATGGATCGTCGCGCGTCAGCCACAGCGACTGCGACCTCGGCTGCGATCCCGGCGGCCGCGTCCCGGTATGGATGCTCGACATGCCGCTGCACAGGTTGGGAGCGGTGAGGTCCAGATGCACGTTGATCCGCGTCGCCGGGGTGGGCAACTGATTGATCGGCACACTGGGAACGCTGGCCGGCGCACCATTCACAGCAAACCGGAAATAGGTGCCCAGCAGCGCAGGCTTCGCCTGACCTTCCTGGTTGTTCACCGGCTGAATCGCCATCATGTAGTTCCCATCCGGCAAATCCGTGCTCGCCGTGCGGGTCGCCTGGTCGAAGTGGCTGGGAAGGTTTTCCCCGCAGCTGTCATCCCCGGGATCGGGAATCGTGATGACGCGCCCATTCCGATCGATCAAATCGGCCAGTGCCGATTCCTGTGAGTTGCCCCACGTGACCGGATGCAGCGGCTCGCGCCGTACCTTCAAATCCGATACGACGTGCTGGCCCTGCTGCAGCACAATGGGCTGCGCTTTGGAAAAATCCAGGACCCCAGGCGTGGCCGACGGAGGATACGCAGCGTGGGTCACAAAGTCGGCGCCTCCGCAACCCGACCCCGGCGTCGACCCGGGATCGCCTTCCAGCATCCATTCGCTGATCAAGACATAGGCGCCAGGGTGCAAGCCGGTGTAGTGGTAAGAACCATCCGCCGCGGTCCATTGGATTTTCCCAAATTGCGCGCGCTCCCAGGCAGCCCGACCATCCCGGATGACCTCGCGGTACAACTGCAGCGGAACCTGTTTTATCGGCTGGCCCGTGTCCGAAAGAACGCGTCCGGAAATCTCCGCCTCCGGCGTGAGATAGAACTGCAGGTCTCCCATGCCCGGCATCGGCTCTACAAAATAAGTGGAGAAATCCAGCAGGTCAGCGGTGCTGGAGATGTACCCCGGCTTACTGACGTTGAACATCGGCCGGCTGTTGGGGGTAAAGGTGAACGAAAAGCGGCCGCTGGCGTCCGCGACCTTTTCCTGGCCACCGCCGCCCTCATCCGGCAGCGAGGACGATCGTCGCGAAGGCGGGTCGCGATTCAGGTCCACAATCGCTCCGGCAATCGGCTTCCCGGTGAGTGTGTCGACCACAGTGCCCTGCACCGTGATGCTCCAGTCCTGCTGCGCGAACAGGTTGCCGCTACACGATGCACAAAAGACCAGAACCGCAACGGCACTGCGCCGCTTCCGAGCCATCTTCCTTAGCCAGGAACTCATGCCCGCGATGATACGCGCAGGCCGTTCACCGGCTCAGAACGTGAAAATCGCGAACGGATGCTCTTCCCCGCGCTTCCGCAGAATCGACAACGCCACATTGCACACGCGCACGCCGCATCGCGCCTCGGCGGAAAACGTTCCGTGATGCGCGTGCCCATGCAGCGCCAGCGCCGGCTTGTGGCGTTCGAGCGCCCGCTCCAGCCGTGAGCTGCCCAGGAACGGAAAAATCGGTTCCGGCTCCCCGACCACCGTCTCTTTGATCGGCGCGTAATGCGTCACCGCAATCTTCAACGGAGTCTTCAGTTGCGCTAATCCGTAATCCAGCTTCACCGCTTCGCGCTCCGCAATCTCCACAAACGTCTTGATGCCGCCTTCGCCGAAAGGCATCAGCTCGTAGGGCGCAAACCCGCCAGCAAATCCCTTGGTCCCGGCGAATCCCATTTCGCCCACTTCAAAACAATTTCCATCCAGCAGATGCACGCCCGCGAGCCGCAGCATGCCCGCCAGCTCGTCCTGGTGCCCATTTTCGTGGTCGTGATTGCCCAGTACAGCGATCACCGGGATGTGCACATGCTCCAGCACCGCGAGGCAGGTCCGCATCTCATCCGGGGTTCCGTGATTCGTAAAGTCGCCCGCCACCACCAGCGCATCCGCCAGCTCGTTCACCACGGAGAAACGGCGAACATTTTCCTCGTGATCCTCGGCGCGCAGATGAATATCGGCGACCGCCGCGAGCCTCATGCCGCGCTCTCCTCTTCGCTCGCGCTCTGCTCTTCGCTCCCGCCCTCGTCGTCGCCCTTGAGCGGGCTCGGGTGCTGGTCGCACAGTTCGCGGTACAAATCGCGCTCACCCCACTCCTGCACGTCGATCGCAAACATCAGCGGGTCCACCAGCGATCCGCGAAACGGCGCGCTCTTGCTCGGGTGGGTCACCTGCTCCGCGAAGCGCTCGGTCAGCTCCCGCCAAATCCGCTCCGGCACACGGTCTGTCTCTGCCGGATAGATATAGGCAAACAGCACCAGCGACCAGTACAGCATTTCCCAGTGGCCGTCGAGCAGTTCCAGCAGCCGCGTCCAGTTCAGGGTTCTGCCGCGCGCCCGCACCAGGTGCGCGACATCCGACCCGTCAAAGCGCTCCCTGCGTGTCACAAAAACTTTTGACGCAATCATCTCCTCGGCCGCCAGCACGCGGCACGGCACCCCGAGGACCTGCTCAGGAATCGAGCGCCTGATCCACTCCGCGTCCACCAGCAGCGCGGCGTTGCCCATGCCTGTGATCAGGTCGACAAAGTAGTCGCCGCGCGTCGCCTTCGCCAGCCACACCGGGTCGTGAATCGACGTTGCAAATCCCGCTTTGCGCAACTCCTGCAGCGCCGCCGGCACCGCATCGGCCTCCAGCACCAGGTCCAGGTCCTTGGTCGTCCGCCAAATGCCCGTGTGCTTATGCAGCGCAAACGCCCCGCCCACCGCGCAGGGAATATGCGCCGCATGCATCGCCTGCATCACGTCCCGATAGCAGGAGCGCGCGTCCACGGCCCAGTCAGGCTCGAGGGAGGAAGTTACCGGGAGAGGTTGATCCTGCTGCGACACAGGGGCTTGGAAGCAGGGTAGGGGGAATTTGGTCGCCCGGGAAAGCCCGAACTCCGCAGAAATGATCCGCTCACCGCCCCGGAGTTTCCGGCGAAGAGGCTTTTGTGAAACAGATTCCCATCAGCGTGCTATCCCATGCGAAATCTTGTCGGATATTGTCTGGTAAGATTTTCCCATGCGGACCGCTAAAACCGTCTCCATCACGCTGCCCCCCGAATTGCTCGCCAAAGCGCAGGAGCGCGCCCGCAGCGAGCACCGCACCATGAGTGAGCTGTTTCGGGAGGCGCTGCGCCACTACATCGCCGGGGCCGCATCAGCGGATCCGGGCTGGGAGGCGCTGCTGCGCCGAACCCGCGAGTCTGGCAGAGCGCTGGGCATTACGAATGAAGCGGATGTGGAGCGGCTCTCGGATGAATTCCGGCAGGAACGACCGAAGGCTTCGTGATCCGGGTCGTTGCGGATACCAACGTTTACATCTCCGCTCTCATGTTTAGGGGATTGCCTGCGATGTTTCTGGATCTGGGCCTGGCTGGTGCATTCACCCTGGTCGTTTCGACCCCGCTGCTGGATGAGCTCGACGAAAAACTGCGCGGGAAATTCGCGGTCAGAGCAACGGACGCTGAGGCCATCCAGTCCCGTCTGTTAAGCGTGGCTGACCGGGTCGAGCCAGAGATCACGCTCCAGATCATCCACGACGACCCCGACGACAATCGAATTCTCGAGTGTGCGGTCGCAGGCAGGGCCAGTGTGATCGTGAGCGGCGATCGACATCTTTTGCGACTCAGATCACACGAAGGAATTCAGGTCCTCACGACGCGGCAGTTTCTTCAGGCGATCGGTCTCGCCCCTGATTCCGTTTAGAGCCGGATATTGACCAGCCCCTCAGCCGTGCCCGCCGAGGTCGGCGGCTTCTGCGGCGCGCGCCAGTAATCGATAAACGAAATCTGGTGCACGCAGCTCACGGTGCAGTTCGGCGCGCAACTCTTCTCGCTCACAAACTCGCGCTCCAGATCAGCCTTTGTGTACTCCGCCAGCGGCACGCCCGGATAGCCGCGCTGCTGCGAACAGTAATGCACCAGCCCGTTCTCGCAGATGTACAAATACCGCGACCCCGCCCGGCAGCGCCACTCGTTCGGCTCGCCGTTCGCAATCTTTTCCTGGAAGTGGTTGAAGCGCGAATAATTCTTCTTCTTCCACGAACGCATCTCGTTCCACACCGAGCGCTCTTCCGCGCCCAGCGGCTTCAGCTGCCCGCTTCCGTCGTGGATGATCCCAATCGTCGACGTAAAGCCCAGTCCCAGCGCCCGCCGCCCAATCGTCAGCGCGTCCTGCGGATTCTTGATGCCGCCGCCCACCACGGAATTGATATTCACGTGGAAATCCGCGTATTCCGACAAAAATTCCAGCTTCTTGTCCAGAACCTTCAGGCTCTTCTTCGACACCTCGTCCGGGTTCACGTTGTCGATGGAGATCTGCATGTGGTCGAGCCCGGCGTTATTCAGCCGCTGGATCCGCTCCGGCATCAGCAGATAGCCGTTCGTGATCATCCCCGCCATCTTTCCGTGGTGCCGGATGCGCGCGATGATCGCGTCCAGTTCCGGATGCAGCAGCGGCTCCCCGCCCGAAATCGTGATGATGCTGGTGCCCAGCCGCGCCAGGTGGTCGATGCGCCGCAGCATCTCGTCCAGCGGCACCGGCTTCGATACGTCGTCGTACTCGTTGCAATACGCGCAGCTGAGATTGCACCGGCGCATGGGCACAATCTGCGCCATCACGGCGTGATTCGTCGACGCCAGAGCATGGCCCACCAGGCCGATTTCCCGTGCCTTGCGCGAGGCCGCTTTCAGGCGGCGCTTGAACGTCATTTTCCGGGGCATGGGATTCACAGGCGGCATGTCTACTCTTATTGAAACACGGGGGTTACCCCACCGCGAGAGCGATTGATTCAATGGGCGTTATCCGCCGTTCAACGGCAAGATTCGCGTCCTGTGTGCCACGGTCCAGCTTCGCGCCTTATGCCCGACCGTCCCCTATTTCAGACCGTAGACACTGATCTCTCCCTGCGGATGGGCGACGGTGGTCAGGTCGTGGCCGGTCGAAATATAGACTTTCCCATTGGCGACCATCGGCGAGCTGAACTTGATGCCGTAGCCCGGCGTGTCCCCGGAGTTCTGGCTGCTGTTGTAAATCTCATTCGGAAAATTGTCGGCATCGTAAGCGCGCAGGGTCGCCGCCGTGGGTGTGTTCACATTGTTCTGGAGCGGCTGCCCGGTGTCGATCATCCAGACGATGCCGTCGGTAGTGCCATTCGACGAAATGAACGGCGTCGTGCCCTTCGTGTTTTCCTGCACGCTCGGCGACGTGTAGGCGCCAGGCGTGAGCGTGCCGGTGTACCCGAATTGACGGATGCCCGCAGCGACATTGGCGCCCGTCGGCGTAATGCCCAGGTAGACGTAGTTGTTGTAGTACGCACCCGTCCCGAAGATTTCATACGAATTCACGTTTGCCGTGTGCGTGCCGGAAGTGTCGGTACAGCTTTTGGAGTAAGGAGCCGACAGGTCCGATTCGAACCAGAGCGTCTGCGATGCGCCCGCATCATTGGCCTGCTCGTGGCCCATATTTGACGAGTCAACGAGGTAGAGCTTGCCCATTTTGCCGCCGGCCAGCAGCTGCGACGTTCCGGGTAGCATCAGCAATCCTCCAGACGCGAGGTCCGAGTCGCTGCAGTCCATGAACTGGTAATCAACCGGAGTGAAATAGTCTTCGAGCTGCAGCGTGGGACTGAACTTGATCACCGAATCGCTGTACGCCGTAAGTCCATCCCACGGGCCGTTGCCGGTGGTGATGTAGATGTTGCCGGCAGAGTCCGCCACCGGGCCGCTGCCACCCATCCATACGCCGCCCGCGCTGGCATAGGTGCCTTCCCCATTCAGATTCGGGCTGGCATTGAAGACCCCCACCTGAGCCAGCGTGCTCGCGCTGTACGCCAGCAGCCATCCGCTGTGGCAGCTGCCGAATCCGATGTACACATTCCCGTTGGCCAGCAGCAGAGCCGATCGTTGCAGGCACTTGGTGGTCAGGGACTCGCTGCCATTCACGGCGTCAGAGTTGGTAGCCGGGACTGAAGCCTGAATCGCGACCGGACCGCCGAACTTCTGCGCGCCCGTCGTGATGTCGAGAGCATTCAGGCGGAACGTGGCCGCGCTCGTCCCCGCTTGCTGCGCGGAAACCACATAAAGGGTATTCGTGCTGGGATCGATCACCGGCGTTGAAGTAACGCCCTGCACCGGCTGGATGGGCCCGGTCGTCATCGGAGATTCACCGGTCTGCAGCAACGATGTCTTCCACAGCGGCGTGCCGCTCCCGTACGTATCCGCGTCGAAGGCGTAGACGCTGTCGTTTTCCGTCGCGGCAAACACCACGTTATGCGTCGCTCCGTTCACCGTGACGCCCGACTGCAGCAGCGGTTGGCCGTAAACGTAGCCATCCACCAGATACGAGAAGAGCATGCCGAAATTCTGCGGAGTGACATTGGCCGGCGTGAGCGACGCCTCATTGGGATTCAGGCCGCTGCGATCCGTGTCGTAGTGCCAGGTCGAGACATTCGTCCCCGTCCCTGCCGGGATGGTCACGGAGGCCGGAGCGCTTCCGGTGACGCCATCCAGCGAGGCGGTCACGTTGGTCAGGCCGGAAGCAACGCCCGTGGCTGACCCGCCGGCATTCACGGCAGCGACCGCCGTGGTCGACGACGCCCACGTGGCGGACGAAGTGATGTTTGCCGTCGTCCCATTGCTGTATTTGGCGGTCGCCGTAAATTGCTGCGTGGCGCCCATGGCAAAGCTTGCAGGATCCGGCGAGACCGTGATGGAGGTCGGCACCGTCGAGCTGGCGGTCACGGTCAGGCTGATTGCGGTTTTTGCCGCACTGCCGCAATGATCCCATTCCTGAACCACGGTGTTGTACGTTCCTGGATTGAGCGTCAGTTCTGTATTCAGGCTCGCCCCGTTCACCACGTACTTCAGGGTGTTGTTGACGTAGATGCCCATCGAGGCAATGCCCTGCGCACACGCACTGGTGGCTGTGGCCACATAGTGAATCGGCGATTGGACTGAGCTTCCGCTGGCGGGCGAGGTGACCGTAACTCCGGTCGGCGCGGCTTTTGTCACGGTCAGGTTGAGGGGCGCCGTGGTCGCTCCGCCGCATTTATCCCACTCCTCCACCACGACGTAGTAGGTGCCGGGATTCATGGCCAGCGTGGTATTCATGCTGGCGCCATTCACCACATATTCGCGAGTGTTATTGACGTAAATGCCCATGGAGGCCACACCCGCCTTGCAGGTGCTGGAGGAGGCGGTAGCGACAAAGTGCGCGGGCGAGGTGACGGTTGCGTTGTTCGCGGGACTGGAAACCGTAACGGAACCAAAGGCCGGAACAGCAAACAAACCAAGGACGAGGACGCGGATCAACGGGTTCAAAAGAGGCCTGCCTGAAGCAAGGAGTCTGATCGATCACGTACGGGTCGTACATAATCCTTAGCCTGTGAACTTGCCCCAGGCGACTGCGATGGGGATCGTTACCAGATCATAACCTGGGACCGGCGGCCGATATATAAAATTTTAAGCAGAGCACACAGTCCCGGGGGAGCGGGTTATGCGCGCGCTGTTCGAGCCCTGAGCCTAATGCTTCGGCCGGGAATGCATCGGCTCCATCGGCACTTTCTTCGCGACGACATAGTGGGACGCTACGTACTTCTGCATGCCCTTCTTTGTTTCTTTCAGCACCCGCACGTCCACGCCGCCGCCATGAAAGCGCATCTGCACCGGGGTATGTTCGGGTTGCTTGCGGAGAATATTCGTGTGCATGAGTTCAACCACCAGCATTCCTTCTACCGACGCCGCAACCTCCGCGGCCGCCAGCACCCCCGATTGCTTATAGCTGTAGGCCGGGACCAGCGCGTAATCCTTGCCGTTCAGGCGGACCATGTAGAACTTGTCGGCCACATTCGAGCAGTAGTCGGAGACGGGATCTGGCGAGCAGGTAATCAGGTTCTCGTAGATGGCATCCTGGTAGTCGGACCCTGGCACTGGAGTCGCTGGCGCCGAAGGGTTCCGAGGGGGAGGCGTTTGCGCAGGCGGAGTCTGGGCCGCCGACCCACTGTACGTCGCAACAGTCAAAGCGATCAGGAAGAGGGTTCCACGCACGCGCGCAGTCTAGCAAAACTCCATGCGTTCGGAACACCAAAGTGCAAACATTCCCCGCGCCTATCGCCTCCGAGCTGCCTCCTGCTCCGGGCTTCGGGCTAGCCCTTCGACTTCGGCCGCCCCGCGATCATCGGCACCGTGTTTTCCTTGCGATCGCGCATCACCGTCAGCTCCACCTGCTTGCCGCGGTTCGCGTGGATCGTCCGGAACCACTGGCTGGGCGTGGCGACAATGCGCCCGTTCACCTTCATGATCACGTCGCCGGCGCGCAGGCCCGCAGCGGACCCGGGACTGTTATCGTCGACCCGCTTCACCAGTAAGCCCTGGCCGTCGTGGACGCCAAAATAATCCGCGAGCTGCGGCCCCAGCATGTCCACTTCAAGGCCGGTGTAGGCGGGATTCATGCCCAGCGACGAAAACAAACTGCTCGCGAATCCCGCGTGCGCTGAGGGCAGCGTGAGCCCATCGTCTTCGTCGGGTTCCACCGGAATGTGCTGCGACCAGGCGTCCGCTTCGAGCGTCGACCGGTCCGCCAGGGTGATCGTGAACGATTGCTCCTGTCCGTCTCGGCTCACCAGCAGCGTAATGGTTTTACCCGGAGGAACTTCCTTGAGCATGCGCCCCAGTTGCGCTTCGCCTTCCACCGGCTGGTTGTTCATCTGCACAATCACGTCGTGCATGCGCAGGCCGGCTTTCGCGGCGGGCGCATCGTGATCCACCGTCACCACTTCCGCGCCGCGCGCTTCTTTCAGTTTCAGCCGCGCCACGCTCTCGTTGTCGATATCGCGCGTGCCCACGCCGAGATAACCCTGCGTGTTGTGCGTCAGCAGAGCCGGATCGTCGCCCATCAGCCTGAGGTGCTGCGCGCACAGCATCCCAGGACTCAGAACCAGACTCGCGCCGAGAGCAGCGCCAAGAATTGTGACAGAAAAGGACTTCATTATTGGCCTCGAAAAGTGTTCTTAACAACCAGCGCCTCGTTCTGCCGTACTTAGACTGACTGGAATGAGTGCGCAACGTCAACCGGAATTTGCTGCCCTGGTGTTACAAGCCCTGCGGTTACAAGTTCAGCATCGTTCGAAAGGCAGCGCCGCCGTGTCTACTGAATCTGCGAAACCTGCTCCAGGAACTGCCGTGAGACATTCCGGATATGCGGGTTCTGGTCCTGCGACGCCACCGTCTGCAGCACATCCTGGACGCTCGAATCCGCTTCCACCGGCGCCAGCAGGCTGATCGCCTGGGTGCGAATTTCCGGATTCGGATCCTTGAGCAGCGCCTCCAGAACGGCATCGCGTACGCGCGTGTCGATGGCCACGTAGGGCTCCAGACCGTCCAGCGCTTTGCTCCGCACCTTCGCGTTCTTGTCGTAGCGCAGCGCCACCATCAGCGCATTGCGGATCGGACCGCCGCTGCACTGGTGCCCATTCCGGCATTCCTTCGCCAACAAGTCCACGGAATCGGCATGCACTGTGGAATCGTCGCGGTCCCGCGCACCCAGCAACAGCAGTTGCCGGATCTGCGGATCGTCCAGGGTCCCAAAGGCGGTCTCCGGAACCACGCGGCTGAATTGCACCTCAACATTTTCCGTGTTCGGTTCGAGCGTGATGCTGCTCACGCCGGCAATTTGCGCCGCATCCAGGTCGGCCATCTCCGGAATCGGAGACGGCGCCGCAGGATTCGCCGCCAACTGCGCCGCAGCTTTATGCACGCCGGCGCGGTAACCGGCCCATCCGCCTGCTCCCAGGCCCACCAGCAGCAGCGCCGACGCCATCACCGGCGCGCTCATCATCCACCCAAAGCCACGGCGAAAACTTTGCCACCGCCGGAGCAAAAATCCGCCGTGCGGCAAGGCGTCCAGCGCCTCGTCGAGACGAAGCCGCGTGCGCGCCACCAAACTGGGAGAGGGTTCGATCACCGGAAGCACCGACAAGGCCTTTTGCAGACCAGCCACGGCTTCCATTTCCTGCCGGCAGCGATCGCACTGCGCCAGGTGCAGTTCCAGCTGATGGGCCCGGTCGTCGGGCAACTCACCGTAGACGGCCAGGACGATTGTTTCCTGTGCCACTTCGCAATTCATGATGTTTTCTCTGCCTCACTGCCTCAAAAATTTGCTGCTCTTTGCTTCCATCGATGTCCAGATCGTGTGCCCGGACTGATCGCTTACTGTTTCCGGCTACCTGCAACTGGCTGCCCTACCGCAACTCCGCCAGCTTCACTCTCAACTTCTTCGTTGCCCGGAAGAGCGTGTTCTTCGCTGTCTCTTCCGTCGTGTTCAACATCTCGCCGATGGTCCTGAGCCGCAGGCCCTGGTAATGCTTCAGCTCAAAAACCATCCGTTCCCGGGGTGTGAGTTCATCCAGCGCCATCAGGATGCGCTGGCCTAAAAATTTTCTGTCCAGCTCTCGCGCCGGATTCGCCCCGGAGCGGTCGTCGGACACGTTGGTCATCAGGTCCATCTCCTCGCCCGAGGAGTCGATCATCACGGCCTGATCCTCGCGGCGCGCCTTCCGCCGCCGCAGATGATCCAGGCACAAATTCGTGACGATCCGGTAGATCCACGTGTAAAACGAGCACTCAAAGCGGAAGTTGCCGAGGTACCGGTAAGCCTTGAGGAACGCTTCCTGCTGAATATCCTGCGCGTCCTGTTCGGAACCGGTGAGGTGCATGGCCAGCCGCAACACCGCCTGATCATATTGACGCACCAAAGCGTCAAAGGCTGTGCGCGATCCTGCCTGCGCTTCACGAATTAAATCGGTCTCCGGGAGGTTCTCCCGAACCGGACCACCCATACGCGAGGATTGTAGACGAGGCCTGGCCGCAGAGGGCCGGACTGGGGATAGAAAGCGAAGGGCGTCAGCAGGCATTCCGGCTCCTGATGCGTGGGAATTACGATAGCTGTGCAAAACAATAGACGGGCGAATCCGACTTTCGTAAGCGCCAAAATGGAATAATTTTTGCTCTGTCCAGCTCGCCGGCTTTTCTGGTCCGGGGTTACTGCGGTGCTCTCGATTCCCATCCTCCCGCATAACGGATTCCTCCCTGGCGTATTCTGTGTCCGCAATGAAAAAATGGCGCATCCCGGCGGCCTGTGCCGTGGCCTTATCGCTCGCGTTCGCTTCCCTGGCGCTTGCGGAGCAGCGCAAAGTCCATGAATACAAGCTGCACGAGCCGACCGATCAGGGCGCGCCGTTTGCTCTGCTCATTGGACCCGACCACGCCGCCTACACTCTAGTACCGCGCCGGGATGGGAATTGGATTCTTTCCCAGGTCCAGCAATGGTGGCAGGAGAAGCCGGTCGAGGTCGGCATCCTCGTTGAAGGCTTCTCCAATCACGACTCCGTCAGCGCTCCCGGCCAAATGGACCTTGCCATCACCCCGGACGGGAAATTCCTCGTCACCATCCTTTCCGCCGGCATCCGTGTGCCCACTGGCGATCCGTATCCCATGGACATGATCGTGGAGGTGGTGCGCCTCGACACCTTTGAAGTGGTCAACACCGAGCACATGCGCTCGCTTGGCCTGCGCGGCATGATGACCGGCTTCCTCGACCACGACGGTCAGCTGGTGGTGCGATCCGCTGTTGCGCCGGACGATCCGGCCCAGGGCACTGCTCCCTACATCACCTGGTTCCGCATGAGCGTGCCTGAGCTGAAGCCGGAGCTGATGTGCAGTTTTCAGTCGTCCGCCCCGGCCAATCCCCAGGACGTGGAAAACGCCTGCGGGAGCTTCGCTAAAAGAGAGGGCGCCGTATCTGCCCAGGCCTTCGATCAGGCCTGGCAGCACCCAGCCGCGCCGCCCGCACCGGTGGCACCCGACGGCGTCGCTTTCTCGCCGAAGGATCGCTTCCAGTCCACCACCGTCACCATCGACGGCAAGCCGCTCACCCTGGTCGTGGTGAATGGCATCGACCTCCAGGTGTACGCGGAAAAGTAAGGCCCAAAGGGGGCAATCCATGGCCATCGGCAAATTTTTCGCTGCGCTGGGTTGCGGCGCGTTCGCTTTTACCGTGCTCGTTCCGGCGCAAACGGGGACACCTGTTGAGGAACTGGCAAAAAATCTGACGCAACAACTCGCCGCCCGCCAGTTTGACGCGGTCGTCGGCCACTTCGACGGGACCATGGCCGGCGCCATGCCCTCCGCGAAGCTTTCGCAAACCTGGGACGCCATCACCGGCCAGGCTGGCGCGTTTCAGTCCATCACCGGGACCAGCGTGCAGGCGGTCCAGGGATACCAGGTCGTGTTGGTGACCACGCACTTCGAGAAAGCGAATTTGGGGATTAAGTGGGCCTTCGATGGCCAGAGTCGTGTCGCGGGACTGTTCGTCGTTCCCGCTGAAGCGCCGAACCCCTGGACTGCTCCGGATTACGCCCAGCCCGCCAAATTCCAGGAATCGCCCGTCACAGTCGGCGCCGCACCGTGGCAGCTCGACGGCACCCTGACCGTGCCCGTTGGCGCGGGACCCTTCCCCGCCGTCGTGCTGGTCGCCGGATCGGGTCCCGAAGACCAGGACGAAACCATCGTCGGCAACAAGCCATTCAAAGACATTGCCTGGGGGCTGGCCAGCCGCGGCATCGCCGTCCTGCGCTTCAACAAGCGCACGTTGCAATACGGCAAAGAGTTGAAGGCCCACCAGGCCGGCTTCACCGTCAACGAGGAATCCGTCGACGATGCCCGCGCCGCCGTTGCCCTGCTCGCGACCCACGCCGACATCGATCCCCAACGGATCTTCGTCCTGGGCCACAGCCTGGGAGCCATGCTCGCGCCCCGCATCGCTCAGGGCGACAAGCAGGTCGCCGGCCTCATCATCATGGCTGGCCCTACGCGGCCCTTCGAGCAGGTCCTCGTCGATCAGATCCGCTACATCGCCGGACTGCAGGGCGCCATCACGCCCGCAGCCCAGAAGCAGATCGATTCCGTCGAGCAAGTCGCCAATGAGATCGAAAGCCCATCGCTCAAGCCCGACACCATGCTGGATGTGATGGGCGCGCAGATTCCCGGGTCTTACTTCCTCGACCTGAGCAGCTATCACCCCGCCGAAGTGGCCGCAACTCTGAAAATTCCCATGCTAATCCTGCACGGGGCGCGCGATTATCAGGTCACGGCGGAAGACATGGCTGGTTGGCGGAAAGCGCTGGCCGGCAAATCAGGCGTCACCATCATCGACTATCCCAACCTCTTCCACCTGTTCATGCCCAGCTCGAGCCCGGGCACGGGCCTCGGCACGCCGGCTGACTACCAGCACGCCAGTCACGTTGTGCCGCAGGTCATCGACGACATTGTGACGTGGGTGCAGTCCGCGAAACGCTAACTGGCTTGCTTAAAGGTTCGCGTGGCTGCGCACCAGCGCGCAGATCGACGCGCCATACAAGTCCGCCTTGCGCGGTCCAATGCCGGACACGCTCAGCAACTGCGAAATGCTGGCAGGGGCCGCGATCACCACCGCGCGCAGCACGGCGTCCGACAGCACAAAAAACGCCGGCTTCCCTACCTGGGCGGCTTCTGCTCGACGCCAATCGCGCAACCGCGCTTCCAGTTCCGTTTGCGCCGCGGTAAACGGCGCATCCGCATCCTGATCCTGTCGGCGCATCGCTTTCGCTCTGCGTGCCACCGTCGCCGGAGCGGGCGCATCTTCGGGCAGCAGGACCCCCAGCGGACCGCTATACGCAACCGCGCGGCCCTCCGGCGTCAATGCGACCTTGCGCCACGAAACATCCCGCCCCTCAGCATTTCTGAAGTTCTCCGACGTCATCGTCACCAGCCCAGCGCGCGCCAGCCCGTCCAGCATCGTGTCGAACGCCTCGCGCTCCCCGCCGATGCCCGATTCCGCAAACAGCCGCGCAATGCCCTTCGCACCCGCGTCGAGCGTGCTCAAAATTCTGCGCAGATCGCAGGCCTGCACCGGCGTCGGCTCCACAAATTTCCGCGCCTCCGCCGACTGCGGCGCGCAGAAATCGCATCGCCGGCACAAGCGGCTCGCGCCCGCAATATCCCCGAAGTGCCGCACCAGCGCGGACATCCTGCACTGCGCTGTTTCCGCGAACGCCACCATGCTCTCAATCTGCGCTCGGCGATGCGCCAACTGCTGCTGGTAACCCGCTCGCCAGCGCTGCCCCCCATTGAGTGGAGACCCGTTCAGGCGCACGCCGAATTCCGGGTCGGTCGGATCGGTGATTTGCGCGGCTCCCTGCGCCACCAGTTTCTCCACCGCGCGCCCCAGCGCATCCGGAGCCATCGCCAATCGCAGGGACAGCCGCTCCGCGGACTGAAATTCCGGCGTCAGCAGCCGCACGATGCGGTCCAAATCCTCCACCGGCGGATAATCTCGCGACAAAAAGCTCTCGTGAATCCTGCGGTCCGCAAAGCTGTGCAGCAGCACCGCGCGCGCGGCCAATCCATCGCGCCCCGCGCGCCCAATCTCCTGATAGAACGCCTCCACCGACCCGGGCAGCGCAGCGTGAATCACCGTCCGAATATTCGGCTTGTCGATGCCCATTCCAAACGCGATCGTCGCGACCACGACTTCGATCTGGTTATCGAGAAACGCGCGCTGCACACTTTCCCGCACAGCCGGCTCCAGCCCGGCGTGGTACGCGGCCGCCGCAAAGTGCTTACCCAACTCCTCAGCCATTTCATCCGCCGCCTTGCGCGACGGGGCGTAGACAATCGCCGGCCGCGCCGCTGACGGCTTGAGGATTTTCAGAATGAATTCATTGCGCCGCGGCTTGGAAAGCTCGACGACCTCAATCGCCAGGTTGTCACGGCGAAATCCGTGGATGAACAATGCCGGGTCCGCCAGCCCCAGCTGCGTCACAATGTCCTGCTGCACGGCGGGCGTCGCCGTCGCCGTCAGGGCAATAATCGGCGCCGGCCTGAGCATCGGCAGTGTTTCGCCGAGCGTGCGATAGTCCGGGCGAAAATCGTGTCCCCAGCCTGAAATGCAATGCGCCTCGTCGACGGCAATCAGCACGGGCTTACGCCGCGCCAGCATTTCCGGAAATCCCGGCACCCGCAGCCGCTCCGGTGCAATAAGCAAAAACTGCAACGCCCCATCGAGATAATCGCGGCACGTCTGGCGAGCCTCGTCGCGCGACAGGCCGGAGTGAATCCGGCCCACGCGTAAACCCGCCGCACTGAGCTTCGCCGCCTGATCGTCCATCAGCGCAATCAGCGGACTGATCACCAGCGCCGTGCTGCCCAGACCTGCATCGCTCCGCGCCAGCGCCGGCAGTTGATAGCAAAGGCTCTTGCCCGCGCCCGTCGGCATCACCAGCAAAACGTCGCGGCCTTCCGTCACCGCCTGACACACGGCTTCCTGATTTTCACGAAAGGCGGGGAACCCGAAGGTTGACTGGAGCAGCGGGAGGAGGTCCATGAACGATGTCTTTATGTTCCCACGAGCGCGCCTCGCCCGCCGCGGAATGTGGAATTCGCGTGGGTACACTGGTGACATGAATCCGGAAGGTAAGTCAGGAAGCCTGTTTGGCGAATCGTCTGCACCGTCGCGCACCAGCTCCGTCGAATGGATCACAGCGTTTTGCGATGGCGGATCGCGCGGCAATCCCGGGCCTGCCGGATACGGCGTCTCCATCGAAGGCCCCGACGGAAAGAAAGTAGCTGAACTGAGCGAGTTCATCGGCAAAACCACCAACAACGTCGCCGAATACTCCGGCCTGCTGGCCGCTGTCGAGTTCGCCGTGCGCGAAGGCCATCGCCGCCTCCGCGTCGTCTCTGATTCCGAACTGATGGTGAAGCAAATCCAGGGCCGCTACAAAGTGAACAGCCCCGACCTCCGACCGCTCTACGAAGAAGCCAAGCGCCGCATCGCCCGCCTCGACGGCTTCCGCATCGAACACGTCCTGCGCGGCAAAAATAAGAACGCCGACCGCCTCGCCAACCTCGCCATGGACAAAGGCATGGGCCGCAGTCCCGCGCCGGCCGCGACCGGGACGCGCCTCGCCAAGCCCGAACCATTGAAGATTTTGAAGGGCTACGTCAAAGGCGGCGTCGTCCATTTGATCGAGGGTGAATTGCCCGATGGCGTGTTTGTGAAGGTGACCCTCGACCGGCAGTAAATCGGCCTCAGCAATCGGGCCACAGAAAGGAGCTCTACACCATGTCCTCTCTGCAAATTCACCCCGCACAACCCGCCGACCTGTCCCGCCTCACCGCGATCTATAACCACTACGTCCTGCACGCGCCCGCCACCTTCGATCTCGAACCGCGCACCCTCGAACAGCGCGCCGAATGGCTCGCGCAATTCGCCGCGACCGGCCCGCATCGCTTGCTCGTCGCGGAAGAAAGCGGCATTGCCATCGGCTACGCCGGCACCACGCGCTTCCGCGGCAAGGCCGCCTACAACACCACGGTCGAGTCCACGATCTATTGCGCGCCGGAAGCCACCGGTCGCGGCATCGGCGCACAACTCTACGCCGCGCTCTTCGCAGCGATCTCCGGCGAAAACATCCACCGCATCGTCGCCGGCTACGTTCCGCCCAACCCTGGCTCAGAAAAATTGCACGCGCAGTTCGGATTCAAACCCGTCGGCACCTTCACCGAACAAGGCTACAAATTCGGCCGCTATTGGGACGTCGTCTGGCTGGAGCGCCCGCTCGCGCTCTAGCCCGCCAGCTTCGCCTTCACCAGCTCGCTCACCTGGCGTCCATCCGCGCGCTGCCCGGCTTCCGCGATCTTCGCCTGCACCGCTTTCATCGCCGGGCCCATGTCGCGCGGACCAAAGCTCCCCGCCGCCAGCACCTCATCCACAATCGCCTGCAGCTCGGCCGTACCAAGATTCTTCGGCAAATAGCTTTCGATCAGCACAATCTCCCGCGCTTCTTTTGCCGCCAGCTCGGGCCGGTTGCCCTTCTGAAACGCTTCGATAGAATCCTTGCGCTGCTTGATCATCGTCGTAAAAATCTGCTGCGCCTCGGTATCGGTCAGCGATGCACGCTTCTCAATCTCGCGGTTTTTCAACGCGGCTTTCACCATGCGCAGCGTCGACGTGCGCTCGGGGTCGCGCGCTTTCATCGCGGCCACCATATCGTGATCGATTTGCTTCACCAGGTCCATCGTGGGGCTCCTAAACCTCTCATTATAGGGAGAAGCTCAAATCCCCACCGGCGGCTAAAATAAGAGCGAGGGATACGCCATCATGATTCGTAAAACCCGATTGTTTACTCCCGGCCCGACGCCGCTGCTCCCCGCCGCGCAGTTTGCCATGGCCGCCGCGGACACTCATCACCGCACTCCGGAGTTCCGCGCCCTCTACGAGCGCGTTCTGTCGCAGCTCAAAACGTTTGTCGGCACCAAAAACGATGTCCTGCTGCTCGCCTCCTCCGGCACCGGCGCCATGGAAGCTGCCGTCTCGAACCTCACTTCGCCCGGCGACCGCGTCCTCGTCCTCTCCGCCGGAAAATTCGGCGAACGCTGGGAAGCTCTCGCCAAAGCCTTCGGCTGCCACATCGATCTGGTCAGCGCGCCCTACGGCGACACCTTCTCGCTCGACGCCATCAAGAAAGCTCTGCACCCGGACACGCGCGCCGTCTTCGTCCAGGCCACCGAATCTTCCACCGGCATTCGCCACGACATTGAAGGCATCGCGCATCTGCTGAAGGGCTGCGAAACCCTGCTCATCGTCGACGCCATCACCGGCCTCGGCACCACCCGCCTCGACGTCGACGGTTGGGGCATCGACGCCATCATCGGCGGATCGCAGAAGGCTGTTATGATCCCGCCCGGCCTCGCCTACCTCAGCCTCAGCGATCGCGCGTGGAAGGCAACGGAAACGTCGAAGAATCCCCGCTATTATTTCGATCTGCGGAAGGAACGCAAAAATGCGCAGAAAGGTGAGTCGTCGTACACGCCCGCCGTCGCGCTCATCGCTGCCCTCGGCGCTTCGCTCGACTACATCGCGGCGCAGGGCGGAGGCGATCTTGCCGCCGGACGCGATGCCCTCATCGACAACGCGGAAACCTGCGCTGCTATGACCCGCGCTGCCGTTCAGGCGCTGGGCCTCGAGCTGTTTGGTCCCGCCGGCTACTCCGCCGCAGCCACCGCCATCGTTGCGCCCGAGGGCATTGACTCCGGCGTGATCGTAAAAGAGCTCAAGAGCCGCTTCGCCGCCATCGTCACCAACGGCCAGGGCGAGATGAAGGGTAAGCTCTTCCGCATCGCCCACATCGGCCTCTTCGATTACATGGACACCATCGCCATCGTCGGCGCGCTCGAGCAGGTCGCCGTATCGAAGCTCAACTTGCCTGGATTCGCTTTCGGCAAAGCTCTCGCCGCTGCGCAGCAGGTCTACGCGGAGCGCTCGGGCATCGCCGCATCGTCGAAGACACGCGAGGCTGAAGCCGTTCGCGCGTAATGAAAGCGCCTGCGCGCGGCGTGCCTCACGCTGCCCCGCGCGCAAACCCGAATCAAAGAAAGGTCATGATGAAAGTCGTTCTCGCGGAAAAAGTGTCTCCTGCCACGCTCGCCGTTTTTCAGGCGGAGGCCGGATGGGACGTGCTCACCCACGATCAGGTGAAGAATTTGCCCGAAGCCCTCGCCGATGCCGACGCGCTCGTCGTCCGCTCCGCCGTTCAGGTGGACGATGCCCTGATGGCCGCAGCGCCCAAACTGCGCGTGATTGGCCGCGCCGGTGTGGGCGTTGACAACATCGATGCAGAGGCCGCCACGCGCCGCGGCATCGTCGTCATGAATACGCCCGGCGCCAACGCCATCGCCGTCGCCGAGCTGGCCCTCGGTCTCATGATCGCGCTCGCCCGCCAAATTCCCAAAGCCAACGCCACCATGCATGCCGGAAAATGGGAGAAGAAATCTCTGCAGGGCGGCGAGCTGCGCGGCAAAAAGCTCGGCATCCTCGGGCTCGGCCGCATCGGTCTCGAAGTGGCGCGCCGCGCCCGCAGCTTCGGCATGGAATTGCTCGGCCACGATCCCTTCGTCTCCGCCTCCATCGCCAGAGAAAACGGAATCCGCCTCGTCGCCGCTGAAGAGCTGTTCACGCTCGCCGACTACCTCACCCTCCACGTCGGCCTCACTCCGCAAACTACCGGCATCATCAACAAAACCACGCTGGCCACCATGAAAAAGGGCGTCCGCATCATCAACTGCGCCCGTGGTGAGTTGGTCGTCGAACAGGATCTCGCCGAAGCGCTCGCGAGCGGCCATGTTGCCGGAGCCGCGCTCGATGTCTTCCATGAAGAGCCGCCGAAGAATTCCCCTTTCGCCGCCATCGACAGCGCCATTCTCACGCCGCACATCGCCGGCTCCACGGCGGAAGCTCAGGAAGCCGTCGGCATTCAGATCGCTCTGCAGGTTCGCGAATATCTCAAGTCCGGGGTCGTGCAAAACGCCGTCAACCTGCCTTCGCTCTCCCATGAGGAATATGAGGAGCTCGCGCCCTTCATGGTGCTCGCCGAGCGCCTCGGCACCTTCCTCGCGCAGTTTCCCAAAGGCAGCATCGACAGCATTCAGATCAAATACAACGGTCGCCTCGCTGAACTTAAAACCGACCTCATCCGCAACTGCGCCATCGCCGGCGTCCTCGGCCATCTCGAACAGGTCAACCGCATCAACGCCGCTTCTGTGGCCGCCGAACGGGGCATCCGCCTGCACGAGGAGAAGAAGGAAGCAGCGCAGGGCGGAGCGGGCAGCGTCCTCAAGCTCGCGCTGCACACCAGCGAAGCCACGATCGCCGCCAGCGGCGCGGTCCTGCACGGCAGCTCGCCGCGCCTGCTCAACCTCGACGGCATCGACATCGAAGCGCCGCTGCAGGGAACGCTGCTCTCCATCCGCAACCAGGACATACCCGGCGTCATCGGCCGCATCGGCACGCTGTTAGGCGAGCACCAAATGAACATTGCGAATTTCGCGCTGGGCCGCGCTGATAATAACGGAGCCGCTACGGCGTTGGCGGTGATTCAGATCGACGGCGAAGTGACGGACGCTGTGCTGAAAGAGCTACGTGCCGTTCCGGCCATCACCGGCGTGCGGCAGGTCACGCTGTAGAGCCATCAGGCATAGGCGACCCAACGACGAACGCCATCGGACGGCGCTCGTGCATAGAATGTTTAGGAGATGACCCAGGAAGCTTCCGAATCGCTCGCGCAGCTACAGCGATGGCTGAAATGGCGCAGTGTATTGCTCTGGGTTTTAATTCCAGGGTTCATGCTCGCGGGCTGGGCCTCGAATGCGCTGCACTCCAGATGGCTCGGGCTCGCCTGCGTCATCGCCTGGCTCATTAGTTTTTGCATCGTGCGACAGCGCGCGCGGACTTGGCCGTGTCCGTTCTGCGGTAGACCGGTTTTGCAGCGAAGTGACTTCTACAGCAACTTTGCGTCAGCGTGCCTCCACTGCCGCCGCTCCCTTAAGCCCTCCCATTCGTAGCCGTTGCGAAAAGCGCTGCACCCACCCCCTGTAACCTGAAACCTGTAACCTGTTTCCTGTCGTCACAATGCCCACGCAAGCACCATCCACGGAATCCGCCGACCTCACCGGCTCCGTCCTCGTCATGATCCAGTTCGATGTCTGCGAGGAATTCCAACTGGAACAACTGCAGCAGGCCGTCAACGCCCGCACCTTGTCGAAGCCCCTCACGAAGCAAGTCTCTCCCGCCTACGTGCGCTACCAGCGGCCGCCCGTGGTCGGCCCCCTCGACCCGCTGATCCTCGAAAGCGGCGAACAACTCCACGGCGAGATCAAGTATTACGACTACGGCGTGGCCAGCGTGGTCTTTCGCCATGAGTTTTCCGGCACCTGGGACGCGCTCGTGCAGCTCGCCAGCCGCTGGGTGTGGGACATCGATTTCCCCTCACGCGCCGAACCGATCGTCCGCAAATATCTGCAGCGCGTCTCCGGAGCGATGGTCAAGCCCTATCCCCGGTGGCTCAGCGAGGACTACTTCATCTTCCACATTCGCGAAGCCGCCGGCTCTCCGCCGCCTGCCGAGCTGGTACGCGACCATGGCCTCGCCATCGCGCAGATGGTGCGCGGCGAGCGCGTTCCGCTCTCTGACGCCGAGCGCACCGAGGTCCTGCGCTCGCAAATGTCCTACTACGCCAACGATCTCTCCGTCATCGGATGGAACGCGGCCTTCCTCTATGACACGCCGGCCGGCGCCGACACCGCCATCCAGCTGCTCGAATATGCGAACTCGCAGCTGCTCGAATTCCGCCACTACGACGAAATGCTCACCGCAGTGCTGGCCGGGGCGTACGATTCTTTCGGCAAAGATTCCGGAATGTTTGCGCGGTGGCGACTGGCGCGCTCGGCAACCGACCTGCACACCGTGCTGCTGGAGGTTTTTGAGCTGACGGAACGCGCCGACAACGCGATCAAATTTCTCAGCGACATGTTCGCGGCCCGCCTCTATAAGCTCGCTGCGGCCAGAGTCGGCGTGCCCGACTACCGCGACCTCGTCGAGCAAAAATTAAAAACCGCCGAAGAGCTCTACCACTACATGCTCGACCAGTTCAATCAGAGCCGAGCGTTTCTCCTCGAAGTCAGCGTCGTTATCATTCTGCTCGTGGAGCTGTTTCTGGCCTTCCGCGGCAAGCTATTCTGAGCTAGTGTTTCACCCACCCATGCATCCCCGCCTCAAAGCTCCTCCGGTCGAGCCGGGGCAGCGCCCGCGCCACTTTGTGCGGAAACAGCGGATAATGCCGCGCTGCGATCAGCAACTCCGGCACGCACCACACATCCTCTTCCGACGTCATCCAATGCAGATGATCGATCCGCGCTAAATTCACCGCGACGGAATACGATCGCAGCGTCCGCTCCCGGCGCAGATTGTAGTAGTGCTCGAAGTAGCTCATGGCCAGTTCCCGCAGCGTGCGATAGACCGGCGCGCGAAACCGCAGCCCCGCAAAATTGGACTTCGCCACCCCGCCCCACAGGCGGTTCTCGCGATAGAGCGCGATCACATGGTCGTCGTCATGGAAGCCCTCCAGGTCCATCAGCAGCGGCGGACGCCCCTGCAAACGTAACGCCGCGGCGGCGATCAGCGCGCCCTCCATGCAATGCCCCTTGCGCTCCCGCAACACGCGCTGCGGCGACCACGCCGTGTTCGCATACTGGTACGTCAGCTCGTCAAGAAACCGCTGGATCCGCGCCGGCGTCTTCAGCCCGCGCAGCGTCCGCACATCCGCCGCTGACAAGCCATACGTCTCGCGCCCGGCACGGCCAATCCGCTTCTTCGTCCCCAAAACCCGCTCCCCCCCGAATTGCGGCGATTATACCCAGTGCGCTGCGGCTGAACCTTCGACCCCCGACTCCCAACGCCGCCCAGTCCGGACCAGTAGAATGAAAGGCAGGGGCGCGCCTGGAGAGAATCTGCCTCCCACCGCTTCCGAAAAACATCTAACCCGTTGAGGAAACCTCGTGCCGCTTTACGAATACCGCTGCAAGAACTGCGGTCACCAGTTTGAAAAGATCCAAAGCTTCAGCGCTCCCGAAGAAAAGGAGTGCCCCGTTTGCCATGGCCCGGTGGAGAAGCTCATCTCCGCGTCGGCCATCCAGTTCAAAGGGTCCGGCTGGTATGTGAACGACTACGCGGGAAAGAGCAGCTCGATGAAGGCCTCCGCTGCCAAGGAATCCGACAAAGGCTCAAAGTCGAATGAAGGCAGCTCGTCCGGCACGTCGTCCGACAAGCCGTCCTCGTCCAACGACAGCAGCAGCAGCTCGTCGACGACGCCGTCGTCCTCGTCCACCAAATCCGAATAGCGCAATCGCAGAATCTCCCCAACTCCCCCGGTCATCCAGGCAATCGAAGGCCATCTGAAGGGAGCTTTGCCATGAGTCAGCGAATTCACTACGCCGCAGCTTCGCCGGAAGCCCTGAAACCTCTCTACGAAGCCGGGCGCTACCTGCACACCTCGACGACGATCGAGCCTTCCCTGCTGAACCTTATCTATCTGCGCGCCTCACAAATGAATCGCTGCGCCTTCTGCATCGCTATGCACTGGCGCGAGGCGAAAGAAGCTGGCCTCAGCGACGATCAGCTGCATGGTCTGCTCGCCTGGCGCGAAGCCCCTTGGTATTCCGATCGGGAACGCGCCGCCCTCGCCTGGACCGAGGCGATCACCGACATCGCCGGCACACACGCGCCTGACTACGTTTATCTTGAAGCGAAAGCCGCCTTCACGGAGCGTGAGCTGGTCGACCTCACCCTGGCCATCACCACCATCAATGCCTGGAATCGCTTCGCCATCGGCTTCCGAACGCCGCCCGAAAAAGCCGCGGCTGTGGTTGCCGCGCAAAAAACAGCCGCTCAGCAGAAGTAGACCGGCGAGTCAGCCTGCCGTTTCCTGCCCCTCGACCTGCAGCGACAGCTCTTCCCACTCGCTGTTCAGCTCGGCCTGCCGTTCGCGCAGCACGGCCAGCACCTCGGTCAGCCGCTGCGTCTCCTCCTGGCTTACATACACGCCCAGCGCCTGCTCCGTCTCGGCCACCCAGCCGTCGACCCGCGGAATCTCCGCTTCCACTTCAACCAGCCGCTCCTGCATCTGCCGCAGTTTGATGGGATTCACGCGCTTCGCAGGAGTTGCCGGATCGGGCGCCGCGACAAAGGGCGTCGGTGCAACCACCACTGGTTCGGTAGCCGCAATGGTCTGCGCTGCCAGAGTCGCCGCTCCGCCTTCTTTCCGCCACAAATAATCTTCGTAGTTGCCGGGGAAGACATGCACCTGCGACCCCTTCGATGGATCCTCGCTGCGCGCAATCTCAAATACCTTCTGCGCCAGCCCATCGATGAAGTAGCGGTCATGCGAGACAAAAATCACTGTCCCGTTGAATCGCCCAATCGCCTCCAGCAGCACGTCCTTCGCCCGCAAATCCAGATGGTTCGTCGGCTCGTCCAGCAGCAGGAAGTTCGCCGGGCTCACCAGAATCCGCGCCAGGGCATAGCGGTTGCGCTCGCCGCCGCTCAGCACCCCGAGCGGCTTAAACACATCGTCGCCGGAAAAGAGAAAGCATCCGAGCAGGCTGCGCAGATCCTTCTCCGCAACCTTGGGCGCCGTTCGGCCCATATCGTCCAGCATGCGCGCTGCGGGGTCCAGCACCTTGTACTGATCCTGGGCGAAATATTCCGCCGTCACGTTGTGGCCCAGTTTGAGCGTTCCCTTCACTGGCTTGTCTTCGCCGGAGAGCAGACGGATCAGCGTCGACTTGCCCGCCCCGTTCACGCCCACCAATGCAATACGGTCGCCGCGCTCGATGGTGAAGTTCACATCGTCGAGCACGCGCTTCTCGCCATATTGCATGGAGAGGCCAGTGACCTCAACCACGGTCCGTCCGGAAGGCGTGGGCTGCGGGAAGCTGAAATGCGGCACCGGCTCCTCGAGAGGAATCTCAATGCGCTCGATCTTATCCAGCTCTTTGATCCGGCTCTGCACCTGCTTCGCCTTCGTCGCCTGATACCGGAAGCGGCTGATGAACGCTTCCAGATGCTCGATGTGCTCGCGCTGATTTTTATACGCCGACTCCAGCTGCGCCCGCCGCTCCACTTTCTGCGTCAGATATTTCTCGTAGTTGCCGTGGTAAACGTGCAGCCCTTTATTCCAAATCTCGATGATCTTGTTCACCGTCACGTCGAGAAAATAACGGTCGTGCGAGATCAAAATGTAGCCGTTGGGCCAGTTCACCAGATAGTTCTCGAGCCAGTTCCGCGTCTCCAGATCCAGGTGGTTGGTCGGCTCGTCCAAGAGCAGCAAATCCGGCTGTTCGAGTAGCAGCTTCGCGAGCGCAATGCGCATCTGCCAGCCGCCGGAGAATTCTTCCGTCCGCCGCGTCCAGTCTTCTTTGCCGAATCCCAGTCCGGTCAGCACGCCGCCCACCTGCGCATCCAGCGCGTACACATCGTGGTGGCGCAGGTGGCCTTCGATATGCGAAAAGCGATCAGCCACAGTGGCATATTCATCGCTCGCCGGGTCCAGTTCCGACAGCGCCGCGGACAGCGCCTCAAACTCCCGCTCCATCGCGCGGAGCCCATCGAAGACGCTCAGGCACTCTTCAAAAACGTTGCGCCCGCTCAGCGCCAGCCCATCCTGCGGCAAATAGCCAATGCTCATGCCGCGCATCCGCTGGATGCTGCCGTAATCGAGCGACTCCATGCCGCCCATAATTTTCATCAGCGTCGATTTGCCCGTGCCGTTCGCCCCCACCAGAGCGGTCTTCTCCGTGGGCGTAATCAGCCAGTCGGCATTTTCAAAGAGGAGGCGGGGACCAAAACGTTTGCCGGCCCCCAAAAGCTGCAGCATTTCTCTATTTTAACGGCTCTTCAAGCTGACGAGTGTCATCCTGCCTATCGCATCGCAGAGGAGGCCGCAACGTCCAGGGTTCTCATCGAGCCATTGTTTCCAGATAGACAGCCATGGTGCGCTCCGCCATGCGGTCGGCGGTGAATTCGGTCTGCACGCGCGCCCGGGCGTTCGCGCCAAAAGTTCTGCGCAGGTCTTCCCGGCCCAGTAGCATTTTTATGGCCTCGGACAGCGCTTCGCTGTTCCCCGCGGGCACGGTAATCCCTGTGTCACCATGCACCGACACCTCCGGAACTCCGCTCTGCAGATCTGTATTGATCACCGGTAATCCCGCGATACGGCTTGCAGTATGCCTGAGTCATGTCGGGAATCGCGGCCCAAGGTGATCGTCGTTCGGACCAACCAGGGGATTGGTCCCCTGCAGGTTGATGTGGTCGGAAATTACGACGAGCGCGCCCTGTTTGTATTCGAGATTGATGCCGCCGGCAGCGTTGGTCAGGATGACCGCGCGAATGCCCATTCTGCCAAACACCCGGATGGGGAACGCGACCTCGT
>CAWFNL010000022.1:0-12537 GCA_963817165.1 uncultured Acidobacteriaceae bacterium | reverse complement strand
GACTTTGCGGGTTCTGCTTTGGCAGGCTCCGCTTTGGCTGGCGCGGCTTTCGGAGCCGGCGCACTGGCAGCGGCCGATCCGGCTTCCCCAATGACGGCGACGATGGTGTTCACCTGCACGGTTGAGCCTTCAGCAGCCTTGATCTCGGTGAGCACACCGGCGGCGGGCGACGGAATTTCTGCGTCGACCTTGTCGGTGGAGATTTCGAAGAGCGGCTCGTCGCGCTGCACGGTGTCGCCCGGCTTCTTGAGCCACTTCGTGATGGTGCCCTCGAAAATCGACTCGCCCATCTGGGGCATCAGTACGTCGGTTGGCATGGATTCTGTGTCTCCGGATTGCGGCCAGTGAGTGTGCGCAGATCGAATGAACTCAGGGATTCGGCGCAAAGATCGATTATAAATCCGCAGCAGCGGCGGGGATGGTTGCGGGACTCGGGCAGCAGGTCGCTGAGCGTCTCCGCGGCGAGCACCTGGCAGCTCGAAGACGCGGCCGAACTGGCGAGCGACGGCGTTGCGGACGGCCTCCATCGTCGGCGACAGATCGGATTCCTGCCCAGCCTCAAGTTCGAGGCTGGTGACCGAGCGGTCGGCGATGCCGCAGGGCACGATCAGCTCGAAGTCGCGCAGATCGGGATTCACGTTGAGCGCGAATCCGTGCGAGGTGATGCCGCGCGCGATGTGGATGCCAATCGCAGCCACTTTCTTCTCCAGAATCGTGCCGCCCGCCAGGCTCCAGACGCCGGTGCGGCCAGGAATGCGCGTGGTGGGCACGCCGAAGTCGCCGCAGGCGCGGATGAGGGCTTCTTCCATGCGGCGGACGAAGTCGACGGCGCCGAGACGCGGCGTGTAGCTGCGCAGATCGAAGATGGGATAGCCGACCAGCTGGCCTGGTCCGTGATACGTGACGTCGCCGCCGCGGTTGATCTCGTGCACCTCGACGCCGCGGCTGGCGAGGAACTCGTTGCTGGCCAGGATGTGCGCGCGGCTGGCGTTGCGCCCCAGCGTGAGCACCGGCGGGTGCTCGAGCAGAACAAGCGTGTTGCCGATGCGATCCGCATGACGCTCGGCCACAAGCCGGCGCTGCAACTCGAGGCCTTCCGCATAAGGAACGCGGCCGAGCTGGAGGAGGTTGAGGATCATGGGTAGACGCCCAAGCCCGGCATCGGCGCCCGGGCTTGTCTTAGACGTTAATCGCCATGCCTTCCACGCTGCCGAACGCATCCAGCATCGCTTCTGCCAGCGTCGGATGAGCGTGGATGGTGAACATCATCTCTTCCACCGTCGCTTCGAGTTCGAGCGCGGTCACCGCTTCCGCCACCAGCTCCGTCGCCTGCGGGCCGATGATGTGCACGCCGAGAATTTCTCCGTACTTTGCGTCGGCCACCACTTTGATGAAGCCCTCGTGCGAGCCAACGATGGATGCCTTCGAGTTGGCAGAAAACGGGAACTTGCCCACCTTGACGTTGTAGCCCTTCTCCTTCGCCTGCGCTTCGGTGAGGCCCACGCTGCCAATCTGTGGCTCCGTATAGGTGCAGGCGGGAATGCGCTCGCGGCGGATGGGCCGCGCATATTTGCCTGCAATTTTGGCGGCGACCACCATGCCCGCCATCGCTCCGGTGTGCGCCAGTTGCGGCAGGCCGGCAACGATGTCGCCGATGGCGTAAATGCCGGGCTCGTCGGTCTGCATCCACTCATTCACTTTGATAAAGCCGCGTTCGGCCTTGATGCTGCGTCTTGTCGAGGCCAATGTTTTCGGTGCGCGGCGCGCGGCCCACAGCCACCAGAACCTTTTCCGCTTCCTTCACCACCTGCTTGCCGTCGGAGGCGGTGAAGGTGACCTTCGCGCCGTTCTTCGTCTTCTCCACCTTCTCGACCTTCGCGCCCACGTTGATGTCGATGCCGCGCTTTTTGAAGGACGCGCGCCAGCTCCTTGCTTACTTCTTCGTCTTCGTTGGGAACGACGCGCGGCAGGAACTCGATGATGGTGATCTCGGAATTGAAGCTGCGGAAGATGGAGCCAAACTCGACGCCCACCGCGCCTGCGCCGATGATGGCCAGCGATTTCGGAATCTGCTTCATCGAGAGGATCTCAATATTGGTCAGGATCGTCTCGTCGGCGGTGAGGCCGGGCAGCATCTTGGCGTCGGAGCCAGTGGCGAGGATCACGTTCTTCGCTGTGAGGCTCATCGCGCCCTTATCGGTCTCGACGGAAACCGTGTGCACGCCGTTCTTCGCAGGCACCGGTGAGCTTGCCCCAACCGGCAACCACGGTGACCTTGTTCTTCCGCATCAGGAAGTCGAGGCCTTTGACGTGCTTGGCGACGATGCCGTTCTTGCGATCGAGCACGGTCTGCCAGTTCAGGCTTCCCTCGCCCAGACCCTCGATGCCGTATTCCTTCGCATGCTTCAGGTGGTCGTAGATCTCGGCATTGAAAAGAAGCGACTTGGTCGGGATGCAGCCGACATGGAGGCAGGTGCCGCCCAACTTCTCCGCCTTCTCGATCAGGGCGACTTTGAGGCCGTACTGTCCGGCGCGGATGGCCGCGGTGTAGCCGGCGGGGCCGCCGCCGATAATCGCAACGTCATAAATGGTCTCTGCCAAGGGAAACTCCGTTCAGAAATGTGGGAAAAGAGGTCGAAGGGGCAGCGTGCGGAGCGCGAATCCCCAAACACTTTATTGTACGCAGGAGGCGCCGGTAGGAGAGATGCGCGGGGGACGGGAAAGTTGCGTGGCGGTGACCGTCGGAACGAGCGACCTCGTTTTATCTTCGCCGGGCGCCGCAGGGTCTCGCGACATTTCGAGCTTCATTCACGCCTAACCGTGGCGAACTGAGAACTATCGGGACTGTCCTGGCTTTTGTATCAGGGCACGACTTCAGTCGGGCCGCAAAGCGTCTGATTATTCTGGGGCTTTAGCCCCTGCGCCTTGTTTCTCCTAAGGAATTCGAAACACCAGCGAAACACGTCGGGCTCAGCGGCCAAACCAGCACGCACGGGATTCTGAGCGATATAGTCCCGATATCTTGCCATGCTTATCTCGCCGTCCACCCGCATCTCCGAATAGCCGCGCTGCCACACCTCTCCTGCGTAGGCGGTTTCTTTTTTCAGCCGAAATGAAAATCCTCCCTTAACGAATTGCATGGCCTTTTCAATGGTGCGTGTCGCCTTTCACTGTGATCAACAAGTGAACATGATTCGGCATGATGACGAAGTCCCTGACTTGAAAGCGTCCAGCCGCCATGCAGGTTCGCAACACATCGACAAGCAGCATGGCATTGCGGTCCGACTGCAGAAGAGCCCGGCCCATGCTCGTTTTGGTTGTGACAAAAAACGTCCGCGCGTACATCGCGTTGAGACCAGCGGAGCCGTTTCGGTAGGGTTTTGCCATGGCAGGGGCTAAAGCCCATTTCATTTTCGGCCATGATCGGCCCGACTGAAGTCGTGCCCTGATACAAAAGCAGATCTATGGCGAAACGAAAGTCATGAAAGCGGAATACTCCGTCACGCCGATCCGCGTAGTGCTGAGCGAGTTGTTTGCCGAACTGGATCGCGTCTAACCCAGCGCCTTCGCCGCTTCCTGCGCGAAATACGTCACGATAAACCCCGCGCCAGCGCGCCGGATCGACAGTAGCGACTCCAGCATCGCCCTTTGCGGCTCCAGCCAGCCCTTGGCGAACGCCGCCTGCAGCATGGAGTATTCGCCCGACACCTGATAGGCCCCGATCGGTACCTCAAAACGCTCACGAGCGGCGCGAATCACGTCGAGGTACGGCATGGCCGGCTTCATCAGGATCATGTCCGCGCCTTCGCCGAGGTCGAGATCGATCTCGCGCATCGCCTCGCGCAGATTCGCGCCATCCATCTGGTAGCTCCGGCGGTCGCCGAACTGCGGAGCGGAATCAGCAGCTTCGCGGAACGGGCCGTAAAACGCCGAGGCGAATTTTGAAGCGTAGGAAAGAATCGGCGTCTGGTCGAATCCTTCTTCGTCAAGTGCGTCGCGGATGGCCGCCACCCGGCCGTCCATCATGTCACTGGGCGCCACAATGTCCGCTCCGGCGCGAGCCAGTGAGACGCCGGTCTTGGCGAGCAGGCCGAGGGTCGAGTCATTCTCAATCTCGTAGTCGTCGCCGTCTTTCTTCACGATGCCGCAATGGCCGTGCGAGGTGTATTCGCAGAGGCAAACGTCAGCGATGAGCAGCAGCTTCTTCGCGGCGGACGATTGCTTGAGGGCGCGCAGTCCGTCCTGGACAATTCCTTCGTCATCCCATGCGCCGGTGGCTTCTTCATCTTTGTTTTCGGGCAGGCCGAACAGCAGCAGGCCGCCGATACCGAGCGCCGCGGCGGCTTCCGCTTCCTTCACGGCTTCGTCGATGGAGAGGTTGAAGACGCCGGGCATGGAGCCGATCTCGCGGCGCACGCCCTGGCCGGGGCACAGAAAGAGCGGCAGAATCAGCGCGCCAGGTTCAAGATGCGTCTCGCGCACCAGAGCGCGCATCGGCTCCGAGCGCCGCAAACGGCGCAGCCGGGTAACAGGGAATTCCATGCCGTCATTGTACGGAAGCGCCGGTGAGCGGAGGCTGTGACGAAGCGCACAGGGCGCAAAGCGCCGGCTGAGAACCGGTTAGCTAAGAAGCGGTCAGCTAAAAAGCGGTCAGCAATGGGACGGTCAGCGGTAAGACGGTCAGCAGAACTTGCATGGCGCTAACCGGCCTTGCGCTAACCGCTCTTTCGCTGACCGGACCTTAGCTGACCGCTTTTTAGCTAACCGCTCTTTAGCTCGTAGCCATCTGTTGCGTATTCCTGCCCGGACGCGCCCGGCAGCAGGACCCACAGCGTGTAAATCGCCAGAGCCGTGCCAAAGGGCAGCTTGATAATGCTGAGGAACGCTGCAACGATGGCCAGCGGCCGCGCCCACGACCTGCGGCGCAGCAGGGCGATTCCCGTCACAACGCACAGCACCGAACGGACCAAAACCGCCGCGGTGATGATGGGGATGAGAAACGGCAAACTGCTCAAAGGGGAAGTTGAATCCGCCAAATCCGTGCCCGAACGGGAAGTCCTGCAGATGGAACATGCCCGCCATAAACGGAACCATCATCATCCAGAGCAAGCAGGCTCATGCCGGCGTAGACGATCCACAGGATACCGAGGGTATGGACGTGCTGATGGACGCGGGTCCAGAGCCACGGCGGCGGCGTGGCCGTCGCGATGGGCGTCACCTGGCGCCCGCAACGCGGACAAAACGGCTGATAGGCATCAATCGGCTGACCACATGCGCTGCAAAACATAATTCGCACCTCCGAACCCTGCAGAAGTACGCAGAACGCGAGCGTCCGGTTCCGGACATTTTAGCCCGTTGGTGAGGGTGTCTTCGTCCGGACGGGACGGGTTACGCGGCTTTCTGGATCGACGCCGACAGGATAATCTGATGAACGGGCCCTGGATTCGGGTCTGCGGTACGCGGCGCGTGTTCGGTCCGCGCTTATCTTTTGGGGGGCTGCATGTCCTGGTTCAGACGGGAAGACAACAAGATCGAGTCGGGAGCGAACCGGGTGCGCACGGAAGGCCTCTGGATCAAGTGCGATGGCTGCAGCCAGATCATCTGGAAGGCCGACCTCGACGCCAATCTGCAGGTCTGTCCCAAATGCGGCCGTCATGGGCGCATTGGCGCGCGTGATCGCATTGAGAGTCTGCTGGAGCCTGGGTTTGAGCTGGTCGACGGCGGCCTGAAGTCGACCGACCCGCTGCAATTCACGGATCTAAAGCCCTATAAGTCGCGGCTGACGAAGGCGCGGGCGGAATCAGGCCTGGCGGATGCCATTCTGAACGCCCAGGGAATGCTGGGGCCGCATCGCGTGGTCCTGAGCGTCATGGAGTACAGCTTTATTGGCGGCAGCATGGGCGCTGTGGTCGGCGAAACCATCGCTCGCGCCATCGACCGTGCGCACGACGAGCGCAAGCCGCTGATCACCGTCGCCTCTTCGGGCGGCGCGCGCATGATGGAAGGCATTGTGAGCCTGATGCAGCTGGCCAAGATTTCTTCCGGCCTGGCGCGGCTGGACGACGCGCGCGTGCCCTTCATCTCCGTGCTCACCGATCCAACCACCGGCGGCGTCACCGCCAGCTTCGCCATGCTGGGCGACCTGAACATCGCCGAGCCGGGCGCGCTGATCGGCTTTGCCGGGCCCCGCGTCATCGAGCAGACCATCCGCCAAAAGCTGCCGGAAGGCTTCCAGCGTTCGGAATTCCTGCTGCAGCACGGCTTCCTGGACGCAGTCGTTCCGCGCAAGGAAATGAAGCCGTACCTCATCCGCGCCCTGGACTTTATGGGCGTAGCCAGAGCGGCTTAACTCCCACCTTTCAGTTACTCCGAGCGCAATGCTTCCACCGCGTTGACGCGCGCCGCGCGTGCTGCCGGCACCGCCGACGCAACCACCGCGGCAGCCAGAATCACAAGCGCGGACACCGTAAACGACAGCAGGCCCGGAAGGTGCACGTCGGTCACAAACCGGCCCACGCCCCGTGCGAAGACCGCGCCCAGCAAAATACCAGCGCCCACGCCAATGCCGGCGATGGTGAGTCCCTGCAGCAGCACATCGTTCATAATGTGCCGCGGCATTGCGCCAAGGGCCATGCGGATGCCGAACTCCCGCGTCCGTCCGCTCACGGAAAACGCCAGCACGCCGGCCACGCCCACCACGGAAATCAACAGCGCCACCGCGGCAAATCCGCCGAAGACGACAGCGTTTAATTTATCCGGCGTCAGCACCTCTGCGCGAATATCCTGGAGCGTGCTGGCCCGCTCCACCGGTTCCTCCGCAGAAATGTCATGCACGGTGCGGGTAATGGCCGGAACCAGAGCGTAGGGGTCCCCCTGCGTCCGCACAAAGAGCCGCCCCGACCAGCCATCCTGGTCGCTGGGTTGGTAGATGGTCATTGCCGGCTCCGGGATGATGTTCTCGTCATCCAGATCGGGCACCACGCCAACAATGCGCCGCGGCGTCTGGCTGATGCCGATAAACTTCATGATGCCGTCGGTCCAGTACAGGTCGCGATTCAGCGGATTCTGGCCCGGGAACAGCGTATTCGCCAGGCTCTGGCTAATGATCACCACGTTTGCCGCACCTTCCTTATCGGACTCGCGGAAATCGCGGCCCTGGGTAACCGGCAGACCCATCGTTCCGAAGAATCCCGGTGAGACGGTTCGGAATTTCGCCCTCCAGTCTTCGTTCCCGCTCTTGCGCGCTTCTCCCTGCGCGGCAAACGAGAAACTGATGCCCAAACCCTGCTCGTCGCGCCACGGAACGCTGAATCCGGTGGACGCCTGGATCACACCCGGCAATGCGCTGACTCTACGCTGCACTTCGCGATAGAAATCCTGCACCTGCTGCGGCGTCCTTCCGTACGACATCACCGGCAGATTCACAGCCAGCACATGCGACGTGTCGACCGGCGGGCGCGTCTCTTCCAGCGTATAGAGCGTGCGCATCAGAACCGCTGCTCCGGTCAGCAAAAGGAACGACGCGGCAATCTGCATGACGGCGAAGACGCGCAGGCGCCGATTGCTGTTGCCGGTTACGCGCGTTCCGCCACTCGTCAAGCCTGCGCCCAGCGGCGCGTTGCCCGAAGGCAGGCGCGGAATGTACGCGAGGAATACCGCCGCCACCAGCGCCAGCGCCATACCGAACCACACCAAATTGAAGTCGAGCGTGAGACCGTCGGCGCGCACCGAAAAGCGCGCGGCATAGCGGCCGAGAACCATGACCATGGGCCAGGCGAGCAGCAGCGCCGCGATCACGCCGCTGCCGCACAGGACCAGACTCTCCGCGAGCAGCGCGCGCCGCAGGGCGGCTGTGCTGGCTCCCAGCGCCGAGCGCACCGCCAGCTCCGATTCGCGGCGTACCGTGCGCGCCAGCACCAGATTGGCGACGTTCGAACTCGCGATCACAAACAGCAATCCCGAAGCAGCGAACAGCACCCACAAGATCGTGTTGGCGCGTGAATTGATCTGCTCGTGCATCCGCGTAGCGGCGATCTGGAAGTGGTCCTCGGGCTTATAGACGTCGGGGTGCGCGGCGACGATGGCTGCGTAGCGGTGCGTTCAATTCGGCACGCGCCTGTTCCAGCGTCGCTCCCGGCGCCAGCCGCGCGAAGACTTCCGTCATGCGGTGTTCGCGTCCGGTGACCATGGTGGCCGACAGATGGTGCGGACTGGTGACGACGTTGGCGATGATTTCGGTTTCGACCGGATACGGGCACCGAAGGCTCAAGGACTCCGACGATGGTCGCCATGCGCGCGCCCGCGAAGCTCTCCAGCCGCACCTGCTTGCCCAGCACGCTGGGATCGCGGTGCAGTGAGGCGTTCCAGAATTTATAAGTGAGCACGATGGCGCCGGCCGCATTGGGACCGTCATCGGAGGGGCCCAGCAGGCGGCCCGAGCACCGGGCGCAGACCCATGACGTGGAAATAGTTGCCGTCGACCACGCCTGCCGGGACGTCTCGGGACGTGCCGAGGCCCACGATCGTGAAGTCGAGCGGCGAGATCGTGCCCAGACTGGTAATGGTCTTCAGGTTCTTACCCAGATCGTCGATTTCGGGAACGGAGAACGTCGTGTTCTCTTCGTTGAGGCCCGGCGCGCTCTGGCGGAGATAGAGCAGGCGGTTTTCGTCGCGATTCACAAGCGGGCGCAGCAGTACCGCGCGGACCACGCTGAAGATGGCGGCGTTCGCGCCAATGCCAAGAGCGAGGGTGAGCGCGACGGTGAACCACAATGCGCGGACGTGCGACAGCGAGCGTAAGGCGAATTCTCAAATCACGAAAGAATGACATGCCGACTCTCCTGCGTCATAGCTTCTTCCTTCATCCTGCAACGTCTTCATGCGGGCCGATTGCTTTGGTTCACTATCTCGACGAACGGCCCGACTGGAATTCGACAAGTCCATCCGGAAAATTTTGCTTCTTCGATGGAGGGCTTCCGCCGGCCGGTTTATCCGGTGTGTTTCTCGTCATGCTTCGCAAACTTTTCCGTTGTTCCGGGGAAGGGAAGCAAATTTTATCGAAATCGCGTCCGAATGCTGTCGCGCTGGGGCTTGACAGAATACGTTGATATCAACATAATTGAAGAATCATGTCAAGACCCGCCATCGTTCCTTTCGCAACGACGCTGCGGGTCAAGGACTCCTGCCTCTGTCTGCACACGCAGCGGGCGGCCCGGGCACTGGCCCGCCGCTTCGATCAGGTGTTGCGGCCTTTCTGGGCTGACGAACGGCCAGTTCTCCCTGCTCATGTCGCTCAACCGCCCGGAGCCTCCCGCGCATGGGCCCGGTCGCCGAGTTGCTGGCCATGGACCGCACCACGCTCACCGCCGCACTGAAGCCGCTGGAGCGCCGCGGCCTGGTAGATGTCATCACCGATCCCGCGGATCGCCGCAGCCGCCTCTGAAACTGACTACCGAGGGCGCGACCGTGCTGGCCGTGGCGGTGCCGGTGTGGGATCAAACGCATCGTGCACGTGGAAGCGCTGCTCAGCGCAGGTGAACCCGATCGCCTGCGAAACGATTTGCGTCTGCTTTCGTGATGCGGGGCAACGCGTCCTGACCGCTTCGACTCATTGACGCGCCGCCGCCCGTTCAATACGATCAACTGGCTGACATGAATCAGGATCCGCTTCATCGGCCAGTCCATCCTCCACTACACAATTCTTCGTAAACTGGGCTCGGGCGGCATGGGCGTCGTCTACGAGGCTGAAGACGCGCAGCTGGGGCGGCACGTGGCCCTCAAGTTCCTGCCGCCGGAGATGGCGCAGGACAGCCAGTTGCTGGAGCGCTTCCAGCGGGAAGCGCGCGCCGCGTCGTCGCTGAACCATCCCAACATCTGCACCATTCACTCCATCGAACAGCACGAGCGCCGTCACTTTATCGTGATGGAGTTGCTGGAGGGCCAGACGCTCGCCGAGAAGATGACTCGGCAGCCGATGGCGATGGACGTTCTGTTGCCGCTGGCCGTGCAGATTGCCGATGCTTTGGAGTCGGCGCACGCCAAGGGCGTGGTGCATCGCGACATTAAGCCGGCGAATTTGTTCGTGACCGATCGCGGACAGCTCAAGATTCTGGACTTCGGCCTGGCCAAAGTCAGCCTCGGGCTCGTCCGGCATGAGCCCGACCCTGCCGCGACCCAGGCGGTGAACAACGAGCTCACGTCGCCGGGCAGCGCTGTGGGCACCATCTCCTACATGTCGCCGGAGCAGGCGCGCGGGCAGTTGGTGGATGCGCGGACCGACCTGTTTTCAACCGGCACGGTGCTCTACCAAATGGCCACCGGAGCGCTGCCGTTTCAGGGAGACACGTCGGCGGTGATCTTCGACGCCATTCTGAATCGCGACCCCACGCCGGCCGCCGACGTCAATCCTGCGCTGCCCGGGGATTTTGTGCGCATCCTCGAAAAGTGCATTGAGAAGGATCGCAGCCTGCGCTGCCAGACGGCGACCGAGCTGAAGACGGATCTGAACCGGTTGCGGCGCGATCTGGAATCCAGCAGAAGCCGCGCGAAAGCGAAGACGGATTCCGATCCGGGCACGCAGACTTCCGGCATTCAGAAGCAGCGCGGGAAAATCGGTGGCCGTTCTCTACTTTGAAAACCTGAGCGGCGCCAAGGAAGATGAGTACCTGCGCGACGGCATCACCGAAGACGTGATCACGGAGCTCTCGAAGATTCGCGGGCTGAATATTTTTTCGCGGCCGACGGTGCTCGCGTTTCGCGACCAGGCGGTGACGCCGCAGCAGGTTGGCGCAAAGCTGGGAGCCGCGTACGTGCTGACGGGGACGCTGCGGCGGTCCGGTGCGCGGCTGCGCATCAACGCGCAGCTGGTGGATGCGCGCACCGACTTTCCGCTGTGGTCGGAGCGCTTCGACCGCGAGATGAAAGACGTCTTCGAGGTGCAGGACGAGATGGCGCGCAAGATCGCCGAAGCCCTGCGCGTGACGCTTTCGCCGGAAGAACTGGAAGCGCTGGCGACCAAGCCGACGGAGAACCTGCAGGCGTATGACCTGTATCTGCGGGGCAAGCGCTATGCGCGGCGGCAGACGCGGCAGGATCTGGAATTCGCGCTGCAGATGTTTGAAAACGGCGTCGCGATCGACCCCGGCTTTGCGCTGGCCTACGCGGCCTGCGCCAACGCCTGCGCCATGTTTTATTGCAACTACAGCCGCGATCAGGTTTGGGTGGAGCGGGCGCGCGAAGCTTCCGGCAAAGCCGTGGCCCTGCGCTGGGACCTGCCCGAAGTGCAGGTGAGCCAGGCGTGGGTTCTGTATGCGGCCGACCTGCATGACGAAGCCGTGCGCATGGTGAAAAAGGCCATCGAACGCAAGCGCGACTGCGAAGGCGCGTAGTACCTGCTGTGCCGCGCGCTGTTTGCCGGCGGCCGCTACCAGGAAGTAGTGGACGTTGCGGAAGCGGCCATTGAAGCCAGCGGCGAGGACTACAACGTCTACATCCCCATCCTGAATTCGCATGGGCGCTCTGGGGAAAAAAGAAGCGGTCCGCAACATGACGCAGCGCCGGATCGCCGCGCTTGAAAATCATCTGAAGCAGGTGCCGGAAGACGCGCGGGCGCGCATCCTGGTGGGTGGCGACTATGCTTCGTTGGCACGCACGGAAGATGCGCTGCGCGAACTGAACCTGGCGGTAACGCTGCGCGCCAACGAGGCGTCCATTCTGTACAACGCGGCTTGTCTCTACTGCAATCTGGCGAGAAAGCCGGAAGCGCTGGATGCGCTGCGGAAGGCCTGGGAAGCGGGCTTCCGCGACGCAGTGTGGGCGCGGCACGATCCTGATTTGACCCCGCTCCACGGCGATCCGGAGTTCGACCGACTGTATCCGGCGAAGAGCGCTTAGCAGTTCCGCTCTACTTCATCGCCATCGAAGTGCTTCCACTCACCGCATCCCGCGCGTGCAGAACTTCCGGCAGCTTCGCATCGGCGGAGGGCCACGCCTTCAGAAACGCCTGATACTCCGTTTGCGCCTGCGCCTTGTTGCCGGCCAGCTCATCGGCGCGCGCGATGCCGTACAGCTCGAAGCCGGATGCGGGCCGCTCCACCAGCGCGGCCTGGTAGGCGACTTTTGCCCCCGCGTAATCCTTCGCGCGCAGTAGCGCTTCCGCTTCCGTCTCCGCCACAGGACAGACGTAGAACGGCGGCTCGCGATAGCCTGCCTTCTTCTCCGCAGCGGCCGCCTCATCGTACAGCTTCTTTGCCGGATCGGCCTTCCCCTGGAGCAGCAGCACGCCCGCACGCAATTCCTGCGACGCGATGCTCATGGCGTTAACCACCGGCCCTGCTTCCGCATCTGGATTCAGCGGCTCGGTCGGCGGCTTTTTGGATGCATCTGTTTTGCTCGCGTCGGCCTTTGCCTTTTCGGCATCTGCTTTCGCTTTGGCTTCCGCAGCCTCGCGCGCGTCCTGATTCTGCCGCCAGAGGCCCGCGTCCATTTGTGCTGACGCCATTTGCGCAGCCGCGAGATCGCCATGGTCGAGCGCCTGCA
>CAWFNL010000021.1:0-54820 GCA_963817165.1 uncultured Acidobacteriaceae bacterium | reverse complement strand
CAACCAATTGCTCGCCGCGGCCGCCCTGAACCCCATGCCGTAGACCAAACCCCTGCGGGCACCGCAACGCCGTCATGTGAGATGAGTGCGGCTACGTGCGCGTGGTCAGGAGCAGCTCAGCCGACACCACGACCGGCAGGTTCAGAGGCAGCGCGGCCACGCCGATGGCCGTTCGGGCATGCTGCCCGGCAGATGCGCCGAAGACATCGATGAGCACCTGCGAGAAGCTGTTGATGATCGCCGTGGTCTGGGCGTAGCCCGGCTCAGCCTGCACAAAGCCCGTGACGGTCACCCAGGCCGCTATCCGGTCCAGGTCACCGACGGCGCCGCGGACACTGGCGAGCACCGACAGCGCAGCGCGCCGGGCGGACTCCATGGCCTGCTCGGCCGGCACCTGGTCCGGGACACGGCCGAAAGGGCCGGCCGGGGATCCATCCGCGTTCTGCGGCCCGTGACCGGAAACCAGCACGCGGTCTCCCACGATCCGGACCCAGCTGAAGGTCGTGGCCACATCAGCGGGCATCTTCGGGACCGCGGGCAGCACAAGGCCAAGCCCGAGGAGCCGATCGTCGATGCTCATCGCCCTATCCTGCCCGACACGCGGTCCTGCCAGAAGCAAGCCCCTCGCCGGCGGCCGGGCCAGGCGAGCTCCTGCCTTAGCTTGCCGTTTAACCTGCGCGTTCGCGGCTTGCCTTGAGTGTCAGTTCTCGTTTGGTCGTTTTCCCCACGTCGTGGCGGGGCGCCGGGCGGCGGTTCTTCGATCCTGGTGGCCGCCCGGGCCAGGCTTGCCGGGTTTCGGTGCGCCGGCCTGGCTGGGCCGCTTCCGCGCGGATGTTCCGGAACCCGCGGCGGACCCGGGCCGGGGTGAGCCGTCCCGCAGGTGCGGGGCGTTCCCAGGGACGGCGCAGGTCAGCGGCCAGCGGCCTGGCCAGCCGGAGCTGGGCGTGGGCAGTGATGAGCGGTTCAGGCCCTGGATCAACTTCTCCTACCCCGAAATCCTGGGTCTCATCGGTGTTACCTACTTCGCCGTCTGCCTGCTCTACATTCCAACGCGCCGGTGGCGTCTCGCGCCGGTGGTATGGCTCGTGATCCTCGTCGCGTACAACGCGGCCTGCTGTGCTCACTGGATATCGCTGCGGCACCTGACGCTCTACGAATGGCCGTTCGACAACGGGGCCATGGCCAGCCTGGTGATGGCCGGTGTCGTCGCTTCGCTGATCTTTCTCGATGGGGAGCGCGCGACGTCCCCGGCGCGGAAAATGATCCTCGGCCTCGTCATGGGGATCGTGGCCTTTGTCGCCGGCTGGTTTCTCAGACCGCTCGGCATCTCCAAGATTCGCGCCACGCCCACCTGGGGCTCTGTGGACCGTCGCCGCCTGCTGTGTGCTCTTCACCGCCCTCTACTGGCTCTGCGATGTGAAGAAGCAAACCCGCTGGGCATGGCTGGTCAAGACCGCCGGCTCGAATACGCTGCTCACCTATCTCATTCCCGACGTCTATTACTTCCTGGTCGGACTCACCGGAACGGCGTGGCTCCTGGGCCACTGGAATCATGGCTGGCCGGGCATCGTCCGCGCCCTGGCGTTCACCGTGGCCATGCTGCTGCTTTCCCATGCCGCCACGCGAGCGCGGCTGCGGATGCAGTTGTGAAACAGCTCTACGTTCAGGAACCGGAAACGAGAACCTGATGGCTCAGATGAAGGGTCCGACTTTTCCTTCTGCAGGAGCGTTACGGCTCGTTGCCAAAGTCGCTGTACTGGTGGCCATCCTCCATGGGCCGGCATTCGCACAGCAAGCGACTCCGGCGATGCCCATGCAGCCCGTGATGCAGGACGGCGCCGCATACCGTCTCCTGCAGAAGAAGGTTCTGAACTCGCGCCTGCTCGACGGCATGGAGGACCTCGCGCACTGGTCGTTCACCGGCGTGGGTTCCATGACGCTTTCGACGGACCAGGTGAAAGAGGGACGCACTTCGCTCCGCAGGTCGCATCGACGGACAACATCGGGCGTGTCGACGGCAGCGGCGACTGGCAGGATCTTGTCGCCACGCGCAACTTCCCCTCCGAAGACTGGAGACCGTACAACCGCATCTCCGTCTGGGTCTATCCGGACATTCACGGTGCGCCCGCCATCTCGCTGAACCTGACCCTGCACAACGAAGGCGCGCACCTGCTGCCCGACGACCAGAATGAAGGCCGCGACGATTCCATTCCGCTCGTGAATCGCGAGTGGAACCATGTCGTCTGGGAGATTCCGTCGCTGGATCGCGACAAGGTGACGGGGCTCAGCTTCGGCTATGCGCTGCCCAAAATGTTTCCCGACCCTGGCGACCAGACGGTCCTCTATCTCGACCAGTCTGGAATTGCAGACCGTCGTTGCCGACCACGACGAAGGCTGGGACGTCTCTCCAGGAAAGATTGCCTTCAGCCACGCCGGCTACGCGCCCGGAACGACGAAGACCGCCGTCGCCAGCGGCCTTGCCGCGCACCAGTTTTCCCTGATCGAAGAAACCACAGGAAAGGTGATTTTTACCGGACCTGTCGAAAATCGCAAGACCGATCTGGGGACATTTCAGGTGCTGGATTTTTCATCGGTGCAGCGACCGGAGCACCTACTTTCTCCGTGCGGGCGATCGTGAGACCCGCTCCTTCCCCATCGGCACGGATGCCTGGCACGACAGCATCTGGAAAGTCATCAACTTCATGTACAGCGAGCGCTGCGGCACGGTGATTCCCGGCATCCACGGCATCTGCCATCAGGACGACTACACCGTGCACGGCGACCAGCGCATCATTGTGAACGGCGGCTATCACGACGCCGGCGATCTGAGCGCGACCGGCAATACTCCGGGGATGTCCTATGCGCTGTTCACGCTCGCCGAGCGGCTCCAGCAGGACGGCGACGATCCGCAACTGCTCGCCCGCGTGCATCGAAGAAGCGCGATGGGGATCTGAACTGGATGCTGAAGACGCGATTCGGCGACGGCTATCGCAGCACGCGGCCAGCTCATCAGCTACTGGACCGACGGCATTATGGGCGATGCCGATGACCGCTTCGGCCAGGCGGTCAACAATCCGGAATGGAATTTCCGCGCGGCCGCGCTCGAAGCACTGGCCAGTCAGGTTCTCTTGAGCAGCGATCCCGAACTCGCGCGCCGCAGTCTGGCCACGGCCAAAGAAGACTGGCAAGTTTGCCGTGGATGGACTGAAGAATGCGCCGCCTGTGCCGGAAGTCTACGGGCAGGCCGACAATCTCGAGCGCGTGTCGTTCGGAGTAATTGCGTCGATCGAGATGTACAAAGCGACCGGCGATTCGACCTACGCTCACGAGGGCGTCGATCTGGGGAGTCAGATCCTCGCTTCGCAGGAGCGCACGCTGCAGCCCTGGAGCGTTCCTCTCACCGGATACTTCTACACCGGTCCGGATCGAAAGTATCTCTTTCACCGTTTTCACATGGGCGAAGAAGAGCAACCGATCGTCGCGCTGGCGCGGCTGTGCGAAGCGTTGCCTGACAATCCCGACTGGATGAAGTGGTATTCGGCAATCGTCCTGCACACGAAGTATTACCAGGAAGCCACGGCCAGTTTGGATGCGCCCTACAACGTGCTCCCTGCCGGAGTCTACCGCCTCAGCGACGTAACCGCTGTTCCTGAATCTGCCAAATGGCGAGCGCTCGAAACGGCGAGCCGCTCGATGTATGAGGCGGAGGTCAAAGAGGGCCAACACCTCGGCGGAGACTATTACCTGCGGCGCTATCCCGTATGGTTCCAGTTCCGCGGCAACTCCAGCGTCCTGCTCTCTGAGGCAAAAGCGCTGAGCACCGCGGCGCAGTTGCGTGGAGACATCGCCGACGAAGATCTCGCGCAGCAGCAGGCCCAGTGGCTGATTGGCAGAAATCCATTTTCCGCCAGCATTATGTATGGCGAGGGCTATGACTGGGGCCCGCTCTACAGCATTCGCTCCGGGCAAATGGTCGGCGCCCTTCCCGTGGGGATCGAGACCAAAGGCATCGCCGATGTTCCGTACTGGCCCAACGAAATCTGCTGGACCTATAAGGAAGTGTGGACGCAACCCGCAGGTGAATGGATCTGGCTCATGCGCGATCTGAGCGGTCCGGCCGTCGTCCACGGCATCGCCGATCCGGGAACTGCCGTCGAGTTCCTGAACGAAGAAACACACACGTTGGTAGCTGCGCCCATCGCTGCGGATGGAAGCTTCCGCGCCAATGTGCCGGAGGGGCGCTATCAAATCACGCACGGCTCCTCGCGCACTTCGCTCACCGCTCTGGCCGGCGGCGTCTATACGATTGACGTGCGCCGCGAGCACGCCGCGACGTTTGTGGCTTCTTCCGCGCCCGACGGCTCCGGCGTGGTCGTCCTGCACGCGGCTATCGATGGCGCCGGCAAGCATGTGCTTTCTCTGCGCGCTGACAATCTCACCATCTCTGAACCATTGACGACCCCAGTGGACCTGGGAACGCAGGGCAAGCGCGAGATTACCTGGCACGCCCGCATCGTGGACCCGGCCACTCCCTGGGTTGCGGTCGTGCTGAAAGACGGCGCGCTCAGCGATCACGCGGAGCTGAGCGGCGTCGCTCAGGCATCGCATTAGCAGAGCGTCAAGCTCACGTCCATTTGCCCTGACCTTCGACAATCGTCACGTAACGGTCGATGGGCAAATCGGTAAAGCGCTCGGTTTTGCCGCCGGGCAGCGGCCACTTGATTTCGACCCAATCCAGCTTCGAACGCTTGCCGATGCCCAGAACCATCCGCGGATCGTGGCTCGAAAGATAACTGCCACCCCCCACTTTCATCCGGCTCTGCTTCAGGTCCTGTGCCTGGTAGGTAATCCGCGCCCCCACTGCATCCCGATTCGATTGGGTCCCGACGAGCTTGATGCCGAGCCAGTGATTCTGATCGACAGCAGTGTTTTGCAGCAGCAGCGGTGCGCCGTTATTCACTCCAATCAGAACGTCCACCGCGCCGTCATTATTGAAATCGCCGATCGCCAGTCCGCGCGCCGAAATTGGCTGCTGAAAAATTGGCCCGCTCTGCTGACTGATATTGCGAAGCTCCTTACCGTTGCCACGGAACAGCAGCGGGGGCTCTTCATACGTAACCTGCGAGTGAATCCGGTCGATCAAATCGTCAGGGTTTCCGTTCGCCAAAAACAGATCCAGATATCCATCGTTATCGAAGTCGAAGAACTTGAGCCCCCACCCACTCATCAAATAAGTAGCGGCGGCAATCCCGGTGGGGCCGGCGTCATCGTCGAAGGTTCCATCATGATTGTTGCGGTAAATCGAGTATGACTGACGATCGAGGTTGGCGACGAAAAGATCCATGAAGCCATCCTGATCGAAATCCGCGGAGTCCACGCCCATTCCCGACCGGGCGCGCCCGTCGGAACTGTAGCCGGCGCCGGCAATCTCTCCCACCTCTTCAAACTTTCCATGGCCGCGATTCACGAAAAGAAAATTGCGCACCGTGTCGTTGCTCACGAAGAGATCCATCAGGCCGTCGTTGTTGATGTCGGTCGCCACCACGCCCCACGCTTTGCCCGGCTGGCTGCCGATGCCCGACTCTTTGCTCACGTCGGTGAACGTGCCGTTGCCATTGTTGCGAAAAAGCCAGCTCGGCATGGGCTGGTACACCGTTGGAATGCAGTAGTGCCGCAGCCCATCCTGATGGATGCCGCAGGGTTTGTTCAGCTCTTTGCTGAAATCCACAAACCGGCAGACAAAAAGATCGAGCAATCCATCGTTGTTATAGTCAAACCACACCGCGCTCGACGACCATCCCGGTGCCGCGACTCCTGCCTTCTCCGTCACGTCCGTGAAGGTTCCATCACCGTTGTTGTGGTACAGAATGCTTCTTCCGTACTGCGTGACGTAGAGGTCGGGCAGGCCGTCGTTATCGTAATCTCCCACGGCGACTCCCTGGCCGAACCCTCCGCCCCCGACACCTGCTTTTTCCGTCACGTCCGTGAAGGTTCCATCCCGATTATTGCGATACAGCGCATTCCGGAGCGGCGGATTGGGATGATAGAAATCGCATTGGCCGCTGTTCACCAGATAAATGTCCATCCAGCCATCGTTGTCGTAGTCGAGAAAGGCGCAGCCCGGTCCGGAACTCTCCGGAAGATACTTTTCCGGCGATGCTCCCGACGTGTGCATCCACTTGATACCGTCCGTTGCCGGGGAAACCAGAACGAACGGGAACTGCGTTGCGGGAGTCAGCGCGAAGAGCGGACGGTGCGGAATCAGAACGGCGCCTGCGGCCATCCGCGACACAAATTGCCGCCGTGTCCATCGCGCTGTGCGTCTCTGATCCATCGTGTCGATGCGGTGTGTGTCGGCTATCAATACTACTGCGGTGGAGCTTCGGCGGGCGCGGAATGATCGGCGGAATTGATGCTGCGGAGAATCGCAAATTCCTTTTCCGCTTCGGCCTTGTTGCCGGTTCTCACCAAAGCAGTCGCCAGCGCGTTGTGGATGTCCGGATTTCCAGGCGTCAGACGCTCGGCGCGCTGCAACGGGGCGATCGCCTCCTGATATTTCTTTTCGCCGATTAGAGCAGCTCCCCATCCGAGATAAGCTTCAGCAAAATTTTGATTCAGTTTTGCCGCCTGCGAAAAGCGGGCAACCGCTTCGTCGTAATCCTCGGCGTGCTGCGCCAGCAGTCCCAGGATGTATTCTGCGTCGGCATTGCCGGGATCGATCTGCAGCTCTTTCAGGAACTCCTCTTTGGCGCGGGCCGCGGCGGCGGCTCCGCCGTCCGGCTGCGAGAGCAACGCCCGGCCCAGCAGAAAATGAATTCCAGGAGCGTTCGGGTCCTTCTTCAGGATCTCCTCGTATTCAAGCTCGGCCGGTTCCCACTTACCCTGTTCTTCCAGCGCTTCCGCGTTCAATTTATGAGCGGCTGTGGATTGCGGCGCAAATCGAGCAAGATCCAGAGCCGTGTGGGACGACAGGTCGGAGTAGGCATGCACGATGACGTACAACACATCGGGATCGCGGCCAAAATCTCTGCTGAGCACGCGGATGAAATCCAGAGTATCCGGTCGATCGTCCAGCGCAAGCGCGCAGCGAATCCCCAGTACGCCGGCAGTCTTTCGCGTCTCCGCAGAAACTTGACTCGCCATCGCTGCCCGCAGGCCGGAAATCGACTCGCGACAGTGGCCCTGTTGGGCCAGCGCGATCGCTTGTTGCGGCGTAATTCGGGTTACAGGTGCAGCAGAGCCGGTGTGCTGAGCCCTGGAGCTGAATCCAGCAAGCGCGGCAACCCCTAAGAAGAAGACGGCGGACGACCTGACCCGGTAGCTAACCATTTCTGCCCGATCTGCTTTTCAAAGAATTTTCAATCCATAATAAATCACCGCTACAGGCTCGAACTGCGCCTGTAGCGGTGATGTGCGATTGCGGGTTGGGGTGATCCGTCAATAGTAGATCTTCAGTGCCAGCTGAATGTTCCTCGGTGGTTGCGCACTGGTGATCTGCCCCATGGTCGGTCCGATGGTTGTATTCGGAGCATTGTATTGAACGTGGTTGAAGGCGTTGATGAAGTCTGTCCGGAATTGCACGCGGACCCGTTCCGTCACAGCGAAGTCCTTGTGCACACTCGCGTCCAAATCGGTATAGCGCGGCGACCGGAGGCCTGAGAGCTGCGGCGCGCAGTCTCCGAAGGTTCCAACGGCCGGTTGCGTGAAGTTGTTGTTATTGGTGAACCACTGGGTGCCGATGCCGGGAAGCGCAGTATTTTGGATGGACGGCAACCCGTTGCAATCCGCCCGGGCGCCGCGGCTGAAGGTGCCGGAGTTGTCCGACACTCCAAAAATCGGAAGCGGCCAGCCGGTACGAATCGACACGATCGGGCTTACCGCCCAGCCGCCGATCACTTCATCGACTGACTTGCGGACGTCGCCGGCAAATTGTTTGCCCCGCCCTACCGGCAACTGGTAAACGGCATACGCAGACAGTACGTGTGTGGCGTCGTAGTAGCATGGCGCCCACTCCGACCGCTGATTGTAGACATTCTGCCAGTACGCCGAGGCGCTCGACGCATTGTTCCACGCCCCGTAATATCCGGTGTTGTCCGACATGCATTTGGAGTAGGTGTAGGAGACTTGTCCCTGCAGACCCTTGGACATTTCCTTCTGCAATACGGACTGCAGAGAGTTGTACTCCATATTCCCGTTTGATTTCGTCCCGGAGATCGTAGCCCCTTCGTTGATCCCGCCATTATCCGCTGACAGCAGATTTCCATTGCTGTCGGTCAGAGACGGGTTACCCAGCGCGCTGTAGAGGGCCAGGTTCTTGGCAAAATACGGGCTGTCCGCCGTGCAGGGCGGAGTGCCGCAGGCCGAATTCGACTCGAGCACTCTCTGGCCATAGTCGAATGGCACCATCAGATGAATGCCCTTTTGTCCCACATAGCCAATCTGGAAGGTTGTTCCACTCGCAATTTGCTGCTGAATGGTGAAGTTCCACTGATACGCGATCGCCGGCTGCACGTTGGGATCCCATATCCGCATGAGCGACTGGGCGTAGCACGCGTAACCCGGCGCCGCGCAGGAGAGGTTGGTGCCGGTGCCGACAATGCCCTGGCTCGTATCCGTCTGAGGCAGATCGGTGTTGCTGTAAACCGCATTGATTTCCGCCGGTGTGAACGGCGGGTTCAGCGTAAGGCGGAGGTTGGTCCCGGTGCCTTCAAGATACGACGAGATGGTGAACGCGCCGCGCACCACCGTGCGGTTGTTCATCCTTGCCGGCGTCCATGCGAAACCGAGGCGCGGCTGGAAATCCCTCAGGCCGTAGAAGCCGTTATAGAGCGCGCGGCTGGCTCCATCCTGGCCCGCGAGCTGAACCTGGCCGGTGTTGATGTTGAAATTGGCCTGTTCATTCTTGCTTTCCACCCAGGGCGTGTGCGCGTCGTAGCGCAGGCCCATGTTCAGGGTGAGGTTGTCGGTCGTCCGCCATGTGTCTTCGGCGTAGATACCAATTACGTTCTCAGATTGCTGCCAGGTTGCGCCTGTGCTGACTCCGCGACCGTATGTTTGCGGGAGACCCAGCACAAAATCCGCGCCGCCGTCGCCCGTTCCGTTACCGGCCGAAGAGGGGTCGACCGCGGTAAACTGTCCGTTGAAATCCATCAGACCCAGCTCGCCGTTATTCCCGGCGTAAAAGGTCTTGATGGTTTCGCGCCAGTATTGGCCGCCAAATTTGAAACTGTGCCGGCCGCGGTTCCAGCTCACCGAATCCTCGCCCTGCCACACGTGATCGTCGAAACTCTGCGTCTGCTCGGCCGCGCCCAGGTTGTTGAGCGTGGAGTTGGAAAAATTGAGGGCCAGTAGACCGGGCACGCCGGCCGGGTTGCCGTTTCCGATGCCCAGCGTGTTGCCCAGATCGCCCACGCCCGAAGCCCAGCTGTTGCCGCTGTTCAGGGTGACGTGGCTCCAGCCCAGGCGGAAGTTATTCAGAACCGTGCTCGAAAACGTTCTGGTCCAGTCGCCCACCGTGTTGTAAATCGGCGTCGTGGCATAACTGTTCGACAACAGGGCCACTGAGTTCGTAGCGGGGTTGTTCTGATAGGCCCGGGTGAAACGGTAGGAGATGCTGTCCTTGGCGTCGAGCGAGTAGTCGATCTTCAGGTCGCCCTGGTCCACATTCTCAGCGGAGACTGCGGTGTTGATCGCATTGTCCTGCAGCTTCGTGTTGGCCGCGGCGGGGTAGAGACTGGAAGCGAAAAGATTCGACGCCACCGGGCTGATCATCACCGAGGGAATCACGTTATACGGGAACGGGTTGCGCGGCGACGCCGGCGTGGACCCTGGCGTGCACGGTGCGGTGAAGGATGCGCAGGGGTTGTAGAGCTGCCCCGTCCCTTTGCAATTTCCCGCGCTATCGAAGCCCGCGCTGCACAGCGCACCAAAGTCGCCCGTGCGCTCAGCCGCGGTGGCAACGGTAATCTGCCCCTGCGATCCCGGGATATCGAACCGCTGTCCCTGATAATCGGCGAAGAAGAAAAGCTTGTTCTTCAGGATCGGGCCGCCCACGGTAAAGCCATACATGTTCCAGCGAATGGCGCTTTTCGGCAGGCCGGTCAGGTTGTTGGACCAGCTGTTCGCGTTCAGAACGTTGTTGCGGAGATATTCCCACACATCGCCGTGCAGTGAGTTGGTCCCCGACTTGATCGTCGCGTTGACGATACCGCCCTCAAAATTACCGAACTCGGCCGGAGCATTGCTCGTGATCAGGTTGAACTCCTCAATCGCATCCGGCGCCGGCGTGTAACCCAGCAGGTTGTCCGAAACCTGGTTGTTATCCATTCCGTCCAGCAGGAAGTTATTGGCCTGCTCGCGGTTGCCGTTGATCAGCGGACGGCCGCCATAACCAGCGGTGTTGTTCCCGTTGTTGAAGCTGCTGGGATCGGTGGTGACCGCGCCCGGAGCCAGCAAAGTCAGCTGGACATAATTGCGCGAGGCCAGCGGCAGGTTGTCGTTCGTCTCCGCGTTGATCACAGTATTGACCTGCGTGGAGTCCGTTTCCAGAACAGGCGGCGCGCCCGTCACTCGCAGCGTTTCAGTCACCTGCCCAATCTTGAGCGCCACGTCGACGCGCGCTACCTGATTGACGGTAAGCACAAATGCGCTGTGGGAGACCGTGGCAAATCCGGTTTTCTCTACCGTCAGAGTGTAGTTATCCGCCGGCAGCGCCGCGAGGCGATAGAGACCCGCATCGCTGGAAACCGCACTGAAGACGGTTCCCCGATCCACTGAAGTTGCTTTGACCGTCGCCCCGGGGACAGCGGCGCCGTTTTGGTCAGTGATCGTACCGACGATCGATCCGGTGACTTCCTGCCCCCGTACCGCGGGGACCAGAACGGTCAGAATTACCAACAGGGAACCGAATAACGAGAGTGCTTTCTTACCCATCATCAGCGGCCTCCATGAAAAGTGAACTACGCAAATGCTTCCGGCTTCTTGTGGTTCTGCAACTTCATTCGACTGACTGCAGGATGAATGCGGAGCGATTCTTTATATCGACTTGAGCCGAGCGCATCGACAACGAACCGGGCAATGCGCGCTCGCCCTGCTAATGCTGTCCGGACCGCTTCACTTCTTACAGAATGCATTTCTGCTGGGGATCTGGGGAAAACGGCATCAGAAATGTGGTCCTTAGCGTAGGGCGATTCCGAGAAAAAAGCAACTACTTTTTTTACGAGGTTTTCAAAGCCTCGCTATATAGCACATTCGAAGAACTATATAGCAATTCAGCGGCCAGCGCCAGACCGTAAACCGGAAGGCTTTGCAGGGATTTCTGTGGAGAAAGCGGCGACACCGGCCGGGAGAGCCGCCGGTTGCGGCACGTAGCATGTTCCCGGTTGGCGGCAGCGGCAGCGGATTTGGGGCGAGTAACTGGCAGGGTCCGGCTGCGATCCCGCCGTCAGCCTGAACGGAAGGTGTTTACATTTTCCGAGGTTCGATGCTACGGTGTCCGCTATATAGCAATCAGTTCTCCTGCCAGCGTGCCGCCCTATAGCAGATGCGCTGCTCATGGTATTCGGAACGACTGGGAGCAGAACGCGTCCTTCCAGCCGGCGGGAACCCGTGGCGGCGGCGGAGTGAATCTGCGCAAGACGTGAGGTCAGAATCCGATGAGACCGGTCCCAGTATTCGCAGCGAAGAAAACGATGCGGAACCGCAACGCGGAACCGGCCTACAAGCAGATTCAGAAGACCATCCGGCAGCGAATCGACTCAGGAAAACTGAAACCGGGGAATCCTGTTCCCTCAGAGCGCGAACTGGCGCGGCTGCACAAGGTGAGCCTGATGACCGCGCGCCATGCGCTGACCGAGATGGCGCGGGACGGGATCGTGGAGCGGCGGCACGGAGCGGGAACCTTCGTGGCCCCGCCGCGGGTGCAGTTCAACAAGCTGCTGAGCTACACAGAGCAAATGGCGAGCCTGGGGCTGACCGCCAATTCGCGAGTGGTCACCTGCGGGATCGCGACGTGGGAGCACGAGATTGCGGCGCGGCTGGGGCTCGCCGCCGACCGCCCGCCTGGGCAAGGTGGAGCGTGTCCGGCTGGCGGGCGATGAGTCGGTGGCGCTGGAGACCTGCTACTGGTCGGCCGATGAGTATCCGAACCTGGTGGACGCGCCGCTGGAGCGGGTTTCCCTGTTTGGCGTGATGGAACGTGAATACGGCGTGGAACTGGCGTACTCCGATGAGGAGATCGACGCGACGGATGCAGACCCGCACCTGGCGGACCTTCTCGCGGTCACTTGCGGCAGTCCGCTGTTGCGCATCCGGCAACTGATCTTCTCCACGAAGAGCCGCGCGACGGTGTACGTGGTGGGATTCTACCGGTCGGGACGGCACACGCTGCGAGTCCGCCGCTTTCGCTAGCGTCCGTTCGCCGCGGACATCAGAATTCCCTTTACCCTCAGTCGTGATCCAGACTCACTGCGTAAAGAAACCACGCCGCATGGGGCAGCCACTCTTCCGTCCAGCGCCAGTCTTCGTCCTTGCCGGTCACCGCATACCCTTCGTTGAAGGCGATGCCGTCTTCGTCGTTCGTCGCCGCCGTAATGCCGTTGATGATGGCGCCCGGCGCATTGGTGTATTTCCACGAGCGGAAGAACATGTAGGCTGCATTCCCGTGGCCGCTGCCCATCAGCATGGAGGTGTCGAAGGGATTGCGGCCAAGAATCCAGTGCAGCTGATCGTCCGCGTAGCTTTCGAGAGCGTTGTGGAAGGCGGGGTCAGCGGCGAACAGCGGCGCAGCCATGCGCGCGGCGGCCGCCAGCGAGGCCAGGCGTGCATTCTCACCCTGCCACCACGGAGCTGCCTCCGTATCGTGGGGAAAGAAAAACGCCGTGCGCACCTCGCCGTTCCCCATCCGCACCAGCTGGCGCGCATAGCCAAATGGGTTATTCACCTGGTGAGTGGTCCACAGTTCGAATTGCAGCGACTCTCTCACCGCCTGCCGAACCCGTTCCTGCTGCTGCGGAGACGCGATCTCTGCGTAACGCAGCAGGCTGATCACCGGCAGCCCGGCGTCGGACGGATGGAAGAAGGGCCGCGTCTCGTCGTCAGCCGACCAGTAATCGTGATACGCGCCGGCGCTGATCAGCCGTGACATGAGCCGATTGGCACGCCGGTCCGCAGCCTCCAGATAAACCGGCTTGTGAGAAGCGCGATAAAGCTCGGTCGCTGCCATCAGCGCGCAGTAGTCGTCGAGAATATTTTCTTTGTGGTCGTTGAGCAGTTCAGCGTTGTGCGCCTGGAGAAAAGCGAAGGCCGCTTCCGCGGTGGCGAGGTAGCGGGCGCGCGGAAAGTCGCCGTCCTCGGGCATAGTGCTGGCCAGCGCGAGCGCCGCAATGGCCATGCCGCCGCCCGCGCGGAAGCTCGCCTCATAGGCATGCGGGCCGGTCACCGGGCTAATGCTCTCCGTCGACTGATTCGCGCTGGTCTTGATCCGCGTGCGCCAGTTGGGATTGCCGATGGCGCGATCTTTGCTCAGCTTCCCGGGCCCCGGCGCATTGATGCTCTCGAGAAAAGAGCCATCCGGTCTCCTGATGCGCACCAGAAAATCCGCGCCATAGAGTCCTTCGTCGAGGAGCCGGCGTTCGTACTCGCTGAAGTTATCGTCGTGTCGATCCTTCAGCCGGTCGTAGCTGGCGAGCAGCGTCCACGCAACCAGCGGCACCTGCTGCGGATTGAAGTACGAAGTCGGATTCTGATGCGAGAGGTGGATGCCGTAGTCGCCGGTTGCGTCGTACCATCCGCCGTGCACGTCGATCCATCCCCCCGGCTTCTCCGGAAGCAGCAGATGGCGGTCGGCCCGGTCCATGTCGCCGCTGGCGCGCTGGCCCTTGAAGTAGTAAAGGATGTTCGACAGCGTCTCTCGCTCCAGCAGATCGTTGCCAATCTCGAAAGCACACGAGCCGGCGATCGCCGCCGGGGATGGCCACGCGCAGCATGTAATGGCCCGGCGTCTGCCACGTCGAGAAATCCGCTTTCCAAAATTGCCAGTCGCTCCAGTGATCGACCGCGCCCGACAGGCTGGAGCGTGCCCGTGAAGACCACGCGGCCGGAATCGTTGTCGACGAGCGTGAATGCGGAGAGGCTCGTCTCCGCGGTGGTTTCAATCACCGCAACTTTGGAGGCGGCCGTCTCGTAACCAACCTGATCCACCAGAACGCGCACCTGCGCCCGGCACAGCGGCGCAGCGACCGCGCACACACTGAGGACTGCGAGCCATCGGACAGAACGAATCGGTAAGCGAAGTTGCATAGGGTGCGACTATAACCTGGAAATCGATGATTGAGCCCGAGATGGCACCCGCGTGAGGCGCGATTACCGGACGGCTGCCACGCTGGCGGGTGAGTCGATGTTCTGCTCGATGATCTTTAAGAGCGAATGCGGTGAAGATGCGTCGCCCATCATCTCCCAGATCATGATTCCTCCATACTGCCGCCCGAGTTGCGTCTCCTGCGCCATCGTGGCTTCGCCAACATAAGAGAATGCCTGTCCGTCATCGAGCGGGCCGCCGCCGACCACATCCACCCGCCAGGCATTGGGATAAGCGGCCAGCACTTTGCCGTAGTCTTCCTCTTTGCTGTCGCCGGAGTTGGTTGCGAAGAAGGGCACACCCAGCACGATCTGATTCTTCGCAACTTTTTTGTTTTGCGCGTAGAACTGCAATGCGGTCACGGCCGCAGCGCAGGACGAGTAATTCATGACGTTGATGAAATCGAATTGATGAAGCGCCGCATCGGGCATGGAGCCCTGCAAGCCAGAGCGCAACCGCTGCGGTGACAAGTTTCCCCTCAGGATGAAAGGTAGACGTCAGCGTGGAAACCAGCGTTGCGAAGGGAGCGCCCATGTTGCTGGGGTCTTCGATGTCGAGGTCGACTCCGTCAAGCTGGTGTGCGCGAACGAACTTGTCCAGCGATGCGACGAGCGGCGCCGACAAACCGGCGTTATAGAACTGAATGATGCGCTGATCGCCTCCGCCTCCGCCGATGGAGAGCAGCACTTTGACGCCTGCCGCGTGGGCGGCCGCAACGAACGCGTCGATATCGGCGTCGCTCTGGCCGTGGAGGCTGAACGTCATGTCGCTCTGCGCGGTACAGGGGCCGCTGCATTGCGGCGGATCTCCGAAGGCGATGTTGAGGTGCGTCATGCGCGAGAGATCGAGACCGACGAGCGAACCGGCGAGGCTCGCGCCCTGATACGCAGGCACGTAGCCAACCAGCAGAGGTTTGACGGCGCTTTGCTGCGCGTGTCCCGGCGTACAAACCAGAACGCTGAAAGCAGCGAGCAGAGCTGGTATTCGCAGGCGATTGTGCTTTTCGTCCATCATGCAGTTCTCCACGGGCAGGAATCCAACGATGAGTGATTTCGCAAATCTATCTCGGGTCCCGGCCCACTCCCTCCTGCGCCGCTCCCGCAAGATTCAGCGCGAGGCGCAGCGCGCCCATCTGCTGCGCGTCCGCTCCCAGGGCGCTGGTGATGAGCCTTGGCTGATCGCGCATCTTCAGCCGGTTCAGCATCTCCTCCGTCGCCCTGCAAAGTCCAGGATGCACGCCGACGCCGCCACCCAGCACAAAAAGCGGGCAGTTGAGCACCGAATAGATGTTGTACACAGCGTGCGACAGCATGCGAGCGGTCTGCTCCAGCAGCGATTGAGCCAGAGCGTCGCCGGTGCGGGCGCCATCGAAAATCTGCGTGGCGGTCAGTTCATGCGGCAGCGAAGTTTGACCAACGCGCCAGAGGCTTTGCCACTGCGTCCGGATGCCGTCGCCTCCGATGAACTTTTCGAGACCGCCCGGCTCTCCCGGATTGGCCTGAAACTCTTTGATCCCCGGGACGAGCATGTATCCGATTTCGCCGGCCCCCCAACTGCTTCCGCGAAACGGAACGCCGTTGAGCACGATACTGGCGCCCACGCCGGTTCCAATGCCGATGAAGACAAAATCCTCCACTCCTTGTGCCGCGCCAATCCAGTGTTCTCCAATCGCCGCAAGGTTCACATCGTTGTCCACCATCGCCGGCGCGCCCAGAGCGTCTTCGAGCAGCGCGCGCAGCGGAACATCGCGCCATCCCATCAGGTACGAAGTTGCGATGACAACACCGCTGTCGACATTGGTAATGCCAGGAGCTCCGGCAGCAACAGCACGAAGCGCACTGCCGGGAGCGAAGAGTTTTGCAAGCATCTCGCGAATACCTTCATGGATAAGGGCGATGACGGCATGCGGGTCCCGGATGCCGACCGTCGAAGCGGACGACCGGGCCACGACGGTTCCGGCCATATCGGCAAGCGCAAGGCGCAGATTCGTTCCACCAATATCGATGCCTGCGACATAGCCGCCATCGTTGGCTGCCGATCGCTCCTCCTGCGCGGCCAGGGTACTGCCAGCCTGCTGTTGCGTCATTCCTCCAACGACCTCATGTGAGTTGTTTTGCATGTGTGGATTTTCTCAGTTCACCTGGGACGGAATTGCGTTGGCCTCCGTGCTGATGCTTTCCAGCTCGCGGCCTTTGGTTTCCGGAACGATGAAGCGCACAAACAGCAGCGTGACGACACAGAACCCGCCATAGATGACGAAGGTGAGCGAATTGCCCGCGGCGTGAATAAGTGAAAGAAAGGTGATCGACACGATGAAGTTGGATGTTCCCGATCCAATGGTGGCCGCTGCCACGCCGCGGCCGCGCAGCTGCAGCGGAAACACTTCGGAGACGAGAATCCAGGCGATGGGCCCCATGCTGAATGCGAAACATGTGATGTAGACCATCAGGCAGATAGTGGCGATCACTCCGGGAGCCGCTCCCAATGCGGCCGGGTTATGGAATGAATACGCGAGCAGAAACAGCGAAGCCGTCATCCCGGTGAGTCCGGCATAAAGCAAAGGCTTGCGGCCGGCGCGATCGACCAGCACCAGCGCGATAATGGTGGCCAGCACATTGGTAACAGCAACCAGAAGGGTTGCGAAGATTGCGTTCCTGTTCGACGTAATGCCGGCCAGCGAAAAAATCCGTGGACCGTAATAGATGATGGTGTTGATGCCGGTGACCTGCTGCAGAACCGTGAAGCCCACAGCGATCAAGAGAGAGAAACGGACAGCGGGGCTCCACAGCGCGCTCCAGCGTTTTTCCACTTTCACCCTGAGTCCAGCGCAAATGTCGTCGATCAGCAGCCGCGTTCCCGCCGCGTCGGTATATTTGCCCAGAACCGATTCCGCTGCGGCGATGCGGCCGTGCGCGTAGAGCCAGCGCGGGCTTTCGGGAAGCGTGAACAGCAGCAGCACGAACAGCGCCGCGGGAATGGCTCCCAGACCGAACATCAGCCGCCACGCATGCTGCCCGGCAAGCCAGTAGCCCGTGAGATCGGAAAGCGCAATGCCCAGCGTGAGCGCAAACTGATACAGACCGATCAGCATCCCGCGCGATTGCGGCGGTGCAAGCTCTGAGACATAGACGGGCGCGGTGACGGAAGTAAATCCGATGGCGACGCCGAGCAGAGCGCGGGCGACGATCAGCGTAAAGGCATTGGGCGATGCAGGAGCCAGCAGCGAGCCCGCCAGAAAAATGACGCCGCCCCACAGCAGCGTTGCCCGCCGGCCGATGCGGTCGGCAATCATCCCGCCGGCGACTGCGCCCGCCAATACGCCGACTTGCACAACGCTGACCACAATCTCTTCCATGCGCGTGCTGAGCGAGAAGGATTCGCGCACATAGATCAATGCAGCAGCGATCACCCCCATATCGAAACCGTAGAGAATGCCGCCCAGTCCGGCGATCAGCGACACCTTCCACAGAAAGCTGCGGCGGACCTCGGGTTGCGCGGCGATAACGGCTTCAGACAAAGTGTTTTCTCAACTCGTTAAACAAATTCGCACTACTGTTCCATAACGCCATACTGAAAACGCGGCGGCAGCCTGCATCCGTTTCTCTCGATCATGCCCAGCGTGAGCGCCTGCGGCACCAGCAGCGACGTGATGCCTTCCCACGGCTCCGGAACCGCATCGATCCTGACAGGAAACAGCTGGTCGGTCGCTTCGTGATCCTGCGCAGAGATAAGAACGACCTTGCCGCCCCGGCGATTGCACTCCTGCGCGAGCTTCACGCCGAGATCCGCTGCCCTGCCGAGCGCCAGGATGATGGCGACGTGCGAGGCGTCAACATCAAGATTGGGGCCGTGTTTGAACCCTGCGCCGGTATGCGGCGCGGCGCGGAATCCGCTCATCTCGCGAATCGTTAGCGCGCCCATAATCGCGCCTCCGTATGCGGCTCCGCGACCGATGATTTCGATATTGGCGGCTCCGCGGCAGAATGCTTCAAGCGCAGTCCGGCTCGCGAAGATCGGGTCCAGACTGGCTGCAAAAACATCGGCGGCGCGATCGGCGTCTTCTCTCCACGGAAGCTCGAGAATTTCCGACGCCAGGATGATGGCCGCGGCGGCTGAGTTGATGTAGGTCTTGGTGGCGTTGCCGTATTCGGGGCCGGCGAGGATCGGCAATCTGTACTGGGCGAGGCTCCAGCAGGTGCTGGCGGGATTGTTGCAAATTAAGCTCATCGCGTTGCCGTTGTTGTTGCCAATTTTGAAGAGTTCGACGAGCTCGGCGCTTTCGCCGGACGTCGTGAGCAGGATGGACAGCGCCGCATCGCGCCAGGCCGGCAGAGCATAGTGCAGCCATTCGCCGGCGTCGGCGGAGACGGAAAATCTACCGTGGGTCTCAAGCAGAACCGACCCGCCGAAAGAAGAACAGAAGGAGCCTCCCATTCCGATGAACAGGATCGGGCCCTTTTTCCGTGCAACGTCGCGCAGCTTTTTCAGCTCGGCGCGAAGGTCGGGATCGGCATGATAAGCCTGAATCAGCTCGCGAAGCCGGACGGGCTGTTCGCGGCATTCGAGCTCCAGAATCTGTGTACCCGTGGCCGAGAGCAGTTCCTGCGGAGGCTCGACGCCTGCGATCCAGCGCGGCTTTTCGGCGGTCATCTCTCCCATTTCATCTCTCGTTCCGCAATTTCACCGGATTTGTGATTAACCGAATGCACATATGCCACGAGTAAACGCGATGGCATCCTGCAGCGGATCTCAGAGTATACTTCCTAATGATTAGTAAGTATCACCAAATTGGAGATTAAGCAAGAGCTTTCTTTTGCGCCAAAACGCGCAACGCATAATCCGGGTGACTGTGCAGAAGGGCTGGCATATAGTAACCCATTAGATTTCTCTCTTCTCCGGGACTGCGTGAAGAAAAAACCGATTCCAATTGGCAGACCGTCGGTCCTGCGTCATGCGAACGCGCACCGCATTTTGAATTTATTGCGCGAGTGCGGATCGTGCTCGCGGGCCGATCTTGTGCGCGCTTCCGGCCTGAGCGCTCCCACCGTCACCAACGTAGTCAAAGACCTGCTGTCGGAAGATCTGGTCGAGCCGCTGGGCGAGGGGGAATCGAGTGGCGGTCGTCCCCCGGACATGATTCGCTTCAAGGCGGAGCGCGGTTGCCTGCTGGCTGTCGAGATCACCGCTGCAGACTCTTTCCCTGCTGCTCACCGACCTGAACGGAAGCGAATTAGATCTGCGTGAAGATTCACCTGCAGAATCGAAAGACCACGCCCGACGCCATTTGCAGCTACATCGGTGAAGAGCTGAAGACGCTGCTGCGGCGGCAAAAGAGAACGCGCGAGCAACTGCTGGTGGTTGTGGTGGGTGTACCCGCCATCGCCAATGTGGACGAGGGCAGCGTGCTGTCGATCAGCACGCTCGAAGGCTGGCGCTCGGTGCCGCTGCGCGCCATGCTGAGCAAGGTCACCAACTGCCTGGTGATCGTGGAAAACGACATGAACCTGGCCGCGCTGGGCGAGAAGTATTGCGGCGCGGCGCAGGCGGAAAAAGACTTCGTGTTCATGCATATCGGCACCAATGTCGGCGCCGGCATCTTCCTGGGCGGCAGAATCCATCACGGCTCCCATTGGTCTGCCGGAGAGATCGCCTATCTGCGGCTGCCGTCGATCTCGCGCAGGCTGCCGACCATTCACGAGTTCGGCGAGCTGGAAACCGTGCTCACCAGTTCCGGCATTCTGAAGAGCTGGCATGACGACGGCGGAAAGTCCTCGCAGAGCGGCAGAAAGATGGACGCGATCGGCATCCTGAACCTGGCGCAGGCGGGCGATGCGAAGGCGGAGAAGATTGTCCGCCAGCGAGCGGAGATTGTTGCGGACATCATCGTTAACCTTTCGCTCGTTCTGAACCCGGGATTGATTCTGCTGGGGGGCGAAGTGGGCAGCCATCCGGTGCTGATCGATTTTGTGAGAAAGCAGCTCGAGGGCAATGAATTTGCCGTGCCGAAGGTGTCTCCCAGCTCTCCGGGAAATCGCGCGGTGCTGTCCGGCGCGATCGCGCTGGCGCTCGATGCGGTTCCGGGCGTGGTGCTTCCTCAGCCCCACGATCTGATCGCAAAACCTCGCATCGCCATTCTTGACAGGGCCGTGAACGATGTGCTCGACTACGCTTTGTTATGAATCGTTATAAACCCTGTCCGTCAAGGCGCTCTCGAATGGCCCGTCGATGACCACACGCCGGAATTTCGTGAAGCTTGCCGCAGCGAGCGGCCTGGTGGCGGCCGCTCATCCGCTGCTGGCGCTCACCCATCTTGATATTGGCGTGGGCACCTACAGTTACCACAGCATGCCGATGGATGCGATGATCGCGCAGCTGAACCGCCTGCACGTGGGCAGCATCGAGATGTCGCGCGGCGAGTTCATGCTGTTGAGCCATCCGCAGGACGAGTTATTCCGGACCACGAGAGAAAAGCTCGAGCGCGCGGGGATTCGCTGCGTGTCTTATTATGCGGCGACTTTCAACAACGATCAGGACGTGGAAGATGCGATTCGCTTTGCCAGGCTGCTCGGCGCAGGCAACATTACCGGAGACGCAACCGGCGGCGTGCTGAACCGGATTGACGAGCGTTTGACGCAGGCAGGGCTGACCTTCGGACTGCACAACCACTTTTTCCCGAATATCCGATTTGCCTACGAAAGCCCGGACGATGTGCTCAAGGCGCTTGCGCCGCTCTCGAAAACGATGGGGGCGACCGCGGATACGGGCCACTTTGCGTCCTGCGGATACGATCCAGCGGACGCCATTCGCGCTCTTCAGCCGCGCCTGCGGATGGTCCACCTGAAAGACGTAAAAGCGAAGGGCGGAGAAGTGAATGTGCTGCTCGGCACGGGCGTTGCGCGGATTCCCGAAGTCATGCAGGAGCTGCACCGCCAGAAGTTCCCCGGCCTGGTCGCCATCGAGTACGAGAAAGAAGGCGACACGAGCGACGACATGGCTAAGGAAGTTGCCTACGCGCGAAAGCTCGCGTAGCCGAGTTGCACGGAGAAACACGATGCGGAAGCTGTTGAACCTGGTTTTGATCTCGATAGTGTCGCTGGCGCTCCATGCGCAGACAGCGCATCCTGTTCTTGCTGTCGGCTCAAAGGCGCCCGACTTTGCGCTTCCCGGCGTTGACGGCAAGATTCACAAGCTGAGCGATTACGCGAGCAGCCCGATCCTGGTGGTCGTGTTCACCTGCGACCATTGCCCGATCGCGCAGATGTACGAGAGCCGCATCGAGAAGCTCTACGAGGAATACAGCAGGCGCGGCGTGGCGATCGTCGCCATCCAGGGCAACGATCCTTCGGCCACGACGATCGATGAGCTGGACTCTTCCGATCTCGGCGACACACTGAACGACATGAAGATCCGCTACCAGTACCGGCACCTTCATTATCCGTATCTATATGACGGCGACACCCAGGCAGTGACGCGCGCGTATGGGCCGCAGGCCACGCCGCATGTTTTCGTCTTCGATAAAGACCGCAAGCTGCGCTATGAAGGCCGCTTTGACAACAGCTATCGCATCGAGAAGGTGACAACGCAGAATGCGCGCGATGCGATTGACGCGCTGCTGGCCAACAAGCCGATTGCGGTGACGCACACGGGCGTCTTCGGATGCTCGACGAAGTGGGCGGAGAAGCGTTCGCTGGTCGCCGCCTACGAGCAGAAGCTGGATGCGACTCCGGTCACGGTGGATCTGGTAGATGCCGCGGGGCTGAAGAAGCTGCGCGCGAATGCCGGCGACAATTACACGCTGGTCAGCTTCTGGGCGACGTGGTGCGGCTCGTGCGTAGCGGAGTTCTCCGATCTGCAGGATACGTTCCGCATGTACAGCGACCGCGGCTTCCAGCTGGTGACGGTGTCGGCCAACATGCCGGATGAGAAGGCGGGCGTTCTTCGCTTCCTGCAACGAAAACATGCCACCAGCCGCAACCTGCTGTTTGGATCCGACGATACGGACGCGCTGCAGGCGGCGTTCGATCCGAAGTGGCAGTCTGCCGTGCCGTACACGGTGCTGCTGGCGCCGGGCGGCAAGGTGCTGTACAGCACCATGGGCTCGGTCGATATTCTGGAGCTGCGCCGGAAACTGCTGGCGGCGATGCCCTCCGACTACATCGGCTTCAACCAGTACTGGCAGGGACAATAGACTTAATCGGCCGGAAGCACGAACCGCATCGAGTCCGCTGCCTGCCTACGGCTGCGGCGCGTTCTTCCTGATGAGCAGCCCAGAAAATCGAATTCCTGAAGATAGTGGTGAAGGCCGGATTCTCGAACAGATCCGGATGATGGCCCATGAAGATATAGATGTTGCGGGCCTTGTAGTGCTCGTTCGTCCAGACGACGGGATGATCGCCCATTTTGGTTTTGCTGTCGGGCCTGTAGGTGCTTTCATCCACGCTGGCCAGCACGTGAACGTGCGAGCGAGGCGATTTGTCCCATGTGTACCACTCCTCCTGCTTCACCAGAAACGGTGAGGGCACGCCTTTCATGGTGGGGTGCGAGGGATCTTCAACCGTCACCATTCCATCGGCGAACGTGGGAATGTATGCGGTGAAACGGATGCCTCCCATGAAGTTCGAGAACCAGGGCCAGATCGGAAAGCCGTCGAATTCGCCGAGCAATGTGGCGTGGTGAAAGCCGATCCATCCGCCCTTCCCTTTCTCGATGTAGCGAATGAAGGCGGCCTGCGCGGTCGGCGTCCAGTTGTAAGGCGGATAGTTGAGCTGGATGAAGAGCTTGTATCGAGAGAGGAATGCCTCGTTGATCGGATCGGTGTTTTCGATGTAGTCGACCGTGAAGTTGTTTTCCGCCGCCAGCTTGTTCAGCCAGATCTTCGCCGCGTCGACAAAGGGCTGGTGGATTCCGCCGTGCTCGGCAAGCGCGATGACCCGGAAGTTGTGGACCCTGCGACTGCGCAGCCGCGCCTGCGGTCACCGGTGCAGAGAACCACGCCGATGAAGAGGCACGCGATTCGATAGAACAACGTCTGCGGATTCTGCCTGTGCTGCATGTTCCGGCCCCCGTGAATGATAAAATCGAAAGCTCATGCCGCGGCGCAGCAGGGTTTCGACGTGAATCATTTTGCCGATGGCTGCGGTGTCATTTCGAGCGCCCAGATCGCCATGGGACGCATGTACATTCCGGCCCGGAAATTGCCGGTGATGTCCCATGCTTCGGGCGTGCGGTACCAGTAGCCCTTATCCTCGTAGATCACATGGTAGAGTCCTCGCGTCGTCTTCCAGGCCTCATCCTGCATGCCCAGGCTCATCAGCAGTCCCGCGTAGCCTTCGGTTGTGCCCACCCAGACTTCTTTGGCCTCCGCGTTATCGACGATGGCGCCTTCGGGCGTCATGCCGTTGGCCGCGCCCATGTCGCCGTGGCCAAACTTCATCACGTTGTAGTCGAAGATCTTCTTCGCCGCGGAAACCTGCATGTCGTGGGGCACGATATCGCCGAGGCCGGTGAGGTTGGCATACCACTGGCCGGCGAGCTGATCGGTCTGAATATCGTCTTTCGAATCGCTGCCCGTGTCGTAGCGGAAGTATTCACCGTTCCAAAGATCGGCAATGTAGGTCTTCTGCCCTTTCAGGAAGAGCGCGTGATACTCCGCTGCGGTTTTTGTATCGCCCAGGATGCGAGCCGTCTCTTCGCCGGCGCGCAGAGCCGCCAGCCACAGATTGCCGGAGTAGGCGCTGACGCCGTGGACGACCCAGTCATCGTAGGTCTGGTCAGGATAGTCGCTGTTTTCAGGAATGCCGCCGCCGTGATCGAACTGGCGCAGATACTGGATCGCATCCTGCACGGCCGGCCAGGTCTCGCGCAGAAAGGCCGTGTCTTTGCGGCCGGTCAGCACGTAGTCGCGATAGACCATGAGCACGAATTTGGAGTTCAGGTCCTTCCAGTTGTTGGTGTCCTGCCATCCTGGTTCGTTCACGGCGATAAACGGATCGCCCTCCGGAACGCCGAGATCGTGCGGCACCGCACCGATCTTTTTTCGCTTATGCGTGACCGGCTCATCGGTCAGCTGCGACTTCCAAACCCATAGACCCTGCTCAGGCCATTCCTTCGGAACCGTGTCGGCAAATTCCCGCAGCACCTGCTTGTCGATGTCGGGCCAGAACTTCAGCAACGGAAGCGACGCGTAGAAGCGAACATCGAGCGTTCCGTAATAGGCGTAATCGAAGCACTCCAGCAGAGCGAAGCTCGGCGGGGATTTTGGATTCGAGCCCTCCTGCCGCCCCCAGAACGTTCCTCCGTCGGTCAGCGCGTACAGCTCGTTGAAGAGCATGCCGCGATACCAGAGAGGTTTGCTTTCGTCGTTGATATAAGGCGCCTGCCACTGGTCGATCGCATCGCTCCACTCGGCAGAGTGCAGCAGCCCGTCGCGGGCGATCTTCCAGGCGTTGCGGCCTGAGGTTCCGTAGAAGTCGGTGTAGCGGCGTTCCCACTTTCTTCCTTCCCCGAACTGAACGACCGGGAAGTCCCACGCGAGAACCATGGGGATGACTTTCTTTTCGCCGGGACGGAGCGTGAAGCGCAGCGCGATGGCTCCCGCGAGCTCTTCCTTGTCGCTCACCCACGATTTTGTGTTGTCGGAAAGCCGACCGTCTTTTGCGAAAGGTTCCCAGACAGACTTGCCATCTCCGCTTGCCTGATACGTGGTCTGGTAAGTCACTTCGACCCCAGGCGTTTCCATGGCCGCAATGGCGAACTGGCCGTCCCACTCATTCGGCGACGGCTCCCGCGCGTTTTCTGTCGAAGACGATGCCCTTCATCGTTCCCACGCCAGGAATTGTTTCATTCACGTAGCTGTTGAAGTTGCCCTGGCTCGGCGCTCCGTTGAAGTTACGTGTAAAGGTCCGGAACCATCCGGACATATTGGTCCACGAGAGCAGCACCGAAACGACAACCGTCTTGTTGGTGGGATTCTCTGCGTGCCAGCGATACACGGCGACGGGATAACTGGACTCGCGATAGTTGTTGGGCAGCACCGGCGAGAACTGCTCGAGCGTGACGTGGGCGGGAAATTTGTCCCACTTGTAATCGAACCATGCCTTCGGGAACAGGCCATAGTAGTCGCCGGCGCCCACCGGATAATCCCATTGCCAGCTGGACAGTTCGCCGTTCGAGGGGTGCCCGTTCAGCAGCGCCTGCGCGACGCCGTGCGCGTCTCCTTCCGACTGCTGAAACATCGCGAATTGGTTGGCGTAGACCGTCTCGTACTTATGGACACCGGCCTTGATGTGCCAGCGAGAAAAATCGCCACGATAGCTGCGTGAGAACGTTCCGGCGCCGAGGCCGCCAACCGGGACACCCTGCCAGTAGCCATCGTCAATGTCGCCGGGCGTGCGCGTCACGCCGGGATTGCTGAGAGGAAGACCGAGCGGGCGCGTCCACGCGGCTTTCGGGATGCCATCCTGAGCCCGGATGGACCGCCCGCTGGAAAAGCAGAGCACGATGGCCAGCAGAGGGAATGCCAAAACGCGGATCGATGATCGCTTCACGATGCCCACTATTGCGGACGCTGCGTTCCCGGCTGGCTCGACGGGCTGCCGGCGTCGCGGCCTCCGAGCCACAGCAGCGCGTTCTCGAAAAACAGATTCTGCTGCGGACTGGTGAAAATCTTGTCGCCGTGACCCACGTTTGTATAGAGCATCCTGTATTTTGTGTTCGTCCACGTCACCGGAATATCGCCGCCCGCGAGCGTGTCCTTGAAGCCGATAGGATAGTTCGACGAAGCCAGCGTCATCAGCACTTTGATGTTCGGATCTTTTCGCGGATCGGGCATCCAGCTGTACCACTCGTTAGCGGGCGACAGAAACGTTGCCGGCAGGCCCTTCACCACCGGGTGCGACGGATCGTCGATGGTCAGCTCGGCAGGCAGCGGCGGCCAGCTGTTCCCATAGAAAACAGTCCCGAGAAAATCGGCGAACCACGGCCAGACCTCGCGGTTATCCATCCAGCCTGCAATGTGGAAGCCCAGCCATGCGCCGCCGTGCTCCATGTAGTCCTCGAAAGGCCGCACGCTGGGCGGGAGTGGAGGGGCCGTCGTCGAGCCACAGAACGACCTGAACCTGTTTCAGCGTCGCGGGATTCAGGTCGTTCCAGTTCGACGTCGTCTCAAAGTCGAAGTGATCGCGCTCGGCCATGGCCTTGAAGAACGGCATCGCCTGCATCGCGAAGTCCACGTGGTCCTGCTCAACGTTTGTGGAGTAGAACGCCAAAACACGGAACGGCCGGTTCTGCCCAAAGACCGCAGTCGCGGCGAAGGCAAATGCCGCAACGAAACACAGAGATCGCATGAACCGGACCATGGGCGAGTCTTCTGCGACGGAGCCGATTGCGTGCTCCGTCCGCTTTCTAACGTTTGCTAATATAGTGCAGACGAGGCACGATTCACAATATGAATCTCTCCGTTCGCATCCGCCGCAGCTTTCCTCCCGTCCATCCGTCTTCGTTTCATTTGCCGGCGCGCTCCTGGCGATCGCGCTCGTTTCAGCAGCAGCGTGCAGGGCGCAGAGTGATGATGCCCGCACCGCCGGGGCGGCTGATCACCAGCCATGCCGTCGAAGTGAATCCCGTCACTCACAAAGTGTATGCCGTGAACGAAGGCGCCGGCACGGTATCGGTCATCGATGAGCGAACCGGCGCCACGAAATCCGTGAAGGTCGGCGATGGGCCGATTGCGCTGGCGGTGAATGCGAAGACCAACAGAATTTACGTCGTAAACACCGACAGCGGAACCATCAGCGTCATCGACGGCGCGGACGATGCGGTGATCGCGACCGTGCAGGGCGGCTCGCATCCTTACACGATTGCGCTGGACGAGGTCACGAACCAGATCTATGCAACCAACACGTATAGCGATTTCGTCACGGTGATCGATGGCGCCACAAACTCCGCACAGCCGTTGAAGGTGGGCAGCGCCGATGGAATCGCCATCGACCCTCGCACCAACACGATCTTTCTCACCACCTACGAAGACCCCAACATCCGAATCGTCAACGGTGCAACCGGCGCCATGACGAGAGTAAGAGTGGGACCGCATATCTGGGGCATCGCTTTTGACCAGGCGTTGAACACCCTCTACCTGGCGCATACCGGAACTGCGGACGTGACCGCCCTGAACGAGGACACGCACAACCTGACCACAATTTCCGTTGGGACGATTCCGTGCGCCGTTGCCGTTAATCCTCTCACCCAGCGCCTGTATGCCGTCAATTACGGCGATCAGACGCTGAGCGTGATCGATGCACGAACCAGCAAGGTGCTGGCGACGCTGCCGGTGGGCCAGCATCCGCAGGCCGTCGCCGTGGATGCTGCGCATAACCGCGTGTATGTCGCCAATGTGCACGGCAACAGCGTGACCGCAATCGATGGCGCGCAGAATACCGTGATCGGAACCTACAACGCGGGGACCAACCCCTACGCGCTGGCGATGGATCCCGACGGCACCCACCTCTACGCTGCCAATTACGGCAACACGCCGGTTACAACTGTGTCTGTGCCGCAGTAACACGGCTGGCCGCCGCGCGGTCACCGTCGCACCGTAATCAACGAGAGACCGATCAATTTGCGCCTGAAGGAGGAGGAAATTTTGGAAGGTCCAACGCAAAGTTGGCGAAGGTTTTATCGGAGTGCCGCAGCGAATTTCCCGTGTGGTAGGACTGGCACAAACTTCGGAAATAACGCGCCGACAATTCGCCCTCTCGATAGCAGCAGCAGCCAGTATGCCTTCTTCATTGCTCGAAGCCGCGCTCTCGCCAGTAGGTGTGCCTCGCGGCGTGATTCCTGGCCGCGTCACCTGGGCGCACGATCCGGCGGCCGTGACCTGGGACGGAACCGGTTCCTGGTGGGCAGATGCCAATAACAACCAATCTGCGATTGACGGCATGATCTCCCGCTCCATCCGCGGTCTTACCCATCAAAAGAGCGACGCCCAGGCATGGAACGCCATCTTTCGCTATTTCAACCACACGCACGACCGCGGCGATGCCGGATACAGAGCGGGCGAAAAGGTCGCCATCAAGGCCAACCTGAATAACACAGTGGACCATGGCACGATTGACCGCCTGAACTCGTCGCCCCACTTGCTCCTTGCGCTGGTCCGGCAGTTAACCGGCCCAGGAAAGGTGCCGCCGGCGTCAATCACCGTTTTTGATTCCAGCCGGTTCATTCCCGGCAATCTTTACGACAAGATTCACGGCGAGTTTCCTGCCGTCGCATTCGTCGACCATATCGGCGGCGACGGAAGAGTGAAGGCGGAATTCAAACCTGACGCGATCCCTTTTTCGATTCCAACCCGCAACGCCAAAGGGCTCGACACCACAGTCGTCGATGCCACCTACCTCATCGATGCGGCCTTGTTGAAAGGGCATGTGAGTTCAGGAGTCACTCTTTGCGCAAAGAATCTGTTCGGTGCCACCAGCATCTACACCGACTGGCGCAAGAATGCGCACGACGGCTTCCCGCACGACCGGGACGGTTCTCCCAGTTACTCCGCATTCGTGGATTTCCTGGGTCACAGGGACCTTGGCCAGAAAACCATTCTCTTTCTGATTGACGGGCTCTATGGAAGCGACAATGCGGATGGCCCGCCGCGACTCAAATGGAAAATGACCCCGTTCAACGATGCCTGGCCGAGCAGCATCTTCATGTCGCTGGACCCGGTCGCGGTCGATTCGGTCGGCTTCGACTTTCTAACATCGGAATGGCCACATCTCGTGGATATTGCGAATGCCGACAATTACCTGCGCGAAGCCGCTCTGGCAAACGACCCGCCCTCGAAAACCTTCTACGATCCTGAACGCAACGGCGTCCGATGCCGCAGCCTCGGGGTATTTGAGCACTGGAACAATGGAACTGAAAAAAAGTATTCGCGCAATCTCGGCAAAGCGCATGGCATCGAACTATTCCAGGTGAGCTGACCGCCACTGCGAGGCGCAGGAGATGAGCCGGAAGGGCGCGTCAATCCATTTTGCCAAAGCTGCGTTTGTTCCCAGAATTTGAGGCTCCCTGCAGCACCGTCATCTTGAGCTTCTCTCTGGCTCCGCGCAACCACTCTCGAAATCCGTCTCGGTCCTAATGCCGCCAAACGGCAAGAAGCCGAAAGGGAAATTTTCCCCGCGGTGCAAAAGCAGGACAAAGATTTTGGGATTTTGCCGAAGTGGCTGGATATTCCGGGAAGTTTTTGGCTCCTCAGGTAGGACTCGAACCTACAACCCTTCGGTTAACAGCCGAATGCTCTGCCATTGAGCTACTGAGGAGTGTGGCACTCCGAACGCTTGCGCTTCAAAAATTATACCAAAGCTTCCCCGTTTTCATCCCCACGCCAGGTTCTCATCCCCACACAAAGTCGACAGGAATCTCGACATCCGGATGCAGGCTCCGCGCCACCGGGCAGGCGTGCGCTGCGCGTTCCAGCTTCTCGCGATTCTCCGCGCTGTGCGCCTGGGGAATGTGGATCTTCACCCGCAGACGCTGGATTTTCCTCGGCGGCGACGCCGTCATTTCCTTTTTCACGGTCGCCTGACTCCCCGCTATGTCGAGGCTCAGCGTCCGAGCCAGAATGCCCATCGTCGTCAGCATGCAGGTGCCCAGCGCCGTCGCCACCAGATCGGTGGGCGAAAAGCTTTCGCCGCGCCCCTGATTATCCACGGGCGCGTCGGTCGCCAGCTCGCGTCCCGAGGGCCCATGCACCGCACTGCAGTGCAGGTCCCCCTCATATTTCATCTCAATCGTGACCATGAGTCCTCGTTCAGCATATTCTGCCCAGCCCTGACGTCAGCCCGCACGTCAATCCGGCGTCAAAATGGCGCAGAAACGAGCCGCGGGGTCCGCTTCCCTGCCCGTCTCTCCCATGGTAGGGCTTCTGAGCGCTCCGCCACAATCGCAGGGGCGAGCGGCCTACTGATCCCTGAGCAGAACCACCGGATCGACGGCCAGCGACCGGCGCGCGGGAATCCACGCCGCCACCAGACCCAGCAGCGTCATGGTCAGCACCACGCCCGCCAGCACCAGCGGATCCCTCGGAGTCGCCTGGTAGACGATGTACGACAACACCCGCGTCGCCAATAATCCAAGGGCCAGACCCACCGCCGAACCGATCGCCAGCAGGCGAAGAGGACGCATCAACGCCGACCGCAGCACTTCCCGGTGACTTGCCCCCAGGGCCACCCGAATCCCGAGTTCGCGCAGCCGTTTGCTCACCACGTACGATGCCATGCCGAAGATTCCCGTCACCGCCAGCATCGCCCCCAGCACGCCCAGGATGCCCAGCGCAATCGTGGCCACGCGCGCCGGAAACAGCGCCGCCGCCAGTTCCCGGTTCCACGTGGTCACCAGCACCGGCAGCGCAGCGTCCACGTCGCGCAGTCGCGCCTGCAGTGTCCCCGCAATGTCGTTCGAAGGCCGATTCGATCGCACCACAAGATAAAAAGCGTTCGATGTGTGCTGCTGGATGCTGAAGAACATCGCCGGTTGTGGGTCTTCGGTCAGCGTCCTGTATTTTCCGGTCTCCACCACCCCGACAACTTCCGCGCGATTCCCGCCCCAGAATTTGAAATGGCCGCCCAGCGCGCGATCGACGGAGCCGAACACCTTCCGCGCAAATTCACGATTCACCACTACCACCACCGGCGCTTTGCTGTCGTCGTGCCACGTCACGTCCCGCCCCGCCAGCATCGTCGTGCCGGCTGCCGCAAAGTATCCCGGCGAAACGTTGTAGCTCATCGCATCCGCGGCAAAATTCGTCGGCCGGAAGTCCGTCGCCGTGTCCGCATACACAAGCTGATCGCCGCTGCCCGAACTCAGCGGTGGATTGTTGATATACGCCGCAGTTCGAACGCCAGGAATCGTGCTCGCCACATCCAGCATGCGCCGCTGCATGGCTGGAACCTTATCGCCCGCGTAGCCTGCCCACGTCATATCCGTGGCCGCCAGCACCACGTGGTCCGGCTGAAACCCGAAATTCCCGTGCAGCGACCGCACCATCCCCCGCACCGCCACCAGCGACGAAGTCACCAGCACTCCGCAAATCGCGATCTGCACGATCAGCAGCAAATCCCGCAAAGTGAACTTCCTGACTCTGCCGCCACTTTCACCCGTGCGAATCACCTGCCAGGGATCCGCGCGCATCACCTGCCGCACCGGCACCATCCCAAACAGCATCCCGCTCGCCACCGCCAGTCCCAATGCGACCACAAACGTCCACACATCCGGCATCACCGTGATGTTCACGGGAACACTCGGAATCGGCTGCCATGCGCTCAGCCAGCGCAGTACCACAACCCCCAGCGCCAGCCCGATCACCCCCCCGGTCAGCGCCACCACCACCGCTTCCGTCAGCAGCGCCTGCAGCACCCGGCCGCGCGACGATCCCAGCGCCATCCGCACAGCGATTTCCTTCGACCGGTCCGCCGCCCGCGCCGCGAACAGGCTTCCCAGATTCGCGCAGGCCGCCAGCAGGATCAACCCCGCCAGCAGCATCAACCCCGCCATAAACGCGCGTGCCGGCCCGCCCAGCATGTCCCCAAACAACCCTGGCCGCGCCAGCGTGAACTTCAATCCATCGTCATCCGTCGGATACGCCTTCGCCAGCCCCGCCCCAATCGCGTTCAGGTCCGCTGTCGCTCTCACTGCGCTCACACCCGGATTCAGCCGCCCAATCACAAAGTCGGAATGGTTGCCGCGATATTCCAGCCCGTTAAACCCCTGCACCGTTGACTGCTCCACCTCCGGTATCCACAGAGACGGCGCAAACAATAGCTCGGTCCCGCGAAAGCCCCGCGGCGCTACCCCCACAATTGTGAATGGGTGCTTGTTGATCGACACCGTCTGCCCCACTACGCTGCGATCCGCGTGAAAATGACCGTGCCAGTAGTCGTAACCCAACACCACATAGGGCGCGCTGTTCAGGCCATGCTCATCGCCCGCATGAAAAAATCGCCCCAGATAGGGCTGGATCTGCAGTCCGTCGAAGTAATTCCCGCTCGCCAGGTAAGGCCACGCCGTCGATGCGTTTCCGCCCGTCTCTACGCCCACCGGCCCAACGATCCTGAACGTCATCAGGCTCGCGAAGGTCCGGTTCCGGTCGCGCACATCCAGATAATCCGGATACGACTGCGAAGGGTACCGGTCCCGCTGCACCATATAAAGATTCTTCGCGTCGGGCACATTCACCGGCCGCAGCACCAGCGTATTGAGAACGCTGAAAACGACCGCATTCACGCCAATTCCCAGCGCCAGGGTGATGATCGCCGTCACCGTAAAACCAGGCACGCGGCGCAAATTCCGAATCGCGAATTTGATGGCCCGAAACATGGTTGCCGTTTGCTACGTGCATTGTCCTCCTAAAGTTCGCACGCAACGCGCCCTGAACGGCTCAGCCGCACTCAAAGGTAATCAATATTCGTAATTTGCGACAGTGACTTGCGAAGGATAGAAACGCAGATCCAGATTCGGTGGCGGAGCTTCTCAGTACAAGAGAATCGCCACGCGATACGTCGTGAACGCGGGATTGTTCCTGAGCGGAGCGCATGCGCCCACCGCTGCCTGCTTAAACTGCCCGTTGCCGATCGACGCTGCCAGGCCATTCGGCAACTGGCTCAGATCCGGTGTTTCAAACCGCACCACTGACCGCGCCTTCGACCCCGGCGGCAATCCCTTTTCGATCGTGCAGGCCTGTTCGGCCTCGCTGGCCGGCCCCGACGGATCGACATGCAGCGCCTGCAACAGCGCACCCACCTTTTGCTCTACCTGCTGCGGTCCCAGCGTCTCGGAGGCCTGCGCAAAATCTTCCACCGCCCACAAATTGCCGCCGCGTTCCACCACGCCCACGCCGAGCGCATTCATTTTCGGATCGAGAATGTTGGTCCGGTGCGGCGTCGAATGCATCCACGCATTCTCCACCCCGTCCGCATCCGGCGCCATCGCCACGTTTTCTGCGATGGCCTGAAAGTGCGCGCCCGCCGCGACCGCGCGCTGCATCAGCGCCGGCTCGCCCGGATATTGATGTGAAAGCTGCTGCTGCTGCGCCATGCGAACCGCATGCGCCTGCGCCGCCGCCGCCAGCGCCGCATTCCACTCGAGCGGCTGCAAGCCCTGCGCCTTTCTGTCCTGATTGGTCAAATTGAAAATGCTGTGCGCATCGTCCTGCGCCTGCGCACAAACAGCCAGCGGCATCATCCCCGCAAATGCCAGCGCAACGCTGAGCGTCCAAATCCGTCGGTTCAAGGTCATGTCGACCATTAGACGCCTGGCGAAGCTATGCAGAGAAGTCGCGCGGCAGATCCTGCTTCCAGTCGGTGAATGCATCTTCCAGGCTGTACTTCCACGCATATCCCAACTCGCGCAGCGCTCGCGGATCGATGGAAGTCGAGCGGAAAAGCTTGCGCACCCGCACCGGACTGATTGGCTGGTGAATGCCGAACATCTTCGCCACCGCATCAATCGGATAAGACACGCCCACCAGCAGCGACCGCGGCACGCTCCATGGCTTCCGCCGAATGCCCGCTACCTTGCTGATCGTCTCGACAAAACTCTCCAGCGGCGGCGGCGGATTCATCGAGAAGTTCAGCAGCGTCACGCTCTCACCGCTGCGATCCTGATACTCCAGCCCGAACTGGGCCACGCGGCACAGTTCCTTCACATACCCGCCTGCCTTGCGCGTCTGCCGGTTGCCCATGTACACAAAGTAGCCCTTCACCAGGCTGCGAATCAGCCGCGTCACGTTCCCGCCTTCACCCGGCCCAAACACCACGCCTGGCCTCAGGATGAGCAGTTTCCGCCCCGCACAAGCGCCCTGCCAGGCAATATGAATCTTCTCCGCCGCGAGCTTGGAGCTCCCGTACGGCGTTTCCGGCACCGGCAGCGACCGCTCGTCCTTCAAATCCTCCGAAGGTCCGTACGGCGAAATGCTGCTGGTGAACACCATGCGGCTGCCGTCCGGCCGCGTCGCCCACGCGCAAACATTCTCCGCGCCGTAAAGATTCGTCTCGAAATATTCAGGAGCTTTGTGTCCCGGCTCGCGGTGAATCGCCGCCAGGTTGAAAATCAAGTCGGCCCGGCTCGGCAGCAGCGACGCCGGGATCGGCTCCCGCACATCCCGGCGAATGTACTGCACCTGGCCCGACTTCAGCCCATCCTGCAGCAGCTTTGTGTAGGGCTCATCGCGCGGCGGAGCCAGGTCGACCAAAACAATCCGCGCTCCCGGCTTTTCCCGCAGCCAGTGCTGCGTCAAATGCGTGCCGATGAATCCGGTTCCCCCAAACAGCACAATTGTCTCGTCGTTGTTCATCACGCCTTCAGCGGCCGCCGGCAAGCCGTCAGTTCCCACTGCCCGGCTCGCTCGCCGCCATGGTCACCGGCTGCAAATCGCGTCCTGCAGCCAACGGCTCACGCTTCTCCATCACCGCGAGAAACTTGTCCGCAATCGCATCGATGGAAAAAGTCCGTTCGGCATACGCGCGCCCGTTCCTGCCGCATTCCGCGACCATCGCCCGGTCCGCCAGATACCGCTCCGCCGCTTCAACAATTCCACTCGCATCGTCAGAAGAAACCACCAGTCCCGCCTGCGCCCGCTCCACCACGCGCGCGGCCTCGTTCGTTGCAGGCGCCGCGACAATCAACGCTCGTCCTGCGCACAAATAAGAAAGCGTCTTCGAGGGCACCGCAAACGCTCCCGCCTCGGAATCCAGCAATGCGATCAGCACGTCCGCCGAACCCATCACTTCCGACAGCCGCTCGTACGGCTGAAACGGCAACAGCTTCAGCACCTCTGAACTCACCTCATGCGCCCGCGCCGCCAGCCAGTCAGCCCCCGCTCCTCCCGCAATCACCACCAGCCGCGCATCGCCGCGTGCTTCCAGCCGCTTCGCCAGGTCCAGCAATAATTCCGGCCGGTGTTTCATGCCCAGCGTTCCGGAATACATGAAGCAAAACTTGTCCTGCACGCCGTGCTCGCGCGCCCACCCATTGTCGCGCGCGGTGGGCACCACCTCGTCAAGCGGCGCCCAGTTTTCAATCATCGCCACCTGCGAGCCGCCGATCCGCCACTTCGCCAGAAACTCCGTAAACCCGGGCGCAATGCAAATAATCGCATCCGACTTCCGCAGCAGCCGCTTTTCCAGCCGCTCAAAATATGCGCCGCCCACCCACGCCAGCAGCCTTGCCTTCTTGCGCAAAACAAATTGCGCCGCCACGCTGTAGACGTCCTGCAGCCAAAACACAAACCGTGCGTTTTCACGCTGCGCCGCGCGCTGCAGAATCGCCTGACCGTCCAGCGGCATGTTGGCCGAAATTACGACGTCCGGCTTGAACTGCGCCATCTCCGCCGCCACGACCTGTCCATATTCCAGATCCGCCTGCCGCCGCGACCACAACGCGTGCTTCGCGAATTCACGCTGAATGTGCAGCCCCTTGATCACCAACCCCTCCGGGTCGCCCTGCCGATTCTGCGTCTTCCCTTTGGGAGTCGTTTTGTTGTCTGCGAAATAGACGTGATGAACCGTGTGGCCCCGCTTCGCCAGTTCCCTGCTCAGCTCCATCTGAAACGGATGCCCGCAGAACTCGTTCACAAATATGCGCATTCTGGTAGAAAACATACCTTTCTTTTTGAAGAAGAGGTTGCGCGCCACCGATCGATGCAGTCTTTTGAATTCGGTCTTCGCGGGTTCGGCGACTTCATCGGCTGCGGGCTTCGCAGCTTCCGTCCATTTCACCGTTCGGAATCTGCCTGCCTTTGCAATCCTTCAGCCAGCCGTTGTTGCGGGTCGACTTCGCTTCTCAGCAGCTGTCCTTACGAACGCGCGCCCACCAGCATCTGGCTCTCGATCCACTCGTACGTCTTCGCCAGTCCGTCTCTTAACGGATGGATGGCTCCCAACCCAGCTCCTCGACGATTTTCGTGTTGTCGCTGTTGCGCCCGTTCACGCCTTTCGGCGCGTCCAGTTTGTAATTCCGCGTCAGATTCACTCCCGCAATCTCTTCCGCAATGTCCACCAGCTGGTTAATCGTCACCAATTCGTTCGATCCCAAATTGATCGGGTAATCAATATCGCTCTCGGCAATGGCGAGCGTGCCTTTCGTACAGTCGTCAATGTACATGAAACTGCGCGTCTGCTTGCCGTCGCCCCAAATCTCAATCTCGTGCTTGCCCGTGGATTTGGCTTCGATCACCTTGCGGCAAATCGCCGCCGGCGCCTTTTCCCGGCCGCCCGCGTAGGTGCCCAGCGGACCGTAAACGTTGTGGTACCGCGCCACCCGGCACACCATGCCAAAATCCTCTTCAAAGTGTCGGCACATCCGCTCAGTAAAGAGCTTTTCCCAGCCATATCCGTCTTCGGGCAGCGCCGGATACGCGTCCTCTTCCTTCAGCGCAACCACCTGCTCCTTCTTCTGCTTGTCGCCGTTGTATACGCAAGCTGACGACGAATAGAAGAATCGCTCTACGCCGGCATCGCGCGCCGCCATCAGCATGTGTGTGCTGGTCAGCACGCTCAGCATGCAAAGCGCCTTGTTGTTCTCGATAAAGCCCATTCCACCCATATCGGCAGCCAGTTGGAAGACGCCCTGCATCCCTTCAGCCGCTTTTTGGCAGTTGTCTTTCTCTTTCAGGTCCAGCACCAGGTTTTCAACGCCGGGCGTCACCTGGTACCACTCGTCCAGCGGTTTCACGTCGATGGCGCGCACCGAACTCACCCCATTAGCCAAAAGGTATTTCACCAGATGACCACCGATAAATCCGCCGCCGCCGCAGACTGCGACCTTTTTACCCTTAAGATTCATATGATTTGATAGCTCCCATAATGGCTGGCCCTGACGGGCCGCACGTAACTGCTGATGTCCAATCGGTTGCGTGCTATACAAGTTGGCTATGCGTCACTGACGTGCTGTGAGCGACTGGATTTAGAGAATAAACAATGTCTGCGTGAACTTATTGTCCAAATGTGTACCATAAAAGTCAAGCAAAACTGTGGCGTCGGCAGCTTCTGGCGTCCAAACTCCGTTCGATTATTTTGGATGAATACACCCCCATCCGGACCGTGTCTGCCGCCCTCTCCAATTCGCCCGCTGCTCTCCCTGCTGCGGTCCCGTCGCGTCCTCCCCTCAGCTCCACGCTGCGACGTCAGCCCCTGGCCGTCGCTGGCGTCGCTCTCCTCATCCTCTTCGCCGCCATGGCGTTGCTCGCGCCGTGGCTGGCGCCGGATAACCCCTCCAGCCTCGATTTGCTCCACCGCCTCGCCGCCCCCAGCCTTCACCACTGGCTGGGCACCGACGAACTCGGCCGCGATATCCTCTCCCGCGTCATCTACGGCGCCCGCCTGTCGCTCACCGTCGCCGTCTCCGTCGTCAGCCTGTCCCTCTCGCTCGGCCTGCTCCTCGGCGGCATCGCCGGCTACTACGGCCGCTGGGTAGACATCGCCATCACCACGTTCCTCATGAATGCCTTTCTGTCCCTCCCCGGCATCCTGCTCGCCATCGCCTTCGTCGCTTTCCTCGGCCCCGGCCTCATCAACCTCATCCTCGCCCTTTCCATCGGCGGATGGGTCGGTTACGCCCGCCTCGTGCGCGCCCAGGTCCTCGCCGTGCGCGAGCGCGAATTTGTCGAAGCCGCCCGCGCCCTAGGCGCCAGCGACCTCCGCATCTTCCTCCGCCACATTTTGCCCAACATCCTGCAGCCGCTCACCGTCCAGGCCGCCATCGGCATGGCCGGCGCCGTCCTCGCGGAAGCCACCCTCAGCTTCCTCGGCCTCGGCGTTCCTCCACCCACTGCCAGCTGGGGCTCCATGCTCAACGACGCGCGCCCGTTCCTCTTCGACGCCCCGCACCTCGTCATCTTTCCGGCCATCGCCGTCATGCTTTGCGTTCTCTGCTTTAACTTTTTAGGAGACGCCCTGCGCGATTACCTCGACCCCAGGACCCGCATCGCCATCGGGCTGTAAAGCGAACGGTCGTGCGGCCCCGCCTCAACCAGCCTGATGCAATCCGTTGATCGCTCGCAGCGGCCCCTCGATCGCATCTTCTGGCGAGAAAATACACACCCGGTCCCGCCCCTGCTGCTTCGCCTGGTACAGCGCCACGTCCGCTTCCCGCAGCAATTCGTTCGCGTCAATCGACCGGCGTCCCTGCGAACTCGTCGCGCCAAAGCTCGCCGTCACGTGGATGCTGGTTTGCGGCAGCAGGTCGGAAGTCTCCCGAATGGCCTGGCACAAATGCTCCAGAATCGGTCGGGATTCCGCCAGGTCGGTATGCGGCAGCAGCACCACGAACTCTTCGCCGCCAAACCGTCCCACCACATCTGTCTCCCGCAGCCGGTTCCCCAGCAGCTCCGCAATGCCCAGCAAAATCGCATCGCCCGCCGCATGCCCATACTCATCGTTGAACAGCTTGAAGTGATCCAGATCCAGCATGGCCACCGTCAAATCGTCGCCATAGCGGCGGAACCGCGCCAGCTCCCGCTCCAGCGCCTGCTCCAGGCCGCGCCGGTTCAGCACATGCGTCAGCGGATCCACGATGCTCTGCTGCAGCAGGTCGGACTCCAGCCGCGCATTCATCATCCAGATGAACGCAATCGGCAGCAGCGAAGTATTCACGACATACGTAACCGCGCTGGTGATTTCGAGCTTCGGCAGTGCGTCGGGGTTGACCCCGATCAAAAAGGCCACGACGTAGCGAATGACCTCGACGATCACAAAGAAGGTGAAAAATCCCCCCATCAGCAGACGCGGGGCGCGCGTCGACTCCTCTTTCCCGCGCATCAGCAAAATCGCCGTCACCGTGCACTCCAGCGCAATCAGCAGATCGCCCAGCGCATCGCCGCGCCAGTGCACCGGCGAGTTGCGCCACATCAGGAGAAACGGCAGCCCGCCCCCCAGAATGGCGAAAGAAATCCAAACCGACCGCCGGCCCCGCTGGTCGAAATAAACGATCGCCACATTGAGCAGGGCGTAGGAGAGCGGAATCATCTCCAGATTGATTCCCCGGCTGATCCACGTCGGCAGATACGCAGCGGTCAAATCGAAGACCGCCCCCGCCGCATTGGCCAGAAACCCATACCAGAACCAGCGCCGGGTCGGCTCGTTCCACCGCTGCAGCGCCAAAACACCAAAAACAATGGTGAAGCACAGCAGTTGAACATCCTGAATGAGGAGGGTGGCGCTGACCAGCATGGAAACTATCTTAGTGTGTCAGCTCGCTTCTGTATGCGTTTTCAATCGAAGGATACGCCCCGCTGCCGATTCCATTGCGTTCAATCGATTTACAGAGGCGTTCTCACCATGGCCCCGCTCGGGCAATTCGCCGCCATGGTCCCGCCCAGCGCGCGCTCTACCTCTCCCCCCGGTGCTGCTCCGCGGAAACTAACCCGCCCTGGCTTCGTGAAGATATCGTTGCGAACGTTGCCCAGGTGCCCCGGCCAGCGTTTAATTTCTGCCATGCGCCCGTTCCTCATGCTCCCGTTCTTCATGCGGCCGCCCCGCTTCCTGCTCGCGCTGCTTCTCGCCTCCGCCGTCCCGCTCCATTCCTTCGCGCAAACACCGCACACGCTCACCTACGCGCCGGGCAAGTCCATCACGCTCTCCTTGCCCGAGGACTTCGACATCAACATCGCCGCCACCGGACTGCGCCGCGTCCGTTTCTTCGCAAAAGCACCCGACGGGCGCATCTTCGTCACCGGCATGCACGACCTCTCCGACAACACCAACGGATCCATCTTCATCCTCGACGGCTGGAACGCGCAGACCCATCGCTTCACGCGGATCACCCACTACCTTGACCACCTCCGCAATCCCAATAACCTCGCCTTCTGGACCGACCCCGCCACCCACCAAACCTGGCTATATCTCCCGCTCACCGACAAGCTCGTCCGCTACAAATATTCGCCGGGCGACAACGCGCCCACCTCCCCGCCGCAAACGCTGATGCGCTTTCCTGACTACGGCCTCAGCTACAAATACGGCGGCTGGCACCTCACCCGCACCGTCGCCATCGCAGAGGTGAACGGCGCGGCGCGCGTCTTCGTTGCGGCGGGATCGTCGTGCAATTACTGTCAGGAGCGCGAAGTCCTCCGCGCCGCCATCGTTAGCATGGACCCCGACGGCCAGCACCCCACGCTCATCGCCCAGGGCATGCGCAATGCCGTCGACCTCCACGCGGTCCCTGCGCTCAACGGCGCGCTCTTCGCCACCAACATGGGCGACGACCACCTCGGCGACCGCCTGCCCGAGGACACATTCTTCCAGGTCGACCCGTCACCCAGCGCCCCGCTCAACTTCGGCTGGCCCACCTGCTACTTCGCCCACGGCAAGCCCGTCCAGGACTCCACGCCGCTGCCTTCCATCACCAATGCCAAAGCCATCGCCCCCACCCCCGCACAGTCTGATTCCGTCTACGGAAAACAATCCGGCGTAGCGGCCGCCGGCTCGAATCTTACCGCCGGCGGCGGCCATTCCGCGGAGCCCGATCCCAACGCTGCGCTGGGCCACGCTCCTGCCCCGCTCGCCTCCTGCGAACACGTGCCCCCGGCCTACACCACCTTCGCAGCGCACAGCTCACCGCTGGGCTTCGCCTTCTTCCCGCAAGGCGACTCGCTCCTGCACGACAGCTTCCTCGTCGCGCTCCACGGCGCCAGCCATCCCCGCATCGGCACTGGCTATCGCGTCGTGCGCTTCTCGCCCACGGACCGCAAACCGCGCGACTTCATCACAGGTTTTCTCACGATGCTAAACGGCAAGCCCCTCGTCCACGGACGCCCCTGCGGCATCCTCCGCATCGCCCCCGACACCTTCCTGCTCACCGACGACTACCTCGGCCTCGTCTACTACATCCACCCGCGCTAGCCCGGGTGCCCCGTATCTGACCGGTTTTGGCAGATGGGTGATCGCGCGAGAGCGCCCCCATTTGTCACAGCACGCAGAGAACAGGCTTAAGGGACTGCGTGAGAACCAGGGTTTCAGCGTTTCTTCATAGAGTGCTGCGAAAGCAGCACGGCGGCAAAAGAGCCAGGCTTCAGCCTGGCGTCACCGTGACCCATCCATGCGGCCTTTAGGCCCGGCAGCGCAAACCGCGCTAATGCCGCAGATTCTCCAGCCGCGACGTCAACGATTTGCTCAACCCCGCCTGCGCCGCCTCGTCCAGCTTCTTGCCCGCCGCCGTCAGATAGAAAACGTCGATCACCGTATCGCCTTCCGTATCGATCAGCGCCACTTCAATGTTGCAGCGGCACGCCGCGAAGCTCAGCGCAATCTCCCGCAGCAGCCCCGGCGCATCCTGCGTCACAATCTGCAGCAGCGTGCTGTGCGACGAAGCCGCATTGTCATATTCAAACCGCGTCTCCACGCTCACCCGCGGCCGCGTTTGTTTATGCGGACGCGACCGCAGCAGCTCCGCCAGTGAGGTGCGATGCGAAAGCGTGTCGCGAATGCTCTGCAAAAACCGGTCGATCTCCGAATGGTTCAGCTCCAGCGTCCGATACGTATCCGTGAACTGAAACGTGTCCACGATCAGCCCGCCCGCATTCGAAAACGCATCCGCCTTCACAATATTCATGCCCCACGCGGAGAGAACGCCGGCCATATCCGCGAAAAGACCCGGGCGATCCATCGTCACCAGCGTAATTTCATCGAGCTGCCGCACCGTCCTGAACGCGACCTGCACCGGCTCCTCGCCCAGACATCGCGCCATCTTGTAGTGCGCCGCGATCTGCTCCGGCGGCCGCGTGGAGAGATAACGCTGCGGCAGCCCCTCAAGAAATGCGCGCAAATCCTCCAGTTGTACCGCGCCGCCATTCGCCGCCCCCGCCGGCAGCAGCGCCACAATGCGGCTCAGCAGCGCCGGATCAGCGGCCGCGTGATAACGCGTCTCATCCACGCTGCGATCGAGAAAATTCGACGCGCTCATGTAGAGCTGCCACAGGCTCTCCGCCTTCCACGGCGTCAGCGCCTCCGGTGAAACCGCGCGGATATCCGCATAAGTCATCAGCGTCAGCATCTTCAACTGCGGCTGCGTGGCAATCTTTTCTGCAAAGGCGCGCACCGTCTCCGCGTCGAAAATATCGCGGCGCATCGCGGCGCTCATCTCCAGATGATTCCGAATCACCCGCCGCACCGTCTCCCGCTCTTCCGGATCAAGCTCCAGCCGCGCAAACAGGCTCTCGCACAGCTCCACACTCGAGATCGCGTGGTTCCCGGCCCGCCGCGCCTTGCCCGTATCGTGCATCAGCAGCGCCAGAAAAAATAAATCCAGACGATCTAATTCCGGCAGCAGAGTCGCCAGCCGCTTCTCCCACTCGTGCTGCGGCTGGCGCAGCTTGTGCACGTTGTCGATCACATGAAACGTGTGCTCGTCCACCGTGTAGCGATGCCACGTGTCGCGAATCACCAGCGACTCAATGCCGTGAAACTCCGGAATCAGCAACTCCAAAATGCCCAGCGCATGCATCGTGCGCAGCGCGTGCGCCGCCCACGGCCCCAGCAACACTTCGCGCAGGCAATTCCACAGGAACGGCCCCTCCGGCATCTGCACCGCCAGCACCGGCAGCGCATCGGAGATGCGATCCTCCGCGACAAAACTCAGCCGGTAACCCTGCTTCGCCATCAACCCAAAAATCTGCAGAATGCTGTCGGCATCGTTGACCGTCGCGCCTTCGCCCAAACTCAGCCGTCCGTCTTCGAGGAAGAAATCCGTGCCCGGCACCGGCGTGCGCTTGCGCCGAAACTGCTTATAGAACGACCGCCGCGGCGGAGGCACCGCGTCCATCAATAAAGAAGCGCGCCGGAAAACCGTGCGCGCCTGTCGATACCACGTCCGCATCCAGTACGCCGGATCGGACGTCCCCCGCGTCTCCAGCCCAATCGATCGCGCCGCCGCTTCATCCTGCGCATGCCAGTCCAGCGTGTTGTCGTCGTGCCCGGACCGGTAATGCAGGAAACATCGCACCGCCGACAAAAAATCGTAAGCCGACTCCGGCTCGTCGTGCGTCCCGTAAAACTCATCCGCCTGCGCCCGCGGCCACGCCTTTTCCGCGTGGATCGAATTGAGCAGCGTCAGCCACTGCGTCAGGTGGTAGTCCCGCAGCCCGCCCGGGCACTCCTTCACATTCGGTTCCACGTGAAAGATCGTGTTCCCGTATTTCGCGTGCCGCGCGCGCGCCATCTCCGCCAGGTTCTGCACCACCGTATCCCACTCGCGCAGAATGATCGACGGCAGCAGATCCTTCTCGAATTTCGCATACAGCTCGCGGCTGCCCGTCAAAAAACGCCGGTCCAGCAGCGAAACCGTGAACTCCAGATTGTCTGGATTGACCCGCTCGCATTCCTTCATCGTCCGCGTTACCGGACTCGCGCGCAGCCCCACGTCCCACATCGCCTGGGTGCACGAGCGGATGCGATCGCTCCACGCCGGCTCAACCTTTTCGCTTGCGCAGAGAAAAAGAATGTCGACGTCGGAGCACGGAAACAGCTCGCGCCGCCCGAAGCCGCCCGTCGCCACCAGAGCAATCTCCGCCTGGTCTGCGCCCGTCGCCACTTCTTCCCAAATTTGCCGTAGCAGATTGCCGACGATCTGCGCCCGCCGCCGGATCACCGCCGAGCCATCGCCGGTGCGTTCAAACGTCTGCCGCAATAGCGCGGAATCATCCTGATAGCGGCTGCGAAGGCGCGACAGCGTGGGCGTCTCAGGAATCATGGCATTCTGAGGAACGAATCATCGTCTCCGTCCGAACGGTAGCGGAGGGTGAGGGGTCCGGCATCTGCCAGAATTCCGCTGGCAGGTTTCAGAGCGCGGACGGACCGCGTTCGTCGTTCCGGATGCGGATAGCGTCGTCGATCTTCGAAATAAAGATCTTCCCGTCGCCGATTTTTCCGGTGCGCGCCGCCGACAGAATCGCCTCTACGGCCTTGTCCTTCATCTCGTCGCGTACCACCATCTCGATCTTGATCTTCGGCAGGAGGTCCACCGTGTATTCGCGGCCCCGGTAAAACTCGGTGTGGCCCTTCTGGCGCCCATGCCCGCGCGCCTCCAGAATGGTCATGCCCTCAATGCCCGCTTCGAGGAGTGCGTCCTTCACGGCGTCGAGCCTGGAAGGTTGAATCACTGCTTCAATCTTTTGCATAGCGTTACAGTATCCCGGCTAGTCAGAGTATCAGAAGTGATCCCGCGCACATCGCGGGATCTTTCTGGGTTTGCCGCGTTGAGAGCCAATTCAGGACCCAAATCAGTAGCCGAATCAGGAGCCGTAGTCGTAGCCCTCTTCGCCGTGCTGCGTAATATCCAGGCCCTCGATCTCTTCTTCCGTCGTTACGCGCAGGCCAATCACCATATCGACGAATTTCAGCAGCACCAGGGTGCCCACAATCGATAATCCCCACGCAATGGCGACCCCAATGAACTGATTGCCCAGTTGATGCCAGTTGCCCTCGAGTCCGCCCGTCGGCTTGCCCGGTCCATACACCGGATTGATAGCGCTCGAGGCAAACACGCCCGTCAGCAGCGCGCCAATCGTGCCGCCCGCCCCGTGCACGCCAAACGCGTCCAGCGAATCGTCATACCCGAACAGGCTCTTCACCACCGTCACCATCAGGAAGCAGAAAACTCCGGCAATCGCCCCGATCAGCAGCGCAGACATCGGCTGCACGAAGCCCGAAGCCGGAGTAATCGCCACCAGTCCAGCCACCGCGCCCGAGATCGCGCCCAGTGCGCTCGGCTTGCCATTTTTGATCCACTCCGCACCGGCCCATGCCATCGCCGCAGCCGCCGTCGCAAAATGCGTGTTGACGAACGCGCTCGTGGCCAGCCCATTCGCAGCCACTGCCGAGCCTGCGTTAAACCCAAACCAGCCCACCCACAGCAGGCACGCCCCAATAAAGCTCAGCACCACCGAGTGCGGTGGCGAAGGCTCTTTCGGATACCCAACCCGCTTCCCCAAATACAGCGCACAAACCAGCGCCGAGACGCCTGACGTGACATGCACCACGGTGCCGCCCGCAAAATCGAGGCAGGGAAACTTGCCGCCCAGCGACGCGTTCAGCAATCCACCCTTGCCCCACACCATGTGCGCCATCGGCGAGTAGACCACGATCGCCCAGAGCGTCAAAAACAGGCACATCGCAGAGAACTTCATCCGCTCGGCAAAGGCTCCCGTGATCAGCGCCGGCGTGATGATCGCGAACATCAGCTGGTAGATCATGTACGTCTGCGCGGGAACGGTCGCGCCGTAGTCCGGATCAGGCGTCAGCCCCACGTTGTGCATGAAGACGTAATGAAACCCGCCAATAAAGCTGTTCCCCGGCCCAAACGCCAGGCTGTAGCTCACCAGCGCCCACAGCACCGTGATGATGCACATCATCGCGAAGCTCTGCATCATGGTGGCCAGCACGTTCTTGCGCCGCACAAGACCACCGTAAAACAGCGCCAGCCCCGGCCCCGTCATCATCAGCACCAGAGCGGCGCTGGTCAGCATCCACGCGTTATCGCCCGCTGAAACGGTCAGTGGAGTCTGAGCGTGCGCGCCAGGAACGCACAACGCCATCAATACAAAGAGAGGCAGCAGCAAACGACGAAAACGCATAACACTCCGCGGGATAGGAATTGAAAACACTGCGACTGCGAGGCAAATCGGCAGGCGAGAGCGACAGGGGTCGCGCCGGGACTGGATGCGAAAGTTCTTTGCAGTTACTTTTACATATTTTTCCCAATTGGCAAACTGGAAATCCCGCCGCCGTCTCGAAGCGGGGGATCGCACGCAAGATTACGTTTGAGGCTAAAAATTTCGCCCGCCCGCCCCCGGTGCGGCAAACCCGCTGTCCAGGCAGGTTATAGTTGAACTATGACCGAGACGTTGCGGGATCGGCGGCTCTTCGGCACCCTCGAAAGTAGCGCGAAGAATCGCGAAAAGGTGTTCGAAGCCAGCTACGGATACGAGGAGCCGGAAGGCGTACTCCTCACCACCGTGGACTCCGCCATCAACTGGATCCGCAAGAATTCCATCTGGCCCATGACCTTCGGCCTGGCCTGCTGCGCCATCGAAATGATGTCGATGGGCGCCTCCCGCTTCGATGTTGCACGCTTCGGCGCCGAAGTCTTCCGCCCTTCCCCGCGGCAATCCGACCTCATGGTCATCGCCGGCCGCGTCTCCTGGAAAATGGCTCCCGTCATCCGCCGCCTCTACGACCAGATGCCCGAGCCCAAATGGGTCATTTCCATGGGCGCCTGTGCCACCTCCGGCGGCGTTTTCAATAATTACGCGCTCGTGCAGGGCGTCAATCAGGTCATCCCGGTCGACGTGTACGTCCCCGGATGCCCGCCCCGCCCCGAGCAGCTCCTCTATGCCATCACTCTGCTCCAGGAGAAGATTCAGCATGAACAGGGCAGCCTGAAGCGCGTCCTGAACTTGCAATAGCCGCCACCCCTGGATACCCTGGTAGGGCTCGATTTTGCGGTACAAAACTATACGTAGAATTTTTAATTGGCCCTTGTTCCAGTGTGCTCAGATTCTGCCGTCTGGTTATGATTGCGGTACGTGGGGTTACCCGAAGCGGCAACCTCGGGCAATTCATTGAAAAATTTGCAGTCTAGGCCAAGTCAAGCTGTGATAACTTCGTTATCGCGGATAGTTTTCGGGCTGCCCCGGTAGCTCGTATTGAAGGCCCGTCAGCAGGATTTCGAGGTCGCAGAACTTTTCGACATCGCAACAAGTCATTTTGCGGAGGATAGACGCATGCATTTACGTCCAATGAGTTTTCTGGGCAGGACAATGCTCACAGGGTGCGCCGTGGCCATGAGCGCATCCATGCTACTGGGGCAAAGTTCGTCTTCAACACCGGCCGCGCCCGTCGCGGCTCAGCCGTACGCTTCCCGCGCGGATGTCTTCATCGGATACTCCTATGACGCTCCCCATGGCAGCGTGGCGACCCAGTACGGAGCGGGAACCGTCACCGGCAGATATCAGGCCATTAACTATGGAGCCGCCGGCAGCTTTGCCTACTTTTTCAATCGTTACGCCGGCGGACAGTTCGAGTACGATCTCCACCCCAGCGGCTCCAATGACGGCCTTCAGGTTGCCTCCGCCGGAGTCATCTTCCGCTACCCCACCACCGGCATGACCCCGTTTGTCCATGCATTGGCTGGCGGCGTTCGCCTCGGTGGACCCAACCTGAGCCGCAATGCCTTTGGAACAGGTGACGACTACGTCTCCCACCCCTATACGTGGGGACCGGCTCTCACCGCCGGCGTCGGACTGGATTATGAATTCGCCCACAACCGTTTCGCGTGGCGTATCTTCCAGGCCGATTACCAGTACTACCATGCGGATTTTGGCCCCCAACCCATTACCGGTGGCCGCGCCAATGTCGAAGCTGTTCAGCTCAGCACCGGCATCGTTATGCACTTCGGCAGCATCGCTCCTCCGCCGCCGGTGCAGTATGCCTGCTCCGTCAATCCCGCTTCTGTATTCCCCGGCGACCAGGTTACCGTCACTGGAACCGCGACCAACCTCAATCCAAAAAAGACCGCCAGCTATAGCTGGAGCGGCCAGGGTGTGACCGTGGGCGGAACCAATCCCACTGCCACCATCGCCACCGCCAGCCTCGCACCCGGCAGCTACACGGTCACCGGCCACGTAACCACCGGCCCCAAGCCCTGGGAATCGGCCGATTGCACCGCGCAGTTCACGGTGAAAGCCTTCGAGCCGCCCACGGTTAGCTGCTCGGCCAGCCCAACGTCTCTGAAGCCTGGCGACAGCGCGACCATTACCGCGACTGGCGTCAGCCCCCAGAACCGTCCGCTGACCTACAGCTTCTCGGCCTCCGCTGGCTCCATCAACGGATCCGGGAACACCGCAACCCTGGCCACCACCGGCGCGCCGGTCGGCTCCATTACGGTTACCTGCAACGTACAGGACGACAAGGGTCAAACCGCTTCGGCCACCACTTCGGTGGACATCGAAGCGCCTCCGCAGGCTCCTCCGCCTCCGAAGACCTCGACCCTCTGCTCAATCCAGTTCGACCGCGACAAGGCTCGTCCGACCCGCGTCGACAACGAAGCCAAGGCCTGCCTGGATGATGTTGCTCTAAACGCGCAGCAGAAATCCGACGCCACTCTCGTGGTGGTCGGTAATTCCGCTCCCGTTCCGATGCACAAGGGACATCATCACGGCGTGACCGCTGAGGAACTGGCCGCACAACGCGCCGTGAACACCAAGAGCTACCTGGTCACGGAAAAGGGCATCGATGCCAGCCGCATTCAGGTGCGGACCGGCACCGCTGGCTCGAACGAGGTGGAAGACTACCTGGTTCCCGCCGGTGCTACCTTCGACACCGACGTCCCGGGGACGACCGCTGTCGATGAGAGCGCCGTCAAAGCCCAGCCCCGCAGGGCCGTTGCTCACCACCACCACAAGAAAGCATCTGCAAAGTAAGCAGAGGCGATCCGCAGCAAAACAGGGCTGGCCAATTTGGCCGGCCCTGTTCTTTTTAGGTCAGCCCTTATTAACCAGCACTCCTGAGCCGGCGCTTTCTTCGTCCGGCTTTGCATTCAACCTCCCGCTCAATGCACCCCGCGCCACCCGATTTGCATTTCGCGTTCCAAAGTGATGCTCTCCTCACCGTTCTGAGCCGGAAAACGGATACCATAAGATCATTCATCCGAATCGTTCTCGAACGTCTTTCGGAGATCCCCCTTCTGTGCCAGCGAGATGATGAATTTCAAGCGGTCCCTGTGTTTACTTGCGGTTCTTGCCGCTCTCCTGACAGCTTTGCCCTCTCACGCCGCTGCAGCGGCTTCTCCCGCCTGGTCGCCCATCGGCCCCGACGGCGGCGACGCCCGCCGATTCGCCTTCGACCCGCGCGATCCCAACACCCTCTACCTGGGAACCACCGACAGCTGGATCTACGTCTCCACCGACGGCGGATCCTCCTGGTCGCGGCTTGCCAAACTGGCGCCCGCCGACAACCTCGTCATCGACAGCCTCGTCGTCGATCGCTCCGATCCGCGCACCCTCTACGCCGGCGTCTTCGCCGCCGATCAATCCAGCGGCGGCATTTTTATCAGCCATGACCGCGGCCACAGCTGGACAGAAGCGGATGGTATGCGCGGGCAGATCGTCTTTGCCCTCACCCAGGCCCCCTCGCGTTCCCGCGTCCTCGTCGCCGGAACCCTCAGGGGCGTCTACCGCAGCGACGACAAAGGCCTCCACTGGCGCGAAATCAGCCCGCCCGACAGCGCCGAAGTCCACGAGGTGCAGTCGGTCGCCGTCGACCCCTACGACCCCAGCACCATCTATGCCGGAACCTGGCACCTGCCCTGGAAAACCACCGACGGCGGCGAACACTGGACCAGCATCAAGCAAGGCCTCATCGACGACTCCGACGTCTTCTCCATGATCATCGATGAATCCCGCCCCAGCGTCCTCTTCGCCAGCGCCTGCTCCGGCATCTATCGCACCGACGATGGCGGCGCTCAATTCCGCAAGGTCCAGGGCATTCCCTCCACCGCGCGCCGCACCCGCGTGCTCAAAATGGATCCCGCCGACCGCAACACCGTCTATGCGGGCACCACCGAAGGCCTCTACAAAACCACCGACGGCGGCGACAACTGGACCCGCCTCACTGCACCCGACGTCATCGTCAACGACGTCTTTGTCGACCCCCGCAACCCGAAGCACGTGCTGCTGGCCACCGACCGCGGCGGCGTCCGTGCCAGCGAGGATGCCGGCAACAACTTCCAGGCGTCCAACACCGGCTTTTCCCAGCGCCAGGTGGCTTCCCTCATCGCCGACGCCAAAAACCCCGGCACCCTCTACGCCGGCGTCATCAACGGCAAAACCTTCGGCGGCGTCTTCGTCACCACCGACTACGGCCGCACCTGGAAGCAGCAGAGTGACGGCCTCAACGGCCGCGACGTCTTCCTGCTCGCCCAAAACAGCGATGGCACTCTGCTCGCGGGCACCAGCGACGGCGTCTATCGCTGGACAGGCAGCGCGTGGGCTCCCGAAGACAGCGTAGCCCCTCAGACGGCGTTCGTTCCTGTGAAACCGAAGGGGCGTCCCGCCCATAAAACCGCGACCCACAAATCGCATCATCCAGTCGCAGCCAAAACAGCGCTGCCCGTCGATACGCGGACGATCCAGGGCCGCGTCACTGCCCTCGCCGCCCTGGGCAATTCCTGGTACGCAGCCACCGCGCAGGGCCTCTTCCGGAGCACCAACGACGGCGCCTCCTGGCAGGGCCCCATGCTCGTATCCCACGCTGCCGGGAATCTCCAGAACCACGTCGGCATTACCTCCATGGCCGTTGCCGACAACGCCGTCTACGTCAGCCGCCGGAACGACATCATGGTTTCCCTCAACCATGGCGCCAACTGGCAGCCCGTCGTCTTCCCCTCCGGCCTCACCGCCGTAGACGCCCTCGCCTCTACCCCCGACGGCATGCTGTGGGCCGGCGGCCGCGAAGGCCTCTTCTATACTTCCGACCGCGGCCATTCCTGGACCAGGCTGCGCCAGTTGCCCGTCCTCGAAATCACCAGCCTCGCCTGGGACCTCGCCATGAAGCGTGTGATCCTCACCTCGGCGCAAAGTACTGTGATCTTCGCCATCGATCCCGCCGACAAAACCTGGAAGTGGTGGAACGCCGGCTGGGCCGTGCACTCCGTCACGTCGCTCAACGGTCGCCTGATGGCCGCCTCCCTCTTCAGCGGTGTCGTCGCCGCCCCCGTTGAAGAAACCGCAAGCCCGGACAACGCCACGCAAAGCGCGCAGAGATAGCGCGTGACTCCGCGCACCCGGCCCGTTCGTGTCCGGCCCATTAATATCCGGCCCGTTCGCAACGACGATTTCTCAGCCCTCTACGCCCTCGACCAGGCCTGCTTTCCTCCCGGCATCGCGTGGTCCAAAGCCGAGCTTGGCTATTTCCTCAAATATCCAGGAAACATCGGCCTCATCGCCGAAGATGAATCCTCCAGCCTCGCCGGTTTCGCCATCGCCGGACCCCATCGCCGCCGCGGCATCCTCATCGGCCGCCTCATCACCATCGACGTTCGCGAGGATTCCCGCCGCAAGGGCGTAGGCCACACGCTGCTTCTCGCCATCGAGGAACGCCTCCGCGCCGCCGGCGTCCAGGCGCTCATGCTGGAAGTCGCCGCCGACAACGCCGCCGCCCAGGCCTTCTACACACGCCACGGCTTCACACCCACCGGCCGCATCCCTGGCTATTACAACGGCCGCCTCGACGCGCTGGTGATGGAGAAGCCCCTCCCAAACGAACCCACCCCAGCGCCGCGACTACAATAAAGCCAATGCTTCGCATCCGAACGAAGATCGCGGTCCTGGGCTCTCTCGCCACGTTCACTCTGGCCCTGTGCGCCACCGCGCCCGCGTGGGCCCAGGCGGTCAAGGACCTGCCGCGTCCCACGGATTACGTCAGCGACTACGCCCACGTCATGTCGCCCGCTGTGACTGACCAGCTCAACCACCTCTGCGGCGAGCTGGACCACGAAGCGCACGCGCAAATCGCCATCGTCACCGTCAACAACATGAACGGCGAGACCCCCGACCAATATTCCGTCGATCTCGAAGACGCCTGGGGCGTCGGCGCGAAAAAAACCGATCGCGGCCTCATCATCATCGTCTCCATCAAGGACCGCCACCGCTTCATCCTCGTGGGCCAGGGCCTGCAGGGCATCCTGCCTGACGGCAAAGTCGGCGAAATCGGCCGCCAGATGATTCCCTTGCTGCGCAACAACGATTTCGACGGCGCCATGACCCTCGCCACCGACGAGACCTCGCAAATCATCGCGCAGGATGCCGGCGTCCAGCTCCAGCCGCTCACCCGCTGGGGCGCCTCGCAGCAACGTCCGCACGCAACGGCCGGCCAGATCATCGGCGGCATCATCTTCCTCATCCTCGTCGTCATCTTCCTCATCTGGGCCGGCGGCTCCGGCCTGCTCGGCTTCCTCCTCGGCATGTTCATGGGCGGAGGCGGCTGGGGTGGTGGCGGCGGCTTTGGCGGCGGTGGTGGGGGCGGCGGCGACAGCGGCAGCGGCTTCGGAGGCTTTGGCGGCGGCTCTTCTGACGGCGGCGGCGCCGGAGGCAATTGGTAGGAACACCGGGACCCTGCACTTCGTATTATTGAACGAACTTTGAGGAGAACAGCGAAATGATGCGTCGTGGGCTTTGGATCGCAGTAGGCGTAGTGGTCGTCGTCGTCCTGGCAGCCTTGCTCGTCTTCGGCAGCTACGTCAGCGCCAAAAATCAGATGGTCGCCAAACAGGAAGGCGTCCAGGAAGTGTGGTCCAACGTGCAGGCTGAACTCCAGCGCCGCGCCGACCTCATTCCCAATCTCGTCGCCACCGTGAAGGGCTACGCCACCCACGAAGAAACCGTCTTCGGCGAAGTCGACAAGGCCCGCGAAGCGTTGCTCGCCGCGAAGGATCCGCAATCCAGCATCAAGGCCAATGGCGAACTCGATCAGGCGCTCGGCCATCTGCTCATGGTCACCGAGAATTACCCCAACCTGAAGGCGAACGAAAACTTCCTGCAGCTCCAGGATCAGCTCGAAGGCACGGAAAATCGCATCAACACCGAGCGCCAGCGCTACAACGACGCCATCCGTGACTACAACACCTACATCCGCCAATTCCCCAACAGCATCTGGGCCGGCATCGCAGGCTTCAAAACCAACGACAACTATTTCAACGCAACCCCCGCCTCGCAAAACGCGCCGCAGGTGAAGTTCTAGCGGCATTTTCTGTTGTCTGAGCCGGATAAGTCACGATTTGATCCGCTCCCAAAGAAGCTTGAACGTCGCGTTCCTGCGATCAATGATTCCGCCTTTTCCGTCTTCACGGGGAATGAGGAGCAGGTGGTCGTTGTCTTGAAATTGGAACCATCGCACATTGTTGATGCCGCGCCAATTTGGTTCGTTGGAGTCTTCCAGGTGGTGGGTGACAGTTTGCGCTTTTAGGTCGAGCGTGTATCTGCCGTAATACGAAATGTAAGTGTCGAACGCGGCGACCTTCTCTTCACTCGTACCGCCAGCAGGCCCGTTCACGAAGGGATTGCGAATCCCCTTCATGTCAATCTGCACAGACATCCATCCGGACCGGTCGTAAATAATGACGCCCGTAGGGTGATCGCAGGCAAAGTGAAAGGTGGGATCCGTGCCCTCGATGGAAACCAGGCGCCAGGCGCCGATCAACTTCTGGGCAACATTGTCTTGTTGCGGGTGTGCTGAGACCGGGGATACACAAGACAGGAGCAACAGGAGGATGCAGGCTTTCTTCATAGACGCCGAACATATCACACCCGAAGTTCTCTTCCGGCGTGGAGTTGGCGATGATTCAGGCGCCGGGCAGCATCGCCGATTCGCACCTTAGGCCTGTGTCATGAGCAACCCGGAAGTCTCGGCTCCCAGGTTCCGCTACTCGCGTCACTAACCCGCGATCAATATCCGCAAATCCCGCAGATTATTCCCCGTCGGCCCCGTCACAATCGAATCCCCCAGCGCCGTAAACAGCGTGCACGCATCGAACCGCGCCAGCGTCTGTTCCGGATCAAAACTGTAACTCCGCGCTCGCTCAATCGTCGTCGGATCGGCCACCGCTCCCGCCGCCGGGCTGTTGCCATCCACCCCATCCGACCCCGCGCTCAACACCGCCAGCGCCTCGCCCGGATACTGCGCCAGATCCAGCGCCGCCTGCAGCACAAATTGCTGATTGCGCCCGCCGCATCCAGGATTTTTCCCCAGCTGCACCGTCACTTCGCCGCTCGACAGCAAACACAGCCGCGGCGTTTCCTTGCGCAGCTCATGAAACCGCGCCAGCAAATAGCGCGCCGCCTCCGCATAATCCCAGTCGTCGCAGGTGTTGTCGATCACCACCCGATACCCCAGCGCCTGCGCATGATCCCGCGCCGCATTCACAAAATCGTGATTCGACAGCAGCGTGTCAAACTGCGCATGCTCAAAGGCATTCGCGCTCGCGTTGCCGTTCTTCTTTCCCTTGTCCGGCTCCGCAGCTTCGGCCAAATGCTGCGGCAGATGCTCGAAATACGCGCGCACCGCCGGCGGAAATTTCTCCAGCAAATGAAAACGCGTCAGAATCTCCGCGCACTCCGCCGGCGTCGAATAATCCGGCAGCGTCGGCGAAGACGCCACCGCCGCCAAATCTTTCAGCGGCACATCGGCCAGCAGCAGCGACAGCTTCTCCGCCTCCGGCGCGGCCAGCGCCAGCCGTCCGCCCTTGATCGCCGAGAAATATTTGCGAACCGTGTTCACCTCGGTGATCGTCGCGCCGCTCGCCACCAGCGTCTCGTGAAACGCAATCGTGTCGTCCAGCGATATATTCTTGTCGCGCGGCAGCTCCATCATCGCCGAGCCGCCCCCGCTGATCAGAAAGAAGATGAATGTGTCTTTCTTCGCATGTTTCAGTAGGTCC
>CAWFNL010000020.1:0-78141 GCA_963817165.1 uncultured Acidobacteriaceae bacterium | reverse complement strand
GAAGCACGCCCCAAGATGAGATCTCCCTGAAGGGCCCAGGAAGACCACCTGGTTGATAGGCTGGAGGTGGAAGCGCAGTAATGCGTGCAGCTGACCAGTACTAATCGCCCGTTCGGCTTAATCATAGAATTAACTCTGCGCAGTACTTTCTTGCAGAGACATTCAACTAGCCTTTGTATTTCCAATCAATTTCGTTTCTTTCTGCGAGCTGGCCTTCGGGCCGGTCTCGCAGATCGATAATTTATGACGCAAATTACAGGCGTCGAGATCCCTCGCAGATTACGCTCGGGATTTCGGCGACGGGCTCAGACGCCCGCCAAGCGCCTCAAGTTGTGACGCCAGTCTGCCGCATTCCGTCCCTGAAGAATCTGTCCGGACGAGACCCGGCCGCGGGGGAAACCACCCGCCAGGCGTCGCTCGAGTTTGCCGGTGACCATACCGCGAGGGTCCCACCCGTTCCCATCCCGAACACGGAAGTTAAGCCTCGCTGGGCCGATGGTACTGCACGCGTAAGTGTGTGGGAGATTAGGTGATCGCCGGCATAACATCAAAAAGCCCGCTCCTCAGGAGCGGGCTTTTTGCGTTTATTCCGCGTTTACGCCGAGCCCTAACCTCCCGCCTTATCCTCTGCCTCATCCAAATGAAAGTCGTAAAACACCCGAATCTGGTTCCCGTCCAGATCTGCCACCCGGAACTCCCGCAGCTTCCACGGCTTCTCCTCCGGCTCTTCCAGAATCGTCGCTCCCGCATCCCGCCACTGCTGGTAGAGCTCATCCACCGCCGCGCGGCTCTCCAGATTGATCCACACCACCACCCGGTCCCCATTCCCATAGTGCTGGCGAAACGCCGCATTCGTCAGAAACAGCCGGCAGTCTCCCTGAAAAATCCCGCCAATCCCACCTGCGTCATCGCCCCACCCCAAAGTGAATCCCAGCTTCTCGACGTAATACGCCGCAGCCTTCTCCACATTGCTCACCGGGATCTCCGGCACCGCTTTGGGCAGTTTCATCGTCATGCCCAACAGCTTACCCCAGCTCCTTCTCGACAGACTCCGCGAAACCGGGTTAGCATCGCAGAATTCCATGGCCAGAGAAATCATTCGAACCTCCCACGCCCCCTCGCCGCCACCTGCCTACAGCCAGGCCGTGCGTGCCGCGGGCCTTGTCTTCGTCTCCGGCACCGGCCCGGCCGATCCGCTGACCGGCAAGATCGTCGGAGAGACCATTCAGGACCAGACCGTCCAGTGTCTGCGCAACATCTCTGCCATCCTCGAAGCCGCCGGCACATCGCTCGAACGCGTGGTCAGCGCCACGGTCATCCTTCTTGAGGAGGGCGACTTCGCTGGCATGAATGAAGAATGGGTGAAATGGTTTCCGGCGAATCCCCCAGCACGCCAGGGTGCAAAGATGCCCGTTCGCATCCCCGGCATGAAAGTGTCCATCGCGGTCATCGCCGAGGCCTAAACCGTCAACTAGTTTGCGTTCCGCTTCTACCCCCCGCTCCGTCTTCCGAATCCCCAGCGCAGCATCATCCAGCCAGCGGAACTCAACTACGCGGCGAGCGCCCACCCGGCTTTCGGAATCGCAATTCTGCGTTCCCATGCTGATTTTGCGCGATACTGCTCCTGCATGCCTGCGCCCCGTCCCATCCTCTCCGTCAACATCGCTCCCCTGAGCGCCGACGATCAGGATCGCCTTCTGAAGGCCCTCGATGAAATCGTGCAAACGACTCCGCCGTTCACAAAAAGAGAACAGCCTTCAGGAGAAATAGTTCTCGCTGGCGAAAGCGAAGCGCACTTACAAGCAATCTGCGCACTCCTTCGTCACGACCGTAACATCGACATCGCGATCAGCCCTCCACAGGTTATCTATCTCGAAACCATCCTGAAACCGTCCGACGCTGAAGGCAAATACATCCGCCAAACCGGCGGCAGCGGCAATTATGGCCACGTCAAGATCCGCCTCGAGCCGCAGGACTCCGGAGCCGGAATCCACTTCATCAATGAAATCCATGGCGGCGTCATCCCGTCTCAGTACATCCAGCCCATCGAGCAGGGCGTTCGCGAAGCTGCGCGGGGAGGCATCCTCGCTGGCCACGAGATGACCGACCTCAAAGTGACCCTCTACGACGGCAGCCATCACGAATCCGACTCCAACGCCGCAGCCTTCCAGATTGCCGCTTCGGTGGCCATGCAGGAAGCAGCAACAAAGGCAATGCCAATCCTGATCGAACCATGGATGTCCGTCGACTTCTCGGTTTCAGGACGCCACAGCCGCGCGATCCTCCAGGACATCAGCGCGCGCAGCGGACGGATTCAGTCCGTCGAACAAGCTCACGCGCATGAAGTGATCAAAGCACTGGTTCCGCTGTCCGAAATGTTGGGTTATCCAAATGCCATCCCCAGCGTGGTTCTTGCCCGCGCCTCGCACACCATGCAGTTTTCACACTATGCGCGAGTGGAATGGCCGCCCGACAGCGACGCCGCCAACGCCTCTGTTCGCAATCCCCGCGAACCAGCCCCGCGCCCGCACCGCGCTGCCGTGGATCCCGACTCCGACTGGACGTAGTCGCAGTCTCCGCCGCTTACCCCCGCTCGCTCTTCCTTATTACCAGCTTCAACCCCGACCAAACCCCATCCACCGCGCAAACCTTCACATCCACCAGTCCCAGCGGCAGGCAAACCTCCCGCACCATATCTTCCGTCACCTCGCTCGCGATCGCCGTCACGCCCTTCGCAACCGTCTTCTTCGGCCACGAAACCCAAATCATCCCATCCTGCGCCAGCACCCCGCGCAATGTCTCGAGATGCTCCGCCAGCTCCGCCCTCCGCGTAACAAAAATGTGCGCCATCTCGACGCCCGCCCCCGGAGCCTTCAACAGCACCGGCACCACCCCAAAATCCGCAATCTCCGCCGCCACGCTCGCCGGCATCTTCCACCGCCACGTCCGCTGCCCGTCTTTCACGCCCAATTTCTTCGCCAGCGGCGTGCCGGAATAGCCCGCCGTCGCCTGCGCCGCCCGCACCCGCCCCGGCGAACGCAGCACCGCATTCACCGTCTTCCCCGCAGACCCACCGCTCTTCGCCGCCATCGCCACCTCAAATCTGCGAATACCCCGCAGGCGTCAGCACCAAATTCGTAATGTTGCTAACAATCGGCTCAAAGTTAAACTCCGGCACCGTGTTCAGCCTCTTCCAATCCGGATCATCCCTGAACGCCGCCCACAAATCGTCCATCTCCTTCAAATCCGCAAAGCTCAACATGTAAGTCAACTGCGGCAGCCGCGACCCAATCAGCGCATCGCCAAAAAACACATTCCAGAATCCCACCTTCTCAAAAATCCCAAACTCCCCCGCATGAAACATCTTCACCTTGCGCACATGGTCGCGCTCGCTCGCGCTCTCATACGTCCGCAATTGAAAAACGCGCTTGCCCTTCGTTGCGGTCGGCGGCGGCAGCGTGAGCACCGGCCACCCCTCAAACGCAATCAGCAGCGTGCTCTCCACCCGCTGAAACGCTGGAGCCGCCGCGGGCGCATTCCAAAAAGCATCCGCCGCCGCCAAAAATTCCTGGTCCTCGCGCAGCCGCAACTCCGCATTCACCAGCGTCTCCAGATGCGCGCACGGCAGCAGCAAATAAAGCGCCGGCGTCTCCGGCCCAATCGACAAATTGAACGCGCCCACCGGCGCAATCCCCATCCGATTCAAAGCCGGAATCAGCGCTGTCGCCACATAGTTGTCCGTCAGCTGCGTCTCCGCGCCCTGCCTCAGCAGATATTTGCGCAGCTCATAATATTGCCGCACCTTGCCCGCCGCCGAGTCGCGAGCGCTCTCCGGCGCCGCACCAGTCCGCCCCGTCAAAACACCGGCCCCAGCCGCCAAACTCGAAGTAAGAAACTGCCGTCGTTGCAAATTGTCACCTCCGCGAGCGAAGGCCCGAAACTCCTAAGACCAATCGCACACTCAGCCTACCTCTTGGCCCGCGAACTCGCGCCCACTTCCTGAGGTTGTCCCGTCTTCAGGCGGCGGCGAGGATCGCCCTTCCCAGTGCGCCGGTCAGCGCATCCTGCGTACTCAGAGCAACATCGCGGCTCACGCCCGTCAGGCCGCGCAGATGATCGGCAAAATCCCACGCCAGCTCGCGGGCCTTGCAGATGTCCCAAAACGCCAGCAGCCGGCCGATCTTTCCCGTATCCTCCGCCAGAACGCCGAGCGTGTCAGTGGCCAGCGCGTTCAGCTCCGCTCGGCAGCAGCGCTGTCCAGCAGCCCGTTCACAGCCTCGTAGTCCGCGTGCTCGAGGCTCGCCGGCCCAGGGACGACATTCAGTTCAGCATCCGTCGCCAACAGGGCAAGCGCCAGGTCGTGATTGATGTGCGCGTTCACGCCGGCCAGCGCAAACTGGATGCGATCGATGCCGGGGCGAAAGCGCGCCTCAAAAAAGGCGCTCCACGCTGAGGCCACCGTCTGCCCGCCGAGAAACGCGCCGAGTGCATTGAAATAGAATCCTGCGAAAACAACATCGAGGCCCAGCAGCCAGGCCGGACTCTGCCACGCGCCGCCTGGCGGGTGCAGGTCCACCTGCTGCGTGACGGCCAAATAGAGCTGGTTGAACCATTTCAGGCCATCATCCACCGGCAGCAGCGCGTCAATCGCCTGCATGCGCGCGATCACATCCGCGATGGTCGCCGGAGCCGGGCCGGTGACGACATTGTAGAGCGGCTGGTCGTTGTTCGGCATCGCTCCTGTAGCCATAACGTTTCTCCGAGTCGTGTGGCGCAGTATAAGCCTGTTCGCTCGACGGTGCAGAGCCCCGATGGGAACCGACTCCGCTCGCGATCAGTCTGGCCGTCCCTCCCCCGGACTAACTCCCGCCAGTTATACTCACTCAAACCAATATTTTCACCAGTATCCCTGCTCCAATTCTCCCCACGGTACCGCCTCGAAATCTTCCCTCGGAGTTTTCAGCCGCTATGCAACTGCGCATCCTCGTCAGTAAATCCCTCGCCGCTTTATTCCTTCTCTCCAGCGCCGCCAGCCTCTCTGCGCAGCAGCCCGTCACCGCCGAAGACTACGCCCACGCCGCAAAATTCCTCGGCGCCAACACCAACCGCCTCATCTCCGGCACCGTGCGCCCCGCGTGGATCGGCGACTCCGATCAGTTCTGGTATCGCAAAACCACTCCCGGCGACAACGGCCGCGATCGCTCACAGTTCATGCTCGTCGACGCCGCCACCGGCGCCGAGCAGCCCGCCTTCGATCACGCCAAACTCGCAGCCACGCTCGGTACGCTCACCGGCCACACCCTCGATCCGAACGCGCTGCCGTTTTTCGCCATCGAATTCACCCCCGATCGCCACTCCGTCATCATCGCCGTCGCAGGCAAGCACTATCTCTGCGACCGCGCCGGCACAACCTGCACGCCGCAGGACACCCACACCGCCGACGCCCTGCAGAACGCCGCAACCTCTCCCGACGGCCACCGCGCCGTCTTCATTCGCGACTGGAACCTCTGGGTCCGCGACCTCGCCACCGGCCAGGAAACCCAGCTCACCCACGACGGCGTAAAAGATTTTGGCTACGCCACCGACAACGCCGGATGGGTCGACAGCGACCGCCCCGTCGTCCTCTGGTCCCCCGATTCCAAAAAGATCGCCACCTTCCAGCAGGATCAGCGCAACGACGGCGACATGTACCTCGTCGAAACCAAAGTCGGCCACCCCGTCCTCCGTCAGTGGAAATATCCGCTCCCTGGCGATCCCAATGTCACCATGATCCAGCGCGTCATCCTTTCGACGTCGACACTGGCAAAATCGTACGGCTCAAGATGCCGCCCGATCAGCATCGCTCCACCCTCTGCGACAACGTCAGCTGCGGCGAAGGCCCCAACCACGCCCCCCTCTGGGCCGATGTCGAATGGGGTCCCGACTCCAAAACTCTCGCCTTCGTCTCCACCTCGCGCGATCACAAAATCGAAACCCTGCGCGTGGCCGACGCCGCTACCGGCGCGGTCCGCGACGTCTACCAGGAAACCTCACCTACCGAATTCGAAGCCGGCCTCGGCCGCGTCAACTGGCACTATCTCCCCCAGTCCAACGAATTCCTCTGGTACTCCGAGCGCGATAACTGGGGACACCTCTACCTCTACGACCTCGCCACCGGCAAGCTAAAAAATCAAATCACCACCGGCAACTGGGTCGTCGCCCAGGTCCTGCGCATCGACGATAAAACTCGCCAGATCTGGTTCACCGCCCAGGGCCGCGAGCCCGGCGAAGATCCCTACTACCAGCACCTCTACTCCATCGGTTTCGACGGCCAGCGCCTCACCACCCTCACCCCCGCACCCGGCAACCACACCATCAGCGCCTCGCAGTCCGGAAAATATTTCGTCGACACGCTTTCCACGCCCGCCACACCGCCCGTCTACACGCTCATCGACGACAGCGGCAAATCGGTCCTCGACCTTGGCCACGCGGACATCAGCCGCCTCGTCGCCACCGGCTGGAAACCGCCCACGCAAATCACCGTCAAAGCCCGCGACGGCAAGACCGATCTCTACGGCCTCCTCTTTCTACCCACTAACTTCGATCCGTCGAAAAAATATCCGATCATCGACTCGATTTATCCCGGCCCCCAGGTTGGCAGCGTAGGCTCGCGCGCCTTCAACGCCTCGCGCGGCGACACCCAGGCGCTCGCTGAACTCGGCTTCATCGTCGTCCAGATCGACGGCATGGGCACCACCGGCCGCTCCCGCAGCTTCCGCGACGAGTACTACGCCAATATGGGCGACAACACCCTGCCCGACCAGGTCGCCGCCATCCAGCAACTCGCCAAACAGGATCCCTGGATCGACATCGACCGCGTCGGCATCTACGGCCACTCCGGCGGCGGATTCGCCACCGCCGACGCCATGTTCCGCTACCCAGATTTCTTCAAGGTGGGCATCTCCGAATCCGGCAACCACGACAATCGCGAATACGAAGACGACTGGGGCGAGCGTTACCAGGGCCTGCTCACCACCAACCCTGACGGCACCACCAGCTATGACAACCAGGCCAACGAGCTAGTCGCGAAAAATCTCAAAGGCCACCTGCTCCTCGCCCACGGCACCATGGACAACAACGTCCCGCCCTACAACACACTGTTAGTCGTCGACGCCCTCATCAAGGCCAACAAGGATTTCGACCTCCTGCTCCTGCCCAACCAGCACCACGGCTACGGCGCCATGACGAATTACATGACCCGTCGCCGCTGGGACTACTTCGTCCGCTACCTCCTCAACACCGATCCCCCCAAAGAATTCGACCTGAAAACCCCGCCACCCCCAGGCATGGGCCCCGGCGGCCCGGACGCGGAATAATAATCAGCGCAAAAGTAGAAAGCCCGCTCGTGAGAGTGGGCTTTTTCAATTTCAAACAACTGTCATCCTGAGCGAAGTGAATCGCGCCGCGCGATTCACGCAGTCGAAGGACCTGCGGTTGCGCTCGCACAATGGCAATCAGGGTATTGAACGCTATCGCGCCCCAAAAATCTCCTCGTACGCCCGCTGATAAGCCCGAAAATCCCCCGCGGAAAACGTAACCATCTCCACCAAATCCGGCGCCTCCGGCTTCTCAGCAAACGTACGAACAGCCCCCAGCGCCACGCGGCCAGCCTCCTCCACCGGATATCCATAAGCCCCCGTCGATATGGAAGGGAACGCAACACTCCGCGCACCTGCTTCCACCGCCAGCCGCAGACTGTCCGCATAGCAACTCGCCAGCAACCGCGCCTCCTCGGCAGGATTCCGTCCGTAAATTGGACCCACTGCATGCACAATCCACCGCGCCTGCCGAATCCCAAACGCCGGCGTGATTTTCGCCCCACCCGTCGAACATCCGCCCAGCGTACGGCACGCCGCCAGCAACTCCGGCCCCGCCGCCCGATGAATCGCCCCATCCACCCCGCCCCCGCCCAGCAGCGTGCCATTGGCAGCATTCACAATCGCATCCACGTCCCGCGAAGTAATATCGCCCTGCACCACCCGAACGATCATGCGGATCACCACCCTGAGCTCAAAAGGCCCGCCTGGTCGGCCAGTCCTACCACGTCAATCCTCCTGACGGAGGCGGCCAGTTCCCCAGCATCTGCCGCAGCAGCACAATCCGCCCAAAGTGATACGCATTGTGCGCCGCAAAGCTCTCGAGCTGTTCCCGCACCGTCATGGCACGTGTCGGATTGGTCGGCGAAGGACACAAAACCATGGCGCTCAACCGCGCCTCGTCCCCCGAGTCGGACAACGCCGCCGCCTCCTCCACTCCAACCGTGAACCGACGGCACAGCTCCGCCCACGGTACTGCTTCCACCTGCTCCGTCGTGGGAAAGCTCGCCGCGTTGTGATCCGGCGACGCGGCGCCCAGCCCATGCACGCGATCCAGCATCACCAGCTGCCAGTACGTGATGTGCCACAGCTCCTGATAAATACTGTGCGGCGAGCCCGCCACCCGCGCGTGCGCCAGTTCGTCAGGCAGGGATTCCAAAATGTGCGAGACCGGCGCGTGCGCACTGTCGCCAATAAACGTGAGAGCAAGCTCATGCATGCACAAATTCTCGCACGGGCGAGGCTATTGCTTTTGCCTTCTTATCCCTTACCCCTAATCCCTGGCCCGTAGCCCTTCGCCTCCGGCCGCGACCTCTTCAACTCCACCCAGTCCAGCTCCGTCTGGTCCGCATACGCCTCCGCAAACTTCCCCATCGCCGTAGCGAATTTCTCCCCGTTCCCCAAATATCCCGCAATCAAACAAGCGTCCCCCGATCGCGCATGCCCCCGCGCCAGCAGCTCCCCGCACATCTCCGCATAATCGATCAGCCCCTGCCCCTGCAGATCCTCAATTGCAATCGACCCCTTGTGATCGTTCAGCTGCCGCACCAGATAATCCCGGTTCGCAATCGTCGTCCATCCTAAAAATGGATCGCTCTGGAACTGCATCGCCCGCTGCCCATCTGCCACGCGCCGCCCCAAATGGTTCACCGCCGGCACCGGCAAATACGGCAGGTACGCCGACCCCGGCTCTTCTTTAATCTGCAGAAACAGCGGATCCCGCGGCCCATTGCCCTCGAGATACACCAAATAATCCCGCAGCCCCACGCTCCCCGTCCCCACCACTTTGAACGCCACATCCACAGCGCGATACTGCGCCAGAAAATGCTGCCTCTCCGGCTGCAGGCTGTCCCGATACGCCTTCACCGATGCCAGCACCGGCCGCGCCTGTGCCGGAGAAAGTCTGCGCAGCAGCGGCGGCTCATCCCTGAACACGCGTCCCTTTTTCCCCGCCACCGTCAGCGTCTCCAGCGTATGCAGCGGCGTTGCGCGCTCCGCCTTCAGCAGCGCATTGGATACAGGAGAGATGCGTTGCAGCCGATGCACCTGGTACCGCGCCACATCGATCACCGGCATCCGCGACAGCGTCTGGATCAGCTTCCGGTAGCTGTCCACAAACACCTGCACCGCCTTATGCGGAGTTTTTTTGTCCGTGCCCTTCACATCCGCTTCGCGGCACGCCAGCACCAGGCTCGTCGCCAGCCGCTTCAGGTCCCACTCAAACGGCCCGCGAATCGTCTCGTCGAAATCGTTGATGTCGAACAGCAGCCGCCCATCCGGCGCCGCAAACGCGCCCAGGTTGCGCACATGCGCGTCGCCGCAAATCTGATTCACAATTCCCGTATGCGGCAGCAGCGCCAGGTCCGCCGCCATCACCGGCACCGCCCCGCGAAAATATCCAAACGGCGAACACAGCATCCGCTCGTACTTCAGCGTGATCAGCGCAGGCACCCGCCCCCGCATCGACTCCTCAATCAAATCCAGCGGATCGTGCGTGCGCAGGCTCGCGTCCCACCGCGCGTGATCCTGCCGGTGCACCTGCTTCCGCCGCGCCTGCCCCAGCGCGCGCCGCTCCTGCGATGTTGGTATGTGCGTCATCTCTCTCCAGTTACTGTTGCTTTATCTTGAAAAAGCATACGCCCTCGCACAGCGCCACTCGAACGCGTCTGCAGCCCAAGTCCCCCTGCTAAACATTTTGGAGAGCACCCGGCTTCCGCAAACGCGGCGATACCACACCAACCTCACCCCCCCACAAAGCTGTCATCCTGAGGAGCGAAGAGACGAAGGATCTGCGGCTGCAGTTCTCCCTCCGCCAGGTTCTAACTTCCGGATTGCCGGTGATACGGATATTTCGCCCGACCGAGGCCAGCCTTGTCCGTATGCAGTAGTGGGTCAGTTTGAAATTGAGGCTTGGCGCTTGATGATCCTGCGCAACTCGCCGGATGTAATCCCCAAGCCAAGAACGATCGGATAGGCAATCTCCCACTGCCACCGAACTCTGTTGAGCAAGAAGCAAAAAAAGAGAAAGAAGCAGAAACTGAGACCCCATCCGACGGTGGCAATGACATACAGGACTTTGAGTGTCGGTCTGGACATTGTGCCAATAGTCTCACGCTTCCAGTAGCCCTACCAGCTCTTCCATAACCCAAACGTGGTTGTATAGAGTCCATCTCCCGTTGACGGCCTCACACGGAGTTTGATCGCCGCGTTCGGACGGCAGAAGCCACATTTCCGGCTGTATTGTCGGCAACTCGGAAGTATCACCCACAACCGCTCCGCGCCAAAGGGTCACCAGTTTCGATTCAGCACGAAACCTACCCCAACTTCTCCCGCCGCATCCGAATCTTCCCGCCCTCCGCCCCCATCTCCGCAGGCTCCCAAAGCACAGGTTCGGTGTCTATCTCCGCAGGGAATCCGTTTTCGCTACCGGGCCTTCACGAATGCAATCCAAATTCCTACTCCTCGTCTTCCTCGTCGCTCATCCGTGTGGAACATTCGCACAGCAACAGGCGTCCCCACCCCCACCGGTAAGCGAACCGCAATCGCAGCCGCGCGGCGTCCCGCAGAATTCCGACGACTATAGGAGAACCATCGGCTTACTCGAAACCGGCCTCCTTCGGCACTGTGATCAGGAGCAACTCCGCAAGGCCTTTGCGTCGGCCTTTGGCCCCCGCGTTCTCACCGGCGAGCGACTTACCCCGTGCGGGTTGCCGCTGGTGTTCCTGCTCAAGCCGCCCACCCCGTGGGACGAGCGGTTTCCAGTCCCGTTTACGCAGCAGGTCAAACAAACCATCGACGACTGCCAAAAACAGCACGCCTATTTTGACAAGCTGAAGCCTCCACAGTAATAAAAGCAACAGCCAGCGTTACAAACCTTCCCGCCGCATCCGAATTTCCCCCGCCATCCGCCCCAGCGTCTCCGCCGCCAGCGGCGGCATCGCCCCCGTCTGCCCCGCCATCCACGCGCCCCACCGGTTTCCCGCCTCGTTCATCACCGGCAGCCCCGCGCCTTCGAGATAGTAGTGCGTCAGCGCCGCCGTAAACGCGTCCCCCGCACCGAAACCGTATCCCGCACCGTCGCCGCCAGCCCCCGATGCCGATGCTGCACCTCGCGCGTCACCAGCAAACTCCCCGCGCTCCCCATCGTCACGCACACCATGTGCATCGGATACCGCTCCAGCAGAAGCCGCGCCCCGCGCAGCAACGCGTCCTCATCCCACTCCGCCTCCGGGTGCGGACAAGCCCCCGTCGCGCTCAGCACCAACGGCAGTTCAGCCGAATTCAGTTTCAAAATCGTTGCCCGCCCCAGCCCGTCGATCAGCACTTCCCGCGACCAGTGCGGCGCGCGCAGGTTCACATCGAACACCCGCAGACAAGCCGCCCGCGTCGCATCCAGGAACGTCAGAATCGCTGCCCGCGACACCAGATCCCGCTGCGCCAGCGTCCCAAAACACACCGCATCCGCCCGCGCCGCCAGCTCATTCCACTCCGGAGTCATCGCCAGCCGGTCCCATGCCACCGGCGCGTCAATCGTGTAGTGCGGCTCGCCGTCCGCAAGTGTAACCGTCACCGTGCCAGTTGCCAGCTCCGCATCCGTCTGCAGAAAGTCGCAGTCCACCGGCAGCGCATCCAGCACCACCCGCGCGTCATGGGCGAGCTGGTCCGCGCCCACCCGGCTGGCAATCACCGCATGATCCCCCAGCCGTCCCGCCATCACCGCAAAATTCGCCGGAGCTCCCCCCAGCCGCGCCCCCGATGGCAATAGGTCCCACAGCAACTCCCCAAGCCCGACAACAACCTTTTGAGTCCCGTTTTGTACTTGGCCGTTCGTAAGCGAACCGTCTTTCCGCTAACCGTCTCACCGCTAACCGCTTTTTATCTACCCGCTTCTAAGCGGCCCGTCTTATCGCTGACCGTTTCACCGCTGACCGTTTCACCGCTGACAGTCTGATCGCTGCCCCATCCGCTCCATCTCCAGCACCACCCCATTCGTCCAGCCAAACCCCACAACGTTCTGGCTGTAGCCCGCGGTTACCTGAAACTCCGACGACCCGGTCACCACGTTGTACTTCTCCCTAATGGTATGGTCGCTGGCAAAATTATCCCGCACCGTCGTCACAAACTCACGCGAAACCCGCACCGCGTCTTTCATGTCGCCAACATTCTGCATGCCATCCGCCGCCAGCCACTCCACCGGCGCCCATCCATATGGCAAATCCCACTGAACGCCTGAGTCATTGGCACTCATCGCCAGCCCGCCCTTTTTCTCAAACAGATTCAAATTTCCCTCCACCCGCCGCGCCTGCTCCGCGCTCGCCGCCCCCGCCCACAGCGGATCGAACGTCGTCAGATACACATACGTCGACTGCTGCCCGGTCGTGAAGTCGTAATCGAAATACATCCCCTTCTCCGCGTTCCACAAATACTTGTCCATCGCCGCCCGCCGCGCATCCGCCGCCGCATTCCACCGCCGCGCGTCCTCCGCCTTGCCCTGCGTCTCCGCCATCCACGCCAGATCCCGCTCGTATTTGTACAGCAGGGAATTCAAACACATCGGCGCATAATGATGCGTCGACCCGCTGAACGCACCCCAGCGAAACGTGGTGTCAAATCCCGACTCCCGCATCGCCCGGTCGCCCTTATAGAAATCCTTCGTCAGCCAGTGCGTCCCCACATGCGCCCGCGCACATACTCCCGACGCCGCCGGATCGCAACTCACCTTCGCAATCGCCGCGCGCTCCGCCGCCGAAGGCCGCTCGCCCTGCAAATCCGGCCCATCCACCAGATAATCCGTCTTCACCTCAGGGTGCGCGAGCAGCCAGTGAATCACTGTCTCGTAGTAGCTTGGATCGTCGCCCATCTCCGGCACTGGCCCATCCGCGTAGTCGTAGTAGCGCGCCAATCCGGTGCTCCCCGCCAGATGATCCGGCCGCGTCCACAATGCATATCCGCGCACCGCATAGCCATACGCCCGCCCCAGCCACGCGCGCGCCTGCGGCTTCTCTCCTGCCGCCACTTCCGCGTCGTAAACCCCGCGAATCATCGACGTCAAAAACGGCGGCTGCGAACGCGAGAAGTAATACGTCCGATTCGCATTCAAAACCCCGCCATAATGCTGAATCTCAAAAAAGAAATTCTCGACAATCCCCCGCGCCAGCCCCACATGCCCGTCATGCAGCAGGCCCAGCAAAATAAAGTAGCTGTCCCACCCATACATCTCGTTGAACCGGCCGCCCGGCACCACATAAGGATGCGGCAAATACAGCAGCCCCGGCGCCGCCACATTCACCGGCTGCCCAATCCGCTCCACCACCTCCGGCAGTCGCTCCACGCGCACGCCACACTGCGCTCGCAGCGCCGTCACCGCCGCCGGCTCCGGATAATCCAACGGCAAATACAGCACCGGTGCCGTCTTCACCTTCGGATCCACCAGGGACGTGCACGAAGTCATCGACCGCTCCAGCGTCTTCCACGCGCCGTGGATGTAGGCGTCCATCGAAACGCCGGAGGCGGCGGCCGCCGACAGCTTCGGCTTCTGCTGCTGAACCTGAGCAGGAGCCAGCCCAGCACCCAACATCGCCAGAAAAATCCCCAACACCCCTGCCGAAATCCTGCCGCCGAGCGAGCTCGCTATCGTAAACATTCGCGGTTGCATCATAATCCCGATTTCTGGCCCGCGCCGGACACCCGAAATCCGCAAACCAGGTTCTAACCCTATGACGCGCCCTGCACGCAGCGCGTAAACGCAAACAAGGCTGGTGAACGTGAACGAGCACTCCCCCGTAACGAACCTTCCCGGCGAATCCCCCCAGCCCCACCGCCCGCACCGCACCCTCCGCCGCGTCTTCCTCTGGCTCTGCTCCATCGCCGCCGTGCTCTTCGTCGGATTCCTCGTCACCGGCGACATCCTTCTCCATCGCGCCGGCCCTATTCTCAAAGAAAAAGTCATTGAAACCCTCAGCACCCGCTTTGACAGCCGCGTCGAGCTCGACGGCTTCCACGTCTCCCTGGTCAAAGGCTTCGAAGTTTCCGGCACCGGCCTTAAGCTCTACCCCAACCACCTCGCCATGACCGAACCGCTCTTCGAGGTCCAGCGCTTCTCCTTCCACGCCTTCGGCTGGCGTCAGCTTTTCCGCACCCCGATGTACATTAACCGCGTCCAGGTCAGCGGCCTCTCCATCCACATGCCCCCCAAATCCCAGCGCGGCAACCTCCCCAAACTCTCCGGCCCCGCTGCCTCCGCTGAAGACAAGAGCCACAGCGGCATCAAAATCCTCGTCGGCGAAATCGTAGTCGACCAGGCCAGCCTCGTCATTGAAAACGGCAAACCCGGCAAGGTCCCCCTCGACTTCGTCATCCATCAGCTCGACCTCCACACCGTCGGCGCCGGCCGCCCCATGCGGTTTCACGCCATCCTCGTCAATCCCAAACCCATCGGCAACATCGACTCCTCCGGCGACTTCGGTCCATTCGATGCAGAAAGCCCCGGCGACAGCCCCGTCGACGGCACCTACGACTTCAGCCACGCCGACCTCAACCCGCTCAAGGGCATCGGCGGCATGCTCGCCTCCACCGGCAGCTACAGCGGCCAGCTCAACCACATCGAAGTCAACGGCGAAACCACCACCCCCAATTTCAGCCTGGACACCACCAATCGCCCCGTCCCCCTCAACACTAAATTCCACGCCATCGTCGACGGCACCAACGGCGACACCTACCTCGATCCCGTCGACGCATACCTCGCCCAAACCCACATCGTGGCCCGCGGCGAAGTCGTCCGCGCCATCGGCGTTCCCGGCCACCACATTCACCTCGACGTTACCGTCGGCCCCGGCCGCATTCAGGATATTCTCCAGCTCGCCGTCAAAACCGATCCTCCCCTCATGACCGGCCAGCTCCAGCTCCATACCAGCTTCGATCTGCCCCCCGGCCCCCAGCGCGTCACCAGCAAGCTCCGCCTCAAAGGCTCCTTCGCCATCCTCAACGTCCATTTCAACAACGACAAATTCCAGTCCGACGTCGATCAGCTTAGCCTCCGCGGCCAGGGCAAAGCCGGCCAGGCCAACCGCGAACGCAACGCCATGAAATCCGGCAACACCAATGGCGGTACCGCCGCCGACATCGCCTCCACCATGCGCGGCGACTTCACCATGGACAGCGACAAGATCACCATCCCCACCGTCGATTACGAAGTCCCCGGCGCAAAAATCGCTATGTCCGGCGACTACTCCCTCGACGGCCAAATCTTTGACTTCCACGGCACCGCCCGCCTCAACGCCCACGTCTCCCAGCTCGTCACTGGCTGGAAATCCATCCTCCTCGTACCCGTCGACCCCTTCTTTGCGAAACATGGAGCCGGCACCGAGGTTCCCATCCAGGTCACCGGCACCCGCTCCGATCCCAAAATCGGCCTCGACTTCAAGCATTGATCCTGACAAAACGGTCATCCTTCGCCTCGCGCAGCCCCTCGAACTGCGATACGATGTCCACACCACGGCCCTCCACAATTCCCCTTCCCCTGGGCCCGCGTCGCATCGTTGAAAGGAGCCCTCTGCCGTGCTGTTGCTCTGGATCGGGATCGTCTTTCTGTTCGTCGTTTGCCTCGCGGTGCTGGTCAGCCCACCCTCGCCCGACGCTCCCCGCGGCCTGCCCCAAAATAAAAATCGCTACCGCGGCGACTAACCGCACTCCCCCCTCCCCATACCTCCCCGCGCCCCGGCTGATAAACTCCCAATCAAATGGCCCGCAAAGAAGACGCCGAGCGCCTCGTCAACGCCGCCCGCGCCACAGAAGAAGATCCCTTCGAGCTCAAGCTCCGTCCCCGCCGCCTCCAGGAATTCATCGGCCAGCATAAAGCCAAAGAATTACTGGCCATCGCCCTCGAAGCCGCCAAATCCCGTGGCGAAGCCCTCGACCACGTCCTGCTCTTCGGACCCCCCGGCCTCGGCAAAACCACCCTCGCCACCATCATTGCGAATGAACTGGACGTAGGCTTCCAGCAAACCTCCGGCCCCGCTCTCCAGATCCAGGGCGACCTCACCGCCATCCTCACCAACGTCCGCGAGCGCCAGGTCCTCTTCCTCGACGAGATCCACCGCCTCCAGCCCGTCCTCGAAGAAAAGCTCTACACCGCCCTTGAGGACTACAAGCTCGACATCATCATCGGCCAGGGTCCCGCCGCCCGCACCCACGTCATGGAGATCCAGCCCTTCACCTTCGTCGCCGCCACCACCCGCCCCGGCCTGCTCTCGTCGCCCCTCCGCTCCCGCTTCGGCATCCTTCTCCGCCTCGAGTTCTATACCGACGACGATCTCCGCTTCATCGTCTCCCGCTCCGCCGAAGTCCTCGGCATCCCCATCGACGACGACGGCGCCGCCGAAATCGCCATGCGTTCCCGGGGCACACCGCGCATCGCCAACCGTCTGCTGCGCCGCGTGCGCGATTACGCGCAGGTCCGCGGCACCGGCAAAATCGACCGCGAAACCGCCGGCCACGCTCTCAAAATGTTAGAGGTAGACGCCCACGGCTTCGACGAACTAGACCGCCGCCTCATGTTAACCATCATCGAGAAATACGATGGAGGCCCCGTAGGCTTAGGCACCCTGGCCGCCACCTTAGCCGAAGAAGAAGACGCCCTGGAAGAAGTCTACGAACCGTTCCTGATTCAGATAGGCTTCTTGGACCGGACCCCGCGAGGACGATGCGCTACACGGCTGGCTTACGAACATTTCGGCATCCCGCTGCCGCGGAAGCAGACGGGGCTGTTTTAGGGCGAAATGGAGACTGAGGCGAAATGAATTCTAAAACTTGGGAACTATCGCTCGCGACTGCGAAGACTGCCTGAAGCGCGCCTAGCGACTGAAAAGCGGTATACCTACCAGCGCATTAGCCTCACGAGTCGGTCTAATTCGGCGAGTCCCTTATAGACGGGCAGAAATTGGGCAATCGTGACGGAAGGTGCGTTGATCCTCCGCGTCATCCCCTTGAGATGGGTGTGGGCTTCAGAGTCGCGTTGCTGCTTGAGGGTGGAAAGAGCAGCGATCATCTTTTCTCGGGTAGTAGTGTCCATCTTGGTCTCGATCTTCTCGACGGCGATTAGCCCTACCAGCTTGATCAACATAACCCGAAAATTGCCCTGATAATCAAAACCGTAAGTTCGCTTGACAATATCTTTCTCGCAATAGCCGAAGTTGGAAGGAACTTTCAAGTGTTTCTTGCCGCAGCTTAGCACGATATGATCCATCGATTCTTCAATCCACCCACACAGCTCGAGAATAGCCAATTTTGCAAAAAACTGGGCAAGTTTAGCTGTCTTTGCGCGATTATAGGAGGATTCCAGGCTTCGCAGGTTTTCCAGGATCGAGGTCTTGGTTATCATTGGTCGTTGTCATCATTCTTTGCCGGCGAAGATCGTTGACGCGGTATTCAGTCGAGTGATGACGCGAAGCTTTTTCGACAGGCCTTCCTTGAGCGCCGTCTCTGAGAATTCGGCGTGTTGCGTAAGTTGCATATAACGTGATCGAAGCACGTTTGCCGCCGCCGTTGCGAGTGCATCGATGTTTTTTGATACTCCCACCAGTACAGCCTCAGGGAAAGTGCGGAGAGTTTCGGTGGGGGCGTCACCCGCAAAAATCCCAACTGCAATCCTATCCACGGTATTGCGAAAAAGTGTTCGCTTCTGCGCGATGAATGCCTCGGTCGGATTCTGATGATCATGCATGTAGGTATTCAGGAACTTCGCGAGGTGACCCTCGTATGTACTGGCTCGATCATGAAACGCAAAGAAACGAAGAATAATTTCCTGTTTCGTGAATCGATACGTCTGCCCTGCGCGCATCTTGTTCAGCTTTCTCCAGGCCGGATATGAATCCAGCTCCTTCAATAACCGATTAAAAGCTCCGCCATATGCAATTGCGAATCTCCTGATTGTTCAACTTTCATACCACCGGTGTTTCGTCGATGAAATATCGTGAATAAATATTCCATGTGACTCTTCTTTTTGAAGTCGCACCTCAGGACAGTGACGGGGATTGATAGGTTCTCTACACGGGTGTAATAGTGGTGCAGGGGACTCGTCATCATCTTGATTCCGGCCACTGACTTTCCGGCAATTTCTTGTTCCACATCGTCTAGTAATGAGAGATCCCAATCGCCACCCTCGAGAAACCTCACGATCGTTGAAATTCGCTGGAGCCCATCAATGACGATATACCCATCGCTGCGCCTTGTGGTCAAGCGCAAAGCACATGCTGGGAATCGGAAGGGACTTGATCAGCGAATCGATAAATCTTGTCTGATGAGGCCCTCTCCACGCTAATCCCGCTGAAACTCCGGCTGAATTTCCAGAATTCCTTGCTGATGCATCCGGAATCAGGTCCGCACATGAGCGAAGTTCGTTGTAGGCTACGATGTCAGACGGTGGGACCTGTCCCGAATCGTCTTCGTAAAAGCTTTCTTCTTCCAGCTTCTCGAGCGTTGGCTGTTGATCACTCACGTTGACTCCCACTTGCAATATGCTGCTCTAAGGAATTTGCTTGAAGGATATCTCAACTCGCGAAGTTCGTGCTGCCAGCCCCATATCTGCTCGCTATTGGCAGATGGCGGAGGATGCGCGAAAGCGCATCCCGCTTCGTATCAGGGCACGACTTCAGTCGTGCCGTAAAGACCGGCCTGAAAGGCCGCACCTTGCTGCCGCAGGCCGTCCGCGCAGCGCGGAACGCGCGCAGCGGACCCCCCATTGCGCCAACAACCCACCCCATTACAATCCCCCCATGAGCCTCGCCGACGACTACCGCCAGCAGTTCAGCTGGAGACCCTGGAACCTCATCTTTGACGAACTGCCGATCGAGCCAGGACAAACCATCCTCGATCTGGGCTGCAGCGTTGGCGACCTGTCGCGCGAATTCGCGTCGCGCGGCTGTCACGTCATCGGACTGGACGGGAACCCGGAACTGATCGAAGCAGCCATCCAGGCGCAATTGCCGCATTGCGAATTCCGTACCTACGACCTCCGCAACCCGCCCAGCTCCGGCATCCACGTGGACGGTATCTGGTGCAGCTTTGTGCCTTCTTACTTCATCAACCTGGTCGCCATGCTCAGACGATGGGCGCCCGTTCTCAACCCAGGAGGCTGGATCGCCATCACCGAGATCGATGACTTCTTTGGACACGAGCCGCTCAGCGCACGCACAAAATCGCTCCTGCAGACCTTCACCGCCGAGGCTTTCGCTGCCGGCCGGTACGACTTTGACATGGGCAGCAAGCTGGAGGGCTTCCTCGCGCAGGCTGGATTCGCGGTGTCCCGCGTCCTGACCCTGCCCGACCAGGAATTGTCCTTCCAGGGCGCTGCACTCCCCGAAGTCGTCGAAGCCTGGCGGACCCGTTTCCAGCGCATGCCCCATCTGCAAGCTCTTTGCGGTGCGGAGTTCCCACAGGTTCGGGAGGAGTTTCTCGCCTGCCTCTCCCGCCCCGATCACCTCTCAACGGCGAAGGTCGTCACCTGCATCGCAACGAAGACAGACTAATTCTCCACCGCGTTGGTTTTTCTAAACCCTACCCCCTCGCTTTTCTTGTCAACCCCGCCGCTCAGGGGCTTCAAACGAAAATCGCACTTACCAGCAAACACAGTACATAGCGGAAAACTTACCGACACCCCCGAGAGGGTGCACAATCGGGCGCAACACCAGGGCCGCGACCTCGCACGAACGCGCCGGGTACACTGTGAACGCTCATGTTGCGTTTCGTCCAACCCCTGCGGAAGGCTGTGTGGTCGTCCTTCGGCCATGGCGCGTTCTCCATGGCGAAGGCGGCGGCGTACTCGGCCATTCTCAGCATCTTTCCTGCCCTGCTGGTGGTTACCACGCTGTTTGCGACCATACCCGCGGGCGATGACCTGCGCGGCGTCATCCGCGCCGCGCTCACCCAGGTGCTGCCGCAGGACACCATGCAGCTGGTCCAGAGCTATTTCATCTACAATCACGCCCGCTCCATCCGCATCGTCACCGGCTCCACCTTCGTGAGCCTCTTCGCCGCCATGGGCGTCCTGCTCTCGCTCATGGAAGGCTTCCGCCGCGCGTACCGGCTGCCGCGCGACGCCTGGGGATTCTGGAGAGAACGCATCGCCGCCCTCGTGCTCGTTCCCGGGACGATGGTCCCGATGGCTGTGGCCACACTGTTTCTTGCCTTCGGTCACAACATCGAGCGCTGGATGATCGATAACGCCGATCATGAGCTGCAGTTTTACGTCATTGTGATGTGGCGGCTCATTCGCTGGGCGGTCGCGCTCGGCGCCAGCGTCTTTGCCCTCGCGCTCATTTATCACTATGGCGTCCCGCGCCACAAGCGGCCGGTCGGCTCCGGCAAAATCGCCTACGTCCGCGGACGCTGGCGCGAAACCATGCCCGGCGCAATCATCGCCACCGCCTGCTGGTTCATTGCCACTATCGTTTACGGCTTTTACCTCACCCGCTTTGCCGACTACTCCATCGTCTACGGTTCGCTGGGAGCCGGCATTGCCACTCTGGTTTGGCTCTACATGGTTTCGCTTAGCGTGCTCATCGGCGCAGAGTTCAACGCGCAGCTTTTTCCGCTTGCCGGCTTCGGCCAGGACGGTTCGCAAGCTGTGCCTTTGCCTGAGGATCCCATGTTCGTGGGTGCCCACGAAAAGGCAGGCCGCCTGCAAGCGGGATGAAAACACGCGCAAGCACGATAAAATCAATTTAGAACCACGCTCAATCGATTGAACTGCTTTGGGGGATGGATGAATTTCTCGCTGTCAGGGCCGGGCCTTCTGGGGGAAAACCTGCGCCGCGCCAAGATTGTCGCTACGCTCGGACCCGCTTCGTCCAATGAGACGATCTTTCGCGAACTGCTGCGCGCCGGGCTCGACGTCGCGCGCCTCAACTTCTCGCACGGCACCCATCCCGAAAAGCTCAAGCTCATTGAGATGGTGCGTAAAGTCGGCCGCGAGGAAGGCAAACACATCTGTATTTTGGGCGACCTGCAGGGTCCCAAGATCCGCACCGGCCGCCTCAAGAACCGCATCCCCGTGCAGTTGAAAGCCGGACAGCAGCTCACCATCACGCCGCGCGACATTCTCGGCACCGCCTCCGTCCTCGCCACAACGTTCCCCACGCTCGCGGAAAACCTCGAGCCGGGTGCGCGCATTCTTCTTTCCGATGGCCTCATCGAGCTGCGCGTCGTCGATATTCCTGGCGAAGACGTGACCTGCGAAGTCATCAACGGCGGCATGCTCGGCGAGCACAAAGGCATCAATCTGCCCGGCATCGCCGTGCGTGTGCCCTCGCTCACCGACAAAGATGAAGAGGATCTGGAATTCGGCATGAAGCACGGCGTTGACGCTATCGCCGTCTCCTTCGTCCGCACCGCCGAAGATGTGCGCCACGTGAAATTCCGCGTCGCCGCGCTCGGCCTCGAAACCTGGATCATTGCCAAGCTGGAAAAGCCACAGGCTATCGAAAACCTCGAAGCCATTCTGGAGAGTGCCGACGGCGTAATGGTCGCGCGCGGCGATCTCGGCGTCGAAATGCCTCCGGAAAAAGTGCCGGCCATCCAGAAGCACGTCATCCGTCGCGCCGCCGAGTATCGCAAGCCCGTCATCACCGCAACCCAGATGCTGGAGTCGATGATCGAGAATCCGCGCCCCACCCGCGCCGAAGCGTCCGACGTCGCCAACGCCATCTACGACGGAACGGACGCTGTCATGCTTTCCGCGGAAACCGCTGCGGGCAAGTATCCCGTCGAGGCCGTGAAGATGATGGCGAAGATCGTCACCGAAACCGAAACCCACCGCCGCGAGTCCGACGGATGGGATACGCGTCCAGGCCGCATCCGTCTCTCCATCGCGGAAACCATCTGCGAATCCATGGCCCACGCTTCTGAAGATGTGGACGTCGCCGCCATCGCCGTCTTCACGGAAACCGGAACCACCGCACGCCAGCTTTCGAAATACCGGCCCAAGCCGCCCATTTACGCGCTCTCGAGCATCGATGCGGTCATCAACCGCATGGGCATGCTCTGGGGCGTTCATCCCATCAAATGCCCCAAGCTCAACACCGCCGAGCAGATGGTCGACCAGGCCGAAGAAATCCTGGAGCAGGGCGGCTTTGTAAAGCCCAAAGAAATTCTCGGCATCGTGGCCGGCACGCGGACACGCTCCGGGTCGACCAATTTCCTGCGCCTCCACGTCCTCGGCGACCGACTGACCGAGGCACCGAGCACCCGCCCGAAAAAAGCCAAGCCTGCGAAGACGAAGAGCAAACCCGCTTCCCGCAGATAACCTGAAGCTCGTCCAATGACGAATACAAAAGGGGACGGCCGCCGCCGTCCCTTTTTGCTGCCGCCGCTGGTTCCGGGCGACATTTAGCGCCGCCACTTTTCTCCGGCAACACAATTCCGGTTTTCCCGCTCCAAGCAGATCAGGCGAGCGCCTGTGCGCCGCAGGTTTTCCGTGCTGGCTCGTAAAAATCTGCATTTTCATGGAAAAGTGGCCAGTTCTCAGGGCATTCGGCAGCCGCAACGCGCTTGATATTTCCTGCAAACGGGGCCATGCTGTTGGAATCCGGCTCTAGCCCGCCCCGAAGGGGGGTTTATGACCCAGTTCACTCGTTCCGGCCGCCTCACTCTGGTAGCGGCGCTGTGTGCCCCTGTTGTCGTGTGCGCCGCGGCTTCGGCTCAGGTCTTCATCGTCCAGCCTGCGCACGTGGAGATGCACTACACGCAATTCGATCCCACCAATGTCAAGCTCTCCAGTGAGCCGTTGACCACGATTGCCCGCGAAGAGCTGGTCCGCTTTATGCAGGCAGAACAGGGCTTCGCCATGCGGCCGCTGCCGGTCGCGAATCTCGACCTTGAAGCCAATGGGCACATGACGCCGGGCGGCGAAAAGTACGTGGACCTGTTGCATACCAAAGGCATCAGCGTGAAGCCGGGCGACCGCGTTGTGGTCACCGACATCCGAATCCGCGACAACGCCATTGTGATCGACCTGAACAACGGTCCCGAGCACAAACACAAATACCTGCGCCACGTCTCCATCGGCATGGGAGAAGCCGATACCCCGCTCGCACAGGATTCCGGCGCGCCTCCCAGCGGCTCCCGCATCACGCTGACCTTCCCAAAGCGCGTTCCCGATTTGACCGGCGAACAACTGGAAGCGCTGTTGCGGCCCATGGTCGACTTCGGCGTGAAGTCGCCCGCCGAGGCCTATGCCGAATCCTTGCCTCCGTTCCTGCAGAAGGCCATCCTGGCGCACCGCGTCCTGGTCGGCATGGATCGCGACATGGTGATCTATGCCAAGGGCCAGCCGATTCGCAAGGTTCGCGAGCAGGAAAACGGCAAGCCCTTCGAGATTTGGATTTACGGCGAAGCGCCGCAGCCGGTGGAATTTGTACGCTTTGTCGACAGCTACGTGGTGCGCGTGGAGCTTGCCAAAGTCGGCGAAGCCATGACCGTCCGCACCGGGAATGAAATGGGCGATTTCTGGGGCAATCAGCCGGTCGTTGCTGCCAATCAGCATGAGGTCAAGCTGGGCGACCAGACCGCGGCGGACAGAACTGAGGAGGATGCGCCCATCGCTCCGCCCACGCTGCGCAAGCCCGGCGAGCAGTTGCCCGCGGACACCGACAAAGACCGCCAAACCATGGCGCCAATGAATTATCCACCCGGCATGAGCAGACCCGGTGATCCAGGCTACACGCCCACCGTCTCCGCCAAGCCTGCCTCGACCACACCGGCGTCGGGCAGCACGCCAGCCGCGGGTTCCGGCTCGACCGGTTCAAACCCCGCGCAGGCTCCAGCTTCCGGGACTCCAGCGACTCCGGCGCAGCAGCCCGCGTCATCCACACCACCTCCTTCTTCAACACCGCAATGGCTGCCCTCGTCGCAGTAAGCCGCGAGTGAACTAAGATGGCCGGGTGGAGAAACCGGCCGTGCCCTCATTTGGAATCCTGCTGTCTCTGGCGATTCTCGCCGTCGCCTTACCTTTCGCCGCCGCGCAAACCGAACACCCGGCATCAGCGCCCACGCCGACTGCAGCGCCAGCCGATTGGCAGCCGCCTGCTGGCGATCCAACCCTGACGTTGTGGCCCAACGGCGCGCCAGGTCCGCAAACCGCAACCGGCCCCGAGCACGACACCACCAAACCGTCTGACCCGCTGATCATGGGCAAGCCGCTGATGCGCATTGGCGACGTGTCGAATCCCACCATCACCCTTTATCCCGCGCCCTCTCAGGCCACGGCGCCCGCGGTCGTCGTCTTTCCCGGCGGCGGCTACAGCATCCTTGCCATTGACCTGGAAGGCTCGGAAGTCTGCGCGTGGCTCAACTCCATCGACGTGAACTGCGTGCTGCTCAAATACCGTGTGCCGAATACGGGTCCGTATCCCAAATCGGCCGCCGCGTTGCAGGATGCGCAGCGCGCCATGGGGCTGGTGCGCGAGCATGCCGCTGACTGGCACATCGACCCGCAGCGTATCGGCGTTCTCGGCTTTTCAGCCGGAGGCCACCTGGCTGCCGCGCTCAGCACACATTACGATCGGCGCCTTTACCCAGCCGTCGATGCCGCCGATCAGTTGAGCTGCCGTCCCGACTTCGCGATCATCATCTATCCTGGGTATCTTTCGATCGCGGAGAAGAATTTCGAATTCAATCCCGATATTCCGGTCACTGCGTCGGTGCCGCCTACGTTTTTAGTGCAGGCGGAAGACGATCCCGTTCACGTCGAGAACGTGATTTATTATTTTCTCGCACTCAAGAACGCGGGCGTGCCGGCGGAACTGCACGTTTATACGAAGGGCGGCCATGGCTACGGCCTGCGGCCGGGGCCAAACCCCATCACGCACTGGCCGGAACTCGCGCAGAAGTGGCTCTACACTATTCACGTGTTGCCGATGGATTAGGGCTCGCGACGGAGTTTGCGGTTGCGCAGCCATTTGGCCCCGCCCAGCGCAAACAGCATTCCGCCAAACGGCAGGCACATCATCGCCACCATCAGCGAGAGCCATCCGGCATTGGTGTGCGGGCCCTGGCGGCTGATCCCGCCGAAGACGGTTGCCGTGAGCAAGGTCGCCAGCACGCCAGCGACCAGCGTCCAGATCCCCGTGAGCAGCAACGCACGCGTCCCGTCGTCCTCCGGATCCATTCGCTGAGCATTCACGTCATTCATGAGCAGTACCAAATTCGCTGACCGCACCGTAGCTGATCGTCTCACCGCTAACCGTTGCGAGCGAACCGCTTCTAGATGCCCTGCCGCATCGCCGCCACCAGCATCACCCGCACCACCACGCCCGTCACCGAAACGTAAAGCCACAATGGAAACGTGATGCGCGCCAGTTTGCGATGCAGAGGAATGCGTCCCGACAGCGACAGGAAAAAAGTGATCAGCACCACCGGCAGCGCCACAATCGCCAGGATGATGTGGCTGATCAGAATGGGCAGATACGCATAATAGTAAACCGCGCTATGCACAGGATAGAGCGTGTCGCCGTGCAGCGCGTGATTGGCGATGTAGCACACCAGAAACAATGAGCTGAACGCGAACGCCGTAAACATGGCCGCGCGGTGGGCCGCGATGCGATGGTTGCGGATGAAATAGTACCCAACCAGCAGCGCAATCGCCGCCAGTCCGTTCAGCAGCGCATTTAGATTCGGCAAAAACGTGTAGTGCAGGGAAGCCGCATCCGACGCCGGATGCACATAAATCAGCCAAAACAGAAACAGCGTAGCCACCACGCTGACCGCAATGATCGCCGCAACAGGAGCGGATAAAGATTGTTTCGGTTTAGGACTACTCGCAATGCTCGTCATCTTCGTCGGTTTTGCTCCCTACCAGCTACCCGCTGCCTCACCTTGCATTCAGCATCAGCGCGGTCAGTAGCAGCGGCAGATAAATCACGCTCACTTTCAGCAAATCGCGCGCGTACATTCTGGATTCGGTTTCGCTGCGCGCCTTCACAATCCGCGCAAAGCGAATCGTGTAACCGAGGTACGCCGCCCCCAGCGCCAGCGCGGCCCCCGCATAAATCTTTCCATCCATATGCAGCCAATACGGCAGCAGGCTCGCCGGAATCATCAGCACCGCATAGGTCAGCGCCTCCAGTGCCGTCGACCATCCATCCGGCTGCACAACCGGCAGCATGCGAATACCAGCGCGGCCGTAATCCTCGCGATAGAGCCATGCAATCGACATGAAATGCGGGAACTGCCAGACGAAAAGGATTGCGAACAGCGCCACGCCCTGCCACTCAATCACGCCCCGCGCGGCGGTCCATCCAAGCAGCGGCGGCATCGCACCCGGAAACGCTCCAATGAACGTCGCAATCGGCGTCACCCGCTTCAGCGGCGTGTAAACGGCCACATACAGAAACGCAGTCAGCAGTGTCAGTCCGCCGGTGATCACGTTGGTCTCGTGCGTCAGCCAAATCGTGCCCGCAATAATCAGAAACAGCCCCGCGGCAATCCCATGCACCAGGCCAATGCGCCCCGCCGCCATGGGGCGGTTCGCGGTGCGCACCATCTTCGCGTCGAGCTTCCGTTCAATGGACTGATTCAGCGCCGAAGATCCGGCCGAGACCGCGGTAATCCCGATCAGCGTCTCCAGCAGCCCCGGCTGCATGCTGCTGATGCCCGAACGCATCGAGCCCAGATAGAATCCCGCCCACCCGGTCAGCGTCACCATCAATGTCACGCGCAGCTTGAAGAGCTCGCGATAATCCACCAGCAAAGAGGCCGTCTCGCCCGCTTCCGGCACATGCAGGTGCGCGTGCGGAAGCGGCGTCTCAAGGCTCGAGGCAGCGGAGTCTAGCGGCATAGGGTTCCGGAGCGGTCAGCGCGATAGAGGAAATGGAGTGACATGCGGTACAAAACAGGCGGGGAACAACCCACTGTCTATGATAAACGCGGCTGCCCCTCTGTGACGGGGCCCGGCCCCGCGCCTCCTCAGATATCCCAGGCCTCTACAAAAAATTCGCGACCAGCGACCAGCCACCGGCTGCTTTAGTCCAGCGTCAGTGTGGTCGTCGTCACCGGGTGCGGCGACTCGATAATCGCCTCGTCGTGCACCGCGTATTCCTTCAGGATCACCGACACCAGCACCGCCGTCGGCACCGCGACCATCGCGCCAACCACGCCCGCCAGCGATGAACCGATCAGCAGCGCAATCAAAATCGTCAGCCCGGCCAGGTCCACATGCGTCTTCATGATCTTCGGCGTCAGAAAAGTGTTTTCCACCTGCAGATAAATCAGAAAGAAGACTGATACGCCGATCACGCGTGTCCATGAATCCAGCGCCGCCACCAGCACCACCAGCGCCATTGAGATAAGCGCACCGGCCACAGGAATGATGTTGAACAGCCCCATAATCACACCCAGCGCATACGCGTAGCGGATTTTCAGCAGCGCGAACACAATCGTGCTGCTCACCCCCAGAATCAGCATCAGCGTGCCCTGCCCCAGCAGCCATTTGCCCATGCGCACCGAAGCCCGCGCCAGCGTTTGATCCAGCCGCAGCCGCCGCTCCACCGGAAACAGCGACAGGAACCACGCGTACGCATCGTCGCCCTCAATGATGAAGTAGACGCACAGCACAATGCCGGCCACCACGCGCCCCGCCGTCTCGGCCCAGTCGCTGGCGAACTGCACCGCGTAGGTGGCCGAATGTCCCGCAAAGTCCTGAATCTTCTCCTGGAGCGCGTCCATGTCGATGTCGCGCAGGATAGGGACCTGCTGCATTCTGGCGAAGATTTTTGGGCCCTCTGTGGGAGCCTTCCGCACCAGATCGCGCAGATCGTAAAAGGCGGGGCGCAGGCCCACGAACAGGAGCAGGGCCACGCAGCCCACCGTGAGCAGGATCATGGTCATCACCGCCATGCCGCGACTGGGATGCCACTGCTTGATATGAAACATCATCATCCCGCGCACCAGCGGCATCAGCACCACCGCGAACAGCGCGCTGACGTAGATCACGACCAGAACGTCGCGCAGCAGCCAGGCGAGATAGAGCCCGATGCCCACCGCAAAAGTGAAGAGGACCATGCCCCGCGGTCCCATTGGCTTGCTCATGCACGCCCTCCGCCGGCCGACCGCGCTTTTCCAGCTTGCCCGGTAGGGCCAGGCCCAGTGGAAACCAACCGGTCCCCTTCCTCCAGGCGGTGGATTTCCGCCAAAACGCAATCCACCACGGCCTCCGGTGTGCGTTCCGCAGTGGCCACGGTCAGATGCGCCTGGCGGTAGAGTGGCACACGCGCCTGCCAGCGTGCAGCCAGGCCTCCGCGGTCGCGCAGAACCGGCCGCACCGGCGCATTCGCCTGCTCAGCGCAACGACCGATCAGAGTATCCAGAGGCGCTTCCAGGAAAATCACGCGGCACCCTTCAAGACTCAACAGGAATTCGCGAGTCGCATCCGAATCCAGCGCGCCGCCGCCCAGCGCCAGCACGCTGTTCTTAAGGCCAGCTGCCTCGCGGACAACCTCCGCTTCCATTTGCCGGAAGGTCGGCTCTCCCAGGCGCTCAAAGATTTCCGCCACGGTCATGCCCGCACGGGCTTCCACCAGAGCATCTGAATCGGCAAATCGCCAGCCCAGACGCTCCGCGAGCAGTGCGCCGGCAGTCGACTTGCCCGCGCCCATAAAGCCCGTCAGGATGATGCCCGTGATCGAGGGTGAAGGCGTCTGTCCGCTCATTTGTTTTCTGATTATATGAAGCGGATGTGCCGGAAGGTCTTTTATTTTCTTCCCGGCTGCGCCGGAGGCTCGCCCGGCGTGTGCCGGATCGCCTGCTGGATGTTGTTCCACACCGCAGGACTGGGATCGTGCATGGGCAGCAGCAGCTTTGCCTGGGAGGCGATATATTCCAGATCGCGCACCAGCGCCGCGCAGTTCTCGCACGACTTGATGTGCTCCTGCGCGCTCAGATCCGCGTGGGCTTCAAACAAATCCGGTATGGTTTCCTGAAACTCGGAACAGGTCATCGTCTTATCCATGGCGCGAACGCTCACGCGATCTGCTCCTTCCGCTGCCCCGTGTGCAGAAGGTCCCGCAGCTTCATGCGTGCTTTGTGCAACTGCGACTTGCTGTTCCCAATGGAACAATCGAGCATCTCGGCTATCTCATTATGCTCGTATCCTTCCACATCGTGCAGAACAAAGACCAAACGATAGCCTGGCGGCAAATTCTCAATAGCCCGCTCCAGCGTAACGCGGTCAATCGACCCGGAGAGCGTCAGATCCCGTGCGCCAATATCCTTGCGCGGCCCGTCGTCCTGCGAAGGCTCCAGCGTCTCTTCGAGCGATACCTGGGGCAATCCCTTGCGGCGCAGGTGCATCAGCACCACATTCACCGCCAGCCGGTGCAGCCAGGTCGAAAACGCCGAATCGCCGCGGAACGTCCCAATCTTGCGATAGAGCTGCAGGAAGGCCTCCTGCGTTAGATCTTCGGCTTCCGCCACGTTGCCCAGCATGCGCAGGCACAGCGAGTAGACGCGCCGCTTGTGCATCGCATACAACGTCTCAAACGCCCGGGCATCACCGTTGCGAGCCTTTTCAATCGCCTCTTCTTCGCCGGCGATCGGCGGGTTGCGGCGCATGTGCTGGTTGGCAGGCCGAGGCTGTGAGGGACCCGCATTCATTAAGACAAACCTTTCCATGCCAGTTCTTCCATGGGGGAGCGCTCCTGTTGCCCTGCTTGTCGGACTCTTCGGCGCAATCAGATTCATAAGGGACGGACGAATTACCGGGGATAGAGGCAATATCCCACTCAGAAGCACGCCAGGGGTCTGGGGTTGTACGACCCGGTAATCCGACAGAAAGAAAGGTGTTTAAAAAGACGGGCGGACGCCCGGCAGGGAGCCGGACGCCCGAGAAAATCCCAACAAAGCTCGTTTAGCGGCCGAAGAAGCTGGCGTTTTTCGTCGCGAAGTCCTGCCACTTTTCAGGCAGGTCGTCGGCCGCGAAAATCGCGGAAACCGGGCAAACCGGAACGCACGCGCCACAGTCGATGCATTCGACCGGGTCGATGAACAGCTGTTCCGAGTCGCCATGCTTCGCCTCGTCTTTTTTGGGGTGGATGCAATCCACCGGACACGCATCCACGCAAGCCGTGTCTTTCGTGCCGATGCAGGGTTCCGCAATCACGTATGCCATGAAATTCCTCTTCGGGAGTGAGAATGATTCGGTCGATCGTGACCTTGAAACGAGGGCCGAAGAATCCGCTCTACCCGGCTCTCTGATCTCTCAGTCCGATTGTTCCAACAACCGATCATTCTAGCAGCGAATTTCGGCCGCGGAACAAAGACGGCGCGCTGGGAAAGAACTTTGGGAACTTGCGCGGGCTTTCTAAATCGGCATTACGCTACCGGCATTCGGCTCGCTCAGCCCTGGCGTCGTGTCCGTTCCGCAGCAAATTCTGCCGGCGTCGGAATCGGCTCGAGATCCCGGCCCGCGAACAGATTCTCGAACAGCCCCGTCAACTCCCCCTGCAGCAGGCCGTTTGTCGCCAGCGTCTCGTTGCTGTTGAGTTGGAACGGCGAGCCATCGAACCGCGTCAACTGCCCGCGAGCCTCCGTCACCAGCAGCGCGCCCGCCGCGGTGTCCCACGGATTCAGGTTGAACTCCCAAAACCCATCCAGTCGCCCACAGGCCGTGTACGCCATGTCGAGCGCTGCCGATCCCGCCCGCCGCACCCCATGCGAGCGCAGCGTGAATTCCTGGTAGAAATGGATATTTGGGCTGGCATGGCGCTTACGGCTGGGAAAACCCGTCGCCAGCAGCGCCTCAGAGAGCGTTTTCGTCCGCGAAACTTGCACCCTGCGTCCGTTCAGCCACGCGCCCTGTCCCTTTTCCGCGGTAAACAAATCGTCGCGCAGCGGATCGTAGATCACCCCAGCCACTAATTCCCCATCCGCACCGGCAGCGGTCCCGGCAGGCCGGTGTTCCAGACCCAGCGAAACGCAAAAAACCGGAAATCCGTGCGCAAAATTCGTGGTTCCATCCAGCGGATCGACGTACCAGCGGTATTCGGCGTCCAATCGGCGCCGCACACCCTCTTCCCCAAAAATCCCATGCCCAGGAAACACCGCGCTCAGGCGTTCGTCGATCAATTTTTCTGAAGCGCGGTCGGCCTCCGTCACCAGGTCCACGCCGCCTTTGTATTCGGTGGCAACGCCGCGCTCGAAGTATCCACGCAGCAGCGCGCCGGCTTCCAGCGCAATCGCAGCAGCGGATTTTGCCAAGGTCAAGTGTTCAGGAACGCGGCCCGCGCTCACGGCGCATCCTCAGACGCTGCGGCCGGTGCACCTTCGTTCCGCGGACGCCGCCGCGCGTCGCGCCCATGCTCGGTGATGGTGCGAATCTGATGCTTGTAGATGAAGAGGTTCGGCTTGCCTTCGCGCGTCAGCCGGATCATCTTGTCGTCGAAATATTCAATCCAGCCGGAGACCAGCTCGCCATCGCGCAGCTTGACGTGGACCTGGATCTGGCGCTCGCTCAGCGAACGCAGGTAGAGCGCTTCCTGCCCAGTTTCGCCAGGAGGTGCCGCCTTTTGCCGGCGACGCGAGACATTGTCGAGGGGCATACCTTCCATTGTATCCAGGAGCCTCAGTATTGCGTGTCTTGCGCTGACCGCTTCATCGCTCACCGTCTCACCGCTGACCGCTTCACTGCTGACCGCTTCACTGCTGACCGCTTCACCGCTGACCGTCCTACCGCTTCTCGTCAGACTTATCCAGAACCAGTGCGAACAGCATGTGGAGCAGCGCCAAAACCAAAGCGCCGATGAGCGCTGCGCTCCACGTCTCCACCAGAAAACCGGGAACCACGCCGCTCGCCAGCTTCAAAATCAGCGCGTTGATGACGAGGAAGAACAACCCCAGCGTCAAAATGCCCAGCGGCAGCGTGATGAGCTTCAGCAGCAAGCCCAGGGTCATGTTGAGGAATCCGACTACCACCACGGCGACCAACGCGGCGCCGAAGCTCGCAATCACGAATCCGGGGACAAAGTGCGCGGTAATCAATAAAGCGATGGCGTGCAACAGCCATTTGAAAAGCAGTCGAAGCATACGTTCCGTCTTTCTCGCCGTCCTTAAGTTAACCGATGGCCTACGCTATGATCGCTAATCAGGCGAACATGTTGCTTCACTCCATCAAACTTCGCGCCTGGGCGGCTGTGGCTGCGCTGTGCTGGCTGACCAGCGGCCTCCTGGCGCAGACCGATGCGCCGATTCCCGACGTGCCCACGCTCATGAATCAGGTGCAGGACCACCAGCGCCAAATGGAAGCCATCCGCGAGAATTACACCTTCCGCGAGCTCGACGTCACCGACACTCTGAACAAGAACGGTTCGATCAAGAAGTCCGAGTCAGAAGACTACGAAGTCTTCTACGTCAACACGCATGAGGTGCAACGGCTGGTCCAGAAAGACGGTAAGGAGCTCGACGCGGACCATGCGAAAAAGGAGCAGGACCATGTAATGAAGGAGGTGGCGAAGGCGCAGCAGACGCCGCCCGGCACCGCGCCCAATGGCGAAGTGACCATTAGCGTCAGCCACATCCTCTCCATGGTGAAGGTCTCCAGCCCGCGACGAGAAATGCTCGACGGGCGCTCGACCATCTCCTTTGACTTCACTGGCGACCCGCATGCCAAGGCGCACGGCGTGGCCGAAGAAGCGGCTCGCAAAATGTCCGGCACCATCTGGATCGACGAGAAGGATCGCCAGGTGCGCCGCATGGTCGCGCGCCTGGACGACAATCTGCACGTCGGCTTTGGCATGTTCTCGCTCAGCAAAGGCAGCAACCTGGTCTTCGATCAAAAACTGGTCAACAACGAATTATGGTTGCCCACCGGCGCTGAGATCGACCTGAACGCCCATGCCTTCGCCGTAGTCGGCGTTCGCGCCAACATTCACGTCACCGATCGCGACTACAAGAAGTTTCACGCCGAAGCGCAGCAGCAAGCCGGCGCGACGGTTGTTTCCACGCCGCCCACACCGCAGTGAATCGAAACCAGAACCGCTGAATCGAATCCCCATGAACGCCTCGCAGTTTAGCCCGCTCCACTTCCGCACCTTCCGCCCCGGCGATGAGACCGCCTTCCGTGTGCTGAACGAGGACTGGATCACCAAGCATTTCGCTCTGGAGGAAGAAGACAGCGCCATCCTCAACGATCCGCATGGGCAGATCCTCGCGCCCGGAGGCCAAATTTGCCTCGCGGAGATGGCCTGCACGGTGGTGGGTTGCTGCGCGCTGGTGGTCACGGGCGAGGGCGAGCTGGAGCTGGCCAAGATGACCGTCGCCGAATCCGCGCGCGGCCTCGGCATTGGCCGGCGTCTGCTCGTGTTTGCCATCGACGTGGCGCGGCGCATGGGCGCGCAGCGGCTGTATCTTGAATCCAACACCAAGGCCGCGGCCGCCGTCCACCTGTACGAGGAACTGGGATTCCGCCATCTCGCCGGCCCAGCGCATGGCTCGAAATACAGCCGCGCCAATGTGTTTATGGAATTGCCCCTCGCGTCTACTGTCCAGCCGAATCCGTAACCGGTGTAGACAGCAGATCCAATTTCACATGCGAAAACTCGATCGTCGCCAGGCCTCTTGCAGCATCGTGCGCGCACATGCCAATGCCGACGTAGAGCGGCTCCTTCAGCGCGACGTCTTTCGACGCGAACGCGTGGAACTGGCCATCCTGCCCCGCCGTCATGCCGACGTAGTGGTTCCCATGCCGCTCGATGCGCAGCAGCGTAATGTTTGGAAGACTCACGGTCGCTGTCGTGTCAGCGGTGACGGCGCCCTGCGCCGAGCGCCACTGCAGCGTAATGTGTCCGTCGGCGTGAACGGCTACGTCGACATAAGGCGAGTCAGGATCCAGCGACTCGCGGAAGATGAGCACGGCCTTCTCGTTGGGCGGATGCGATCCAGACGGAAAGCTGACGCTGGCGGTGACCGCCCAGTCGCCGGTGACCTGTTGCCACGAGAAGCGAAACGAGTCCGACGTTCCCCACATGTCGACGCCGCCGCCCGTGATCTCGTACGTCTGCGTGGCTTTGTCGTATTTCGTGGTGCCAGGTGTGATGTCGCCGATGTCCGCGCTGCCGGGAAAAATGCCCTGCGCGTGGGCCGCGCCCGTCATCGCGAGGAAAAGCGCCGCGCCCGCCAGAAATGCTTTCATCATCGGGACCTCCAGGTTCCCAGGGGAACGCCCATTATCGCTGGCTCAGCGGAGCGAGTCCATTCAGAACCGCGGATTCGAGCGCGATCCTGTGGTCGGAGTACGCATGGTCGGTGTCGAAGTGGACCGTGGTGACCAGTTTGCCGCCGCATTGCTGGATGGCGGTCGCCAGCGCTTCGTCCACCCCGCGCAGTCCGTCATTCGCCGTGATCAGCAGCACCGGCCGCGTCGTCAGCCGCCGCGCCTGGCTCACGAAATCCCACTCTGCCGCGTTCTTCAGAATCTCCCTGGCCAGCGCTTCGGGCGACGTTCCAGCGAGCGGCGCCATCCCTTCCGCGGCCAGGCTTTTGGCGAGATGCGGAACAGCCACGTTCCGACTCCCCGGCGGCAAATGCAGGATGCTGCTCATGCTGAAGTCCGCAGCTGAAATGCCAACGATAGCTTTGATTCCAGTATCCTGCGCGCCCGCTTCGATCGCGATCATGCCTCCCATGCTGTGGCCGACCAGTGCGATCGTTTGCGGATCGACCCGGTACTTTGCCGCATTCGCCGGATCGCGCAGCCACGCCACCGCGGCCTGCGCGTCCTCAATGCAGTGAGTAAAAGAGAAGTCGCCCGGCGAGCCCCATGACCCGCGGTAGTCAAAATAGAGAACGTTCCACCCAGCGCGGCGCAGCACCTGCGCCAGGTCGAGATTCTTCTCGTTGCCGGGGAAACCGTGCAGCAGGACCACTGTCGGATGCGGCCCCGCTCCGGCAGCGATATACAGCAGCGCATTCAACTGTGCGCCGTGGCTGGGTAGCTGGAACGACTCCATCGCAGCCGGGTGCGCAGCGTCCGGCGCAGGATCGGTGGTGATGGCCGGTTTCAGCGAAGCGGTTTGCGAGAAGGCCGGACTGGCCAGGGCCGCAGCGACCAGGACGGCGGTGGCGAAGGAGTACCGTGTCATGGTGAAGATTGTAGGAGGAAAATCGCTCCGGAGCGTTTAGCTTATTGCGTGGGGGGTTGCGTGGAGCGGTACGGCAGAGAGCGTAGTACGCGAGGGCCTCAGAAGAGCACCGCCGGGCAATGGGTCGCGGTGGTGTGCGTTGTCATCGTGGGAGTTCTGGTGGTGGCGGCGATCAGGCCGAGCACCTTTCTCGTCGAGCGGTCGACGACCATCGATGCGCCGCCGCAGCGGGTCTTCGCGATGATCGACGACTTCCATCAGTGGCCGCGGTGGTCGGAGCGGGACCGCGACGATCCCACCATGAAGCGCACTTACAAGCATGCCAAAGCAGGCAACGGCGCGGTGAGCGAGTGGACCAGCCAGGGCAGCGCCGGTTCGGGCCGCATGGCCATCTCCGACGTCATCCCCCTCGAGCAGGTGAAGGTGACGACGGACTGGGACGGCGCGTTCCAGGGACAGAACATCAACACCTTTAGGCTGTCCGCGATCCCCGATGGAGCAACGACCGCGACCAAAGTTACCTGGACCGTGCGCGGCACGAACGACTATGTAATGAAGCTGGAGGAAGTTTTCCTGGGTCAGGATGGCGTCGTCGGCAAACCCTTAGACGACAGCCTGCGGAATTTGAAGGACGCTGCCGAGGATTGAGTTCCCCTTGCTCCGCCTGGCGGGTCATGGCGTTCCTTTCCCAGCCGCCCACTTTTTCCACTCCGCCGGATCGGCCAGCATCTTGATGTAAATTCCCCCCACCACCGACCGAGCCTGAAAGCCCACCTGCGCCCCGCTCACCGTATCGAACCAGTCGCTCAGCGGCACCCGCGTCGGGCTCTCCGTCATAAACCGGTACAGCGGATCGATCAGCGCGTTGAAGTCCTGCTGATTGGGGCTCAGCGTCGCCGTCCACACGCTCCAGTCCAGCTTCGTGTAGGTGTGGCGATTATCCAGCGGCAGCCCAAAAGCATTCTGGTGCTTCAGGTAATAGCTCACCTCTTCCTGTGTCAACGACGGCGGAAACAGATGCAGTCCGAGAATGCGATCCCACACCAGGTTGTACTGTTGGCTCCATGTCCCCGGCAGATTAAATGCCAGACGCGTGTGGTCGCCATCGGCCGCCATCGTCATCCATTCCTTCGCCATCTGCTCCGCCGCCTGGTGGTACTTCGCCGCCTCATCGTCCTTGTGCAGCATCGCCGCCAGCTGCGCGTAGCTATCCAGCGAGAGAATCGCCTTGATCGACAAGCCCGCATTGTGCGCCAGGTGGCCCGTAAAATCGTCCGTCGAGAGCTGGTTCCCCGGGTCCATACCAAACTGCAGCAGATACGCCGCCCACCGCGACAACAGAGGCCAGTAATGCTCCGCAAAATCCGCATTCCCTTCCGCCTTCGCCAGCGCGTCGAACATGATCAGCATGTTGCCGCTTTCTTCCACCGGCATCTGATCGTCTTCGGTGGTTTCGCCGCCGCCATACACCTGGCCGTTGGCCAGCGGATACGTCCCGATATCGTGCGGCGCAAAGGGCCAGTGCCAGCGCGGCAGGCTGGCGTACTCCATCACCGGACGCAGATCCGCTTCCAGGAGCTTCGGGTTAAAGAGCAAAAAGAACGGCGACGCCGGATACGTCACGTCCACGGTATCCGTGCAGCCGTTGCTGGAGTTCTCTTTGGAGAACATCATCGCCTGGCCGTTAATATCTACCACCAGCTTGTGCGCGGCCAGCGTTTGGCGATACGCCAGAACCGCGAGGGCCGCGTAATGTTCGCCGCCGGTTTGCACCAGGTCCGAAACCAGCGCGCGGTCAAACGCTTCGCCACGAGTGCGCAGCGAATCCTCCTCGCGCTCCGCAGCTTCGAGCAAATCAACCATGGTCCATCCATTGCGACGCCAGTAATCCGGCATCTGTCGATTCAAATATTCAATCGCCTCGCGATCATCGTAGGCCAGCATGGCGCGGCGTCGGACTGGCGTGGTGGAAACGTTGCCGAGGTCGAAGCTCACCGCCATCATCGGCAGATCGTTGCGCGGCGCGCGCGGCATGTTCAGATCGTCGCTGGCTGCGGAGGTTCCGCTGGTTACTTCTTTTTGAAATTTCCACGCGCCAACAGTTTCGGTGGTCATGCCGGGCTGCGCGGGGATTGCGAAGTCGGCCCAGCCCCAGTCGATGCGGAGGTTGTCGCCAGCCTTGGCCAGCATTGGCTGTGCGTTGTCGCCCATGTGCATCACGGTCATGTCGCCGACGCGGCTGGTGCCCCAGACTACGGTTTCGTGCTCGTTATCCACGGCTAACTGCGCGCTTGCGCTGACGCTGAGGCGCACGGCATGGGGCTGTCCGTCGGTCGAGCGCACGTCCCAGCTGAGGTAGGTGAGCGGGCGCGAGAGGACATCGAGATCCTGTGGCAGCGCGGGCGTAAAGAACGTTGCGGTGAGGTGAATGCCCGATCCTTCAAAGTCATAGATGGTGCGCGTCGGCCAGATCGCACGGGAGACCTGCGGGATCGGCGGAATCTCCCGATCGTCGCCCATGAAGCGGAACGGATGCCCATCGATGCGAATGAAGCCGTTGAGCTGCTGTTCGGCGCCCGTCCAGTGACGGGTTGGGCCACCGTTCAGCGCATCGTCAAACGACCACACGCTGAAGTAAGGATCGTGCAGCACCAGCGGCGTAGCCGGCGTGCGAACCGTGACCGGCTGCTGGGCCAGCGCGGCGCCGCCGATGGTGAGCAGGGCGCCAAGGACTGTGAGGCGCCGCAGCTGGCATGTTGGCGGTGTCGCGGTACTGATTTCCTGCTTTGGCTGTCTGCGTCCTCGTGCTGTTGATCCCTGCATTTCGTTCCTCAAGTCCGAATTGGCTCCCTGAGAAGGCTACTCCACTGACTTATGGGATAGCAGCGTTGTTTACAGGATCGTTATCCTCCGGTAAAGTCTCTGCACCATGGCGAGGCGGATATGCGGCGAGACAATTTGATGGGATGGTGCGGCGCTTGTGGCGTTCTCCTGATGGTGAGCGGATGCGCTCTTTCCCCGCTGGGGAAGCGCGCGACCGCCTTTTCCACGGCGGCTACAGCGACCACTCTGCAGGTGAAGAACGGCTACCAGGTGGTGGAGCAGTCGTATTACGACGTGCAGGTGGCGAATCTGGTGAAGACGTTCGACTCGCAGGGCTTCGAGCCCGGGAAGATTCAGCCATTTCTATCAGAGCCGGATATGAAGGTGCGCACGCAGTTGCTGGAAGGGTTGCAGCAGTATGCGACGCTGCTGGCGGCGGTGAGCGGCGATACCGCGGTGACAGCGCTGGACAAGCAGTCCGAAGCGGTGGGCCAGGATCTGACGTCGCTCAGCAAAGATTCGGGATTGAAGTCGCTCGAGAAGAATTCAACGATCGAGGGCGGTGTGGCTGCGGCTGCGGTGGATGCGCTGGGCCGCGTGTTGATGGAACATAAGACGGCGAAGGAACTGCCTTCCATTCTGGACACCATGCAGAAGCCGGTGGACGAGATTTGCCAGTTGCTGGAGGAAGACATTGGCGATCCGCAAAAGGGCGGGCTGCGCAACGAACTGAAGGTTGACTACGACCAGCTGATTGCGGATCAGCGGGCCTACATCTATGCGAACGAGAAGACGATGAGCCCGGATGAAAAGCAGGCTGCGATTGCGAAGCTGCCGCAACTGGCGGTGACCGAGAAGCAGGACGATGCGGCACTGGCGCAAACGCAGGAAGCGCTGAAGAGGCTGGCAACCACCCATGATGCGCTGGTGGATACGAAGAAAAACAAAGATGCTCCGGCGTTTGATTCGCTGGTGTCGCAGTTAGCCGTTCAGGGTCAGCAACTGGGCGATGTTTACTCGGCCGCGACCAAGAAGGGGAAGTGAGTGATGGCTACGAATCCAGTTCCGACGATTCCCCAGACCCGGGATGCCGCGCAGGCGCTCGAAAACCAGCTGGCGGCGGCGAACCCGATCGGCGCTGAGGCTAGCCAGGCGGTGGCTGATTCGCTGACGGCCGTGGGCAAGGTGCTGACCGCGCTGAATCAGGAAGAGGCCGCGCAGCGCTCCGGGCAGATGCTGGCGGTTGGCCAGGACGTGACGGATGCGGTGAAGCAGCTGAAGGAGCTGCAGGCGCAACTGACGCGGATAGGGACCGAACTTGGGATGGTGGGCGATGTTGCCGGCGCTTTGGATACAGTGCTGACGGGTTGTGGAAGTCTTTTTAAGATTTAGCGGCCTGGTCAATGTTTACTCATGAATCATCCCTTTTTTTAGTGAGGCGGTCTGCGTATCCATTTGATTCGATGAGATCAGCAGTTTTCGCGCGTTGCGTATCCAATTGATTCGGAAGTGGTTGCTGGTATCCATTTTGCTTTGAAAATGGTTAGCTCTGTCCTGAGGAATTCTCGGCGCCTGCGCGCGAGGCGGCTAGGGCATCGACGAGGCGTTCGTTGGCGATGCCGACGGCGATGACGGCGCGGCCGAAAGCCATGCGGTGGCGGCGCGAGGATTTGCTCTGGATGATCTCGTGGATGCCTTCAAGAGAGGTCTGCAGCGCTTCCAGCAAGTGGTCCAGCGGGATGTTGTGGAGGCGTTCGGCCCAGGCGCTCATGAGGCGGTTGAAGGCGGCGTCCTCGTCGCCAGGCTGGGGGCGGAGTGATGTGTGGGCGAGGCAGAGGGACTCGCCGCGGCGGGGGATGCGGCGGCAGCGGCGTCCGGTTTCTTCGTAGATGTAGGCGCAGTCGTTGACCATGGGTTTTGGCTCCTGAAAAGGAAAAGGACCGCTGGTTAGGCGGTCCTTTTCGCGAAATTCACTCTATATATTCAGAATACCAAGTGGAGAATTCAATTGCGCCAAATATGTTGGGGTGTTTTGGCGGGTAAGTGTTTTGGAATGAGCGGGGGTTACTTTGGTGAGTTGGTGCGGGGGTTGACAAAAAACAGCAGGTATCTGGTGGCGGGTAGCTGGTAGCCGGGGCCCGGGGCTGAAGCTTGTGATTGCAGGGTGGGAAGTCCAGGCCTGAAGGCCGGGACTTTTGCCGAGTCGGCTCTTTGCGCCGATCCAGAGCGACGCGCTTTACAGCACGCTTCTAGTCCCGCGCGGCTTTCCAGTGGTCGAGGAACTCGGTCACGGAATGGGGGTCCATGCGGCGCATGGATTCGAATTCTCCGTTGGTCTGGCTGTAGAGCAGGTGGCCGTGGGCGTCGAGGACGGCCAGAGCGGGGACGCCTTTCTTGAGGGGGACGTCGTACTTCTCCGCGATGTCGAGGTTCTTGTCGTAGCGGCCGATGCTGACGTCGACCAGCACGAAGTTGGCGGCCAGCAGGGCGGCGTTGGGATCCTGGTGGAAATAGATATCCAGCACCTGGCAGTCGCCGCACCAGTTGCCGCCGAAGTCGAGGATGACGCGCTTGTGTTCGCGGGCGGCCGTGGCGAGGGCGGCGCGGACCTGAGCGTGCGCGTCAGCATCGTCGTCGTAAATGTGGCGCGCCTGGCTGATGGCGGCCGGAGCAGCCAAAAGCGCGGCGAGCAGCGTGAGGGCGGCGAGGTGGAACGGGCGGCGAGCGGAAGCAGATCGAAGTTGGGTCATGGTTGGGGCGGGAACTGGGGTTCCCGTGAAATACAGGGTACAGCCTACAGGGTGCAGGGTACAGAGGGTGCGGGTCCAGGTGCAGGGTGGAGGTGTGAGGCTTGCCGGCCGGTATTCAGTAGATGGGTGGCAGGAGGAGCCAGGACGTGCGCTGCCAGGTGGTGAATTCTTCGCCGAAGGCGGTGGCGAGCGCGGCTTCCTCCATGCGCATTTTGCGGATATAGGCGATGAGGATCATGAGCCAGGCGATGAGCGCGTGGACCTCGCCGGAGACGAGCATGATGCCGAGATACATGGCGAGGATCGCGGAGTAGATGGGGTGGCGGATCGATTTATACGGCCCGGTGCGAACGAGTTGATGGCCGGTGGCAATGCGGACTTCGCCGCTCCAATTGCTGCCGAGGGTGCGGCGCGACCAAATGGCGAGCAGCAGGCCGGCGCTCTGGATGGCGAGGCCGAGGCCGACGATGATCCGCGAGGCGGGCTGCGAAACGGGCAGGAAGCGATGCGTGCGCCCGGGAACAGCGAGGATGAGCAGCAACACGCCGGCGTTGATGAGGAAGACGTGCAGGCTGCGTGAGGCTTTTGACTCCGACGAGGCGGCTGGTTTGCTGTCCTTTGCGGCGATGCTCCAGTAGATGGAGAAAATGCAGAGAAGGACGATGGAGGCAATCATGCCGGAGGTGAGAACGAAGAGCGAGCGGACGATCTTCATTGCCAGGGGGCTGAGGCGCACCGCGGCCCCGAATACAAACATAATGACCAGCGGCAACGAAACGCGGAAAGTCCTCTTTTCTTTCGGCGTGTCGGGGAGCGTGTCGGGCATCGTGGGCAGGTTAGACCAGCGGCGCGTGGGCGATTGCTTCCAGAACTCTTAGCGGTGAGACTTCAGGCTGGACCATGGCTTCGGGGCGCACGAGGAAAGTCTGCTCCAGCGCGTACTGACCGGCGAGAACCGCGTGGGGCACGGTGTCGGTGTAGACCATCCAGCTTGAGCCGGCGGGGAACTGGTAGGGATACTTCGGACATTCCGCCTGCCAGCGCGGATTTTCCTTGAGGAAATTGTGGAAGCGCATCATGAAGTCGTCGTAGGGCGAGCGCTTGAGGGAGGGAATGGCTGCGCCGAGGCCGATGGCGCGCGCGGCACCTTTGCCCAGGCGCGAGAAAGCCGTGTCCGGCATGGGGCGCGATCTGCTGCGGGCGCGAATTGGCGAACCGTGGCGGCAAAGGGATCGCTGACCACCCAGTCGCGCGTGCGGGTGGGGTGAATGTTGTTGAAGAAGCGCAGAATGCGCGCGCCGTGCGTGGGACGCGTGGGGAAAGCGTCGGTGTGCAGGAGATCGTTGCGGCGGCGCAGGGGCAGGTCGCGGCCTTCCTCTTCCTGCGGGCGAAAGCTGGCGTAATCCAGATGCCAGTTGGCCTGGTAGGGCGCGAGAAAGCCGGTGAGAAACGCGGTGACCGACTGCGAGTAGCTGCCGCATGATGGCGTGGAGGCGTTCGACGGCGGCGGGGTTGGCGGTCTTCGCGTCGACGCCGCTGAGCTTGTCGATGTTCGGTTTATAGGCGATGTTTTTGTGCAGCGAGCTGTCGGTCTGCTGCTGGCCGAGGAGGAAGCTGGTGTCGTCGGCAGTGAGCGGGACGGGGGTCTGCGGGAAAAAGAGAATGTCGCCGGCTTCGAGCTGAGCGCAGAAGGCGCGCGCCTGTTCTGTTGTGGGAGAAATGCCGGCGATGGGGACCACCGCCATCAGCGGGACCCTGAGAACTTGCGTCGCAGCCATGTGCCGGTGAAGAAGATGAATGCAAGAAACAGGACGGCGACGCCGATGGGGAACGCGACGTAGAGGTAGCAGTCAGCGTAATTGACGGTGTGGTGGCCGAGGGTATTCCAAAAGAGCAGCGAAATGATGGCCAGAAAACAGCTGGCGAAGAAAGCGAGGAATCCCGAGGCGAGCGAGAGCAGGATGGAGGAAAAGAAGCCGAAATCACCCAGGGGAATGCCCAAAAGCCGGGCTGGCTGTGCAACGGCAGTCATCGAGGGAAACTCCTTGATCCGCGACGGTTCGGGCATGCCGGGAATGCGCGCGGACGTGAAAAAAGTATACTTCCCGGGAAACGCCGTAGAATACAGACTTATGGCTGGTGCCACACAGATTCCGTTGTTTTCCGCCGCGAAAGTGGCGCAGGAGGCCGCTGTCCGGCAGGCCGAGAATGGCTTGTGCTTCGCGACGTTTGGGGAAGTTCACCTGGAGAGCGGCGAGCTGGAGCATATTATCCAGGCCGTGCCTGCGGTGATCGCCGTCGCATTGCGGCAACGCGCCTATTACTTTGTGCCGCTGGCGATTGGCGAGAATGACGACACGGTGGTGGCGCCGGATTTCTCTGTCGACCTGAGCGACCGCGCGATTTGCCACAGGAACGTGAAGTTTGGCGGGTCGGAGTGCATTTTTATTTCGACGCGGCTCATGCAGGACCGCTTCGCGCTGGCGTTTGAGTTCCTGATCAATGTGGGGCACCATTTCGTCGATGCGATCGGCGTGCCGCAGAGCTTTTCCGATCTGCTGTGGTCGCAGGCCACGGCGGATGTTCGCGGCGAAACCAGCCACGATGCGTGGGAGCATCGGCGGCGGGCGCTGGACCGCAGCCACGGCAACTCGGTGGATGAGAAGGCGAAGACGGCGTACTTTGAGGCGGCGTTTGCCGATGCGCTGGCGATTTACATGCTGTCGCTGACCGTTGATTTCGATCATGCAGATTTGCGCGAGCGGGAGTATCCGCTGCTGGCGCCGCCCGCGCTGGCGGAGCGGCTGCGGCATATTGCGGAGCTGTTTCCGGCGAATCCTGGGTATGAGTTTGAGATTCGGTACCGTCGGCGGGGCTGAAGAAGTGCGGCGCTGCCGTTGCTTTCCGCTAAGCTGACCTCATGCGTAGCCGCAAGAAACCTACTCCCCTGAACGAGGATGGCCTCTATCACTACGCGGTGAAGCTGCTGGGGCAGCAGATGCGCACGGTGTCTGAGGTGAAGCGGCTGCTGCGGCGACGCCTGGAGCCGGATGAATCCGGCGAGGTGCGCGAGGCGCGGCTGGATGCGGTGATTGCGCGGCTGCACGAATACAAATATCTCGACGATCCAGCGTACGCGCAGACCTACGCCCGGTTGCGGCAGGAAAACGCGAGCCTGGGCAAGCGGCGCGTGGAGCAGGACCTGATGCGCAAGGGCGTGGCGAAGGAGACGATCAAGACGACTCTCGATGCGGCGTATGAGGGCGTGGGTGAGGAAGAACTGGCGCGGCGGCATCTGGAACGAAAGCGCATCCGCAAGCCGGAGGACCAGAAACAGGCGGCGCGGGTGGCGCGGATGCTGATGCGCGCGGGGTTTTCGATGGGGGCGATTGTGCGCATCCTGAAAAAATGGGATGTGGAGGAAAGCGCGCTGGCGGCGATGGAGTCGGCGGACGCGGATGAAGACGAGCCGGACGCGTAACCTGCCACTCAGCCTGCTACGATTCTGACAATCGTGAGCTGATCGGAATCTTCGAACAAACGTCGAGAAACTTTCTGCATGTACGTCTTCGCATTACTCAGCGCGCTGGTTACGCTGGCTGCGGCTTTCAGCCTCATCAGCTACAAAGTGCTGCGCCTGCCCACGACCATTGGCGTGATGCTGCTGTCGCTGGCGACCTCGACGCTGCTGGTGATCAGCGGGCATGCGATTCCGAGCCTGCATGCGCGCGCGGTGGCGATTGTCGGGCACATCGATTTTTCCGCGCTGGTGCTGCATGGGATGCTGGCGTTCCTGCTCTTCGCGGGAGCGCTGCAGCTCAATCTGAAAGATCTGTCGAAGCAGAAATCCGTGGTGGCGTCGCTGTCGATCTTTGGGACGCTGTTGTCGACGGTGTTCGTGGCGTCGCTCCTCAAGGTGATTCTTTCGGTCACTGGCCTGGAGTTGGGCTTTGTGCCGTGCCTGCTGTTCGGCGCGCTCATCTCGCCGACGGATCCGATCGCCGTGCTGGAAATGCTGCGCCGCGTGGGTGCGCCGGCGAGCCTGGAAGCGCAGCTGACGGGCGAATCGCTTTTTAACGATGGCGTGGGCGCGGTGCTGTTTCTCACGCTTTATGAATCGTTCAGCCACGGGATGCGGCCTACGGTGGCGGGGTTCACGTGGATGCTGCTGGTGAAGGCGGGCGGCGGCATCGCGCTGGGTTTGGTTCTCGGTTGGCTGACGTTCAAGCTGATGCGGATGGTGGACAGCTATCGCGTGGAGGAGTTGCTCACGCTGGCGCTGGCCATGGGTGGCTACGCGCTGGCGGACTGGCTGCGGCTTTCTGCGCCTCTGGAAGTGGTGGCGGCGGGGCTGATTGCCGGCGGCCGCGCGCGCGAACTGGCCATGTCGCAGGTGACGCGCGAGCGCGTGGATCGCTTCTGGGAACTGATTGACGACATGCTGAACGTGATTCTGTTCCTGCTGCTCGGGCTGCAACTGCTGGTGATGCCATGGGACCGGCACTATGTCTATGCCGGGCTGTTGGCGATTCCTGTGGTGCTGGCGGCGCGGTGGCTCAGCGTGAACGCGTCGCTGCTGCTGGTGCGGATGTTCCACAAGCCGGTGCGGGGCGCGATCACCATCCTGACGTGGGGTGGGTTGCGCGGCGGCCTGGCGGTTGCGCTGGCCTTGGCGCTGGCTGGCGAATCGGGGCACGACCGGGTGCTGGCGATTACGTATATCGTGGTGATCTTCTCCATCGTGGTGCAGGGGCTAACGATGGACCGGTTGCTGCGCAAGCTGGGGTTTGCTTCGACGGCGCGGGCTGCGGCGCAACGGCCTGCGGAGGGGTAGTGGCGCACTGCGAGCCACGGCGCGGCTGTGCTATTCTTCAGCGTTCTTATGACTGAGCGGACGACTCCCATTCGCGTGCTGGTGGCGAAGCCTGGCCTGGACGGCCACGATCGCGGCGCCAAGGTGATTGCGCGCGCGCTGCGCGATGCGGGCATGGAGGTCATCTACACCGGGTTGCGCCAGACGCCGGAGATGATCGTCCATGCGGCGATCCAGGAAGACGTGGATTGCGTGGGATTGAGCATTCTCTCCGGCGCACACAACGCGATTGTTCCCCGGATTACGGCGCTGCTGCGCGAGCGCAATGCGACCGATATTTTGCTGGTGCTGGGTGGCACGATTCCGGAGCAGGACATTCCGGCGCTGAAAGAGAGCGGCGTGGCGGCGATCTTTGGGCCGGGGACTTCGCTGGAATCCGTGGTGCGGTTTATTCGCGAAAATGTGCAGCCGCGGGGGCTGAAGGTTTAGTCACCCGTTCCGCCGCTGCTTTCTCAATCTCCGAATTCATTTCGCCGCCAATCAGGATGGCTCCGTTGGTGACGTAGAGCCAAAGCAGCAGCATCACCACGCCGTTGAGGTGTCCGTAGCTGGTGGCGTAGTTGTTGACGTGATTGAAATAGAGGCGGGCGCCGACGGTCGAGGCGATCCAGAGAATGAGTGCGGCCAGCGCGCCGGGGGTGCTCCAGCGCCACGCGTAATCGGTGAGGCAGGGTGCGAACCGGTAGAGCAGCGCGAAGGAAAAGGTGAGTGTGGCGGCGACCACCAGCCATTCCAATCCATGGAGGGCGAATGCGCCCTGGTGAAAATGCACCTGAAGGTACGCACTGCAGAAGATGAGAAACACGGCGACGGTGCCGGCAACAGCGAGGGAGAGGGTCATGCCGACAATGGTGGCGGTCATCTGGCGCCAGTTGCGATGCTCCTGCACTTCGTAGGCGATGTTGAGCCCGTAGATCATGGCCCATGTACCGTTAAGCGCAGCCCAAATCGCGGCGGCGGCCAGCGAGATGAGTCCCAGGCCAAAGCGGCTGCGCTGATGCAACTCGCTCGTCATCTCCTGGAGCATCTGAGACACCTGACCGGGGAGGACCTGGCCGGAGAGATCGCTCAGCGCGTGCTGCATGTGCTGGCCCAATTGAGGAACGCGCGTGCTGACCGCGACAAACAACAGGAGGGATGGAAAAATGGCGAGGAAATGGTAGAAAGCCATGCGGCCACCCTGGCCGAAGACGTCGTCATCCCACGATTCGCGCGCGGTGCGGCGCAGCAACTCGGGCAGCGAGAGACCGCCGAGCGTCCAGAGATTGCGCAAACGGTCTGACATGGGGGCTCAGCCGCGATTGCGCCAGCCGGCGGCCATGCGGTCTTTCAGAATGCAGCGATCCATGACGACTTTGATGCCGGCGGCTTCGGCCCATCCTGCGGCTTCGTCGTGGACGACGCCTTCCTGGAGCCAGAGGTAGGGGATTTTGAGCCGCATCACGACTTTCACAATTGCTGGAATATATTCCGGGGCGCGAAAGACGTTGACCAGGTCGATTTTGCCGTCGAGGGCAGCGAAGGCGGCACCCAGATCCGGGTAGGCGGTCTCGCCCAGCGCGCTTTCAATCAGGGGATTCACCGGGATAATGCGGTAACCCTGGCTCTGCATGAAGCGAGAGACGCCGAAGCTGGCGCGGCCTTCGCGGTTGGTGAGGCCGACGACGGCGATGTTGTGGACGTGGTCGAGAATTTCCCGGATGAGGGCGGGTTCGTTCATAAGCTCTTCGTTGGATGCGGCCGAATCTGTTTGGCAGCTTCCCTGATGCGGACGGAACGCTGGTGACCCTGGATCGAGCGTTGACCGTCCGCGGGGCGCGGTGCTTGCTGGCGCCGCAGTAGAACGTCAGTAATTGACGATTTTCGCGAAGGATTGCGCGTCGAGGCTGGCGCCGCCTACCAGCGCGCCGTCAATCTCGACTTCGTTCATGAGGGTGGTGGCGTTGTCGGGCTTGACGCTGCCGCCGTAGAGGATGCGCAGGCTGTCCGCGACCTCCGCGCCGACGAGCTTGGCGACTTCGCTGCGAATCACTTTGTGGGCGTCGGCGGCGATTTGCGGCGTGGCGGTTTTGCCGGTGCCAATGGCCCAGACGGGCTCATAGGCGATGACGATGGGCGCGGCCTGGGCCGCCGTGATGCCGGCGAGCACGCCGCGGGTCTGCCGCAGCAGCACTTCTTCGGTGTGGCCGCCTTCGCGCTCGGCGAGCACTTCGCCGACGCAGACGATGGGAATCAACTCGTGTTTCAGAGCCGCGTGCAGCTTTTTGTTGATGATTTCGTCGGTTTCGCCGAAGTACTGGCGGCGTTCGGAGTGGCCGAGGATGACATGGGTAGCCGCGATGGCCTTGAGCATGAGCGGGGAAGTCTCGCCGGTGAAGGCGCCCTCTTCGGCGGCATTCATATTTTGCGCGCCGACGGCGACGCCGGAGCCGGTGACTGCGGCGATGACAACGGAAAGTGAAGTAAAGGAGGGGCACAGGACGATTTCGTCGCGCTCATGTTTGGCGACGAGGGGAAGGAAGTTCTTCACAAACTCCTGCGCCTGGGCGGGAGTCTTGTACATTTTCCAGTTGGCAGCGATGAGCGGCTTGCGGGTCATTGGGTATCAGTCCTCAAGCCGATTGTAGAAGAAGGGGTGGGGCGTTCAGGTGACGACCGATACAAGTGGGCCGCGGTCGTGTATCGTGATTTTGACTTTATACCCGGACCCATGACCGACCCGAAACCATGGCTGCCCGAGGCAGCAGCGCAAACCAGCCTCGGCCGCGTTCGCGGCTCCAATGAGGATGCGTTTGGGTACAGGGCCGACCACGGCTTCTTTATCGTGTGCGATGGCATGGGGGGCGCGGCGGGCGGCGAAGTGGCGAGCCGCATCACGGTGCAGGCGGTGCTGGAGCGCATGTGCACCGACGCGGCAGCCGCGGACGGCCGAGAAACGCTGCATCAGGCGATTGCCGACGCCAACCGGACGGTGCTGGAGCGGGCGGATCGCGATCCTGGACTTTATGGCATGGGAACGACTCTGGTGGCGCTGCTGTTGCGTCCGGGGCTGGCGCTGATCGCGCATGCCGGGGACAGCCGGTGCTATCTGTGGCGCGGCGAAAAGCTGGAGCGCCAAACCCATGACCACTCGCTGGTGGATGAACAGATGCGGCTGGGCACCATGACCCGCGAAGAGGCGGAGCGCTCGCCCTTTCGCAGCGTGATTACGCGTGCCATTGGTACCCAGCAGACGATTACCGAAGAAGTGCTGGAACTGAAGACCGAGCCCGGCGATGTATTTCTGCTGTGCAGCGACGGTCTTACACGGGAAGTGGACGAGGATGAGATCGCGCGCGTGTTAGGCGTGGGAAACGATCTGCAGGCCGCCGCCCAGCGCCTCGTTGAAGCGGCGAACGCAGCCGGGGGCCGCGATAATGTGACGTGCGTGCTGGTTCGGGTGCCCGTAGAACAGGGTGCAGGGGGTAGGAAGGCAGCGTGTAGCGGGTAGCGCGTAGAAAGGCGGCGCGCTGCGAGCTGGGAAAATGCCTGCTTAGTGGTGGTGGATAAACCAGGCGAACGACATCAGATCCATCAGGGTGTGCGCTACGACGACGGGAAAGAGACGGCGGGTGCTGGCGTAATACAACGATAATCCCAGAAAAACTACGGCCAGTCCGGCGGCGTTGAACCAGCCCTGGTAGAGGTGATAGGAAACCTGGACCAGGGTACTGGCAATGATCGCGGTGCGGACGCCGGCGAGCGCGGTGACCTCGGTCATCAGGAATCCGCGCACGATTAGCTCTTCAAACCAGGGATTGACCAGCAGGTAGATTAGCCAGGCTGCGGTGGGCTGCATGCCGATGAGCGCCGGGATGTTGGGCTGGGCGGGAGCATGGCCGGTGGCCAGAATCCAGACGTAATGCAGCATGACGGCGGCCACGCCCGAAACCATGAGGGTGAGGATGCAGAGCGCGGCGCCGATGGGAATATCGCTGCCGTGTGCGTCTCGGGTGAGTGCGGCGGCTCCCGCTTTGCGCTTCCAGAGAACGTAGGCCAGCGCCGCAAGGCCCGCCGCTTCATAGAGCAGGCCGTGCACAACAACATTCGAATCGGCCGGGCCGGTTCCGGGCGAGGGGCGCCCATGAATCGCCGACGAGAAAATCGGCTCCCAGAGCGCGATGCCGAGCACGAAGAAAAGGTCGATCCACCGGTCCCGTTTTGGCGGGGCTACGGGACTGCGAGCGACGTCGACAGCCAATTCCGTCTGGATTGTGCTCATGCCAGGGGATTCTAGCAGGGGCGCGTGCGCGGGCCTGGCGAAAACATCGATATGATGTTCAGGGCTTGCGGCGGGCAGAGCTGCAGGTGGGGAGTGAGCGTATGACAGAGATTCAAACCGTCGGCGTGGTCGGCGCGGGCACCATGGGCAACGGCATTGCGCACGTCTTCGCGCGGAGCGGATTTGCGGTCCGTTTGTGTGAAGTGGAGCAACGATTTTTGGATCGCGGGCTGGAGACGATCCGCAAAAATCTTGGGCGCGAGGCGGAGAAGGCGAAGATTACGCAGGCGGAGGCCGATGCGGCGTTGGCGCGCGTTGAAGGCACGCTGGATCGCGGATCGCTGGCGGCTTGCGACTTCATCATTGAGGCGGCGACGGAGCGCTTTGAAATTAAGAGCGAAATCTTCCGCGATCTGGACCGCATTGCGCGGCCGGGAGCGATTCTGGCCACGAACACCTCATCGATCTCGATTACGAAACTGGCTGCGCAGACGGGCCGTGCGGACCGGGTGATCGGAATGCACTTCTTTAACCCCGTGCCGGTGATGAAGCTGGTGGAAGTGATTCGCGGTCTGGCGACGGCGCAGGGCACCTACGATACGGTGAAGGCGCTGGCGGAGAAGCTGGGCAAAACGCCGGTGGAAGTGAATGATGCGCCGGGGTTCGTGTCGAACCGGGTGCTGATGCCGCTGCTGAACGAGGCGATGTTCGCGGTGATGGAAGGCGTGGCGACGCCGGAGGCGGTGGATGAGGTGTTCAAGCTGGGGATGGCGCACCCCATGGGGCCGCTGACGCTGGCGGATTTTATCGGGCTCGACGTGTGCCTCGACATCATGCGTGTGCTGCACGACGGCCTGGGCGATCCGAAGTACCGGCCGTGCCCGTTGCTCATCCGCATGGTGGATGCGGGATGGCTCGGGAAGAAGAGTGGGCGCGGGTTTTATAAGTACGGCGGGGTCGGGGGTAGGGGATAGATGTTGTTGGCGGGTTACTTCTGAGTTACTGGCGTACCCCGGCGTCCCGCGCTTCCACACCGATCCGTCGTATCCTCAGCATTATGGTGCGGATGACGGTGCTGGCCAGCGGATCAAAAGGCAACAGCACCATTGTCGCCAGTTCCACCACGCGGATTCTGGTCGATGTGGGGCTCTCCTGCCGCGAGCTGATCAAGCGCATGAAAGCCGCTGGCGAAGATCCGGCCTCGCTCGATGCCATTCTGATTACGCACGAGCACCAGGACCATGTGCAGGGGCTGGCGGTGACGGCGCGCAAGCTGGGTATCCCGGTGTATCTCACGGAGCCGACCCATCGCGCGTGGGTGCGCTGGCTGACACCGCGCAAGCGCATCACCTACGCGGAGTGGCTGGAGCAACGGCGGCAGGCTGCGAACCAGCCGACGCCGGAACCGGATGCCGAAGAGGCAGCGGCGGCAGAAGAGTCGCTGAGCGAGCCGGAAAAGGATCCCACCGCGCTGCCGGCGGTCGAATATTTCCAGTCGGGCAGCTCGTTTCGCATCGGGGACATTGCCGTGATGCCATTTACCATCCCGCACGATGCGATTGATCCTGTTGGGTTTGTCTTCGAAGCCGAATCGGTGCGCGTGGGGATTGCGACCGATCTGGGCTATATCCCATCCAATGTACATACACACTTGCAGCGGTGCGATGTGCTCATGCTCGAATCCAATCACGACCTCGAAATGCTGCGTGACGGCCCGTACCCCTGGTCCGTCAAACAGAGAGTGATGTCGCGCGTGGGGCATCTGTCGAACGACGCGGCCTCAGAATTTCTGGCGCGGGGTTACGACGGCCAGGCAGCCTACGTGGTGCTGGCCCATCTGTCTGAAAGCAATAACCTTCCCGAGTTGGCCAGATATGCTGCGGAGCAGGCGCTGCGCGACAAAATGAACTTGCTGGCGAACAAGCTCGTACTGGCAGAGCAGAATCGCCCGATGGAACCTATCGTCCTGGGATGAAACGTGCCTATAATGATAAAAGCCGCCCTTTGCATCGCAATCTCCGTGCCAGTTCGCTTTGGCCGGGAGGCGCAGCAAGCGCGCGGAAAGTGGGGACCTGACCGATGAGTAAATGTACCGATTCAGTCGTCGGGGACATACTCTCAAGCTGGCGATATGACATTTCGGGGATATCTCCTGAAATGCGGACCGATTACGAACAGCATTTGGCGAGTTGCTCTCACTGCCGTGCGCGGCAGCGATGCATCGCGCCATCGACGTAACTCTGATCGGCGTTAGCACCCTGTCGATTCTGGCATTTTTGCTGGCACTGGCGGTCATCCATCATATTGAGCCCTTGCGCACGGCGGCGGTGGCGGTGCTGCATCTGGAGCACACCCAGCTGGTGCCGACGCTGCAGGCCGCGGCGATTTTGGGCCTGCTGGCCTCGCAGATTGCGTGGATACTGGTGGCCATTGCCACCCCCGCTCCGGTCTACCTCACCGGCGTGGCCATTGAACAGGCGCGGGTGCTGCAGGATCGCATCCCGGAAGAGCTGCGCAGCCGCCTGCCGGGCCTGATCTTTCCTTCCAGTGAATGGTCATTCCATGTGCGCCTCTCGGGACGCACATGCTGTTTGTGCTGATGACGTTCCGGGTACGCTTCGCGCGCCATGGAACGCCGCACGCAACCTGGGTGATTTGCGTCACATCCAGACAAACAGGGGCTTTGCGACCATGAACCGTTCCAATCAGTAAGCCAATGGGACAGGAGCTGGAAAATGGTGACCCCCATCGACGCAATCACGACAGGCATGGGATTCGATGAAGCTGGCCGGTGGCATGATGCCAGAACGTTTCGGTTCAGGCCCGCACCGAGGCAAGACGACGACCTGATGGCGCCGGCACGCGGGGCCATCTACGGCATCCTAGGGCGGCGGCATTCTATGGTTCGGCCTGATCCTCGTCGGGCGCTTCCTGATCGGCCTCTTCTAGACAGGTTGTTGCGGCCTGGGCCTCCGTTTCCTCCTGACGGATGCTTTGGGCCCTGACGACTTCAAGCCAGGTTCTGAGCCCCTGCGAGGGCAGTCGGCCCGGCTGCGGAATTTCACGTGCCTGGGAAGGCTAATTTGTCATAGAATTCAGTCCACTTACCTGGTAGAGTCGCGAACATCCTGCCGAGGGCGCGGGCGCGCGGTTTTTCCGAGCCGAGGTGTGTCATGAAATTCGCTGGAATCGAACGGGCCGTTATTCTCTCCGGGATTGCGCTATGCGGCGCGGTGGCGGCGCTGGCACAAAGCGATGCGAGCAAGACCGACAAGTACTTTGTTGCCGCGATTCTGGAAACCAGCAACGCCGAGATCCAGGCAGGAAATCTGGCTCAGCAGAAATCGTCCAGTCCGGACGTGAAGCGATTTGCGCAGCGGATGATTGGCGACCACACGCAGCTGAGCCAGCAAATGCTACCGCTTGCGCATGCCATGACGATTACCGTGGAGCCCAACGCCATGACACTTCATCAGCAAAAAACCTCAGCCAAACTGCAGGAGCTGACGGGCGACGCTTTCGACAAGGATTACATTAGCGGGCAACTGGACGAGCAATCGCATGCGCTGCGGCTCTTCCAAAGCGAAGTTGCGACGACTCACGATGAGGGTTTGAAGCGAACGGCGGCGGCGGGAGCGAAGGTGACCATGGTGCACATCCATATGGCCGAACAGCTGGCTGCCGCGCACCACGTTGGGACGTCTCCGGACGTGCGCAAACCAGGCCGGACTCCCGGTCCGGGGACAGGTCCTGGAACGGGGCCAGTCCGGACTTCGGCAGCCGTGACGGCGCCTGGGCCAGTGCCGACTCGGCAGTAATTCAAAACTAGACAACGAACGGGCGCTCGATTTTGATCGGGCGCCCGTTTTTATTTGGCGGCGCTGCGCGAGGAGGCAGTCTGGCTTAACCGCGTCCTTCAACGTCGTTGGGCGAATTCTTCAGCGGTCCTGCCTCGTCCATGGCTTCGACGACGCTTCCATCCGAAGAGGGACGCCCGTTGCAGTCGCTCTTCGAGCCCAGCGAATTTTTGCTGCCGGCGGGAGCATTGGGATCAATCGGGGAATTGCACGAATCGGCGCCGGCGGATGGGGTGTTCTCTGCGTCGTTCTGAATTGGGGACGGTTTTGGATTGGCAGCCATGGGGTCTCCTTGCACTCTCACCGAGTTGGATGCAGGGATTGGGCGCCCTCATGCTTATCGAAAAATTCCCGGATATTCTGCGCGGGGACCGAGGCTATTGGCTCGCCGGTTGTGGCTAAGAGCTGAATTGAGCTTTCTGCGCACACGACATCGCCCACCGGCTGGGATGCGAGCGGGATGCGCGCAAGAAACATGGCGTAGCTGGCGGAGATTGCACCGTTTGCAGGAAGGCGCAGCAGGGTTGGGGTGCCGAAAAGGTTGCCGCGCTGCATCGTTTGCGCGCGGCCTTCGGGCAACGGCGAAACGCCAAATTCCAGGGCGCGGGCCTGTTCCTGGCCATTCCATGGTGGATCGTGGCGGGCGAGATCTTCTTCCCAGATGGCTACCCATGGAAAATCCCTGCGCGCGAAGACATAGCCAAAGGCCACACGCTGCTGGCGGTTTACCGCGCAGACAAAGGCAGTTTCACGTTGTGGATCGATCTGCACGCCTGCGACAAAGCCGGTTGCGGGCGCGGAAAAGGGCTGGCGCAGATCAACTTGTCCTCCGCGCGCAGCCGGCGCGTCAGGCCAGTCGAACGTCGCATTGCTGGCCAGCAGTTCGCGTCCTTCGTATCCATTGGGATCGGTCACGCCCTTCAATCCTGGCATCGTGATCGAGGATTCGTTGGGGTTCAGAAACGGAGGACCCAGCGTGGCATGCTGCTGCCACTGGATGAACTGAACAACCGATACCGAGGTCGCATATTGGCGCATGACGTTACGAAATGCCGCCTGAATAGTTTCATTGTCGCCTAGCTGCACGACACCCTCCTTCTCTCATCCATTCCGCCTGCAGTCGAAATGCAGCAAATTTGGTGGAATGCGAAGTTACATTCTCGTCTTCATCTCGCTCCGCACTCGTCGGCGCTGCACTTGTGTCGACTATGTTTGACGGCGACGTTAATTGATAAGTCCATCTTGTGTTTCAGCGACACCAAGCCGTAAGTGAAACGACGCCAAGCTATAATAGCGGCGATAAATGCCGGCAAACGCATACGATTGATGTTGAGTATTGATGCCAATCATGATGCTCGGAGTTGAACCTATTTTAGCTTTTGCAGCGATGGCCTTGGGAAAATACGGACGCAAAAAGTGACGGCGGGGTTTGGGGCGGGCGACGGTCCCGACCGGGCTCCATTGGCGCCAGGAGACGCTCAATCCCATGCCGTCCGGAACACGATAAACGCAAACAGCGCCGTCGCCGCCACCACGATCAGCGACCCCACGATCGGCAGCACGATCAACGAGGGGCCTTTCAGGATCACAATGGCAACGCCGATCGGAAACAGGATGCCGCCGACGATGTGCAGCCAGCCCTGGATTTTGGCGAGCCGGCTGGCGCCGGCGGCTGGAATCAGCCGGTAATACAGCCCGAACAGAAACAGCAGCACACCGCCGACCAGATTGAGATGCGCGTGCGCAGGCTGCAGCGCGAAGTCTTCCTGCATGCCCATCGCAACGCCGGCCAGCATTCCGATGAGCAGGATCACCACGCTCACGCACATCATCAACGATCCGATCATTCGAATTTCCTTGTAATCTTTCGTGGAGTTAGGTGGAGGATTGGAGGCCGGCTGGGAGGACCGAACTCACGACTATATCCGCCCTTGCGGATTCGACTTCTTTCTGGGCACGTTCGTGATCAACGATGTTCAGGTAAATGAGCATCGTCGGGTTGAACTGATATTTACGGCATACGGCCCCTCAATCGAACGCCGTATGCATGATCGCGGTCAACTCGATACTTGACGCTTTGGTCAAACTGACGATTGAAAGGTTGTGGCCATATCTGTCGTCAGCCGTGTTGCGGCGACAAAGGCGATAAGCGCGCCGACGGCACACAACAGCATTGCCGTAATAAAGGGGGTAAGGGTGGCGTCATACGCGAGCGCCAAAGCCGCGCCGCTGAGACCTGCAAAGGCGTATTGCAGGACACCAAGCAACGAGGAGACTGCCCCGGCATGGCTGATGGGAGCGTTTTTCATGACGAGCGCGATGCCGTTGCCGACCACGAGCATCAGGCTCGCCATGGCAAGGAAAATCAAGGCGCCAGCCACGTAAACTCCGGCCCCCTATAGCGAGGGTGGCGATAAGGAGAGCGACGCAGCAGGCAGCGTGCAGCAGAAGTCCAAAAACAAGAATCTGGTGTTCCGTCCAGCGGCTCAACAGTAGCACGTTGTTTTGGCCGCCAATCACCATCCCGATGGCAATGCCGGCGAGCACCAGGCTGTAGATTGTCGGCGGTAGGCCGAAATAATCGACAAACACAAACGACGATGAGCCGATATAGGCAAACAGCCCCGCCATGGCGAAAGCGCTTGAAAGGGTCAGCCACGCGAGCCTGCTGTGTCTGAAAAGGCCCGTATAGTCGAGCAAGGTGACGCGGAGGCCCGCAGTCGCACGGCGTGAGGATTCCAGCGTCTCTGGAACGATCTTGAGCAGAGCCACGAACGACGCAGCGCCAAAGAGCGCCAGGAACCAGAAAATCGCCTGCCATCCCATCGCGGCGACCAAAAGCCCGCCAACATAGGCGGCGCAACGATCGGTGCGATCATCATGACCTGCAACAATGCCGAGAACAGTTTCGCTACCTCGCGTCCTTGATAGCGATCGGTGATGATCGCTCGTGGAAGGACCAGCCCGGCTGCCGCGCCAAGGCCCTGAAGCGCTCTTGCGACCATGAACATCGCCATGTTCTGCGAAAGAGCAGCGAGGACCGACGCCAGAACAAACAACAAAATTCCAAATGCGAGCGGTCCGCGTCGGCCGAACCGATCGGTCACGGGTCCGTAGAAAAGTTGTCCGATAGCGGCTCCGCCGACGAACACGGAAAGAGATGTTTGCATCGTGCCGGGGTCTGCTCCTAGGGAGCGTCCGATATCGCGAAAGCCCGGCAGATACAGGTCGATCGCCATCGCATCGAAGGCGGTGATGACGCCCAGAATGGTAATCAGCGGCAGCGTGCGGGGGCGGTGTTCGTCGGAATTCATGCAGTCCTCGCGGCATTTTTTAGAGACCAGCTTCCACGGCGCACACCGGCGTGGTAATCAGACTATTCAGTCGGAAATATTATGCGACTGATCAGTCGGAAAAGCAAGGGGTTTATTTTGACGCGGAAAAAGGAAATTGATCCGGATCGGATTCTGGATGCCGCCGAGGCCGTAATCCTCAAATCTGGTGGCCGAAGTTTCACGCTCGATGCCGTCGCCGAGCATGCGGGGATCAGCAAGGGCGGTCTCGTCTACAGCTTTCCGACCAAGGATGGATTAGTCCGTGCGGCGTTAGAGCGGGAAGTAAAGCGCTTTCAAGAAGCGGTGCGCCAACGGCTTGGCGGCAGGCAGGTTGAGCCTTTCGAATTGGTTCTCGCCCACATCGACGAAGCGCTTGATGAGGACGACGCCGCGACGCGAAAGGCGGCTTTTCTCGTAACCGCGTTGGTGCATGCCCCCGATATGATGGAACCAGCACGACGGTATTACCGCGCGCTGCTCGATCCGCTCCTGTCTAAATCTGGCGCTGCCCACGACGTTCGTCACGCCCTGCTTGCCGTTGAGGGAATTTTCCTGCTCCGAGGGCTAGGCTTCGTCGAGGTCTCGGCGGCGGAGCACAAATCCGTCCTGCTCCACGCGCGCAATATCGTCCTTGCGGCGTTGGATAAATCAGCATACCGCCCGCTCCGAAAATCAAAGGTTCAACGATGAGCGCGGCAATCGCCCCATTCCGGCATGCCGCGTTCAACGCATTCAGGGTCGCCCGCTTACGGCCCACGGCGGGAAACGGAAGCCGCTCAACATCGAACAGAAGCGGATCCTAGGGTGCATTGAAGACACCACGTTCCTCGATCGACATACCGCCAATCGTGTCGCGGTGACAGATGCCCTCCAGGGCCAAAATACGGCTGCGTTTCTTGCCGCGGTGCCGCCAGAAGCCCAGCGCCATTTTCAAAGCAACTTCGACCGACGTCGGCCCGCTATCAGATAAAAGACGTACTCTAGAGCATGATTCAACTGGGTTAAATCATGCTCGTCGTCCATCTTCTTGTTTGAGCATGATCTCCGGGCAAACGTTTCGCGGGGATCATGCGCTAGCTGCGCTCGATCGCGACGGCGGCGGCATCGAGCGCGGCGGCGATATCGCGGACCTGCTGCTCGGTGAGGGGACCGCGGGCCTCGCGCAAGCGAAGCGCCATCTTCAGGTTGATCCGGGCGCGCAGGATCTCCGGCGCGGGACCACCGCCATGCGCGGTGTTGACCGATTGCATGCGCGCCAGCGCCTGATCCAGCGCGGTTTTGTTCGCTTCGAGGTAGGTGGTGCCATCGGGCGTGATGGTGTAGAGCTTCTTGCCGTCGGTTTCCGCCACGGTGGCGTGTCCGAGTTCTTCGAGCATGGTCAGGGTCGGATAGATCACGCCGGGGCTCGGACTGTAGGTGCCGGCGACGCGATCCTCGATCTCCTTGATGATCTCGTAGCCATGTCGCGGGCGCTCCGAAATCAAAGCGAGCACGACCAGGCGCAAGCTCGCCATGATCGAACAGACGTCCCGACTGATCGGCCGCGTCCGCGCCGGTGGCGGCCGCGCCCGTCATCATGCGGATGCCTGGTATCGCTGTCGTCATGGGACCGGCGGCCGAAGTGCCTGCCGTAGCGGTCGTGGTGATCGTGATCGTGATGTTCGTGGTCTCTATGTCCGTATTGCATGTTGTTTCCTGTCGATGGGATTTAGATATATCGAATTGTTCGATATATCTAAAATACATCGGATTGGAATTCAAGTGAGAAAAGAAAGAATCTGCGAATTCCGTACATTTTCATTTAATTTCAAATGCTTACCGAAAAACGCGCTTCGGTGCGGAGAATAGAGGGCGTAATCTTCCGTATCCTCTGCGGTGACTAGAGTATCCGCGCAATCGTCTCCACGACCCCAGCATCCCCGACCACCTGCTTCATTCCAAAGCAGGCAGTGCAACAGACCTACCGATGGGGGGCAATTTTGGACGCCGACCCCCGCGCATTAGGGGGCAATATTGCAAGCCGAATAACAGCGTTACCCACGACGGCCAAACTGAAGTACCTCGAGAGCATCCGGACGACCCTTCTGGGTTGCCTCGATCGGGCTCAAGGGCCGATTCGCGGAGCAGCAATCGACGCGGTGCGATCTACCGAGCGGCTTGCCGTCTCGACGAGCTGCTGTATTCGAACAAGAAATAACGACGCTACGCCGACTTGCGCTGCGACCTTGCCGCCGGCTTCTTCGCTGCGGTCTCCTTCGCCTGCTTCTTGCCGGCGATCGCCATCAGCATTCCCTTCTGGCCGGGCGCGGCCTTCTTGGATTTCTTCGCCGCCTTCCTCGGAGCTTTGGTCTCTGCCGCGGTGCCACCGATGCTCTTGCGCAGAGCGTCCATCAGATCGACCACGTTCTCGCCGCGCGGGCGTTCCTTCGGGGTGATCGGCTTGCCTGCACGCTTCTGATTGATGAGATCGACGAGCGCGGTTTCGTACTGGTCCTCGAACCTATCGGGTTCGAAAACGGCCCGCCTTCTGTTCGACGATGTGCCTGGCGAGATCGAGCATGTCCTTGGTGACTTTGACATCCTGGATCTCGTCGAAATATTCGGCCGCGATCGCGGACTTCGTAAGGGTAGCGCAGCAGCGTTCCCATCAGGCCCTTGTCGAGCGGCTCGAGCGCGATGATGTGCTCACGGTTTGGTCAGCACCAGGCGTCCGATCGCGACCTTGTCCATCTCGCGGATGGTCTCGCGGATCACCGCGAAGGCGTCGTGCCCGACCTTGCCGTCCGGACGCAGGTAATAGAGGCGGATCAGATATCGCGGATCAATCTCGCTGCGGTCGACGAACTCGTCGATCTCGATCGTCCGCGTCGATTTCAGCGCGACGTTTTCGAGTTCCTCCTTCGTCACTTCGATGAAGGTATCGGTGTCGACCTTGTACCCCTTGACGATGTCCTCGTTGGCGACCTCCTCGCCCGTGTCGGCGTCGACCTTTGCGTACTTGATGCGGTGGCCGGTCTTCCGGCTCAGCTGATTGAACGAGACCTTTTCTGATTCAGAGGTCGCCGGGTATAGCGCGACGGGACAGGTGACGAGCGAAAGGCGCAGACGGGGGACCTTGGTTCCGACACCCCAGACGCCTTCTACCGCATCATTTTTCGGATTTCCGCCTATCGGCGGACGGGAGCGCTTTCATGACGAGCGCGATGCCAGACTTTTCCGCATATTTCCGGGCGTGTCGTGATTGTGGCTTTGACGCCTTCGCTGTGCCTGTCGGCAGACACATGATTTCCGCCACTTCTCTGACACCAAGCGGCCGAACCCGACTTTCTGTTCCGGTACTACTCAAACCCCGGATTCCTAGACCGGTAATTCTCCTACGTGGCTGGTGTAGACCGTTATTCCATTGCCATCAGGATCGGCCAACTGGAAGTAATAGTGACCAAAAAATTGGTCTGGAGCAATTTCACCTACCGACAATCCATTTTCCATTAGAGTCGTCCTATACAGTTCCAGATCGCTCCTAGATTGGCTGTCAATCATCAAGTCGAGTCGTTCGTTAGAAAAATCTCCGCGCTGGCCAAGATGGCTAGGACTTATTGAAAATGGCAATTCATCATTTTTATTGAAAAGCAAAATGTGTGTTCCGCCTCGCAATTCGATGATCGCTACACCATCCGGAAATATCCCGATTGGGCGCAAACCAAATTTTGTATAAAATTGATAACTAATATTAACATCATTAACCTTCATGACAAAATGTCCGAGGGCTGCTGCGGGTAAATTGCTTGTTCATATTTCTAGTCCTCTTCAGAAAGGTTGTCCGATTGCGGCTCCGCCGACGAACACGGCGAGCGACGTCTGCATCGTGCGGGGGTTTGCTCCGAAAGAACGCCAGATGTCGCGAAAGGCCAGCAGATTCAGGCCAATCGCCATCAATCGCAGGCGGTGATGACGCCCTAAGGCGTTTCTCCGGAGTCATAAAGTCCCCCAGTAAGTTAGCTGAGAAGCAATCTTGCGCTGCGACCATCGCCTTGCTAATCAGACCAACCAGTCGGATATGATATACGACTGACCAGTCGGGAAAGCAAGGGCCCTATCGACGAGAACACGATGGACCAATCATTCACGCCCATCAGTGTCGGACGCTACACGCTGCCAAACCGTCTGGTCATGGCCCCGATGACCCGCAGCCGCGCGAAGTTCGATGGCACGCCGGGAGAACTGGCCGCCGAATATTATTCCCAACGTGCAAGCGTCGGCCTGATCGTCACCGAAGGCACTCAGCCTTCGGATGACGGACAGGGCTATCTCACTACGCCGGGCATCTACTTGCCCGCGCATGTCGCGGGGTGTCCTCATCTGGATCGTCCTCTTCGACATCAAGCCTAGCTTAGACGCTGCGGCTTTGCGTGCCCGCCTCGTCAGCACAGCAGCGAACCATTCCGACCGATGCCAGCACTCGTCGGTGTCAATTCCTAGACCTTCTGATTCTTTTCGTTGACGAGGACGACACTCGGTTGAAAGCCGCGCGCTTCAGCATCGTCGAAATTCGCGTAGGCGACGATGATGACTTTGTCGCCCGCCATCGCGAGTCGCGCGGCCGCGCCATTTAGCCCGATGATACCGGAACCGGCAGGCGCCTCGATGACGTAGGTCGAAAAACGCGCGCCCGTGTCGATATTATAGATATCGACGCGCTCGTTGAGGAGAAAGCCGGCAGCTTCGATCAGCTTCCGATCGATCGAGATTGAACCTTCATAGTGCAAATCCGCTTCCGTTACGTGCGCACGGTGGATCTTGCCTTTCATCAGGGTGACTTGCATCGAGGATGTCCGTTTTTGAGCGTCAGAATTGCAGGCATCGCGTTAGGACGCTCTCAACCTCTGGTCAATCTTCAAGCTTGGTATACAGATACGCCGATAGTCGCCGATCTGTAGGCTATGACAATCATGGTTGTTGGCTTCCTCCCCGACAGCACATTATGTCGGTCTCAAAACTAGCACGGCAGCAACGAGCGTGGTCAAACGCTCCCCAAGTAATAGCTTTGCGTCGATTTTTGCATTGCGCGCGATTTCGAATCGACGCGCGTGTGGGATCTTGGCGAGAAGCGCGAGGCCATCGATAACACGTGCGATGTCGGTCTCATTTTTGGCGCTGAACAGAACGATGTGACGAATCATAATTAACGAGAAACTGAGATGTGAAACCTCGACGCTTCTTACCACCTCCTTCCGCTCGCTTCCGCTAACGACTGAGGCGTTTCGATTGTATCAGAACGCCGCTATGCCCGTGATCGCGCGACCGAGTATCAACGCGTGAATGTCGTGCGTGCCCTCGTAGGTGTTCACCACCTCCAGATTCACCAGATGCCGCGCGACGCCGAACTCGTCGCTGATACCGTTGCCGCCGAGCATATCGCGCGCGGTCCGCGCAATCTCCAGCGCCTTGCCGCAACTGTTGCGTTTCATGATGCTGGTGATCTCGACAGCGGCAGTCGCCCTCATCCTTCAGGCGACCCAAACGCAGACAGCCTTGCAGGCCGAGCGTAATGTCCGTGAGCATGTCGGCGAGTTTTTTCTGGACGAGTTGGTTGGACGCAAGCGGTTTGCCGAACTGTTTGCGGTCGAGCACGTACTGGCGCGCCCGCAGGTAGCAATCTTCCGCCGCACCGAGCGCGCCCCATGCGATGCCGTATCTTGCGCTGTTGAGGCAAGTGAACGGCCCCTTCAAACCGCGAACATGAGGAAAGGCGTTCTCTTCCGGACAGAACACCCCGTCCAGAACGATCTCGCCGGTGATGGAGGCCTTCAGGCCAACCTTGCCGTGCACCGCCGGAGCCGAGAGACCCTTGGGCCCCCTTCTCCAATACAAACCCACAGATCGAGCCTTCGTCGTCCTTGGCCCAAACAACAAATACGTCGGCAATCGGGCTGTTCGTGATCCACATTTTGGTGCCGGATAAAGAGTATCCACCGCTTACTTTCCGCGCACGCGTGATCATGCTGCCGGGATCCGAGCCATGGTTGGGCTCTGTCAGGCCGAAGCACCCGATCCACTCGCCGCTGGCGAGCTTGGGCAGAAATTTTTGCTTGGTAGCTTCGTTTCCGAATTCGTTAATCGGCACCATCACTAGCGAACTCTGCACGCTCATCATGGAGCGGTAGCCGAATCCACGCGCTCGACCTCTCGTGCGATCAGCCCATAACTCACGTAGTTCAGCCCGGCGCCGCCATACTCCTCAGGGACTACCGAACCGAGCAGACCCAATTCGCCCATTTCGCGAAAGATCGCGACATCGGTGCGCTCATGGCGGAAGGCATCCTGAATACGCGGCAGCAGCCTATCCTGGCAATATTGCTGCGAGGTGTCGCGCACAGCCCGCTCATCCTCGGTAAGCTGGTTACCGATATGCAGCGGATCCGACCAGTCAAATGCGGTACGCGATGAACTCATGTCAGTTCTCCTCGAAGGCTATTTGCAGATGGTTGAGCGATCTGTCGTGTTATTCAGGCACGACGGCAGTAACTTCGATCTCGACCTTGGCGCGGTCTTCCATCAGCGCGCCGACCTGAACAGCTGTCATGGCGATGTCATAACTGCCGATAATTTCGCGAAACGCCGCGCCGATAGAAGGCAACGCAGCCAGGTATTCCCGTTTGTCCATTACGTACCAAGTCATGCGCGTGATGTGCGCAGGCTTGGCATCGCCAGCGCCGAGCACGGCCACAATATTCTGCAGGGCTTGCCGCGCCTGACCCGTAAAATCGTCGGTGTGGAATACCTCGTTAGCGTCCCAGCCAATCATACCCGACACAAAGATCTGACGGCCGGTGGCCGAGACACCGTTGGCATAGCCCTTTGGACGCTTCCAACCTTGGGGCAACAATGAAAGCATGGGCTAACATCCTTTTTATTTGGTTCGGTTTTTGCGATCAGCAAGCTTCGCGGAAGCGTTCCATCGCCGCATGAAGATCCGGCGGGATCTCGGTCGCCCGGTGCGTATCCAGGCTCGTCGTGACGATGACCTGCCGGGCCCGAAGGCGCTCCTCGCCGTCGGCTTTGCAATCCAGCAGCAGTACCAGCGAGCGTGAACCGAGTTTCTCTACTTGGAGACCGAAAGTGACGATGTCGCCCATGCGGGTGATCGCACAAAAATCAGTCTGTAGGTTCACCGTCGGCATGCCGATGCGTCGGCGCCCAATCAGGTCGGAATAGGAAATGCCGAGACCATCGGTAACCCAATCCTCGACCAGACCATTTAACCGGACGAAATACTGCGGAAAAAACACGATGCCGGCCGGGTCGCAATCGCTGAAGCGAATACGCGTCGATCTTTCAAAGCGCGAACGCCGGATAGGATCGTTTGCCATATCAGGTTCCGATAAAGTGGGTGCGAAGGTCGGTGTCACCGGCATTGCCGATAGGCCTAGTGAAAATCGTGCAGTTTAAACCGCTGCAGCTTTCCCGTCTGCGTTCTTGGCAGCTTCTCTATGAAGGCCACCGCGCGCGGATATTTATATGGCGCGACGGTCTTCTTGACGAAATCCTGGAGTGTTTTGACCATCGTTTCATCGGCAAGATGGCCGGGCCTCAGGACGACAAAGGCCTTGACGATTTGACCGCGTTCTTCGTCGGGCTCGCCGATCACGCCACATTCGGCCACCGCCGGATGCAGCATCAAGGCGTCCTCGATCTCAGGGCTAGCGATGTTGTATCCTGCCGAAATGATCATGTCGTCGGTGCGTGCGTGGTAGTGGAAATAGCCGTCGGCGTCGCGCATGTAGGCGTCGCCCGTGTAGTTCCATCCATTACGAACGTAGCTCTTCTGGCGCTCGTCAGCGAGATAGCGGCAGCCGGTCGGTCCCTTTACGCGCAGCTTTCCAACCACGCCGGGCGGCACTTCGCGATCGTTGTCGTCGACCACTTCGGCCCGATAGCCGGGCACGGGAAGTCCCGTGGCGCCCGGCCGCGCGTTCGCCTCGTCGGCTGAAATGAAGATGTGCAGCATCTCGGTCGCGCCGATGCCGTCGATCAATTCGATTCCGGTCGCCTCTTTCCACATCGCCCGCGTCGATGCCGGCAGCGCCTCGCCGGCCGAGACGCATTTGCGCAACGGCGTCCTGCGCAGCTCCACACCGTGCGCCGCCAAGGACCGGTACGATGTCGGCGCGGTGAACAGCACGGTGGCGCCGAATTCCTTGATGGCGTCGAGCAATTGCGGAGGGCCGCATTTTTCGAGCAATACCGTCGAGGCGCCAATCGACATCGGGAAAAGCAGCAGGCCACCCAGGCCGAAGGTAAACGCCAGGGGCGGGCTGCCAATGAACACGTCGTCAGGCATCGCGCGCAACACGTGCGGCGGCCAACAGCGGCAGCTTGCCAGAATGTCTCGATGAAAATGCATCGTTGCCTTCGGCACGCCCGTGGTTCCCGACGTAAAGCCCAGCAGGCAGATGTCGTCCGAGGCGGTGTCGACGTTCTCGAACGGGTGAGAAAAGCGCTCCATGGCGCGCTCGAGGCTGTCCGGGGCGTCATAGTTGAAGTGGCGCATCCAGCGCAAGTCCGGACAAGCCTGCGAAGCCTCATGCATCTCGTCCGCCAGGCTGGCGTCACACAGCGCGTGACTGACCTGACCGATATCGATGATGGCCTTCAATTCCTTGGCGCGCAGCAAGGGCATGGTTGCTACCGCAATGCCGCCGGCCTTGATTACAGCGAACCAGCAAGCCGCGAGCATGGGATTGTTGGGCGCGCGCAACAGCACGCGATTGCCCGGAATGAGACCCATCTCATTGACCAGCACATGCGCGATACGATCGGCCTTGTCCTTCAGGTCACGATAGGTCCAGGTCAGACCGGGCGCGCGGACGCAGACGCGGTCCCCGCGTCCTTCGATGACATGGCGGTCGAGAAGCTCGGTCGCACAGTTCAACTGCTCCGGAAACGTCAGTTCCGGCAGTTCGAACAGGAATTCCGGCAGCATTTCCGGAGCAGGCAGCCTGTCGCGAGCAAAGGTGTCCGAGTGGGCGCTGGGCATGGATGCAAAATCTCTTGACGGCGTTTCGATCTAGGCGGGACTTTGACTGACGTTGCGCAACAACTCGCGCGCGATGATCAGCTGCTGCACTTCGGTGGCGCCCTCATAAATGCGCAGCGCGCGGATCTCGCGGTACAGGCGTTCGACGGGCACTTCGGAAACCACCCCCAACCCGCCCCAGAGTTGCACCGCGGCGTCAATGACCTGCTGCGCACCCTCTGTAGCCACCATCTTGGCCATCGCCGCTTCCTTGGTGACGTTGCGGCCCTGATCGCGCTGCCAGGCCGCGCGGTAAGTAAGAAGGGCGGCGCTGTCGATGGTGGTCGCCATCTGCGCCAACTTGGCCTGGGTGAGCTGGAAGTCGGACAGCACGCCATTGAACATCTTGCGGCTGGTGGCGCGCCCGAGCCCCTCGGCCAGCGCGCGGCGCGCGAACCCAAGAGCCGCCGCCGCAACCGAAGTGCGGAAGACGTCGAGCGTGCGCATCGCCACCTTGAAGCCTTCGCCCGACGCCCCCACGCGCTGCGTCTGGCTCACACGACAATTCGCAAATCGCAAGCGCGCGAGCGGATGCGGCGCGATGACATTGATACGCTCGGCAATCTCGAAGCCTGGCGTGTCGGCATCGACGATGAAGGCACTGATACCCCTCGCCCCCGGCCGCCTCGCCGGTACGCGCGAAAACTACGTAGAAATCGGCGATGCCGCCATTCGATATCCAGGTCTTCTCGCCATCGAGCACGTAGTCGCTGCCGTCGGCTCTTGCGGTGCAACTCATGGCGGCGACGTCGGAACCGGCCGCGGCCTCCGAGAGAGCAAATGCCGCGATCGCCTCACCGCGCGCAACGCGCGTCAGGTAGCGTGCTTTCTGCTTGTCGGTGCCAGCCAGACTGATGGCACCGGAACCGAGCCCCTGCATGGCAAACGCAAAGTCGGCGAGACCGGAATGGCGCGCCAGCGTCTCGCGGATCAGACAGATCGCGCGCGTGTCGATGGCATCCGTGGAGCCACCCCATTCGCGACCAGCGACGGCATTGCTCAGCCAACCGTCCGCGCCCAGAGCACGCACCAGCGCGCGGCATTCTTGATCGACATCATGGCCGTGGTGTTGCGACACGGAGCGTTTGGCCCATGCATCGAGGGTCAGCGCCAACTCACGGTGACGCGGTTCAAAAAAGGGCCAATCGAGGTAGCTGATATCGCTCATGTGTCGTCCCTTTCAGTTGCCTTCGAATGTCGGCTTGCAGCGATCGACGAAAGCCTCATAGGCGCGCTTGAAATCCTGGGTGAGCATGCATAGTGCCTGGGCCTCGGCCTCGATCGACTGCTCGATCGTCATGGACCATTCCTGGTGCAGCATGGTCTTGGTGACACCAGCGAGGATAATGGTGGCAATGCCGCCCTCCACCTGCCAGCGGAACTTCACGGCTTGATAGCCGCTCAGCTGGCGGCGACTCCCTTTCACCAACGCGGGATCGAGATGTGAGATCATCGATCTTCCATTCGATTGTTTCGACGGGGTTTACTTGGAATACTCGATTTCTCACTGAGAGCGTCGATCTCCTTTCGGGCCAGATGAACCCGGAACTGGCCAAGGAGTTCGTGGAGCGCATCCCTTTGATCGATGCCGAAGCCGTCGAGCATTTCCACCAGCCATGCCTGATGCACTTCGGCCATCACCAGGAATTGCTTGCGGCCGGCGGCGGTGAGCTTGACGATCATCGAACGGCGGTCGAAGCTATCAGGCGCCCGCTGGACCCAGCCATCGGCCACCAATTGATCGGTAAGGCCCGTTACATTACCGCCGGTCACCATCAGATATCGCGAAAGCGCGCTCATCCGCAGGCCTTCGGGGTAGCGCTCGAGCTGGGCAAGATAGTCGAAGCGAGGCAAGGTTGTATCGAAGCGCTGACGCAGGCGGCTACGTATCTCCTGTTCGATTTGGGTGCTGCATGACAGCAGCCGGAGCCACAATTTTACCACGCCGTGGTCAGTCGACTGCGCGCGAGCCTCGCGCCCGATGCTGTTTTCGTCCAGCGCATCCGCCAACTTCAATTTAGGTGGCTTTTCCATCTCACATCACCTCGCCGCCACTGACGGAGATCGACTGGCCATTGATGGCGCTCGCACCGGAACTGCACAACCAGGCGACGGTGCTCGCGACTTCGTCGGGCTGGATGATCCGTTCCTGTGGATTGTGCCGCACGAATTCGGCGCGCGCTTCTTCGGCACCGCGGCCGGTCTTGCCGACGACGTTATCTATGCTCTCGCGCAACAGGTCGGTTTCAGTGTACCCTGGGCACACCGCGTTGACGGTAATGCCCCTGGAGGCAACTTCCAGCGCCAGTGAGCGGGTCAGGCCGATAACACCATGTTTAGCCGCCGCGTAGGCGCTGACGTAGGCGTAACCGCGCTGGCCCGCCGTGCTGGAAATATTCACAATGCGGCCCCACCCGACCGCAAGCATTCCAGGCAGCGCCGCACGCGCGCACAAGAAGGTGCCAGTCAGGTTGACCGCGAGCATCCGCTGCCACAATTCGTCACTGGTCCGGCCAAACGGCGCGCTCGCCGCCTGCCCCGCGTTGTTGACCAGGATGTGCGCGGTGCCGCCCGAGATCTTTCCGAACGCCAGCATAACCGCCGCCGGATCGGCGACGTCGCAGACGATCACTTGCGCCTCGGCGGAAGAAGGAAATTCCGCGGCAAGCTCCTTCAGGGAGCCTTCCTGCCGTCCGAGCAGCGTGAGGCGCGCGCCCTCCGCGGCGAGACGTCGCGCGATCGCTGCACCGATGCCGCGAGCGGCGCCGGTCACAACCGCACGTCGGCCGTTAAGGGATGAGGCGATACCGTCGACCATCGACGTCAAAGCTTTTCAGGCACAGGCGGTGCCGCCATCGCCTTCTCGCGGGCGAAATTCGAACTCCATCTGGACCTTCGCCGAGCGGTATTGCTGAGGCCAACTCACTTCCGTGAAGCCAATCTTCGCGGCCTCGGTCAGCGTCCATGCCGGATTGGCCAGATGCGGCCGCGCAACAGCGCACAGGTCGGCCCGGCCGGCCGCGATGATCGAATTGACGTGGTCGGCTTCACTGATCGCGCCGACAGCGATCGTAGCGATACCCAGCTTCCTGCCGCACGCGATCGGCGAACGGCGTCTGGAACATTCGGCCGAAGGTGATCTTTTCCTTCTTGCTGACCTGCCCCGACGAGCAGTCGATCAGGTCCGCGCCGGCCGCCTTGAACGCCTTGGCGACCTCGACCGCGTCCGCCGGCGTGATGCCGCCTTCCACCCAGTCATGCGCTGAAATGCGAACTGACATCGGCAGATGGTCCGGCCATGCCGCGCGCACCGCGCGGAACACTTCCAGCGGGTAACGCAGCCTGTTCGACAGCGTGCCGCCGTATTCGTCGTCGCGACGATTGGTGAGCGGGGAAATGAAACTCGAAAGCAGATAGCCATGCGCGCAATGCAGTTCGAGCCAATCGAACCCCGCCCTACGGCGCGGCGCGTCGCTGCGACAAATTCGTCCCGGACGCGGTCCATCTCGTCCCGCGTCAGGGCGCCCGACAGTTGGCTCTCGCCTTCGAGGTATTGCTGCGGAGACGCGCTAACGATCGGCCAGTTGGGTTCGCCGCCGCTCTCGGGCAACGGCTTGTCGATGCCGTCCCATGGGCGGCGCGTCGAACCCTTGGCGCCGGAATGGCCGATCTGCATGGCGATCTTTGCGTCTGAATGGCCGTGAACCCAGTCCACGATGCGCTTCCAGGCCTGCATCTGTTCGTCGTTCCACAGGCCGGGGCAGCCGGGCGTGATCCGGGCTTCCGGGCTTGGGCAGGTCATCTCGGCCACCACCATGCCGGCGCCGCCCATAGCTCGCGCACCCAGATGCACCAAATGATAGTCACCGGGAATGCCGTCGACGGCGGAATATTGCGCCATCGGGGAGACGACGACCCGGTTCTTCAGCGTCACCGAACGCAGCTTGAAGGGCGTGAACATCGGCGGCAGAGCGCGCAGCGATGGCGCCCGCTCCAACGGAGTGCGCGCCGCGAACCATTTCTCGTACCCCTCGAGCCACCCCTTGTCGCGCAGTCGTAAATTCTCGTGACTGATCCGCTGGCTGCGGGTCAGCATTGAGTACATGAATTGCTCGGGCTCAAGCTGGTCGCAATAGCGTTCCCCGCAAACCTCGAACCATTCCATCGCGTTCCAAGCCGCGTTTTGCAGCCTGAGCGTCTCGATGCGACGGGCCTCCTGATACTGCGCGAGAACGTCCGGGATATTCTCGGGCTTGTCACCATGAACCTTGAACTGGCGGGCCAGCTCAATCGCATCCTCGATTGCAAGCTTGGTGCCCGAACCAATGGCGAAGTGCGCAGTGTGGACAGCGTCGCCCATCAGCACCACATGGCTGCCATTGCGGTTCTTCAGCCACCATTGCTCGCAAACGACCCGCTGGAAATTCAACCAGGCCGATCCACGAAGATGGGGCGCATTGCTCATCAGCTTGGCGCCTTGGAGATTGTCCGCAAACAGCTTCTCGCAAAAGGCGATCGACTGATTCTGGTCGGCCTTGTCCAGACCATGGGCAAGCCAGACGTGCTCCGGACACTCGACAATGAATGTCGAGGTTTCCTTGTCGAATTTGTAGATGTGGGCCTGGAACCAGCCGTGTTCGGTGCGCTGGAAGTCGAACGTGAATGCGTCATAGAGCTTGTGTGTTCCAAGCCAGATGAAGCGATTAGGACGCACGACGATATCCGGCTTGAAGGTGGCCGCGTATTTTTCCCGGATTCTCGAATTGATGCCGTCGCTGGCAATCACAAGGTCCGCGTCGGAATAATCTTCGTCGGATCCGGCCTCGCATTCGAAAACGAGCTTCACGCCCAACCGCTCGCAACGGGCCTGCAGAATGTTGAGCAGCTTCTTACGGCCAATTCCCACAAAGCCGTGCCCACCGGAGCGAATACGCCTGCCCTTGAACAACAGGTCGATATCGTCCCAGTGACTGAAGGACTGGCGGATTTCTCCGCAGGTCTCGGGGTCCCAGCGCTCCATGTTTTCCATGGTCGCATCCGAGAACACGACGCCCCAACCAAAGGTGTCGTAGGGCTTGTTGCGCTCAACCACTGTCACGTCATGCGACGGATGAAGCTTCTTCATGAGCAGCCCGAAGTATAGGCCAGCGGGCCCGCCCCCAATGCAGACTATCTTCATGCGCGCCCCTCACGAACATCGGCCAATTGCTTGTGGCCATCTGATGCACTCGAAAACTTCCTTTATACTTAAAATGTTTAAGTATCAAACAAATATTGTCGTCATTTTTGATTGGCCACTAACACATTGCAAAGTAAGGTGATTTCGGCACATGCCCGCGGGTGGCTCGACCGCTCAAAACGACTGGTATCGGCGCTTACAGGGCTAAAGGCGCCGAAATATTGAGGCGCTTTTGTCGGGCTTTTGCAAAGAGAAGCCGCACCCAGCCCCACTGCCGGATTAGTTCGGTTCCGAAATCATGATATGCAATACGAGCTGCGGTGCCTCTGCGACGCCGGCAAGATCACGATGGGGTCTCGCGCTTGCTGTAAGGCACTGGCTGACCTGGTCGTGGCGCTCATCCGTACAAAATCTGTTCCGCGTAACGCAATAGAGCGTTCGCCACCGGCGATCCTTTGCTCGTCAGCGATCACTTTCCTCTCGCTCTTTTGCTATCCGGTAATTCTCGTGACGATCGTTCGAGGATGTTCACGATCTGCTTCGTTATTGCGTCCCACGTTACTTCTGAGAAATCGAGAACCTTGAAACCGCGAAGGAAAAACGCGCCTTCCGACGCGACAAAGGCGAGAGCCAAACTTCGACCCTCTTCCGTAGAAAGATCGAGAGCATCGAGGCGCATCTGGTTGACTTTCCAATATTGCGCCAACCGCCCGGGTTGGAGCATCAAAAGACTGAGCATTACCGATGAACGGCTCCAAGACTTTGCGTTAAACTCTCCTCGCCCGGCAGCTATGTAAGCGCGCATTGCGGTCGCTGGATCCGGATTCTCGCCCGCTATCGCCGAGACCCTGGCCTCAAAGTCATTCATCCACCGCTCGTACATTTTATCCAACAACTGATCTTTGCTGCCGAAGCAATACTGGACACCGCCCTTGGTAATGCCGGCGGCCTTGGCGACGGAAGCCGATAGTAAGAGCTGCGGGCCCTTTTTCGCGCACAATGGCTTCAGCCACGTCGAGTACCTGTTCACGATCAATGGAGCGACGTCGGCCAGCCATTTTAGACCCTTCTTTTCAAACACAATACGTGTGGGGCATAAGCACCGTGCTTGCCGCGACGCGCCCCCGTCCACATCCAGCCTCTGGTGATGATGCTTTACAACAACGGACGACTCGTGTTGGTCGTCGTCTCGACCGCACTTTTTCTCATTAGCATTGATATGACGGTACTTTATACGGCTTTGCCGCGGCTGACCCACGATCTTGACGCCAGCAACAATCAAAAACTCTGGATCGTCAACGCCTTTCCGCTCGTAATGGCAGGCCTGCTCCCAACTATGGGCGCGCTTGGCGACCGGGTTGGTCACCGCCGGACCTTTCTTTGGGGCCTCGTCGCTTTCGGAGTTGCCTCTCTAATCGGGGCTTATGCGCCTTCTGCGAACACGCTGATCGCGGCCCGCGCTTTCCTTGCTGTCGGCGCATCCATGATGATGCCAGCCACGCTTTCGCTCCTGCGACTAACGTTCACGACCGACAAAGATCGCGCGTTCGCAATCGGCATTTGGGCCTCGGTCTTTTCCGGTGGTTTCGCGGTCGGTCCGTTGATTGGCGGAGTTTTGCTCGGCCATTTCTGGTGGGGCTCTGTCTTCCTCATCAACGTCCCCGTGGTGGTAATCGCCCTTATCCTGACTCCGCTCGCAATTCCCTCTGAAAAGGGCAACTTGGCGAGGCAACTTGATCCCGTTAATTCACTTCTCGCCGTGGCCGCAATGGTCAGCTTATTCTATGGACTGATGGAAGTCGCAAAGCCCGACGCAAAATGGCTAGACGCAGCTTTCGCGATCTGCATCGGCTTCACGTTTGGGGTCCTGTTTGTTCGCCGGCAGAGCCGCTCGGCGAGCCCTATGATCGACTTCGCGCTGTTCAAAAACGAGCGCTTTACATCTGGCGCGCTTACCGCACTCGTTGCGACCGTGGCGGGCATGGGCGTACAACTCGCGCTCACACAGCGTCTGCAGCTTGTGATCGGCTATTCGCCGCTTTACGCAGCCGTTTTCATACTGCCTATCTCGATCGCTTCCTTTATTGCAGGTCCCCTCAGCGGACTTGTGCTGCACACGATAGGCGTCGGTCGGGCGCTCTGGGCGAGTCTTCTCATCGCCGCGATTGGGCTCATCGGCTACACCATCTTCCGTGACAGCGGCATTGTCGAGCAGGTCGTGAGCCTTGCCATATTTGGATTCGGCGTAGGCTTAGGGTCGGCGACGGCCTCAACCGCCATCATGATCAACGCGCCGGAAGACAAGGCCGGCATGGCCGCTTCGATCGAGAGCGTCGCTTTTGAACTCGGCGGTGTGCTTGGCATCGCCATCATGGGCAGCATCCTATCGTTCGTCTATGCAACTACTCTTGTGCTACCGCAGGGACTTCATGACCCTGCTCTCGCCAGAGATAGCCTCGATCAAGCATTACTGCTCGCCGAGCACATGTCCGGCGACGGAGCAGTGAAATTGGTAACTCAGGCAAAAGCGGCTTTCGACAGCGCGTTCGTCGCCGTCATGGCCGCTAGCATCGTGATCTTTTTCCTGATGACAGCAGTGATCGCCTGGATCACAAGCCGGGCGAAGGCATCTGACCCCTCCAATTCGGCTTACGCATAGACTACTTTTTTCAAGGTCTTTGTCGAAGTCCGATGACCAGTCACGCAACGAGACCGCAGACGCTGTGATCGCGGCGGTCTCGAAGCGCCGCAGTCAAAGGCATCACGTCTATCTTAACTGAAACGTTGATAGGTGCCCTGTTGACATGCGTCTTCGATGTGCCGGCAATTCGATGGATCTGAAATAATTGACTTGAAGGAATGCCTCGAACCAATTCGCCGCAGTCGCAGCTGCCGTTGCACTCTCAGGCTGAAGAGTTCAAGCCCACTCGGCTACTTTACGGTTGCCTCGGTGCCAACATGTAAGCGCGGCTGCGGCCTTGCTACGATTTCCATCAGCAATCCGCCAACTCCCATGCCGGTAAGATCGGCACGGGTCACCGGAATGCCGGCGAGCAGCCGCGTCAGTACCCAGTCAAAGCCGTTCTCGGCAGGCGAACGCGCACAGCCCGGCGCGCCGAGCACCGGCACGCTTCCAATCTTGCCGACAAGCAACAGATTGCCGGGATCGACCGGCATGCCGAAATGCTCAATGGAGCCCCCGACGTGTTGGATTGCGGAGGGGATCACATCCCGTCGATCAGCGACCGCGGAGGCGCCGAACACTATGACTAGCTCGGCCTTGAGACGAAGCAAATTCTCAATGGAAGCAGCCAGGCTCAGTTCATCATGCGGCACGCGAAGCTCAGAAACAATTCTTGCGGTCGCAGGCGCGAGGCGTTTCGCGGTGACGCTCAGCGTCTTATCTATTACCTTCGTCGAAAATCCAGGCAACAGCGTCGAGACTACTCCGACTCTCTGATCTCTCGTAAGATGCGATCTTCAAGGCGCGGCCGCTCGCGGCTGCTACTGCGGCGTCGCGCAACTGCCCGGCGACGCCGAATGGGATCAGTTTCACGGTAGCAATCATCTCGCCCTCGACTACCGCCTTAAAGGTGGGAAGAGTTGCAACTGTGATCGCTTCGTCAACGGCATTGAGTCGATTGACGATGGCGCTGTTAACGATGAGAACGCCTGGATGGGCCGCGAACAATTCGCGCGCCCGGTGAAGGAGCGCTCAACGTTGACACTCTTGTCCGCCAGAGCCCCTGCGATGCTCGCTGCAGCGGCGTCCTCGGATATATCGCCATCCTCGAGGCGCACCACGACGACTTCACTGAAGCCGGCCCGCGTCAGCCGGGCGATGTCATCGGTACCAATGGCAGTACCCTTCTTGAGAACAATATCTCCTTGGCGTACCGTATGGACGCTAATTCCGCCCAATGCGTCCGCTATCTTAACTGCGCCGAACTTCATGCGGGCCAACCACAGAAGGCGAAACTCGAAATTGCGACTTCGGCGTTGGCAAATCCACACGCGCTACTTCGTCTTCGCTTTTCTCTCATGGATTAGACCTTCGACAGCACATGCCCCCTCAAGCAAAGCTCAAGGCGGCACTCCCGCGAACGAATCAAAGCTCAGTTCCACATTCTGCGTTGGTTACATTTGTCACTTCAAGCCATGCTAATTTACGGCGGTCGTGTTTCCATCTCTGTCAACCATTGCTTCGCGAACGCGCGCCAGCATATTGGATGGCACGCCATGACTGCACGGCGCCGCGGGAATAAGATGCTTGGTGATTCCCCCATTGTGACGGTGCATGGAGCACGGCATTGTGAACGGGGGCGAGTATAACGGAATTACCACCCTCGCTCTCGCATTCGGGATCCTGACTCACCGCGGTTACCGCATGAGTGCGATCAATCCTAGCGCCAAGCTCAAGCGCTATGTTCTCGAGCTTCCGCTCGGTCTCGGACTGAGGATGCATCAACACAAACGGAAATCGCGTATCGAGCGATCGAAAATCGAGCCAACCGTCAGTGCTCCAAAATGACTGCTGGGGATCGGCAAGCCGTCATCGAGAAAGGGCTGCTCACGTCCACGCATCGCCAGCACCTCCAAGGTGCGCGGCTGAACCGTGAACGCCCTCGAGTTCAGACGGCGCTCAGCTGTCCCGCTCGACAATGCGAACTTGGTACCCCAGCGAGCTGCAACTCAGCCGCAAGCCACAACCCGACGGGACCCGCACCAACAATCAGAATTTGCTCATTCACGCTTCCCGCCTCAGCTTGACCGCCTGCACGCGGCGCCTTGCCGGGCGGCACAAATGTGAGGCCGTGCGTCCCGCCGTAGCCGCGACCGACATTGTTGTGGAGCTCCGCGATGACCCGCACCTCGGCCAGGTCGACGACGCTCACCTTACCGTTGCCTAGGTTGGACACCCACGCCCTTGAGGCATCCGCCGAACCTCGAACGGTAATAGGCATAGGACCGACGTCGACCCTTCCCTGCACAGTCATTGTCTTGCCATCCACCACGATGAGTTCCCCGTTCGGGAGAGCCCGCGCCGCGCCAGGAGGACTTTCGACACCGCGATCAAGGAAGCGCATACGGGTAACTGAGGACTCGCCCATCAGTGGTGACGCGAATTCCGGAATTGTAGTCGTCGAACTCAATCTCGCCCACGATTTCGTCAGTACGCGTGTCGATCTTTACTAAGCGCGGGACGACATCGCCTGTCGCGGAGCGGAACGCGGAAGATTTGCCCAGGAGCACCAACTTCGTATTTCACCTTAGGCGTCACCACATAGACGTAGTCGCCGCTCGGGTCAGCATCGAGCTCCTCGGCTCCGCCCGGCATAGGGATCGTCGCCACCACCTCACGCGCCGCAGGGTCGATAGCCGAGACGACCGGCAGCTTCCTTATGGGTGACGTAGACCTTTCCGGTGGGCGTCACCGCGAGCCAATGAGCGTTGGGCGCCGACAGCGGCACGTTGCCGACGACCTTGCGCTCGGTCGGGTCTACCATGACGAGCCCATTGCGACCATCTATGTCCTCGACGCCGACGTATAGGAGGTCACGCAACTGATCGTACTCAATGTCGTGAGGTGCCTTGTAGGGCGCGATGTTGATGATGCCAGTAATCTCCTGCCGATCGACGTCGATGATGCTGATCTCGTGCGCCTTTTCGTTGGGCTCGCCGTAGGCTCCGGCACGGTAGGTGTGCGTGATGTAGGCAAGGCGGCGCGTGGGGTCGAGCGCGATCTCGTGAGGTTCGGCAAGGAGGCCTTCGATCTTCTTCAGGCGCGTATGGTCCACAGCACTATAGAACTCAAGGTTACGAGCAGTGGAACTGCTGACGATGATTACTGCCAGATCGGTCGACGCGGACATAACGATGCTGTCTCCGTTGCATGCGAGAATGTTGCCTACGCACTCGCTATCACCAAGAGCATCGCCATTCCATAAAATAGTTTAAGCATAAAATACTTCCATAGCAGCTTTTTGAAAGATATTTACCCAACCCTGTGTGCAACGATCGGCGCCTTAACCGATGTTAAGCATGAACTTGGGGGGTATCTTGATGCACTATCGCTTTCGCCGAACTGTAATGGCGATGTCCTTTGCTACACTTGCTCCGATGCAATACGCAAGCGCAGCAGACTGTTCCCGCTTCGCCTTCAGTCTTCCCTACAAAGGCTGTTAAGCCGATAATCGATCTGCCGTTCTTTTTCGTAGATAGATAACCGGGTGACTTATTCTTGGATGCCGAAAGGCACGGATCCCGGGGTGTATTCCGTCCAGCCGAATGGCTCCATCAACGGAACAACGGCAAAGAGCGTTTATTCGTTCACCCATTTCGACGCTTGGGCATACGGTACCAACTTCTTCAGTATCTCGCTGTTCAAGTCGGACCAGAACGATCCTGCGAGTTCATGCGTGAATGCCGGCGTCCTTTCTAGCGGCGCCCCGGCGACTTGTGCTGGTGAGACCGAAGTCTACGGCCTCATCCGCAGTACGTTCGGCTGGAA
>CAWFNL010000019.1:0-209138 GCA_963817165.1 uncultured Acidobacteriaceae bacterium | reverse complement strand
AACTGCCACAGATGGGCCAGAGTTAACTGCCACAAGTGGGCCAAGATTACTTGCCAAACCCATTCCGGCGGAGACGAACAGCACGTCTCCTTCCCTGAAGGGATGCGGGGTGTCCTCGATGGTGAGAATTTCAGTTCCCTTCACCACGATGTACAGTTCATCCTGCGAGTGCGTGGTTTGATAATCCCGGCCACGCGGCGTGAAAACGATGGCAGACATGGTGCCGTGCGTGAAAACCGTCTTGTCCCAGACGCCCTCTGGCCACGTTGCCGTGGCGGGGAGCGGCAGGTGCGAGAGGGCGGATTTCAGGTCGATGTGCATGGGGGTTGGCTAGCAGTTGTCCGTTGTGAGTGCACGAGAGCAGCAAGCGTACTTTTGGCTGCGCTCAGGGTTTTGTGCTGGAACCATGATAGGGCTGCGCGACCAGCTTACCTACTCAAGCCAAACCCGGGCTTGAATGGGCCACCCGCCAGGGCAAGCGGGTGGCAGGCAGATGGTAGCTGGTGGCCGCGTTATCGAGGTTTGACACGATGATCCGGCCCGGCGCTCATCCCTTTTCGCCGCCGGCGCCCGCGGAAGATTCACCTCGTTGAATGCACGCTATCGTCTCGCCTTCCGCACTGGTGCCGGGTGTTCCCTGGGAATGCTGAAGAGGCCCACGAGCGTCCGAACGCGCTCTTTCCGGCGGGTGGGTGGGAATCGCTTTGTTCTTGTCAGTTCGGCGATGCCATGGAGGCTTGCCCAAAACAGCTCAGCGAGGACCTCGGGGTTCGAACTCTGCTCCTGAAAGAGCTCCAGGATCTGGGAAAATGCGAATCGCAGTTCGGAAGGCGTTGCCGGGTCGCCGAACGGGACGCTCAGGCTGAGCGAAAACATCGCCTCATACAAAGCAGGTAAAGACGCTGCAAATTCCAGATAGGCGTTTGCGACGGATTCGACCGCATTTCCACTTTTGACCCGTTTCCGCGCCTTCTCCATGGCCATGCCCAGCTCCTGGAATCCTTCGATCGCAACGGCGGTAAGGATCCCGTCGCGACTTCCGAAATGAGCGTAAAGAACAGGCTGGCTATACGATATCTCGTCGGACAGCCGCCGGACCGTGACATTGGACCAGCCTTCCAGCTCTGCGATCCGGCGTGCGGCACGGATGATGCTCGCCCGGCGAGCCTGCTTGTCCCGCAATTTTCGTTCGGCAATTCGGCTTGGTTTCTGCATCGCTTCCATATCCCAGAGAATATAGCAATGCTAGAACTTCTACGAATCTTCGGCACAAAGGCGCGCATCTTATCTAGCGATGCTAGCTTCTGTACCAAAGAGAGGTTTTAATGCACTCCACTTTTCCCCTCGCTCTTGCCGTTCTCATTTCTGTTGGGATCATTGTGATCGGCGGTTTCTACCTTGCGTCGCCCGAACGAATTCTGGGCGGATTCGGTCTCAAGCCGCCTTCGCCCGATGCTGACACGCGCGCGTGGCTCCGCCTGAAAGGAATTCGGGACATTGCATCCGGACTGACGGTGCTGACCCTGATGGTGGCCACGGACAGCCGGACCGTAGGGATCGTTCTGCTGGTTTTCGCGATCATCCCTTTCGGGGACATGTCCAACGTGCTGGGATCGGGCGGGCGCAAGGGGACAGCGTTCTGCGTGCACGGCGTGACCTGCGCGGTGATGGTTTTCGCCGGGCTGCTGCTGATCCACGCAATCTGAGCAAGCGCCCAACTCACTGCAAGTTCACGCAAGGGTCGACCCGAATGGGGCGTAGCGATATGCAGATTCGCGTCATGGCCGGAGCCTTGTCGGCGGAGATTTTCTATCGAGCGGATTTGGGCGCGTCAGGCCAAACGGGGCTGGCCAGCTGAATCGTCATGATGGGGCCTTCCGGATAGATGGGCCCTTGCTCTTTGACAAAGGCCGGGGCGGGGCCGCTGGTGACCCAAAGCTGAATGTTCGGGGGCTGCTTGCCGACGACCGGCGCTACAACTCCTGCCACTCCGCCGAGTTCGATTTTGATCTCAAATTGGATCGTCTTCAGAGGAAAACCGGCTACCGAACAGGTCTGTTCGCCAAACGAAGAGATGGCGAGTTTCACCAGCCGCGGCTTAGGCGATGCCACCAGCATGGAAACTTCCGTCTGCGGACCGCCGGGCTGGATGTTTTCCAACAGCTGAGGAACAATCCCGTTCGCAAGGTCCGGCGGAAGGTCAAGGTGATCGCTTTTCACTTCCTCTTTTCCATTTTTGTCTGTGGAACGGATGGTGACCTGGCCGCTGCGCGTGTCGATCAGGACATCCATGGGATGAGGAAAGGAAGGACCCTTCTGAATATGGTGGTCGGTGATGAGCTGGAAGCTGTGGCGTTGCGAGTAAACGGTGGTTTCATCGTCGACGGAACCATCTTTGAAATGGTAGAGCGTGCGTGAGGTGAGCACGCCGCCATGGGAAACCTGAACGAATTGTCCTGAAGCGACCACGCGGCCGTCGTCCGAACGCATTTCGAGAAAGCCGTGCATAGTTCCTTCGGTATGGCGGACAAGGATCGGATCCGCATGGGCGCCGGGGCTGAAAGCACAGGCCAATACGGCGATGAGCGACCAGGATCGGAGATGCGCGACAGGATTATTCACGGAATGTGAGCCTCGCAGGAATCGGAGAGGGGATCGACGTTGGGTCCCAGTTACGCATTGTGTCTTTTTGAGGAACCACGGCCCACCGGCTGAACAACAGCAAGGTAGATGGGGGCGATAGCGGATGAGTTGCAATCGCAAACGTCATCGCTGCCTGAGGCGGGGGTGCACGAAGAAAAAGCCGGACCTTTGGGGGTCCGGCTTTTCGTTTTGGGAAGGGCTGGGTGCTACGTTGTGGCGGCGGCGGCGGCAGCTACTTCCATGGCTTGCGTATCCATTTCCGCAGCGCGCTTGTGGAGCTGATGATGGAGGCAATAGAGGGCCAGCTCGAGCCGGTCGGAGACGCCCAGCTTGTCATAGATTTTGCGGAGATAGTTTTTGACGACCTGCTCGGTGGTGCCGAGCTGGTAGGCAATTTCCTTGTTGCGCTTGCCCTGGGTGATGCCCGCGATGATGAGCATCTCTTTCTGGTTGAGGCGGGGTTGATTGCGCGGGTTGACGAGCGAAGTGGCCTGGGAGCGGTACGCCTCAATGACCCAGTTGATGGACTGGTTGTCGATCCAGGTTTCGCCGGCGGCAATTTTGCGGACGCACTTGATGAGCAGGTCCGGTGAGATCGAGCGGGGAATGATGCCACGAACGCCGCGGCGGTAGAGGTCGACGGTGTGCGCCTCATCGGTGGAGGCGGCCTGGACGATGACTTTGAGATGGGGAGCGTGACGCACGATGGAGGGCACGGCGTTGGCAGTGCCGGTGATCATGGCGCCTTCGAGGAGGAGCACGTCAGCGGGGTGGCGCTGCACAATGTCCTGCAGGGCCGTAAGGGTGTCAGCTTCAGCTGCAACGGAGATACCAGATTCAGGACCGAAGACCTTGCGCATGCCAACGCGATAGATCGCCTGGGAATCGGCAAGGATGACCTGAACATGGGGCGAGAGCGGTGCGAGCTGGTGGGCGTCGCCGTTGCTGTGTCCGTTAGATTGCGTCATAAATTCGTGTTTGGTCTCGCTTATTGAAATCGGTAATCGTCGATGACAGCAGCTGCAAACGGCTGCCCATGCTTCCAGTACGAGCGAACGATGCGACCCGAACCGTGCACCGCGGCGGTTACGGATATGCCCATCGAGCCGGCAGGAATTTCCAGCAGGAACTCGATATATTTGCCGACCGGCAGCGGCTCATTGAGGCGGAGCAGCACACCACTGGCGGAGAGGTCCACAGTAACGGCCTCGCTTTCCTGGCCGTCGCACAGCAAAGTTACACGCAGGTGAATCGGGTAGCGGACCGAACCCCGGAGAGAGCGGCCGTCTTCGACACCGGAAGCGGGACAGACTGCGAATTCCATAGGTCTTACTCCAAACGTCTTTCCTACAGTACCCGCAAAGTAGAGCAATAACTAATTACCAAAGTTTACACGCGCGACTTCATTTGTAAACCCAGAATGAATGCCGGGCAATGACCAAAAAGGGGCAGGTAACACCCTTTTGGGGGATGCGGATGTGCACCGGATTCGCCTAATTCATGTTTAGGATCAGTTATTTAGATGGAAAAAGGGCGGACGAGGCGCCAACCCAGGACTGGCCACGGTTGTGGTCGACTCCCATCATTTTGCCCCGGCCGAGGCGGACGAGACAGGTGAGCGGGGTTAGGTCACCATGGTCGGGCCAGACATAGAGGATACGGATTTCGGCGTTGGTGGGGCCGGCGGGGGTATCGATGACGGGTTCAAAGGAAACACGCTGCTGGAGGAGGTACTGCTCGCGCTGATTCGGAGGGATGGCGGCGAGCATTTCGTCGGTAGGAGCGAAGTGGATACCCTGCCCGGCGAAGGAGTAGAGGGGCTTGAGGATCCAGTCATTGCGATCTCCCGGAAGGCGATCGCGGTGCTTCCCGGCAAACCAGTCGCTGAGGAAGACGGCTGGGGGGACGGCGGGGTGGTCAAGCCAGGGCAGCGAGAATTTGCTGACGTGGAAATACCAGTTGGGATGGCCGGCCCATTCGACGTCGAAGGACTCGCGGTAGTCGAAGCGAAGATGGATTTGCTTGCGGACGAGCTCGTCAGCGATGGCGCGGTTGTAAATGCGCCGAATGGGAACGAGGCGGCGTCCGTCGCGATAGCAGAGACGGGGTGGACCGCTGGGGCGGTCTCGCTGGCTCGATATTGGCGATGTCGACGATGCGGATGCCGAGTCGGTCGGCAGTGACGTTGAAGTCGGGCAGGGTCTTTTGCGCGGCGGGGTCGACGTCGGCGAGGACGACTTGGTCGGGATCGTGATCAGCGACGATGACGCGGTGGAGGAGCTTCCAGTAGGCGGATTCATCGAGGCCGCCGAGGACGGAGTGGAGCGACGGGTCGAGGGTGAAGGTGGCGCGATAGGCTTCGTTGAGGACCCACTGAAATCCGTAGACGGAGGGGAAGGCCTGCATTTCAACAAGGCGCGGAGTGAGGCGGCCGTCGGCTTCGCGGACGAGGCCGAAGTCAGCGGTGAGGAAGTGGGGGTGCGCGTCCTGATCGGCGGCGCGCCAGGCTTCAGGAATGGCAGCGAGGGAGCGGGCCATGTAAGCGGGATCGTCGACGAGGCGCTCGGTGAGTTCAGCGCCAATGGCGGCCATTTCTTCGAGCAGAGATTGCGGGAAGAAGCAGGGGGTTTCCGCAATAGCGAAGGAGACGTGGGTGCGGGTGACGGCGTCGAGAGAATGGAGCAGGCCGCGGAAGGCGTCGGGCCGAAATTGGCTGTTGAAGGATTGGCGGAGCTCGGGAATCACAGGATGAGGGTAATCCGCGGGGGGTGCGGGGAGCAATCGGTGGTTACTGAAGCGAGTAAGTAATCTTCGGCCGGGAGGAAATTACTTCGTTGCCAGGGGCAGCGATGGGACTGTCAGCGGTGGGACGGTCAGCGATGAAGCAGTCCGGGAAGAGCCTGAGCAAGGAGCAATGGTGGCGCGGTGCTGCGCCACTATTGCAAGCCGGTTACATCGTCGCCGCCTTTGGAGATCTCGACCGAGAAGACGTATTGGCATGGATCCCCATCGACGAGCGCGGGGTGAAAGCGGTCCTTCCACATTGATTTGACCAAGACCCGTGCGGCTTGCATTACGCCCGCCATCTGCGCGCTAGACGGGGGCTGCCCGTAGACGCGAATGGCGCCGACTTCAATTTCGCGGGTTGTGCCGTCGCGGTCAACGATTCCCATTGCTGAGACGTTCACGCCAACCGGTAAAGTCGTCGTCGTCGCCCAAGAGCCTGGCGTCTCAAAATGGATTGCGGGCGGGAGATCGAATTCGGTCTGGACATACGGGCGAAGTGTCATGCCCGGGCGCGCCTCATCGCCACCGACCTTGAAAATCGCCGCATCGGTCTTCACGGCCGGCTCCACCGCTATCTCAGCCGTCACCATCGGGCCGCCCAACCCGTTTCCCTGAACGGTAAGGTGCCGAGGGACGATTTTTCGTTCGAAGGCCACGTCATCCTGCCAGCTGGTAAGAAGTCCGGTATACCCCTCCTCGAATCGGACTTTGGTGCGGAGGTTGGTGCCGATTTTAGGCGGACTTCTTTGCGCCTACGGCTTTGACGCGGGCATTGAGGCGGCTCTTGTAGCGGGAGGCGGTGTTCTTGTGGATGACGCCCTTCTGCACGCCTTTGTCGATAGCGGAGACGGTGGCACGATACTGTTCGCCGGCGGCCTTGGGGTCGCCCGTCTGGATAGCCTCGCGCAGCGAGCGGAGGGAAGAACGGAAGCTGCTGCGGTTGGAACGGTTCACCGCGGTCTTGGTAACGGTCTGACGGGCGCGCTTGAGCGAGGAAACATGGTTCGCCATGGATGATTCAAATCTCTCTTTCGCAATGGATGCAGGCAGGAGGGTCGCAATCTGCGCATCCGCCGCAAACACTAAGTTTACGGGAACCCGTGGGCGGGGTCAATGGAGAAGGCGCGATTCTTCGCGGGAAATCAGCACAGATGGCGCTCAGGCGCGTGCGTAGCGTAAGTTTAGTCTTGTCAAAAATACCCTTCTCCAGAGGATATTCCGGATGAATCGATCGTCATTGCTGCTGGGTGTGGTTGCGCTGGCGGGGTCCTTGCCCTGCGTGGGGCAGACGGCTGTGAACGCTCCCGCGGGACCGGTGACGTTAACGGTGCGGTTGCCGAAGCCGGAGCAACAGCTTCTGTATGTGGACGAGGTGATGCCGGTCCGGCCGGGCGCTCTGACGCTCTACTATCCGAAGTTCACCCCTGGGGATCATGCACCGGACGGGCCGATCGGCGACATGATGGGCCTCGCGATCAGCGGCGGCGGCCAACGGATTGCGTGGCACCGCGACGAAGTGGACATGTTCACCTTCCATCTGACGGTACCGAAGGGCGTGGACCGGCTCGACATCACATTTCAATTTCCGGCGCCGGACCGGATCACGCCCAATCTGATGGGGCTGGCGTGGAACGAGGTCGCGCTGTACCAAGCCGGATATCCGACCAAAATGCTGACGTATAAGCCGACGCTGGAGATCCCGGCCGACTGGCGGTACGCGAGCGCGCTGACGACAGAAGAACGCAACGGCGGACGCATCACGTTCAAGCCGGTGCCGTTTAACACGCTGGTGGATTCACCGGTGATTGCCGGGAAGTATTTCCGGGAGATCGATGTCACGCCGGCGGTCTCACCGGTGCATCGTTATCTGGATTTGGTTGGCGATGACGCGAGCGCCATTGAAATTTCCGATGCGCAACTCGCGGGCTATCGCGATCTGGTGAAGCAGGCGCAGGCGCTGTTTCACTCTCATCACTATGAGGACTATCACTTCCTGCTGACGTTGAGCGATTACGTTTCGCGGGGTGGACTGGAGCATCACCAGTCCAGCGACGACCGCGCGCGCAGTGGCTCGAAGATGTTTGCCGACCCTGACCACTTCATGCTGGATGCGTCGCTGTTGCCGCATGAATACACGCACTCGTGGAACGGAAAATTTATGCGTCCGGCGGAGTTGTGGCAGCCCGACTTCGAGCGCCCCGAGCATGCGCAGATGCTGTGGGTGTATGAAGGGCTGACGGTTTATCTGGGCGACATGTTGACGGTGCGCAGCGGCTTGTGGTCGCCGGAGACATGGCGCGAGGCGGTCGCTTACCGCGCGGCGTCGATGGCCTACCGGAGCGGTCGCGCGTGGCGTCCGCTGATTGACACGACCGTGGCGGCGCAGCTGGTTTATGGCTCACCCAGCGCGTGGTCGAACTGGCGGCGGCAAACCGACTTCTATCGCGAAGGGCAACTGCTATGGCTCGCCGTGGACATGAAGATTCGGACATTAAGTCATGGGCAACGCTCGATTGACGATTTTGCTCAGCGTTTTTTTAGCGTCGACAATGGCAGTTTTGTCACCCATACGTACACCTTCAACGACATTGTGACTGCGCTCAACGCGGTGCAGCCGAATGACTGGGCGAGCTTTCTGCATACCTGGCTGGATGGCGTGGGCGAGCAGGTGCCGCTGCTCTCCGGCCTTGAAGCCAGCGGCTGGCGACTGGTTTATACCGACCAGCCTTCGGAGTATCAGCAGGCGCTGGAGAAGGTGGGTGAGGGCGAACTGAGCAGCAAAGGCGTGAATGCGATGTTCTCGGTCGGCTTGTTTCTCAGTAACGGGGGCAACGTGGAAGACGTGTTATGGAATGGGCCAACATTCAAGGCGGGGATTGCGCCGGGGATGAAGCTTGTTTCCATCGATGGGCAGCCTTACAGCACGGCAGTGTTGCGGAGTGAAATTGCCCTTGCACAGAAGAGCGGAAAGCCGCTGCAGATGGAGGCGAGCGGCGATGGCGTGACCGGGCTCTACACGGTGGACTACAACGGCGGGCTGAAGTTTCCGCATCTGGTTCGCGTGCCGGGATCGGCCGATCATCTGGAGCAGATCCTATCGGCCAGGCCGGTGGGCGAGCGTTAATAGCTTTTGCCGCGCGCGGAGACCGGCCACACTACTTCGACCTTGCCGTTGCGCACGCCGACGTACCAGTCATGCAGATTGCAGGTGGGGTCGCAGTGGCCGGGAACGAGCTTTAGTTTTTCGTTGACACGGAGAACGCCTTGCTTGTCCGAGAGGACGCCATGCTCGTCGGACGCATTGATGTAGCTGACATCGTCGCGGCCGTAGACGACGGGCAGGCCGCTGTCGACAGAGAGCACCTTGAGGCCCGCATCGCAGACCGCGAGATCGGGTTTGGCGTGGCTCATGACCGAGGTGAGGACGAAGAGCGCGTTTTCCCATTCGCCGCGGTCGAGGCGGTTGCCTGCTTTGTCCCGGATGCGGCCGTAATCGGCATCCATGAAGGCGTAGCTGCCGCATTGCAGCTCGTTGTAGACGCCTGAAGTGGATTCGAAAGCATAAGAGCCGGTGCCGCCGCCGGAGATGATTTCCGCTTTGAGTCCGACTGATTCGAGAGCTTCGACGACCGCTTTGACCTGGAGGATGGCGGCATCGAGTTTGGCTTTGCGCTGGTCCCAGGTTTCAAGGTGCTGCATGGCGCCCTGATAGGCCTGGAGGCCGGAGAATTGGAGGCCCGGCGCGGCATGGATGGCCTGGGCAATGGCAACGGCGGCTGCGGGCGTCTCGACACCGCAGCGGCGTCCGCCGCATTCAATTTCAACGAGACATTCGAGGGTGGTGCCGTGTCTTTGTGCGGCGGCTGCAAGGTCGCCGACGTTCGCAATGTCATCGACGCAGACGGTGATGCGCGCACCGTACTTCGGCAGACGCGCAAGGCGATCGATCTTGAACGGATCGCGGACTTCGTTCGAGACGAGGATGTCGCGGATGCCTCCGCGGGCAAAAACTTCGGCCTCGGAAACCTTTTGGCAGCAGACGCCGGCAGCGCCTCCGAAGCTCTCCTGGAGTTTTTGGACGTCCACCGATTTGTGCATCTTGCCGTGGCTGCGGTGGCGCATGCCATGCGCCTTGGCGTAGTCACCCATTTTGCGGATGTTGCGTTCGAGGGCGTCGAGGTCGAGGACGAGGCACGGCGTTTGGATATCCGCCTCGTCCATGCCGGGCAGCGCGGGAAGGTCATAGCCGACTTCGCAGCCGGCGTAATCGGTTTTCGCGTCCAGGGGAATCTCCATGCGTTGCGAGCTGACTTCAGGATAGTCGCTTCAACTACTGCGGAGTTCCTGTCGTATTGGAACAGCCTTCGTCGACCGCGTCGGAGAAGTCGCCGAAGAGGGTCATGTTGGGATCTTTGAGGCCGTCCTTGTCGGATTTCTTCCAGAGCGAGGACTGAAGGCTTTCGTCGCTCTGGGGCTGATAGACCGCCAACTCGTCGGTGGGCGGATAGGTGGCGACACCGCGGCCGCCGTTCGAGACGCCGACTCCGTCGGGTCCGCCCATTCCGCCTGGATTCTGACCGGGTATGCCCTGGGGATCCTGCCCGGCGCCGGGATCGGGGATTTGCGGACCGCGCACAGGAGGCATCTGGGTTGGGCCGGGCAGACGATTTCCCTGAGGCCGTGCTCGCCAGACGACGAGAACCAGGTCTGCCTGCTGATTCTCATTGACGAGGGTGTAGCGCCCCCACTTCTGGATGCGCTGCTGCACGCCCACCGCGGCGTCGTAGTCCAGCGGATACTGGCGGGCGAGGTTCGCATCCGGCGCGCCTTCGAACGTCTCGACGGAAACATAGCGTGCCTGGCAGAGCAACTGCGACAGGGACGCCTTTTTCTTCGTCTTCGCCGGAGCCGTGACGACCACGGTGGCTAACGTCAGCACCACAACGAACACGGACTTGCGCATCGGACACTCCCTTCGCCGCTGCATCACGGCGCTCCGGACCGGGTCCTCAACCTTTGCGGGTTAGACGGATCGCACCGGGATCGGATACCTCCAGCGTGTACCGAATCGAGTGTACTCGCGGCGCACCGGGCATGGGGTCCTGAGCAACCGGGAGTGGCAGCAGAGACTATTTGTAACGATGGCGGTGCCTCTTACGGCATGACCGTGACCATGACGGCGCCGTGGCTGGGGACCTGGGCGGAGTAGCTGCCTTTTTGTCCCGCTGCGGTTTGTTTGGACCAGAGATCGCGGACCGTCGCGGTGACGGAGTTGGGGTAGCCGATGTCGGTCCACGCTACGTTGATCGGCGCTGCGGCGGCGCTGCGATTGAGGAGAACCACGGCGCGTCCGCCATCGGCGAGTTGCTTGGACCAGACTTCGAGGTCGCCGTCTTTCTTCACGCGATGGCCCTGGACGCCGAGGGGATCCTGATCGATGGCGATGACGTCTTTGTTGAGCAGGATGGATTTGCGTGTCGGCGGACATGTGCGCGACGTCGTTGCCGACGAGCAGCGGCGCGGAGAAGAGCGCCCACATGCTGAAGTGCGCGCGATCTTCGCCGGTGGTCATGCCGCCGTTGCCAACTTCGAGCATGTCCGGATCGTTCCAGTGGCCGGGGCCGGAGTAGGTTTGCAGGCCGTCCATGAGGTCGAGAATCTGCACGACGCCATTGCCGCCCCACTGCTTTTTGCAGTCCCAGCAATCCTGAATGTCGCCGGTGGCGCGCCACAGGTTGCCGACGGGCCCGGCCCAGAGCCAGGGCTTATTCGATCCCCACTCGCAGATGCTGAAGACCATGGGGCGGCCGGAGGCGAGGATGGCGTTGCGCATGAGGGTGTAGGAGGATTCGGCGGACTGGCCGGGGAGGGTGTTGCACCAGTCGACCTTGACGTAGTCGACGCCCCACGCGGCCCACTGCTTCGCGTCCTGATATTCGTGGCCCATGCTGCCGGGACGGCCGGCGCAGGTTTTGGTGCCGACGTCGGTGTAGAGGCCGAACTTGAGGCCTTTGCTGTGGACGTAGTCGGCGAGGGCTTTGATGCCGGAGGGAAATTTGGTGGCGTCGGCGACGATGTTGCCGTTGGCGTCGCGGCTGACCTGCCAGCAGTCGTCGAGATTGACGTATTCGTAGCCGGCGTCCTTCATGCCGTTGCTGGCGATGGTGTCAGCGGTTTCGCGGATGACTTTCTCGTTGAGGCCGTTGCAGGCGAATTTGTTCCAGCTGTTCCAGCCCATGGGCGGCGTGCGGGCGAGGCCGTTATCGAGCGCGCGGCCTGCAAACGGATACATTGCGAAGAGAAGGACGAGAATGGCCAGGGTGCGGAAGCTGATCGATCGCATGAAAGATTCCCTCGTGACGGTGGAAGGATTGACACGCGCGTGCAATGCGCACGCGCTGAGCGCGCGGTTTCCATCGACGGAAAATGGTAGCACGGTGGACGTGCGGATACTTCCCGACGGGAATTGTTCTATTGTTTTCTTTGTTGCGGGAACGGGAGCGTGCGGCGGGACGCGCACGTTGAGGGGTTATGGCGACGAGTAGACATTTCTGAAATTTTGGCGAGCGTAACGGCGCCGAAGCCGCGGCAGCCGCGGCCCATCATCAACATTGGCGCGGGCAGCATTGTGCACGACGCGCATTTGCCGGCGTACGCGAAGGCTGGATTTCCGGTGGCTGCGATTGTGGATCTGGATTTGGAGCGGGCGCAGGGGCTGGCGCAGCAGTTTGGGATTGGGCTGGCGACGCGGTCGCTGGAGGAGGCGATTCGAGCAGTCGCCGCGGGAGGTGATTTTCGATATTGCGGTGCCGGCAACGAAGATTGCGGACATTTTGCCGGGGCTGCCGGATGGGGCGGCGGTGCTGATCCAGAAACCGATGGGCGAGACGCTGGAGCAGGCGCGCACGATTTTGAAAATCTGCCGCGAGAAGCGGCTGACGGCGGCAGTGAATTTCCAGCTGCGCTGGGCTCCCGCGATGATGGCGGCGCGGAAGCTGGCGGATGCGGGGGTGCTGGGCGAATGTCCACGACATGGAAGTGCTGGTGAATGTTTTTATGCCGTGGGACATTTGGAAATTTCTGGCGACGGCGCCGCGGCTGGAGATTCTGTACCACAGCATTCACTACATCGATCTGGTGCGGGCGTGGTTTGGGAATCCGCAGAAGGTGCTGGCCAAGACGGTGAGGAATCCGCGGACGCCGGGGCTGGCGGCGACGAAGAGCGTGATCGTGCTGGATTACGGCGAGTGGAAGCGCGTGTATATTGCGACGAATCACGGCAACGACTTTGCGGCGATCAGATCAGCCAGGTGCGGTGGGAAGGCAACGCAGGTGCGATGGTGGCGACGATGGGCGTGAATCTGGATTATCCGGCGGGACGGCCGGACGAACTGCGGCTCGCGCAGCAGAGGCGAGGCATGGACGTCGCTTCCCTGCTCCGGCAATTGGTTTCCGGATGCGTTTATGGGGTCGATGGGATCGCTGCAGGCGTTTGTGGCGGGCGAGACGACGGAGTTGCCGACGAGTGTGGAGTCCGCGATGGATACGATGCGGACGGTGGAGGCGGCGTATTTGTCGAGCGAGCGGGATGGGGTGGAATTGCCGGAGTAAGCGGTAGCTGGTGGCCGGTCGCAAAGCAGACTTGCGACCAGCTACCAGCCACTGGCTACCAGCTATCTGCAAATTGGGAGAACGATGAGTGAGTTGAAGATTACCGGCGCGCGTGCGATTGATTTGCGCTTCCCTACTTCGCGGGAGGCGATTGGGTCGGACGCGGTGAACAAGGATCCGGATTATTCGGCGGCGTATTGCGTGCTGGAGACGAACAGCGAGCTGCGCGGGTATGGAATCACGTTCACGCTGGGGCGCGGAACGGATTTGTGCGTGCAGGCGTTGCAGTATCTGGCGCGGTTTGCGGTGGGGCGGACGCTGGATTCGATCACGCAGGATTTTGCCGGATTTTTTCGCGAAGTAACCGGGGATACGCAGTATCGCTGGCTGGGTCCGGAGAAGGGCGTGGTGCATTTGGCAGCGGCGGCGCTGCTGAATGCGGTGTGGGATCTGTGGGCGCGCGCGGAGAAGAAGCCGCTGTGGCAAGCTGCTGGCGGAGATGCCGGCGGAACAGCTGGTGAGCGCGATTGATTTTCGCTACATCACCGATGCGCTGCGGCCGGAAGAGGCGCTGGAGATGCTGCGCGGGAGCGAGCGCGGCATGGCGGATCGGCTGGCGACGCTGCGAGCGTGATGGTTATCCGGCGTACACCACGAGCGTGGGGTGGTTTGGGTACAGCGATGCGAAGATTGAGCGGCTGGCGCACGAAGCGCTGGCCGAGGGGTGGACGCACTTCAAGCTGAAGGTGGGCGGCGATGCGGCAGAAGATCTGCGGCGAGCGCGGCTGGTGCGGGAGAAGATTGGGCCGGATGCGAAGCTGATGGTGGATGCGAATCAGAAATGGGACGTGGAAGAAGCGATCTGCGCGGACGCGGCAGTTGGCCGAGGTGGATTTGTGGTGGATGGAGGAGCCGACGAGTCCGGACGATGTGCTGGGGCATGCGCGCATCCGGCGCGAGACGGGCGTGCGGATTGCGACCGGGGAACACTGCCAGAATCGCGTGATGTTCAAGCAACTGCTGCAGGCGGAGGCGATTGACGTGTGCCAGATTGACAGCTGCCGGCTGGCGGGCGTGAATGAGAATCTGGCGGTAGTTTTGATGGCGGCGAAGTTTGGGGTTCCGGTGTGTCCGCATGCGGGTGGCGTGGGGCTGTGCGAGATGGTGCAGCATCTGTCGGCGTTCGATTATTTGCGCGTGTCGGCGACGCTGGAAGATCGCGTAACCGAGTTTGTGGATCATCTGCACGAGCATTTTGTCGATCCGGTGCGAATGCGGCGCGGGCGGTATCTGCTGCCGGAGCAGGCGGGGTACAGCAGCGAGATTAAAGCGGAGACGCTGGAGCAGTATCAATTCCCGGATGGTCCGGTATGGAAGGAAATGGCATGAAGATTGTTACGTTTTGTCTGGTGGACGGGAATCCGCGTCCTGGGATTCTGCTGGAGGATGGGATTATCGACCTCTCCGAGCAGAAATTTGAAAGCGTGCTGGAGCTGATTGCGGGCGGCGGGAAAGCCGTGCCGGAGGGGCGCAAGGTGCCGCTGGATGTGGCGACGCTGCTGGCGCCGATTGAGAATCCGCCGCGGATTTTTTGCATTGGGCTGAATTATCGCGACCACGCGATCGAGTCGAAGATGGAGATTCCAGCAGTGCCGACGGTGTTTTTGAAGCTGGCGTCGGCGATTGTGGGGCCGGATGCGCCGATTGTGCTGCCGAAGAATTCGAAGCAGCCGGATTATGAGGCGGAGCTGGCGGTGGTGATCGGCAAGGGTGGGTTTGGCATTGCGGCGGAGGCGTGGAAGGAGCACGTGTTCGGCTACACGATTTTGAACGACGTGAGCGCGCGCGATGTGCAACTGGCGACGTCGCAGTGGACGCTGGGGAAGAGCTTTCCGACGTTTTGCCCGATGGGGCCGGCGATTGTGACGGCGGATGCGATTGCCGATCCGCATGCGCTGGATATTCGGCTGAGCATTGACGGCGAGGAGTTGCAGCACTCGAACACGCGCGAATTAATTTTCAGGATTCCGGAGCTGATTGAGTATATTTCGTCGATCACGCCGCTGGAGGCGGGCGACGTGATCAGCACGGGAACGCCGCAGGGCGTGGGGCTGGGGCGGAAGCCGCAGCGTTGGCTGGTGCCGGGGGAGACGGTGGCGGTGAGGATTGAGGGGCTGGGGATGTTGGTGAATCCGGTGGTGTCGGAGGGGTAGGTTCTGGGGACTGGGGACCAGGGACTGGGGACTAGTCAGACAAAAGCAGTCGCGCTTCGCGGGAGTCCAGTCAAGCCAACACCGGGCTTGAATGGGGCACCCGGGCTCCTGTACTACATGATTCGGCTCAGGTATTCGTAGCTTTTGCGCAGCGCGTCGATGGGTGGGATGGCGGTTTGGTCCTGCTCGACGAAGTAGTGTTCGACGCCGAGGCGCTTCCCTTCCGCGAGAATCGCTTTCCAGTCGAGCGTGCCGCTGCCTACGGGGACGAAGTGCGCGGAGTCCTGGTTCATGACGAAGGACGGCGGGAATCCGGCTTTGCGATCTTTGAGGTGCAGCATTTTGAGGCGCGGGCCGAGGCGGCGGAGCAGCGTGACGGGATCGATGCCGGCCTGCGCGACCCAGTAGCAATCGACTTCGAAGAAGACGAGATTCGGGTCCGTCGATTCGAGCAGGACGTCGTAGCCGGTTTTGCCGGCTTGCTCGGTGGAGAACGGGCGAAATTCGTAATCGTGATTGTGGAAGGCGAAGCGCAAGCCGAGATCTTTGGCGCGCTGTCCCCAGTCGTTGAATTGTTTGGCCGCGGTCGCGAAGCCCTGCGCGGAACCCCACAGCGACGGGTCGATCACGGAGCAGACCATCCATGAGACGCCGAGCTCTTTTGCGTAATTGAAATGCGCGTCGAGATCGTTGTAGCCGAAGTGCGCGCTGGGGACGGTGAGGCCGGCGTCGACGATGATGTGGCTGCAGCGTTGCGGCGGGATTGGTGTAGAGGTCGTCGTAGGCTTCGACCTCCTGATAGCCGATGCGGGCGATTTGCTCGAGGACGCGCGGGAGATCCTGCTGCGGCCTCTTTGCGAACGGTGTAGAGCTGAACGCCGAGCGGGATGTGATCCGCGGCAGCCCAGTGCGTAGTTCCGGCCAGAGCGAGGGCGGGGAGCAGTGCGGCGGAATTGCGGAGAAAGGTTCGACGCGAAGTCATAGCGTGAACCATCTTACTCAAACGATTTAGACGGCGACAACCAGCGGGAGCCAGAAGGTGAAGCGCGTGCCTTCTCCGGCGCGGCTGGCGAGCTCGATGCCGCCGCCGTGGGCTTCGACGATGGCGCGGGCGATGGCGAGACCCATGCCGGTACCGGCCGACCTGCGACTGCTGTTTGCGGCCGCGGAAGAATTTATCGAAGACGAAGGGCTGCTCGCCGACGTCGATGCCCGGGCCGCGATCGGCGACGGTGATGAGAAGCCGATCGTCGCGACGCGATGCGCCGATGATGATGGGCGAACCGGCGGGCGAATAGCGCGCTGCGTTTTCGAGGATGTGGCGGAGGACGCGATGGACGAGCGAGCGATCCATGGAGATATGCGGAGCAGATCCGCGGCGATTTCGAGATCGATGGGGCGATCGCGGAGGACGGGCCGCATTTCTTCCACCGTCATTTCGATGAGCTCGCGGACGTTCTGCGGCTCGGAATTGATTTGGACGGCGGCCGCATCGAGCTGCGCCATTTCGACGGCCTGGCCGATGAGGCGATTGAGGCGCGCGCTTTCTTCGATCGACGACAGCGACGAGTTCGGTGCGCGCGGCATTCGGCGAGATCGGGTGCGCTGGCGAGCGTGGTAGCGGCGGCGCGAATGGCGGTGAGCGGCGTGCGCAGGTCGTGGGTGACGGAATCGAGCAGCGCGGAGCGGAGACGTTCGCCTTCGCGCCATGCTTCGAGACGGCTGCTGCGCTCGAGAGCGGCGGCGCGTTCGAGAGCGATGGCGACGAGGCTGCCGATGGCCTCGTAGATTTGCGGAGAGAACTGGCCGTCGGTGACGGCGAGTGCGCCGGGCGAGCGCATGCCGAGTGAGAGCGGGATGATGCGAATGCCGTCGCGCAGGAGGATGCCGGATTCGGCCTGGCTGGAGGCGAGCTTGAGGTCGACGACGGGAAGTAAGCTCGTTTTGCGGATCGGAATAGTAGACGCCGTCGTCGTCGCGCACGTAGAGAGCGACGGCGCGAAATCCGAAGACCGAAGCGGCGACGGAAGGTGTGGCGCGGGCTACGCTGCGGAAGTCATCCTGGAGGAGAAGCTGCTGGCTGAATTCGTAAAGCAGCTCAACTTCGCGGCGGCGCGCCTCGGAGGCTTCGGCGTGGCGATGCTCGCGATCGGAGAGATGGCTGACGAGAAAACTGGCGGCGAGAAAGGCGGCGAGAGCAATCCAGTTGCGGCGGTCGGCGATGGAGAAGTTGCCGACCGGCGGCAGGAAATAGAAGTTGTAGAGCAGCGTGCAAAGCAGCGAGAGATAGACAGAGTATGCGAGACGCCAGCGCGAAGCCGTAACCAGCACCAGCATGAGAAAGCTGAGTGCGACGGTGGTCTGGTTGACAGGAAGAATGGTGCGAAACACGACGACCAGCAGCGCGGCGGCGGCGGTGACGACGGCGCAACGCAGCAGCGCCTGACCCGTTCGCGCTGTATGCTTCTCCATGACAGGCGATCATAACCGGAGTAAGGCAAATGGCGGAACGGATTCTGGTACTGGATGACGAAGTGCAAATCACGCGGGTGTTGCGCGCGTCGCTGTCGGCGCAGCGTTACGACGTGCGAACGGCGAACGAACCGGAGGAAGCGCTGCGGCTATTTGAAGAGTGGAAACCGGACCTGGTGGTAACGGATTTGATGATGCCGGGGATGACGGGCATCGAGTTTTGCCGCGGAGATACGGAAGAAGAGCCGGACGCCGATTCTGGTGCTGAGCGTGCGGGATCAGGAGCACTCCAAAGTAGAGGCGCTGGATGCGGGCGCGGACGATTATGTGACCAAGCCATTCAGCATTCAGGAGCTGCTGGCGCGGGTGCGCGCGCATTTGCGGCGTGCTCCCGAGCGCGCAGGCGATGCGGCGATTGAGGCAGGAGATTTTGTGGTGGATCCGGCAGCGCACACCGTGCAGGTGGAGGGACGCGCCGTGCATTTGACGCCGAAAGAGTTCGACCTGCTGCTGTTGTTTGCGCGGAATGCGGGCAAGGTGCTGACGCATCGCACGCTGCTGACGACGGTGTGGGGAGCGCAGTCGGCGCAGCAGCCGGAGTATCTGCGCGTGTTTGTGGGGCAACTGCGGAAGAAGCTATCGGTGGATGGGAAGAAGGAGTACATCCAGACCGAGCCGTGGGTGGGGTACCGTTTTTTGCCGGAAGGGACGCCGGAGTAGAGACGTCCTTATCAAATCCTTACATATTCCCTGGGAATATCTTCTGGACCGCGAGCTAATCTCAAGTGTTTGCCTGGAAAGCGACGCGTCGATATGTGTGCGTGGCGCAATCAGCACCCGGCGACTGAGAGGTTGACCCATGTTGTTCATCCGCTCACACGGCCTCCGTGTGCAACGTAATAGTTCGGTGCCTGGTCGCACCGGCTCTGAGCCTGATTCTGATTTCCGCCTGTGGTGGCGCGCAAAACCGCAGACCAGCAAAATAATTCTGACTCCACGCACCCGCGAAGGCCCCGGCTCCTGCGCCTGCGGGCGATGCAGCGGTTTTAAAGGAACTGGAAGCGATGAAGGCACGCATTGCCGAACTGGAAGCGCAACTGAAGGCGCAGAGTATGGCTAATGCCAATAACGCGGCTGCGGAAGACTTGTCGAATGCAGCGAAGTCGCTGACGCCGGCGGCGGCCAGTTCGTCGTCGGTCGTGCCTGCCGCGCAGGTCGCGGCATCGGAAGCGCCGGCGGCGGTTCCCGCCGTGGATAAAGTGACGCCGTTTGCCGACGCGTGGTGGGGCTGGCTGAATGGCAATCCCCGCACCATCGATTGCCCGCTGTGCACGAAATATTTCACGCCGGAAATTCGCGTGGACACGAATTACAACCTGGATTTGAACCATCCGGCCGACGACACCATCGGCGGATCGAGCGAGGTGTTTCGTTCGCAGGAAGTGCAACTGGAGCAGCTGGGAGTGGGCGGCGACCTGCTGATCGACCATGTGCATGCGCGCATGATGACGCAGTTCGGGATGTATTCCGTGACCACGCCGCGCAATGACGCCAGCGCCAGCCGCGGACAATGGAATCTGGACGACGCGTATCGCTATATTTCCGAGGGATACGGCGGCTATCACTGGGACAAAATGCACGGCATCAATCTCGATGCCGGCATCTTTCTGTCCTACATCGGCCTGTTCAGTTACTATAACTTCGATAACTGGGCCTATCAGCCGTCGTTCGTCTCGTCGAACACGCCGTGGTTCTTCAATGGCGTGCGCGCGCAGTTCTATCCCACGCAGCACCTGAAGATTGAGCCATGGTTCATCAATGGCTGGCAATCGTATGCGCGGTTCGGCACGAAGCCGGGGCTGGGCGGGCAGATTAAATGGACGCCGACGAACAGCATCAACATCATCTCCAACAACTACGGCTATGGTGAGGATGACTTTGGCATCCATGGCCGCACGCGGTTCCACACCGACAACAGCTTCGAACTACAAGTACTACGACCGGCCGGACGACAAACTGGACCGGATGGCTTTCTCATTCACCGGCGACGCGGGCTGCGAAAGCGGCAGCGGCGTGGCCTGCACCGGGTCGGCCAATCACAAGATCTTTACACCGGCCACGGCTACGACGCCCGCCGTTTACTACCAGAAGCAAAGCTTTCTGGGGTGGATGCTCTACAACCGGTTCTGGTTCGATAGGGACAAGTATGGGCTCACGATTGGCGGCGGCCAGATCAACAACCCGGGACGCTATCTCGTCCTGCTGCCGCCGATTAATGGAGCGACGGCTGTGACCGGCAGCGCTTACTTCCCCGAGGATCCGGGCCAGCCCTTCCACGGAACGGACGGAACGATTACATACGACTACATGCCGAGCCAGTACGTGACGTTCCGCAGCGAGTATGGCTATCGCCACTCCGATGTGCCGTACTGGGCGGGCCGCGGCGGCTCAACGCCTCCGGGCGGCAACACCTACACGTCGATCGGTAGCCCGGCGGACTTTCACGTGCACGAACGGGACTTCATCCGCGGACTCCGGCATTGGCTACACGACAATGCCCAACCTGCCCTACAAGCAGGAGTACGCCGCCAACATTGCCGCTGCGAAAGCCGTGTGCGCCGCGAATTCGCTGTACCCCACTCTGTGGCAGGCGGACATGCGACGCGACCAGCAGATCGTGACCTTCGCCATTTTGGTGAAGTTTTAACAGAGGGCGATGGCGCCGTGGCAGCGCGGCGCCGCACCGTTCGGAGCCGGCGTATGACTTCATCTTTATATGTCCCTTACGAAATCCTTATGGGGAGCTTAGCGGGCTGGCGCATTTACTGGGAGAGGCTTTGGGCCTATGACAAACCGCACAAAACTCTCCTCTCGGCTGGCGGCCGTCTGCTTTTGTTTCGTGCTGAGCGCAGTTTCGTGCGCCGCGCAAACCCAGGACAACGGAACTGAAGTGGAGCAATTGAAACAGATGGTTCTCGATTTGCAGCGCCGCGTGACCGTTCTGGAGGAACAGAACGAGCAATTGCGGCGGGGTGGGGCATTGGGCGAGACGGCGGCTGGGGCCAGTGGTCCGCAGGCAGCGGCGGCGCTGGTTTCAGCGACGGAAGAACTACGCGTACCGGGGGCGAATGCTGCGGCTGTGGCACAGGGAGTGGCGAACCCGGTTGCGGCTCCGGCTCCTTTGCTGCCGGGGACCTTGCCGGGCGGAGCGACTCTGAACTACTACTTCGACGGATATTACCTCTACAACACCAACAATCCAGTGGGCCGGGTGAATGATCTGCGGGCGTACGACGTGCTGAGCAACACATTCAGCATCAACCAGGCGGATTTCATTTTCGATCTGGATCCGGACCTGGAGGCGCACCGGCGCTATGGCTTCCGCGTGGATCTGCAATTTGGGCAAGCGACGGAGACACTGCAGGGAAATCCGGCGAACGAGCCGCGTCCCGAAATTTACCGGAATATTTTCCAGGCATACGGAACGTACATTGTGCCGGCGGGCCATGGGATCGATGTGGATTTCGGCAAGTGGTCGAGCTCGCTGGGGATTGAAGGGAACTACACGAAGGATCAACTGAACTATTCGCGGTCCTATTACTTTTATTTTTTGCCGTTCTACCACGCAGGCGCGCGGGTGAATTACAAGGTGAACGATAAGCTGGCAGTGAACTACTGGATCGACAACGGGACCAACCAGTCCGAGCCGACAAATGGCTACAAGGATGAACTATTCGGCTGGGTGCTGACGCCGGCGAAGGCGGTGAGCTGGACGTTCAACTACTACAACGGTCAGGAGCACCCAAACACGGTAGCAGCGACCAACTGCACGGTTCCGGTGCAGCCGGGCTTGTGCGAAGCGCAGATTACGCCGGCGCCGAATGGAAAGATTCACATTTTTGACAGCTATGCGACGTGGCAGGTGACACCGAAGCTGGCGCTCAGCGGCGAGGGAGATTACGTGATCGAGCGGGAGTGGGCGAACGCTGCGCCGGGCGAATCGTCGGCACCGGAGCATGTGGATGGCGGCGTGGCGTATGCGCAATATCAGTGGACGCACAAGGTCGCGCTGGCGGCGCGCGCGGAATATTTGTCGGACCGCGGCGGCCTCTTCAGCAATGAGACGCAGGCGCTGAAGGAAGGAACGGCCACGTACAAATACAACTTTGCCGATGGGTTCGATGCATTTCTGGAGTACCGGAGAGACTGGAGCAATCGGCCGTATTTCATTACGAGCAATTTGGCGACGCCCTCTTCGCATCAGGACACAACGACGCTGGGCCTGGTGTGGTGGTATGGCGGCAAACAGGGATCGTGGTAGGGAGAACGCAAATGACTGATCTTTTGATGATCGTATTCACCATCGCATTCTTCGCGCTGGCGCTGATCTACACGGCGGCGTGCGAGAAGTTGAGGTAATGCCGATGACCATAACAACCCTGGTGATTCTGGCGATCACCGTTTTCTTACTTGGCTACCTGGTGGTGGCCCTGCTGTATCCGGAGAAGTTCTGAAATGACTGCGAACGGGTGGCTGCAGTTTGGGATTTATTTTGTGGTGCTGTTGGTGTTCATGCGGCCTTTGGGGATCTACATGGCCCAGGTGTTCCAGGGAAAACTGAATTTCCTGGGGCCGGTGGAGAACGTGATATATCGCGCGTGCGGAATCAGGCGCGACGAAGAGATGACGTGGCGCGAATACACGGTGGCGATGCTGGTGTTCAGCTTCGTCTCGCTGCTGCTGATGTACTTTATCGAACGGCTGCAGCATGTTTTGCCGTGGAATCCGCAGCACGTGGCGGGTGTAGGCGCGCTGCTGGCGTGGAATACGGCGGTGTCGTTCACGACGAATACCAACTGGCAGGCGTACACGAACGATACGACGATGAGCTACTTCACGCAGATGGCGGCTCTGGCGTATCACAACTTTTTGAGCGCGGCGGTGGGGATTGCGGCGGCGATTGCGCTGGTGCGGGGCATTGCGCGGCAAGGAGTCGAAGACGATTGGCAATTTCTGGGTGGATACGACGCGGGCGTGCCTGTATGTGCTGGTGCCGCTGTGCGTGGTGTATGCGCTGGCGCTGGTGAGCCAGGGCGTGATTCAGAATTTGCATCCGTACACGGTGGCTCACACGCTGGAAGGCCAGACGCAGACGATTGCGCAGGGGCCGGTGGCTTCGCAGGAAGCGATCAAGATGCTGGGGACGAACGGGGGCGGGTTTTTCAGCGCGAATAGTTCGCATCCGTTTGAGAATCCGACGCCGTTCAGCAATTTTCTGGAGATGTTTTCGATCTTCCTGATTGGCGCGGGACTGACAGTCACTTTGGGACGCATGACGGGATCGCCGGGGCATGGATGGGCGGTGTTCGCGTGCATGTCGGTGCTGTTTGCGGCGGGATTCACGGTGGCCTACTGGGCGGAATCGCAACCGAATCCGGTGCTGCATAACGTGGATCAGCGCGCGAGCGTCGCAGCAGGCGGGCGGGAACATGGAGGGCAAGGAGACGCGATTCGGTATCGCGAACTCGGCGCTCTTCGCGACGATCACGACGGACGCGAGCTGCGGCGCGGTGAACTCCATGGCACGACTCGTTCACGCCGCTGGGCGGGATGGTGCCGCTGATCAACATCATGCTGGGCGAGATCATCTTCGGCGGCGTGGGCGCAGGGCTCTACGGGATGCTGATCTACGTAGTGCTGTCGGTCTTCATCGCGGGGCTGATGGTGGGACGAACGCCGGAGTATCTGGGCAAGAAGATTGAAGCCTACGACGTGAAGATGACGATGCTGTACGTGCTCATCTTTCCGCTGCTGATTCTGACGCTGTCGGCGATATCGGTGATGTTCGCCGATGGGGCTGGCGGGCATCAGCAATCCTGGGCCGCATGGACTGACGCCAGATTCTGTACGCGTTCACGTCGGCGGCGGGCAACAACGGATCGGCGTTCGCGGGACTGAATGCGAACACCACCTGGTACAACAGCGCGCTGGGATTCACGATGCTGTTCGGGCGCTTCCTGATGATGGTGCCGATGTTGGCGCTGGCGGGCAACCTGGCGCAGAAGAAAAGTGTGCCGCCTTCAGCCCTGGAACGTTTCCGGTGAACACAGCGCTGTTCACGGTGCTGCTGACCGGCGTGATTTTGATTGTGGGCGCGCTGACGTTCTTCCCGGCGCTGAGCCTGGGACCGATTCTCGAGCACCTGCTGCTGCAGCACGGAACGCTCTTTTCGTAGGGCGAGGAAAAAGTAATCATGACGAGAAAGCTGAGTTTCTTTAATCCGGAGATTCTTCGCCAGTCGATCATCGACTCGTTCGCGAAGCTCGATCCGCGGACGATGATGAAGAACCCGGTGATGTTTGTGGTGGAAGTGGGCAGCGTGGTGACGACGGTGCTGCTGATTCAGGAAGCGGCGCACCACCAGCCGATCGGCTTCAATCTGCAGATCACGCTGTGGCTGTGGTTCACGGTGCTGTTTGCGAATTTTGCCGAGGCGATGGCTGAAGGCCGCGGCAAGGCGCAGGCGGACACGCTGCGCAAGGCGAAGGGCGAGACGATTGCGTATCGCTATTGCGGCGATGGCTCGGTGGAGACGGTGTCCAGTTCCCTGCTGCGCGTCCGGCGACGTAATCAAGGTGGATGCCGGGCAGTTTATTGCGGGCGACGGCGAAGTGATTGAAGGCGTGGCGTCGGTGGATGAGTCGGCGATCACGGGAGAATCGGCGCCGGTGATTCGCGAGGCGGGCGGCGACCGCTCCGCAGTGACGGGCGGAACGCGCGTGCTGTCGGACTGGATCCGCGTGAAGATCACGTCGAATCCGGGCGAGACGTTTCTGGATCGCATGATCGCGCTGGTGGAAGGCGCGTCGCGGCAGAAGACGCCGAACGAGATTGCGCTGAGCATTCTGCTGGCGGGGCTGACGATGATCTTTCTGCTGGCCGTGGTGACGCTGCAGCCGTATGCGATTTACTCGCACGCGCCGCAGACGATTTTTGTGCTGGTGTCGCTGCTGGTGTGTCTGATTCCGACGACGATTGGCGGGCTGCTGTCGGCGATTGGCATTGCGGGGATGGACCGGCTGGTGCAGTACAACGTGCTGGCGATGAGCGGGCGCGCGGTGGAGGCGGCCGGCGATGTGAACACGCTGCTGCTGGACAAGACGGGGACGATCACGCTGGGCAACCGGCAGGCGACGGAGTTCTTCCCTGCGCCGAACGTCAGCCGCGGAGCGGCTGGCGGATGTGGCGCAGCTGTCGTCGCTTTCCGACGAGACGCCGGAGGGACGCTCGATCGTGGTGCTGGCGAAGGAGAAATACAATCTGCGCGGGCGCGACCTGACCGGAATGCGCTGCGAGTTTGTGCCGTTCAGCGCGCAGACGCGGATGTCCGGCGTGGATTTGCCGGGCAGCAAGATTCGCAAAGGGTCGGCGGATGCGATTGCGCGCTTCCTGGAGACAACAGGGTTCGAGTATGCCGCGGCAGGTGACGGACCGCGTGGAAGAGATTGCGCGGATGGGCGGCACGCCGCTGGTGGTCGCGGAAAACAGCACGGCGCTGGGCGTGATCTATCTGAAGGACATTGTGAAGGGCGGGCTGAAGGAGCGGCTGGCGCGGCTGCGGGCGATGGGAATTCGCAGCATCATGATCACGGGCGACAATCCGCTGACGGCTGCGGTGATTGCGCGCGAGGCGGGCGTGGACGACTTTCTGGCCGAGGCGAAGCCCAAGGACAAGATGGACCTGATCAAGCGCGAGCAGGCGCAAGGGCAAGCTGGTGGCGATGACCGGCGACGGGACCAACGATGCTCCGGCGCTGGCGCAGGCGGACGTGGGCGTGGCCATGAACACGGGCACGCAGGCGGCGAAAGAAGCCGGGAACATGGTGGATCTCGATTCGAATCCGACGAAGCTGATTGAGATTGTGGAGATCGGCAAACAGTTGCTGATGACGCGCGGCGCGCTGACGACGTTCTCGCATTGCGAACGACGTGGCGAAGTATTTCGCGATCATTCCGGCGATGTTTGCTGGAGTGTTTCCGGTGCTGAATGCGCTGAACGTCATGCATCTGGCATCGCCGCACTCGGCGATTCTGTCGGCGGTGATCTTCAACGCGATCATTATTGTCGCGCTGATTCCGCTGGCGCTGCGGGGCGTGAAGTACGAGCCGATGTCGGCGCAGGCGCTGCTGCGGCGCAACCTGATTATTTATGGACTGGGCGGCATTATCGTGCCGTTTATTGGCATCAAGCTGATCGATTTGGCGCTGCACGGCCTGCATCTGGCGTAGCGAAGGAGAAAAGTATGCGCAGAACTTTGATGATTGCGATTCGCTTCACGCTGGTAACGACGGTGCTGCTGGGGATCGTTTATCCGCTGGTGGTGACGGGACTTGGCGCAACTGACGATGCGCGATAAGGCGAACGGGCAGCTGGTGGTACGCGACGGTCAGGTGATTGGCTCGGCAATTATTGGGCAGGGCTTCGCGAGCGACCGGTATTTTCATTCGCGGCCGTCGGCAGCGGGCAACGGGTGGGACGCGACCAGCTCGGGCGGATCGAATCTGGCGGAATCGAACAAGGCGCTGGTGACACGCATCGATGGCGATGTGGCGGCGTGGCAGAAGAAGAATCCTGGCAAGCCGGTGCCGGTGGGCTTGGTGACGACGTCGGCGTCGGGGCTGGATCCGGATATTTCGCCGGAGGGCGCGCTGTATCAGGTGCCGGTTGTGGCCGCGGCGCGGCATTTGCCGGAGGCGCAGGTGACGGCGCTGGTGAACGCGCACATTGAGGGACGAGAGTTGGGCGTGCTGGGCGAGCCGAGGGTGAATGTGCTGGAGCTGAATTTGGCGCTGGACGCGCTCGGGCAGAAGTAGCCGGCGCGGTGGTCTAATCCACCGTTGCAAGAAACTCGGCGACCGCCTGTGCACAACGTTGCGGCTCTCGCTGCAGCAGGAAGTGCGGTCCGTCCACCACGACAGTCCGCACGTCTGGACGGATTGTGCGTATTTGTTCCACACAATGGGGACCGACGAGCCGGTCGTGGCGCGCCTGCAGGCTGAGGATCGGGACATTGATCTCGCGCAGTTCCGGACGCACATCGCATGCCAGCACGGCGCGCAATCGTGCTGATAAAACGGCTGGCTTGACGGACGCGATCGTTTCACGCACGGCCGTCACCAGCGTGGATTCCGCATCATGGCCTACTAACCAGGATCGAATGGCGGCCTCGGGCAAAGGGAGGCGCATCAGCGCGGGCGCCAGCAGCGACGCGAGCCAGTGCTTCAATCCACGCACGGGACTGGTGGCGAAGCCTGCGCACAAAATCAGGCCTCGCAGATTCGCGGGGTTCTCCGCTGCGATGCGAATGGCAAGAGGCGTCGAAAACGACTCCGCTATCAGTACGAAGGGCGGAGAATCTTCGCAGAACGACCGCACTATGTTCGCCAGTTGATCGTAGGAGAGGCTCACATCCGTCGGATATTGCGAGACCTCGCAACGCATTTGCTCCGGCAGCGCGGCCGCGAAATTGAGCAGCAGTTTTCCTGTGCCATCCATGCCGGGAAGGATCAGGATGCTCTGGCTCGGCACGGCTCGCGGCTACTTTCCTACTGGTTGGCTCAACGATTGCGTGATGGCGGCTTGCGCTAACGGCGCCATCACTGCGAATCCTGCGGGGTTAGGATGCAGGCCATCCTGGGTCAGGTCCTTTTTGAGAAAGCCATTCTCGTCAACCATGGCGGAGAAGTAGTCGAGGTAGACGAGGCCGTGCGCGGCGCAATAGCGCTTCAACCAAACATTGAGAGCGAGGATTTTCTCGGGCGAGCGCTGGAGAAAGAAGCGCAGAGCGGTGGGGTTGTAGGCGTTGATGGGCGTGACCGACGAGAAGACGACGCGGATGCCGTTGGCGCGGGCGATGTCGGCGAGGGTCGCGTAGTCACCTTCAATCTGGTCGATGGTTTCGGGGCCGGTGTTGCCGGCAATGTCGTTGGTGCCGGCGAGGATGACGACGACCGCTGGGTGGAGGTCGACGACGTCGGGGCGGAAGCGCACCAGCATTTGCGGCGTGGTTTGGCCGCCGATGCCGCGGTTGATGTAGTGCTTGCCCGGGAATGAGTCGTCGAGCTTCCAGATATCGGTGATGGAGTCGCCGAAGAAAATGACGCGCTGCTCGCCGGGTGCGGGCGGGGCGAGGGCGATGTCGGCGTCGTGGTAGCGCGCGAGCTGGCCGTAGTCATTCATGAACATGCTGGCGTGGCTCTCGCGATAAAGCTCAAGCGAGTGCGCGGATTCATAGCCATCCTGCGCGGTGCCCTGGGGGGCGGATTGGGCGAGGGCTGGAAGGGCGAGAGAGGTAGCGGCAAGGCAGATAAAGGCTGTTTTGAAGGGAACAAATTTCATGGCAACACGGTATCACTTTCACGGATGGTGAGGAGCCATGACAAGTGTCACCGCGATTTGCTGACAATCGGTGCTGGAGTGGGCCGCGCGGTTGCCGAATGATCGGGGTGTAGGATTTCTGCACCGGAGGGATTGTGAATCGAGTTGAACGGAATGTTCCCGCTGCGATTGCGTTGATCTTCACGGCCCCGCTGGTGGCGGAGTATTTGCTGGGCGATATTGGCATCCGGATGATTGGCGTGGTGCTGGTGCTGGCGCCGATGTATGGCGGCGGCGCGCTGCTGATCCGCGAAGTGGTGCGGCGCATGGGGCTGGGGTGGTCGCGGATCCTCGTGCTGGGTGCGGCGTACACGCTGGTTGAAGAAGGCTTCACGACGATGTCGCTTTTCAACCCCGACTATCTGAAGCTGCACGGGCATTTCCTGTCGCATGCGTTCATTCCGGCGCTGGGAATGGGCGGGTGGTGGACGCTCTTCATGTTCAACCTTCATACGTTCTGGAGCATTTCGGTGTCGATTGCGCTGGTGGAAGGGCTGTTCCCTGCTGCGACGCAGAAGCCCTGGCTGGGGCGCGTTGGGGATTCGCTGGTGGCGGGACTGTTCCTGGTGGGGTGTGCACTGGGGACGCTGATCACGCTGAAGGGCGATAAGTTTGTTGCGAGCGCATACGCAGCTGGGCGCGACGGCGCTGGTGGTGGTGGTGCTGATTTTGCTGGCGCTCTGGATGCCGCGCAGGTCGCAGGTGACGAGCAGCGGCGCAGTGCCTTCGCCGTGGGAAACGGGAGCGATGGCGTTGGTGCTCGGACTCATAGTGCTGGTAATTCCGCCGGTGGCCAACTGGATCGCAGTGGCCGTGATGCTGGGGATTGATGTGGGATTTTTGTTCGCGCTGCATGCGTTGCAACGGCGCGCGGGATGGACGGCGCTGCATACGCTGAGCCTGGGCGCGGGCGGTGCGTGTGCCTATGGACTGCACGCGTTCCTGGCGCCTCCGCTGTATGGCGGGCATCCGATTTGGTTGCTGCGAGTTGGGGAATGCGATTTTTCTGCTGGCGGCGGTGGGTGTGGCTGCGGCTGGAGCGAAGCGGACGGCAAGATCGCTGCAGCCGGCAGAGCATGCCGTAATGGATCACGCGTAATGAAAGGGGAGCAGCTTGCGCTGCTCCCCTTTTTGCTGGAATTGAATAGCTGGCTACGCGATGGCCATGGCGCGAATCTCTTCTTTGCGCACGGTGAGCTTTTCGATCAGGTCGGTGCGGACTTCGAAGCCGCGGCCTGGCGTGGTGGGGACCGTGATTTCGCCTTGCGCGGAGACGGTGACTTCGGGCTCGATGATGTCTTCCTTCCAGTAACGCTTCGAGGCGGAAACGTCGCCGGGCAGGCTGAAGTTGTCGAGCGAGGAAAGCGCGATGTTGTGGGCGCGGCCGATGCCGGTTTCGAGCATGCCGCCGCACCAGACGGGGACGCCGCGCTCCTGGGCTGCGTTGTGGACGGCGATGGCTTCGCTGAATCCGCCGACGCGGCCGCATTTGATATTGATGATGCGGCAGGATTCCATCTCAATGGCGGCGAGGGCGTCGCGGCGGTTGCGGATGGATTCGTCGAGGCAGATGGGGGTGTTGAGGCGCTTCTGCAGCATGGAGTGGAAGTAGAAGTCGTCGGACCAGAGGGGCTGCTCGATCATGAGCAGATTGAATTCGTCGAAGGTGGCGATGTGATCGGAGTCGTTGAGGCGATAGGCGGAGTTGGCGTCGCAGCTCAGCTCGATTTCCGGCCAGCGATTGCGAACGGCCTCGAACATTTTGACGTCCCAGCCGGGCTTGCACTTGAGCTTGATGCGCTGGTAGCCGGCGTTGACTTCCTTCTCCACTTCGGCGAGCTGCCTTTCCATGGAGTGCTGGATGCCGATGGAGACGCCGCAGGCGATGGTGTCGCGCGAGCCGCCGAGGAGCATGGCGAGCGGGACGCCTTTCATCTGCGCTTCGAGATCCCACAGAGCGTTTTCGAGCGCGGCCTTGGCCATGCGATGACCGCGGACGCGGCGGAAGAGGCCGGGACATTTTCCGGCGTGCTCAGGCTCAGCGCTGGCGAGCGTGGGCGCGAGCTCCTGCTGGATGACGTGCCAGGCAGTGTCGACAGTTTCGTCGGAGAAATATGGATGCTCGCCGGCGACGCACTCGCCCCAGCCGGTCAGGCCTTCGCCGCGGAGCTCGATGAGCAGGATGCGGCGGTCGGTGGTGGTGCCGAAGCTGGTTTGGAAGGGCTGAACAAGGGGCAGGCGCAGTTCACGCAGGAAAATAGCGTCTATTCTCATAGGATTTCCAATTGCGGATCTTGCAGAGGTGCGAGCTCAAACGTGCCGTTGCCTTCCAAGTCTACGCCGAAACCGGTGACGGCCAGACCGCGCGAGAAGGCGGAGAGAAAACGCTGACGATTCTCAGACTGAAGGGCGGCTGCCTGGGAGACACTGCTGGCTTTCCAATCGCTGATGGCTTTTGGGACCATGATCGTCTCCTGAATTGCTGGTGGGTCGTACGGAGATCCGTTGAGGATGGCTTGCACGCGGTCCGACTCCATCCACCATTCGGCGTGGAGGCGATCCGTGGGCAGGCCAGCCTGCAGACGAGATGAGGATACACCATAAAAATCCGGCGAATAGGAGCGGACAATGACGCCAAGCCTGTGGATATTGAGGAAAGAATTCTTGATTTCGAGCGGGTCAAAGGTCCATTCCATGAGGGAAATGCGGCGGGAAAGAGCTTCGAGGCGCTGGTAAAGCTTGAGGCGGCGGCCGATGCCGCTGTTGCGGTAATGAGGCAGAACGGCCAGCATGTGGGAATGCAGGTAGGATTTCGGCGGATGGGCTGGGCCGGATTTTGCCGGCTTCACCCCGGGAATGGACATGGCGAAGCCGACCATGCGCTGATCGGGATCGAAGGCGCCGATGACCTGGCCGCCGATGCGTTGGGCGACAAGGAAGAGGCGGCGCGGTATGACGTCGCCATCGTTGTAGCCCCAGGTTTGGATCTGGAGGTCGACGCAGGCGCCCAGTTCGTCGAAACCGTGCGCTGGGCGGATCGTAATGGCGGTGCCGTTCGGGCGTTTGGATCGATTTCGGGATTCATGCTTTCTCGGCGGATTTGCTTTGGGACCAGAGGTCTTCTAATTCGTTGGGAGCGAGCGATTCGAGGGGCTGGCGTGGTGAGCGGCTTCCATGGCGGCGAAGCGGCGACGGAATTTGGCGTTGGCGTCGCGGAGGGTTAACTCTGGATCAACCTTCAAGTGACGGGCGAGATTTGCTGACGGTAAAGAGAAGATCACCCAATTCTTCGGCGGCTGCTTGGCGATTGCCCGAGCCGACTTCGGCTTCCAGTTCGGCGGTTTCTTCCTGGAGCTTGGCGAGGACGCCGTTGACGCTGGGCCAGTCGAATCCGGCCTTGGCGGCGGCTGAACCGATCTTGCCGGCTTCGGCGAGTGCGGGCATGGAGCGGGAAATGGCGTCGAGACGACCTTGATCTTTTGGTTTAGGTTTCTTCTCCAGTTGCTTGATCTGATCCCAATTGCGAAGGACTTGAGCGGAGCCGATCTGGGCTGTGTTCGAGGCCTTCGGCGCGATTCCCTGCGGCTGCGGAAGCCTCTTCGCCAAAGACGTGCGGATGGCGGCGAATGAGCTTGCGATTGAGGTTGGTAATGACGTCGGCGATGGAGAAGTAGCCGGTTTCCTGGGCCATTTCGGCGTAGAAGAGAACCTGGAGCAGGAGATCGCCGAGCTCGTCGGCGAGGTCGGGCCAGGCTTCGCGCTCGATGGCGTCGAGGACTTCCCAGGTCTCTTCGAGAGTGTATTTGCGGATGGTGGAGAAGGTCTGTTCGCGGTCCCAGGGACAGCCGCCGGGCGCGCGGAGGCGATGCATGATGGCTACGGCCTCGGCGAAAAGGGCGCCGGGCTGGGCTGGGTCGGGCTGCTGCGGAGCGTCGATGGCGTCGACAGCGTCCTTGTCGGCAGGCATAGATTCACTTTACAACGAGGCGCGGACAGCGATCCGCGTATGCTGGCTGGCGAGGGAGAAACTGCGATTCTGACGGGTGTGTTTGGAGTGCCGGTGTGGTTCCTTGCGACGTTTGTGGCGCTGCTGGGGCTGGCGTTCGGCAGCTTCCTGAACGTTTGCATTGCGCGGCTGCCGCGGCATGCATCGATTGTGCGGCCAGGTTCGCGGTGTCCCAAGTGCGGCATGGCGATTCGCGTTCGAGACAATGTGCCGGTGCTGAGCTGGCTGGTGTTGCGCGGCAAGTGCCGGGATTGCGGCTGGCGGATTCCGTGGAGATATCCGGCAGTTGAGGTGGTTACGGCTGCGTTTTTTTTGCTTTGTTTTCTTTGGTTTGGAGTCGGACTCTTCAGCTTTGGGATGATGGTGTTTTGCTTCCTGCTTTTGGGGCTCGCTGTGATGGATGCGGAGACGCTGCGGCTGCCGAATGCGTTCACCTGGCCGGGGATTGGGTTGGGAATTGTGTGGTCTGGATTGCTGATGGGGATCGCGCGGCAGTTTCCGGAGGCGTTTCGGCTGCTACCGGGGTTGACCCTTGGCGTGTTCAGCTCGGGCCCTCATTTTTCGTATATGCGTGCCGGAGTGGTGGCCGCTCTGCTGTCGGGGGTCTGGGCGCTGTTGGCGGGATTGGGGATCCTATTGATTCGATGGGCTTACCTGATTGTTCGGGGTCGTGAAGGGATGGGCCTGGGCGACGCGAAGCTGCTGGCGATGATCGCGGCGTGGCTCGGTCCGGCGCTGACGGTGCTGACGATGTTTCTTGGTGTGATGGCGGCGTCGGTCGTCGGATTGTTGCTGGTGCGGTTCAGCCAGAGGAAGGCGGCCGCGGCGCAGGTGCCGTTTGGGGCTTTCCTGTGCGGGGCGGCGATCTATGCGATTTTCGCGGGTGAGCCGCTGATTGAGTGGTACCTGAAGTTCTTCCGGTAAGCACCCCCTCCCCCCACCCCCATTTTCGTAAGTGCTGCAAATAAAAGACTTACTCCGCGAGAATTATTAAGTGTATGAAAACAAGATGCTTATCGGTTAAACTTGATTTATGTGTTTCTAAATAAACGGGTTATCGCGATGAGCGAGGGCCTCGCTCTGATATGGAGTGACCAGAATCTCAAAGAGCCTCGCTGGGTTTCCCGCCTGGGCGGGCGCAAAATGGAAAGGCTCTGTTCTGGCGAGGAACAGAGCCTTCTTCATTTTGAAGCTTGATCTTCAGAAACGTCGAACGCAAGAGGAAACTGTGGTTGAGACGGTACCGAGGTAAGGGCTTGGTTCGGGCGATTCCCCGGGGGCCGGCGGCGCAATGATAGCTCCAGCGATACTTTATGTTTCCCGATTAAACCTGAGTATTTATTGGTGTGCAGGAAGTATCGTGCCGCGACATTCTCCGAAGCCGATGCGGGGGTAGCCTTCGCGCTCGCACCAGCCGCGGAGGATGACTTCGTCGCCGTCTTCGAGGAATTTGCGCTGCTCGCCGTTGGGGAATTGGAGGGGTTCGGCGCCGCGTTTGGTGCGTTCGAGCAGGCAGCCAGCGGAATCGGGCGTGGGGCCGGAGACGGTGCCGGTGGCGAGCAGGTCGCCGGGGCGGAGGTTGCAGCCGTTGCTGGCGTGGTGGGCGAGCATCTGGGCCGGGGTCCAGTAGAGGTCGCGCGCGTTACCATGGCTAATGCGAAATGGCTTGTCGCCAGCCTCACGCATTCTTGCAGTTACGATGGATACTTCAAGTTGAATATCAAAGGCTCCGCGCTGCTGGTCGCGTTCGGAATAGAGGTACGGCAGGGGTTTGGGATCGCCTGCGGGGCGCGGGAAGGCGGGGACGCGGAAGGGCTCGAGGGCTTCGAGAGTGACGACCCAGGGCGAGATGGTGGTGGCGAAGCTTTTGGAGAGGAAGGGGCCGAGGGGCTGGTACTCCCAGGACTGGATGTCGCGTGCGGACCAGTCGTTGACCAGGCAAAAGCCGGCAATGTGGTCTTCGGCCTGGTCGATGGGGATGGTTTCGCCGAGTTCGTTCCCTCCTCTGAGGAAGAAGCCCAGTTCCAATTCGTAGTCGAGCATGCGGCTGGGACCGAAGGTGGGTTCGGGCGCGTCGGGGGCCTTGGTTTGGCCGGAGGGCCGGCGAATGGGAGTGCCGCTGCCAACAATTGAAGACGCGCGGCCGTGATAGCCGATGGGGACGTATTTGTAGTTGGGTAGAAGCGGGTTGTCGGGTCGAAAAAGTTTGCCTACGTTGGTGGCGTGATAGATGGAGGCGTAGAAATCGGTGTAGTCGCCGGATGTGGACCAAGGCCGCATCTGGGTGTCCTGCTGCGGGACGAGAAGCGGCTCGACCGTTGAACGGTAAGTTGGATCGCTGAGGAGTTCCGCCGCCCTCGCGCGAAAAATCGCAAGATTAAACGGGTGCATTTTGAGGAGTCCAGCGTGTTCACAAGCTAATACATCAAGAATCTGGTTTCCGATGGCGATGCCTAGCCGTGACTGCCTCCCGCGGAACGCGACGGCTTTCTCTGGATCGGGCTTAAACCGTCCGAATGGCAGATGCTCGATCGGGAAATCCGTTTCGGGATCGTTGGCGGATTCGAGCCAGCAGGGCTTTCTCGTAGGCGTCTTCATTTTCCTTTGTCCGTAAGGCTTGCTGAAAGTTTGGGTGGTGTCAAGGGCGGCTCCCCCCTCAGCCGCTCAAGCCCCCCCCGATTTTGGCGGTATTTCGGCACGGCTTGAAGTCCTGCCATGATACAGGCAACGACCAAGGCGGGTGCTCGCGCGCTACCCCACTTCTGCCAAAACCGGGCAGAAATGGGGTACCCGGCGTCTCCCACTCAGGCCAAACCCGTGCTTGAATGGGCCACCCGCGGACCTTTCCCAAAAACTGTCACGTCTTACTAAGGTAACTTGGCGTGTAAGGCCTTTGTTTGGCGCGTGGATTTTTGAAAACGGGCGATAAAATTTGGCGCAATTGAATTGTGGAGTTGGTATTTGAGGTTACAGGTTAGAAGTTAGAGGTGGGGGTGGTGCGGTCTGATGGAGGATATAGGTATTTGAACAGGGCAACCGCAGGTCCCTCGTCGCATTGCTCCTCGCGATGACAGCATTAAGACAAAGCGACCGCAAGGTCCTTCGCTGCGCTGAGGATGACAACCTAACTGTGGGAAGCGGGGGCTTAGTTGGCGGCGGCTAGTGATTCTGGGTGGGGTAGGTTGGATTCTTGTAAGTGGGTGAGGATGGCTTCTAACTCCATGGAGCGGGCGAAGAGCCAGCCCTGGGCGTAGGGGACGCCTCGTTCAGCTAAGAATTGGGCCTGCTCTTCGGTTTCTACGCCTTCGGCGACCATTTTGAGATTGAGGGAGTGGCCCATTTCAATGATGTGCTGGACGACCTGACTGGTGGCGCCGTCGGTGCCGATGGTTTCGACGAAGGACTTGTCGATTTTGAGATGGGTGAGGTTGAGGGACTGGACGCGGGCGAGGCTGGAGTAGCCGGTGCCGAAGTCGTCGATGGCGACGGCGAGACCAATCTCGCGCATGCGGGCGACGACCTCGCGGGACTGGGCGTCCTGGAGGAAGCCGCGCTCGGTGGCCTCGACGACGAGGTTGCCGGGGGGCGTGTTGCTGGTGGTGAGCAGGTTGTTGAGCGCATCGAGCACGGTGGGGGACTGCAGGTCGGCGGCGGCGAGGTTGATGCCGATGTGGAAGTCGGAATGGAGGGCGAGGATGGCAGGCAGGTCGGCCGCGACCTGGGCGAGGACGCGCGCGGTAATGCGGGTGATGATGCCGGTTTCTTCAGCGATGGGGATGAAGAGGTCGGGGCGAACGACTTCGCCGTCGCGATGCCAGCGGACGAGGGCTTCAGCGCCGACCCAGGCGCGGGATTGGAGATCGACGATGGGCTGGTACTCGACGAAGAACTCATTGCGGCGGGCGGCGACGCGGAGGATGCCGGGCATGGAAAAGCGGACGCGGGCCAGATAGAAGACGGCTCCAGCGAAGGCGAGGCCGCAGAGAAGTCCAATGGGGACAAAGAGAAACAGCACTTCCCTCACCTTTTGCTGGAGGCCGGTGAGGGGTGCAGCAGCAACCGCGCCGACATCAAAAGACCGGGAGCGGAGGACGGTGACGAGGATGCCGCGATCGATGAAATCGGATTCCTGCCCGGCGCCGTCGTGGAGCCAGCGCTGGTGGATGAGGCCGCGCTGGGTGAGGATCGCGCTTTCTTCGGGAGAGATGACGGCGATGGCGACATCGGGACTATCGGTCGTGATGTCGAGGGGGAGGGCGGGATCGACGAGGCTGGCGACGCCCTGTTTCTCAAAGACAAAGAGGGGCTGGCCGCCGGTGAGGGGGAGGCGCGCGTTGTAGCGGATCCCGGCGCCGCCGGGGGTGACGAAGGCGATGGGACCAAGGGAGATGGGGTGGTCGACGCCGAGGGAACTGCAGATGAGCTGGCCTTTGGCGGTGCGGCCGACGGCCTGGAGGTAGCTGGAGGTGAGGGCGATTTGCCGCATGAGATCGACTTCAGCGGGGGAACAGGGCGGCAGGTTGTCGTGCTGGAGGGTGCGGAGAGCGACGGTGGACTGCTGAGCGCTGCCATCGGAGCGGCGGAGGATTTCGCGGGCGTAACCGCGGAGCTGGGCGAATTCGGCTTCGGTGGCTTGTTTGCGGGCGAAGTGGACGGAGAGGGCGATGGGGACCGCGACGGCGGTGAGGCCGATGACCCAGGCGACGATAATTCCGGAGGAACGCCGCATGGCTTCTCCACGCAACCACCCCGCACCGATGGAGGAGGGCGTGCGATCGCGGCGGGTTACGGGTCAGGATACACCCGGTTGCTGCGGGGGGTCTACGGAAAGGAGTGGGGGGGCGGCTTAGGAAGCTGCGGAGACGGTGAACTCCGCAGCTTCGTGAGGGATGGATTCGAGTTAGAACTCGAGGCGGAGGGCACCCTGGAGGACGCGGGGGCCTTCGCCTGGGTTGTAGGGATCGTTGCTGGTGGTGCCGCCGACGAGGCCGAAGGGCGCTGAGCTTTCGGTGATGTCGACGTTGGGGTTGGCAAAGTTGACGTGATTGGTGGCGTTGAAGGCGTCGGCACGGAATTTGAGATTGACGCGCTCTTTATAGAGGGGGAAGGTTTTGCCGAGGCCGAGATCGATGTCGAAAAAGCCGGGGCCATAGAGGTTATTGCGGCTGCCGATGTTGAAGCCGATGGGGCCGGTGTAATCCGACAGAGCTTTTTGGGGATTGGCGAAGGCGTAGAGAGGAGCGCCTTTGCCACCGTTGAGGTGGATGGCCATGTCAGCCGTGTTGTTGCCGTTGGTGAGGATGGCGGGGGCGTTGTTGGCGTAGCCGGCGACGAAGGCGTTGGCGCCAGCGAAATAGACATTGCCGGTATGCCATGCGGGGAGGCCGCTGATTTCCCATCCGCCGATGGCCTCGTTGAGCCAGTAGGGGGCGTTGCCGGCGATCGGCTGACCGCGGCCGACGGGCAGGGTGTAGAGGAAATTGCCGGTGAGGTTGTTGGCGATGTCGAAGTCGGAGTTGGCGCGGCACTCGCGGGGACGGCGCTCATCGCAGATGAAGCCGTATCCGCCAAAGGCTACCGCGTTGGCGATGAGCGAAACGTTATCGATGGAGTGGGACCAGGTGTAGTTGATATCGAACTGCAGTCCGTAGCCGACGTTTTTGTGGAGAGTGGTGAGGAGGCCGTTGTAGGTCGAGAAGCCCTGGTTGGTGTAGAAGGTGTTCTCGGCAAACTGGGAGTCCATGCCAACGTTGGGGGGCAGGACGCCGGCGCCGGAGAGGACCTGGGTGGTGTCGGCGAAATCACCGCGTCCCACGTAGGTGCTGACACCGTCGGCGACGAGGTCCGTATTGTTGGGGAAGCCGTAGTAGGCGCCCGAGCCGGGATAGAGAACGTCCTCATACCAGGGCTGGGCGGTGACGGGCTGGCCTTTGCGGACTTCGAGGGAAATATTGGAGAAGGCCTGGGCCATGGTCTGGCCGGATTTGGGATCGGGGAAGTCGACCAGCTGGCTGGCATCGACCTGGGCGAGGAGCCGGCGGCCGAGGCGGCCCACATAAGTCATGCGCAAAAGGTAGCCCTGCGGGAACTGATGCGCGAAGCCGAGGTCGTACTGAATGGAGTACGGCGTTTTGAGCTGGGGATCGATGATTTCGTTGAAGGCCGAACCGTTGGCGAGGCCGTAGGGTGCGGCATTGGCTCCGGTGCCGCTGACGTAGGGCAGGAAGGGCGAACTGACAGCGGGCGCCGGCGGCGGGGCCGGAGGATTGGCGAATCCGGCGAAGCGCTGGTCGGACTTGAGCGAGGTGTAGGCGTTGCCCACCGTGCCGTAAGGGGTGGGATTGCTGGCCTGGAAGAGGTAGGAGAACTGGGACTCCTGATACTGGACGGCGTTCACAATGGTTTGGTCATAGATGACATTGGCGCCGCCGCTAAAGACGGATTTGCGATCGAAGGAAGGATTCCAGGCGAAGGCAAACCTGGGAGCGAAGTTGTCGTACTGCGGCGAGTAGTAGCCGGGACCGTGATTGGCTTTGCCGCCGAGCACATACTGGATGAGAGGGACGGAGAGATTGCCGGAAATGCCCTGGTTGCTTTGCGCGACGCGGTCGTTGAAGTAATTCTGGAAGTTGAATTTCTGGCTGGTGTTGGCGAACTCGGGAACTGCCTCGATGCCATGGGCGTCGTAGGGAACGCTGAAGAACTGCCACTGCAGGCCATAGGTGAGAGTCAGGGCTGGAGTTACTTTCCAGGTATCATTGAAATAGGCTTCTACTTCTTTGTACTTATAGAGGTGCGACTGGGCTGTGCCCTGGGCAATCGGATTGAGGGATGAGTTGTAGTAGAAGGTGGCATCCGTGGCGGTAATGGGCGCGAGAGCCAAAGCGTAGGCAGAGTCATAGAGGGGGATGGCATTGCCGCTGCCGATATTGCCGGGACGCAGCGAAGGCGTGCCGGTGGGCACGGAGAGACTGGGCGTGTAACCGCCGAGGCCGACGGTGGGGGTGTTGTAGTTGAGGATGGTGTAATCCAGAGGGATAAGGCCACTTAAAGTCGCCGCCGAAGGTCATGCTGTGGCCGCCCCTGATCCAGGTGAAGTTATCGCGGACGACGGGGATGGGGTAAGTGCGGCCCTGAGCGTTGATGGCGCTGCCATAGGGCGAAGTCAGAATGGCGCCGCCGGTGCCGTTGCCGCCGAAGGTCTGCCACTGCGTGGCGCCGGTGGGGTTATAGGAGTTGGGGAAGGCGTAACTCTCGGTCGTAGTGCCGCCGTAGAACTCATTAATCTTGTTGGGGCTGATGGTCCAGGTATTATTCACCACCCAGGAGTAGCTCTGGTCGAGGAAGGGATGGGTCTCGGGATCGCCGGGGAACTGGATGGCGCTTTCGGTGCCGTTGGTGCGTGTCCAGTGGCCGACGCCGTAGAACTTCAGTTTCTGGGTGAGGGTGTAATCGACGCGGCCGACAAAATCGTTTTCGACATAAGGAAAAGGCGCGTTGAACTGGAAGCCGCCGGTGTTGAGACCGTCGCCCACCTGGTTGTTATTGGCATGGGGATAGCGGGAATTGATGACGCTGACGAGGTTGGAGTTCCAGCCGATGGCCTGAGGATCGAGCGAGGCAGCCTGAGCGGCGGTGAGGGTGGAGGTTCCGCCGGCATTGTTGTCGTAGGTGATGACCTGGTTGCGGTAGGAATCCAGCGGAACGGTTTGCGTGACGCTGTTGGAGAGGGTGTCGCGGCGGCCGTTGTAGTCGAAGTAGAAGAAGGCGCGATCGCGAATGACGGGACCGCCGACGGCGCCGCCAAACTGATTGCGGATGAGGGGCGGGCGGGCGACCTGGGGCGTGTCGTTGTTGTTGAACCAGGTGTTGGCTTCGAGGTCGGTGTCGCGGTGGTACTCATTGGCATCGCCGTGGAAGGTGTTGGAGCCGCTCCTGGTGACGAGGTCGAACTCGCCGCCGCCGCCGGGGCCGGAGGTGCTGAGGTCGCCGGCGACGACGCCGCGGAATTCCTGCACCGAATCAACGGGGGCATTGGCGACGATGGCGCCGAAAGATCCGGTGGCCATGTCGTTGACATCGAGACCATCGAGGGTAACGCGGTCCTGGTCGACGCGTGCGCCGGTGGCGGAGCCATCGAGGGACATGCCGGGCTGCTGCGTGAAGAGCGCGGCAGGGCTGTCCCGATCTTCGACGGGGAGTTCGTTGAGGTACTGGACCTGGAAGTTATTGCCGACGGAGGCGTCCGTGGTATCGAGGGTCACGGTCTGATTGGAGGCGGAGACGGTGATGGTTTCCAGATTCTCGCCAACCTTGAGTTGCGCATCCTGGGTGCGGACGGCAGCAACGTTGAGGTAGAGACCGGCGATCTGCTCCTTCTGAAAGCCGCGGGCCTCGAGGTTGAGGGTGTAGCCGGGCCCCGGCTTCACCTCAGAGATGGTGTAGGAGCCCGCGCCGTTGGTGACCCCTTTGTAAGAGGCACCGGTCTCCGGGTTGGTGAGGGTGACATTGACACCGGGGATGGCGGCGCCGGTGGTATCGGTAATGGTTCCAGTCACCGTCGCGGTGTTGTCCTGTGCGTGGAGGCTGAAGACGCAGAAAAAGGCAAGCAGAAGGAGAGCGAATTTAGACGTGACGCCGCGAACCTGCATAGAACTCCTCATGGAAACGAGATGGAGTGGGGTGCTGCGATGAAATGGGAAGGTGGACAGGACGCCATCAGACAAAACCGGAAAAAGTGGCAAGATATCCCCCGCGCCGGAGGTAACTCGAGCGTTGGTGTTAGATTATTTTCTCAACATTAGCGAGAAAGCAAACAGAGTGCCAAATTGCCGAGCGTTTGTCTTCAGCTATATAGCGGAAGGGCTGCGACAATCTCTATGAGAATTTGGAGGGGGCTTCCGTGAAAACGGCGGGTGAACCCGACGTTCAGGCGTGATGGCAAGCCAGTGGTGATGGGAGGCGTGAGCTAACTGGTTATGCGGGGTCGTAATTGAGGTTGGGGCTGAGCCAGCGTTCGGCTTCGGCGACGGGGATGCTTTTGCGTTGGGCGTAGTCGGTGATTTGGTCGCGGCCGATTTTACCTAACGAAAAATAACGCGAGGCGGGGTGGGCGAAGTAGATGCCGCTGACGCTGGAGCCTGGCCACATCGCGTAGGACTCAGTGATCTTGATGCCGGTGTTGGCTTCGACGTTGAGCAGACGCCAGATGGTTCCCTTCTCCGTGTGGTCGGGACAGGCGGGGTAGCCGGGGGCGGGGCGGATGCCGCGATATTTCTCGTGGATGAGTTCTTCGGGGGTAAAGTTTTCGGCGCGGCCGTAGCCCCACTCTGCGCGGACGCGCTGGTGGAGACATTCGGCAAAGGCTTCGGCGAGGCGATCGGCGAGAGCCTCGGCCATGATGGCGTTGTAGTCGTCGTGCTGGGCGCGGAAGGTGTCGCAGAGGGCTTTGAGGCCGTGGCCGGTGGTGACGGCGAAGGCTCCGATGTGGTCGGAGAGTTGCGTTTCGCCTGGTGCGATGAAGTCCGCAAGGGATCGGCAGGGTTCGCTGCCTTCGCGATTGGCTTGCTGGCGGAGGAAGTGGAAGCGGTCGAGTTCCCTGCTGCGCGTGTTGTCGGTGAAGAGCTGGATATCGTCACCTCTTGCGCTTGCGGGAAAGAGGCCGTAGACGCCGCTGGCGCAAAGAAGTTTTTCCGCGATGATGCGATCGAGGAGGGTGTTGGCTTCCGCGAAGAGCTGGCGGGCCTGTTCGCCCTGACGCTCGTCGGAGAGGATGCGCGGATAGACGCCTTTGAGCTCCCAGGTGTGGAAGAAGGGCGACCAGTCAATGTAGGCGCGGAGCGTTTCGAGAGGAAAGTTGTTGAGGACGCGGACGCCGGTGAATTCGGGCGTGGGGATGTCTTCAGCGCGCCACTCGATGGGTGTGCGGCGCTGGCGGGCTTCGGAGAGGTGGACGAGCGCTGCGCGGGGCGCGGCGTGGGCGCGGCGGAGAGAATCCTGATCGGCTCGGACTTCGGCGATGAAGGATTCGCGGCCATCGTCGCTGAGCAGGCTGGTGGTGACGGGCACGGCGCGGCTGGCGTCGAGGACATGGACGACGGGCTGCGCATAATGGGGCGCGATTTTGACGGCGGTGTGGGCGCGGCTGGTGGTGGCTCCGCCGATGAGGAGCGGGAGCGTGAAGCCCTGGCGCTGCATTTCGCGCGCGACGTGGACCATTTCGTCGAGCGAGGGAGTGATGAGGCCGCTGAGGCCGATGAGGCTGGCGTTTTCTGCGCGGGCGCGCTCGAGAATTTTTTCGCAGGGGACCATGACGCCGAGGTCGACGACATCGTAGTTGTTGCAGGCGAGGACGACGCCGACGATATTTTTGCCGATGTCGTGAACGTCGCCTTTGACGGTGGCGAGGACGATTTTGCCGCGGGCTTTGACGACTTCTCCAGCAGCGGCCTGCGCGGCTTTTTCAGCTTCCATGAAGGGCGTGAGGTACGCGACGGCCTTCTTCATGACGCGCGCGGATTTTACGACCTGGGGGAGAAACATTTTGCCGGAGCCGAAGAGGTCGCCGACGACGGACATGCCGTCCATGAGCGGACCCTCAATAACGGCGAGGGGGCGGCCGAGTTGCTGGCGCGCTTCTTCGGTGTCGGTATCTATATAGGTATCGATACCTTTGATGAGGGCGTGGGCGAGGCGCTCGGCGACGGGACCATTACGCCATTCTTCTGCTTTCTTCTCTGTCGCGATGTTGCCGGCGCCTGCGGCTTTGAGGGCTTCGCCGTATTCGACGAGGCGCTCGGTGGCATCGGGGCGGCGATTGAGGAGAACGTCTTCGACGAGGACTTTTAGCTCGGGATCGATTTCCTGGTAGACCTCGAGCATGCCGGCGTTGACGATGCCCATGTCGAGGCCGGCAGCAATGGCGTGGTAGAGGAAGGCGGAGTGCATGGCTTCGCGGACTTTGTTGTTGCCGCGGAAGCTGAAAGAGATGTTGGAAATGCCGCCGCTGACTTTGGCGTGAGGGAGATTGGCTTTGATCCAGCGGGTGGCTTCGATGAAGTCGACAGCGTAGTTGTTGTGCTCCTCCATGCCGGTGGCGACGGTGAGGACGTTGGGGTCGAAGATGATGTCTTCTGGGGGAAACCCCAGCTGGTCGACTAGAAGACTATAAGCGCGCTGCGAGATGCGGATTTTTTCGGCGAGGGTGGCGGCCTGGCCTTGTTCGTCAAAGGCCATGACGACGGCGGCGGCTCCATATTTAAGGATAGCGGCGGCGTGCTGGAGGAATTTGGCTTCGCCCTCTTTGAGGGAGATGGAATTGACGATGCCTTTGCCCTGAATGCATTTGAGCCCGGCTTCGATGATTTCCCACTTGGAAGAATCGATCATGAAGGGGACTTTGGCGACTTCCGGCTCAGAGGCGAGGAGCTGGAGGTAGCGGGTCATGGCGGCGACGCCGTCGATCATGCCTTCGTCCATGCAGATGTCGAGGACGTTGGCGCCGTTTTCGACTTGCTGGCGGGCGACGCTGACGGCTTCTTCAAACTTGCCGGCCTTGACGAGGCGGGCGAATTGCGGCGAGCCGGCGACGTTGGTGCGTTCGCCGATCATGATGAAGACGCCGGCCTGCTGGGTGAAGGGTTGCGAGCCGGAGAGGCGGAGGGGCTTCTGGGTCACGCTGCGGCCTCGGCTGTTTCGTTCGCTGGAATTTTGCGTGGGGGCTGGCCTTCGAGGGCCTGTGCGATGGCGGCGATGTGCTCGGGCGTGTTCCCGCAGCAGCCTCCGGCGATGTTGATGAGTCCGGCCTGGGCGAAGGTTTGGAGACGCGTGGCCATGTCCGATGGGCCGAGATCGAAACCGGTGGCGGCGAGCGGGTTGGGCAGGCCGGCGTTGGGGTAACAGGAAATATTGACGTCGGCCTTTTCGGAAAGCTCGGAAAGAAATGGATACATGAGGTCGGGGCCGAGCGAGCAGTTGAGGCCGACGGAGAAGGGGCGCGCGTGCTGGACGGCGTTCCAGAAAGCTTCGGTCGTTTGGGCGGAGATGAGAGTTTCGCCGCCGCGTCCGACGGCTGCGCTGATCATGATGGGAAGTTCTTTGGCGCCGGAGAGGCCTTGTTCGTCGAAGACTTCGCGAATGGCGACGAGGGCGGCTTTGGCGTTGAGGGAATCGAAGATGGTTTCGACGAGGAGGAGATCGACGCCGCCGGCGATGAGGGCGCGGACCTCGTGGGCGTAGGCGGATTTGACCTGGTCGAAGGTGACGACGCGGAAGCCGGCGTCGTCAGCGTCAGGCGAATTGGAAAGCGAAACGGTGAGGGGCCCGATGGCTCCGGCGACGAAGCGCTGGCGTCCGGTCTGGTTGCCGATGCGGTCGGCCCAATCGCGGCACTGGCGCGCGGATTGAAAATTAATTTCCCAGGCGAGGTCGTTGAGGAACTTGTCTTCGATGACTTTTTGATAGAAGGCGGGATCTTTGCGGCCGCCTTGCTCGCGGGGATCTTCGACGAAGAATTCGCTTTGGGTGATGCTGGTGGCGCCAAAGGTGTTGGTCTCGAGAATGTCGGCGCCCGCCTCGAGAAAGCGGCGATGGATATCGCCGATCATCTTTGGCTGGGTGAGCGAGAAGAGGTCGCCGTTGTTTTTCAAATCTTTGGTGGCGTTGGTGAAGCGGTCGCCCCGGATGTCGGCTTCGGTCATGCCGTAGGTGCGGATGGTGGTGCCCATGGCGCCATCGATGATGGCGATGCGGTGGTCGAGGACGTGTTGGAGGGGATGGTTGCGGAAATCGGGCATAGGGGCTGATTCGATGGTAACGAATGGGCGAAGGATTCTGAAATGTTGGGGAGGGAATGGGGGATTTGGGGGGTGGAGTGGTGGCTGAACGCATCAAAACGCGCGGGTTAACGGCGGTTCGTGGCTGTCCTCATCCGGCGCGTCTCCGCTTCGACTTGCCTGAGACACTATTTCCGGATCGCCTCAGGTACTCGGCGTGGATTTGCGTGCTGCGGGTGAGGAAGTCCTCCACGATTTCCAAATCCTCGACGGAGTAACTGGACCAAAACCGAAACATTTCTGTCTGGATGGGGGCATACTTCGCCTCACAATCCGCGAGAATCTTATGCGGAATGCGAACGATTTGTTTTCTCCGATCCTTTGGGTCCGGCTCGCGCCGCCGTGAGCCGTCTGAATCAGATCAGGCCGATTGGGCCAGAAGGGGTCGATGACCAGACACTTGTTCAGGCCTGGAATTCGCCGAATGTCCGGCTGTGGCTGTTGTTTGCGCTGGGGACTCATCCGACGGCGCGCATCTGGTCTGCTTTCGATTTCATCCCTAAGGCACTCGCCTTCGAACGTGCTGCCGCCGTCGATCGGGCATCTGCGCAGCGCTGGACGCAGCGAAGCCGGTTCCGTCTTCCCATCGCGCTGCTCACTTCGGTTTTCCTGCAGCTGGCTTTGGGATCCGCATTCGCGAGGTGATGGAATGAAGAGAAAGGCCGAACAAATCGCGAACATCGTCGAACGCATCAGTCTCGCTCTGCGAGAAGTCGGTGAACAGGTCGCGCTCATCAGCGACGTGGTAACCAGCCATTTCACCCTGCAGAGAACCGAGCGCGCAGGACTGGATTTTCTCTACTCGCGAGGCGGCGCTTGCACGGCAGGCGAATTGTCGAAGGCCACGGGCCTGACGACTGGTTCGACCACCGCCTTGATCGATCGCCTCGTCACAGCACACGACGAGTCTGTTACGCGGTCTTTCGCGAGCCGGTGATGAGGATATCGACTAACCTTCTGGCGCCTTGTTGCCAGGCGGGGGTTGGGGCGACCATGAAGGCGCCGATGAGGGCGCGGAGTAAGTCGCCGGCGTCGATATCTTTGCGGAGGTCGCCGGATTGGATGGCGCGGTGGACGAGGGCGTCCATGGCGGAGGCGATGAGGCCGCGTGAGCCTTCGTAGAGGCGCGTGGGTCCGCCGCCGACGCTATTGAGGGCGGGAGCGATGATCTGTTTGGCGGCGAGGTGGTCGACGAAGAAGAGCATCCAGGCGCGGAGAGCTTCGAGGGGCGGGAGCGTGGCGGCAAATTTGCGCTGGGCCGCGGCCAGCTTTTCGACTTCGGTGGCGTAGACGGCTTCGATGAGGGCGTCGCGGGTGGGAAAGTGGCGGTAGAGGGTGCCGGGGCCGACCTGGGCCTGGCGGGCGATGTCGTCGAGGCTGGCGCTGGCGCCGTGGCGGGTGAAGGCGTCTTTGGCGGCCGAGAGGATGAGGGCGCGGTTGCGCTGGGCGTCGGTGCGGGTTGGGGATTTTCGAAGCGCGGATTTTGCGGGCTTTTTCGGCATCTTCGATTCTCTTCCCTATCGCTCCGAACGATCGATTTCAGCCTGTGCAAAAGTATTTGCAACCGGAGAGTGTCTCCGATTATCTATTATTCGGAGACACTCTCCGTTTTATGGTTTGTGGCGGGGGATGTCAAATGGTGAGGGGCGGCGGTTTGGCTGCGCCCACTAACGGTTGAGGAGAGATGCGATGAAGGTATTTGTGACGGGCGCGACGGGGTTTATTGGTTCAGCTCTGGTTCCGGAGCTGATTGCGGCGGGACATGAGGTGTTGGGGATGACGCGGTCGGAGGAGGGCGCGGCGCGGCTGCGGGCGGCTGGCGCGACGCCGCACTTTGGAACGCTGGAGGATCTGGAGAGCCTGAAGAGCGGGGCGGCGCAGTCGGACGCGGTAATTCATTTGGCGTTTATTCACGATTTTTCGAAGTTCATGGAGAATTGCGCGAAGGATCGGGCGGCGATTGAGACGTTTGGGGCGGTGCTGGCGGGGTCGGGGCGGCCGCTGATTGTGACTTCAGGGACGGCGGTGGCGCATGGGTCGGAGCCGGGGACGAAGGCGACCGAGGATATGACGCTGAGCGGGAGCCTGAATCCGCGGCTGGCTTCAGAAGCGACGGCGCTGGCGCAGGATACGCGGGTGATTATTGTGCGGCTGCCGCAGGTGCATGACACGGTGAAGCAGGGGCTGGTGTCGTATCTGGTGCGCGCGGCGCGGGAAAAGGGCGCGGTGGCGTATGTGGGCGAGGGCAAGAATCGGTGGCCGGCGGCGCATGTGAGCGACGTGGCGCGGCTGTATCGGCTGGCGCTCGAGAAGGGGGACGCTGCGATTTATCACGCGGTGGATGAAGAGGGCGTTCCGATGAAAGATATATGCGAGGCGCTGGGCAAGGGGATGAAGCTGCCGGTGGTTTCGATTCCGCAGGAGAAGGCGGAGGAATATTTTGGATGGCTGGCGATGTTTGCGGGGCTGGATTTGGTGGCTTCGAGCGAGAAGACGCGGAAGGCGCTGGGGTGGACGCCGGTGGGGGTGGGGATGTTGGAGGATTTGCGGAAGATGAAGTTCGAGTAAAGCCAGGGATAAGGCATAAGGGGTAAGGGATAAGAAAGCCAAAGCAGAGGTCTCGCGGCTGACGCGGGGCCTCTGTGTGCTTTGCCCTAGCCGGTTTCTACTCGGTGTTTGATGTCGGCCCAGGCGGACTGGATGAGTTGGGTTAGGGCTGGTTCGTTGGTAGGGGTGCCTGGGTTGATTTTTATGTGGCGCATGTTTTTGCCTTGGCCGTGGAGGAGGTGGGCGGGGTCGGGCAGGGATGCTGAGTGGAAGAAGCCGATGTTGATGTGGGCGGTGAAGGCGGCGACATAGGCGAAGGGGGCGGTGCCGAGGCAGGCGGTGGGGCAGCCGTCGTGGAGGGCGCCAGCTTTCCGATGAATTCGCGTGTTTGACTGCGATCTCTGTCAGCGATGCGACACCAGGAAAACGCATCTGCCTTCTTCGATTGCGACCCTCAAGGCGAACTCCCGAATGGCGCAGAAACCTTGTTACTTCTTGCTTGATGAACACATGCAGTTCGCCGTAAATCTTCATTACCCGCATGTCTCTGTAACCCATTCCCCCGCCCGTTTACGAGATTGGCGAGCGACTGGAACTTCATGGAGAGGCTCCCACCCGCCTCGCGAAACGCTCTTCTCCTATTGACATTCGATAGGAGGGAGCGCAGTATTCGTACAGACATTCGATAGGAGGGGTGAATTGGCGGATCAACAGACGAATTTGCTGCAGGGGACTTTGGATTTGCTGATTCTGAAGGCGCTGGCTACGGGCGAACTGCATGGGCTGGGGGTGAGCCGGCGGGTGGAGCAGATGACGCGGGGAACGTTTCAGGTAAAGCCGGGTTCGCTCTTCCCTGCCCTGCACCGGATGGAGGAGAACGGGTGGCTCAAGTCGTTCTGGGGCGAGAGCGAGAACCATCGCAAGGCGAAGTTTTACCGGTTGACGAAGGCGGGCGAGCGGCAGTTGGGCGCGGAGACGGCGGAGTGGCAGAAGATTGCGCTGGCGATGGGGCATGCGTTGAAAGCCAGCTCGTAGCTGGTAGCTGGAAACAACGCCTGAAGCCCGGAACCCGGAGCGAAAGGCAGCCGGGATGGGAGGAGATGCGTGATGGTTTGGGCGAGGATGAAGAGTCTTTGGCGGAATTGGTTTCGCAAGCGCGATGTGAATGCGGAGCTGGATGATGAGGTGCTTGCGTTTGTGGAGATGCGCGCGGAAGAAGATGCGGCGCGGGGTGTTGATCCGCAGGAAGCGCGGCGGCGGTTGCTGGCGGAGATGGGTGGAGCGGAGCGGGTGAAGCAGCAGGTACGCGAGGGGCGCGCGGGGATGGGGATGGAATCCGTACTGCAGGATTTGCGATTTGGCGTGCGGCAGGTGGTGAAGTCGCCGGGGTTTGGGCTGACGGTGATGGTGACGCTGGCGCTGAGCATCGGGATCACAACGGCAGTATTCAGCGTGCTGTATGCGATGGTGATTCGGCCACTGCCCTATCGGGATGTGTCGCGAATTGTGGCGATGGATACGCGGTCGGCGAGTGGAGGGATTGAGTACGCGTCGTATCCGGAGTATGTGGACTGGCGAAAGATGTCGCATAGTTTTACGGCACTGGCGGGATTTAATCCGCAGGGCGCGGTGGGGATGGAGAGCGACGGGGGCGCGGTGGTGCTGAATGAGATTGCGGGGACGGACAATTTCTTTACGGTGTTTGGGGTGAATCCGGTGGTGGGGCGGACGTTCGCGGCGGGCGAGGATGCGGACGGCCGCAACGATGTGGTGGTGTTGAGCTATGAGGTGTGGCAGCAGGATTTTGGCGGGAAAACGGATGTGGTGGGGCGGCGCGTGCGGATGGACGGGACGGCGTACACCGTGATTGGCGTGATGCCGGCGGGATTCCGGTTCCCGATTAACGTTATGAACTCGATTTATGTGCCACTGCATTTGACGCCGAACCAGGTGAACGGGCGCGGGAACCACTGGCTGCAGACCGTGGCGCGGTTGAAGCCGGGGGTGACGGCGCGCCAGGCGGAAGCGGATATGGATACGATTTTCGCTGCGCTGGGGAAGACGGACATGTTCAACGCGGGGCGCGCGCTGCATGCGGTGGACCTGACGACGTATGTGGTGGGCAATACGGCGGGATCGCTGCGGCTGCTGCTGTATGCAGTGCTGGCAGTGCTGGTGATTGGTTGCGTGAATGTGGCGGGGCTGCTGCTGGCGCGGGGCGTGAAGCGGGAACGGGAGATGGCGCTGCGTTCAGCGATTGGTGCGCGGCGCGGGCGGATTGTGCGGCAACTGCTGACAGAGGCGCTGCTGTTTGCGGTGGTCGGCGCGGGCGCAGGGGTGATGCTGGCATATGGGCTGCTGCGGCTGATTCGCATGCTGCTGATTGCTTCACTGGCGCGGGGTGCGGAGGTTGCGGTGAATGTGCCGGTGCTGGCGGCGGCGCTGGGGATATCTGTTGCGGTAACGGTGCTGGCGGCGATGATGCCGGCGCTGCGATTGTCAGGAACGTCGCCGACGATGGCGCTGAAAGCGGGCGGCAGCGCGGGGACAACGCGCGGGCAGCATCGCCTGCGGACGGGTTTTGTGGTGACGCAGGTGGCGCTGGCGCTGGCGCTGCTGGTGGTGAGCGGACTGCTGCTGCACATGCTGGAGACACTGCGGCGGACGGAGCTGGGGTTCAACCAGGAGCAGATGCTGACGGCGGAAATTAATTTGCCGCGGGGAAGATATGCGGGGCGGGATGTGCTGGCGGATTTCTACACGCCGCTGCTCGAGAAAGTTCGAGCGATGCCGGGGGTGCGGAGTGCGGGGCTGATCCAGATGCTGCCGGTGCAGGCGTGGGGATGGAACTCAGAGCATATCCACATCTATGGGACGGCGCCGCTGAAAACTCCGAGAACGGATCCGGCGGAGATACGTTTTGTGACGCCGGGGTATTACAAGGTGTTTCAGGTGGGATTGGTGGAGGGGCGACTGGGGGACGCGTCGATCGATAAGCCGACGACGCGGCTGGTGGGCGTGGTGAATGAGGCTTTCGTGAAGAAATTTATTCCGGCGGGGCGCGATCCGGTGGGGATGGAGGTTGGCGATAACGATGACGCGCAGACGCTGGCGAGCCAGGATAATCCGCGAGTGCTGATTGTGGGCGTGGTGAAGGATATTCGGCAATCGATTTATCAGGCGCCGTTTCCGGAGATCGATTACAACATTGCGCAGATTCCAGCGGCGGAGAGTTTGAACGCGATCGGGAGCATGCATCTGGTGATGCGGACGGCAGTGGCTCCGGAGAGCCTGGAGCCGCAGTTGCAGAAGGTGTTTCACGATGTGGATGCGACGGTGCCGCTGCGCGAGCCGGAGACGATGATGCAGGTGGTGGCGGATTTTCTAACATTTCAGCGGCTGGAGAACTGGCTGTTTGGCGCGTTCGCGGGACTTGCGGTGCTGCTGGCGGTGGTGGGGCTGTATGGGCTGATCAGCCACGAGGTAGAGCTGTCGACGCGAGACATTGGGATCAAGCTGGCGTTGGGCGCAACACGGGGAAAGATTCTGGAAGGGATTTACCGGCGGGTGGGATGGATGCTGGGGGTTGGCGTGACGCTGGGGTTGGTGGTGACGGCGGCGGCGGAGAAGTTTATTTCGGCAGTGGTAACAGTTGGTATAGCTAAAGATGGAGTGCTGATTGGAACGCTGGCGCTGGGATGGATGGGGGTGGGATTGTTGGCAGCGGCGGTGCCGGCGCGGAGGGCGTCAGGCGTGGAGCCGATGGAGGCGTTACGGGAGGAGTGAGGAAAGCAGCCGGTGGCTGGTAGCTGGTAGACGGATACCAGGAAGGTTGGAGGTTAGGGATTGAGTACACGCAGCAGTTTCGTGCGTGCTGTCCTGGAGTTCGGAGCGTAATCTATCCCTCGATGAGGGTGCGCATTGTTGGTGCAGCGGTACTGATGCTGGTGGCGGCGGGGTTTTCCTCGGGCCAGCGGGCGAAGCAGAGCGCGGGGAACGAGTGGACGGTGGACCTGGCGCCGTTGAATTACGTGACGCCGCACTGCGAGTGGAATCCGCAGCGGGTGGAGTTTCTGGATAACGAACGTTTGGTGATCAGCGCGCCGGTGAACTATGTGTGCGACCCAAACGACCGGTGGAACGGAGCGGACATAACAATCACGGTGATCGACCTGGAGGGGCATACGCTGACCAGCGGTCGCCAATCGGGCGTGATCAGGACCGGCCCCGGGCCGTTGGGGTATTTCGAGATTTGCGCCGCGGACCGGATCGAATTGCTATCGGGCGATTTGAAAGTTGCGGCGTCCTTCGATCATCCCCCTGCAGCAAAATACTCGGCGTGCCTGATGCCGGAGTACCTGTCGCCGTCGCGCACGGCGATTGCGATGGAAGAAGGGGATGCGCAGACGACGCTCTACCGTCTGTATCGCGGCGCATCGAAGGAGCCCGTCGCGGAAGCGAAAATTGCGAAGGGACAGGGCGTGCGGGCGGCGGCGGATGATGGGTTCGTGGTGTGTGCGTCGGGGTCGGGCGCACAATGCGACGTGATCGGCCCGGGCGGCAAGGCGTGGAGCGCGAGCGCGCCTGATTTCGGCCAGTATGTGGTGGGGCTGCTGACGCCGCAGCAATTGCTGGTGACGGACTACGATGGCAAGCGATTGTTTACCGAAACGGCCGATGGTGATGAGACGGCTGTCGCGGATTTATCAAAAGTCAAGCCAATGTTTCTGAACGCGAGCCATGTTGCGGTGTCGGCCGTGGAGCCGCGGCGCGTTCTTTACTCGGTGGATGGCTGTTTGTTGGGGGACTTCGACGATTGCTACGGAGAGGTGTTTCACCGTTTCGCCGTGTTCGATTCGGAGACGCACCGGATGCTGTTCCGGCACAATTATGCGGCGGGTGGGGAGCCGAAGATTTCGCCGGATGGGCATGTGGTGATGACGGTGGCGGGGACGGAGCTGCGGTTGTATCGGATTCCCTGATGCTGCGCATCGACCGTTGCGTGAGGCGAAACGAAGGGGAGCTCAGGGGCTGAAGCCCCTTTTTCATTGCATCTCATCGGCACCCATTCGACTCGCTTCGCTCACTCAGGGCAGGCTCTGACGTCATGCCCTGATACAAGATGTGGCTCTTCCCGGAAGCTGTAATGTGTGGCCGATTCACAACCGAAGATGGACTCGCTTCGCGCGTTTCCCACATCTGCCAAAACCGGGCAGATATGGGGCACCCGGTTTGTTTCCACTTCCTCAGGAAATCAACAGCCCCGCATTAGTGCGTGAATAGGTCGAGGGGGATGGCGTTGGCAATGGCTTTGTAGCCGGCGGGGTTGGGGTGAAGGTGATCGCCGCAGTCGTCTTCGGGGCGGAGTTGGTCGGGATGTTGCGGGTCGCGGAGGATTTGGTCGAAGTCGAGGACAGCGTCGAAGTGGCCAGGGGTGCGGATCCAGGTGTTGATGGTTTGGCGGGCGGCTTCGTCTGCGGGGCCGGGGTGGTAGAAGGCTGAACCGCCGTAGGGCGTGATAGTCGCGCCGTAGACGCGGATGTTGGCGGCGTGCGCGCGGTAGAAGATTTGCTGATAGGCGGCGATGATCTGGGCTGCGAGCGCGGCGTGGGCGGACTGGGATGCTTCGGGCGTCATTGTGGCGGCGTGTTGGGCGAGTCCGCCTAAGTCATTCACTCCTTCAAAGACGATGAGGTAGTGGGCGCCAGGTTGGGCGAGGACGTCGCGGTCGAAGCGGGCGAGGGTGTTGGGCCCAAGGCCGTCGGTGAGTAAGTGGTTGCCGCCGATGCCGAGGTTGAGGACGGCGATGTTGCGCGTGGCGGGTGCGGCCCGGAGCCGCGCGGCGAGATCGTCGGTCCAGCGATCGTTGCCGTTGGTGGTGGTGGCGTGTCCGTCGGTGATGGAGTCGCCGAGGGCGATGATGGATGCGGAGTTAGATGGGGCGAGAACGTCGACGCCTGCTAGTTGATACCAGTGATCTACATGTTGTGAGTTAGGTAAGTCACCTGCGGAGACTAAGTCGCCGTGGGCGTACCACGTGGTGGCGCGGGAGCCGGGGTGTCCGGTTTCGCGGGCGGGCGGCGCGTCGGTGTGAAACGTGATGGCGAGGCTGGAGAGCGGCGCGACGTTGTAGGCGATGGGGTCGGAGAGATATTCTGCGCCGGCGGGGACCAGGACTTCGGGGCTTCCGGAAAAAGTAAGAGCGCGATCGGAGGCGGGGTCGATGGCTGGAGAGGCCGTTTCGGGAGTTACGGGCGCGAGAGGACGCGCGATGTGGACGGATGTGAAGTGGAGCGGGGCGGTGCCGAAGGCGTTCGACAGGCGGATGCGGAGCGTGTTGCCGCCGATGGAGAGGTGGACGATTTGGCGGACGGTGGCGTCGCGGAGATCGTCGGGGGGAATGGAGTTTTGGGATTCGGGAATTTGGACAGCGGTGGCCCAGGAGCCGGTCCAGATTGGTTGCTGAGCAGATTGTTGCGCGGGCGCGATGAGTGCGCAGAGGCACGCGAAGACGGCGGGGGCGAGGATTTTTGCTGGCTTCATATTGGATGGACTAGGATGGGTGCCGGGTAAATCGATTTTATTGCGAGGCAAGAATACACCTATGCGGATTCGTTCGGGACTGATGTCAATTGCGGTGCTGACGTTGGTGGCGATGGCAGGCGCGCAGACATCTGTAACACCACCCGTTACATTTACAGCGCAGCAGGACCAGCAGAACATGATGGATCAGCTGGGCATCAAGGCGCTGCGGCCGGGGCCGGCGGGTGATGAGCATGCTCCGAACCATGCGAATTATGACGAGACGAAGGCGAATCCTTATGACAACGTGCCGGATGCGCTGACGCTAAACGATGGGAAGAAGGTGACGTCGGCGGAGGAGTGGTGGAAGGTGCGGCGGCCGCAGATTGTTCACGATGAAGAGGAGTATGTGTACGGGCGGGTGCCGGCGGATGTGCCGCGGGTGACGTGGACGGTGACGGCGAGCGAGCGGGAGATGGTGGGGTTTCGGCCGGTGATGGCGAAGGTGCTGGAGGGGCGCGTGGATAATTCCGCGTATCCCGCGATCAGCGTGACGCTGCGGATGACGGTGGTGACGCCGGCGGATGCGAAGGGTCCGGTGCCGTTGCTGATGATGTTTGGGCCGAGCGGCTTCCCTTCTCCGGTGCAGCCGAATCAGACCGACCTGGCGCGGCTGAATACGGCGATGAAGGCGGTGCTGGTGCAGCAGGATCCGACGCTGAAAGATGTGATTGCGGCGCATCCGGGATGGGAGCCGTTTAAGCCGGTGCCGTTTGCATTTCCGCAGATGAATGCGGATGGGGATCCGCCGAGCGAGTGGGAATTGATTGCGGCGGGATGGGGATTTGCGACGCTCGATCCGGCGAGCGCGCAGGCCGATGATGCGGCGGGATTGACGCGGGGAATTATTGGGCTGACGAATCACGGGCAGCCGCGCAAGCCAGATGACTGGGGTGCGCTGCGAGCGTGGGGATGGGCGGCGGGACGCGGACTGGATTATTTGGAAACCAATCCAGCGGTGGATGCGAAGCATGTGGGGATAGAAGGCGTGTCGCGGTATGGGAAGGCGGCGCTGGTGACGATGGCGTTCGATCAGCGATTTGCGATGGTGCTGGTGGGGTCGTCGGGCAAAGGCGGGGCGACGCTGCTGCGCAGAAATTATGGCGAGGCGGTGGAGAGCCTGACGGGCGGCGAATATTACTGGATGGCGGGGAATTTTCTGAAGTATGGGGCGTCGGAGAGTAAGGATGGGCCGGGGAATCCAGGGCAGATTCCGGTGGATTCAAATGAGCTGATTGCGCTGTGCGCGCCGCGGCTGACATTTATTAGTTATGGGATTCCGGAAAAGGGCGATGCGCACTGGCTGGATCACCAGGGAAGCTGGATGGCAACGGTGGCGGCGAGCGAAGTGTGGACGCTGCTGGGCGCGCCGGGACTGAGCGAGATCGGCAAGCCGGTGGATGGGGATTACAAGACGGCGAAGATGCCGGCAGTGAATGAGGGGTTGCTGAGCGGCAAGCTGGCGTGGCGGCAGGATGATGGCGGGCATACCGATGCGCCGAATATGAAGTGGTTCATTCAGTGGGCGGATGGGTTTATTGGGTATGGGAAGTAAGTCGTCGGTTGTTAGTTGTCAGGAGTCAGGAGTCGGCCTTGAGACTTTGTTGGTTTGGCGAGATTGTAGCTGGATTGTGCTTCGTGAGTGCGGCCTGCGGGCAGAGCTTGCCGAATGGTCCGACGATTGATGGCGCCGTGCATGCGGTGATGGCGCGCGCGGGCGGGCATGGGATGGCGATTGCCGTGATCGATCACGGCAAAGTGGCCTATGTGCAGGCGTATGGGATTCGCGATACGCAGGGCGATCCGCTGACGACCGACACGATCATGTATGGTGCGTCGATCACGAAAACCGTGTTTGCGTATACCGTGCTGCAGTTGATGGATCAGGGGAAGATCCAGTTAGACACGCCGATCCAGTTCGACTTAGACCAGCCGCTGCCGAGTTATGGGCCGGATCCGGTTTATCCGGATAAGTATGGTCCGTATAAGGATCTGGCGGACGATCCGCGGTGGGAGAAGATTACGCCCCGGATGTGCCTGAATCATTCGACGGGATTCGCGAATTTTTGGTTCCTGGAGCCTGACCAGAAGCTGCGCATCCATTTCGATCCGGGGACGCGGTTCAGTTACTCGGGCGAAGGGATGATGCTGCTGCAATTTGTGGTGGAGCATGGGAAGAAGTCGCAGGGACTGGGGCTGGATGTGGGGGCTTTGACGCGGGCGAATTTCAACCGGCTGGGAATGACGCGGACAAGCCTGGTGTTCACACCTGGGCAGGATCCGAATGTGACGGAGGGATGGAACGACCAGGGGCAGCCGCAGCCGCATGAGAAGCGGAGCAAGCCGAGGGTCGCTGGGTCAATGAACACGACGATTGCGGATTTTTCGAAATTTACGGCGGCGCTGGTGCGCGGGGATGGGCTGAGCGCGCATGCGCAGATGGAGTTGACGAAGCCGGTGCTGCACATTACGACGGCTGGGCAATTTCCGAATTTTGGGCCGGACTTGCCAGTGGCGGAGCAACGGAAAGATTTGTATGCGGGGCTGGGCGTGGTGACGTTCGATGGGCCGCAGGGACCGGGGTTCTACAAAGGCGGGCACGATGGGCAAACGGCGAACACGATGGTGTGCCTGAAGAAGAGCCAGCGGTGCGTGCTGATTTTGTCGAACGACGTGCGGAACGAGGCGGGGTTCGCGGACCTGGTGCGGTTCATTTTGGGCGACACGGGCGTGCCGTATGCGTGGGAGTACGGGGATCATGCGGGGAAGTCGTAGCGTTTGTAAGGGTCAAATTGCGCGGGGATATGCTATTCTCGCCGCGTGTCTGCTACTGTCACGCCTGCAAAAATTGAGACGCGCCCGCGGCATGCTGCTGTGGTGCGCATCACGCACTGGCTGACGGTGTTGGCGTTTTTGGCGCTGCTGGTGACGGGGCTGGGAATTGTGATTTCGCATCCGCGTTTTTACTGGGGCGAGACGGGGAACGTGAACATGAAGCCGCTGTTCACGATTCCGATTCCGGCGTCGCGGAAGTCGGTGCCGACGGGCTACCAATACATCATGCCGGATGCGAATGGGTGGGGCCGGTTTCTGCACTTTGAGGCGGCGTGGCTGCTGGTGCTGACGGCGGCGGTGTATGGGATTTGGGGATTAGGGCGCGGACATTTTCGCAGAGAGATTTTGCCGGCGAAGGGGCAGCGTGGTTGGCAGGCTTATTCCACGCGGGTGCGGCAGTATTTGCGGCGCGGACCTCCGGCGGCGGACGAAGCGCGTTCGTATAACGTGCTGCAGCGGACGGCGTATGCGGCGGTGATTTTTGTGCTGTTCCCCGGAGTGATTTGGACAGGGCTGGCGTTGTCTCCGGCGTTTGATTCAGTGTTTCCGTGGGCGGTGAATGTGCTGGGGGGACGGCAGTCGGCGCGCACGCTGCACTTTTTTATTACGTGGGCGCTGGTGGCATTTGTGGTGGTGCATGTGGCGATGGTGTATGTAGCAGGATTCCGGAGCCGGATGCGGGGGATGATCCTGGGCCGGCCAAAATCGGACGAAGGGACGACAGGAGAGCGCGGATGAACGGGATGACGCGGAGGAAGCTGATCCGGGGCGGCGTGGCGACGGCGGCGGGATTTGCGGGGCTGGCGGCAGCGGCGAAGATTGCAGCGAAGCACGGGTTGATTCCTCCGGATTCAGGAGAAGTGTTTGGCGCGGGCGAGACGCTGACGTATGCGGTGCAGCGGGTGATGACGGCGCACAGCCTGGCGCGGGAGTTTCCGCGGAGCATGATTTCGAAGGCGCCGTTTATCAGTCCGTATGGGGACCTGGATGATGCGTTTGCGCGGCATCAGGCGCTGGGGTTTGCGGACTGGAAGCTGCAGGTGGATGGAATGGTGGACCGGCCGACGACGTTTTCGATGTCGGATTTGCGGAGCCTGCCGCCGCACAGCCAAATTACCGAAGTGGTTTGCGAAGAGGGATGGTCGTACGTGGCGGAGTGGATTGGGCCGCAGCTGAAGGACGTGCTGCATGAGGTGGGCGTGCAGCCGGGGGCGCGGTACATTGTCTACTTCTCGAGCCAGAAGGACATTTACGACAGCATTGATATGGCGGACGCGCTGCACCCGCAGACGTTTTTGACGATGGGGATGAATGGCGGGGATTTGCCGGTGGGATTTGGCGGGCCGATTCGGCTGCGGGTGCCGCGGCAGTTGGGGTACAAGAGCGTGAAGTTCATTACGCGGCTGACGGCTACGGACAGCATGAAGAAATTTGGGACGGGGCTGGGGTCGGTGAGCCCGGACGATGGGTATAGCTGGTACGCGGGGATTTGAGTTTCTCCGAAATCTTTCTACATTTTGAAATCGGTTGGGTTGTCCGCGCTGATATCTTTATCGGCCGCCTTGCGACCGATTCCCCTCGCTGATTGGATTTGTATTTGAAAAGCCGTTGCCAGCTTCGGGGGGCCCTCCAGTGCGCGCCGGATGAGTTCCGTGCTCGCTGGAAATATCTATTGCGGCGCTTCGGTCGGGATGACAGTTCTCGTTCCGGTCGGGATGACAGTTCTTTTCTCTGCAAACTGTTAGTCGGTAGGGGACTTGGTTTCTTTGGCGGCGACTAATTGGCGGAGGGCTTCGAAGCGCGGCAGGCCGTGGAGAGTGGACAGATCGGGATCGTTGTCGATCCAGTCTTTGTTGCCGAAGCCGCTGCGGATGGCGGGTTCGAGAATATCCAGCGCGCGATCGGTTTCGCCGAGCAGGGTGTAGGTGCAGGCGACGTTGTAGCGGGTAGTGCCTTCTTCGGGATCGAGGGCGAGCGCGCGATCGGCCCACGCGAGGGCGCGATCGCGATGACCCAGCAGGGCGTAAGCGACGGCGCCGAGGTAGAGGGCGCGCACGTCTTCGGGATGAAACTCGACGTGGCGCTCGGCGCGCGCCAAACACTCACGGCTGGCGTCGCTGGCTTCTTCGGGGCGGCCCAGGGTGCGCAGGCACATCTCCAGGTTCTGCACTGACTGGTAGTCGGCGGGGTCGAGCTCGCTGGCTTTGCGGAAGAACTCGGCGGCCTTTTCCATTTCGCCCTGCGCAAACCAGCAACGCGCATAGAGGTAGCACGGCTCGTAGAGGCGAGGATTGAGGCGCATGGACTCTTCGAATTCTCTGGAGGCGGCGGCGTAATTTTTGTTGAGCGTTTCGGCGAGGCCGCGGGAGGCGCGTGCTTCCGCTGATTCGGGATCGAGTTCGACGGCGCGGCGGCTGGCGCGCATGGCTTCTCTGAGGTTGTCGTCGGTGGCTTCAAACCACATGTAAAGGAATGAGCAGGAGTTGGCGACGCCGGCGTAGGCCGCGGCATAAGCGGGGTCGATGACGATGGCGCGGGCAAACATCTGGCGCGCGTATTCGAGGCTTTTGCGGCGGAGGTCGTAGAAGATGGTGCGGCCACGGAGGTAGTAGTCATAGGCCTGCACATCGCGCGTGGGGACTTTCTCAATGGCGCGCTTTTCCTGGTCGGTGAGCACGATGCGGAGGGCGCGCGCGATGCTTTGCGCGATCTCATCCTGGATGGCGAAGACGTCTTCCATCTGACGGTCGAATCGCTCGGCCCACAGGGAGTGGCCGGTGCGGGTATCGGCGAGCTGCGCGGTGACGCGGAGACGATTGCCGGCACGGCGCACGGTGCCATCGAGCACATAGGCGGCTGACAGCTCGTGGCCGATCTGGCTCACGGACATGGTCTTGTCGCGCAGGGGCAGCACGGCGGAGCGGGGCAGGAGGCGCAGCTCGGCGACCTTGGTGAGTTCGGTCTGAATGTCTTCGGTCATGCCGTCGCGAAAATATTCGTCGTCCTTACTGCCGCTGAGGTTCGCGAAGTAGAGCACGGCAATCGATTTTTCCGAAGACGGCGCAGCGGGAGCGCTGAGGACGTTGAGGGCATCGAGAACTTCCTGCATGGAGGAAAAGCGCTGGGCCGGTGGTTTGGCGAGGCATCCGGCGATGAGGCGCTCCCAGCCGGGGTCGGAGCTGGGAAGAACCGAGCGCAGCGGAGGGTATGCGTCGTGCAGGATCGCGTGGAGGACGTCGATGGCGGTTTCGCCCCGAAAGGGAGGGCGGCCGGTGAGGCATTCGTAAAGCAGGACGCCGAAGGAAAAGATGTCGCTGCGCTGATCGCCGGCTTCGCCGCGGATTCTTTCGGGGGCCATGTATTCGACGGTGCCGCCCAGGCTGCTGCGGGATGCTGTGCGGGTGAGCTGCACGTCGTCGGAGCCGGACGGGGAGGGTTCGGGGCGGGCTAATTCCGAGAGGCCGAAGTCGAGGATCTTGACGCCGGAACGCGCATCGAGCATGACATTGGCGGGCTTGATGTCGTGATGGAAGACGCCGCGGCTGTGCGCCTCGCGCAGGCCTTCAGCAATGGCGGAGGCGGTGTGCAGAACGAAGGCGGGATCCGGGCTGGAGCGGCGGAGATGGTCGCGGAGGGTTTCGCCGGCGACCAGTTCCATCGAGATGAAGGGGGAATCTTCGGTGGCGTTGAGCTCGTAGATGGTGGCGATGTTGGGGTGGTTGAGGCGGGATGCGGCCTGGGCCTCTTTGAGCAGGCGCGCGCGCGCTTCGCGATCGATGGCCGATCCATGGGGAAGGAATTTGAGGGCGACCTCGCGATGCAGGATGAGGTCTTCAGCGCGATAGACCGCACCCATCCCGCCTTCTCCGAGCCTGGCGACAACGCGGTAATGCGCGATGGTTTGGCCGATCATGGGGTGGAAATCCGTACTGAGTATTACAGATGGGGGGTGGAGCGGGGGCAAGGATAACGGATTAGGGGTAAGGGGTAAGGGATAAGAAAACAAAGGCGGGCGATGGAGACTATGGGTACCTGAACAGGACAACCGCAGATCCTTCGTCGCGCGGCTCCTCAGGATGACACTTCTATTATTTTACGGAGTCGGCCTGGGCGGCGATTTGGCCGGGCATGCCTACGGTGGGGACGAGCATGTCTTCTTTGCGCATGACGAGCGTGGTGGCGTTGAGGCTGGCTAGTTCGAAACCGTGGCCGTGGGTGATGGCGTCGGTGGGGCAGGCTTCGACGCAGTAGCCGCAGAAGATGCAGCGGTTGTAATCGATGTTGTAGACCTTGGCGTAGCGCTCGCTGGAGGAGATGCGGGTTTCGGCGGTGTTCTCGGCGGCTTCAATGAAGATGCAGTTGGAGGGACAGGCAGCGGCGCAAAGGAAGCAGGCGACGCATTTTTCAAGGCCATTCTCGTCGCGCTGAAGGACGTGCGCGCCGCGGAAGCGTTCCTGGAGGACGGCGCCGCGGGTCGGACCTTTGCCGTCGGGGTAATTTTCGACCTCGGTGGGCTGAAAGATCTCGCGGAAGGTGATGCTCATGCCTTTGGCGATGGCGGCCGCGTTGCGCACGATGGACATAGGACTAGTATACGGAAGTTTTGGCGGGGATTTGGGGTGGGGTGTCGAGGGGAATGGTTACTGAAGGAGGGTGGGGAGATCGCGTCCGCCGCAGACGATGCGCTCGATGCGGACGGCTTTGGCGGTGATGCGGAAGAGGATGACGTAATGGCCGGTGACGGCGAGGCGGGCGTCCTTGCCGATTTCCGGGCGCATACGGTAGGTGCGGGGATTGCGGCCGATGCGCAGGATTTCTTCACGAATTTCGCGAATGAAGGTGAGGGCGCGAGCGGGATTGTCGCGGGCGATGTAGTCGGCGATGGCTTCGAGGTCGCCCGGGACGAAGCGGGAGACGGTGACGCGCATCAGCGGGCGTCGTCGGCCCGGCGCTGGTATTTTTGCTCAAGGCGGGAAAGGACTTCGTCGGCGGGACGGCCGGAGGATTTGTCGGTCAGGGCTTCCTGCCAGAGCTTGCGGAGGTCGCGGATTCCCTGCTTCTGGAGGGAGCGTTTGAGGTGCCAGTCGCGAAGGGCTTCGCGGACGACTTCGCTGGAGGAGGCGTATTCGCCGCGGTCGACGGCGTCGCGGAGGAGGTCGACCATGGTGGGGGGGAGCGCGATGCTGATTTTTTGGACGGTCGGCATGGCGGTTGGTACGGTAGGAAGAATTCCTACTGGGAGGTTAGCATGGAAACGTCAGGATGCGGAATCGGGCGGCGAAGCGCCCGCATGCGCTATAATCTTACTACGTCTTACCGATGAGGAGGTCTGCGCGATGGTGACGACGAAGATTTCATCGAAGGGGCAGGTAGTGTTGCCGCAGGCGGTGCGGGAGCAGCGGAAGTGGGCCGCGGGCACCGCGCTGATTGTGGAAAATACGCCGCAGGGAGTACTGCTGCGGGCGGAGAATCCGTTTCCTCCAACGAAATTCGAGGACGTTTTCGGGATGCTGCAATACAAGGGCAAGCCTAAGACGATCGAAGAGATGGAAGAAGCCATTCCGAATGGCGTGAAGGAGCGGCATGCTCGCGGTCGATACTAACGTTGTCGTCCGCTTTCTGGCGAAAGACGATGCGAAGCAGTCGGCTCAGGCTGGCGAACTGATCCGCGACAATCTAATTTGGATACCAAAATCGGTGTTGCTGGAAGCGGAATGGGTGCTGCGGAGCGTTTACTCTTACTCGCCTGGACGGATCATCAACGGCCTGCGAGGGCTATCGGGACTGCCACAGGTGGTGATTGAAGACAGCGGCGAGGTCGTGCAGGCGCTGGACTGGTTTGAGGCGGGAATGGATTTTGCGGATGCGCTGCATTTGGCAAGTACGGTTGGGGCCGATCGGTTCGCAACCTTCGACAAAAGGTTGGCGGCAACTGCGCGGCGGGTCGGCGCAGGGCCGATAGTATTGCTGGGCTGAGCCTGTCGAATCGTCATACGACCGTGGTATCCTCGGGGCGAGACGCGTGTATGCATCGCATGGTTGCCATATCGAGCTTGAGCTGGAATCAGGCGCAGGTGCGTGCGATCGCTCCGCGGCGGTTTTTCCGTGTTCTGCCTACCAGGACGCGACCGAGTTTGTTCGGCAGCGACTAGTTCCCTGCTCCTGATGCGCGCGCATCCGCTCAGACGCTCTGCCGAACATAGCAATCCTTAAAAATCTTTAGGCGCCGCTCAGGAAGACGACCCTCTCACCTGCCCTCCATCTCTATCTAAAGATGGATTGACATCCGCCCCTCACCCGATTGGAGAGAACCATGACGACGATGACGGAGACGAAGGATCTGAAAGCGCAGTACGGGCCGAAGCTGATTACGACGCTGCCTGGACCAAAGGCGAAAGCGATTGTGGAGGCCGATGACCGGCTGATTTCGCCTAGCTATACGCGTTCGTATCCGATGGTGGCGAAGCGGGGGCGCGGGTGCCGGGTGGAAGATGCGGACGGCAACGAGTTTCTGGATTTTGCCGCGGGGATTGCGGTGGTGTCAACGGGACATTGCCATCCGGAAGTGGTGGCGGCGATTCAGAAGCAGGCGGGCGAGCTGATTCATATGTCGGGTACGGATTTCTATTATGAGTCGCTGGTGACGCTGTCGGAGCGGCTGTCGGCGATTGCTCCGATGCCGGGGCCGCATCGTTTCTACTACGGGAATTCAGGCGCGGAGGCAGTGGAGTGCGCGCTGAAAGTGGCGCGTTACCACACGGGGCGGCAGAACGTGATCGCGTTTCTGGGTGCGTTTCATGGGCGGACGATGGGGGCGCTGTCGCTGACGGCGTCGAAGCCGCAGCAGAAGCGCCGGTTTGCGCCGCTGGTGCCGGGGGTGACGCATGTGCGCTATCCGAACACGTACCGGGGATGCTCGGGCGGGCCGCAGGAGGCGGAAGAGTTTGCGCTGGGGTGTGCGCGGTATATCGAGGAGAAGCTGTTCCACTCGATTTTGCCGCCGGAGGAAGTGGCTGCGATTTTTGTGGAGCCGATTCAGGGCGAAGGCGGGTACGTGGTGGCTCCGACGAACTTTATGCAGGAGCTGCGGCGGATTTGCGACAAATACGGGATTTTGCTGGTGGCCGATGAAGTGCAGAGCGGCGCGGCGCGGACCGGCAAGTGGTGGGCGATCGAGCACACGGGCGTGCATCCGGACATTGTTTGCATGGCCAAGGGGATTGCGAGCGGCATGCCGCTGGGCGTGTGCATGACGCGCGCAGAGATTATGGACTGGAAGCCGGGTTCGCATGCGTCGACGTTTGGCGGGAACCCGGTGTGCATTGCGGCGTCGCTGGCGACGCTGGATGTGCTGGAACGCGAAGGCATGGCCAACGCGGCCAAGCAGGGCGAGGCGATGCTCACGCAGCTACGCGGGTGGTTGGGGAAACACAAGATCATTGGCGATGTGCGGGGACGCGGGCTGATGATTGGCGTGGAGATCGTGAAGGATCAGGAGACGCGCGAGGCGGCGCCGGAGCTGCGGGACAAGATTGTGGATCTGGCGTTTGAGCGGGGGCTGCTGATTTTGGGGTGCGGGGAGAACTCGATTCGTTTGGCTCCTCCGCTGATTGTGAAGGAACAGGAAGTGACGGTGGCGCTCGAGATTTTGGAGGAGTGTGTTGCGCTGGCGGGGAAGGACTAGGGTGTAGGGGGTAGCGTGTAGGGTGTAGAAACCGCGGATGCGCTGCGCGCATGGCCCACTCAAGCCAACGGCTGGCTTGAATGGGGCACCCCGGAGACGGGTTGAGGAGTCCGTATGCATCGAAAGCTGATTGTGTTTGCGGCCTTGCTGGTGGGCGTGGGTTGTTGGGCGCAGGACGAGAAACCGTTTGCGGTTCTGCCGGCTAGTGAGGCGCACAACGTCACCCGGCTTTGTTCGAGGACGGGGCCGGAAAAGATTGACGATGGCTGGGTGCCGGACAAGCGCGATATCGCGAGCCTTGAAGCGCGACTTTCCGAGATCACGAATGTAACGAGTGGCCGCGGAGCGCGGACCACGATTTCGGATCCGCGCCGCTCTTATCGCCAATACGTTGGCATTGTTGTGGGCGGACGGCGGTTGATCTATGTCAATGCATTCCCCTCAGAATTCAAGGATTGGAAAACGCATTTCCTCGGGAGCATTTGCGACGGTGGATCCGCGCTTTGGGGCGTTCTGTTTGATCCTGCAACGGGGACGTTCTCGGATTTAGAAACAAACGGTGAGGCGTAGGCGCAGGAAGCAGGACAACCGCAGGGTCCTTCGCTTCGCTCAGGATGACAGCCTTGAGACAAAGGAAATCGCACGTGCTTCGGCTGTGTTTGTCGCGTATTGCGCGGCAAACTCCGCTCAGAATGACAGTTGTTTTTCCCTGATGGAATTGTGATGGTGCGAGCGAAGAACAACCGCAGGTCCTTCGCTGCGCTTCGGGATGACAGTTGTTGAGGGAAGAGCGTGGTTAGCGCTGGGGGTTGCGGTTGTTGGGGCGGGACATTTTGTTGAAGTAGAGGCCGGCGGCGAGGAAGATGGCGGAGATGGCGGCGTTGGCGAGGCCGGCGCGGAGCGATCCGCGGTGCATGCTGATGGCGGCGTTGAAGAACCAGGCAGCAGCGCCGACGTACCAGATCCAGTTGAAATTGCGGCCCATGTTTTTTGAGATGCGTCCAGTTGAGGGGACGATTCTGCTGGATACAGGGTACAGCGTACAGAAAGGCAGCGGGTAGCTGGTAGGAATACGGATGCGGTTCGCGCATGGCACCCATCTGCCAAGACCGGACGCGATATGGGATCCTGGCGCGAGGCCTCTGTCCTCGCCCAGAGGAGCCTCCGGGTCGACTCCGTGCAAACTATGGGTCACCCGGGCTGGTTACGTTGGTGAGCGCAAAGGGCGGCCTTTTGCCGCAAGTGCATTGACTCCTGTGCATATTGGGGAACTAATGAGGGGAGGGCCTGCCCCCGCGGCCATTGCTTCGAGGAGAATCGGAACCCATGAACGTAAGACGGCTGCTCGATGATGAATCCGGCCAGGACCTGATCGAATACGCACTGATCGCCGCACTGGTCGCTCTGGTGGCTATCACGGGCCTGAACGGTCTTGCTAACAGCATTAAATCCGTTTACACGAAGGTTGGGAACGACCTGTAGCGTTCGGTTCTGAGTCTTCCGTTGTCAGTGATCAGTTGTCGGGAAAGGCGGATGCGCTGCGCGCATCTCCCACCAAAACGGGGCAGAGCCTTCGGCGTGCTCAGGCCAGGTTATGGGCACCAGGATTCTCCCACTCAAGCCAACGCCGGCATTGCATGGGCCACTCGCAGCTTTTCTACACCCTGTTCCCTACCCCCTACACCCTGTTCTTCCGCTGTGCTACCATCCCTGTTTCCGCGGGTGCTGGTTTGGACGTGGTCTGAATCCTGTGCCGTGGAACAGGGGCAACCCTATGCCGGAAGAGGACCAGGTTCCTGGCCCTCCGGCGGGCAAACGCTGCGCGCCGGGAGACATTCCGCCTCGCTTTAGACGCCAACCTCGACGCCTTCCCGATATTCCTGTGCCCGCCGTCACGGTGGGCTTCCCTGCATCAGGTATCTACTTGCTTGTTTCGGCAGGCACGACTCCATTTCGATGGGGCCGACCACCCATTTCACCAACAAGGAGAAGTTTATGAAGAGCTATCCAGGAAGTGAGATCCGCAATGTGGCTGTAGTGGGGCATGCGCACAGTGGAAAGACCACGCTGGTTTCCGCTCTGCTGCATGCCGCGAACATGACGCCCCAGCTTGGCCGGGTGGACGATGGCTCGGCCGTGACCGCTTATGACGAAGAAGACGTGGCGCGCGGCACCACGATGCAGAATGCCGTGGCCTTTGCGGAATGGAATGGCGTGAAGGTGAACTTTATCGATACGCCTGGTTTTCATATGTTTGTGCACGAGGCGCGCTGCGCCATGTTGCCGGTTGAGAGCGCCCTGCTGACGGTGAACGCGGTGAGCGGCGTGGAAGCGATGACCGAGCGGGTTTGGAAGTATGCCGAGGAATTTAATTTGCCGCGGGCGGTGGTGATCAATCAGATGGATCATCCGCGGGCCGCGCAGCAGGCGGAAGCGACGCTGGGGGCGGTGAGCGAGCGGTTTGGGCGGACGTGCATTCCGGTGCAGCTGCCGATCACCGGCGCGAAGGGATTTGAAGGCGTGGTGGATCTGGTGACGATGGAAGCCTTCTTCTATACGCCGGGCGGCGATGGGCACGGAAAGATTGGGGAGATCCCCGCGCATTTAAAAGAGCCGGCGCAGCGCGCGCACGAGACGCTGGTGGAGCTGGTGGCTGAAGGAAAAGACGAGTTGATGGAAGAGTATTTCCGCGAAGGAACGATTCCGGAGCAGCATTTGATAACGGCGCTGCATGAGGCGATTCGCGAAGACCGGATTTTCCCGGTGCTGTATGCGAGCGGGCTGGCCAATGTGGCGACGGATCATCTGCTGGATTTTCTGAAGGTGTATGCGCCGGCTCCGACAGAGAGAGAGCCAGTGGCGGCGCGGGCGGCGCTGCAGGCGGTGGCTGCCGGACATGCCAATGGAGCGGCCAAAGCTGGCGATGGTGACGAACCGGGTCCGGAGATTGTGCTGCGCCGGGTGGATGATGCGGAGCCGCTGTCGCTGTTCGTGTTTAAGACGATGATGGATCCGTTTGCGGGACGGATCACGTTTTTCAAGGTATTTTCCGGATGCCTGAAGAACGATGCGACGGCGCAGAACTATTCGCGGCGGATTCCGGAGAAATTTGCGCATTTGTCGGTGATGCAGGGGCGGACGGCGGTTCCGGTAAGCGAGCTGCATGCGGGGGATTTTGGCGCGGTGGCGAAGCTGAAGGAGACGCTGACGGGCGACACGCTGGGGGACAAGAGCCACGATCTCTATTACGAGCCGGTGGGGATTCCGGAAGCAGCGATGACGTGGGCGATTGAACCGAAGTCGCGGGCGGATGAGGACAAGCTGGCGCCGGCGGTGCACAAGCTGATGGAAGAAGATCTGATGCTGCGGTTTTTCCGCGACGCGCAGACGAATGAGTTTCTGATTGCGGCGGCGGGGCAGCCGCATATTGAATCGCTGGTGAGCAAGCTGCGGCGGCGGTACCACACGGAAGTGAATTTGAAAGCGCCGCGTGTGCCGTATCGCGAGACGATTCGCGGGCGCGCCGATGCTCAGGGCCGGCACAAGAAGCAGACGGGCGGGCACGGGCAGTACGGCGATTGCAAGATCAAACTGGAGCCGATGCCGCGGGGCGGAGGCTTCGTGTTTGAGAACGATGTGTTTGGCGGAGCAATTCCGCGCGGATTTATTCCGGCGATTGAAAAAGGGATCCAGGAGTCGGCGGCGCGCGGGTATCTGGCTGGGTATCCGGTGGTGGATTTCAAGGTGACGGTGTACGACGGCAGTTACCACGACGTCGATTCAAATGAGTTGTCGTTCAAGATGGCGGGGCGGATCGCGTTCAGGAAATGCATGGAGATGGCGAAGCCGACGCTGCTGGAGCCGGTGATGCGCGTGGAGATTGAGGCTCCGCAGGAGTTCGCGGGCGCGCTGATGGGCGATTTGAACCAGCGGCGGGGACGCGTGCAGGGGATGGAAGGCCACGGGACGACCACGCTGATTAAGGCGGAGGTGCCGATGGCGGAGATGCTGACGTACGGGCAGACGCTGACGGCAATGACGCAGGGGCGGGGCAGCTTCCACATGGAGATGGATCACTACGATGTGGTGCCGCAGCTGATTCAGGAAAAGCTGGTGGCGGCGGCGAAGAAGCCGGCGGGTGAGGAGGAGGAGGAGTGATAAGGAGCTGGTAGCTGGTGGCTGGTGGCTTATTGTGTACACGTTGTGTACACTTTAGATTGTTGAGGCGCCAGCCATGCCTGCCATTCGAGTGGGGGTTCGCGAGTTTCGTGAGCGGATTGCCAGTTTTCTGGAGTCCGATACGCCCGTCGCGGTGACGCGCCGCGGGGAGACCCTGGGCATTTATGTACCTGCTCGCCGCAGGCGGCCGGAAACTGCGAGCGTATCGGAGTTGCGTGCGGCGGCGGATCGCCTGGCGAAGGCGCTGGCCGACACCGATGAGGACGAAGTGGTGGCGGAACTCAGGAAATTGCGCCGATCCGGCGCGAAGGAAGTGCGCAGTAGAGCAAAATGATCGTGCTCGCTGCGAACATTCTGATTCGCGCGGTACTGGAGCGGCGGGTTCGGCAGCTAATCGAGACCTATTCTTCGCAGGGGGTCCGCTTCTTCGCGCCGGAGGAAGCTTAAGATGACGCGCGACGATACTTGCCTGAAATCCTGGAGCGCCGCGGCGAACCCGTCTCCGATGTGGCTGCGGCACTGGAGTATCTCCAGCATCGGGTTGAGCCAATCACGGCCGAAACCTATGCGGCGTACGAACGCGACGCAAAGGAACGGCTACGCGGCCGTGACGAGGAGGACTGGCCAGTCATCGCTATGGCACTGGCGCTGGGCTGTCCCGTTTGGACGGAAGATTCGGATTTCTTTGGATCAGGAATAGCGACCTGGGTGACGGGGCGCGTGGAAATCTTTCTCAAGGCGGCGGCGAAGAAGCCGGCGGGTGAGGAGGAGTGAGGAGCAGCGTGGAGCGTACAGCGTGTAGCGTGTAGGAAAAGCAGAAACAGCGAGGCCCGCCATCTTTTGGCGGGCCTTATTGTTTGGGATGAGGCGGGGCTAACTGGCGAAGGCGGCTACGGCTCCAACGGTTAGGAGCATAAAGATCACCCACCATCCGAAGACAGCGGCCATGGCGTTGCCGCGTTTGACGCGGCCGACGATGGCGCAGCCGATGCCGGTGGCAACGAGGGCCCAGATGCCGAAGATGTCAAAGAAAGTGCCGAGGGTGACGAGCCAAAGCTTGGCGTCACCTCCAGCGAGGTAGTAGCCGATGTTGGTGCCGACGGGGTTTTGGAGATTGAAGCTGTCGGGGGAGATGCCGGCGAGAATCGCAACAATGGCGAGGAGTTGTCGAGCGCCGGTGCTGATGAGGTTGGTGTACATCATGACGGCAAAGATCTTCCCGAATTTGGCAGTGCCGCCGAATCCGAAGTTGATGGTTGGCCAGATGAGGAGGGTGAAAATTGCGGTGAAGATGACGGTGATGACGGGCGATCCGTAGGCGGAGTAGGGCTGGCGGGCGATTCCCTGCTGGCGCGCGATAGCCTGCCGGTCGGCCGGGAGGTTCGCGAGCATCTCCTTGATCTTGGGAGTTTGGTTGATGGCGTTGTCGTAGACCGCTTCCCACCCGATTTTCTTCTGGACGGTGAAGCCAAAGGCGGTGGAGATGATGAAGAGCAGGACCAGCGGCGCCCACCAGGAGCCGTTGCGGAGAATGTCGGTGAAGGTTTTGGAGGGGGCGACGAAGGTATCGACGATGCGCTGAGCTTCGTTGAGGGGCTGGACGGACGAGTCGGGCTGGATGACGGCTTCGGGCATAAGGGCCTCCGGAAAATAGGGTGCGGCTTACGGCGTTGTTGAGGATTGGCGAAATTGTACTCCGGGGTGCGGGAAAGGCGAATGAAATTTGGGGTTGGGGGGCGTCTCCGTGCTGGCTTCCTTATCGGACGCTTCGCGACCGATTCCCCTCGCTGACTAGATTGGGTTCAGAGGCGCGGTGGTTAGCTTCGGGGGGTCCCTCCACAGCGCGCCGGCTCAGATTTGTGTTCGCTGGATGGTTCCGTGGCGGCGCTCCGGTCGGGATGACATGGCTTTTTGTGGGGATGACAATGATTAGGGAACCTCGGTTGCTACTTTTTCGAGGGGATGGGGTCAGGTAGTCTGAAGAGGCTCGCATCGATTCTTCGTGGTCCCCTCATGCGTATTCGTATTCCCCATTTTGTAGTCGCGCTGGCGTTGACGTTGGCGCTGCCTGGATTTGCGTCAACAGCTCGACGGACTGTTCCTTTAAATAAGAGCCATCATCGGCGGTCGGCGCACCATGTGGCGGCGGCTCATCACACTCATAGTTCGACGACGAAGCGGGCGGCTGCGGGGCATGCCGGCCCGGTTCGGGGAGGAACGGTGCGGGCGGGGACGGCGCAGGCGGCGGAATTGCGGGCGGCGGCGGAACGAGCTCCGCTGGGCGTGACGCCGCTGAGAGTGGCTTCGACGCGGCGGGTTTCTACGCGACGGACTGCGGCGCGGTGGACTTCGAGTGCAAGGGCGCGCCGAGAACGGGCTGCTTTGGTGCAGGCTTCTGCACAAGAGGCACCGGCGGAAGAAGCGGCTATGGAACCGGCTGCTGCGGAACAGGCTGCGGCAGAACCGGTTGCGACAGAACCAGCCGTTGCCAGGCATGCGGCGCTGACGACACATGCGGCGGCGCGGCAGGCGACGATTCCGGCGCTTCAGAAGATACGGTTTGTGCCGCCGCTGCGCGGGTCGCGCGAGTCGCTGCTGCGGCAGAACGAGAAGGACACGGCGGAAGGGCTGGTGCGGATCCAGGACGATGAGCAGCTGAACGCGATGCGCGCGGATCATCAACTGGTGCTGCTGCCGGCGAGCGCAGGGCTCGTGGTGAATCCGGCGCTGCCGTACAACCGGCGGTATTGCCGTCCGATGACGGCGCGGTTTTTGAGTGATTTGTCGCGATCGCATTATTCGCGGTTCCACCGGGCGATTCAGGTGAATTCGGCGGTGCGGACGGTGGCGTTCCAGCGGTCGCTGATGGAGATTAACGGGAACGCGGCGGCGGCGGATGGGGATTTGGCGTCACCGCACTTGACGGGCGCGGCGGTGGACATCGGCAAGAAGGGTTTGACCGAGACAGAGATTGCGTGGATGCGGGCGTGGCTGTTGCCGCTGCAGCAGGCGGGCAAGATCGATGTGGAGGAGGAGTTTTACCAGGCTTGCTTCCACATCACGGTGTATAGCTCGTATGCGCCGTCGGCGATGCCGCGTGTGCCAAGACGGCACAGCGGGACGACGTTGCTGGCGGCGCGGGTGCCGTAAAGTACGGCCTGCCGGCCGTTGGCCCGTTGTTTTGAGCCAGTTTCAGCGCAACCGCTTTCGCACTATGAAAGAAGGTAGTTTCAGGGTAGTAAGGATTGGAGTTGGTGGGTAGATTACGGATGGGCGGCCGGGGCCGCCTCTGCGAAGCCCTTATTCCACGGCCTGAAGGCCGTGGCTTTTACCGGACGCATCGCCTTCGCGATGCGTTTTCCAATACATATTCGCTCGCTGCAATCTGTCGCCGCGCTGGCGATTTTCTCGGCCGCGCTGCGACCGATTCCCCTCGCTGACAAGATTGAGGTTCGAAAGAACCGTGGTCAGCTACGGGGGGTCCCTCCACTGCGCGCCGGTTTAGATTCGTGTCGCTGGATGGTTCTGTGGCGGCGCTCCGGTCGGGATGACAAATTGAGTTATTGGCGTTCGGCGCGGAGGTCGATACCTAGCTGCTGGCATTTTTTGTAGAAGTGGCTGCGTTCTAATCCCAACGATTTTGCGGTGTTGGTGATGTGGCCTTTGTTGCGCTCGAGCTCGGCGAGGAGCGTGGCGCGTTCGAAGGCGGCTACGCGATTGGCTAAGGCTCCGGTGGCGGATGCGGAGTCGGATGGGGCGCAGGCGGTGGTGTTGGCGGCTGGTGGGGGGAGAGCTAACTCTACGGTGGCGCAATCGACTGCGGCGTCTGGATCGGACGGAGCGAGCAGGAGCAGGCGCTCGACGGCATTGCGGAGTTCGCGGATGTTGCCGGGCCAGGGATATTGGCGGAGGGCGTCGACGGCATCGGGAGCGAAGGGGATGGGCTTCCATCCATTTTGCGCGCAGACCTGGCGGGCGAAGTAGTCGACGAGCGCGGGTATATCCTCGCGGCGCTCGCGGAGCGGCGGCAGGGTGATGGGAAAGACGACGACGCGGTGGTAGAGATCGCGGCGAAAGGTTCCGGCGTTGACCATTTCCTGGAGATTGCGATGGGTGGCGACGAGGACGCGGACGTCGACGGCGACGGGTTTGTCTCCGCCGATGCGCTCGACTTCGGATTCTTCGAGAACGCGGAGCAGGCGGGTTTGCAGGGCGATGGGCATGTCGCCGATTTCGTCGAGGAAGAGCGTGCCGTGGTGGGCCTGCTCAAATTTGCCGAGGTGGCGCTGGGCCGCGCCGGTGAAGGAACCTTTTTCGTGGCCGAATAATTCCGACTCGATGAGCTCGGCGGGGATGGCAGCGCAGTTGAGGGTGACGAAGGGGCCGGCGGCGCGGTGGCTTTTTTCGTGGATGGTGCGGGCGGCTAATTCTTTGCCGGTTCCGGTTTCTCCGTAGATGCAAATACGCGACTCGCTGGCGGCGACGCGATCGAGCTGGGCCATGACGCGGCGCATAGCATCGCCCGAGAAAACGAGCTCGTGCTTACCGACGCGGCGGCGGAGATCGTGATTCTCATTTTCGAGGCGCTTGATGCGGAGCGCGTTGTCGACGGTGAGGAGAAGCTTGTCGGTGGAGATCGGCTTCTCAAGAAAATCGAGCGCGCCGAGGCGGGTAGCGCGGACGGCCATTTCAATATGAGCCTGGCCGGACATCATGACGACCGGCGCCGCAACACCGGCGGCACGGAGATCTTCAAGAAGAGAGAGGCCGTCGCGCGCGGGCATCACGACGTCGGAGAGGATGAGATCGAAGTGGCGCGATTTGGCGAGCTCAAGAGCGCGGGCAGCGTTGTCGCAGACGGTGGCTTCGTGTCCGGCGAGTCGGAAGGCGCGGGCGAGCGAAGCCAGAGTGTTGGCGTCGTCGTCGACGATGAGGATATCGGCCTGGGTCATGTGGGCAGAGCCTGGTTGGAGAGAAGCAGATTGGCGAGCGGGAGGACGACGATGAAGCGTGCGCCGCCACCGTCGGGGGTTTCGACAAAGATTCGCCCGCGATGATCGGTGACGACGGACTGCGCGATGGCGAGGCCGAGGCCGGTGCCGTGGGTGCGCGTGGTGAAGTAAGGCGTGAAGAGGCGTTCACATTCTTCAGGCGTGAGGCCGGGGCCGGTATCGGCGACGCCGATGCGCGCGGTATCGAGCGAGCGCGTGGCGGAGAAGGTGAGGGTGCCACCTTCGGGCATGGCATCCATGGCGTTGAGGACGAGGTTGGAAAGGGCGCGGTGGAGCAGCTCGCTGTCAGCGAGGATGGGGAGCTGATCCTGAGTGATGGCGGTGCCGACGTCGATCTTGCGATCTTCGAGCGCGGGGCCGTAGAGGGTGATGACGCGGCGGACGGCGTCGCGCGCATCCATGCGCTCGAGCTTGGGATCGGGCATTTTGGAAAAGTCGCTGAAGCGCGCGACGATGGCGCGGAGATTGGCGATTTCCGATTGCAGGGTGGCGGCGCTCTCGGTAAAGACTTCGTCGAACTGGATGCGCGGGAGTTTGCGGGCACGCAGCATGTTTTCGACGGTGATTTGCAGGGGAAATAAAGGATTTTTGAGCTCGTGCGCGAGGCGGCGGGCAAGCTCGCGCCATGCGGCGACGCGTTCGCTCTGCACGAGGCGATCGCGCTGGCTGGCCAGCTCGTTGGTCATGTGATTGAAACTGCGAGCGAGGACGCCGACTTCGTCGCGGGCGCGGATGTCGACGCGCGTATCCCAATCGCCGGCGGCTACGGCGGCGGCGGCGCGGGCCAGTTGTTCGATGGGCGCGGAGATGCGGGCGGCGATCCAGAGGCTGATAGCGACGGCGAAGAGGATGCCGATGCCTGCGACGCCGAGAGCGATGTCGCGGATGTGGCGCTGGACTTCGACCATGCCGCGGCGGGAGTTGGCGACGACGAGGACGGCGAGCGTCAAACCGTCTGCACCTTTGAGAGGTATAGCGGTGGCGTTGACGCTGTCTTCGCGGCGGCGGGTGAGATAGACGATGCCCGGCGCGTTGCGGCCGGAACTGCGAGCCTGATCGACGAGGGTGCGGAATTGCGCGGCGCCCGCGGGGAGATTGGTTCCGGCGAAATTGGCGGTGTTAAACGAGTCAGTGAGATTGCGGTAGAGGTAGATTTGCGTGCCGGGGGTGGCGGGGAAATTGCGGAGAACGTCGGCATCGAGCTGGCGTCCACCGACGAGGTAGAGGGGCGGCCTGGATCCGGTGACGGCGCGGACGGCGAAGATTGCGACCTGGGAAGAACCGTCGGGCTGATCTTCCTGCTTGAGGAAAGCGGGTTTACCGACGGCGTTGATGGCGGGCTCGCTGTAGCCGAAGCGCGCGGGCCACTGCGCGGAGGAGATGATGTCTCCCACACGCGAAACGATTTCGAGATCGTCGAGGCGGTATTCCTGGGCGAGGGGCGTGGCGATGGTGAGGTAGGGGGCGGTGTCGCCGCCGTTGCTGAACTCGAAGGCCATGCGCCGGAGCTGGTCGCTGGAGGCCATGCGATCGAGGGTGGCGGCGGTGTCGGCGGCGTGCTCGTCGAATTCATGCTGAAACTGCGAAGCGATGGCGGCGGTCTGCTCACGATCGAGGCCCTCGAAGACGCTGCGCACGCGGATGGAGACGGTCCACGCCACGGCCGCGACGGCGGCGATGACGGTGAGCGAAAACATGAGGAGCAATTTTTGGCGGAGGGTCACGGAGAGCCCTCGAGCGATGCCCCGGCGAGGAGAGGGATGCCGTCGGGCGAGAGGCGCAGATCGCGGACGCGTTCGCCGGTGGCCCAGGCGCGGGGCAGCCAGAGGAGCGGAACGACGGTTCCGTTGGCGAGAGCGGATCGCTCGGATTGCCAGAGCGAGGCGGGATCGGTGCCGGTCACTATACCATTCTGCCCCAAATGGGCGAGAAGCTCGTCGAGAGCGGCGCGGGGACTGGCTGCTTCAAGGTGAACGCGGCGGAGGACGAGGGGCGAATCGGGATGAATGCCGGGGAGGGCCTGGATGTTGAAGCCGGCTTCATGGAGGTTGAGAGCGAGGCGCTCGGCGGCGAGCTGCATGGTGGCGCTGGTATCGTCGGCCGAGAGCGTGATGGGGGATGTGGATGATCCGCCGCGGAGATTGCGGGCGCGGTCGAGGTTGCGATCGGAAGGAAAGAGAAACGAGTAGCCGCTGAGGGACTGAGGCAGGAGACTGGCGGTGATTTCGCCTTGTTTTTGGAAGATGACGTTGTAGAGCGAGGCGCGATCGGCGGCGAGCGCGACGGACTGGCGAACTTCAAGGCCGGAGAGCGCGCCGTGCGGAACGATGGTGAGCGCGAGCAGATCGACGGGGCGCGAGACGAGCACGGTGAGGTGCTGTTGCTCGGCCTGGTGGAGCATTTCGGGGGGAACTTCGACGACGTCGGCACGGCCAACACTGAGGTCGAGCCACTGATCGCGGAGGCTGCGGTGGGGAAAGATTTCGATGGAGTCGAGGAAGGGCCTTCCCTGCCAGGAATCGTCGTTGGCGGCGAGAGTGAGCGCGCCGTTGGCGAAGCCGGTGACGCGGAAGGGGCCGGTGCCGTCGTATGTGCCGCCGGGATCCTGACGGGCGATAGCGAATTGGGTTTGCGCGAGGAGTTCAGGCAGGTCGGGCGTGGAGTTGTCGGCGATGAAGATGACGGCGGAGCCGATTGCGTGAACAGCGCGCCATGGGCAGTTGGCGTTGGGTGTGGAGCAGACCTGATCGAGCGCGGTGACGATGGTTTCCGCGGTGAGAGGCGTCGCGTCGTGGAAGCGAACGTTGGGACGGATTTGAAATTCCCAGCGATGGGCGGCGTATTCGGATTCCCAATGGAGGGCGAGAGCGGGTTGCGCGTTGCCGGAATCGTCGAGGGTGGTGAGGGTATCGAGGACGAGGCGGCGGGCGAGGCCGTCGGGAATCTGCCACAGGTCGGACTGGGTTTCGATGCGGAGCGTGCCGCCGTAGTGAGGCCTCGTGCGCGCGTGGGCGGGAAGCACGAGAGTGCAGAGCAGAAGGATGGCGAACGCGATCTTAATTGCAGAGCGGCGAAACATTCCACACCTCCCAGCGCAGGGGCGCGTCGCGGCGAACGATGACGGTGGCGGATGTTGCATCGGGAGCGGGTGTGATGGCGGTGACGGCTCCATCGATGGGCAGGGGCGGACTGACGGCGATGGCTTCGCGGCCGGAAATTTCGAAGGCGCGAAGGCTGTCGCCGGCGTCGGCTGCGCCTGATCCGGAGACGAGGACCTGGGCGCCGGAGCCGCAGGTGGAGCGGATGACAGCGAAGTCGCTGCCCCAGTCGTTGGCGCCGGCGATAAGTTTGGCGGCGTTGTCCTCGATGAGGAGAACATTGCCGTTGAGCTGATTGAGAAGGATGGCGGAGCCGGTGGGACGCGGAAGATCCGCCGCGTTGTAGAAGGGCTGGAGTTCGAAAGAAAAGCCGGGCGCGAGGATGCCGGTGAAGTAGTCGCGCATGGCGCTATAGAAGGCGTGTTGCGTAGTGGTGATGGGCCAGGGGTCGTCACTTTCAGCGCAGGAGACGGCGAGCTGCGCGCCGTCGTTGGAGCCGGTGCAGAGGACGCCGGGGAGGTAGGCGTCGAAGAGGTGGGCCGGACCGTCAGCGGGCGCGGGAAAGATGCGGCCGCGGAGATCGCGGGGGAACGAGCGGGCGTGGGTGATGGGGAGGGTTTGGGATTCGGTCCAGTCGGCGGAGGTTGCGGGGAGGGTGGTGACGTTTTTTGTGTAGACGACGAGGCGGTCGGGCTGGAGGACGATGAGGCGCTGCGCGATGATGGTGGCGTCGAGGATGGGTTCGGCTTCGGCAATCAGGAAGGTGCGGCGCAGGGTGAGCGTGGGTCCGGGCGTGGTGGCGGTGGGCGCCTGGAGATTGACGGGGAGCATGGCGACACGGGTTTCTGTGCCCTCGTCTACCTCTGCGACCCACAAGCCGCCGCGAAGATTTTGCGAGAGGGTGACGCGGATGAGGGTGGCGCTGTCGCCTTTGCCGGTGGTGACGCCGTAGGCGCGGAGGTCGCGCTCGATGAGTTGGCGGATGACGGGGATTTCGCTGTTGGGGAGCGTGGAGTTGTTGCGGATGACGAGCCTGGCGGGGCCGGGACCGGTGAGCGCGGCGATTTGATGGGCGAGATCGGCGGTGTCCTGGTCGTATTGGGTTGCGGCGGCGGTTGCGGCGTGCAGGGGCACCGGCAGGCTCACTAGAAGGACGCACACCAGCGCTGCCGTGAGTACAACGAACCCAGACCTGTAGATCATTCGCTGGGGCGGATTATATCGTGTGCAGATCGCGGAGATATTCATGGCATCGGGCTTTCGCAGGGTTGAGTTCCCTGCCCCGGCTGTGGAAAGGACAGCCGGGGCGGGAAGTGACGGCAGCTCGTTCAGGAGCCGATGCTTTATCAGCCGAGCGAGCAGGCCGCGCAAACGTCGATGAGGGACGCTACTGTTGCGATCCTGCTGCGGGCGCGGGAGCGGGCGTAGCGGGAGCGTTGTCGTTATCCATCTGCTGCATTTGTTGTTTCTGCGCGGCGTTGGCGTCGAGGCCGTGGAAGACATCGTTGGCGAAGAAGAATTTGCCGTCGGACGGAACCATGACCATCTGAATTTTGTCGGAGAGGCGTTCGGCGATGATTTTGTTGATGAGGAGCGGCGACTGGTTGAGGAGTTTGGCCTCGCTGGTCATGCGCTCGGCATCGGCGGCTGCGGTAACGCGGATGCGATTGGCTTCCGCAGTGGCAAGCAGATCGCGGCGCTGGACTTCCGCTTTGCTGTCGATGACTTTGGCCTGGGCTTCCGCGTCGGCGTTTTCGATGGTGGCTTCCTTGCGAGCTTCAGCTTCGAGCTTCGACTGCTCGATTTGTTTTTGCTTGAGGGGCAGGGTGTACTGCATGGCGTCGGCTTCGCCTTTGGCTTCGACGACTTTGGATTTGGCTTCGCCTTCCGCTTCTTTTACTTTTTGCGCGGCGTCGGCTTCGGCCTGAAGCTCGGCGATGCGAACCTGCTTCTCCTGAATGTCGGTCTGCACGCCCATTTGGTCGTCCTGCTGCTCTTTGAGGAGGAGGTCCTGCAGGCCCTGCGCATATTGCGGAGGCAGCTGGATGTTGCGGAGCATGACTTCTTCGACGAGGATGCCGTCGGCGCCGAGTTTTTTGGTGATGACGGCGGTGGCGTCGCTGCGGACCTCTTCGCGTTTGGAACTGAAGATTTCGCGGACGGTGTAGGTGGGAGCAAGATCGCGCCACGCGCTGGCAACGACGGCGGGCACGATTTCAGAATCGACGGGCTGGGGCAGGTGAGTCTCGATGTAATCGAGGCGGTGCGGATCGAGGCGGTAGCGGACGGTGATGGCGAGGCCGATGCTGAGGCCTTCTTTGGATTGCACGTCGAGGGGTTGCGGCTCGAAGGAGGATTTCTTCAGGGACGCGCCTTCGACGATGCCGGCGGTGAAGAGTTTGTCGCGGAGATCGAAGAGCTGGACGCTGTCGATGAGGGGCGTGACGAAGTGCGCGCCGGAGTAGAGAGTGCCGGGGAGGGTTCCGCGCATTTGGCTGACGCGGACGCCGCCCATGCCGGCCGGGATGACGACGATGCCGTCCGCGAGCAGAAGCGGGAAGCAGGCAGCCAGAACGAGCGCGGCGGCGGGACGCCAGCGGATCTGGTCGATGGGTTTGGGGGCGGGCGATTCGGGGCCGGAGTCGGCGAGGGGTAGGGCTTCCTGCCAGTCGTCGGCGAAGGTGGGCGCTTCGGCGGCGTGTTTGCGGCGTTCGACGATGAGCTTGTAGAGGTCGTAGAGGGTGATGGCGAAGGCGGCGGTTAACATCAGTACGCCGGCGACGATGAGCAGGAATTTGAGGGCGAGCATGGCGGTTCTCCGTTCGTTTAGTGCGAGGGGTGGGTTTCGCTGGGTTTGGTTGCTGGACGCGCCGGCTTGTTAGCGAAGAAGAGCCGGACCAGACCTCCGAAGATCAGTTCCTCGATGAGGAGCCCGCAGGAGACGCTGAGCAGGAGGGCTCCGACGACGCTGAGGGATTCTGCGAAGAGTTCCATAGGGGTTCCTCGATTCCTGGGCAATTAACGGCCGATGGGTACGGCGGCGGCGATGGCGGTGGCGGCGGTTGCGGCAGGCGCTGCGGGCTGGGCGGCGGGCTGCTGACTTTGCGCGAGGACGGTCGGGGCGGCGGCGGGTTCGAGCGGCGCGGTCGGTTCACCGAAGAGAGCTATGGTTTGGGCGTCGCGCTGACCGATGATTTCGACGGTGTCGCCGGTGTGGACCTGGGCGTAGAGGTTTTCGAGGTCGCCGCGGGCCATGCGAATGCACCCGTGGGATGCGGCTTTGCCGATGGATTTAGGGGCGTTGGTGCCGTGGATGCCGTAGCCACGTTTGCTGAGGCCCATCCAGCGGGTGCCGACGGGGTTGTTGGGCCCGGGCGGGATGACCTGGCCGTCGTGTGTGTAGTTGGGGTTGGCGACGCGGCGGACGATGGTGAAAGTGCCGGTGGGGCTGGGGGTGGAATCTTTGCCGACGGCGACAGTGTAGACCTGCTTGACCTGGCCATCTTCGAGGAGCGCGAGGCGGCGGTCTTCGAGGCTGACGATGATGACCTGAGTGTGCGTCGCGGGCTGCGCGGCAGCAGGCTGGGGATTTGTGTCCGGCGCGGTTGTGGGGGCGGATTTCGCGGCGGCGGTCGGCTGCGTTTTGATGGCGGTGTGGTGCGGAAGAGTTACGGTGAGAAGGATGGCGGAGAGAAGCAGGAGACCTTCGCAGATTGCTTCGCGGTTTTTCATCTTTCACCTCTTTTGCCCTGCGCCGCGTGTAAGAGCATGGGGTGGACCATTCAATGCGTGATGGAAAGAAAGGGGTTGGGTGGTCGTGGGCGCGGAGGGGGCGTGGGAGTGGGGACACGGTGTGTTGCGGCTTGCCACGGACTGGCCGTCCAGGCGGAAGCGCCCTTCGGGCGCAAAAACTCCGATCTACAACCATGCGGTGCGGGGTTGCGTCTGGATAGGTGCGGGCGCGATGCCGCGGGGAGCGTGTATGCAGTTCAGTCAGCTGGTGGGACGCAGAGTGGTGGTGCTGGGGCCGAAGCTCCTCGACCAGGAGAAGCTGGAGACGGTGACGCTGGTGGGCGTGGATGCGGCGGGGATCTGGATTGAGAGCGAAGAGGCCGCGAACCGGATCGCGGATAAGTTTCGCGTGAAGCCGGCGCAGCCTTCGGCTTTTTTCATTCCGTTTGCGTCGATTACTACGATTATTGCGAGTAATGAGGACGCGGCCGCGGAGAAACCGGCGGCGGAAGCGGCGTAGTTAAAGTTGTTGGGCGGGTTGGCCGATTTGGTAAGATGAAATTGCTTCCGGAAGGATACGACCCTCCCGGAAGGTTTTGCTACTTGATGAGTAGCAAGAGTACCAGGACAACGAGTGCTATCACCAACCGCCAATCTACGGCGATCGTAATTAACACCCGCATCCAGGACGATTTCTCGTCCATGGGCCTCACCTCACTTTCATTGGATCACCCGCAGGCCGCTTGCACGGCTTGCGGGCCGTTGGCCCGTTGCTTTGAGCCAATTTCAGCGCAGCCGCTTTCGCATTCTGAAAGAAGGTAGGTTCAGGGTAGTGGGGATTGGGGCGGGTCGATAGATTACGGATGGGCGCGGGTGAAGAGTTGTTCCCCGAAGAGACGGGGATGCGCTTCGAGCACCGCCCACATCTGCCAAACCCGGGCAGATATGGAGCACCCGGCGATCTGGCTTCTCCCCACGCTGGCAACTTTCTCGGCCACTCCGCGACCGATTCCCCTCGCTGACGAGCATTGTGTTTGGGCAAGCGGTGGTCAGCTACGGGGGGCCCTCCACTGCGCGCCGGTTTAGATTCGTGTTCGCTGGGTTGTTCTGTCGCGGCGCTCCGGTCGGGATGACATTTTTTTATTTGTGCACGTAGCCTTCGTGGGCCATGCGTTTGCCCATGGGGCGATAGGTGATGGGGTCTTCGGGTTGCCAGGTGGCGAGGCCGTCGACGTAGCGGTTGTACATGCAGAAGGCTGCGGCGATGAGGACGGTGTCGTGGATTTCGAGGTCGGTGGCGCCTTGTTCGCGGGCGGCGGCGATGTCGGCGGAGGTGACCTGCTTGCCTCCCTGCTGAACTTTTCCGGCGATGCGCAAGAGCGATTTCAATTTGGGCGTGACGCTCGCGGAATCGAGGTCGGCTTTGACCGATTCGATGAGGGCGTAGTGCGCGTCGGAGCCGCCAAGATGTTCGGCTGCGGCGGCAGAGTGGGAGAGCTGGCAGAAGCGGCACTCGTTGCGCGAGGAGACGTAGGCGGCGATGGTTTCACGATCGGCGCTGGAGAGTGTGCTGGGACCGCGCAGGAGGGTTTCGGCTAATGCGCGCATGGGCTTTGCTGTTTCCGGGCGGAAGGCGAAGGCGCTGACGATGCCTGGGACGCCTTGTTCGAGTGCGATGTGAGGCATGGGGACTACTCCTTTAAATATTGTCTTCTGACAGAACGGAAAGGGTGGGATCGGATTCGTTGGTGAAAGCTGCGTGCGCGGCGAAGCGGTACGCGGGCAGCGCGAACATGGCGAAGGCGGCGATGACGGTGACCGTGCAAAAAATGTTGAAGGTGCGGGTGTAGGAGCCGGTGGTGTCGTAGACGTGGCCGAGGATGAGGGGCGCGACGGCTCCGGCGACGGCGTAGGCGGAGTAGACGAGTCCGTAGAGCGAGGAGAAAGCACGGAGGCCGAAGTAGCGGCGGAGCATGTAGGGGATGAGGTCCAGCTCGCAGCCGCCACCGAGTCCGGCGAGGAAGGCAGCGGGTCCGGCGGCAGAGAAGGTGCGCGCGTGCGCGAGGAAGAACATGCCAACGCCTGCGGCGAGGATGGAAGCGATGGCGATGTGCGCGCCCTGGAGGTAATCGAGGAGCCAGCCGAGGGCGAAGCGTCCGGCGAGCGAGGCGATGCCGAGGAGCGACGCGGTGTATGCGATTTCGCGGGGATGGATGCCGTGATCGCTGAGCATGGGGGCGAGGTGAGCGAGCGCACCGTTTTCGCTGAGTGACAAGGCGCAGACGCCGAGAGCGAGGAGCCAGAAGCTGCGCGTGGCCACGGCCTGGGAAAAGCGGAGGCCGAATGCGGTGTCGGATATTTGGGCGGGTTGGTGCGGGTGGGATGAAGGTCCCGCGTTTGACGAAGGAGCGGATCGGGCGAAGGCGAGTGTGAGTGGCGCCCCGATGAGCAATGGCAGCGCGGCGAGAATGAGGTAGGTGTTGCGCCATCCGTAGGTGATGAGCAGGTGCTGGACGAGCGGGGGGACGAGGAAGGACCCGACGCCGGAGCCGGCGACAACGATGGAGAGAGCGGCGCCGAGTTTGCGTTCGAACCAACCGGCAATGATGCGCGCGTAGCCGAGCTGATAGGTGCCGGTGCCGGCAATGCCGATGAAGACAGCGTTGGCGTAGAGCTGGATGAGATGTGGCGTCAGCAACGAGAGCGCGGCGATGCCGAGGCCGAAGGCGGCCATGAATCCGGCAATGAGCTTGCGGGGATCAAAGCGGTCGAAGAGTTTGCCGATGAACGGGGAGCCGATGGCGACGGAGATGGCAGCGAGTGCGAAGGCGCGGGAAATTTGTTCGCGGTCCCAGCCGAAGGCGTGCTGCAGGGGTTGGACCATGAAGCTGAAGCTGTAGATGAAGACGGTAGCGAATCCGGTGAGCACGCCGATGTGGCAGACGGCGGCGACGCGCCAGCCGGGGTAGGAGGGTTGGGTTTCGGCGGCGCGGATTGCGGATGGGGTCACGGTGAGAGTCATCGAGCGAGGTTCCGGACCTGATGCGCTGGGGCGCGGTTGCGGTCAGGACGGTTTGGTGATTATGGGGCTTGCCTAATGCGGGTCACAAGGACAGAGGGGTGGGGTGCGGGATCCGTCTTTGGGTGGAGGGGCGTGGAAATCTTGCTATGCTGCCGTCATGCAGAGGCGGGATGCAATCACGGGTTGCGTTGGGTTCGCGATGGGGATGGCGGTTTGCTTGTGCGTGCTCCCTGCGCGTGCCGGGCAGATCACGGGCGATGGACACGCAGGCGAGCGGAAACCGGAGTTGTTGCTCTTTCACGCGAGCGGGCCGTTGCCGAGTTATGAAATGGCTACGGTGAAGCTGCTCGATCCCGACGCGGCCAGCAGCATGGTGCGGCTCCCGCCGGGCGGCGGCCTCAGCCCGTTGAGCATGCGCCGATACATCATGAACGCCTACGGCGCTTTCTATGCTGCGCAGGTCGTCGGAGGGCCGGAGTGGCTGAACAAGGATGCTTACGTCATAAGGGGCAAGGTGCCGGACGAGCTGGAGACGGCGATGCAAAAGATGCCGGGCGAAGAGCGCATCGAAGAGACGCGCGAGATGGAGGAGGGACTGCTCGCGGAACGTTTTCATCTGAAGGCACACTTTGAGACGCGGGTGCTGCCGGTTTACGAATTGGTGGCAGCGAAGGGCGGATTGAAAATCAGCGCGGTTACTGCGCCGCCGGAGCGCAAGGGAGGTGATGCGGCTCCTCATGGGGACGCCGCGCTGGCTCCGGGCACGATGACGACCGCGGTGAACAGCGATGGTCTGCGCGTGTTGAATGGACGGGCAATCAGGATGCAGTTGCTGATGCGGGTAATTGGCGGCGACCTTGGGGATCGTCCTGTTGTCGATCACACCGGTTTTACGGGCTACTTTGACGTGAGCGATTTTGGTTGGGCGCCGCTGGGCGATGCGAGCGGGGCGAGTTTGCCGGATGCTGATTCGCTGAGGATGGGGCTCCAGGAGAAGCTGGGGATTCGGGTGGTGGAGGCGCGGGATCCGATTGAGGTGCTGGTGGTGGACTCGATTGAGCGGCCTTCGCCGAATTGACGCCCCGGATGAATCAGCGGGCGGACGTCGGCTGGATGGAGAGAATCATGGCGTTGAGTTCTGGCTGGATGACGATGGCGCCGTGGCCTTTCAGGCCAGTGATATCCAACTCAAAATGCCGGTCGGCGGTGTCAAACCCATCGACCCGGACGTCATAAGGCGGGACACCGGGATCGCCGATCTGGAAGCCGCGGATTTCGCCGGAGGCGATTGTATAAATCGGGCGCATGGCGGAGGCATGGGACGAAGGGATGAATGCGAGGGCGAGGGACTTGATAACGAGCAGCTCTTCATCTCTTTCGTTCGCTGCATTGCGGAACCGCCACCACTTCACCTGATCGGGCGTTGCGTTCATTGCTGCCTGCATGAGGGTGAACTTCGATGACAAAAGCTGTTTGCCAAAAAACTTCTGCGCTTTTTTGTCGGTGAACAAGGTTTCGACGATACTGGTGACCTGCGAATTGTTGCGGCACTCGAGAGATCCATGGTTGAGCCACACCGTAGTGAGCGATTCGAAGTGGATGGGGTTGACGCTGTGGTTGGGCAGTCGAAGTGTTACCCCGTTGCAATCCATGGTCACGTTGGAAAGTGGCGCTTCCGCTTTGGTCGGGAGATCTATCGGGACGAGGCTCAGCCGGGGATCGGATTTGCCATCCGCTGTGCGAACAGCCATGGCGACAGGAGATAGAAGACACCGCTGGCCAGGGCGGCGAGCAGGGCGAGGGGCGCCAGGATTTTGGCGAAGAGGAGGAAGGCGTGCCCCGCTAATCGCCAGCGAACATGCCACCATTTGAGTTCCGGATCGGGCACGCGGCGATGATAGCAGGAGGAGAAGCAGGTCCCTCCGCTACGCGCTGCGCGCTCCTGTCGGGATGACAACAAAAAGCAAAGAGCAACCGCAGATCCCTCGCTTCGCTTCGGGATGACAGTTTTTGTTATTTGAGATGTGCGTGGGAACGAGAAAGCGCCGCAGCATGAGCCGCGGCGCCTTTGTTATGCAACGCTGTTCGCGTTAATGCACGTACATGCGGTAGGCGTAGCCGTTGCGGATCACGATGACGCTGCGCGGCGGTGGCGGCGGAGCATAGTAATACACGCGGGGTGGAGGTGGGGGTTCGACCATCGCGACGACGGGCGGCGGTGGTTGCACATAGACGGGTTGCGGAGCCGGCTGCTGATATTGCGCTACGGGTTCAGGAGCGGGCGGCGGCGGGGCGTCTTCCTGATACGCGCTGGGCTGACGGCGGATTAGGCCGGAGGGATCGCGCTGCCAGGGTTGCTGATCGGTTTGGGGGATGCCGAGATCGTCCATGACCTTGAGGGTGAGACGGGTTTCTTCTTTCAACGTGGGACGGGGGCCGCGACGGGGCAGGTTGATGAGGTCGATGGGCCAGAGGATGGGGATCATCCAGGTGATGGTGTCGCGCACCGCGTGGCCTTTGCCGAGGATGCGGCCGTAGCGATCGACGTTATAGCCGGGGACGTCGACAACACGAGCTTCAATGGGGATAACGGTGTCCGGTTCAATGACCATGCGGTCGAAGCGGAGTTCCATCCAGCCTTTGCCGTAGAAATGACCAGGATCTTTGTAGTCTTCGAAGCGGCCGACGAGATAGCTGTCGTAGGGGAGGACGGAGCGACCGTAACGTTCGGCATGGCCGATGCGGCAGAGAACGGGATCGCCGACGGCGGTGGTTTTGGAGTTGATTTTAGGCTCGGCCACGGTGCAGGAGATGAGCGAGCCGGCAGGAACGATCTGATCACCGGCATAACAGGCGAGCGGCGCGGCGAGCAGGACGCAAAAAAGAGCATGAGCGCTCTTCATGGGTAGGCCTCCAGGGTACTGCTGGTTGGAGCAGGAAACCCGGAGTTGCGGAGATAGTCGTGAGAAAAGTTGCAGAGAACTGAAAATAATTATTTGAGGTCACGGGCGGCCGCCGCAGACGGCCTGGCGCGACTTCTCTAATGGCCGGCGATGGGATGGTGGTGGTGGGCGCGGAAGACGTAGTGGCCGACGAGCCATCCGGCGGCGCTGCCGGCGAGGACGTCACCGGGAAAGTGTTGCTGGCCGAGGACGCGGCTGGCGCTGACAGCGGTGGCGGCGGTATAGAAGCCCACCTGTTTCCAGCGGGAGGGAAATTCTCCGGAGAGCTCGGCGGCGGTGGCCCAGGCGAGAACGCTGTGCGAGGACGGGAAGGAGGAATCGACGCCTGCGCTGCTTTGGAAAAATTTGCCGCGGTAATCGTCAACGGTGGGACGCTCGCGCCAGAAGACGAGTTTGAGTCCCTGTTCGACGACGACACCGTCGAGGATGGCTTCGCCGCTGAGGATGCCGGCTTCACGGGCATGATCGTCAGTCGCAAGGTGGCCGTAGGCAAAAAGCCCCACGGGCACGGCGATGTAGCTGCCGATGAGGATGTTGGAAGCGTTGGTGCTGTCGGGATTGATGGTGGCGTCGTGGGTCACGACGTCGCGCATGGCGCGGCGATCGGTGGCGAGCGCGGCCGCTTCGGCGCCGGCGAGGGGCAGGAGCCAGACGAGATCGTGGGTACGGAGGCGGGCGGGACTGGTCCAGATGGCCTCCTGGTCGTGGAGGATGTGGGACGGCGAGTTGCGAAGGGTGACGGTCGGCTCGCCGGGATTGGCGGGCTGCTGGGCCGCGGGAGCGTCAGGCAACGCGGCGGATTGGGCGGCCGCGAGACTGGTGGTAGCAAGACTGGCGGTGGCGAGACTGGCGATGATGAGCGCCAGGAAGGACAGCCGGGCGACGCTGCGACGGATGCGTGGGATGGGCGGGAAGAAGTTTTGCAGAGATGCGAGGCTGGGCAGCAATCGGAAATCCTCGAAATTGTGACGTGGGTAGCTACGAATTGGCGGTAGATTGAATCCACTCCATCAGAGATAGAAGCAAGCGGAGGGGTTGGCGTTTGGAAGATTGCAGAGACTTCATGGAAAGGAAAGAAGCAGAAACGTCGACGCCAATGACGGCGGCGCAGAGAGAGGCGAGCGCGGGCGAGAACCAGGCGGCGAATTCAAACAGAAAAACTCAGTGGCTGCCCGCCGCTGGCAGAGATGCTTCCGCCGGGGCTCCGCCGTTCGGTTCTTCGGCGAAGGGCTCGACGAATTGGGCGAGCGGTTCGCGGGCGTGGGGTGAAGTGATCATGACGAGGCGATCGTCGGGCTGGAGGACGGTATCGCGATGCGGGAGCAGGACGTGCTCGCGGCGCATGATGGCGATGATTTCGAAATCGTATTGGCTGAGTTTCTGGTAGAGGTCGCCGATTTTTTTGTTGGCGACTGGACTGTTCTCGCCGATTTTTCCCATGGTGAGCTCGCGGCCGCCGGGCAGGTCAAACTGGACACGGGAGCGCAGGAGGCGCAGCAGATCCAGATGGCCGAGCTGATCGAAGGTGGGCAGATCGCGGCGGCCGAGCAGGTTGAGGGCGATCTGAATGTGTTCGAGGTAATGCGCGGGCGAATCGCGCGGAGTCGGCACCTGACCTTCATACAAGCTGCGGTACCGCAGCCTGGAGGAGAGCCGGTTCTGCAGCATGTAGCTGATCATGACGGCCAGGCCGGCGGGCACGAGGAGATGATAGCCCCCGGCCATTTCCGTGACCATGAGCATGGTGGCGATGGGGACGCGGGCGGCGGCTCCGAAGACGGCGGCCATGCCGACCACGGCGAAGACTGCCGGGGGTTGGTGCAGGACCACAGCAAAGGTGCCGCCGAGCATGGCACCGACAAAGAGGGACGGCGCAAAAACGCCGCCCGATCCGCCGGAGCCGACGGTGAGGGCGAAGGCGGCCATTTTCGCAAAGATGAGTAAGACAAGCAGGTGAAGAGCGAGGCTGCCGTTGATGGCGAGCTGGATCCATCCGTAGCCGCCGCCGAGAACCTGCGGGAGCCAGAGGGCGAGCACGCCGAGGAGCAGTCCGCCGACGGCGGGCTTGGTCCATTGCGGGATCGGCAGGGTGCGGAAGAAATCGCGCGTGCGATAAAAGACGACGGGTATGACGGTTCCGAGGATTCCGGCAGCGATGCCCAGCGCGGCGTAGGACGCGTAGTCCCTGAACACCGGCGTGGAGATGGTGGGGAAACGGAAGAGCGGCGCAAAGCCGACGAAGAGTCCGTTGACGGTGTAGGCGACGGCCGACGAGAACATGGTGTAGAGGAGCGCGCCCACTTCGAATTCCATGCGGCCGTAGAGGACTTCGATGGCGAAGACGCCGGTGCCCATGGGAGTGCGGAAGATGGCGGAGAGACCGGCGGCCATGCCGGCGAGCAGCAGGAGGCGGCGATCTTCTTCAGAGTGGCGCGCCCACTTTGCATAGGCGGAGGCGAGGCCGGCAGTGATGAGGGCGATGGGGCCTTCGCGGCCGGCGGCGCCTCCGGAGCCGATGGTGATGGCGGAGGCGAGCATTTTGATGGGAGGCACGCGGGGACGGATGACGCCTTCGCGGCGGTGAAATGCTTCGACGACGGTGTCTGTGCCGTGGCCTTCAGCCTCGGGCGCGTAGCGGTAGACGAGGAAACCGGAGAGCAGGCCGCCGAGCGTGGTGACGACGGGAATGAGCCAGAGGCCATGCGCGCCGATGATTGGGTGAGAGGGCCCGGTTTCGGCTCCGGGGGGAATGTATCCGGCGATTCCCGCGAGGAGGAAGCGGTTGGCCCAGTGGAGCAGGACCATGAAGAGCTGGGCGCTGAGAGCTCCGGCGACGCCGAGCAGTGCGGACTCCAGCAGCAGGCGCGGCTCGCGATCGCGGATAAAAGAAGGCCAGCGCGTTGCTATCCCGTTCATTTCCCGCTCCTTTGCTGGGGCCGATCTTCAGTATGATGGCAAACCGCCCGCGGGGTGGCCCGGGGAGCCGGGATTTGCCGGGGATATTCGCGCGGAGGGCAAAGAAAAACGCCGGAGCTTTTGCTCCGGCGTTTTCGTTGCTGCCTGATTCCCTGCCGACTTAGACCAGCGCGGGAACGTTGACTTTGTCGTACCAGGAGTGGGCGGACTTGAGAGCCTGGTTGACGTTCTCGATGTTCTCCACGCCTTTGGTGTTGAGCCACTCTTCGAAGGCCTTGGCGCCCTGTTTGGCGTAGACGGCGATGCCGTCTTTCCAGGTGGCGCGGCCGCAGAGGACGCCGTTGAAAGGCGCGCCCGACTCGACGGCCAGCTCCAGCGTTTCGATGAAGACGGGGTTGGAGACGCCGGCGGAGAGATAGATGAAGGGCTTGTGGGTGGAGGAAGCGGCGAGGCGGAAATGCTCGAGAGCTTCGGCGCGGGTGTAGGCCTGTTCGCCCTTGAAGGCTTTGGTGCCGGCGACGAATTCCATCTGGATGGGCACTTCGACTTTGAGGACGTCGACGTTGTAGCGGGCTTTGCCGAACTCTTCCATGGAGCCGGTGACGACGTCAGGCTTGCGCTTCGCGTAGGCGACGGACTTTTCGTCTTCGCCGTGGACGGCGTAGCCGACGGTCTCGAGGAAGAACGGGATGTCGTGCGCGATGCACTCGTCGCCGATACGCTCGACCCAGGCATGCTTATGGTCGTTGATCTCGGATTTTTCGTAGGGCGTGTAGTAGAGCAGGATCTTGATGCAGTCGGCGCCGGCTTCTTTGAGGCGGCGGACGGACCAGAGGTCGAGCAGATCGGGGAGGCGGCCGGGAAGAGCGGCGTCGTAGCCGGTCTTCTCATAGGCGAGCAGCAGGCCTTTGCCGTTGCGGCGTTTGGAGGCGGGGAGGCCGAACTCGGGATCGAGCAGGATGGCCGAGGCGTGCTTGGTGAGGACGTCGGTGACGAGCTCTTTGAACTCGACCAGAGCGGAGTCAGGCAGATCCGCCACTCCCTTTTCTTTAGCCAGCGATTTCTTGAGCGAACCGCGCTGGTCCATGGCGGCAGCGGCGATGACGCCGCGTTTATCAGATACGGCTTTCATTCCGGCGAGCTTGCCGGGGGTCAACGTATAGGACATAGGTGCCTCTCCTGCGACGCGAAAATTTCGAATATTTCTCCACTCTCATTTTATCGCGCCTTGGGGACGGGGCGATAGATGGCTAAAGTAATGTGCGCGGAAAAGACAGCGCGTAGCGGGTAGCGTGTAGCGTGTGGAAAAACCGGACTGGCGATTATTTGGCGACGATCGCGGCCCTCTGGAGTTCGTGCAACTGGCGGATCCCGGCTTCGGCGTAATCCATCATCTCGAGGAGGCGGGCGCGGGGGAACGCGACCGCGTTCCGCGGTGGCCTGGACTTCGACGAGGCCGCCGTCTTCCGTCATGACGACGTTGCTGTCGACGTCGGCCTGGGAATCTTCTTCGTAGGCGAGGTCGAGGAGTACGGTGCCTTCAACAATGCCGACGCTGGTGGCGGCGACGAGCTGTTTGAGCGGCGAGGTCTTCAGCGCTCCCGTCGCGAGCATGCGATTGAAGGCGATGGCGAGGGCGGCGCAGGCTCCGGTGATGGCCGCGGTGCGCGTGCCTCCGTCGGCCTGGAGAACGTCGCAGTCGAGGATGACCGTGCGTTCGCCGAGTGCGTGCATGTCGACGACCGCGCGGAGCGAGCGGCCGATGAGGCGCTGAATTTCGTGGGTGCGTCCGCCCACCTTGCCGCGTTCCGACTCACGGGGCGACCGGGTCAGCGTGGCGCGAGGGAGCATGCCGTATTCGGCGGTGACCCAGCCGCGTCCGCTGTTGCGGAGCCAGGCGGGAACGCCCTGTTCGACGGTGGCGTTGCAGAGGACGCGGGTGTGGCCGCATTCGATGAGGACGGAGCCTTCAGGAACCTGGACGTAGCCGGGGGTGAGGCGGACGGGGCGCAGGGCTGACGGGCTGCGGCCCTCGGTACGGAAGAAATTGGCGGACATGAGTGCTTTTGGACCTCGGGTTATTGTACGGTTTCCGATTTTTCGGATTTGGGAATGGGGCACAAGGCAAGTTCAAAACGGGATTGTGGGGCAACGGGCTGATTGCAGGGGATTTCTGGGTTGGAGGGCCGGGGCGGGTGTTCCGAAATCGGGACAGTTCCCGGATTTGCCCGGGTTGGTGACGGGTGCGGAATGGGAGCGAAAGGCTTTTCTTTGAGGAGGTTAAGGAATGGGGACGGGTTTGGCACGCGAAGTGTTCTATATCGGCACAGAACAAGAAGGAATCGGGAACGGCGGGCCGGAACGGAACGAGGCTTGCCGGAGAAAGAGGACGAAGCCATGCAGGAATCCGCCAGTACACCGCCGAATGGGATATTGATCAGGAAACACCATGGATTGCTGTCGAGCGAGGGGCCAACCTTTGGGATGGTGCAGGAGACAGGCATTTTGCCTGGGGGGCTGCCGGGCGCGCGACTGGGCAGGCGGACCGCGGGCGGGATGACTGCGGGGCAGTCGATTGCGCTGGCCGGCATCGCGCACGATGCGCGGAATCTGGTGACGGCGCTGAATCTGTGTTCGGAGCTGATGGGCGAGCCGGGAGTGCTGGCGCGGGAGCATGCGCATTTTGCCGATGAGGTGCGGTCGATTGCCGATGCGTCGGACCATCTGATGCGGCGGCTGTCGGCGATATCGCGGACGGCGACGTTGCGGCTGGAAAGCACGGACGCGGCGGCGCCGATCCACGATCTGGCCCAGGCGGTGCGCGACCTGAGCGGGCTGCTGGCGGCGGTGGCGGGGCCGCGGATTGGCGTGCAGACGGCGTGCCTGCCGTGCCTGGGGAGGCTGCGGCTGAGCGAGGAAAATTTGACGCGGATTCTGCTGAACCTGGTGCGCAACGCGGCGGACGCGATGCCGCAGGGGGAAGGATCCGGATCACGGCGCAGAAGGGCGGAGGCGCGAGCTTCCGCTGGACGCTGCTGCAGCGCGGGGCGCAGAGCGGACTCGCTGCAGGCGATTTGCTGGCGGGGAGACTGGCGATGGACGATGCGCGCGCGGACGATGCGTGCGGAGACAGCGGATGCGAAGACGAGTGTGGAAACGGAGGGCGCGGAGACGACGGGCACGTGGATCTTTGGGAGATTGCGCCGGCGGCGAATGGCGAGGAGACGGTGGTGCTGTCGGTGGAGGATGACGGGCCGGGGATTGCGGCGCATCTGCTGGAGAAGATTTTTGAGCCGGGATTTTCGACGCGGCGCGAGGCCGGCCCGTGGCCGGAGTCGGCGCATCACGGGCTGGGGTTAAGTATTGTCCGGCAATTAGTGGAAGAGGCGGGTGGAACCATTCGCGCCATTACGCCGCCGAGACGCGGAGCGCGATTTGAGATAGAGCTGCCACTAACTAAGGTAACCCCCAATTCGACTCAGAAATCCTTACCTGGTTACGAAAGTGGAACGCGATGATGCGAGGATGGGAACAAGCACAGATACCCAGATACGAATCGACAATGCCAATCCAGATGCGACAGGATTTTGCGCCTCTTCACGTACTGGTGGCCGATGGAGACTCATCGATCCGCCACGCCTGTTGTGCCATCGCCGCCAGCGAAGGCATGGTTCCGCATGAAGCGGAGTTAACCGAAGCCGCGCGCGGGCTGCTGCTGGCAAAGGGCGCGGACATTGTGCTGGTGGACGAAGCGATCGCCACCGGTCACGGATTCTCTCTGCTGGAAGAGCTGCGGCAACTGCGCCCGGATGTAGCGGTGGTGTGGATGACTTCAGCGTCGACGGTGCAGCTGGCGGTGGAAGCGCTGCGCTACGGAGCCAGCGATTATCTGGTGAAACCCTTTGCGGCGGAAGAGCTCGCAGCGGTGCTGCGGCGGTTGGCGGGGCGGCGGCAGCTGAATACAGCGAGCCGCAGCCTGCGCGAACGGCTGCGCAGCGGCCAGGGCATGGGCAATATGCTGGGGCAAAGCACGGAGATGGAGAAACTGTTCCGCATATTGGCGCGGGTAGCGCAGAGCGTGCATCCGGTGCTGATTCTGGGCGAGAGCGGAACGGGCAAGGAGCTGGCGGCGCGCGCGATTCACGCGAATGGGGTGTGCGCAGGCAAGCCGTTTGTGCCGGTGGATTGCGGATCGCTGGCGCCCACGCTGATTGAGAGCGAGTTGTTCGGACATGTGAAGGGCGCGTTCACGGGCGCACATCGTCCGACGCGATGGATTGCTGGTGGCGGCAGGCAGCGGGACGGTTTTTCTGGATGAGATTGGCGAGCTGCCGCTGGATTTGCAGGCGAAGCTGCTGAGGGCGCTGCAGGAAAAAGAGGTGCGGCCGCTGGGCGGAAGCCATGCGGTGCCGATGAAGGCGCGGATTTTGGCTGCGACGCATCAGGACCTGACGGCGATGGTGGAGCAGGGTAAGTTCCGGCGCGATCTCTATTACCGGCTGAACGTGGTGAAGATAACCATGCCGCCGCTGCGGGAACGGAAGGAAGATATCCCGCTGCTGGCCGCGCACTTTCTGGAACGCAACAGCCGCGAGATCAGCCGGCCGTTTCGACTGAGCGCGGATACGCTGTCCTATCTGGTGGAGTATTCATGGCCGGGCAATGTGCGGGAGCTGTCGAATGCGATCGACCGCGCGTGCAATCAATCGTCAGGGGAAATGATTGAGATGGCGGAGATGACGACCAGCATTCGCGACTCGTGGATGCAGGCGAATGCGAGCCAGCGGATGCGTCCGGCGGAAGACGGCGGCGGGACGGGCGTGGAGACACTGGCGCAGCTGGAGAGGCGCGCGATTCTGACCACGCTCGACCAGGTGAAGGGCGACAAGCTGATGGCGGCGCGGCTGCTGGCCATTGGGAAGACGACGCTCTATCGCAAGCTGAAGGAATATGGGGTGCAACCATGAAGATGGCGGCGAAGGGCGCCGGAGGAACGGCAGCAGGAACCCAGGGGATGGCAGGAACGGGGGCGGCCGGGTTGAAGGGTCCGGGGGCGCCACGGATGGCGGCGCTGATGGTGACGGGGCTCGAAGGAACAGAAGCGATTGCAGCGGAGCTGGCGGGAAAGCTGGGCATCACGGTTGAAATGGCGGGGACGCGCGGGGCGGCGCTGCGGCTGCTGGAGCGGCGCAGCTACGCGGTGGTGATTCTGGATCAGCAGATTGTGGACGCTGATCCGGAGGGCGTGGATCTGGTGTGGGCGCAGGCAGGACTGGCGATTCCGCTGCAGGTGAGCTTTGGGGTGACGGGCAGTGCACGGGTGGAGCGCGAAGTGCGGGCAGCGCTCGCGCGTCGGCAGCGTGAGACGCTGCTGGCGACCGCCGCGGCGTCGGCGGGGCTGGACGCCGAGATTAAGAACGCGGTGACGGGATTTCTGCTGGAGTCACAACTGGCGCTGGCCGAAGACGGGATTCCGCCGCGCGTGGAAATCCGTTTGCGGACGCTGGAGGGGATCGCGGCACGGCTTCGGGAGCGGCTGGGCGGGACGCCGCTGGAGAGTGGGGCGCGGGTGGAATTGCGGACAGGGTTGCAGCCGGCGCGTGGGTGAGAAAGGGGACTCGGAGAGGAGCGCTCCCTGCGGAGTGGCAGTCTCAGTTCGTGACGCGCTGAAAGAGAACACCGCGAAGCCGGCTCCACGCATGGGAATCATGACCGAGACGGCTGCTGGGGCGGAGGTTCAAAGCGATTCGCTATTCTGAGCCGCTGATTTTCGAGGATCCACTCACTGGATGGCTGATCGAGAGGCAGGAGCGTCGCTCGCTCGCAGGCGATCACATCTAATCCTTGATCGTCGTTCAGCCAGCTAAACTAAAGCGGAATGGCTGCTCCAGAAAAATGGGTCTGTGTCTTCTGCGCTTCCGCTGCCGGCGCTTCGCCTGACTATCTGAAGGCCGCCACCGAACTCGGCCGCCTCATCGCCGAGCGCAACTACGGCCTGCTCTACGGAGGCGCAACCGTGGGCGCCATGGGTGCAGTCGCCGACGGCGCGCTTGCGGCCGGCGGTCTGGTCGTCGGCGTCATCCCGGAAGTCATCCGCGAGCGCGAAATCGACCACAAAGGCCTCACCGAGCAGCACGTCGTCGGCACCATGCACGAGCGCAAGGCCCTGCTCTCCAGCCGCGCGGACGCCTTCATCGCCCTCCCCGGCGGCTACGGCACGCTCGACGAATTCATTGAGATCGTCACCTGGGCCCAGATCCGCATCCACGCCAAACCCTGCGTCCTCGTCAACCTCAACGGCTTTTACAACGGCCTCCTCGCCTTCCTCGACCACACCGTCCAGCAAGGCTTCATCGTCCCCGAGAATCGCGGCCTGGTCCAGACAGCCCCCGATCCCGCATCCGCTCTCAATCTCGTCGAACAAATCTGGCGCGACCGTGCAGAAGACCCAGAGCACGACCCCCGCCTCGATTCCGTAGTCAGGTAACAGGCTGTCGTTCGCTTCCGGCTGTCGTTCGCTTCCGGCTGCCCTTCGCTCCCACCTGCCCTTCGCTCCCACCTGCCCTCGCTCCCAGCTGCCGTTCGCTTCCAGCTGCCCTTCGGCCCTTCGAAATCCGCCCACCCCCACCCCGCGCCGTTGTATGCTGGTCCAACTCGTTCAGCGCGCAATGGTTGTCGGAAGCGTTTTGAGGGGGGCTGCGATGCGGCGCACCGCCGGAGTAATCCTCGCCTGGGCCATTGGAGTCGCCGCCGTAGCGGCGCCGGTCCTGCTCTCCGTTCACCTCGCCCGCAAACAAAGCATGGAGAGCGAATTCACCCTGCTCCGCGGCTATGCGAGCGACGTCCTCCGCCGCTCCGAAGGCACCGGCGACCAGTCCGCAGAGGCCTTTCAGCGTCTCGCCCAGGACGGCTTCACCCCCTGCTCCACCGCCGACGTCGACGTGATGCGCCAGATCGCCGTGACCTCCAGCTATCTCCAGGTGGTCGGCCGCACCCGCGACGGCCAGCTTATCTGCAGCTCGCTCGGCACCAAAGATCCCGTCCCGCTCGGACCCGTCTCCTACCTGTCGACGAACGGCGCCACCATGCGCACCAGCGTCCGCGTGCCGCTCACCGGCGGCCGCCCCGTCATCGTGCTCGAACGTGCCGGTTTCGCCGCCATCATCGATCCCACCCTATCCATTGACACCGTGGCCACCAGCGCGGACGTCGCGGTCGCCAATTTCTCCCCCTCCGCCCGCAAAATCATCACCCAGCGCGGGCGCATCCACCAGCGCTGGCTGCATACCGGCTCGGGCCCCGAGTCGGACTTCATCGATCGCGGCATCCTCGTCACCGTCCTCCGCTCCCAGCGCTTCGATCTCGCCACCGTTGCCGCCGCTCCCCTCGCCGGACTGCAGCACCGCATCCAGGACGTGCTCTTCCTCTTCGTGCCGATCGGAACGCTCTGCGGCCTGGCCCTGGCCGGCGCCGTCTTTTATCTCGCGCGCGTCCGCTTCTCCATGCCCGTCGTGCTCCGCGCCGCCGCCCGCCGCGACGAGTTCTTCGTCGAATACCAGCCCGTCGTCGACCTCCAAACCCGCCAATGGATGGGCGCAGAAGCCCTCGTCCGCTGGCGTCGCGATGGGCAGACCGTCCGCCCCGACCTCTTCATCCCCATTGCCGAAGACACCGGCGTCATCACCCTCATCACCGAGCGCGTCCTCGCCCACGTCGCCGCGGACCTGCCCGACCTTCTCCGCGCCGATCCCCACTTCCACGTCGGTATGAACCTCGCCGCCGCCGACCTCGAATCCCCGGCCACCCTCGACGCGCTCAAAAAACTGCTCGCCGACAGCGGCGCAGCCCCCGGCAACCTGGTCATCGAAGCCACCGAGCGCGGCTTCCTCCAGGGCCAGGCATCGCGCGAGATCGTCAGCGGCATCCGCGATCTCGGCTTCGACGTTGCCATCGACGACTTCGGCACCGGCTACTCCAGCCTCGCCTGCCTGCAAACCCTCAACCTCACCCATCTCAAAATCGATAAATCGTTCGTCGACACCATCGGCACCGACGGCGCCACCAGCCAGGTCGTCCAGCACATTATCGAAATGGCCCACTCGCTCAACCTCACCATGATCGCTGAAGGCGTCGAGACCGAAGAACAGGCCCAATTCCTCGCCGAACGAGGCGTCCCCTACGCGCAAGGCTGGCTCTTCGGCCGACCCATGAAGGTCGAAGCCATCCTGAGCCACCTCGCAGAAGCCGCGCAGGAGAAAGAAGCAGTAGCGGCGGACTCATAACAACCCGCCGCCCCACCCAAGCCCGACCGTGGCTTGAATGGGGTGCTTCGGGCTTCAGGCTGCAGTTAGCTCCCGGCTGCAGTTCGCTTCCAGCTGTAGTTAGCTACCAGCCAGCTTCTCCAACCGGCCCATGAGCCTCTCCCCCTGACGCAGCACTTTGCAGCGCTCCATCTGGTACTGGGCCGCCTTCGCCGCCGGCCCAAGGGCATCGATCGCAGCGTTGAGGATCGCCGGGTCGGGCTTCGGCTCGGTGCTCAGGATCGCCGAAACGCCGCGGATGTGATCCATCAGCTCCCGGCGCATTTTCTCCATCACCACGTACTCGTGACGGATACACTCGCGGATTTCCGCCGCACTCATAATGGTCCGGGGGACCCCGGCAAATGGTTGAAGCAAAGAACCTGGTTCCTTGTGGCATAAGAACGGCAGCGATTGCCGTTGCGACGGATATGTTCGCATTGCATAAAGGCTCTCCTTGAATAGACGGTGTTTCTAACTTCGGGCTGTAGTTAGCTCCGGGCTGCAGTTAGCTCCCGGCTTGCACTGAAAACGCAAAAAGGCCGCCACAAGGGCGACCTTTTTTATTTCTTACTCTCTATTTATAGAATACCAAGTTCAGCATTCAATCGTGCCAACTATTTTCACGACTTCTGGCCTGTAAATCGCCTGTTCTCAGCACACGTTACTTTGGTGAAGAGGTGCGGGGCTTGACAAGAAATCGGAACGCGCCCCAAACGCGAAGAAATCCAGCCCAGCGCCCCGGCACCGGCCGCGCCACCAGCACGCAACATCGGCGAGTACCTGGACGATTCGGCGGCAGTTCGTTTGTCAGGCGGCGCAACGTCGGGTATCCTCATCGCATCTCAACCGCATTTCAGGAGCTGCGCCATGAAGATTGCCGTGATCATTGCCCGCATTCTGGTAGGTTTCGTGTTTGCCGCTGCCGGTCTGGTCAGCCTCCTGAAACTCGGCAAGATGGGCGGCATGCCCGCGGATGCCACGACCTTCCTCACCCTGATGGTGGCGCACAACTACACCATGTTTATCGCGCTGATCATGCTGAGCGGCGGATTGTTGCTGCTGGTGGGCCGCTTTGTCCCCATAGGACTGGTGCTGCTGGGGCCGATCCTGGTCAATATCCTGCTGTTCCATTCCCTCTTTCATGTACCGGGCATCATCACCGGACTGGTGTGCGCCGTGCTTGAGGTCTTCCTCATCTGGGCATACCGCTCGTGCTTCAGAGGACTCTTCATCGCGGCGCCGAAGATCGGTTAGAACGAGTTCGCTCCAGGCTCCCGGTTGCTCCAGGCTGCCTTTCGCTCCAGGCTGCCCTTAGCTCCAGGCTGCCCTTCGCTCCATGCTGCCCTTAGACCACCAGCGGCGGCCCAACATATTGCATGTCGAACCGCGCAAAGACCTCGGGGACCATCTTCGGCCCGTTCGGCACCGCCACATACCGGAAGAACTCCTCCATCTTGCCCGCGGGAGTAAACGCAATCAGCATGTGCACCGGTTTCTCGCCCATCCCTGCAAAACCATGCGGAATCCCGCGCGGCCCCAGGATCGATTCCCCCGGCCCCAGGGTCATCCGGCTGTCGCCAACCTCAAACAGCACCTCGCCCTCCATCACGTAGAACCACTCTTCCTGATGGAGGTGGAAGTGCCGCGGAGGACCGCCCTTCATCAGGTTCTTGTGTTCAATCATGAGCAGGCCGCCGTTGGTCTCGCGCGGCACCGCCTTAAACAGAATCGTGCTGTATCCCAGCGAGTGCGTCTCGCCAAACCGGTCTTGTCCCGCTGCCACCGGATGGATCCCGCCCGTCGGCGGAACCGCAGCACTCGGTCCGAGAGCAAACGCCTCAAACCCTGCCGCTGGAAACCCTGCTGCCGGCAGCACAAAGGCTGCGCTCTTGAGCAAATCACGACGCTTCACGGTCTATCTCCCTGGCTGCAAAAGGGTATGCCTCCATCGCGCAGCGCGATTCCCTTTCTACAGCCCGGAAATCTGCGTAGCGCGGAAAGCGCCTCAGTATAAAATGATTTGGTTTTTAGCCGGAGAAAAATCGCGGCCTAATCGAAAGATGGGCGGTTACGCGCAAGGCCCAAATCGGCCCGAGGGCGGCTGATACGGCTACGCGGGCGCAACTCAGGGTCGGCCCCTGTTCGGCGCGGTCAATGCGCCAGGCTCGATAGCCGTGAGGCCCGTGAAGGCTTGGGTGTGAAGAAGCCGGCCTCCCCAAAAGTACTTATTCCATATCCCATCACTGTCCTCTCCTTCTGCGTGGAGGAAGAACATTGTCTCGGGATAGAGCTCCGACCAACCGCAGACCGCAGCCTCGTGCTCATACCACTTTGCCCACCCCTTCGAGTCCCCGCTCGCATCTAGGGCGCCGCTGGCTGCCTCATCCGCCGCGATAAGCCGCGACAAGTCATCTTCCGGCAGGACTTTACACAACATCCTGACGCTATACAGCGTGTAGTATCCCATCGTTATCCCCGTAGCCCAACGAATCAGAACTCTGACGCAATGTTCCACTATAGAACATTTTCCTTCGAATCCGTCGGTACGCTTGCCGTGTGCCACAAAGCAGGGGCGGTCGAAACATTTCAGGAAGGCGGATCGCGGAAGCCCGGTCGGCGGCAAAACCGCCGCTGACCCAGGAAGACCTGGCTGGCCGATTGGCATTACACGGCGTGGACCTCGACCGCGCTGCAATAGCAAAAATTGAAAGCAATCGAAGGCGCGTTCTTGACTACGAGCTCAAGGCGTTTGCAACCGTACTGGGCGTCGATCCTGAGTGGCTTCTTGGCGACGAAGGAAGCAGATGAAGGACGCATCCTCCCAGCTCCGCAGCGCGACACGGCGCGCCAAATCTGACGTCGCAAACAAGCTCATCAGCATGTTCCTTCACGAACTGAGCAGAAGGGTATCTCAAAGCGAATCGATCCGGGTCGAATCCGAGGAATACGCCGAGCTTGTGCGCCAGTGTTTTGAAAATCGCTGTCCGTACTGCCAGTGCGTCCTGAGCGAGGCAAACTGCATCGTTGAGCATCTCGACGGCTTGAATCGATATCGCGCCGGACTCCATGTCCCTGGAAATGTTCTGGTCGCATGCCGGAAGTGCAACGGCGAAAAACGCCGAGACGACTCCCTTAAGAGCCTTACGCTTGCGGCATCGGGTTGGGAGTCGTTCCTCTCCCACGCCGGAGACCGCTGTTTGCCCACCTGCTCAACCTGCCGCTATTGGAGCGGGGTTTGGGCACATGCGGGTGAAAGAAAACTGAACCTGATCCAAAACCTTGAAAGAATCAGGTCGTTTCGCGCTCGATTCCCGCGCTCGGCGGTCGTTACGTCTTCCCTGGGGGAGGCATTGCCCGATTTGCTGACTAAGCTGTATTCCGACTGCCAATCTTTTGCCGAGAGCGAGATTGGTGCGCTGCTGAAAAGATTCGATGAAGTCACGGCCAACCGAGTTGAACTTTAGCTATAGGTTGAGACGGTAGCTAACTAGATGAGCAACCGAGACGCTCCGCGTCCGGATTCGTCGTTCGCCCCTTCGTAAAGATCGCGAACGCTCCATTCGGAGAGGTCGCGATTCTCGTCGATTTCAACGCCGAGAGCGTCTTCCAATTCTGACACTGCGTCCCAAAATCTGCCTTGCAGCGCCGCCGCAGTCTTTAGGAGCGCCTCAGCTTCACCGCGCTGCCGTGGCGTGAGTTTTGGAACCCGTCCCGGGGCCATGGTCTTCCCTTTCTCCTGCGTGGTTTTCCTACAGCACTTGTCTGCGACCAGCAGTAGTTTAGCCGGCAGCATCCTGTTGGGAGTCGGGAAATTTTTTCATCACCTCCACGATGCGTAGATGAATGACGCCGGGTTTACTACCGCCGTTAGCCATAGGCACTCCAATCGAAGGCATCGTGGGGGTGGCGGCAGTCTAACAAGGGGAAGTTGCAGGGGCAAACATGAATCGGAATATTTGATTTCCTCGGACGCGCGGCGGGATCTTTCAGGCACTCCCCGGCACAATCGCCTTGGCCGGCGGAAAGTACCCCGCAACCAGTTTCAGGAAATCCGCAGGGGGAACGGGCTTGGACAGCACCTCGAAGTGCTGCTCCTTGTACGGAGCCGATTCCAGAAGTTCGCCCACGCTGTTGTCCCCGGTAAAGAGCAGGGTGCTGGAGCGCGGGTACTTCGCCTTCATCTGCATGGCCAGGTCGATGCCGTTCATCCCCGGCAGCCGCACATCGATGATCACCAGATGCGGATCCCACGCGGCAATCACCGGCAGCGCCTGTTCGGCCGAATAGGCTGCCTGCGCGGAGTAACCAACGTTGGTAAAAATGGCCTTCAGCGTGTCGGCGATGTTGTGCTCATCGTCGACGATCAGAACCTTTTTTTCCGGACCCATGACCCCATCCAGCGAACAGATTGGCGGATCGACTACGCCTGCGCCAACGGGCTACGCAGGGGTAAAAACAGGCCCACCGCAGGTGCGGTGCTCAACTTCCCAAGCCATAGATAGCACAAGGCGCAGGAAGGTCACAACGCCTGGCATGGATTGGCGTCGCTGGAGAGTACTGGATGCGGGCTCCGGGCTGCCTTTCGCTCCGAGCTGCCTTTCGCTCCGAGCTGCGCTTCGCTCGCAGGTTCCGGCTACCAGCCACCAGCTACCGGCTACCAGCTTCGTTATCAACAGTTTGCCGCATTCCCCTCAAACTAACACCTGAAGTCTCAGCACTTTGCCGCACACCCCCCCAAAAACGCCCAAAAAAGATCAACAACTTGGCGCATACCCAAAAATTCAACCCGCAAAGAATCAGCGGTTTGCCGCATTCCCCCCATCAAAATGCACGGATGGTTGCGACGACCTCTACTGGTCGCAACTGTCCTCGCGTCCCATGGTCTCCCGGATGGCTTCGACATCGGCGAGGTCGCGCATTCGTCAGGACGACAGCTTGTTTTGGATCAGGTGGTCCGGGGAAATGACATGGGCCGGAACCCCTTCGATGCGGCTCTCGACACGGTGCTCCCACGCCTCCTCGAAGGTCACCCCATCGATCGCCTGGAGGTCTACCCGGGCAGGGGGCTGGCCGATTTGAAAGACGGAAAGCGGGTCGCCGCGAAAGTCCTGCGGGGATAATCCCGCAATGGGAGCTCAATAGGCAGCGAGCGCCCGCAAGACCGCTTCACTGTGGGCGTTGAATACGGACAAGAGTTGCTTCAGATCTTCGGGAAGCATCGTATTGGACACCCATGAGGGAGTAAGCGACGATCGTGGCATCCCAGACCGCGGCGAGAGGATCCCCGATGGGGCGGCTCTGCCAATAGCGGTAGACCTCAGCCTTTTGTTCCTTTTGGCTTGAGAACCTGCGAATTGTCTTGTCAGCCCTCACGGACCACGCTCGCAAATTGATTGTATGCGCAGTCCAGGGTCGCGCTTTCCGCGACAAAGGTCTCCGGCAGTGTTGAGGCATCTTCACTGCTAACTGCGGATTTGGACGCGCACGCCAGCGCCTCGTCCCGCTCAAAGAAGCGCTGGACGGCCTCCAGAATGGCCTCCCCGGACTTGGCCTCAAAGATGGCCTTGCGCAGCCCCGCCCCCCCCGGCACCCCATAGGTGAACCATGAGGCGAACTGCTTCATCTTCCCCGCCGCCTCCCGAGCCGGAGCCCTTGAGATGTCCGCCGTCAGCTCGTTCAGCAGCATCTCGAAGTAGGTCCGGATCATCCGGTAGCGGTCCTGCTGGGTGGGCAGATCGTACCGCCCCGTAGCCGTGTACTGGGCAATCTGGCGGAAGATCCACGGGTTAGCCGGAGCCGCCCGCCCAATCATCACAGCGTCGCAGCCGGTCTTGGCGATGAGCGCACAAGCGTCCTCCGGCGTTCGCACGTCGCCGTTGCCGATGACCGGCAGCTTGATGGCGTCCTTCACCTCGGCAATGTGGTGCCAGCGCGCCTGGCCGCTGTAGCCCTGCTCGCGGGTCCGCGCATGGAGAGCAACCGCGTTCAGGCCGCAGTCTTCAGCAAGCTTAGCCAGCGGAACACAGACGATGTGGTTGTCGTTCCACCCCAGGCGGAACTTGACCGTGAACGGGATGGTCACCGCAGCCCGCACCGCCTCAAAGATGGTCTGAATGAGGGGCAGATCGCGCAGCAGCCCACTGCCCCCGTTGCAGGAGACGACGCGTTTGGCGGGGCAGCCAAGGTTGAGGTCAACCATGTCGAAGCCGGTGTCCTGGACAATGCGCGCGGCCTCAGCCAGCGTCTCCGGGTTCGACCCAAAGATCTGCGCCGAGATGGGGTGCTCGTCGTCGTAGAAGGTGAGGTAGCGCTTGCGCTTGGACTCACGCATGCGGGAAAGCCCGTCCGCCGAAGTGAACTCGGTCATGATGAGCCCGCAGCCGGACTGCTGATTCGACACTTCGGCTTCGATGGACTCGGGGTGGTTGGACTCCGACGAAAAGACGCTGGCGTTGCGGATGAAGCGGCGGAAGACCGTGTCGGTAACGCCAGCCATGGGCGCAAGCACGGTGGCCGGAGCCACCGGAACGCCGCCGATCTGGAAGGATGCAGGGACACGTGTGGCGTCGGGCATAGCGTGCTCGAGCGGATTGTCCCAGTTCTTCTTCATTCTTAGATTCGGACCTGGATATCTGGCGAAATAGCCAGCAACTTCACTTCAATCCGTCGTACCTTTGCCCCATCTACGCGAAACCGCTCAGGAGTTACGGCCACTGCAGCACTTGGTGTCTGATTGCCCTTCTGCATTACCGTAATGATTCCCAAGCGCCCTATTCCGTCCTCAGAGAAAAGTCCAATCTGGTCGAACGCCGCGGCAAAATCATTGAAGCTTTCTTCCGGTACAGCCAGATATCGAAAGTGAGCGGGCATCGCCATCAGCTGATGGTGAAGTGTCTTCAGTTTCTCTTGCCAAAGTCTTTTGCGAGTAGCTGCTGCGAAAAGACCCTTTGCACCAGACGAAGAATCATTCTGGTTTTCTCGGAAACTAGTTCCCTCTGCAAGCTTGAGTTCAACGGCATGCAGGTCTCCCGCACCCCCACGATCTACTGCCAAGATGTCTGCGGAAATGACAGATTTCGGCGGTTCAATATAAATATTGGGTACCGATAGCCTATGCCGAAGCAGTTCTGCGACCGCATTAATGGCGCGGCCCTCTCGCTGACGGGGGGTCAGTTTGCGAGTCTCTTCCTTCACGGCCATGGTGCTACCCTTCCTTTCGTCGTTGAAGAATCCGCTCCGCCCAGACCTGAAAACGTTCAGCGGCAATACAGAGTGCAGTAGTTTTTTCGTCGTCGACTTGCTTATCTCCATAGGAGACGTCGGTTTTGGCACCCACAAGCCGCTGCAGGTGGGATATGCCCTGATGATCTTCGTTGGCTCTGCCACAGGCACGCCGAAGCGCCCTAACCGCGTCCTGGTGATTCTCACTGCGCGATCGCTTCCCATCAAGGCCAATCAAGACGGCGTCACTGAAAGATATTGCGCTGTGCACTGCCAGTAGCGCCGCGGCCGAGGCATAGTTAGCCAGGTCGTCCTGGCACAGCTTCATGGCGTCCGCAAGTTGCGTAGCCCGGCGATAGTAGACACCCAACAATGCATCAGCCATGCAATGCAATCATCGCACGTTAAAAAGCCTCCGCCGGGGCGGAGGCTTTTGCCTTGGGCGCGCTCGTTCGATTAACGGGTGGCCACAGTCTCGGTCTTGGCGTATTTGCGACGGAAGCGCTCCACGCGGCCCGCGGTGTCGACCAGCTTCTGTTTGCCGGTAAAGAACGGGTGGCAGTTGGAGCAAATTTCGGCGTGGATATCGCCTTTATTCGTGGAGCGCGTGGTGAAGTTGTTCCCACAGGCGCAGACCACTTTGATCTCGTGATAGTTCGGATGAATCCCTGTCTTCGGCATGACTCAAAAACCCTTTCCCTGCAATCTTCTTATTCTACCGTGAAGATGCGGAATGCTCAATGGAAGATTCAGAAGCGGTGAACGCGCCCGCGAGCCGCCAGGCGACCCAGGGCGCGGCTATGAAGGAAAAGACGATGAGGGCGGGGACCATGGCGGCATACCACTGGTGGAAACCCAGGCCGATGGCGACATGGTTGGCTCCGCCGGTGGAGCGCGAAGCGTAGACGCGGACGGTGGCGCCGATCCCGGCGAGCAGAGCGAGACCGAACGCGGGCCAGCCCGGGTGAATGCGCTGGCGGGCGGCCATGACGCTGATGCCCCAGCCAACCAGCAGGGGTGCGGTGTAGTAGAGGGCGCGGCCGGCGGTGAAGTAATAGTAGGCAACGCCGGTGGTTTGGTGCCCGAAAGGGGTGGTTGCGTTGGGCAGAAACCAGTGCCAGCCGGTCCAGAGGATGGCGAGGGCGATGGCATAGAGCGCGGCAACGGCGAGGACCGGAGCGATGCCGAGCGCGGCCCACGGCGCGCGTGCGGACCAGGCGCGGAGCTGGGGCTGGCTCATCATGGCGTGGGCGAGGGATTCGGTGTCGCCGAGGCGGGCGAGGGCTGCGGATTCGGCAGCGGCGCGGCTAAGACCGTTACGCTGTTCTTCCGCAGTCAGGTCCGCGCAGTGGTCGTTAAGCTCTGCCAGATAGCGGCGAACGTGGCGGGGTGCGATGCCGGCACGGAGCAGGCGCTCGCGCAATTCAGGAAACTGCCTGGGCATGGTTGCCTCCGATGACGAAGTTGGCGACGAGATTTTGGATGGCGCTGGTAATGTGCGACCAATTGGCGGTGAGGTCGGCGAGACGGCGCGCGCCGGTGCGGGTGAGCGCATAGTAGATGCGGCTGCGGCCGGCGACGGTTTTGCGGCGGGAGCGGAGTGCGCCCTGCTCTTCGAGCGCATGCAGGACGGGGTAAACGACGCCTTCGCCGATGGCGATGGCGTCCTGGGTGCGGTCATGAATCGCCTGCACGATTTCGTAGCCGTACATCTCCTGGCCGCGGAGCAGGGTGAGGATGAGGAGTTCGGGAACCCCGTTCATGAAGCTGGGATTGGAGTCACGCGCGGCCATGGGGAGACTATACCTTGTAGTTCAAGGTATGGCAAGTGATCTACAGCTGATAGCCGGTCGTACCTTAGGGTGCGGGGAGCACGCCCAGTTGCTGCATGAGAGAGAGGTTATCCATGAGGATGCGGCTCTTTTGCATTTTGCCGTGAGCGAGCTGGTCGATGACCACACCTTTGACGGTAACGGGATGCTCGGTTGCGGGAATACCCATGAAGGGACCGCGGTGGGTTCCGGTCCAGGTGAAGCGGGTGACGACGGTGTCGGCTTCGGCGACCATTTCGTCGACGGTCCAATGCATATCGGGGAAGGCTGCGAGGAGCATGGCGATGACTTCGGCGAGGCCTTCGCGGCCCTGGCGCTGCCCGGGGAGCGGATCGAGTTCAGTGAAATCTTCGGCGACGAGATCGTGGGTGCGCTCGAGGCGTCCCTGATTGATGACGTCTTCGAGGAACTGGCGAATGACGTTTTTGTTTTCGTCGAGTGGATTGCTTTCGTGGGCCATCGATCGCTCCGTTTTCAGAATCTTTTGTCGCGCAGCCAGGCTATCACGTCGGCGGCGTTTTGGTCGGGAGGAAAGACTGGATAGAAGGCGTGCTCAATCACTCCGTCGCGAATGATCAGCGCCAGGCGCTTGAGGAGGATCATGCCGTGGGTCTGAAAGGTGGGCAGGCGCAGGGCGTGAGTGAGGGCGAGCTTTTCGTCGGACAGAATCGGGAATGGGAGGTGCAGGCGGTCGGCTAATTCGCGCTGATACTCCGTCGACTGCGTGGAGAGGCCATAGAGGAACTGCACGCCGAGGGATTGCAGGTCAGCGAAGTGGTCGCGGAAGGCGCAGGTTTGCGGAGTGCAGCCGCGAGCGCCAGGGATCGCTTCCCATCCGTCAGGATTGGGCTCGCCGGGACGGCCTGTGCGTGGGTAGGCATACACGACGATCAGGCCTGAGAGCGCGGCGAGGTCGACGGTGCTGTCATCGGTGGCTTGCAGCCGGATGGAGGGAACGCGCAGGCCGGGCAGATGAGCTGCGGCGCCGTCGTCTTCGGGCGCGGGGAGCGTGGACCAGTCGGGCGTGGCGATGGAGGACACGGGAACAGGGTACAGGGTACAGGGTGCAGCGTACGGGTGCAGCGTACAGGAACGGCTGAGAGGCGCCTATTCCGATGCCTGGGGGCGGTAGGCGATTAGATTGATGAGGCCGGCGACGAATAGAACGATGCTGGCCCAATGGGGAGGGGCGCCGACGATGTAGAGCGCGAATCCGAAGAGGACGATGCTCATCGCGGAGGCAAAGCCGAGGATTTGAGCGGAGAGCCAGGTGTTGTGCGCTAGATGTGATGTCTCAATAGGTTGTCCATTCGATCTGGATCATAGAAGCTGATTGTGCGAACAAAAGGCTTCCAGGAGAGACCGAATGGACTATCACCAGAATGCCCGACTGACGATCCATAGTCGAGAGCAGATGGCCAGAAAAGTATTGGAACAGGGTGTGACGCTGAAGCTGGCCGCGGCCAGCTTCAGCGTCACGGCGCGCACGGCGGCCAAGTGGGTCCGGCGCTATCGGGAGCAGGGTATGGCAGGCCTTTCCGACCGCAGTTCGCGTCCCAGGCGGCTGTACCGGCCCACCTCGAGCGACCGGATCGAGCGGGTCGAACAGCTGCGCCGGCAGCGCTGGACCGGTCACCGCATCGCTCGGCAGACCGGCCTGAGCCGGGCCACGGTCAGCCGCATCCTGCGCCGGCTCAGGCTCAACCGCATCCGCGATCTGCAGCCGGCCCAGCCCATCCTGCGCTACGAACATCAGGCTCCCGGGGACCTGCTGCACCTCGACATCAAGAAGCTGGTCCGCATCGCCCAGCCATCGCATCGCGTGACCGGCGACCGCCGCGACACCGTCAGGGGCATCGGCTGGGAGTACGTCCACGTGGCCATCGACGACCACTCGCGCATCGCCACCTCCGCCATCTATCCGGACGAGAAGCGCGGCTCAGTGATCGCCGCTCTGCGCTCCACTCTGGACTGGTACGCCGGGCTGGGCATCCGCTTCAAGGCCGTGCTCACCGACAACGGGCCCGCCTATCGCTCCCTCCAGTTCGCCCAGGTATGTCGCGAACTCGGGCTCCGCCACCGCTTCACCAGACCCTACACGCCCCGCACCAACGGCAAGGCTGAACGCTTCATCCAGACCGCTCTCAGAGAATGGGCCTACGCCTGCTCCTACAACAACTCCCAACAGCGCTCTCAGCAGCTACACTCATGGCTGCATGACTACAACTGGCACCGACCCCATGCCAGCCTTAACCATCAACCTCCCATCAGCCGTTCCGGCTTCGATAGGAATAACCTGTTGAGCCTCCACAGCTAGAACCGCGTCGCCGCGGGTGCGCTGTTCCCGAGAGTTGCGCAGCCGAATATTGCGCAGGACAGCAAATATGACGAGATCGACTGCGGCAACTGCTGTTAACACGTAGGTCACGGTCGGATCGGGGACCGGCTGCGCTTGCGGCTTCAGGCGGAAGTGGGCCAGGGCGATGAATCCGCAGGCAGCGACGATGAAAGCCAGCCACATTGTGCGGGCGGTGCGTTGCACGAGGGCGTCGCGGTCCGGAATGGCTGGCGGGTCGATCATTTCGGATCCGTGGCGCGCAACTCCGCGACGATCTCGGCAGCCGCTTTGCGGGCTTCGTCTTCGCGATCGGGCGGGAAGGAGATGGCGCCGACGCGGGCATGGCCGCCTCCGCCGTAGCGCTCGCAGATCGTCGCCAAATTCACCATGTCTTCCGGCTTGGTTTTGGTCCAGGGATTGGAACCGACTGCGACCTTGGTGCGGAAGCTGGACTTCGATAGTCCAATCGAGTAAGTAGCTTCCGGATGAAGGTAATACGGGATGAACTTGTTGTATCCCTCTAAGGGGTTGTCGGTGATGTCGAAGTAGATGGTGCCCTGCTTGGACTCGGAGCGTTCGCGAATGAGCTCGATGGCCTGCTGATGGCGTTCGAGAAGCGGCGGCAGGAGGCTCGGCGACGAAGGGCTGCTCAAGAACCTGCTGCAGTGGCATGCGCGTGAGCAGGGGGATAAGGCGCGGGGCGAAGGTGGGATCCTGCGAGGCCTCAATGATGAGGGTGAGCTTCATGGCGGGGGCGGGCATTTCGACGGCGGACTGGGCGGATTCATAGAGGGCGCCGTCAACGATGTCCGCCCACTTGATCAGTTCGGCGACCGGGGTGGGATCGAAGCCGAATTGAGTGGACGCGATGTGGGCAAGGAAGCTGGTGCAGGAGATGTAGTTGGGATCGTAGAAGCGATGCCCCTGGTAGCGGCCGTCGGCGAGGCCCGCGAGGTAGTCCTGATGATCTTCGGGGGTGAGGAAGGCGCTGAGGTGGTGATCGAACCACCAGGTAATGCGGGGCGACGGGGAATATTTGAAGTCGACAATGGCGTTTTCGTCGCCGGTGAATTCAGCCTCGTTGAAGAGGGCGCCGGCGCGGTGAACGAGGCCGTGGTATTCGTAATCGGCGCCAGGATGGACGCACTCCTGGTGGAACCGGCTGAAGAGCGAAGCCGAGCAGGCACCGTCAAAACACTTGTCGTGATAAAAGACCCGGACCTTCAAGATGGGACCGCCCCCGCAACCGCCGGCGAAGAGACGCCGGTCGGGAATCTTTTAGCTTACCGGGATGTTGCGCAGTGTCAAGCGAAGGAATGAACCATTTCCTGCAATGCGTGCAACGCGAATCTGAACGGACGTGAATCGCGCACGGCTGTAGGGAGGCGCGTCCTATCGAATAGGCTGATAAATTGCAGCAACCGGGTTTGCTGCTCGCCTGCCGGTGCATCTATAGTCAAAGAAGTAAGATGCGCTTCGTTTTCTTCAAAATGCGGATTTCACGCGCCCTGTTGATGGGCGTCCTGTGCGTCACGCTCGTGTTGTTGAGCGGGATGGTGCAGGCGGCGCATTTCCACGCCTCGGCCCAGCCGGATCACGATTGCGCTTTGTGTCTGACGATGCACAGCGTGGCGCAGGCGACGGCGCCGATTGTGCTGCACTTCAGCAGCCGATCAGTAGCGTCTGTTGTGCTGGCGCGGACGATTTCCAGGCCGCGCGCTGCCGTGCATTTCCGGTTGGCCAGCCGTCCTCCGCCCGCGGCCACTTCCCTGTTCGCTTAGTCCTTTTCAGGCCCGGGCTTTTTAACAGAATGTGGAGGTCGTGCATGCGCACGTTGCTGCGTTGCAGCGCTGTTTTTATCTATCTGGCATTATTTGCCGGAATTCTGTCGGCTGCGCCGGGGTGGGCGCAATCGGGTTCAACGTCAGGAACGGTTACGGGGACGGTGGCTGATCCCACGGGCGCGGTGGTGCCGGGAGCGACGGTGAAAATTCAAACCCGGTGAGCCAGTACGAGCGCACCGTGACGACGGACAGCGCCGGGCATTTCCAGTTCACGAACGTGCCGTTCAACACGTATCACATGACGGTGAGCGCGCCGAGTTTTGGACCCTACGCGCAGGACGTGAATGTGAAGTCGTCAACACCCGTGGTGGCGACGGTGACGCTGGCGGTAGGACAAGCGGCAGCGACCACGATTCAGGTGACCGGGCAGGACCTGGTGAACAACGCTGCGAACATGGACACGGATATTGACCGCCAGGCGTTCGCGGAGATTCCGCTGGAGAGCCAGTCGTCGTCGCTGAGTTCGCTGGTGACGCTCTCGTCGCCGGGGATCACAGCGGATTCGAATGGCATGTTCCACGGGCTGGGCGATCACGCGGAGAACTCGTTCAGCGTGGACGGGCAGGCGATTACCGATCAGCAGAGCAAGGCGTTTTCGCAACCAGTTGCCGGATACGGCGGTGCAGTCGATGCAGGTGATTGAAGGCGCGCCGCCGGCGGAGTACGGCGACAAGACGAGCCTGGTGATCCAGGTGACGACGCGCTCGGGCCAGGGAGAAACGAAGCCGACGGGCTCGATCAATGCGTCGTATGGGAGCTTTGGATCGGCCGGCGGGCGGATTTGACGTGGGCTACGGAAAACAGAACTGGGGCAACTTTATTTCGGCGAACGGGCTGAACACGGGACGATTCCTGGATGCGCCGGAGTTTGTGACGTTTCACGACAAGGGGAACGAGCAAAACGTATTCGATCGCGTCGATTATCAGATCGACACAGCGGACTCGGTACACCTGAACCTGAACTATTCGCGCTCGTGGTTTCAGACGCCGAACACCTACGACAATCTGAACGCGGGCGGCGTGAACATCGCGGGGCAGGCGGTGACGGGGCAGACGGATCAGCGCTCGAAGATTGGGACGATCGACATTGCGCCGAGCTACACGCGCGTGCTGAGCCAGACATCGGTGTGGAACCTGGGCGCGTTCCTGCGCAAGGATAACTACCACTACTATCCGAGCGGCGATCCGTTTGCGGATCTGGGGCCAGTGCAGCAGCAGAGCATCGGACAGGATCGCAGCCTGGCGAACGACGGCGTGCACACCGACGTTTCGTACGTGAAGGGAATGAACAATCTCAAGGTCGGCGCGCAGTACGAACAGACGTTTCTGGATGAGAGCGACTTACTGGGCATTGTTTCGCCGACGTATCTGAATTCGCTGGGATGCATGGCAGGAAATGTGCCGACGGGTCCGCCCTGCACGACGCTCTATCCATACGATCTGACGCGGGGCGGCGGTTTTTACAACTTTCATGGGCCACACCGACGTGAAGGAACTGGCGCTGTACGTGGAAGACCAGATCACGAAGGGCAACTGGCTGTTCAACGTGGGCATTCGCGGCGATTTGTACAACGGGCTGACGGATGCGCGGCAGGCGGAGCCGCGGCTGGGCGGATCGTACAGCATTAAGCGGACGAACACGGTGCTGCGCGCGTCGTATGCGCGGACGCTGGAGACGCCGTTCAACGAGAATCTGGTGCTGTCGGACCAGGGATGTCTGAATGCGGTGGTGAATCCGCTGCTGCTGTGCCAGGCGGGCAGTTCGGGCACGCTGTCGCCGGGGTATCGCAACGAATATCACGCGGGCCTGCAGCAGGTGGCGGGCAAGCATTTTGTGGTGAGCGGCGAGTACATCTGGAAGTACACGAACAACGCGTACGACTTCAGCGTGCTGGGCAATACGCCGATTACGTTCCCGATTGAGTGGCACAACTCGAAGATTCCTGGATTTGCGCTGCGTGCGAATGTGACGCCGATGCATGGATTCAGCGCGTATGCGGTGATGTCGTCGGTGGCAGCGCGATTCTTTCCGCCGCAGGTGGGCGGCGCGGGCGCGACGGTGGGGCAGACGGGGTTGCCGTTCCGCATCGATCACGACGAGAGATTCAACGAGACGACGCACATGCAGTATCAGATTCCGGGAAAATATAGCCCGTGGTACAGCTTCAACTGGCGGTTTGACTCGGGCGAAGTGGCGGGAGCGGTTCCCTGCTACAACCCATTGTCCAACGATCCGAACAGCGCGTGCGGACCGACTTCGACGATGCTGAACGGGCAGCCTGCGGTGAGCCTGGCGAATCTGGACGCGGATGAGGAGTTCGAAGCGGGGCTGGAATGCGATGGAGTGAAGGCGACGCCGACGCAGGCTTTGCCGACGACTTGCCTTGCGTCGGAATACACTTCGTCGCTGGTGAAGATTCCGGCGCCGGGGACGGGCGACAACGATCACAATCCGCCGCGCATTCAGCCGCGGAACTTGTTCGATATGTCGCTGGGACAGGACAATCTGTTCCACGGCGATCGGTATAAGTGGGGCGCGCAGTTGACGGCGATCAACGTGACGAACGACTACGCGCTGTACAACTTCCTGTCGACGTTCAGCGGAACGCATTATGTATCGCCGCGGGCGGTGACGGGGCAGATCACTCTGCATTTCTGAGGGCAGGGTTGGCGGGAGAAAGCGAAGGGCCACAAGGTCCTTCGCTTTAGCTTTTGCTGAGGAAGACCATGGTGACGCCGATGACGACGAAGACGAGTCCGAGCCAGCGCTTCGGGCTGACGTGTTCGTGGAGGAAGACGACGCTGCCGAAGGCGGCTGCGACGTAGTCGAGCGCGGTGACGGGGACGACGAAGCTGACGCTGTAAGCGGAGAGCGCGCCGAGCAGAGAGAAGAAGGCAAGGGCCATCATGCCGACGCCTGCCCACATCCATGGCTCGACGATGGCGCGGCCGTGCGACGCGGAGGAGTTGGGCGGGACGAAAGCCTTCAGCCTCGCCGACGGACTTCATGGCGCGGGAGACGCAGAGCTCGCCGCCGGTGCCGCAGAGCACGATCATGGGAAAGACGATGTAGCCAATCATGGCGCGACCCTCTCCACGGGGTTGCGGGGCGTGGTTTTGGGAGCGGTGCGGCTGACGACGAGGACGCCGAGGCAGATGACGGCGATGCCGGCCCAGCGCAGAGGCGAGACGTGCTCGCCGAGCATGAGCCAGCCGAGCAGCGCGACCACCCGTAGGCCAGCGAGGAGGCGGGACGGACGAAGCTATAGTCCGCCCAGGAAAGCGCGAGCGACCACGAAATAAAGAAAGTGATGAGCGCGGCGATGCCGAGCCAGATGGAAGGCGTGGAGAAGATGGTGAGTCCGGTGTGGAGGAGCACGGGAAGCGGCCAGAGGGAGAGTGGGCCGACGTGCTTCATGCCGCGGCCGAGCAGGACGTTGCCCAGCGGCCCGGCCAGGATCATGACCACGATCATGAGGAAGGTCTTGAGGTGGAGGGGCTTGTGCGCGGATTCCGGCGCGGGAGAGTGGTCAGCGAGTTGCGAGGACACAGGCTTATTGTATAGAAGCGGAGAGAGCTGGCCGCGCGTGGCGTCGGACCGGCAGCGCGTTGCAAGCACAGTGGTTTACGCGAAGATAACGACAGAGTTAACCTGCGTCGCGGACGAGGCAGATTGCATGAGGTTCGGCCGGGGGTGCTGTGATATTCTGGCCTCGTTGTGTCCGGCAATCCGCTTCCCTTCCGATTGCGCCGCCGACCTTCCTGTCCATGCGAATTGTTCTTCTCGGAATAGCGGCGATCCCCTTCATCTATTACGCCATAGCTCTCTTTAGCTGTCTGCGCTATTTTCTGAGGGCGAAACTGGTGGCAAACGACTTCACGCCGCCGGTGAGCAATTTGAAGCCGGTGCGGGGTCTGGATCCGGAAGCGTACGAGAATTTCGCAAGTTTCTGCCGCCAGGATTATCCGAATTACGAGATTGTTTTCTGCATTGGCGACACGCACGATCCGGCGTATCCGGTGCTGGAACAGCTGCAGAGCGATTTTCCCGGCACGAAGATTCGGATCTTGGTAGGTTCAAACCGCATTGCCGCGAACGACAAGGTGACCAAGCTGGCGCGCATGGTGGATGAGGCGTCGTTTGAGCATTTGGTGATCAGCGACAGCGATGTGCGCGTGGAGCCGAATTATCTGCGGCGCCTGGTAGCGCCGCTCGCGGATAAGAAGGTCGGAGCGGTAACGTGCTTCTACGTGCCGACTGAAGAAAAAGGTTTTGTGCAGCGGCTGCAGGATATTGGGATGCTGTCCGATTTTTATCCCGGCATTCTGGTGGCGAAGCAGCTGGACGGCGTGAAGTTTGCGCTGGGGCCCACGATCTGCACGACGAAGACGCATCTGGCGGAGTGGGGCGGGTATCCGGCGATTGAGAATATGCCGGGTGACGATCTGCTGGTGGGGCGCTCGATTGCGGAGAAAGGGCACGAGGTGGTACTGCTGCCCTACGCGATCGAAACCGTTCCGGATTTTCAGTCGCTGCGCGAGCTCTTCATGAAGCGGCTGCGCTGGCTCACGGTGATGCGCCACATGCGGACGCAGGGGCACGCGGGCTTGATCTTTACGCTGGGGCTGCCGTGGACGCTGCTGGCGATGGCGATTGCTCCGACGGCGACGATTGCCGCTGCGTATGGCTGGCGGGTATCTGGCTGGTTCGCTGGCTGCTGACGCTGCTGGTGGGCGTGAAGGGGTTGAAGCAACGCGGCGTATGGGCGAATCTGGCGCTGGTGCCGGTGTGGGACGGGCTGGCGACGATCATCTGGCTGGTGAGCTTTACGCGGCGGTCGATTCGGTGGCGCGGACACGATTACCGGATCGTGAATGGGAATCTGGTTCCGGTGCGTCCGGAAGAAGTGCTGCGGGCGCAGGAAAAGGCGGCGGCGCTGGCGGCGGAGCAGGCACTGCATGCGCGGAAGAGTCCGGGGGAGTTGTAGTACGGCAGGTTCTGGATTCTATTGCCAGATTCGATCTTCGCCGCGGAAGTTGCGGTTTGGCCATCCGCACTCTGGAACGCAGAACCTGTGACCTATTTCGCAATCGGTTGATTCGTGAGCAGGAACCTGCCACCACTTCCCTTCACCATATACAAATCATCTTTACCGACCAACGCTTGCAGATGGTCGAGCTGATCTTCGCGCGCGAAGATGTAGTAGCGCGCGGGGCCGCGCCACAGCTGCTGGAACTCCGGGTCTTCGATAAAGACATGGGCTGAGGTGGGCGCGTAGGAGCCGTAGACCAGGCCCATGAAGCGGCCGTTGAGCAGAAGCGCAGTGCGGTCGGTGTAGAAGAAGATGGACGAGAACCAGAAGTAGTGATGGTCGACGATGAGCTGGCCCGGCGGCGACTGTTTCGAGCGCACGGACCAGCGGGCGCGACGAGAGATAGGGATCGAAGGTGACCATCGCGAGGCGCGCAGCGTGGAAGAAGACCACCATCATGAGGGCGATGCCGAAGTAGGCGCGCTTGCGGGTGGTGCGTAGCGTGGCGATTACGCCGATGAGAAACGCTGTTGCGGCCAGCGCGAGCGGGATGCGCAGATATGCGAAGGAATCGAGGGTCAGGTCTTCCATGTGGCCGAGCGAGAGCTTGTAGGCCGCAGGATGGGGGCTGAGCGCATTCGAAATATCGCCGGGCGTGGGGTCGTGGCGGACGGCGATGAGAATGGCGATGCAGGCGATGGCCGCGGCCGCGCAGATGACGGTGACGGCGCGCGTGCCCCAGCGGATGGTGCGGCCCTCCAGCACCATGGCCGAGCCGATGAGCAGCGCGACGGCCGGGTAGATGGGCATCGAGTAGTATTCCTGGGTCGTCGAGAAGGTGAAGAACACCATGACGAAGCCGATCCAGCAGAGGGCGAGCAGGCGGACTTTTCCGGCGCGATCGGTCGGGCCGGTAGGAGAGCTTGAATGCGCCGGGGAGATAGACGCTCCACGGAAAGAGCCAGATGAGATTGAAGAGCCAGAACCAGACGCGCGGGACGGTGTCGTAGTCGCGCGGGATAGCGCAGGTTGAGGAAGCGCAGCAACTGCTCGTTGATGAAGAAGAACCACAAGAAGCCGTGATACTCGCCGGGAATGCTCTTCATGGTGAAGGCGAAGTACGGCGGATTGCGGAGGGTGGCGAGGATGTGCCAGGGCGCGGCGATGAGCAGGATGATGAGGATGCCGCTGAAGGGGCGGAGCCGCTTCCAGGTGCGCGCGACGAAAAGCTGGCGCGTGATGAGCAGATAGATCAGCGCTGCGCCGATGGGGAAGACGACGCCGATGAGGCTTTTGAGGAGCAGGCCGAGAGCCATGCAGGCGGCCATGACGGCGGCCCAGGCGCGGGGATGCGGCTCGTCGTCGTCGAGTGCGCGCAGGAAGGCCCAGAGCGAGAGCGCGATGGTGAGGGTCTGCAGCGAATCGGGCAGAACGATGCGGGTGAAGAGCCACAGGCCGATGCAGGTGGACATGCAGAGGCCGGCGTAGAAGCCTTCGCGCTTGCCGAAGGCCCAGATGCCGAAGGCGGCGGTGATGCAGGCAGAGCGAGATGGCGGAGAGCGCGACGGGGATGCGGGCGGACCAGTCATGGACGCCGAAGATTTTGTAGGAGACGGCGAGGGTCCAGTAGATGAGCGGCGGTTTTTCAAGGAAGGGGACGCCGTCGAGGTGCGCGGTGACCCAGTCGCCGGAGGTGAGCATGTTGTGGGCGATCTGGGCTTCGACGGCGTCGACGTCGTCCATGAGCGACGGCGGAGAGATGATGGTGCCGAGGTAGACGGCCGCAGCAAAGAGCCCAACTACGAGAAAAATGCGGCGGCGGGTCAGAACCCAATCGCCAGCGGCTGGCCGTTCGACTGCCGGCTCGGTACGGAGCTTATCTTCCATCGCCTCATCCAAAGGAACAACGTCATGAGACCCCAGAGGTGGTAGCCCACGTTGATGCTGCGGCTCATGTGTCGTTCTGTCAGGTTCCAAATCCGGTCGAAGCGGAACAGGGCGGCGTGCTCGGCCTGCGCCCACTCGAAGGTTTCCATCAGAATGCCGCGCAGGGGGCCGCGGAACCACTCATGCGCGGGAATGTCGAAGCCGACCTTGCTGCGCTGCGTGATGGATGTGGTCAGGTGCGGCTGCATCAGTTCTTTCAAAACAAACTTTCTGCCGCTTGCCGCGAATTTTCAGGTCGGTGGGAAGGGTGGCCGCGAATTCGATGATGCGGTGATCGAGGAACGGCGGACGGACTTCAACCGAATGCGCCATGCGACATGCGATCGGACTTCACGAGGATGTCGTCGGCGAGATAGTACTTCTGATCGAAGGCAAGGAAGGGCGCGATGCCGTCGCCGGGGGCCTTAGCCTGCAGTTCCGCGAGGATGTCGAGCAGGCTGCCGGGAAGCGGCACGGTGACCAGGCCGGCTTTCTCTTGTTCAGAGAAGGTGCCGTTCCAGTAGACGTGGGCCTGCTCGGCGGGCAAGAAGACTGCCCTGCAGGAGCCGTTTCACCTTGTATTCGAGCGAAATCTTTTCGTTGGAGGCAGGCCACAGGTTCATTCCCTGGAGCGCGAGGCGGATGGCGGAGGCCGGGCGCGTGGCGCACGGTCTGCGCGATGCGATTGGCGCGGTAGGTGAGATAGCCGCCGAAGACTTCGTCGGCGCCTTCGCCGCTGAAGGCGACGGTGACGTGCTTGCGGCAGAGCTGGGAGAGGAACCAGACGGGCAGGGCTCCGGCGTCGGCGCTGGGCTCGTCAGAGTAGTAGGCGAGCTCGCGAATTGCGCCTTCGAGATCCTGCTCGGGATTGAGGTCGAGCTGCTCGTGCTGCGAGCCGTAGCGCTGAGCGACTTCGCGAATGTATGGCGTCTCGTCGAAGCTGTGGCCGGTGAAGGAAATGGAGAAAGTGCGCAGGGCGCGTGGCGGAGGCCTGCGAGGCGTAATGCAGAACGGTGCTGGAGTCGACACCGCCGCTGAGCCAGACGCCGAGGGGAACGTCGGACATCATGTGCTCGCTGACGGATTGGAGCATGAGGCGATCGAGCTCGGCTTTGGCGTCTTCGAGCGAGATGGCCTGTGGGCGCCATGGCGGGAATTTGCCAGTACGGTTCCTGGCGGACGAGTCCGTTGCGCCACTCCAGCCAATGGCCGGGCGGAAGCTTTCTCAATGCCGTCGACGAGGGTCCACGGGGACGGGACGTAATTGAGGGAGAGGAAGGCGTCGAGGCCGTTGAGGCTGATGTGCGGCTCGACCTCAGGATGGATGAGGATGCCTTTTAGTTCGGAGGCGAAGAGGAGATCGTCGCCGCGCTGGTAGATGTAGAGCGGCTTGATACCGAGGCGATCGCGGCCGAGGACGAGGCGGCGGCGCGAATTGCACCAGAGGGCGGCGGCGAACATGCCGCGGAGACGCTGGAAGCAGGCCGTATCCCAGTGGAGAAAGGCGTGGAGAACGACCTCAGTGTCGCAATGGGTATGAAAATGATGGCCGAGGGCTTCGAGCTCGTGGCGAATTTCGACGTGGTTATAGATTTCGCCATTGAAGACGATGACGGTGTCGCGATCATCGGAGTGGATGGGCTGATTGCCGCCGGCAAGGTCGACGATTTTGAGGCGGGTGGCACCGAGACTGCAACTGAGGGACTGGTAGACGCCCTGTTGATCGGGGCCGCGATGGAGCAGCGTGTCAGTTGCCCGCGCGATGCGCTCTGGACCGGGATTCCAACTTTTGGTTGTGAATCCGACTATGCCGCACAAATCCTGTCAGCCTCATGTGGATTGCCTCAATCTGGTTGAAAAAGGCGGGGGTTTCTCTTTTTATCGTAGCACGCGGAGGGGGTCGATCCTCAGGTTCGAAGGACGCGCCGGCGCTACTCGTAACGCAGTGATTCGATGGGGTCGAGGCGCGCTGCGCGATTGGCCGGGAGGGTCCCGAAGATGATGCCGACGGCCGCGGAAGCGGCGAGGCCGACGACGGCAGACCACAGGGAAACGGGCACGCGATACTCCGTGAACAGGCGGACGGAAATGGGAATGGAGAGGCCGATGACCGTGCCGATGACGCCGCCGAAGAGGGAGACGAAGACGGCTTCCATGAGGAACTGGAGGCGAATCTCGCGCGAGGTGGCACCCATGGCTTTGCGGATGCCGATTTCGCGGGTGCGGGCGCGCACCGTGGCCAGCATGATGTTCATAATGCCGACGCCACCGACGGCGAGGGTGACTGCGGAGACGAGGAGGAGCATCCAGGTGAGCGCGTTAACGACCTTGCCAGCCATGGTGATGAGGGCGGTCATGGTCATGGGCTTGTAGACCGAATTGGGCAGGTGGCGCGTATGGAGGACGTGGACGATTTGCTGGGCGGCGCTTTCGACATCGCCCTGGTCGCGGATGGTGAAGTAAATCTCGTTCACGTTTTCCGTGCCGATGAAATAGCGGCCAACGGAATAGGGGATGAGGATAGTCTGGTCGGCAATCTCCGATTCACCAAAGGTTTCCACGCCTTCCTTAAAGGTTCCCACGATGGTGAAAGGGATGCCGCTGATCTGAAAGGTGCGGCCGATGGCGGCAGCGGGGCTGCCGAACATATCCCGCGCAAAAGGCTCGGTGACGTCGGCTACTTTTGCGTGGGTGGTTTCATCCTCTTCGTCAAAGAAGCGGCCGGCGAGGGTGACCAGGTTGCGAACCTGGCGATACTGCGGCTCGACGCCGAGAACCAGAGTCTCCCTGACCATGCCGCCGGTAAAGCCGATGCGCTGGTGCATTTCGAGGACGACGGAGGAGGCGGCGACGGCGGGGACACTTTCATCGACGGCGTATTCATCGTCATAGGTGAGGAAGTCGGTTTGCGCGTTGACGATGGCTCCGGAACCGCCGCCGGCGTAGTTGACTTCGACGAGGTTGGTGCCGATGCCCTGAATTTCTTTGAGGATGAACTCGCGGCCGGTGGCGGAGATGGCGACGACCAGGATGACGGATGCGGTCCCGATGACCATGCCCAGCGCGGTGAGGAAGAAACGCACTTTGGAGGAGCGGAAGCTGTCGATGGCGAGGCGGGCAATTTCGCTGAGCACCATGGTCTGCCGAGCGCTGGCAATGGTGGTTTCAAAGGATTTCCGAGGGTTGGGCGCGCTCCGCAGGCATAGACCTTTACAGGATGACACAGGAGGCAGGAAGGTTCAGAAGGATGGGAGAGTTTGCGGAGACAGCTCAGTCGGCCGACTCAAGCTGGGCCGGCTCCTCCTTCAAATCCGTGGTGACGGTTTCGACGGCTTGAATGGCCGCCTGAGTGGCGACCTGATCGGCGGCCTGAGTGGCGGAGACTGGGGCTTCGTTGCTCTCGACGACGGTCATGACTACGCTTTCGGGCGTTGGTTCGGCGCCGGCCTCAGCGACGGGAGCGACGACGCGGCTGTCGATGGGGAGATCGCTGATGTGTTCAGCCGCCCATTTGGCAGCGAGACCGTTGAGGGGGCTTCGGGTGTTGTATTCCTGATAGGCGATCATCCGGCCGATGCGAGCGATGAGATCGTCGAGGCCCTCGGAGGCGGCCCAGAAATCGCCGATGCAGACGCTGGCATCGTCGAAGTTGGGATGGAAGACGGGGGTGAGCATGCGGCACTGGGGAGCGCGGCGCGGGTAATCGAGCGACAGATTCACTTCCAGGATGTGGCTGTCGCGCTCGAGGACGTTCCCGGCGGGATCGACATAGAGACCTTTGATATTGAAGGTGAAGCGGTAGTGCTCCGGAGGCAGGCCGGCGGTGCCGGTGATGCGAATGAGGGACGACTCGCCGAAGCGGGCGACTAACGATTCGTAATCGCGCTTGAGTCTGCGAACTCGAGGAGACATCATGGGGCTATCTCAACCAGCCGTGGGGCAGGTTTCTCATTACTGTAAACGCGAGGGCCGCGACCAGGGTGGCTTTGAGATAGATTTCCGGCACAACCGGCCAGCGGAACTCCGACCCGCGGATGGCGCGGAACCAGGCGACGCCGAAGAACGCGAGAATAAACGGAAGCAGAATCACGACCAGAGGGTTGAAGTGCAGCGCTTCCGCGAGCCGGCCATGAAGAAGCGCGGCCACCGCACGCGTACCGCCGCAGCCTGGGCAATCGATGTGAAAGGTTTCGTTGATGAGACAGCGCGGATAGAAGCCGGACGACGCAGGGGGAAAGCGCCACAGGATCCACGCCGCGGCAGCGAATGCCGCGGCGCTGAGGTGGGCCGCCGTCTTGCGAACGGCGGGACTGCGAAGAGCCGGGCTCATATCGCCTGGTATCCGCCGCGCGCGAGGTTCTTGCGGCGAACGATCTCGTTGAAGTGGTACTGGAAGTAGAGGCAGCCGAAGAAGAACGTCATGACGCCGCTGAGCGTCAGGCCGATGGGCTCCACGGTGTTGTAGTGTTCCTCAATCGAACTGCGGAAACTGAACCTTGCGACCAGCACGACGACGAGATTGATGAGGCCCAGTACGGATCCATACTCGTTGCTCGTGTGGTGGAAGCTGACCGAGAAGCTGTTAAAGGAGACCGGCACCACAAGGATAGCTTCGGCGATGTAGTAGTAGAGCGCGCGGCTTTGCGGGGCGACCTTCTTCATCCAGGCGGCGAGGATCAGGTCCCACACGATGCTGAACATGCCACACGTGAGGATGCCGAAGAGCAGGACGAGCCCCCAGTGGAGATTGGGCGGATCGGGGTAGTCGGGCATGACCGGTCCGGCTGGCTGATAAGGTGCGGCTACGGGAACGGGAATAGTCCCGACGATCTGCGAAACGGGCTGGGGCTCGGTCATGCCTTCGCTGCGCGCCATATCGGTGAGCAGGATTTGGCCGGAGGCCACATAGCGCTGCAGATCTGCAAGGGTGTAGGGTCCGTATTCCTGACCATCGCGAAGGATGAAGTAGTTCATGCGCAATTTTCTCCGTTAAACAAATGCAAGGCCGTCGTTGTCATGGTCCACGGTGCAGGCCTCGACGATCGCCCAAATCCAGATGACGATAGCGCCAATCGAGCACGTGAAAATAGTGATACAGAGTTGAAGAATCGCTCGCCTGGTATAACCCGCATAGAAATTATGGCCGCCGAAACAGCCGAGGAAGATGGCCAGCAAAACAAAGACGACGCGGTTCTTGCGGGGAATGTAGCCATAAGGATCGGGCATCATCGGCGGAACATATCCGCCGAACATGACGGGGACCGGGCCAGGCTGAGGAATGAGAACGCTGCCCGGAGGAAGCGGAGGCGGAGGCACACCGGTGCCCGCGGATCGGGGCGGAGGAGGGATGGGTTGCAGGGGATCGGCAGCCGGCGGTTCGGCGGGCGACGCTGCAAGGTTGTAGATGCTGTGCGGATTGAAGTGCGGGACGGACTCTGGCACCGGTGCGGCTGGGGCCACGGGTCGCGGGGCCAGATCCTGCGCGGAGACACTGACCTTCACTTCGTCGACGGGAGCCTGGGAACAACCGAAAACAGTGCAGCCGCCATTTTCCGCAACGCAGGCCTGATGGTGCGGCGTGTTGCAGGCCGGGCAGTTGACCACCTCGTCTTCTGCCTCGAGAGGCGTGCGGCAATAGGGACACAAGCCGTTCATTTACGCTGCCGCTCCTGGTAACGGAAGCTGTATCTCCCGATCTGAATGACGTTGCCGGTTTCGAGCACGCGGAGTCCGCGCACTGGCTGGCCGGCCACATACACGGGGCCTGAATTCTGCAGGTGAATGTGCGAGCCCTTCATCAGCAGAGTGGCGTGGTTCGGCTGAATATCAGAATCCTTGAAGAGGTAGATATCGCAACTTTGCGAACTGCCAACGGTGGTTTGCGGCTTGTAGAGGATGAATTGCTTGCCCGCGAGTGGACCAGCAGTGACATAGAGCCAGCGATCTTTAAGGGCGCTCTCCACGAGGCCCATCGCAGCGCCGGTGGCCATGCCAAGAAGGGAGAAGCCCACCGCACGGCTGACCGCTCCGCCATGCGAGACAAAGGAAATGGGATCGAAGATAACGCCGCCTGCGAATGCGCCGATGGCGCCGCCGAGGACGCCGTAGGCGGTTTTTTTGGACGACTGCCCGATGATGCCGTAAACCACGCCACCGGCCGCGCCGAAGACCATCCATGCAATGCCGCGAACGATCCAGTATGCAGGGTTGTGATTGGTGCGAACGCCCATCTGGTAGATGAGGACGAGGCCGATGCGATAAATAATATTCGCGCCGATGTTGAAGCCAAACCCCAGCGCGATGCCGAGCGGCAGGGCGAGACCGCCGCGGATGAGCGCCTTTTTTGCCGAGCGCTCCACCAGACTTTCGGCGACGCCGAAGCCCACGCACATGAGCGTAATGATGGAGGGAAGCATCCAGATTTGGCCCCAGTGGAAGCCACCGCCGTCGACGAATCCTGGCTCAGCGATGCCCCATCCGGCGAGAGCGCCCAACATTCCCGCAGCGCCCAGGTAGAACCATCCCTGCAACAGGATGCTTCCCTTCTCCTGGGACAAGACCGGGCGCCTCAGCAGCGGTGTGGATATTGCCGTAGCTCTTTTGCCCGGCGGGGAGCGGAACCACGATGGGCGCTTCGGCAGAACGAATCTGGCCGAGATCTTCGAGGGTGACGCGCACGGTTTCAGAGCGATCGCTGGGATTCATGGAGTCTTCCTGCTTTCCGGCGGCGCAGAGGGTTTGAGGGTGCCGGCGCAGCGCTGGCGAGGATCGGGGCTGGCGGCGGGATTGGCGGGGGCCGCAGGTTTCGCAGCCGGCTCAGACTGGAGTTCCTGCTCGATTTGCTGGATTTCAATATCGATGGGGACGCCGGTCCGCTGGGTCCACGGCAATGACCCGCGGAAACAGAACCCAGGAAATGAGGAATCCGAGCAGCAATGCAGAGACATACGAGAGCGCGGTGACGCCCCAGCGCAGCCAGGGCGCCGGCCCGTCAGTTTGAGCAACGGGACGCACGCGGATGGTCTCGTCTTCTTCGAACTCATCGACGGACGACGAAGATTCTTTGGGCGTGTGCTCCACGCCGTCGCCGTTGTTATCCAGAATGGCGATGTTGGGGATGCGATGCAGCCCGCCGTCGATCCAGCCGAAACATCCTTCTTCATCGGTATGCGGGTCGTAGACCCACGCCACCTGGTCGGGTGACGAAAAGAAATTCTGATGGATAAAAGTGTCGTGCTCGGAGAGAAAGACGCCGAAGCCGGGATGCGAGTGGTACCAGCCAACGATACGATCGTCGGGATAGTCCTGATCCTTGATCTTATAGATGGCTTCCCACGCGTCCTGGGTGAACGTAACGTGAGTGCCGGCCTGCGCGGCGTTGAGGGCTTCAATCGAGGCCTGCACCTTCACCTCGCCGTTGGTCATCGCGCCGATGAGGACGCCGCAGACTTCCGTCTTCATATGACCGCGAGCGTGCTGGCGAATTCGGCGCGTAACTTCGTTATCGATGGCGAGCGTTGGACCGCGGCGCGCGCGAGGGCGTTGGGTCATCGCGCTGCTCCTGAAAGAGGCCCGAGCACGGCAGGAGCATCGCCTGCGAGGCTGTAGGCAATTTCGGCGTCGATAGAACGCGCCGTAAAAATGTCGAAGAGGGGCAGGCCGAGCTGGTCCAGCGTGCGCGCTGCCAGTTCCGGCTCGCCGCGATAGCCGGAGAGCGTATGAACGGCGCGCATGTGTCCGTCAACAGGGCAGCGACCCTCGCCGCGCGTGACGGAACCGACCGGAGCGAAACGTTCTTCTTCCGCGCCGCAGTGCGGGCAGACCAGCTTGTGAATCATCTCGCGGCTGAATTCGATGACGACTTCTTCAACGCCCAAGTCGGCGCGGGCGCGGGCAAGCAACTGTTCCAGAGTCACGTCAGCGGATTTTTGCGATAGTTGAACGACGTTGGCGAGCGTGTAGTGGCTGAGGCAATCGGGATTTTGCGTGTATTCGACGACGTATGAGGAGTGATGCAGGCCTTCAAAGATGAAGCCCTTGCCGCCGAGCGTTTCAAGACCGTGCAGTAGCTTCACAGCTTCCTGGACCTGGATGCCGCCGATGATGGAGGAAATTGTCGGTGTAGTGGGAATCTTTCCCTGAATGGCTGGCTCCTGCAACAGCAAATTGCATGACATGCGCCGTTCGAGGAGTGCCCAGTCGGTTTCACCCAGCGTGCATTCATAACAGGGCGGCTTGCCCGGCAGAAAGACGCGGGCCACTCCATTGATGCCTTCAATGGCTCCGTCCACCCAGGGACGGTTGACCTTCCACGCGCAACGATTGATCCAGAGGCGCGCTTCGCGGTTATCCAAACCAGCCAGGATCAGATCGGCCCACGCGAAGAGGCCGAGACCGATATCCTGCATGACGTTGGCCTGGAGAGGACGGACCGTCGCCTCGGGACAAAGATCGAGATAAGGCTTAACGATCGCTTCAGCCTTGGCGAGTCCAACGTCGCTGGAGCGAAACAGAACCGCGCGCGACAGATTGGAGAGCTCGATGCGATCGAGATCGACGACCACGATGGTGAGGAAGCCGAGCAGGGCCAGGTTCTTGAGGATTTCGTTGCCGAGAGCGCCTGCTCCGATGACCAGCACGCGCGCGGCGCGAATTTTCTCCTGGTCCCACCAGGGGATGAGCTGGAGACGGCTATAGCGGTCATCCCTGCTCCACTGCGTCGATGCGTAACGGGGCCGTCGGCGTCATAGGCTATCCGGCCGTAATCTCCGGCTGCAGGCGAAGCACATCGCCATCGTGGACCCCAGCGTCGGCCAGGGTTTGGCCATCCTGAATCTGGCGGCCGGAATTTTTGTGATGGAATTTATAGCTGAGCGGCGCGCCATCGGGTCCATTGACCGGCAACTGCAGCTTTTGCACGAGGACCGCAACGATCTTGCTGCAGGGCGCATCGTCGGGCAGCTCGGCGGGCACGCGCTTGTTCTCGGTGGAATCGTAGACAGTGACGTTGATATAGCCCATACCTGCGCTCGCAATCCTCGCTAATTGGAATTCGCCGGGGCCTGATTGCCCGGTTCGGCCTTGTGGATGTAGTCCTGCAACAACTGCTGACCGTTCTTCTGAAACGACCAGGCCGACGGCTGCAGCAGCATCTGCGCGCTGGCGGCAAAGCCCAGGTTTTCTGCGTTGGGGTCCATCTGATCGTCGAACTTGGAGCTGACAATACCGATCAAATTCCCGCGATCGTCGTAGACCGGGCCTCCACTGTTGCCCGGGCTGATGGGCGCGGATACCTGAACGGTTTCGCCGCGCAATCCGGAGACGATGCCGGTGCTGAGGGTGAAGCGCAGATCTTCAGGGTGTCCGATGACGAAGACGCTCTCCCCATCGCGCGGCGCCGCAATGGGCTGCACGAAGGAAGTGTCGCCGGAATGTCGAGCGATCCACAACAGGGCCAGATCAGCGCCTTTGGCGGTAGCGACAATATTGGCAGTGGCCCAGACGCCGGAGTTGGTGGCGATCATTTCATGGGAAGAAGAACTGCTGAATCCCCATCCGCCGTGCGCGACCATGTGCCGGGCGGTGGCAAAGAGGTAACCATCATGGTTGGAGAAGAGCAGAACGCCCGCGCCGATCATGTTGGAAGCGGTGTCCTGGCTTCTCCACATGCGCATGGCGGGCGACACCACGACGACGAGGGGTTTCAAATCACGCGAGACTTCGGAACTGCTGAGGTCGGTCTTGGCGGGCAACTGGGGAAATTCGCTGCGCTCATCGAGGTCGGGCAGGCTGCTGCCCACAATCACCGGAGCCGGCACCGCGAAGATGATAACGATGGCGCTGGCGGTGGTCAGAAAGCCGCTGACGATCATGAGTGTGGAGAGAAACGACACCCACGCGAAGCGAACGCGAGGCGGCTGACTGCGAAAAGCCAGGCGCAAAATGATGGCGATGAGACAGAGAAGCGGCAGGACCAGCACCAGCAGCGAGAGCCCGACCCGTCCCCACCAGGGCACCGGCGACGGAAGACGACCGCCTGCCGAGGGAGCCGCAGCCGGGAGGTCTTTCGCAGGCTCCCTGATCTGGCTGATTTCCTCAGTGCTGACAACGACTTTCCCGGCAGACATGGTTAGACCCACCTACACTGCTATGAATGGCGAAAGGGACAGTTAAGGCGTTATAGCGCATGTTCGCCAGGAGAGCAATAACATTGTCGAGGAAGCGGATCGGAAGGGTGTCTGCGCGGCGCAGAAACGCCAGCTGCGATAGCTGGAACCCCGCGCCTGGCCCAAATTGACTGGAATCGGAGAAGATTCGTACAGGAAGCTGTCACGACGGGCCGTACCCCCGCGGTGATAAAAAATAGAGGCGGTATTTCGCACCGCGCCATTGGGCTGGCTGTGATTTTCCGTGTGAAGGAGGGTTTATGTCGTCGCTGCAGGAGTTTCGCTGTGAAATCTGCGGATCTGTCACCACCAATCCCGTCCACTGGTTTGTGATTGAGTGCGGCGAATCCAAATTGTCGGTTTTGCGGTGGAATTCCGAAGCGGCGCTAGCCCCAGGCGCGCGGCATCTTTGCGGAGAAGCGGACGCGCAGGTTTACATCAGCCGTTGGTTTGAGTCGCTTTGCTCACCGCCGAAACCCGATTACTCGAGAACGCCGAGCGGGGCGAACGCGGCAAGTTGACAGCGAACCGTTGCCGGCCGGTCGACTGACTGCGTCAAGCCAGAAGGTTCTTCGTAATTCAGGAATGGCGGATCTTCAAACAGGTGAATTTCGCTGTCGATGACCTATGCGTGCGCACGGAGGGGTCGCGGCGCCATCTCCTGGCTCTCCTCTCTCCTGAAGTGAACCAGACAGGCGGCCATCCCTCAAATATCTCCTGAATTCCTGTAAGAAGGAATATGGGTGCGAATGATAGACTGCCACATCCGCGACGTATGCGGTATTCCATCCGTTCAGATGCAAGCGCGCTGTGACGATGGTGTCTTCGCCGAAAATCAGATCGGAGGAGAACCCACCTACGGCGAGCAAGGCTGCGCGACGATAAGCGCCGAATGAGTTAGAGAAGAAGATAGATTTAAATCCAAGATGTTTTCGGGAATCCAGATCGCGGATACAGAATTTGTCAGGGTAGTTGAAGATGCGCGCAAGGCCAGTTCCTCACTCTTCTCGGGCGGATGAGGCGTCCGATCAGTCTCAGGGCATACGAGAAGCTGGCAGGGATGCGGAAGAAGGGCGAACTACGTTGCCTGAAGATCGGAGGCGGCGCCAGGTAGGAAACTGAGTGCTGATTCCATGCATGCGTAGCGGATGCGGGTTTGGTAGACTGCGTATGGTACATGCTTCGTCACACCGCAGCTTCACGCTGGGCAAGTGCGGGGGTTCCGCTGGCGGCTGTGGCCCCTGGGTCATCAGAGCAACAGCATGACGATGCGTTACCCGCACCTGCAGCCAGAGACGATAGCCGGGCTGTCGACGCGATGAAGTCGTTCTACAAAGCGCAGAAGCAGCAATAGCGGAGAGGTGGCAGAGTGGTTGAATGCACCCGCCTCGAAAGCGGACGAACCTGAAAGGGTTCCGGGAGTTCGAATCTCCCCCTCTCCGCCAGCATTCCGATCAGTTTCAGTTGGCCTCGGTCGGACCGAGGCTATTTTCATTGGGCGATATGGGCGCCGACTCCGCTTTGCCGCGGCTGAGGCTCTGAGGCGTTCCCTGCCCGAGAATCTCTGCTCGTCTGACAAAATGACCCGGACCTGTTGAGTTTACCTGGCAACGTGACGATGGTGAAAAAGCCGGGTAGCTACTAATGCGCTGCGATTTCAACGGCCGGTTTGCGAGGATTATTTTTCTTCAACAGGAACGACAGCACGAACATGATGCCCGTCGCGACGCCCAGAAGCCAGAATGTATCCACGTAAGAAAGCGTCGAAGCCTGGCTGAGCATGGTTTCGTACATGCGGCCGTAAGCGCCGGCGCCGGCAGCGGTTCCCAGGGAGTGACGCATCGATCCCCGGAGGCCGGCGGCTGTGCCCTGAAAAATAGGATTCACCAGCCCGGTGTGATTGGACAACATCACCTGATGCACCTGGGCGCGTCGCGCCAGAACCGTGACCACCGCCGAAGTTCCGACACTGGCGCCGATGTTGCGCACAAAGTTAATGAGCCCGGCGACAGCGTTGCTCTTCTCCTGCGGCACGCCGATGTAGGCGGCCATGGTGGCGGGAATGAAGATGAACCCCATCGGCACGTATTGCGCGATCCGCAGCCAGGTGGCCGAGGCGAAGCTCATTTGCAGATCGATCTGGCGCACCGAATAAAACATGGCCACAGTGAGCGCTCCCCAGCCAATGGCCATCAGGTAGCGAGCCTGCACGTGTCCCGTCAATCGCCCGACAATCGGTAGTTCCACCAGCAGAATGAGAGCAGCCACGGACAACACCATCCCGGCACTCTCTGCCGTGTACCCCATCAGCGTCTGCAGATACTGCGGCATCAGCACGGTTGTCGAGAACGACGCTGCGCCCACCATCAGCATCATCACGCTGGCGGTGGCGAAATTGATGTTCTTAAATAATCGGATGTCGAGGATCGGATGTTTGACGTGCAGTTCCCAGAACACCAGCGTCACCAGGCAGACGATGGAGATGATGGACAGCGTGACGATGAAGTGGGAGCCGAACCAGTCGTCCTCCTGTCCCTTGTCCAGCACGATCTGGAGAAACGCTACACCGACCGCGAGCAGGCCGAAGCCGAAATAATCGATGCGGCTCTCCTTCAGGTTCACGCGCGGCAGGAACGGCGGATCCTCCACGAAGGTATAAACCAGGAAGATCGCCAGAATGCCGACGGGCAGGTTCATGAGGAAGATCCAGCGCCAGGTGTAGTTGTCGGTGATCCAGCCGCCGAGCGTGGGGCCGATCGCGGGAGCGACAATGGCCGTCATCCCGTAGATGGAGAAAGCGAGGCCGCGCTTTTGCGGCGGAAACGTGTCGGCCAGAATCGCCTGGGCCATCGGCTGAAGGCCTCCGCCGCCCACGCCCTGAATGACGCGCGCGAGCAGCAGAATGGGCAGCGTTGGCGCGATGCCGCAGAACAGCGAGCTCACCGTAAAGAGCGCGATGCAGATGAGGAAGAATTTCTTCCGGCCCGTGAGGGAGACGAGCCACCCGGTCAGCGGCAGCACAATCGCATTCGATACCAGGTACGAGGTGAGCACCCACGTGCTCTCGTCGCTGCTGGCGCCAAGATTGCCGGCAATATGCGGCAGCGCGACGTTGGCGATGCTGGTGTCGAGGACTTCCATGAAGGCCGCCAGCGACACCACGAACGCGATGAGCCAGGGATTGGCTTTGGGCAGCCACGCCGAGGCAGGGTTCGGGCGGCTTACGATTGCGCTAGTGGATTCGCTGGAAGGCACACGGTTCCCGGGGACACGAGGGGGTTAAATTTTAATTCGTTCGATTGGTGAAAGATGCGCGGATGGTGCCCTGCGATTCAGCGAAACGCGAGGAACCGTACGCAAATTCGGTTCTGTTCGAGCGCAAAAACGACAAGTCGCGATGGGATCGCTATCATGAGCAGCATAAAGTTCCGCTGCCGGCAAATTATTGATCCGTTGGTCTGAGACTTTATTGTGCCAGAAACTGAGACTGGAGAAATAGCATGAGGCAATGCCGATTTTTGCGGGTCGCTGCGGGTGTGGCGATCAGTGCGGTTGTTCTCTGCGCCGCGCGTGCAGCGGTTTCGCAAGCTACACCGCAACGGACGCTGCTGGCGCTCTCCAAACGCGCGCACACGCTTGCGATTGTCGACCCGGCTACTTTGGAGATCATCGCGACGGCTCCGGTTGGGCCCGATCCGCATGAAGTGATTGCCTCGACCGATGGGAAGACGGCCTATGTTTCGATCTACGGCGGCGGACGGTATCACGCGCTCTCCGTCATCGATCTGGTGGCGCAGAAAGCGCTCCCCGACATCGACACTGGCGCGCTGAATGGCCCCCACGGCATGGCGTGGGTGGGCGGTAAGCTGTGGTTCACGGCGGAAGGCGCGAAAGCAATTGCACGCTACGATCCGGCAACCGCGAAAGTGGATTGGATTATGGGCACTGGGCAAAACCGCACGCACATGATCTATGTGACACCCGATCAGATGAAGATCTATACGACGAACGTCGCGTCGGGAACGGTTACGTATCTCGAGAAGGTGACGCTGCCGCCAATGGGGCCGCCGCCGGGCATGCATCCGCCGGCTGGCGCCGCGTCGCAGATGGGTCCGCCGCCGGGCATGGGCTCGCCGCGCATGGACTGGACCGAGACCATCATTCCGGTGGGCAAAGGCGATGAGGGCTTCGACGTGACGCCCGATGGTCGCGAGATGTGGACGGCGAACGCGCAGGACGGGACGCTGTCGATCATCGACCTCAATTCGAAAAGGGTGATCGACACGGTGGACGCGAAGATTTTTGGTGCGAACCGGTTGAAGTTCACGCCGGATGGAAAGCTTGCGCTGATCTCGAGCCTGGCGAACGGGGATCTGGTGGTTTACGACGCGGCCTCGCGCAAACCGATCAAACGCGTCCCCATTGGACACGGAGCGGCTGGTATCCTCATGGACCCTGTGGGCAATCGCGCGTTTGTTGCCTGCTCTCCCGATAGCTACATCGCGATTGTGGATTTGAAAACGCTGGAAGTTACCGGCCACATCGATGTAGGTGGCGAGCCGGATGGTTTAGCGTGGGCGGTGCGTAATTAGGGCAAGAGCATCACGGGCGCTTGCCAGAAAGCTGCTTTCTCGCCCGTAGGATTGAGCACTGTCACCTGGCAGTCGTAGGTTCCCGGCTCGAGTCCGGACATGGGAATGTTGAAAGCGAGCGGCATGGTCTTGACGTGGTTATCCCAGCCCGTGGTGATCTCCACAGGCCGCGTTTCGAAGGCCTTCTTCGGTCCCCGATAGAACGTGACGTAGGCCAACAGGGGCTGCGTTTGCGGTGCGCCCTGTTCGTAGGCCTGTAGATAAACGTAGAGGTTCTGATCGCGATTGAAGACGCGCGTTACGCTGGGAATGAGCTTGGCGCCATCGTGCACCAGCGGATTCACGGACTCCTGCGCCTGCTGGTCTTTGCTCTTTTGCGCGTTGTAAATTGCATCCTTCAGATCGACGCGCTGGCTGCTAAGCACGACGGAACTGATAGGCAGGCGCTGCACCTCCTTGTTGAGGTTGGGAATCACAAAGCTGGTCTGGAACGTGCCGATCCTCCCCGTCTCGTCGTCGCGCGCCAGGAACTTGATCGTGTATTTGCCGGGCAGCAGCGTGAACCCCGTGTCGTACTCAATGGGGCGCTTCGATAGCTGCTCCGCGGTGGTGTCACTCAGCTTGATATCCACCTTGTCGCGCAGATTGGTGACAGTCATGCCGCCGTAATCATCTTTGATTTCGCCGATGAAATCGATGAGCGTGTGCTCGGCGCCGCGTTTGCGGGCGAGGGCTAACTCGCGTCCGGGAATCTTGACCACGATGGGCACAAAGTATTCCGCGCGATTGAGCTGGAAGTAGTCGATCTCCATGGCAATCGTCAGCTCGGTGACCGGATCGCTGAGCATGAGCGCGTCCTCAAGCTGCCGCTCCTTGTCGGACGCATTGAATTTGGCAAACACTTTGCCGGCAAAGTATCCCTGGCGGTAATCGAGAACAGCATCGGGATTGCCGGGCAGCGAAACGTGGATGCGGCGGAATTTACCATCCTGCGTGCTGTCGGACGTGTAGTAGCCGATGATGTAGTAGCTGTTCACCGACGCCTCGGCCTGCTGAATGCCGCGCGTGAGGTCGTTGTAGTCGAGCAGCGCCTTGCCGCCGGTGTCGGAGGCGAGCGTGTAGAGCGTATCCTGCGACTGCTGGAAGTTGGACATGACCGCCAGCGCAGCGGCGCCGGAATACATGCCGGTGTTCCCTTGTGAAGCCTGGGTCGCGTCACCCAACGGCGCTTCCGCAACGAGGCCGCGCGCATCGATCGGCCAGAAGGAAACGCCGGAGCGGATGGCGTCGTTGATGGTGGCGTGGAGCTGGGCCTGATTGTCGAGCCCGTTGAGACGCAGGCCGCTGGCGAAGTAAACCAGCGACTTTTTCTCGCTGAGCATGCCAAGCATCCTGGCAGCGGTTTGCAGCGCGGCAAGCTGACGGTCGGTGTTGAAGATATTGAACTCGCTGTCATCCTGTCCGAAAGCCGCTCCTGTGTCGGAGGCGCTGGCATCGTCAGCCTGTTCAGCGAAGGCTTGCCCCTCGCCCACAATCATCGTTTCCAGGATGCTGAGCAGGCGCGTGCGGTCGGCAGTGAAGTCCTGCAGCACATCGACACCGCCACCGGTGTAGCGCAGGATCGACACCAGATCATCGTCTTTCATCTGCGTGCGGATGAAGTTCTGCGCCGCAGTAAGCGCGCGCACCTGATCCGCAGGCGGCAGCGCGGTCATATCGAAATAGAGTGCGAGCAGACGGCGATCCCGGTAGAGCGTGCTGCCGCGCGGCTCCGGAGTAATCTGGGTGGACGAAAGATGGTAGTAGACCTTGAGATCGCCGGTCGCAGGTTGCGCAACAGGAGCGACGGCGCCTTCCGCGGGAAGGTTCTGGTGCTCGCAGTACTGGATCTTCTGCACGACGCCATTTTCCGTAATTTCAAAATCTTTGGCCGTGAGGCCGTCGATCGGCTTGCCGCTTTTATCTTTTACGGAGACGGTCTCGATCACCAATTGCGAGCTGACGGAGAGCGTGGGAACGGCGCTCGCGCTCGACGGCGCATTCTGCCCGATTTGCTGCGCGGAGGCAGCGGTCGCAGTGGCGAGGAAGAATGCCAATACTCGCCGCATCGCTAAAACCTCACCCGGAACGTGGTTTGCAGGCTGCGCATTTCATTGGCTGAAGTAGGCAGACCAAACTGCGGGCTGGTAATGGTAGTGTTCCACGCGGAGTAATTGACGTGGTTGATGGCGTTGGTCGAGTCGACACGGGCGTCGAGGTTGAGCTTGTCGCTCAGGCGAAACGTGCGGGCCAGCGAGGCATTGAGGCTGAACTGATCCGGACCGGTAATCGAATCGCGCCCCGCATTGCCCCACTCGCCCGGCGCGGGCGCCGTGTAGGCGCCCTTATTCAGAAAGTATCCGTGCGGGCCGGTATACAGCGGCGCGCTGGTGCGATCGGGACGAATCGTTCCAGTAAAGCCGGTGTTGGGGACAGCTTCAAGATATGAGGGCGTTTCCGGAAGACCGCTGCCCGCCGTGATCGCCGTGAGGACGGTCCATTCCTTGACCAGCGCGCCGCGCCAGCCGCTGAGCAGCGTTCCGCCCTTCAGGCCCATGCCGGAGGTGTACTGCGCCTGGACGTTGAGCAGGTTGCGCTGGTCGAAGGTAGAGAGGCCGCGCTCGGCCCGGAGGTTGAGCCAGTTTTGCGCGATGGCCGCGGCCGGTGTGCTGGGTGCGCTCGACGCAAATTCGCCGGACGGGGCTGCGCTTTGCGAAGCAGCCGGACCGTTGCCGCCGACGGAGGAATCATCGTCAATGGATTTAGCCCAGGTGTATTGCACCGATGCGGCGAGGCCGCTGTGCAGCCGCCGCCGCAACTGTACGCGGCCAGCCTCTCGCCACAAATCGCCACCGGAGGCGAGATAGGTAAAACCCACGGGGCACGAAGGGCAGGCACCGGCGGCGCCGAGAGGATAAGTATTCGGTAGAAACTCCTGCTCGCCATGCGTGCCGCGCGTTCCGAGATACGTCACGTTCATTTGCAATGAGCCGGGCAGATCGCGCTGCACGCTGAGCTGCCAGTTTTGCACGTAACCCAGGCGAAAGTTGGGATCGACGGCGAAAGTGTCAGCCGTGGTCGTGGGGCAAGTATTAAACGGCGAAGCAAGCGTGAGCGGGCAGACAGCGCTGTTTTCAACGCTCAGGCTGCGCGAGAGCGGCGCCTGTTGCGCCATTTGCGTGGCAATCCCTGGGTAAACAGAGCTGTCGTAGTAAATGCCGTAGCCGGCCCGCACCACCAGCGACGAGCCGCCGATGGGACGCCACGCGATGCCGATGCGCGGCTCAACGCCGGACTTGTCAGGACGCACGAGTGAGGTGGGATAGTGCGCGCCGGTGAGCGAACCGATAGGGTCCGTGCCGACGACGGGCGCAACATTCGTGAAGCCCTCGGCGACATCGAGATTGACGAGGCGTCCGTAAAGCTCCGTGATCGGCGCCCCGTATTCCCAACGCAGGCCAGCGTTCAGCGTGAACTCCGGCTTGATGCGCCAGTCATCCGTTGCGTATTCGTCGTAGACCGATTCGCGAAAGTATTTATCCGCATTGCCGTACGCAATGGCGCTGGTATCGGGAATGCCGAGGAGAAAATCCGCAAAATCCGATCCTCCGGCGGTAGCGCCGTTCACGGTGCCTGCCGTCGCTGCGCCGGTGAAGGTGAGCGAGCCGCGCGGATTTTCTTCGGAGTCGTAATTAAATTCGAGACGCTTGAAGTCGCTGCCCACGGTCACGTTATGGCGTCCGTGAATCCACAGCATGGAGATAGACGCGCCGTTGGTTTGAGAGCGGGTGTTGGCGCTGTTTTGGTCGGAAAGTTGCGCAATGCCGCTCGAGAAGGTGAGCGCGGGCGGACCCCAGTCCGCAGAGTTCTGATCGTTGCCGGTAATGCCGGCGAGACCGGAAAGATTCTGGCGATTCTCGAACCACGGCGTCACACGTGTCCGATTGCGGCTGTATTGATAGCTGGGATAGAGGAAGAAATGCTGACTGATGCGGTGCGACCACTGCACACTGCCGTTGAGGCCGAGGATATCGGTGGTGTCGATAAAGGAAAACAGATTGGGATTGCTGCTGCGTGTGCTCTGGAAGGCGAATTTGCCGTTGAGCTGATCTTTGAATCCGAAGCTCTGATCGACGCGCGACTGCAGCGCATCCTGATGCGAATCGCTCAGCAGCGGCGTTTGATAGTTATAAAGCGATCCGGCAGAGAGATTGGGCAGGGGGTACTCGGCAAGGAGTGCCTTCGCCTGGGAGACGATGTCGCCGGCGGGAATAGAATTGTCTTTGAATTGCTGGCCCGTCGCGGGGTCGAAGATCTCAATCGGCTGCCCTTCCGCGTTGAGCGCCTGAGAGAAATCGCCGCCACGCTCAAGCACCGTGGGGACGACGGTCGATTCCGTGGTGTCGTTGTGATTGCGCGTCCATTGGTAGCCGAGAAAGATGCGCGGATCGTACTGGATGTTTCGCCGAACCTTGAGCGGGCCGCCGAAGGTCGCGATCATGGTGAGATCGCTGAATTCCGGCTTGGGCGTGTTCAGGCCTGTGATCGAAAAAGGACGCGCATCAAGTGCCGAGTTGCTGAGCACGGCGCCCAGACCGCCGTTGTAGAGGCCGCGTGACGATCGGTTGTTGCCGAAGGCCTGCGACATGGCGAAGGGCGAGGAGGCGGAGTTGTTGACGCTGCCGTTGATCAGCAGGCCGTCCGCGGCGCGGGCGCGCAAATCCTCGTCGGACTCCGCCGGTGGAGGTGGTGTTGGTCCTGTGGGCTTTGCGGGCTGGCCGGCGGGTTGCGCGACGGGCGCGGGCGGACTGGGCGGCGGCGACGTGCTGGAAGCGACGTCCGCCTTGACCTTGCCGGGCGGCAGCATTTTCAAATCGACAGTCGCGGAGGGCACGTTGGGCGCCACCGTGATGGGTTGTTGCACTTCAGCAAAGCCTGTCATCGCGACGTGGAGAGTCCACGCGCCATCGGTGAGATCGGGGAATGAGTAATTTCCCTGCGCATCGGTAATGGTGGCAAAGCCCGTCTTTCCCTGGGTGACGGTGACGACGGCTCCGGGGACGGGCACGCCGTTGAACGTCACCTGGCCCTTGAACGCGGAGGCCCGAGCGAGAGGACACAACGCGACGCACAGCAGTGCGCAGAGGAGACGAAGAGTGCTCGCTGCGCGCCGTCGTGCCATGGGTCATGCTCCGTTTCGCTAGTTGGCCGAGGGCGGCTCAACGTGATCGATGACGAGAACTTCTACCGGTGCCTTTTGTGATTCGAGTTTAAGGCCGAGCTGATCCTGGAGTGCAGTAAAGATCGAGGGGCCGGGTGGATCGTCCGTCGCCGCTGCAGGGTCGGCGGCTTTGCCGTGAGCGAACATCGATTCCGGAGTCCATTGAAGAGAAAAGTCGAAGGTGCCGGCCAGGCCAGTCTTGTCGAGGATCGGCCGGTTATCCAATTCCGGTTGCCGGGCCAGCAATGCTGTAAGCGTGTCGATGGTGTGATTCGTCATGGCCAGGTCGAAGCCTTTGGGGCTCCAGTGCATGGTGTAACTGGTATGCGGCTCCGGCGGCGCGCCGGGCTTGGCCGAGGGAACTGGAACCGATGGGTGAAACTTCACGCCTGACTTAGCGATGGTGAGAACAAAGACGGGTAGCTCTTTCGCTTCGTTATGAACTTTGAGACTGAAGCGATCCGCGAGCAGGCTCTGCATCATGAGATCGACCTGGCGGTTGGAATCGGCGCGGGACAATCTACTCAGTCGTTTGGTGTCGTCGTCGCTGATCTTCGCGTTGAGATCGAAGCGCTCATCGAGCAGCGCTGCGGGGCCGCCGGACAGTTGCGCTCTGGAAAAAGCTCCCCAGGCATTGCGGATCAGCTCATCCAGCGACAGATTTTCGACACGATAAGAGTCGTCGTTATGCCAGATTTGCTCGCGGCCGCTGCCGGTGGTGTTTGGGCGAATGGAAGCGACTTCGAAAGAGGGTGCTGTCTCGCCTGGATTGAGTTGAACCAGTTGCGCGTGCGCGAAGGACGCAGCCAGACCAAAGATGCCCAGAGCGATGTATACCGATGCGGGAAGACGAGAACTGGCCTTCAGCAGCAGACGCATCATCGGATAACTTCGTCCTCACTCAAGAACTCGACGCAGCGAGCCTAAGAACGCTCGCACTACCTGAAGATAACTTGCTATTTCGTCGTCCAAGTAGATGTTAGGTGCGTTAGTTCTCCGAAGGCTGCTCGATGTGGTCGATCACGATCACCGGCAGCGGCGCCTTCTGCGATTCAAGCTTCAGCCCCAGCTGATCCTGGAGGGCTGTGAAAATGGACGGTCCCGCATCGTCGGCGTCATCGCCGGCTGGAGCGCCGTCGCTGGCCGGCTTCGGCATGGCGCCGAGCCGTCGCGGCGGCGGCATCTGCAGGGTGAAATCATAGATCCCGGTCAGTCCCGTCTTATCGATCACGGTCCGCTGGGTTTGCTGCGCCAGAATCCGCGTAAGATCGCTGATCTTTACTCCCTGGCCCGTGAGTTGGCCATCCCTGTTGAACATCATCATGCCGGATCCGCCAGCCTGGCCGTCCGGACCCTTCAGGCCGTTCGGATAGGTGTCGTCGGGCTTGGCTTCGTGCAGCTTCGAACCGCTCTTCGCGACGACCAGCGCGTAGACGGGCAAGTCCTTAGTCTCCTGGTGCGTTTTCAGGCCGAAGCGCTCGGTCAGCAGTTTGACCATCATCTCTTTGCGCTGATCGAAGGTAAGTTTGTCCATCACAGGGAGATCGGCGCCGTCGACTTTGGCGTCGATGTCATACATCGCGGACCCGGTCCAGTCCGGCAGTCCGGCGATCTGATCGTCGTTAACGCCGAAGGCCTCGCGGATAAGGAGCTTAAGCGGAATATTGGTCGCGGAAAAACCATCCGGTCCAAACATAATGCGGACGCCGCCGGAGCCAGTCTTATCCGGCTTAATGGAGGCGACGGCGAAGCTGGGAACTTTGTCGTCCGGGACGGTCGCCGTGGACGGAATGGCCATTCTCATGGGGCTTTTGCCGGGGGCGGGCGGGGGCGGCGTTTGGGCGGGGGCCGTGTGCAGGGACGCTGCAGCGAGGAACAGAACTGCGCACAACGTTAAAGGCCGCAACTTCCGTAGCCGGTCTGGGGTGCGCAGTGAACGAGCAGGGGCGGCTTCGGCAGCCAACGTGGCGATTCCAGTCATTTCAACAATCCTCGGGTGATTCCTTAGAGACGTTGTACAACGAGAATCGCACTTTGCCGGTCAGAAATATTTTCTGGCACTCATTTTGGCCGCCAAGATCATTAATGATCATCCCTCGATGTCCGTGGTAGCATCGCCTGGGCCGAAAAAGGGGTATCCATTATGCCCGTCGCACCGATCAACGGAGTGGCCGGGAAATTCAAGGAAAGGCGAGCGGCGCGAGGCCTTCGTCCGCATCCTCGGCAATCACATCATCCGCCGGGCAATCGTCTGGTGCAGATCAAGACGGAACAGAATGGGCAACAAACTATTTCTTGAAACGCTGGGCACACGCTTAAAAGAGAAGGGCTGCTCTGCCAGCGCCAAATTATAAAACTACGCAATATTGAGTCCCCCAGGAGAGAAAGAATGAACGGAAAGCGTTGGGGTATTGCGCTGGCAGGCATTTTGATGCAGATGGCGCTCGGCGCCGTCTATGCGTGGAGCGTGTTTCGCACGCCGCTGGTCAAGCGGTTCCACTGGAGCATTTCCGAAGTGACGCTCACCTTCACCATCTGCATTTTTGTGGTGGGCTTTGCGGCGTTCTTCGGCGGCTTATGGCTCAACAAGAAAGGTCCACGCGTGGTTGCGCTCACCGCTGGATTTCTCTATGGGCTGGGCGTCTTTCTGGCCAGCTTCTCTGCTGACAAGCTGTGGTGGCTCTACCTTTCGTACGGATTGATCGGCGGAATCGGCCTGGGATTTGGCTATATCGTCCCGCTGGCCGTATTGCTGAAGTGGTTCCCGGATAAGCGCGGCCTGATCACCGGCGTCGCCGTCGCCGGGTTTGGCGCAGGCGCGCTGGTAACCGCGCCTGTGGCGTCGCATTTGATTCAGACTGTCGGCGTACTGCAGACCTTTGCCTATCTGGGCATCGCTTACCTGGTGGTCGTGATGGGCGCGGGATGGTTTATGCAAAATCCGCCGGCGGGGTACGTGCCGGAGGGATGGACCCCGAGCGCCAAGCAGACCGCGAGCCGGGTGGCGAAGGATTACACGCTGGGCGCAGCACTGAAGACATGGCAATGGTGGGCGTTGTGGCTGGCGCTTTTCCTGAACACGACTGCGGGCATTTCCGTCATCTCGCAGGAGTCCCCCATGTTTCAGGAACTCGCGAAAGTCACGGCGATTGTGGCTGCGGGCATGGTGGGCGTGGCCGCCATCGGCAATGCGGTGGGACGCGTCTTCTGGGCATGGATTTCGGACGCGCTCACCCGGCGCTGGACTTTTGTCGCGATGTATCTGTGCCAGGTGCTGCTGTTTTGGTTCATGCCCGGCGTGACGTCAGCCACCTTGCTCACCGTGGTCACATTCGTCATTCTCATGTGCTACGGCGGGGGCTTTGGCACCATGCCTGCGTTTGCCGCAGATTATTTTGGAACGAAGAACATCGGCCCGATTTATGGGCTGATGATCACGGCGTGGGGATTTGCCAGTGCCTTCGGTCCTCCGCTGATCGCCAAACTGCGGCAGGGTGGCACGTCATTCGCGAGCGGCCTGCATCTGCTCGCGGGCATCATGCTGGTTTCCGTTCTGGTGCCGATTCTGGTGCGGCCGCCGCGCGCGGCTCAGTAACGCAGACCGAGCCGCTGCGGAAATTCCTCCTCGTCGTCATCGGCATCGATGAGCTGCATAGCTTCGGCGATGCGGCTGCGGTGGATCTGGCGCAGGATGATGTGAGCCGCACACGCGATTGAGGCCGCGATACCGATGTTGGTGAAGCTCGCCTCGATCACCGGCTCCAGTGCGACGGTGAACATGACGATCGCCGGAAAGAATCCGACATAGGGGATGAGGAGTAGTGCGAAATTCGTCGCGGAATTTGGTTTTATCCCCGTAAAGGGGATGGTTTTCACGCTGAGGAAGAAGGCGTCGGTAAGCAGGACGCTGAGCGCGACAGCGACGAGGGCCTGATCTACGGCAAATCGCGCGTTGTGATGAATTGCCGGCTGCGCGGGGCAGGCCCAGGCAGCGGCTGCCAGCGCCAGAGCCAGCGTCCACGCCAGAACCCAGCGCTTTGCTGCCTGCATCTGGGCCAGTCCGGCTTTGCCGAGTGCCACGCGAAAGATCCAGCGGGCGCGCTGATCCGCGGGCGCGAGGAATGTGCTGCGCAAACCGGAGACCGTCCAGAACACGACGATGGGGACGGTCGCGCGCAGGCCTTCCGGTGAAAACACAAGGCTGACATGGCCCGGGACGAGGCGCAGACGCACGACCGTGGCGAAGATGAGAGCCGCGCCTGCTCCTCCAACCATGACCAGCACCATGCGATAGCGTGGGACCCGCAACAGATTTTGGCTGATGAAATGCCAGACGGCGCGACTGGCCGGCGTGCGCGCCAGCGTGGTGTGCAGCACGCCATCGAGCGGCGCGAGAGTCAGGTTGCGCCGATTCCGCCGCACGGCGCCTTCGACTAATCCACGGGTACGCCGCAGCCAGGCCAGGGGATAAGCAGCCACGGCGACGGCCGTGACGGCAACCGTCGCCAGAACTCCAATGTGCGCCAGACTCGCGAAGATGGGCTGCGTCGAGGGGCCGTCGAGAATGCGCTGGTAGATTCCCAAAGACCAGAACGGCGGAAACCATACTGCGTTTTGCGAATGCAGCAGTTGGTGCAGCGCGCCGGCGACGACGGGATACGCAAAGAGCGCAGCCAGCAGAGCCATGACCGAGAATCCCTGGAGCCAGAGAGAGATTTTCCGGAAGAGGCGGTCGCCCAGCAGCGCGAGTAGTGTTCCCTCCAGTGCCAGGAAAGAAGCGGCCCCGAAAACTCCGCTCATGCCAACGGCGATGACGTGCGCCAACCAAAACTTGAACAAATTGGGGGGATCCACAGCCGCGGGCAACACGACGGTGGAGAGAATATTCGCATCAAACAGCGCTGCCCCCAGCAGGATGACGATCGCCGTGACGCGCGCGCGAAAGAGCCGGCCACCGCGTACCGGAAGCGACGTGAGCACCAGGACGTCGAGCAAATCCGGGAAAAGCAAATCCCACTCAAAGATGGTGAGGATGCCCATAGCGGCGAACGCGTAGACCACGTAGAAGTAGTGGTCTCCGGCCTGTGCCCAATACGCCCGAACGAGATGCGGCAAATGATACGGCGTGTAGAGATAGAAAGTGACCAGGAGAGGAGGTATGCCCAGCGCGCACGCCACCTGCACCAGGCGCGTCTTCGCATCGCCGTCCGCTGATGACGTCTCCGTGTTGAAGAAGCGCTCAAGAAAATGGCGGACGAGCGTGGCGAACTGCGTGGGCTGCTCCGGCTCCTGCGCAACTTCGTGCGCCAGCACTTCGAGCGACTGCACTGCGTCGCGATCGGTCTTGCGTGCGCGGGCCGCGCTAGGCATACGGGCTCCGCATCACGTCCACCAGGTCCCGGGCCGCCGCCTGGGTATCCTGCTGGCGCACCAGTTGCGCAAAGACTTTTTCCAGCGTCGGCAACTCCATGAGCCGGGTCAGCTCGCCGGGCGGAGCGTCGGCGACAATTTTTCCCTGGGCAATCACGATGACGCGATCGCAAAGCTGCTCCACAATTTCGAGGACATGGGAGATGTAGAGCACGGCCTTCCCTGCTGCGGCCAACTCGCGCAGCAGGTCGCGAAACAGCCTCGCGGAGAGAACGTCCAGCCCGGAAAGCGGCTCGTCGAAGACCAGCATGCGCGGATCGTGCAGCAGCGCTGCGGCCATGAGCACCCGCTGCCGCATGCCCTTGGAATAAACCGACATTGGGGAAAAACGCCACGACTCGAGACCGAGCAGTGCCAGCATGGCCTCGGTCTTCTCGCGGATGAGCCGCTCGCGCATGCCGCGCAGCCTGCCGACAAGTTGCAGGTATTCCATCGCAGACATCCAGGTGTAGAGGTGGGCTTCTTCGGGGATGTAGCCAAGTTGGGCGCGCCATGCGGTCAAGTCAGCGTGGATGTCGCGGCCTTCGAAGAGGACGCGGCCGTCATTAGGGCGCAGGAGGCCGGTGATGATTTTGACAGTAGTGGACTTGCCCGCGCCGTTGGGCCCGAGGAAACCGGCAATCTCGCCGGCCCGGACGGTGAAGCTGATATCGCTGATGGCGGGAATGCCGCGGTAGCTGCGGGATAGGCGCTCGATGGCCAGCATGGAGAAGGCTCCGTCTCCACCCTATGTAGCATACTGCTCTCCATTGCGTCAACAGCATGCTACATAGGGTAGAATGTCTGGCATGCCGGTCGAGGTCAAACTCTCGCACACCGCGGCCATGATCCTGCAGGCCATCTGCGCGGGCCACATTTACGGGTTCAGCGTCATGTCCATGACCGGGCTGCCCAGCGGCACGGTGTATCCCGCTATGCGACGGCTGGAACGCGATGGGCTGATCGTTTCGAAGTGGGAGCAGCCTTCGATCGCCGACGCGGAACAGCGTCCGCCCCGCAAGTACTACCGGCTTACGCGCAACGGCAAAGCCACGCTGGAAGCGGTCTACAAGCGCTATCCGTTACTGGAAAAGATGATTCCTTCGCCGGAACTGGAGCGCGCATGACACGGCAATCTTTGGCGAAACTCATCGTGCGCTGGGCGGCGCTGCTGGTCCCCGCCAGGGCGCGCGAAGACTGGGTCAGCGAATGGAACGCCGAGCTTTGGCACATCGTTCACAAGGGCGCTGCAAAGGACTCGCTCACCTTTAGCCTGGGCGCGGTGCAGGATGCAGCCTGGATGCGGCTGGAGACGCTGCGTGCGTTTGCGAATGCGAAGTTGCACGCAGGTTCAGCCGTGCGCTGCGCGTTACTGCTGGGAGCGCTGGTGGCCGCGGGAATCCTGCTGTGCGTGGCGCTGCCGGGAGCTCGGGCAACCTTGCAACCGCTTCCCTACCACGACGCTCACGAACTGGTGGTGTTGTCGAGCAATGGGCAGCCAGGAACGCAGGCGCCGAGCATTCGACTCGCCGACTACCGCGAGTGGACGACCGATACCGCCGGGCTCTATAAGCAGATCGCGTTTTATCAGCCGACGATGCAGCGCGTGCATTTCACTCATCACCCGACGGCAACGCTCTCGGTGGCCGTGGCCAGCGCCAATTTGCTCGAGATGCTGGGTGTGCCGGGGGCGAGCGGCGAAATGAGTCACGGTCCTCGGCTAATCCTCAGCCGCGCGGCATGGAAAAAGTTCTATCACGGTCGAGCAGACGTTTTCGGACGCATGGCCGATGTGGCAGGTGAGCCGGCGACGATCGCCGGCGTCATTCCCAACACTGCGTGGCGTTTGCCAGGCCAGGTCGACGCGTGGCTGCTGGAAGACGCGCATGGACTCGCCATGATGCCGCCGACAGCTACGGGTTTCGTCGTGGCCCGCATTCGCGATTCGGCCTTTCCCCCGCCGCGCGCGGGCTGGCGTTCGATGGTCGAAACCAGAAACGACGTGCTGAGCCGGTATGTCATCAGTTCCATCGACACCATCGTGTTGCAACCTCTGTTCGCGTTCGGCTGCTCCTTGCTCATGGCGCTCATGGCGCTCCCTGCGATCACAGCGCTCTCGCTGGGCGATTATCCACTGAGCCGCGAACCCCTGCGCCGAAGGCTGGTGGCGCGGCGCTGGCTCTTTCTGGGTTCGAAGTTTCTGCTGATGATCGCCGCGGTGTATTTCTGGTCGACGGTCGTGGCATTCGGTCCCGGACTCGATTTGCCCGATGGGTCGGGGATTAAGGCGCTCACTTCATTTTTGCCGCTGCTCTTCGGAATGCGCTGGGTGCTCCAGGATCAGCGGCGACGCTGTCCCGTCTGCCTGCGCACGCTGTCGAATCCGGCGCGGGTGGGGCAGGCATCGTGCAATTTTCTGGGATGGGCGGGGACGGAACTGATGTGCGCCAGTGGCCATGGTTTGCTGCATATTCCTGAGCTACCGACAAGTTGGTTCGGCACGCAGCGATGGCTGTGTCTCGATCCCTCGTGGCTTTGTCTGTTCGCGGAGCAGCCCAGTACTTCAGCCGACGTGGTGTGATCGGGTCAAGCCGCCTTTTTCTTCGTCTCCGATTTTTCCTTCTCGATGCGCTCGTGCAGCAGTCGCTTGGCGCGCTCCAGTTCTTTCCTGCGCGTAGCGCTGAGACCTTTGCCGCCGCGATTGATGAAGTAGGTGAGCATGCGCATGCCGGAGCCGGGCCCTTTCGGCGAAACCTTCTTTGAAGCCAGCGATCGCGCGATCACCGGCGCGCTCTTCGTGAACAGTTCTTTGGGCGGGTGTGTGGAATCAGTGTCGACAGTCTTCACCCACCGTTTCGGCGATGACTTTTTCGCTGTTGATTTCTTTTTTGCAGACAATCGAGTGGGCATAGCTGTTTCCTCGTTGCGCACGCGGCGTTTCAGTGTTTCTTAAAGTATTGAACTTCGCGCTCGTGTTGCTTGGCTTTTTCCATGGAGGAAAAGGTTCCGAGATTGCGGCGCTTCCCGGTCGAGGGATCTTTCTTGCGCGAATACAGGCGATATTCACCGGATTTGAGTTTGCGCACCATATTGAAATGGATGCGGCCGCTTTGTGAAATGCCGCCTGCTGCGGACGACGGCATCGCCCCGCTCTACCGCCGCTTGCCAGCGTGCTCGGTGAGTTCAGCCACCTGCGCTCCGGCTAACAGGAATGCGCCAACCCCGTAGTTGAAGCTGGAAGATGGCAAATAATGAGCGGGGGCTGCGCCGGTCTGCTGGATATTGCCGAGGCGGCCGTCGGCATAAACCTGCTCCACTAGGCCGCGCCATGCTTTGGCGATCACCGGCTTGTACGTTGCTGCGTCGAGAATGCCCTGATTCACGCCCCACGCCAGCGCAAACGTGATGAGCGCTGAGCCGGACGTTTCTGGCTGCGGATAGTCGGCCGCGTCCATCAGATCTGAATGCCACAAGCCGTCCTGCGCATCCTGCAGCGGAACGACGGCCGCAGCCATCTCGCGCAGTTGATTTTCGTAGAAGCTGCGCGACGGCCGATCCTTCGGCATGTATTCGAGCGTCCGGGCCAGTCCGCCCATCACCCAGCCATTGCCCCGGGACCAGAAGATCGGGTTGCCGCGCTCGTCGGTTTTGTGCAGATAGGTAATGTCGCGATAGTAGAGATGGCGCTGCGGATCGAAGAGCAGGTCCGATGTTTCATGCCAGTGCTTGTCGATGTAATCGAGGTACTTTGCGTCGTGCGCGGCCTCGCTCATGCGCGCCCACACTGGAGGCGCCATGAAAAGCGCGTCGCACCACCACCAGGGAATCTTTGCCTGATTGGCGGGAATGGCTGCAGCGCCGCCGGCCAGCAGATCGTCGAGCGCGGCCTGGGTGGGAGCGATCTTGTCGGGGCTGGGATCGAGCATGTAGAGCTCGAGGTAGGTCTGCGCTACGCTCTGGTCGTCGGCATTCGGATGCACGGAACGCAGCTCCCAGTGATACCCTTCGGCCATTTTCTCCATGGCGGTGCGGTACCGCGAGTCGCGCAGGGAGTCAGAGGCGGCCATGAAGCCCGTGTACAGCACGTTGAAAGTCCAGGTCCGGTCAAAATAAGGTTGCGCGCGGTCGATCTCCCAATCCGCGACCTTTTTCATGGCCGCCTTCACCGCGGCTGGTTTCAGGGAGGGCGAAAGCCGGGCCTTTGGGCCGGGATCCTGCGGAGCATCGCCGATATGTTGGGCGATATCGCGGTCAATGTCCTTCTGCTGTTGCGGCGTGATCGACACCACGCTGGGCGGCGCCTGGGCCGTCAGGGAGAGGGGGGAAAAAGCGAGCGCGGCCAGCAGAAGGCTGAGAGAACGCCGGCGGGAGCCTGTGAGCAATACAAGGGTCATTCAGTCGGTCCTGAAGATCGTAATAGGCACGGGGACTTCGATGTCCATTCAGGGTACCAGCGGGCAAGGGACCGTGCGCTGCAGAACGATTGGGGCCGATGACGGTGACAAGACCGCAGGGGGAATCGTAACTGTGGTTGTAGCGTACGGAGGGGGGAAGTGGGAGAGATTCACGAGCCGTAACGGCTAGTTGCCGTAGTGGCTGGTGAAGGGTGAAGAGGGCGCGGGCCTGCGGCGTTCGCGGGTGCCCAACGAGGCGGAAATTTCGCGGCAGCAGCGCAGCAGGTGCTCGGCGATGCCGGGAACGCTTTGCTGGGTGATGCGCGAGGAGGGTCCGGAGACGCTGACGGCGGCGACGGGGCGGCCGCTCTCATTCAAAATAGGGGCGCCGACGCAGCGCACGCCACATTCCACTTCTTCGTCGTCGATGGCGTAGCCGCGGCGGCGAACGCGGTCGAGGGAGCGCTGCAGGGCTTCCGGCGTGAGCAGGGTGCGCGGCGTGAAGCGCGTGAAGCGAATGCGCGCAATGATGTCCGCGGCCGCCTCAGCGGGCATGAAGGCGAGAATGGCCTTGCCCATGGCGGTGCAGTGAACGGGATTGGATGCACCGACCCTCGATGCAAGCCAGACACGGCGGTTGCTGGGCTCGACCTTATCGAGGTAGACGATGGACGTTCTCTGCATCACCCCGAGATGAACGGTTTCGCCCACCTGCGCGGAGAGTTTGCGAAACCAGGGCTGGACGCGGGCGCGCAGATCGATTTGCTCGACGGCGCGGCTGCCCAGCTCATAGAGCTTGAGTCCGAGACGGAAGCGGTTTTCCGGCGTGCGCTCGATGAGGCCGGTGCGTTCGAGAACCATGAGGGCGCGATGCGCGGTGCTTTTGTGCAGCTCCATGCGCTCGCACACTTCGGCGAGGCCGAGCGGGCCTTCGCTCTCGCCCAGCAGATCGAGCACGGCAACGGCCCGGTCGAGGCTCTGGAGCTGATAGGGGTCCGAGGTGCGATCGCGTTCAGGAGGCGGCTCCGCTTTCTTTTCCTGAACTGGGGCGGGTTTGGTTTTCTCTTTGGGCATGGTTGCAGCTTTTAGCGCGACAGCCAACCGCCGTCGACGGGCAGGATAGTGCCGGTGACGTAATCGCTGGCGGAAGAGGCGAGGAAGACAGCAGCGCCGGTAAGGTCCGTGGGCTCGCCCCAGCGGCCGGCGGGAATGCGCTCAAGGATTTGGCGGTTGCGGGTCTCGTCCTGCTGAAGCGCGGCGGTGTTTTCGGTGCGGAAATAGCCGGGAGCGATAGCGTTCACCTGCACGTTGCGCCCCGCCCACTCGTTGGCGAGGGCTTTGGTCATTTGCGCGATGCCGCCTTTGGAGGCGACGTAGGCGGCGATGCGGACGCCTCCCTGGAAGGACATCATGGAGGCGATGTTGATGATCTTGCCGGATTGGCGGTCGAGCATCGCGCGTCCAGCCAGCTGGCAAAGGCGGAAGGCGCTGGTCAGGTTCACCTGGAGGACCTGACTCCACGCGTCGATGCTGTGATCTTCAGCAGCGGCGCGGTGAATGGTGCCGGCGTTGTTGACGAGGATGTGGGGCGCGCCCATGGCGGCGGATACATCGGCAAAGAGGCGATCGGCGCCGTCGGGATGGCTGAGATCGGCGGCAAAGCTTTGGGCCGGATGACCGAGTTCGCGAATGTGCTGGGCAGTGTCGTCGGCAGGGCGGCGATTGCCGTGACAGGCTACGGAGGCGCCGGCTTCAGCGAAGGCGACGGCGATGGCTGCGCCGAGGCCGCTGGCAGCGCCGGTGACCAGAGCGGTTTTTCCATCGAGGCGAAAGCGATCGGCTGCCATGCGGGAACACCCAAACAATTTCGCGATGAGGTAGGGTGTACCTCATCGCGAGACTGGAAAGATCGATTGTTCAGGGCTGCCGAAGGATTGTCAACTGCACCTACCGGGAACTGCAGAAGGGGCGCGTCTGGTGGGAAGACGCGCCCGCACTCCTGGTTAACTCCCGACAGGTATGAGTCGCGCACTCGAGAGCGTCAGCGCGATCTGCTGGAAGATGGAGTTGATGCTGGTGGAGGGATGCGAGTTGGAGATGCAGGAACTGGTCGATCCCGAAGAGTTGTAGTCCGAGAAGAAGGTCTGATCGGTGGAGGGAGACCAGTTGTAGGACGACGACATCTCGCGAATCGTGTCACAGGGTTCAAGGCCTGAGTCCGTGCTGCAGCCTGACGACTCCGCGCCGTAGGCCACGCCGTAGACGACGGTATCCGGTACTGCCTCGCTGTCCACTTCGGTGGTGGGATAGGTGCCGTTGGTCGCCGCCAGAGCTGCGGTGATGGCCTGATGGCACTCGCTCTTATAGGAAGGGTAAGAGCCGTTGGAGTTGGTGTTGTTGGTCGTGGCGAAGGTGGTTTGGTTGTAGTAGCCCAGGTCGGTAGCGCTCGCCTCGGCGTCACCGTCAGTCAGCGCGATCATGACATTTTGCGTCTGCGTAGTGTTGTTGTACAGCCTTGAGGCGTACTGATCGTAAAGATCGTTTTGGGCCTGGTAGATGACGCCGGCGTAGTAGGTGGAAGCGCCGCCTACATCCTGAATGCCGCCGCGAACGCCGCCGTTGCTTGAATTGTTATAAGTGCAGGTGGTATTACTGCCGCCGCCCGTGGCCTTCACCAGATACGAGCCGCTGATCAGAGAGCTATGCGTGGTATCGGAACTGCTGTAGTCGCTGGAAAAGCCCACGATCTGATAAACGGGATCAGGGGTGGGCGTCGAGGAGGTGCCGGGATAGTTGTAGAGAGAAATCGTGCCGGTTGCCTTTTCGCTCTTGCCCGAGCCGGTGGTGGAGGTGGGGGAAATCATCTGCGCGCCGCAGTCGGCATCATTTTCCGCATTGGTATTGTTGGTATTGGATACGAGCGCCGGGAACGTGTAGAGAGCCACTTCGTCGATGGGCTGAGTGATGTTGGCCGAGGGCCAGGCCGCGGAGACGGTGGGGCAGGTGGAATAGGTGGGCGAGCAGGGCGAGAGATACTCGAGCAGGGTATTCACGCCCTGCATGGAGCAGGCAATGCGGGATGCGCTGCCACAGTTGCTGGCGTCTCCGTCGGCATCCTGCATGGACGCGGTGGTATCGACGATGATCGCAACGTTATAGGGATTGCGGGCTGCACCCCTCCAGGCGGCGGATGCCACCGAGGTAAGGGTGACTGAGTCAATACCCAGTACGCTGATGAAGTAGGTGGGGATGGTGACGGACTGGGTGACGGTGACCGCATTCACGTTGGTGGCGCCCACGCTCTGGCAGTCGATGCCCCAGCTGGTAACAGATGCCGAGCAGTAACCAGTCACCTGCGTGCTGACGCCGGAAAGGTTGACGCTGACATAGTTATTGTCGGTGCTGACGTTGGAGCTGTAGGTCTTGGCGTAGGTCTGGTAGTTGGTATTGGGCAGATCATCGGCACCGGCCAGAGCTGCGGCGTTGGTGGTCATCTGCAACTGGCGATTCACCAGCATGGCGTGACCGAGATCGACAACAAATCCACACATACCAAGGATCGCCACCATAGCCACAACGGCCCAGGCGAAGACCTGTCCGGAAACTTCATGGCGGAACTTGTGGGCGAGATGCGTAATGTTCAAACTCATGCGTTCGTCTCCTGAATTCTTACTGGATGACTTCCTCGACCGAGGCCGTGAGGGTATAGGATTCGCTGCCGAGAAAGGGCACGGTAAACGAGAGCGGATACGTGACCGTGACGGTAGCGTTCCAACCTGATTTCAGCGTGATGCCTGTGCAGGAATTAGTGCTGGGGTAGGAGGTGCCGTTGATATTGTAAGAGAAGCTCGTATTGGTCAATGTCATGCCGGTTGCCGCGTTTTCAGTTGCAGTGGTGGCGGCGGCGCAGGGATCCGTGGCCTCGCCGCGTTCGGTAGCGAGGAGCTGCCCACCGATTTCGACGGCATTCGTCAGGACCAGATATTTGTTGAGCGCGGAGCCGAACATCATCAAGCCGAAGGTGACCAGCAGGAGCACGGGAGCCACGTAGGCAAACTCGACGAGCGCCTGGCCGCATTCGCTGTGGCCGCGGCGGATGCGCAGGCGCGGCAGCAAGGAACGGCATCCCGCGTCAGCCCTCCGCAGGGATTCGCTCACCACTCCGGGAATTTCCCATATCACTCGAGAATTCATCGCTTATCCTCCGCACCTTGCGGTGTACTTGCCCAGGGGTGGCAACTGCGTATGCGTCTTCAGGCAGAGCTGCTTAACGCAGCCTGATCTGCGGCCAACGAAATCGAGGAGGGAACGGTTCGCTGGCTGAGCGGCAGAAGGACCCTTGAGGAAGACTGCATTCATTATATTCAGAGATTCGTCAGCAAGCGTCGATACCACGGAACAGGTATCACGTGCACCACTCGTTCGCCGGGATCCCCCAAAAGTGTTAGGGAGACGGGCCTGGAAGGGTAAAGGAAAGCATGGCGGAGCTCAGGGAGCGGGCGTGGAGATAGCTATTCAGTCAACTTCTGCTCTGGTTTTATTGACTCTATCGCCATCATCTGCGGAGTCTTCACGCAAAATGCGGGCCGCACGGAGATTGCTGCCGAAGGCCGGAATCAAGGCGTTCCGGCCTGCGGGGCAGGTTTGTTATGCGCAGTTCTTCACTGCGTATTATTTGGGATCAGCCTCACGCGGGTAAGCGAGGAAGCGATGGAATGGAAGATGTCCACGAGCGATGTGTTGGTTTGGTTCGAGGAGTTCGATATGCAGTTGGAGTCGCCCCCGGACACGTCATAGTCGGAGTAGAAAAAGTTCGAAGGGGCGCTCTCCGAAGAGCTTCCACCCGTGGCCATCCATTTCATCGTGTTGCACGGAGTGATATTCGGGTAGGCTCCGGCGCGTAGATCGTAGCCACAGTTGGACGAGGAGGAAGTGGACGGGGAGCCGTAGGCGACGGTGTAAACCGTGGTCGAGCGAGGAGAATAGGTCTTTATATAGTTAGCTGCCGTAACCGCCTGGCCGCAGGTTCCGACCCAGGAAGGATAGCTCCCGTTACTGGTACCGACAGAGTAGCCGGAGGGCGGGGTGTAGGCGGCGGTGTTGCCCGCAGGTGAATAAGTAAGCTGGGTAGGAGATAGATACGTAGAAGCTATTTCGGCCGTGGTGCTGGAGACGGACGGGGTTTGCCCATCCGGAGCCTGCTGATCGCTGGGCCCGTTGTTGTTACCGTCGCCGAGGATGATCATCACGTTCGGGTAACCATTTTTGGCCTGCTCCGCTACCAGCGCAGCCTGGGCCGCATACATGGCGCCCGCATAGTAAGTGCCATAGTTGCCGTCGAAGTTGGAGGGCTGAATGCCACCACAGCCGCTGTTGTAGCCGGTGGCCTCGACCAGGTTAGAGCTGGAGTTCAGAGTCGTGGCGCTGTCGGAGGTGCGGTAATCATTGGAGAAAGGGACAACCTCATAAGTGGGTCCCAGAGTCCCCGACGCCACAGCGTAACTGGCGGATGATCCGGAAGGAATTGGTGGGAAGCTATAAGGCATCCCCCAGGCTACACCTGGATAGGGAATGTTGTTGGGGGGATTGGGATATCCATTGCCTGGTGAGCCCCACTTCGAATTGCTCCAGTATGCATACAGCATTGAATAGTAACCGTATCCCTGGCGCGATCCGTTCTGGTAGGTAGTCGTGACGCCGGTCGTGGGGTCTTTATACGTCTGGGGCATGTTGGTCGTGCACTGATAGGCGCCGCTGCTGTCGACGATGCCCGCAGTGGAACCGGTGGCGACGTTGGGAAACGTAAACAGGGCAACGTTGTCGACCGACGGGGCAAGGCCGTAGCTGCCGCTGCCTCCGGAGCCAAGGAGAGCCTGCACGCCCTGCAGTGCGCACTGCTCCTGGGTGAGGGAGCCGCAAGTGCTGCCGCCATCCGTAGAATTCATCGACAGCGTAGAGTCGACAAGAATTGCCACGTTATAGGGCAACGGCGAGGCTCCCTGGACAGTTGCCGTGGAAACAACGGAGGGTGTGAAACTGGTCCAGCCGAAAATTTGGGCAAAATAGGTTGGAATGGTGGCCGCCTGGGTCACCTGCATGGCATTGGGAGCGCTCCCGGATGCACAGGTGGACTTACTCCAGCCAGCCACAGTGCTCAGGCATAGAGGGGTGACCGTGTTGGTCGAAAGCGAGATGCCGGTATAGGTATTTTTGCCTCCGCTGCCCGCGCTGTAGCCGCCGGCATTGGAGGAACCCAACGTATAGGTGTGCCCCACAGTGGGGTAATTGGAAGGATCCTCGGCGGCGGCCAGAGCGGCGGCGTCGGCGGAGGCCTGCAGCTGTTGCTCAACAACTTGGGCATGCACGAGATCGATGGCAAGAGCGCAGATGAAGAGCATGGTGAGCATGACAGCGCACACCCACAGAATTACGTTTCCGCTTTCGTCAGCGAGGAATCTGCGCACGAGGGATCGACCTGCATTCCCTGGCTTGCGGTGTGTCGTTGCACCAGCTTTGTATTTCGACATTGGCATTTCTCCTGGCGTTGAACTGACTTTCTGCTTTCTTTCGTGCTGCAAATCGTTTCCGTTCAGCAGGGTTCAGGCCTGCCTTACTGAATCTGCTGCGCAGTGTTCGCCGTGAGGTTGAGTGACATTGCATGGCCCCAGATGACGGGTAAGACGGGATAGGTGGTCTGCACCTGAATGCTGCCGTTGATGTCGGTTCCGTCCAGCGTGAAGCCCGAACAGCCTGAGGTCGTGCTGACATTGCTCCAGGTTTTTGCCGTGTGGTCGCTGCCGGAAGGGGGGGTGAAGGTGATCGTCATGGTGAGGTTTGAGGCATTGAGAGTCGGCATGGCCGCCATCGCGGTGTCGTAGGTGTATTCACAGGGATCGGAGGCGGTTGTGGGACTCCAGCTCGCCTGGCCGCGGCTGAGCGCAAAGGCTCGGGCGCCGTCGCCGGTGCCGTAGGTGAGGAGTTCGTACTGATTCATGGCAATGCCGAGCGAGCAAATGCCGGTGAGGACCAGCAGGATCACGGGAGCGACCAGGGCAAACTCCACCAGAGCCTGCCCTTCTTCGCGGGTGGGCAGCAGCTCGCGGCCAACTGGGCCCACGCATCGCCGAAACCCTTCAGCGCAATGCAGAATGGGACGCAAAGCACGCGCCGCAACGCAGGAAAGGAAGGTTTTGACTTTCATGACACACCGCCTGCAACAGGATTCGCAGAGCGAAGGCCACTGGAGTGCACGGCACAAATTGGTGGGAGAAAGCGGAGGAGGGGCGCACAGGAACAACCTGCCGCCTAAAAAATCCGCAAACTCGCCGGATACGGGGCCGAACAGCTACAGCAAGGACTCTTCCTCTGACTACCAGCACTAAGCCCGCCATCGCGTATCGGCGAGTTGATAATTACGGGATTCTGCTGTCAGCGGTAGGCAGAGCCAGCCAGTCTAGGCCGGATGCTGCGGTACGGCTGGAGCGGAATGAATTATCGCTATCCTTGATAACACTTCTGTTCTGCCCGGGTCGATAGCTCCAATTGGGAACCGCTGGTTTCCGAAAGTGTCATTGCGTGGCCCAAACGGGGGATTGTCTTCGACGGTAACAAGGAAGGGGGAAACGGTTGGCGGAAGCGCCAGGAGCGCGGAGAGGCGGGCGATAAGGAACGAGGTCCGATCTGTACCGGAAAGTAGCAATCTCTAACACTTAATGGTCATTGCCTAACCCTGGCATCCGTCGCAAGGTGGATACACGCAGAGCGGACCAAAGGGGTGCGCAAATGATCGGACGCGCTGCGAATCATTGAGGAGAACAGCAAAATGAAACAGCTTCTGAAGAACCTTCTGTCTGATGAGTCCGGCCAGGATCTGATTGAGTACGCCCTGATCGCGGCCCTGATCGCCCTCGTTGCCATCACCGGCCTGAACGGCCTTGCGGGCAGCATCAACTCCGAGTTCACCAAAATCGGCGGCGACCTGTAAACCCAACCCTGAGCTGCCTGGCGTTACCCGAATGGGAGCGAGCCGGCAGACAGACGAACTGCACCAGGTGCTTCGGAAGGGTTCTGGCTGCCCGAGAGGTGGCCAGGACCAAAACGAAGCCTGAGTGAACACACGCGATCGTCGCCGGAAAAGTTACGTTGCAGGGCCACTGAGCCGAACTTGTGCGGGGAGTTGATCGTGTGGGTGCATCCAGGAAAAGCGTCTGGAAAATAGCACTTCACCGTCCGCAGATGATGTGTATACTCGATTACCAACATCAAGAGTTATGCACAGCGGATCGATGAAGAGAGTCGCGAGACTCCTGGCTGAACTCGCGCCTGACCGAACAGGCCAGGGATTGTTTTTGTAATCGGAAGAGCGATTTAGGGTGCCCGGCGGATAGGGTGAGGCCTCCGGGCAGCTTCCTTCCGTAACTGCAGGATTTGACGTCGTGGGCTCGGCTTTCTGGCCCCCCCAGCCGGCTGACCGGGCGATTTGGAATACAACCGTTTCGACCTTCTCCGCGAAATCGCGGCGGAGGTACCATATTGGGGACTTCGGAATGTCGAAAATTCATACCGAATGGCTGTACCCGGCTGCCACGCTGGCATGTGCTGTAGCAGGAGCTGGATTCGACCTCCGAGATCGCCGGATCCCCAACCGGCTGACCCTTTCCGGAATCATCTTTGGGCTTTTGCTCCATTTTTCTATCGATGGATGGAGGGGACTCGGACGTTCGGCTGCTGCAGGCCTGATCGCCGGGGTGATCTTCCTGATCTTCTGGCTCGCGGGCGGAATGGGCGCGGGCGACGTAAAACTCATCACTGCAGTCGCCTGCATCGCTGGCCTGACGCATGTGGCCTGGCTGCTCATCCTCACCGCTTTGGCGGGTGGAGTGATGGCAATCGGGCTTGCGCTGTGGCGGGGCCGGCTAAAGGAAACCATCATGAATCTTGGTGCGCTCGCGGTACACCACCGATTTGAAGGAATGAAACCCCACCCGCAACTGAACGTGGGCAATGCGCAGACGCTGCGTTTGCCGTATGCGCTGGCAATAGCCGCAGGCAGCGTGATGACAGTTTGCATGACGGTGGTCCAGAGGTAATCTATGGCGCGCCGATTTATGATCGCCCTTCTCGCGGCACTGCTTATCTCCAGCTCCGCCGTCTTCATCATTTACCAAAAGATGTCGCATACCAAAGCCCCGGTGCAGGTACCGTTTAAGTATGTAGCGGTGGCGCACCCGGTCGATCCGGGCGACATCCTCAAGCGGGAAGACCTGGTCCTGATCGACTGGCCGCGGACGAACCCCATGGTGGGCGCGTTCACGACGATCGATGCGGTGGTCGGACGCGTGGTTCTCTATCCGCTGGCCTCCAATCAGCCCGTGGTTGATCAACAACTGGCTTCAGCAGGCGCCGGATTGGGCGTAACGGGGCGGATTCCAACAGGTATGCGCGCGCTGGCGCTGCACTCCGATGAAGTGATTGGAGTCGCTGGATTTCTGATGCCGGCCACGCACGTAGACGTCCTGGTGACATATCGCGTAAATCAGAATTCAGATCCGATCACCGCGACGGTGTTGCAGGACAAGGAAGTTCTGGCAGTGGGTCACGAGCTGCAGCCGGACCCCTCGGGGAAACCGGCTCCTGTGGATGTGGTGACCCTGCTGCTGTCTCCGGAGGATGCGGAGAAGGCGGTGCTGGCGAGCCAACAGGGAGCGATTCACTTTGTTCTGCGCAACGGCCGGGACAATACGGCGGCGGAAACAACCCCTGTGGACCTTCCGGAATTATCGGGACCTGTAGCTCCGAAGAAGCCAACCGGGCCAGTGAAGCGGGTGGCAGCCCCGAGGCCGAAACCGTGGGTAGTGGAAACCCAGTTGGGCGGCAAGCGTTCAACGGACAGCTTTTCTAACTGAGGCAAGAGATGACAAGGCGAGATACCAAAATCCGGAAAAGCACCAGCGTCCTGCTTGCGGCGACGTTCTGCGCGGTGACCGTGACGGTCGCGGCAGCCCAGAGCAGCGCACCGGCTGCAATGCCGGTGGCAACTCCCGCGGCAGCTTTTGCCAGCGGCACCGTGGCCGTCGGCAACTCTCTGCATCTGGTTGTTGGCCGGTCGATGTTCGTCAATTCGCCCGAGCGGCTGCGCCGGGTGTATATCAGCAATCCGGACGTGCTGGACTCGATGACCTCGAGCCCACACCAGATCGTCGTGACGGCGAAGGCGCCGGGGACGAGCAGCCTGATTCTCTGGGATGAGACGGGCGGCTCGCAGGCCTATCAGGTGACGGCGGACGTGGATCTTGAGGCGTTCCGGACGGCCCTGAAGGAAGCGCTGCCTGGGGAGAACATCCAGGTGGACGCGCGCGAGGATCAGATTGGACTGTCGGGAACGGTTTCGACCCCGGCGGTTGCGGATTCGGCAACGAAGCTGGCAGCGCTGTACTCGAAAAACGTGGCCAGTTCGCTGATCATTGCGCCGCAGCACACGCCGCAAGTCAGATTGAAGGTGCGGGTCGTGGAAATCGACCGGACCCGCGCACAGGAACTCGGCTTTAACTTCTTTACGGCGGGCAAGAACACCTCGAATATTGCGACGGGCCAATTCCCTGCGATCGCGGTCGCGTCAACGACCACCGGAAGTGCGGGCTCATCCTCCAATTCCACGGTGTCGAGCCTGCTGGGAGTTCAAAGCCTGCTCAGCCTGTTCTATTACAACGAAGCTCTGGGCGTCGGAGCGGCCATTCAGGATCTGGAAAACAAGCAAATCATTCAAATTCTCGCGGAACCGACGCTGTCGGCAATGAGTGGCGAGAAGGCGTCGTTCCTGTCGGGCGGCGAATTTCCCTTCCCGGTGGTGCAGGGCGGGACCGGATTCACCTCGGTGACGATTCAATTCCGGCCGTATGGAGTAAAGCTGGACTTCACACCGACCGTGCTGCCGGATGGCACGATTCAGCTGAAGGTATCGCCGGAAGTAAGCGCTCTCGACTACACGAATGAGGTGCAGATTGACGGCTACACGATTCCCGCTATCGACACGCGCCGCGCAGACACGCAGGTAGAGCTGAGGAGCGGGCAGAGCTTCGCCATTGGCGGGCTGCTGGACAACCGCACCTCGGATGAGCTGCAAAAAGTGCCTGGCATCGGCGACATCCCGATCCTCGGCCGACTGTTTCAATCGAAATCTTCTACGCATTCCGTGGTGGAGTTGGCGGTGATCGTAACGCCCACGCTGGTTGACCCGCTGACCGACAACCCGCCCGCGATGCAGCCGAAAGCGGTGGTCCCGTTCCTCGTACCGCATAAATTCGACAAGGAACTGACACCTAAAACGCCGCCGGCCCAGCCGCAGCCCCAACCCGTGCCGCAGGACGTACCTGTGGTCGAACCGAAGGACTAAGGACATGATCCAGCAGGCCGGTAATTCGCAAACTCTGGCGGTGGCCCTGGTGACTGTGGGCGTCGACCGGGACTTGACGGACAGGATTGTCCAGGCAGCCACGCAGCTTCCCTGGACCCTGACGCACGAAACTTTTGACGAATATCTATCCGCAACGCGGCGTGCAGCCATCTCGCAGGAGACCAAGAGTGCCGATGCAGTATTCGTGGTCATCGATTTCGATCGGGATCCGCGCGGCGCGATTGAGTCGGCGGGCTATCTGCACCAGCTGTTCTTCGGAAGGATCTTTGTAGCAGCGCTGTCGGGCCGCAACGATCCGGACCTGCTGCTGGCAGCGATGCGCGCGGGCTGCAATGAATTTCTGCGCAAGCCGCTCGATCCGCGCCAGCTGGCGGACGCGTTCGACCGGCAGGAGCGTCACTGGTCGGCGACCATGGGCCGCACGCGGTCGACGGGCAACATCATCTCGTTTTTTGGCTCCAAGGGCGGCGTGGGCACAACGACGATCGCCGTGAATCTGGCCTTTTTCCTGGTTACCCAGCACAGCAAGCGGGTGCTGCTGATCGACAACCATGCCGAATTCGGGCATGTGTGCCTGTATCTGGGGCTGGATGGGGCGCGGTACCACTTCGACGAGCTGATTCGCAACGTGAACCGGCTGGATTCGGCCCTGCTGCGCGGGTTTATCGCGAAACATTCGAGCGGGCTGGAAGTGCTGGCATCGCCGGAGACCCACGATCCGTCGCGTACCGTCGATCCGGATGCTCTGGAGCGGACCCTGGAGTTCCTGCGCGGAGAGTACGATTATGTCATCCTCGATTGCCAGACCTCGCTCGAGGAAGCGAGTTTGGCGGTCATGGACCGCTCCGACCAGATTTATCTTGTTGCGACGCCGGATATCGGCGCCATTCGCGATCTTTCCCGTTACATCGACGGCCTCAGCCGCAATGAATCAACGTCGTCGAGACTGCACGTGATCATCAACCGCTACTCCTCCCACGGCGCGATCGCAATCGAACAGATCGAAAAGGCAATCCGAGTCCCGGTCGAAGTGAGACTCTGCAATGCCTATTTCGAATGCCTCCGCGCCATCAACGTTGGCGAACCCGTCTCCCCTGATAAAAAGTCCGAATATGCATCGCAGTTCTCGCGCTGGACTGGAATTCTGACCGGCTCCGGCGATATGAAGCAGGTTTCGCCTGCCAAAAAGGGCTTTTCTCTGTGGAGTAAGAAGAAGAGTGAATAACCATGGCTGACCTGAGCCTCAATATCGTTCAACGGCCTGACAGCGCCGGGCTGCGCACAGCTCCCGGCCTGCGCAATGGCGGACCCAACAGCCGGCCGCTCCGCGAGAAAGAACAGCAGGAGCTCAAGTCGGCCGTCCACCAGGAGCTGATCAACCGCCTCGATCTGGAAAAGCTGGGCGAGGCGCAGGAGACACGCGCCGGTCAGCAACAGCTGTTCGCCGTGATTCAGACGGTGATTGCCGAGCAGGGCGTACCGCTCAGTTCAACGGAGCGCGATCGCGTAGCCCACGAAGTTCTCGACGAACTGTTCGGCCTGGGCCCGCTGGAGCCTCTGCTGCAGGATGACACCATCAACGACATTCTGGTGAATACCTGCAATAACGTCTACGTGGAGCGCCGTGGCGTACTGCAGCGGACGAATGTGACGTTCAAGGACAACCGTCATCTGCTGCAGATTATCGATAAGATTGTCTCGGCGGTAGGCCGCCGCGTCGATGAGTCGACGCCCATGGTCGATGCCCGCTTGAAAGATGGTTCCCGCGTCAACGCGATCATTCCGCCGCTGGCCATCGATGGACCCATCCTTTCGATTCGGCGATTCGGCTCTTCCCCGCTGACCGCGGAACGCCTTCTGCAAAACAAGGCGCTGAGCCATCCCATGCTGGAGATGCTGCGCTGCGCGGTGCAGGCCCGTCTGAACATCGTGATCTCGGGCGGTACCGGCGCCGGTAAGACGACGCTGCTGAATATGCTTTCCAGCTTCATCTCCGACAAGGAGCGCATCGTCACCATCGAAGACTCGGCCGAATTGCAACTGCGTCAGGAGCACGTGGTGCGACTGGAAACACGTCCGCCGAACGTGGAAGGTAAAGGCGCAATCCGGCAGCGCGAACTGGTCATCAACGCTCTCCGTATGCGCCCCGACCGTATCGTCCTTGGCGAGGTTCGTGGCGAGGAAGCGATGGACATGCTGCAGGCCATGAACACCGGTCACGAAGGTTCGATCACTACGATTCACGCCAATACCCCTCGCGACGGCCTGGCCCGTATGGAGACAATGTGCCTGATGGGCGACATTCGGTTGCCGGAAAAGGCGATCCGCATGCAGATTGCTTCGGCAATTCACCTCATCGTGCAGATTGCGCGTATGAGCGACGGATCGCGCCGCATTACGCATATCTCGGAACTGACGGGAGCCTACAGCGATGTCATCAGCATGCAGGATCTGTTCGTTTTCGAGAAGGACGGCATCGGCGAGAACGGCAAGGTGAAAGGCCGCTTCCGTGCAACCGGCATCACTCCGAAATTTGGAGAGAAGCTGAAGGCCGTCGGTATCCCGCTGCCAACGGGACTGATGGACCACGTCATGGAAGTTTGAGGGAGGGCGTCCACAATGTACCTTCTGGGAGCCATCTTTTTTCTTCTTATGGCGATGACCGTCACGATCATCCTGATCGCTACGGCACCGGCAAAAGACGTCAAGGTCATCGATCAGAGAATCGCGTCGATCACCGTGCATCAGCCCGGGTCAGGGGATCTGCCGGTCGAGGCCGCACAGTTGCTGCGCAAGACAGCGACCAGCCGCTTCGAATGGGTAGACCAAACCCTCGGCAATTTCAAGCCGTCGGAGAGCATCGGGCGATGGGTTACGCAGTCCGGGGTCAAAACTACGGCTGCGGTTGTGCTGATGCAGTCAGTGGCCGCGGCGGCGGTCGGATATGGCGTCGCTTACCTGCTCTATCCATGGGTCCTGGTCGACGCAGCAGCGGCAGTGTTGCTGGCCGTCATTCCGTGGGGCAGAATCACGTGGATGCGCAATCGCCGGATGCGCGCGTTCGACACGGCTCTGGCGCATGCGATTGACATGATGGCCCGCGCCCTGCGCGCCGGCCACTCCATTGCGGGTTCGATTGAGATTGTCGCTCAGGGATCGCCGGAACCAGCGGCCTCAGAGTTTGCCGAGGTCTTTCGGCAACAGAACTTCGGCTTGCCTCTGCGCGACGCGTTGATGCAGATGGTGGACCGGGTTCCCTCCCAGGATTTGCGCGTGCTGGTCACGGCAATTCTGGTGCAGCGCGAAACCGGCGGCAACCTGGTGGAAATTCTGGATCGCACGGTCACGGTGATTCGGGAACGGCAACGCATCCACGGAGAAATCCGCGTACAGACTGCCCAGGGACGCCTGACCGGCTGGATTTTGACGGCGCTGCCGGTGGTCATGCTGGTCCTGATCAATCTGACGGATCCGGGATATTCCAAGCCTTTGTTCTCCGAGCCGGCTGGCCGGAAAATGATCTATGTCGGTGTCGGCCTCATCGCGCTCGGGGCCTTCTTTATTCGCCAGATCATTAACAGCATTGAGGTATAGCAGGAGACCCCTATGAATATAGGATTATTGATCGCCATCGCTGTTGCCGTCTTCTGCGTCGTGGTACTAATCGGCGCGCCGTGGTTTTTCCGTCCCTCGGTGGAGGCGCGGCGCATTCTGGACGTAGTGAACAGCGAACGGCCGGACAAGCGCACCATCCGCACCAAGGAGATGGCGAGAGATAAACTGCTTAGCATCGCAAGAGCGTTTCGGGCTCGTCTGGGCCTGTCGGAAGATGAGAAGCTGCGGCAGCGCTTTGTGAGCGCCGGCATGAAGGGCGGCAGCAAAATGGACGTGTATTTTGTTGCCCGGTTTGTCGGTCCCCTGCTGGGCATTATCGGCGGCAGCTTTATTGCGAAGAACACCATGTTCTGGTGCCTGTGCCTCGCGGCCGTGGGTTACCTGCTTCCGGACATCTGGCTCACCCGGTCGGTACGGAAAAGAAAGAAACACATTCAGAAGGGAATCCCGGACGCTATTGATCTGCTGGTTATCTGCGTAGAGGCAGGACTTGGCCTTGATCAGGCGATCCTGCGCGTGGGTCAGGAACTGGCGGTCAGCTATCCGGAAATGAACGAGGAATTCGCGCAGATCACGCTGGAGCAAAAGGCGGGGAAACCCCGTCTGGAAGCGTGGCAGGGCCTTGCGGACCGCACCAAGCTGCCTGAATTTATTGCTCTGGTGGCCATGTTGGCGCAGACCGATCGATTCGGTACGCCAATCGTCCGCGCACTCAGCCGCTATGCGGAAGAAGTACGCACCGGGCGCAGGCAGCGGGCGGAGGAAGCCGCGGCAAAAACCAAGATCAAGATCCTTTTTCCTCTGGTATTTTTTATTTTTCCCTGTATTTTTATCGTGTTGCTTGGTCCTGCCATCCTCGCCTTGTCCAAGGGATTTGCTGGACAGTAAGCCAGAGGCGCTGTTGATCTGGCCGGGACCGCAGAGTTCGACATTTTGGAATGACGGCGCTTGCCGGGAAAGGAGATGACAATGGGTTCACCAATGCTACTTCGGGTAGTTGCTGGTGTGCTGGCGGTAGTTGTGCTGGCCATCATCATTTTCCGCAGAAAGAAAACTGCTTAATTCGCCAGGAAGCCGGCATACTTCTCCGGGAGCAGGATTTTCCCGCTCGCTCGCTGCATGGCCATGGCCTGCAGTGTCAGGGGAATTGTCTACTCCGTAACGGAACCATAAAGAAAGAACTGGCTCCGCCTGAGCGTTGACGGGGCGGCGCCTGCATGAAACTCATTACCGTAACCATCCCGGAGAAGGCTGTAACCATCGGCTCGCGAATCGGTCTCGCCGACACCTCCCTGTCGCGATTGTTCGGCCTTCTGGGAAAGCGCGGCATCGACGCCGGGACCGGCATTCTCATCCGCCCTTCTTCGGGTGTGCATACCTTCTTCATGATGTTTGCCATCGACGTGGTTGCCCTGGACCGCAGCCTGCATGTGCTGAAGGTATGGAAGAAACTGGGACCGTTCCGCGTTACCAGTGTGAGCATGAAGACTCACTGCGTGCTGGAACTGGCTCCAGGCCAGATCGAAGCATGCGGCATTGAACCCGGCGATCAACTTGCGATTGAAGGCTGATTCCCTTTTGGGTTGACTCGCGGGAAGCTCAGATTCTTGCCATTATTTGTTGTAACGACTATATTCCATCCCATGCGTCGACCAACCCGCGACCGCCGGAAGGTTTCGCCCTGCCCTGAAGAGGCCCTCTTCGTGGAATTGGTGCGCACGGCCGACCATCTGGCCCGCCAACCGGCGCTGGCACTGAAGGCAGAAGACCTGTCGCCGACGCAATACAACGTTCTGCGGATCCTGCGGGGCGCGCCGGAAGGGCTGCTGTGCGGCGAGATCTCCCGGCGCATGCTGACCCGCGAGCCGGACATCACGCGGATCCTGGATCGGCTGGGGAAACGCGGCCTGATCGCGCGCTCCCGCCCGGATTGCGACCGGCGGCGGATCCTTGTGCGCATTGAGACGGACGGCCTGGCGCTGCTGGCCCGGCTCGATGAACCCATCTGCCAGATTCATCGGGAACAGCTGGGATCTTTGGGCAGCGGCCGTATGCAGCAGTTGATGGCATTGCTGGGAGCCTGCCGGGAAAAGCTCGCTTAACATTTCGACATATTATTTGTTGCAACGACTATCTACCTTCTGAATCCAATGCAAGAGGAGGACCCAATATGAGCACATCCGCCCCTGCAACATCCGCCGTCAGCACCTGGTCGATCGACCCGGTGCATTCCATTGCCGAGTTTCGCGTCCGTCACCTGATGATTTCGAACGTCCGCGGACAGTTTACCGGCGTTACCGGTTCCCTCACCTTCAACGAGAACGATCTGGCCCAGTCGCATGTGGAAGCTTCGATCGACGTTGCGACCGTCGACACACGCGATCCTCAGCGCGACACGCATCTGAAGAGCGCTGACTTTTTCGATGTAGAGAAGTTCGCGACGATGACGTTCACCTCTTCGCGCGTAACTCGCAGCGGAGATGGCAGCCTGATCGTGGCAGGACCGCTCAGCCTGCATGGCGTGAGCAAGGAAGTGGAATTTACTGTGGAAGGCCCCACCGCGCCGGTGAAGGATCCCTGGGGCAACACGCGCATCGGCGTGCACGCCAAGACGAAGATCAACCGCGGGGAATTCGGACTCACCTTCAATGCCGCGATGGAAACGGGCGGCGTGATGGTGGGCGAAGAAGTGTCGATCACGCTCGAGCTGGAATTCGTGAAGGCAGCGTAACGGGTTGGTGGCGAGCCGCCTGCCGAATGAGGCTGGCGGCTTTCCGGCTCTGGCGGCCGTGGTCGATAATGGTCGGCAGGGTTCAGCCACAAATTCCAGACCAGCTCACAACTCGCCTGCAGTTGCGGATTCGCGGCGTGGTGCAGGGCGTCGGCTTTCGACCATACGTCTACAACCTGGCGCGCCGGCACGGGCTGGCGGGATTCGTTCTAAATTCGCCGCGCGGCGTTTTTGTCGAAGTCGAGGGCCCAGGCGCTGAGATCGAGGCGTTCGTGGCTGCGCTTCCGGATGAGGCTCCTCCGCTGGTGCGCATTGCGGCCATTGATCGCACCGAGATGTCGGTTTTGGGCGAGACCGAATTTGCGATCCGCCACAGCGAGGGCGGCGAGGCGGCTTTCGCGCTGATCCCGCCGGACATTTGCGTGTGTGCTGACTGTCTGGCGGACACGCGCGATCCCTCGAACCGGCGTTTCGATTACCCTTTTACGAACTGCACGAATTGCGGGCCGCGTTACAGCATCATCCTCGATGTTCCCTACGACCGGCCGCTGACAACGATGGCGCAGTTCGAGATGTGCGAGGATTGCCAGCGGGAATACAAGGATCCGGCGGATCGGCGATTTCATGCGCAGCCGAATGCGTGTCCGCGATGCGGGCCGCGGTTGAGTCTTGGCGAGTCAGAAGAATTCGTTTGGCCGCCTGCTACCACACGCGACCGGCTGAATCGAGTTGCGAAAGTTCTGCGCGAGGGCGGTATCGTCGCATGGAAGGGCCTTGGCGGCTATCAGCTCGCCTGCGACGCGCGGCAGCCCGCTGCGGTGGAGACCTTGCGGCGCAGAAAGCAGCGCAGCGAGAAGCCGTTCGCCGTGATGGTGGCCGATGTGGAGACGGCCGAATCGCTGTGCATCATTTCAGCGGAGGAGCGCGCCGCGCTGGTGAGTCCGGAGCGGCCCATTGTGCTGTTGCGGCGACGGGCAGATGCGGACCTGGCGCCGGGTGTCTCTCCTGGAAATCCCACGACGGGTGTGATGCTGCCCTGCACGCCAATGCACGATATCCTCTTCCGCATTCTGCACGAGGAATGGAGCGCGGCGCCGGCGCTGATCATGACCAGCGGCAACATAAGCGAAGAGCCGATCGTGATCGAAACTCACGAGGCTGAAGAACAGCTTGCAGAGATTGCGGATTTGTTCGTCCATCACAATCGGCGCATACACACGCGCGTGGACGACTCTGTGGTGCGCGTGGCCGGGGGGGTGCCGATGCTGCTGCGGCGCGCACGCGGATATGCTCCGATGCCGGTGTGGCTGGGCCGCGGCGAGGCGGAGGTGCTGGCGTGCGGCGCGCAGCAGAAGAATACGCTGTGCCTGACGCGGGCCGGATTCGCGATTCCCAGCCAGCATTTGGGGGATCTGGAGAATTATGGGACGCTGCAATTCTTTGAAGAGACGCTGGAGCGGATGAAGAAGCTGTTTCACGTCCAGCCCACGGTGGTGGCGCACGATCTGCACCCCGGGTACCTGAGCACGCAGTTCGCGCTGAAACTCGCGGGCCTTCAAACGATCGGCGTGCAGCACCATCACGCGCACATTGCCAGCTGCATGGCGGAGCACGGGCTGGAGGGTCGCGTGATCGGCGTGGCGTGGGATGGTACGGGATTTGGGACGGACGGGACGATTTGGGGCGGCGAGTTCCTGGCTGCGGATTATCTGGGATTCGATCGCTATGCGCGGCTGCGTCCGGTACTGCTGGCGGGTGGGGATTCCGGAGTGCGGGAGCCATGGCGCGTGACGCGCAGCTATCTGCTCGACACGTTTGCGGGCGCGATCCCCGAGGGAGCCCGATGGACGCAGATGGCGGCGCCGGAGCGGATGCGGATTGTGGATGCGATGCTGCAGCGGGGCATCAGCACGATTCCAACTTCGTCAGCTGGGCGATTATTTGACGCCGTCGCTTCTCTAATCGGGCTGCGGCACACGGTTTCGTTCGAGGGGCAAGCCGCGACGATGCTGGAAGCCGCAGCCGACGCGTGGACGGGCGCGGCGCCAAAGCCGTATGAATTTGCCGTGACGGACGGCTCGCCGTTCGATGTGGATATGCGGCCAATGATTCGGCAAATTGTGGATGACGTGAAGCGAGGCGAAACGCAGGCTGCCATTGCGGCGCGCTTCCACACCACGCTGGTTGCTGTGATCGGGGAAGTTTGCCGGCATATGCGCACGGAACTGGCGCTGACGCGGGTTTGCCTGAGCGGCGGATGCTTTCAGAATGCGCGGCTACTGGAGGGCTGCCTCGCGGCGTTACGCGAGGATGGCTTCGAGGTGTTCTTCCAGCAGGCGGTGCCGGCGAACGACGGCGGCATTTCGCTGGGCCAGGCCGCAGTCGCCTGCGAACGAATTCTGCAGGCGTAGCTCGTTCCAGTCTGGCCTGGTCCAGCGTGGGCCGCTGTTTAGGCGGTCTTCGCGTGATTCTCCTTCAGGTTTTTCAGCAGCTCGTCGATTTGATCTTCGCGCTCGAGAGCTGCGAAGCGATCGTCGAGCGAGTCTTCCTGCATCAGTTCGCGCGATGCGACGTTCTGTGCCTCCGCGCCGGCGATGCGTGACTTCATGCGATCGATGCTGGTGGAGCGGTCGGCCTTGCCGATGGCTTCCCTTGCCTGCTGGGCGCGGCCAACCACGCGGGCGCGGCGATGCTCGGCAATGAGCAACTCGCAACGGCTGCGCGTTTCCTGCAGCTTCTGGTCGAGGTGGCGCAACGCATTCTTCAGCGTCTCCACCTCGGTTTTCTGATCTTCCAATTGCTGGATAAAGCCGGCGGCCATCTGCTTGTGGCTCAGCGAACGTTCGAGGGCGGCACGCGCGAGGGCGTCATCGGTTTTGCGGACGGCCAGTTCCGCTTTACGCTGCCATTCGGATTCGAGGCCTTCATGCTCTTTGCGTTTCTTTTCGAGCAGATGCTCGTCGGCAATCGCGATGGCCACCTGCGTTTTGACCTGCATGAGTTGATTTTCCATATCGAGAACCAGCTGTTTGAGAAGTTTCTCAGGATCTTCGGCCTTGTCGATGAGATCGTTCAGGTTGGCGCGAAGCAATGTGCTTACACGTTCGAGGAGTGCCATACGATTTCCTCCTTTGGGGGAAAATTGGGCGGAGAGACAAATCTCTCCGCCCGGTTGGGTTATTTGCCGTCCACGACCGGCGGGACGGGTGCGATGCCGGCGCCGTTACCATTGCCGCTTCCGTCTCCGCGCGGGCGCATGCTTTTCACGTTGGACATGAGGTCGCGGAGGTCCATGCCGGAGAGCGCTTCAAACAACGCCGGCACCTGCGCCGCGATTTTGGTCATGTCGCCGGTGAGCTTGTACGAACCGGCGGAACCCTCGTTGCCGGTGGAGACGATGGTGACCTTGTCCACCTTGGAGAGAGGCTCCGACATAGCGCGCACGATTTCCGGCAGGCTGGCGATGAGGCGGTCAACGACGGCAGCCTGGCTCCATTCCTGGTAGGCCTCGGCCTTCACGTTCATGGCCTTGGCTTCGGCCTCGCCCTTCTGGAAGATGATGGAGGCTTCCGCTTCGCCCTGGGTACGAATGGCGGACGCGCGGCCTTCCGCTTCCATGGTGAGGCGCGTCTTCTCGGCAGCGGCCATGGTTTCGATGCGCTGACGGCTGACCTCTGCTTCCTTCAGAACGGTGGCGATGAGCTCTTTCTCATGGCGCAGAATTTCTGCTTCCTGCACCTTGATCTGTCCTTCCTTCTCCACCTGTTGCACCTTCACCTGTTCGGCAATCACCTGCTGCTGCGTGATGTTGGTCTGCAGCTCGTAGGCTTTGTCGGCAGCGGCCTGTTGTTTGCGGCTCTGCTCAGAGTAATTCGCCTTGGAGATGTCGAGGTCGCGCTGCGCTTCGGCTTGTTTGGCCAGCGACTGCGTCTCGGCCAGCACGCGCTCCTGGTCCGCAGCGGCTTTCGCTACAGCGGCTTCACGAGTGGCGTTGGCGCGGCGAATGGCCGTGTCGCGCTCGGCTTCGGCAGATGCGATATCGGCATCGCGTTTAATGCGCACGATGTCGGGACGGCCCATGCTGGTGATGTACTCGTTTTTGTCGCGCACTTCCTTGATGGTGAAGGACACAACTTCGAGTCCCATCTTGCTCATGTCATCGGCGCAGGTGCCTCGCATGCGGTCAGCGACCATTTCCGGTTCTTTGACGATTTGCTCGACGGTCAACTGGCCGATGATGCCGCGCAGATGGCCTTCCATGACGAGGCGGATGAGGCCTTCGCGCTGAGGCGGCGTCTTGGTGAGGAACTGTTCGGCTGCGGTCAGGATGGATTCCTGATCGCTGCGGACTTTGATCTGCGCAACGGCTTCGACAGTGACGGCGACGCCTTGTCTTGTATACAGATCCTGTTGCGGGGCCACGTCAAACGACATCAGCTCCAGCGACAATTCGCGGCAGCTTTCCACCATGGGGAAGATGATGGTTCCGTGGCCCTTGATGATGCGGGGGCCGCGGAAGCCATAGACGATGAGGGCCTCGTTGGGGCCGGCTTTGCGAAACATTCTGGCCATCATGCCGGTCAGGATGATCACTGCCAGCAGACCAAGTCCAATAACAACAATTGTGTAGGTGCTTGTCATAACGCCTGATCCTTTCCATCAGGACCGTTACTGTTGTGAGAGGGAAGGTTCGCGACCGGGGACGATGCCTCGCCGGCAACTTCGTCCCACGGGCGCACATACGCGATGCCCTGCTCGTAGCGCATCACGACCACTTCAGTACCGCGCGCCAGCATGGTGCTGGTGTCGCTGCGCGCGTGAGCAAAATGGCGGCTGCCATTCTGCGAAAACTGGATCTCGCCGGTGCCGTCTTCGCGGATGGCAGCGGTGACAATGCCAAAAACGCCCTGAATGGCGGTGTCGGCCGCGGTCAGCTCCTTCTCATGCGGCAAGAGGACTTTGGCGAGAAACCAAAACAGGATCGAGCCACCCGCGAGGCCGGTGACTGTGGCTAACAGCAGCACGACCAGGAAGGCAAAGTCGCCACTGCGCGAGAGCAGAAAGCCGCAGCCGCCGAACCAGCAGAGAAACGCGGCCAGCGTGAATCCGTTGATGGGGCTGGCGCTGGACCTTCCTCCGCGAACTTGCGGCGCGTGGCCAACCGTGTGCCCCACGGTGTGGCCCGTATGGATGTGTACGTGAAGGTGTCCGACGTGCAGGTGCGTGAACGCACCCAGTGCGGACAGAACCGTGAGCGAAAGACCGAGCGTGAAGCAAATGAGATAAAAGGTAGTCATCCCTCAACCTCCCTGCTGCTTTTTTTGCCGTGCCGGGCGGGCGTGCTGGTTTGCGCGCGCGGAACAGGACGCGCCGGCGGTACAGGCCGCGCGGGTGCAGCCGTGTGGGTACTGCCTCCGGTGGTGAGGACGTCGAGCAGGCGATCCACAAGACCGGGTGTATCGATGACGGCGCGCAGCATTAGCAGACAGCGCCGCGATTCGTCGTGACGCGCGACGGCCAGGAGAGCCTGGCGCAGTTCAGGATCGCGGCGGAAACGCTCCGCGCCGCTCACCAGCCAGAGATCCAGCTTGTCTTCGAGCATGCGGGCGTCGCTCTGCAACTCCACGTGGTAGCCCTCGGGATCGTCGACCAGGTAGCCAGGGTGGACGTTGAAGAATTTCGCGAGCACCTGGCGCGTGGTGTTGGTCAGGTGCGGCCGCGCGCCGCTTTCGATCTGCGACAGGTAGCTCTGGCTGAAGGCGGAGTCGGTTTCCGCGCGGATGGCGCGCACCAGCTCCTGTTGGGTCATAGCGCGTCCCATGCCGCGAAGATTGCCTTCGACTTCGCGCAGATAACGGAGTTTTTCGCCTAGTTTCATAGCTTTATTGCAGATCGCAATCATCATATCGCGATTTGCAATGCTGTCAAGCGAAATCGGAAATGGCAGAAAATACGATTTTTACAGGCGGATGTAACTGATTGGAGCCAATCTGCTACGCGGTCGCCCGCACCTCGCTGGCGATCCTGCGCAGTTCGGGCAGCACGTCGCCAGGGGCGCAGGGCTCCGCTGTGCGTGTGCCCAGGCCGAAGTAGACCTTGCGATAGAGCGTGTAGAGCTGGTCGCAAACCGCCGTTGCCGCAGGGCGCGGTGTGAAGACGGCATATTGCGGGCAGAGGCAGTCCTGCGCGGCCTGAATGGTGGGGAAAGCTCCGGCAGCGAGCATGGCAAAGATGCCGGACCCCAGGCTGGTGGGGATACTGGCAGGCACCAGAACGGGTTTGCCGAGCACGTCCGCATAAACCTGATTGAGCACAGCGTTGTTCTGCGGAATGCCGCCGGCATTGATGACGCGCTCGACGGGCACGCCATACTCCGCCATACGCTCGAGGATGATGCGGGTGTGGAAGGCTGTGCCTTCGATAGCGGCGAATAGCTCGTCCTGCGCGGTGTGCACCAGGTTCCAGCCGAGCGTGATACCGCCGAGTTCCGCGTTCACGAGAACGGTGCGGTCGCCGTTGTCCCAGGAGAGGCGCAGCAGGCCAGTTTGGCCGGATCGATACGTCTCAAGGCCTTTCGACAGATCGGCGACCTGGGTGCCGGCGCGGCGGGCGATGGCTTCAAAAATGTCACCGGTGGCGGAAAGCCCAGCCTCGATGCCGGTGAATTGCGGGTGAACGCTGCCGGGGACGACGCCACAGACGCCGGGAATGAGGCGCGTCTCCTTCGCCATGGCGATGATGCAGGTAGAGGTGCCGACCACGTTGACCACGTCGCCTTCCCGGCATCCGGCGCCGAGCGCGTCCCAATGGGCGTCAAAAGCGCCGACGGGGATAGGAATGCCGGCGCGCAGGCCGAGTTCAGTGGCCCACTTTGAAGAGAGGTGTCCGGCGAGATGGTCGGAGGTTTCGTAATCGCCGGCCAGCTTTTCACGAATGCCGTCGAGGAGCGGATCGAGTTTGGAGAGGAATGCCTGGGGCGGCAGACCACCCCACTTCGGATTCCACATCCATTTGTGACCCATGGCGCAGACGCTGCGCTTTGCCTGGCGCGGATCCGTGATGCCGCAGAGCGTGGCGGCCACCATGTCGCAATGCTCAAACGCGGAGGCGAGTTGAGCGCGTTTATCAGGGTTGTGACGCAGCCAGTGCAGCAGTTTGGCAAAGCCCCACTCGTGCGAGTAGACACCGCCACACCACTTGATCGCTTCCAGGGCTTCGCTGTGAGCGAGCGCAGTAATCTCCTGAGCTTCGGATTTGGCGCGATGGTCGCACCAGAGGTAGTACTCGTCGAGGGGCTGCATATAGGCGTCGACGGGAATGACGCTGGAGCCGGTAGTGTCGAGCGCGATAGCGGCAATGTCGTCGCCGCTGACGCCGGCTGCCTGGACGGCTGCCCGGGTGGCCTCCGCCAGGGCGCGCATGTGGTCCGCGTGCGACTGCGTCGCGTAATCGGGGTCTTCGCGGCGGCGATGCAATGGATACTTGCCCAGCGCCGTTCCCAGCCGGCCGCGTTCGCTGTCGATGATCGACACGCGGACGCTCAGCGTCCCGAAATCCACACCTGCGACAATGGCCACTTGAAATTCCCCTTCCGTTCGAGCAAACGTTTTCCCATCTCACCAGGATCGGCGCACTTCATTATCGACTCTTCCCTGGCTCCCGGTAAACCGGATTTCTATGGGATAACCGTGCATTGAACCCGGCGCCGGGCGCGCTCAGCCGGAGAATCCGGGATTTTGCTGATTTTGAGGGAAATCCGCCGCTGCCGCTGCGTTCCTTTCCCTCCCGGTTTGCATCTGAGGTGTCATAGCTTGCGGGAGTCTCGAACTCCCCACGACAACCTATGCTCGCAATGCATTTCGTACGATCGCGCGTTCTCCGGGCGGTAATCCCGGTCATCCTCCTGCCCATTGGCGGCGTTGCCATGCCGGCAATAGCGCAAAATCAGCCGGCGCAAACTGCCGCGGCCAACCAGGATTACACACGCCGGGAGATCCAGCCGAATCTGGATGTCGACCGCGATCCAGTGCTGTCGCCCGATGCCGCGGATAACGGGCCGGTAAAGCCGACGACCGCTCAGACCGCAACCAAGCAGGGGAACAATACTTATACGCTGCACGAGAACGTGGACGAAGTTTTGTTGCCGTGCACGGTTGTTGATGAGAACGGCCAGTTGGTCACGGATTTGACGCAGCAGGACTTCCGGGTTTGGGAAGATAACGTGCCGCAGACGATTACGTCGTTTGAACACCGCGACGTGCCGATTTCACTGGGGATTTTGGTCGACAATTCCGGGTCGATGCGGGATAAGCGCGAAACGGTAGACGAAGCCGCGCTCGATTTGGTACGCCAATCGAACCCCCAGGACGCAGCGTTCATCGTCAATTTCAACGACAAGGCTTACCTCGATCAGGGATTCACCTCGAACATCAGCTATCTGGAAAAGGGACTTTCGCATTACGACGCGCGCGGCACCACGGCGATCTACGATGCGGTGGTTGCGGCGGCGGATGAGCTTGCCAAGCATGGGCGGTCGAAGCCAGTTCTGCTGGTGATTACGGATGGCGACGACAACGCGTCGCGTCTCACGCTGGCGGAAGCGGTGCGCCGGGTGCAGGCGCTGAACGGCCCGGTGGTGTATACAATTGGCCTGCTTTACGACGCCCCCAGCAAGCGGGAAGCGGATGACGCGCGGAATGCGCTCCAGACCCTCTCCGATGAAACCGGCGGCATCGCTTACTTTCCGCAGTCGCTGCAGGATGTGGAAGGGATTGCGACGGAAGTGGCGCAGGTGATCCGCAACCAATACACCGTGGGCTACCACTCGACGCGATCGCCGTCACTGGGCGGCTACCGGCGGGTGCACGTAGAGGCCTTCGGGCCGAAGCACAGGCAGCTGACGGTGCGCACGAAGAACGGCTACTATCCCCAGGAAATTAAGAAGATGCACGCCACGGAAGCACAGGCGGCACAGGAGATCCAGCAGGGGACGGACCACCCGTGAGCGAGAGCTGGTAGCTGGTAGGAAAATAACAGACTCGCGCCCCTCGCCTGCAGTCACTCGGCCGTCCGCCACGTGCAGGCCACGTGGACTACGCACCTCACCGTTGTAAACCTTTGTTCATCCACTCTCGATCTCTACCTTTGCATTCTTGATCCGATCCTGTCGACGGGCTTCAAGGCGAACGTTGAATAGCGTCTCGCGCTATTAAAAGTTACGCCCTTATCCCTTAATAATGGCATCTACGGATCTACGAGCTCGCCCAGGCAAATCCGATTCTCTCGATCCAGCAAGCGGCTCGAGAAGCGCAACTCACTTTTCCCACCGCTTCCGCGGCCGTCCAGCGGCTGAGCGATGCCGGCATCCTGCGGGAGTCGAGCGGCAAGCGCCGCAACCGCTTATTCACTTATGCGAAGTATTTAGACATCCTCAATCGCGACCTTTGATCTGCAGGCAAAAAGAAAGCGGAGCCGCGAACGGCTCCGCCAAGAATCGACCTGCTCCCGCTCAGTAAAGGCGGAAGTCGACGTCGACAACCAGCCGCACCGGGACCGGATGGCCCTGGAACATGGCCGGGTGGAATTTATACTGCCGCACGGCTTCGATGGCTTTCTGGTCGAGGCCCATGCCGAGATGTTTCACCACTTCGACATTTTCCGGATTGCCATTGGAATCGACGATCAACTGGATTTCGACAACGCCCTGATATTTCTGCTGACGAGCTTCGTCGGTGAATTCAGGCTGAACGGAGTGGATGAGCTGAGGAGCGGAAACGCCGCCGCCGACGCTCATGATGCCGCCGCCGTAGCCACCGCCCGTACCCGACCCGAGGCCGCCGCCGTGGCCGGAGCCAATGCCGCCGCCGAGTCCCTGACCAAAGCCCGACCCGCTGCCTGATCCCTGCGAGGCCATGGCGATCTGCGGGGAGTTCGGCATGCCGACGTTGGGCATAGCGGTGTTCGACGGCAACTTGATTTGCTGCGGAACCTGAATCGACTCCGGCTGCGCCAGTTTCGGATTGTCGATCTTGAGGATCTGCGGAGCCACCGTCTGCACTTTCACCATCTTCGGCAGATGTCCCCTGGAGGGCTCGACGATCTGGTGCGCGCCGCCTCCGCCTCCGCCGCCCATGGCTTTCGGAGCCGTAATGGTTGGGGGAATGTAGGGCCGGAAGGTGATCGGCGTGATGATTTGCGCCGGCTTCACCACAACGTGAGTGTGCGCGGTGAGCGTGAACCAGAGCACCGCCGTGATGATGACGACGTGCATGATGAAGGAGATGGTGCTGGAAGTCGGATCGCGCTTCACAGCCAGCGGATCAGACACTGGCACTGCGTGCGAGGTCAAATGCAGAGGCGGCTGCTTCGGCGGAAACAGCGTGTCCTTAATATTGCCGATCAGTCCGCCCCAGAGCGACTGCTCCGGGAGGGCCTTGCCGAACACAACGGGCTTCGAGCAAAGGTACAGGCCGCTGCTGGATCGCACGGCGGAGAGATCGTTTTGCGATTCGAGTTCAGTGGTCTTGAGAACGGGATAGCCCATAATTATTTACCGGGAGGCAGAACGCCCGGCTCCTCCTTGATGATGGCGGTCGTTATCGTGCTCAGGAAACTCGCGCACATTCTTTGGCGTGCCGCCGAGAACCCCAAAAACACAGTTACCAAATTCCTTTATCGCTGCCGGTGAGCTTGTGTCCGACGGCTGCCGCGGTGGCCAGCCACGGCAACAAGCCGAGGCGAGCGCTGCTGGTCAGTTCCCGTTTGCGCAGCAGTCCGGTGAGCTGGGTACGATAGAGACCAGCGGACTGCGGCATAATCGGAACGCGGATAAAGTCCCGGGCGAAGTAAACGAGTTCGCCGCCAAAACGAGCGGAATCCTTTACAAATTGCGGCAGGCCGAGGTCTGTGCCCCGATACTGCATTACGTAATCCGAAACAATCATCAGATAGGTTGCGACTCCCTCCCAGATGCCGGCATCCTGAGCCGCCGACCGCAGTTCCCTGAAGTCGAGATCCCCGGACGTGACCAGGGTTGCGGAGTCGACGATGTCGCACAGCCGGAAGTAAAAGTGCCGATACATACGCTGAAGCGTGGAAATCATGAGCCGATCGGACGCTGAGGGTACGCGAAACGTGTGACCGTTCATCTGTACGGGGCGCGAGCGGCCCGGCAGGCGCGAAGCCAGCAGGGTTTGCTCGCCGGTCTGACCGAGCCGGCCAATGTGCACTTCCACTGGCTCCGGCAATCCCGGGATTTCGAAATTCCACTTGCAAGCTAGTCGGTCTCCCCAGCTCCGAGTTGCAATTTGCGCGCCAAACCGCCGGGTCATCATCGCGCAGATCGCCTGAGGCGTTGCGCCGGAGTAGAGATCGAGGTCGCTGCCGAGGTCGGGCCAGTGATCGAGCGACTTCATCACCGTGACATCGAGGTGATCGGCCTGGAAGGCACTGCAAATCTCCGCAAGGAAGTCGACGGCCCTCGCGATGCGTGCGCGCTCAGCGGCCAGCGCGGTCTCAGCCCACTCAGCGCGGGTGGTATCCCCGGCTTCAAGAACGATGCCGCGAAAAATCTCCACCCCGCGCACGATGACGTGATTGGTGTTGGCAAGGGCGACGAAAGCGTCAAAATCTGCACGGCTCATGGCGCGGCAGGCAAACGCGGTCTGGGCATCGCCCGGCGTGAGCAGCAACCGGGAAAGCATGACCATGAGATCGCTGGAAGCGTTGAATGGAGGCTGATTCGGCATAAGTTAGCGGTATTCCTCGTTACGGTTGCGGAATCTGTTGATTCGCGTGCGGAGCGGCAGGCGCTGCTTCGGGCTGCGAGACTCCATATCTCGGCGTCAGTTCAATGGGTCCCGTTTCACTATGCCGTTCCTGCGTGTACTCTTGCAGTTCGCTGCCCACTTCATGCGTGCTGGTGTTGGCGACGGCGGCCAGGCGTGTGCCGTGGGCGCCGGCCTGAGTCGCGAGACCCACGCGCGCGTTGGCATCGCTGGCCTTACGAGCCCGGTCATAAAAGAACTGCGCCGTCTCCAAATCGCCATCGCGTTCTGAGACGTATCCAAGGTTGTTCAGCGTGAAGGCGCTGTAGGGATCGGCCTTATACGCATTGAGAAAATCCTGCTTCGCTGCGTCCCAATTGTTCTCATTCACTTCATAGACGCCGCGCAGCTCCAGCATTGTGGCTTCTTCCCGGCTGACATTCATGTTGCGCATTTTTTTGCGCAAATTTGCCGCACTGTGTGCAGCAACTTCGGAGACTGGCTTGCCGCGGCTGGAAGCCTTGAGGCTGATCACTACAGGATCTTTGCTTCCGGAAGACGCGACTTCGTCGTAATACTTCAGTGCGTCCTGGTAGTCGCCAACGGCTTCGCTGGCGACGCCGAGATTATTCAGTGTGAAAGGATTCTGCGGATCCAGCTTCTGGGCCTGCTCGAGGACCGCCTCGGCCGCGAAGCCGTGATCCTGAGCCAGCAGTTCGAGCGCGCGAATATTCATGCGGTTCACGCGCATCGGAGTGTTCTTCAGCGTGTCGATCGCGTCCATCATGGGTTTGCCGCGCAAATCCTTCTCATCGCTGCGATCGATGATGGCGCCGCAGCCCTGCTCCGCTGCGAGCTTATAGAAGGTCTCAGCGCGCTCCAGCTGCCCCTGCAGCTCAGACACATAGCCAAGATTGTTGAGCGTGAATGGATCAACTGGATCGAAGAGATAGGCCTTATAGAAGAGGGCTTCCGCCTTGTCGTACTGGTGTTTCTGGACAGCCTCGACGCCTTCGCGATTCAGGCGCTGCACCGGCGTAAGCTTGCTGCGCAGGGGAATCGAGATATGGAGGTCGCGGGCAGCCTGGGCGAGCGGAACCGCGGCGCAAACGATCACTCCCAGCGCGGCAATGAGTTGAAGCCGGTTTACACGCATATTTGTCAGATGGTTCCCGATCGGGCTAAACATTCGGGCCGTAGGGACATGCGGTATTGGATGCGGATGAGCGCGATGTGTTGCCGCGGCACCGCGAATGCCGATGAGGAAATGCAAGCGCGAGGCCACCGCACAGATGCAGGCGTCATCCAAGGACTTGCCGACGATGCCTCAAGCCACGTTCTACAAAATGATATGTCTGTGCGCAGTCGCGATGGCCAGCAGCCTGGCTATGGCGCAATCTTCCCTTCCCACCGCGCAAAACAGTTCTATTCCAACAACTGGACAGGACTCTATTCCGCCACCGGCCGTCGCGCCGGAAGCAAAGAATTTGCCGCCGATTCCGACGGGCAAAAGCACAGTGATTGGCGGAAAGATCGTCCGCGTGGATCCGGTGCGCGATCAAATTACGCTGAAAGTCTTTGGCGGAAACGAGACGATGAAGATCCTCTTCGATGAGCGGACGCAGGCCTACCGCAACGGCCAGAGGATTCCCATCCTGTCTCTGAAGCCGGACAATCACGCATCCATTGAGACCACGCTGGATGGCGACCGGGTGTTTGCGCTGCGCATCCATATGTTGTCGGAGCTGCCGGAAGGCGAATGCCAGGGGCAAATTATCAGCTATGACCCCGGACCGGGCATTCTGGTGCTCAACGCATCGCTGTCGCGTCAGCCGATTCGCCTGCGCGTACCCAATGGCACGCCGGTGGAACGCGTCGGCCAGAGCAGCTTTGCCGGCGGCCAGCGCGGCATGGACGATCTGGCGCGCGGGACGCTGGTGGATGTCAAATTCAATCCGGCGGGACGCAATGGGGAAGGCGTTGCCACCCATATCGATATCCTGGCGACGCCCGGCGCAGCCTTCACCTTCAGCGGCAACATTTCCCTGCTGGATGTGCACGATGGCGAGCTGACGATCGTGGATCCGCGCGATAACCAGAGCTACCAGTTCTTCTTTGACGCAGCGCAGTTCCCCATCGCCCGGAAATTGCATGAAGGAGCGATGGTGAGGGTGACCGCGAACTTCGACGGATCCCGCTACGTGGCCAGCCAGATTACGATGGAGTAGATGGCATCCGTCAACCGGCGGGATTTTCTTAAACTGTGTGCGGCATCGGCGCCAGCCCTGGCTGCTGGCAGCCGCGCCGGTGCACTTCTGTTGCCGGGCAGTCACGCGGCGGAGAAGTCCTGGCGTACACCTGCGACGCTCGACCGCTATATCGATCCCCTGCCGCGGTTTCGGCGGATGGAGCCGCACAGCACGCTCGGGAACACGACTGCCTACCACGTCCGCATGGTGGAGTTTGAAAAGCAACTGCACTCGCAGCTGCCGCCGGCGAAGTTGTGGGGGTATGAAGGGCAGTATCCAGGCCCGCTGTTTGAAGCGATGCGCGGCAAACCTGTTGAAGTGACCTGGACGAACGATCTGCCGCAGCGGCATCTCTTCCCCATCGATCCGCATATTCACGGGGCCATGCCGCCTTCGCCGGCGGTGCGCACGGTGCCCCATCTGCACGGATCGCGCACGACCTCAGAAAGCGACGGCCTGCCGGAGAAATGGTTCACGCCTGGGCAATCGGTCGAGTATCACTACCCAAACGACCAGCAGGCAGCGACCTTGTGGTATCACGATCACGCTCTCGGCATCACGCGCCTCAACGTATACGCGGGGTTGTCGGGATTCTATTTGCTGCGCGACGAGCGTGAGGTGGGCATGAATCTGCCCGCCGGGGACTATGAGATTCCCATGGTCCTGCAGGATCGAACCCTGGACGACCGGGGACAGCTCCTTTATGCGCCGACCAACGAAGATGGCTCCCTGACGCCACAGGGCAAGTGGGGCCCGGAATTCTTCGGCAACCTGCCAGTTATTAATGGCGCGGTCTATCCGTACCTTGACGTGGAGCCGCGGAAGTATCGGCTGCGCATTCTGAACGGCGCCAATTCGCGATTCTTCCATTTGTATTTCAACCTGGCGCGCCACGCGACAGATGTGCCATCGCTGGTGCCGTTTCACCAGATCGGATCCGATGGAGGCTTCCTGGCCGCGCCGGTAGAATTGCAAAAACTGCTGCTGGGACCCGCCGAACGCGCGGATTTGATCGTGGACTTCGCTGGGCTTCAGGGGAAAACCGTCACGCTATCCAACGATGCCGCCTCGCCTTATCCTGGATGGACGGTGCTGACTCTGCAGCATCCACCGCTGAACGAGCTGATGCAGTTTCGCGTAACGCTGCCCCATGCAGGCGCAGGAAAAGCGTTCAGCCTGCCGAGCCCGATTGCTATGGAACGGTACGATGCGGCGCATGCGGTGAAGACCCGCGACTTTGTGCTGACCGAGTTGATGGATCCATCGGGGCAATCTCTCGGCGTCCGCATTAATAGCAAGGGTTATGACGATCCGGTGACGGAAACACCAATGCTGGGCAGCCTGGAAAAATGGCGGTTCATAAATACGACGGACGACGCGCACCCCATGCATTTGCATCTGGTACAGTTTCAAATCCTGGAGCGTCAGGGATTCGACGCCGGAGCATTCAGTCAGGGACGGCTTGCTCTGGTTGGTGCGCGGCGATCGCCGGCGCCCAACGAGGCGGGGTGGAAGGACACGGCAGTCGTCAGCCCCGGAGAGGTGCTCACCATCCTCGTCCGCTTTGAAGGGTATACCGGCCGCTACGTCTATCACTGCCACATGCTCGAGCACGAAGACAACGACATGATGCGGCCGTACGAAGTAACTCCGGCCGATCATCCGGCGCAGTAACTCAAGACGAACGAACCGGCAACCTCGGGTTTGAGGATTGCCGGTTTCTCTGCTGCAGTTACTGCAAGGTAGCTGGGGTACAGAGAGTGTTATTGGGATCGGACTTCGGAGTAGGCGGAGTTGGCGGTGTAGCCCACGGAATGCCGGTGAAATCGAAGAAGTCGAGCAGGTTGGGCTGCGCCGCATCGCGCGCGGTCAGGCTCGCGGAGGAGCCGATGAAACGGCTCTCTACGAATTTGATGACGGCGGTGTGATCCATGGGGATGTGCGAGACATAGTGCGCTCGCGAGAAGGGCGAGATCACGATGTCTGGCACGCGGAAACCAAGCTGGGCGGCAAAACCCTGCTCGGCCGGGGCGTCCGTCGATACAGCGCCTGGTTCGCTGCTGCTGAGATCGCAGTGGAGCGTGGCGGTTCCGCCCGGCGGCACGCAGGGCCAGTATTTCGGGTTCGTATCCGGGTTGACAGAAATGCTGGCGATATCCGGAATGCTGGATGAGGCCTCGCCGCCGACCATAGCGTCGGTATTGTCATTCGAATGGCCGGGCACGGGCGGAACGTGTTCGTAGGGTCCACCGCCTTCGTCGTACGCAAAGAAGAAGACAGAATCCTTCCACGAAGTGCTGCCCATTAGCGCCGCCACGACCTTTGCAACTTCCTGCTGGCCATTCAGGATGGACTGGCCCGACCCGGGGTGCTCGTCATTGTTGCCATAGCCCGCCTCAATGAAGGCATAACTGGGCAGCGTGCCGTTCGCGAGATCGGTGTAGTACTGCGAAATCGGCGCGATATGGTTACGGTCGACGCAAAACGAGTTACTGGAATCGCCCACCACACTCGACGGCTCCGTCGGCGGCGTGCATGTCCCTCCTGAAGGATTGGAGTACATGTACTTCGCCGAGTACGTCAGGTAGTTGAAGTCCGTCGCCGGCATCTTGGAATTGCCGCTGGCATTGGGGCAGTCGTCCTCGTCGAGGCAATCCGCCATATTGACGGTGTAGTAGATCTTCCACGAGACTTTCGCGTTATCCAGTTCCTCGTAGATGTTATTGATACTGAGTTGCGGCAGATGATCGTCGCTGCCGGGATCCTTGGTTAGACCCTGGGTGGTGCCGCCGGTAATGGTTGCAATGCGATTGTCCACGGTTTTCGACGAAACCGGCGAGAACCAGCGGTCGGATATCGCGAATTGCGACGCCATGTAGTAGTAGTAGTTCAGGTAATCCTGATCGTAATACCCCATGGCGCGCTGGCCGTTCGTGTCCGTAAAGTTACCGGAGCAGCCGCCATTGGCGTTGCAACTTTTCGCGAAGCCCTCCGCGGTGTGCACAAATCCAGCCATCTGCATCGGCCGCGTCGCTGCAAAGTTGTAGGTGTTGACGTCGCCATAGCTTTCCAGCCACGCTGAAGAATCATCGTCAATGCAAGTGCTGGCGAGTTTAAACAGTGAATATTTATCGCCGGCGTCGTCGCTGTTGCTGATGGTACTCAGTTTGTCGTCGATCCCGTCAACGGCATAGGTATTGCCGTCGGCGCCCCTGGTCCAGCCATTGGCGGCGCGGTAAGGATTCAACATGCCGAAATAGGAGTCAAAGGTGCGGTTCTCCTGCAGCATGAAGATGACGTGGTCGATGGCATCCACGTTGCCAACAGGATCGACGGTGACGGTGGCCGTCGCGGAAATCGTTCCGCCGGACCCGGTGGCAGTGGCGGTGTACGTGGTGGTCGAGGCGGGCGTGACAGATTGAGTGCCGCCTGCCGGCGCCAGTGTGTAACTGCTGCTGTCGCTGCCAGAAATGGTGACCGTAGTGGCATTGGTCGCCGTCACAGTAAGCACAGACGAATTGCCGGCGATGATGGTAGTGGGATTCGCAACAATCGTAACCGTTGGCGGTCCCGTCGAAGAGATGGTCACCGTCGCAGTCGCTGTGGCGTTGCCGGCGGCTCCCGTGGCCGTCGCGGTGTAACTGGTGGTTTGCGTCGGGGTCACGACTTGCGTGCCGCCGGTGGAAGTCAGCGTATAGGAACTTCCATCCGTCCCGCTGATCGTCACGCCGGTAGCATTCGCAGCGGTAACGGTCAACGTGGAAGAGGCGCCCGATGCGATGGATGCGGGATTCGCCGTGATGGTAACGGTGGTCGCGGCCGCTGATACGGTCACGGTAGCCGTAGCGGTGGTGCTCCCCCCGGCATTGGTGGCCGTTGCTGTATACGTCGTGGTGGCGGTGGGGGTGACCGATTGCGTGCCGCCAGTGCTGGCCAGGGTATAGCTGCTGTTATCCGAGCCTGTGACGGTGACTGTGGTGGCATTGGTGGCCACAACGGTAAGAACGGAGGAGCCCCCTGCTGCAATTGTCGTTGGATTCGCGGAGATAGTGACCGTGGGAGCTGCGACGGCTGCTACCGTCACGACCGCGGTCGCGGTTGCTGTTTTACCGGCCCCGCCATCCGCCGTTGCCGTATAAGTCGTCGTTGCATTCGGCGTAACGCTTTGCGTCCCTCCGACACCCTGCATCGTATAACTGCTTCCATCCGTCCCGGTAATCGTGACAGAGTCGGCATTGGTCGCAGTTACCGTGAGAGTAGACGAAGCCCCGGCGTTGATGGAAGCCGGGCTAGCGCTGATGGCCACGGCGGGCGGAGGAACTATTTGTGAGCCGGAGCTGGACCCGCATCCCGCGATCGATAACAAGAGAGGGCAGATAGAAACGAACAAAGCTACAGAACAAATGCTGCGCGTCATTTTAGAACTAATCACCGTGTTCTCCTGCCGGGCGCCGCGCGTTTGGCCGCGCGATCCGAGGGGGGACAGTTAACGCTTGGACGCCAAGGTGCGCCACGCGGGTTGTATTCGCAAACCGTCTAACTGTCCTGCTGATGACTAGCCTGCATCTGCATAGCCATCGCTATCCGGACGCTTGGCGGAAGAATGGGATTTAGTGTGCGGCTTGCGGACAGGAGACACCTCTGCCGCACCTGCACCCACGGGCGCATTGGCTTCTGACTCTGCAAGGACGCCGACTGCAGTATCTCCTTCCCCAGGCAGGAGATCCGCGTCCAGGGTCCAGTCCGCTGGAGACTTGGTGAGTCGCCGCGACCAGGAAGGAAGCCATTTGCGGCGGCGACTTTTGCGGAAACCGGCAATGGTGCGCTTCGTCTGATGCAGTTCAAACCAGCGCAAATAGTTGCGCACGACGCTCGCCATACTCATCTGAATGCCGGCTTCGTAATTATGCTGGGCCATCTGGCGCTGCAGATCCGGGGATTTGAGGATAGTGACCAGTTTGTCCGCGAGATTCGCGGCGTCGCCGGTGTTGTAAAAGCTAATGGCCATATCGTCGTCGGCGGCCATGCAGCGAAAGTCGGGGATATCGGCACAGACGATGGGAACGCCGTACTCGCAGGCCTGATGGGCCGGCCCGCTGGAACCGGTCGACGAATCGTATGGCATCACCAGAATCGAGCTGGAGCGAAACAGATCAGGAACATCTTTGTTTGGCACATATCCCAGGAATTCAATCGGCAGATGCTTCGGTTGCGCGTCTCGTACAGATTGCCAATAATTCGGTGCCATGGGGTGGTTGCCGCCCCCGACGATCAGGCGCGCGTTAGGAACCTTCTCGAGCACTGCGGGAAAAGCTGCCATCAGGGTTTCAAGCCGCTTGTAGGTACCCCAGTGGCCAAAGGCGAGAATGCGGAAGTCCGGGTTGCCGCGTTTCGTAAGGTCCGGTGGATGGGTCACGGTTGTGAAGGTTCCGTGGGTGCCGACCAGAATATTTTCTGCCGAATACTTTTTCATCAGTGTGCGGCGGTAGTTGGAGAGCAGCACCGAGACGGAATCCGCTTTGAGCAGAGTCCATGTGGCCACGTTAGTGCCTAGCCGATAGATCCTCTCCCGCCGAACACCGGCGTTGGCAAAATCGACATGCTCAATAATGTGGTGCAGGGTGATGTGCGTATAGAAGCCCGCAGCGCGGGTGAGCGCAGGGATCGAGAGGCCGGCAAATGCGGCGAAGGGATTCTCCGGGGTGCCGAAGCTCGAGAACACCAGGTTGAACCAGACCACATCCGGGTTGACGCGACGAATGGTGTTGAGCAGGCGCACCGCGGTCGTCATGCTGCCGAACTTCCAGCAGCGAATCACGTTAAAACCTGGCAGTTCCTGAGGCTTTTCCACGTGGATGCCATCGCTCGCGCCCTGAGCGGCGGGGCTGGGCTCGTCGAGCTCGTCGGCAAGGATAGTCAGCTCAATATCCTTGCGCCGCAGAATCTCGCGGGCAATATGGTAGGAGTACTCGTTCAGCTGCCGCATGCTGGGTGGAAACGCTGCAACCAGGCAGATTTTCATTGGGTCCCGCCTCAAAAGAGAGTGATGCTCACATAAGGGCGAAACTGTGAGTTCGACCCGTTCGTGATGTTGGGGAAGGTCTGCTGCTGGATCCCTCCGGAAAAACGAATCGGATATTTCAAATGAACTTCTCCGGTTTCGTCGTTGAACGTGCGGCCGAATGGACGCATGTAGGACACCTGAAAGCCGTTCTGAGTCATGTCGTAGGTGTGAAAGCTCCGCGTGTCCTCGTAGGCGGTGGTCAGCTGGATGTCCCAATTTCGCGTCGGGGAGAAGTCAATCGTTGCGGCAGGACGGAGGGCCTGCGCAGTGCCCGAATGAATCGCGTAATCGGAGGGGTGGATCACAAAAGGGACAACGCGCCATGAGCGCACGTCTTCCGCAATAGCCTCAATATTCAGATGCGTGGAAAAGCGTCGCGTCAGGCCAATGTACGAGGATGTGTAAAAGTTTTGCGTATTGCCCAGAGTCGATGACGTAAAGTTCTGCTTATTCGAACCCCAGCCAGTTACTAATGCGGTTTTGCCCCAGGGGGAGCCGACGCGGAAATCCACAGCGCCGCTGAGCGTGGACTCGCTGAGCGGGATCTCCGTAAAGGGGCCGGCGTCGCGAATGATGTAACCGGTCACGGACACTGCGTCGAAGAGCGAACTGGTTGAGGCAAAAGTGTAAAGCCGGCTAATATTTTGGTTCATCTCCCGGGGCGACTCCGAGTCGCGGCGGATGGTTTCCTGAACTCCACTGTTGAACGTAATCACGCCGGATCCGATGTGGAGGCTGGGAGCGACACCGATATTGAAGTTTGCGTCGGTCGTGTTGCGCTTCACCACGCCGATGGCCGGGACGGAGATTGTTCCGCGGTCGTTGCGCAGTTGAAAGAAGCCACCGATGGTCGGCGCCTGGCCGAAATGCAGATGGAAAGCGTCGGTCCACTCGATATCGTCCGAATGCCGAAGCGGGGGCAGGAGCGCTGTATTCACGCCTGTACTGGTAATGGCCGGGGGATTGCCAAAGGTCTTCGCATCCAGTTCATAAACAGTGCTGTCTTCAAAGATAGGCTGGAAGACGAGATTGGACAGGGCGCTGACCTCAGAGTTAATCCGGTAGCCCTCGTTGGCGCCAGTTTGCAGCATCGCCTGCTCGGCCGTCGGATCGTCACCCGCGGTGCTGGCTGCCTGGGCAAACGCAGACATAGCGGCGGTGCCATGATGCTCCTGCTGATACACGTTGGCTTCGGCAAGCAAATATTGGTAGTCGGAGCGGGTGCCATCCGACTGGTTGACGGCCGCAAGTTCGGCAGCAGCGCGGGCGGTGTCGCCCAGAGCCAGATAGTCATTGGCCAAATTGACGCGAACCTTGATGTCTGAAGCTCCGGCGGCACGAGCCTTCTGCAGATACGTCTCCGACAGTTCGTACTCGTGCAACTGCTGCAATACGCCGGCAGCAGCGAGGTACTGATCCCCGCTGACAGGCGGCGTGTCTCCGGCACTCGCTTCCATCTGGGCCAGCGCGATTTGCCGTTCGGCGTCGGCGGCATGGCCCTGCGTGGCCATCATTTGCGCAATCGCCATGCGCACCGCGGCGCGATTGGCGTTGGGTGCGACCAGCGCCTTGCCGAAGCGACCCATCGCCGCTTTGTCGTCGCCCACCGTCTCCAGCGCTTCGCCAGTGGAAACATAGATTGTGCTGATGAGCGATCCGCTTCCGTCCGGGGCCGCGACCGTCGCATCGGGCGAACGCGCGGCAGACTCCTCCGCCAGCTGAATGTTGCGCATGGTCTGCGCACGATCGCCAAGGCTGGCATAGGCGCGCGCGGTCATCGCATAGATCTCCGGATTATCCGGCAGATACTTTTGCGCGGTCTGGAAATTGCCGATGGCTTCGTGATAGTGGCGCTGGGAGAAATCGATGTTGCCCAGGCCCAGCCACAGGCTTCCGTCGTCGGGCGTAAACTTCAGCGCGGCGCGATATTCGCTGGCCGCTTGGCTCAGCATGCCTTCGCGACCGTAGGCTGTCGCGCGGATGGTGTGCAACATCACCGAGTCGCCAAGTTCGTTTTCTGCCAGTTGTGACTGGTGCACGGCGTCTTCGGGGTGATTGAGGGCGAGGTCGGAGAAGGCGAGGCCGAGGTGCGCCTGGCCATTCTTCGGCTCCCGGTCAATGGCTTCTTTGAAGTCCGCCGCAGCCAGCGCGGGCTGGCGCAAATCGTTGTAGACGTAGCCGCGGTTGACGTATGCGGTCACCACCGTGTTGTCGCGATTCAGCGCCTCAGTAAAGGACTCCACCGCCCGTTCGCGATCGCCGTTGTGCTTGTAGACGTAGCCGGCGAGGAGGGGAATATCCGCCTCTTTGGGAAGAATCTGATCGTACTTTTTGGTCAGTGCGAGCAGGTCGTCATACTTCTCGAGGCTCAGCTCATCGTAGCCAAGATAAACAACGACATCGCGGTTCTGAGGCAATGCTTTAATGGCTTCCAGACCCGCCTGGTACGATTGCCGCGCATCACCTTTGAAATAGTAGTAGCGCTCCTTCTGCGCCAGAATCTGGGGGGCCGTGGCCATAGCGGGCGACACGCGATGCAGCCAGGTCGCGGCGAGGTCGAGATTATGTCCCTCGATCGCTGCGTTCATGCCTCCAGCCACGATCGGCATGGTGGCCGGCGCGATCCTGAAGCCCTTTTCGTAGAAGCCCTCAGCCTTTTTGTAGTCTTGCTTTTCGGTGTACATATCGCCCAGCGCGAGATACGGGACGTAGAGCGAAGGATAGTTGTGTGCCAGTTGCTCGAAGTACATTTCCGCATCGTGATCGTTGCCCACCGCACGGGAGGCATAGCCCATCGAGGTGAGCGCGAAGCGATTTTTGGGATCGATGGCGAGAATCTTCTGATAGACAGCGATGGCATCCTGCGGACGGTTCAGCTTCATGAGCACGTCACCGTCGAGTTGCAGGCTGTTGGGATCGTGCGCGTTGAGGGCAAGCGACTCCTTCATGTCATTGAGCGCGCTGTCTTCCTGGCCAGCATTCATTTCAATGAGAGCGCGCAGGCGCAGAAAGGCGGCGCGGTCGGCGCCCTGCTCATTGAGCCCGGCGATTTGCGATTGCGCAATCTGCAACTGCTGCTGCGCGGAGCTGTCGTCGTTGAGGCCGTGGTACAAGGCTTGCAAATCCATGTGGAGCTGAATGCCGTAGAGCGGACCTTCCACCGGAGTGGCCGGCAAATTGGCAACGGCTTGCTTGTATTCCTTCACCGCATCGTCGTTGTGGTCCTGCATTTGCGCGATCTCGCCGCGGATGGCGTGCAGGCGGTAGTAGCCGGGGTCGATTTTGGCAGCGCGATCCAGGTAAGGGGTGGCCTTATCCATCGCACTATCGGCCACTTCAGCCTGCGCGGTGGCCAACTGCAGGGTCAAGTCGCGCGGCATGGCATTCGCCGCCTTTTCGTAGGTTTTCGCGGCGTCGTTCAACTGGCCGTTGAGGCCGTAGGTGTAGGCGAGTTCGGCCACCACGTCGGGCTTGGGATTCTTTATTGCCTTCAACTCGTCAATGGCCTTGGCGTCGTCGCCGGTTTCGCGGTAATAGCCGGCCAGCGAGCGCTCGACGTCAGGATTGTTGGGGGCGCGATTCTTCGCCAACTGCAAATAATGGCTGGCCTGGTCCATCTGGTTGGTGCGCTCGTAGCAAAGCGCCAGCAGTAGTTCGGAGCGCGCGTTTGGCGCGTAACGCTCCGCCTGGCCGAGGGTGTCGATGGCGCCGGGGTAGTCTGCGCTGCGCAGCTGGATGTCGCCCAACAGCATCAGATCGTCCGTCTGGCGAGGATTCGCCGCCAGCACCTGCTTCAACAGGCGCTCGGCATCGGCGTTGCGGCCCATCTGGCTGTACGTCTGCGCGAGCCCGGACATCCCGTTCAGCGAGGAAGGATCGAGCTTGAGGCCTTTTTGGTAGGCATCGGCTGACTGTCCTAATTTGCTGTCGAGGCGAGCGCAATAAGCCAGCAAAAACCACAACTGGGGATCGTTGGGCGCAGCCTGCACGGCCCGCTGCGCGTATTGGAGCGCAAGGGGGTGATCGCCGCGCTTGAGCGCATCTTCGGCGGCGCGCGCCAGGCGGGCATTCCCAATACTCGTTCCAAAACCCAATTGCTGCTGGGCGCCCTGTTTCGGCCCGGCCTGGGTTTGTGGCTTCGTTGTAGCGTCAGAACCTACCTGGTAGGTCTGCGGATGAACAGGATAGGCAAGCGCGACGAGCAGAACCGCACACGCAATCTTCAGGCAATCAGGTCTGGCAATCAAACTTGGGTCACCACGTACCTTGCGACTTAAGGCCGTTGGATTCGCAGAATGCCCGTGGTGTTGGCTGATCGCTTGCCGGCTCGTTGAATCTCGTGACTTTTCAGCCGTTTTATCGCGTTGCGCCGAAAGGCAACTGGGAGGGTTCAATCGGAATCCAAGCCTCTTTCAAGAGGGAACCTTGCCCAGCACCGATACCGTTGACCAATCATCGCGCCCGATACCGATGAGCTTCATTCTCATGGTGGCGGTCGTCATCCATCTGCCACTTCTGCTCATGAAGTTGCCGCTGAAATCGTACGACACGAATTTCCATATTTTCTTCGCGTCGCACTACGTGCATCACTGGTTCAACCCATGGAATGTGAAGTGGTTTGCGGGCTTTTCGCAAACCACGTACCCGCCGCTCTCGCAGCAGTGGGTGGCAATTGCCTCGTGGTTCGTGGGCCTGACCATGGGATACATGGTGGTGCAGTTTGCGGCGATTCTGCTGCTCGCGGTCGGCGTCTATCGCTTCTCGCTGCTGTGGGTGAGCCCGCGCGCGGCGTCCATGGCCGCGCTGGCCAGCGTGCTGATGGGGTCAGAAAGCTTCCTCGTCTACAATGCCGGACAGCTCGCTACGACCTGCGCCGCTCCGATTTATTTGCTGGCACTGCCTTACCTTTATGAGTGGCTGCGCTATGGCAGCGGACGGGCGTTTCTCAAGGCGCTGGTGCTCTTCAGCGCTGCGGCGGCGGCGCACCATGCCACGCTGATCTTTGGGGCGGTGCTCTTTGCCCTGCCCGTAGTCGCGCTGGCCTGGATGGACCGCGAAGAGAGCGAAGAATCTTCCAGTTCCGGATTTGCATTCCGGTTCTTCGCTATCGTCGTGGTTTCTGCCTTTGCGATCGCGCTTGTGCTGCTTCCGTTCTGGGTCGGGCTTTATAAATATCCGGTTACGCAGACGCCGATTCCCCACCCCAGCCGCGCGAGTTACATTTTGAACCCGCAGTACGGGATCAATTATTTTGTGGTTCCCTACGGCGCGATGATTCTGGCGCTGCCCTTCATTATTCTGCGCGGCGCGCGCGTACCGCGGTTGCGCCCGCTGATGCTCGGTTTCTGGCTCACGTTCATGTTTGGGCTGGGGGGCACTACACCGCTGGGCCTGTGGCTGCTGCGTCGCGCCTTTGACGTGCTGACCTTTGAGCGCTTCAGCTATTGGGCCACACTGCTGGCGCTGCCCATTCTCGGTGCGCTAATCGCCGACCTTGTGCAGCGCTATCGCGCAAAAGCAGCGATCCCCATTGCGCTGCTGGCCGCGGCTACCTGCGGCCTGGCCGTTGCATGGACCAGCTACAAATCGGCGGAAGCGGAGGACTTTGACGTACAGCCGACTGCCGCGTGGCTGAATCGCGATGGTCACTACAATTACCGGTACATCACGCTCGGATTTGGCAACAAGCTGTCGCGACTGGCGCTGCTGACCAATGCCAACAGCGTGGACGGCGAGTCAAACTCGTCGCGCATGTTGCCGGAACTGACTAAGTACGGCGGTGGCGCGCTCACCGACGCCAAACATTTTGGGACCGGCGGTCTCGATTCGCTGCGCGCTGTGCTGCATCATGCCGATCGCTACGGGCTGAAGTGGGTGATCGTGCGCGATCCGTACTACGATCCCCTGCTGGTGTTTGCCGGATGGCGTGAGGTGGATGCGCTCAACGACAAGACCATCACGATTTGGGCAAAGGACGGCGTGCCTCCGGCGCTCGCGATGAACACAAACCAGATGCCTCCAGCCTGGCAAGGACTGATGTGGGGCACGCTCCCCATCGGCAGCAGCATTCTCGCCATCCTGATTATGTTCATTCCGGACAAGCGCCGCCGCGGCCTGAATGAAGAGGACGCGACGCTGACGCCGATATCCACAGAAAGCCCGATCTCAGGGAGGTTGGTCTCGTGAGCAAAGGAACGCTGCTCGCCCTTCTCATGGCCGTCCTCACCGTGGTGTTTGTGGTGATCGGCACGCTCTCGCCGATTCCCGCCGCGGTGTATTACGCGGGCGGAAAGAATCTGCTGCGCTCTTCCACGACGGCGCAGGCGGCGGTTGAAAATCTTGCCGTCGACCTGAAGCAGCACGCGTGGGACGCCGCTTATAACAGCCTGGCCAACAGGGCGGAGTTCACCGAACCGCAGTTCGTGCAGGATATGACCGGCGGCACGCTCAGCCTGCGTACCTTTGCGGATCTGCAAAGCTACGATGTGCGGCCGCTGCATGCCTCGGCCGACGATGCAGAAATGCAGGTGAAGCTGCACTGGTCCACTGTGGTGGGTCCTTTTGAAACCACCCGCGACCTGCACGTGGTGCGCAACGGCGATCAATGGGCGGTGGATTGGCCGTTGGTAAAAATTCCGTCGGTGCCACCGCAGGTGATTGCGGTGAACTACCTGCGCTGGGATGTGATCTATCGCGGGCCGGGCGATGAGTGGGGCGCGCAGGATGTGCAAAGTCCGCGCATCCGCATTGTCGACATGCACCCGGTAAGCCGCGCTGAAGGCGTGGTGGTGATGGGCGAACTGCTGAATGAGGACATTGTGCCCGCGTATGTCTCGGTAAGCGCCACGCTGCTGCGCAAGGATGGTTCGACGATCGCCCGCGAAGGCGCGTTTGACATGATTGCGCACACGCTGCTGCCGAAGCAGGTCACGCCGTTTTTCATTGTCTTTCCCAACGCGGACCTCTCCCAGGTTGGCGCCATCCACATGGATCCCCAGTCGGTGCTGGTCTCCGCCTCCGCTGATCCGGTGGTGGAGATTCAGAACCAGAAGTTCAATCCCGGGCCGGACGCATCGCTCACCGGACAGTTATCCAATCAGAGCGGGCAGACGGTTAACATTGCGCACGTGCTGAGCACGTTCTACGACAAGGACGGGCATTTGGTATGGGTAGCGGGGCGGTATGTGGATCGTGCTCTGCTGCCGCAGACGCCGGTGGACTTCACCGTGCCGGTGCCTCAGGATCTCGCTAAGCAGGTGAGCACCGAACGCACGATTGTCTCCAACTACAGTTCGGGGAATTCACTGTGATCGTGAGAAAAGCTGGAGCGCTGGTGGGATTCGCGCTGGCACTGGCTCCCCTGGCCGGGGCGCAGAGCGGCAATATGACGTGGCCTGCGACGATTGTTGGAGGCAGCGCGTTCACCATCCCTACCAGCGGCAGCGGGACGGGGGAGCTTTACATTGTCGGTCCCGCCCAGGCGCTGCGGCGCGATGTGCAACTGGGCACTCCGCTGCAGTTTGCCGCGGGCGATCTGTTTAACGCAGGCCACTATGTGGCGCTTCTGGTGGAGGGTACCTCGACCGACACCGCTCAGTTTGATGTGACACCCAGGACGCAACCGGAGACGCTGAGCTTCTTTGCGGAGCCTTCGCGGGTGCCCGTGGGGCTGCACAATGGCATCAGCGGGACGGTGTACGTCTTTGATGCTTATCACAATCTAATCACGTCGCCGCTTTCTGTCTCGTTTCAACTCACCGTCGGCTCCGGAACGCCGTTGGCGCGCACGGTAACGACGCGGGATGGGGTGGCGTGGACCGCGATTGATTCAGCGTCAAAGCAAGGCTCGGCGAAGTTTATTGCGCAGGCCAATGGCATTACCACCACGCGAGTCATCGCCGAGGTTCCGGGCGATCCGTGCGGGTTGACGATCAGCGCGCACCCCGACGGCCAGAATCTGACGGTGGAGACAGCGCCGATTCACGACTGCAGCGGGAATCCGATTCCCGATGGAACGGTTGTGACCTTCACGGAAAGCTACAACGGCATGCAGTCCACCGTGGATGTGCCGGTGAAGCAGGACATCGCGCGGGTGGATATGCCCGCGCACCCTGGAGCGACCATTTCTGTAGCCAGCGGCGTGGTAGCCGGCAACGAGATTCGCTGGGGAGGCGGACGATGAGGAAAACACTTCTCGCGATGGGCTGCGTGCTGGTTGCGGCCATTCCGGCCTTCGCTGACCAGCCGTCGGTGCAAGTACTGCCTCCGGATCTGCACGGCTCGCGGCCTTTGGAAGCACAGACCGCAACCGCGGTGGTCCGCGATTATCTGGAGTCCTGGCAGAAATTCAGCGCGGCGCTGGATGCGAATCAGTCAGACCTGCTCGATCCTGACTTTGTGGGCACAGCGCGGGAGAAGCTCGCAGCCACCATTGCGACCCAGGCAAAGATTGGGATCCGCACGCACTATCAGGACCTGAGCCACAATCTGCAAATCGTTTTCTACTCGCCGGAGGGCCAGTCGCTCGAGATGCTCGACACCGTAGAATACGACGTCCAGATTTTCGATCACGACAAGCAAGTGGCAACGCAGCATGTGAAGGCGCGCTATGTGGTGGTCATGACGCCAGCGGAAGTGCGCTGGAAGGTTCGCGTATTTCAGGCCGAACCGAAGAGCTGAGCTCCCTGACTCCAAAACAAAACGCCCCTGAACCGGCTTGCGGAACAGGGGCTTTGGTTTTTGGATCAGCACGTGGCGTTATTGCTTCGCCTGTTGCGCCGCGGGAGCGTCTTCGAAGCTCTGCAGCGTGGTCGGAGCCGGCTGATTGTTGCAGGTGGGAAGCCCCGGCTCGATCTCCGACCCTTCGTCGTAGTCGTTCCACGTATCAATCAGGATGAACGGAATGACCTGATCAGCGGGAAAATCTTTGCGCCAGAAATTGAGCGTGTCACGCAGTGTCTGGCCGCAGCGCGCATTGATATGCCGGTTCAGGCCCCAGGAGGCTTTACTGTCGTCGAATTGCGACCACGCGCCGCCCACGATCAGCTTGTCAGGGTATTTTGTACCCATGGTCTGGTAAAAAACACTCAAATGTCCCTCACCCCAGTGGCTTCCGTCGGCGGCCCACCCCTGCGGACCCGGGTTGATCCACGGATAGAACCCGTCAAACGCTGCAGCGTCCGCGCCAGGCAGATTCTCCTGGATGAGCAGCGGCGCAGGATTCCACTTGCTGACAACAGCGCGCACTTTCGCCCAGTCGGTATGCCCGGTTTTCGGAAAAATGAAGATCAGGGGTCGGCCGTCGTAGGTGAGATACGCCTCGTGCCCCGGTGAATTGGGCAGCATGTAGGTGTCGTGAAACGTGGTGAGGTCGGCAATCGCCACATCAGTCGCGCCATCCTCATTGTTCCCTTCGTCGTACATCATGGCGACGTGAAAGTTCTTCTTTGCTGCAATCTTTTGCACCAGCGCGTAGCTCTGGTCGACGTATTCATCACGGTCGCCGTACCAGTCCACAACAAACCCGGAGAGGCCCATGTTCTGCGCCTGGGCAATCTGCTTGCGGATCTCGTCGGAATCATGGGACGAATAGCCCACAGAAATATGGCCGGGTTCGCCGAACCATGCTTCATACACCGCCAGCAACTCTGGCGAGGGTCCCGTCGCTTTGTACTTCAGCTGAATCGATTGGGATGGACCAGAACATCCGTGGAACAGCAGAAGAATGGAAAGAATTGCAGAGCTTGCTCGACCCATCATAAAGATACCGGTTAGAAGCACATTCGAAGCGGCGGGGTTGTCGCCGGGGCGGGCATTTCCATACAGCCGCAGCCCTGATTCCGGCATCGGATGTTATAGCCGCGTTACGAGACCGAATTCCTTCGCGTCTCTGAGCCCTGTCCGGCCAGCCAGGTTGCTTCCCAATGAGCCGTCTGCGCGTGTATCAGTTCGCTGGAGACTCAAGAACTTGCTGAAACATTCTGCCCCTAAATCGAAGACACTGCAGGCTCGCATGGTTGCGGGCAGTGTGGTTTTGCTGTCGGGCTCTACGCTGGCGGCGGGACTCAATCTCGCCTACAACGTCGCCATCGCGCGCTTTCTGGGCCCCAATGGATTTGGGCATGCCACGGTCGTCTACACGCTGCTCACGCTCATTTCCGCCGCTACTCTGTCGTTTCAGATTATTGCGGCAAAGGTGGTGGCGCAGCAAAGCACGCCTGAGGGCAAGAGCGCGGTGTATCGCGCACTGCACCGGGACGCGTGGATCTGCGGGATCGCGATCGCGCTCGCCCTGGTGCTCTTCGTCCGGCAGATTACCAGCTACCTCCATCTGCCGGATGTCTGGCTGGTGGTGCTGCTGGCGGTAGGCGCGGCGTTTTATGTCCCGCTGGGGACACGGCGCGGCTACAGCCAGGGCGAGTTTGGCTTTCGCAGTCTGGCCACCAGTCTGGTAGTGGAAGGAGCGGTTCGGCTGGGCGGGTCGCTGCTCGCGGTGCTGCTGGGGATGGGCGTTACCGGCGTCATCGCCGCCAACGCGCTGGCGATGGCCGTGTCCTGGTTCGTGCTCGCGCCCAAACTCACGGGGCATATCGCTAACCCGATTCGCTTAAGCGGCGCGTTTCGCGAGCTGTCGCAGGCCATGGTTTTCTTTGCCGGGCAGGTGCTGATCAACAACTACAGCATCGTCCAGGTGAAGCACTACTTTCTTCCCACGGCCGCCGGGCTGTATGCGGCTGTTGTGATGGTGGGCCGCGTGATGTTCATGATGTCATCGGCGGTGGTCAACAGCATGTTCCCGCTGGTGGCCGGCACCAGCGCGGAAGAACGCAAGAACCACAGCGTGCTGGCGACGTCGCTGCTGCTGGTGCTGGGGATTGGCTCCGTCCTGGCGCTGGGCCTGCGGCTGATGCCGGCGCGGGTGTGGATGCTGTTCTTCGGCTCCAAATTCGTGCTCACCGGGCCTTACAGTCTCTCGTACCTGTTTGCTCTCTTCGCCATCACCACGGTCATCTATTCGCTGAGTGTGGTGCTCATCACGTACGAGATGTCTTACAAAATTGCCAACACGAGCTGGGTCCAGCTGGCCTTTAGCGGCCTGCTGATTGCTGCTATCGTCCGGTATCACGCTTCCCTGCACCAGGTCATCGCCGTGCAGTTTGTTCTGATGGTGGCGTTGCTGCTCACGGTGGGCGTGCCGTTTCTGCGGGACGCGCTGCGCAATGCGGGCACACGGAGGGTTGAAGCCGGGCCGTCGATTCGCCTCATCCGCCGCGTAACCGAAGACGAAGTGATCGCCGAATTCCTGAAAAGCGACTACGAGCACCCGATTTACCGCGAATATCAGGAGTCGATGCGGCCCATCATTGTCGCGCCCAATTGCAATAATCCTGCTGAGAACGCCAAGCGCCGGGCGCTGCTCTTCCTGCGTCATCTCTCTCTGTGGAAAGAGCTTCCAAACGACACGGAATGGTATGAAGTGGAGGTAAAAGAGGCCAACCTGGATCAGATTCAGGTGTTTCCGCGGGCTCAGTGGCGAAGAGTCGCGCGGGGCAATTTTGTCATCACAGATGTAGTGGGACGCCTCGAAGCGCGGCAGGATGCAGACAGCAATCCTTTCCTTGCCAAGATTGCAGCGATTCGCGGGCGTCTGCGACAGGAGGACTCTATTCCGGGTTCGGTCGTTCTGATCGGCATCAACGAGTCGTCCCCGTTCACCGTTATCGACGGAAATCACCGCTTCGCTGCGGCGGTTCTCGAGGGCAGAACCCAGCAACTGCGGTTTCTGTGCGGATTGTCGCCCAGAATGACGCAATGCTGCTGGTATCGAACGAATCTGCTCACGCTTTCACGTTATGGCCACAACCTGCTGCGGCAGCTCACGCATCGTCCAGAGGCAGAGCTCGCGCGGCTATTCGAAAGTTCCTAGAAAGATATGCACAGGTGATGTTGGGCCAAGCCCGACTTTGGAAGACTGATTGCAATTGACAGGGGAATAGTTGGTTCGCATATTGCAAGAGGAATGAAGGATTTTGCCAAAGAAGGGATTCATAAAAAGACATGATTATTAAAATGCGTGCGGTGACAGTGCATGAAGTGCCGGAGAAAGTAACGGCGGCGTCCGAGAAACAATTTCTCCGTGACTTGCAGACCTACGTGGAGACAGAACGGCCGCGTCTGGTGCTCGATTGCTCGCGCGTCCGTAAGATGGACAACGCCACCATGCACCTGCTGCTCTGCTGTCTCGAAGAAGCAATGAAGCGCAACGGCGATGTGAAGCTGGCCTGCGTTCGCGCAGAAGCGAAAGCATCGCTGCTGTTCGCTGGAGTCAATCGGCTTTTCGAGGTATTTCCGACCACCGCAGAGGCTACGCACAGTTTTCGTCATCGGCCCCACATGGCCCTGCCCAACTCGTTCGAGAACCCATCGATCGAGGCGGCAGCCGAGAATGTGGCGTGAAAAGATCCGGGCAATCGAAGCAGCAAGACCCGGTAAGACGTAAGTTCGGGGGTAAGAAATGAGCAAGTCGATTTCCTGGATCAAGCAGCCGATTGCCTGCTTTCTCGTAGTTTTGCTGCTGTCGCCGCTGGCGGAAGCCGCGAATCAACAACTTCCATCCGCGCCTTTGCCCCAGATGGCGGAAAACCAGCCTCCGTCGGGTCAGACCCAATCGAGTCAACAGAACTCGGGGACGCCCGCGTCACCGGCTGCTGGTCAAAGTCAGCAGGCCGCACCCTCTGCCAACCAGCAGAGCCCTGCGCCGGTGGGAACCGCGGTCGCGCCGATCGTGACGCCTGAGGGCGCTCCGGGATCGCGGCCGGCCGGAGCCGCCATTGCGCCCGCCAAACAACGGCGCAGACACACTCTGGCCATTCGGGTCGCCCTGCTGGTGGGTGCAGGCGTCGCGATTGGAACCGTCGCCGCTGCCTCGATGGGCAGCCCATCCCACCCGCACTAGAAATCCAATCCCCATGTTGCAGGCAAAAGTATGAGCGCCCATTCGCACACGAAAACCACCCTTCTCGTCAGCTTCTCCGGGATTGATGGAGCCGGAAAGAGCACACAAATTGCAAATCTTTGCGCATTCCTGGGCAGCTCCTCACTGCGTGTCGACCTGATCACCTTCTGGGACGACGTGGCTACGCTAAAACCCGTCCGCGAAGGCGCCGGGCACAAGATCTTTAAGGGCGACAAAGGGGTGGGCAGCCCGGACGCGCCGATCGAGCGGCGCGATAAGAACATCCGCTCGCCGCTGATGACGCTGGTGCGCCTGGGGCTCTACCTGCTGGACGCCGTTTCGCTGCGCCGGAGAGCACGGCGCGCTCTGCGCTCGGGCGCGGATGTAGTGATTTTCGACCGCTACATTTACGATGAGCTGGCTAATCTGAATCTGGACAATCCGCTGATGCGGCTCTATCTGCGCTCCGTGATGACCCTCGTGCCTAAGCCCGATGTGGCCTTTGTGCTGGACGCTGATCCGGTGCAGGCGCGGGCGCGCAAGCCGGAATACCCCCTGGATTTCCTGCACATCAACCGCAATGCGTACCTGCGGCTTACCCGGTTTCTCGACAACATTTCCGTGATTCCGCCGCTCCCCATCGCTCAGGCAAAACTGGCGGTCATCCGGCAGGTGCTCGGACGGCTGCCGGCTCGCGATCCCATGCCGGCGCCCGTGCAAACCATCCCTGCCCTCCAAAATGAATTGGACGGGCAGGAAGCCCGTCCAATCGCATCGTAGTTCCCTTTCGCCAGGTTTCCGGCGTTTCCGGCTTACCAATAGTTGACGTTGAACTCGTCCAGGTAGGCGGTATTGCCGTTCATCTTGTAGTCGCCGTCCATCTGGAAGTTAACTGTCATGCCGTACCAGCTGGCAGGCACGTCAAAGGGAGCTACGGTGGTGTTGATGTTGTAAGTCGTGCCATTCATCGCAATGGTCTGGTAGAGCAGGTCGTTATTGGATTCGCGCTGCACCTGCAGGGTCACCTGGTTCCATCCGTTTTGCATCTTGCAGGGATGGCCGGTCGAAACCCAGTGGGCGTTGACATTGTTCCAGATATCCCAGTCGCCGTCGCCGAGGTGGTTGCACTGCGTGCCCCACTCCATGCCTTTGCTGTTCAGATACATATTGATGTCGAATTCCAGAGACTGCGTCACGGCGGCGTTGGTGACGTACACCCATGTGGTGTAGGTGAAGTTGTGCAGCGTCGGGATCAGTTTCTGATCGCTGTCAGGAATGATGGTCGACCGCTGCCCCATGATCGGATTGGAGAAGAGGACGTCGGCATACGGCGTGCTGCCGCCGACGACGAACTTGGTGGCGTTGCCGCTCTTCGAGACGGAGCCTTCATGCTGGGCCATGGAGAAGTTGACATGGCCGCCGCAGGGAGCATCGCAGGTGTTGTCGGTGGGAGGCAGTTCACCCCACTGATCCCAGCCGGTAGCGCCCTGGATCGCAGAGAGCACTTTTCCTTGTGATCCGCCCGTCACGTTCACCGTCAGCGCTTTGGTGGCCGCGCCGCCGCAGCCGTCCCATTCTTCGACGACCACATTGTGCGTGCCCGAGCTCATCGAAACCTGATTGTTCAGTTTCGCGCCGTTATCGACGAGGACGCGCGTGCCATCCACATAAATACCCATGGAGGAGACGCCTTTGGAGCAGCTGGTGGTCGAGCTGGCCACGAAGCTGGCCGGTGAGCTGACCGTGGCGCCGCTGGCCGGGGTCGATACAGAGACGCCAGGCGCGCTGCTCACCGTTACGGTCCGCGCAGCGGTGGTCGCGCCGCCGCAGCCATCCCATTCTTCCACCACGGTGTTGTGCGTGCCGGCCGGCAGCGACAGTGAGGTGTTCAGCTTGGCGCCGCCGACAACGTACTCGCGGTCGCCATCGACATAAATCCCCATGGAGGAGACGCCTTTAGAGCAGGTGGTCGTCGCAGAGGCGACAAATTGAACGCTGGAACTGGTGGTCTCGTCGTTGTTCGGAGTGCTAATGGTCACAGTGGCAAATGCGGGAGCCGCGAAGAGCGACAGCATCAGGACGGAAAGACAAAACTTCTTCATCGAATGCGCCTCAGCGAGGAATATTGGGCTTGCACGTTCGTGGTTTACGTCAGGCTCCTCCGCCGTTCCGCGGCCGGACGAGTCGTTTGCGTGCTCGATGGGCTGGTCTGAGGTCTAGCTGAAACCCGACTACCTCGTTTATGCTCGGGCCGGCATGTTCCGGGGCATTCGCTCCCGTTCAACCACGCCCTTTTTGCCCCGGCCTCCGCTTCCCGCGGGATTTGCCGGGATCTTTGGGACCTTCCAGGCAGTACCTTCAATTGTTGGCTAAAGGGATAATACATAGGCAACCCGGCCGATCAAGACGGAATCGAGGGCATTTTTAAAATATTTTGTGCATTTCGGGCAACTTTTTGGCGTTTGTGCAATATGTGCGCGGCGACCCTGGTACATTTGTCACAACGGCTGGTGGGAATTACACGGACGCAAAAAGGGCGCTGTGCAGGATTCTGCACAGCGCCCTGGTCCCGTCCGAACCTGCTTCCGGTTAGAAGTAAGTAAACGTGAAATTGTCGAGGTAAACGGTGTTGGGGCTCATGCTGGAGTTGCCGTCGAGCTGGAAGTCGGCCACGATGCCGTACCAGTCGGCGGGAACCGCGAACGCCGCATACGTCTGGTTGAGAACAGCCGTTTTCCCGTTGAGCGTGATCGACACGAATGTCAGCGTGTTGTCGGCATTCTTCCTGAACTGCGTGGTGAGGTGGTTCCATCCGCCATTGATCGGATTGCAGGCGACACCGGTGGGTACCCAGTGCGCCTCCACGTTGTTCCACACATCCCACTCGTTGCCGCCCGCGACGCGACATTCGGTGCCAAACGTCATGCCAACGGTATTGGCGAAGATGTTCATGTCGAATTCAAGCGCCTGCGTCACCGCCGCATTCGTCATGTAGAAATACGTGTCGTAGGTGAAGTTGTGCAGCGTGGGCAACAGCGTGTGACTGGTGTCCGGCAATCCCTGCGTCGAAGCGGTGCCGATCAGCTGGTCGTACCAAAGCACGTCGGAATAAGGGGTGGTGCCAGTGATGTTGTATTGGGTCGCGTTGCCCGACAGCGATGGCGACTTGATGCCGGTCTTCATGGTCCAGTTGACGCCGGGGCACGGATACGCGCAATCGTTATCCAGTGGAGGCTGCTGCGCCCAGCTGCGCCACGGATCGCTCTGCATGTTGCTGAATACCTTTGCGCTGGCGCTGCTCCCGCTGCCTGAGCCGGATCCACTACCAGAACCTGACCCGCTTCCGCTTCCCGAACCTGATCCGGAACCGGCGACCGTCGTGCCCGCGACGGTGAGGTTAATCGGCATGGCGGAAGATCCGCCGCATCCATCCCATTCCTGCACGACGGTGTGCTGCGCTCCCGCGGCCAGCGTTAGCTGAGTATTGACCTTTGCGCCATTCACCAGGTACACGCGCACATTGTTGACATAGATGCCCATGGCGGAAACGCCTTTGGCGCAGCTGCTCGTCGCTGTTGCTACGTAGCCCACTTGCGCGCTGGTGGTGGCATTGTTCGTGGGTGAAGTAACAAAGACACCGGTGGTGGTTGCGCCGGCCACGGTGATGGGCACAGCGGTCTTGGTCGCGCCTCCGCAGTTGTCCCACTCCTGCAGCACCGCATTGTGGCTGCCCGGGGCAAGAGCCAGCGTGGTGTTGAGGCTGGTGCCGTTTACAACGTACTCGAGCTTATTGTCGATGTACACGCCCATGGACCCGATACCGCTCTTACATGTGGTGGTCCCAGTTGCTTCAAATTTTGCAGGTGAACTGACCGTCTCCCCATTGCTGGGGCTGGTAACGATCACGTTAGCGAATGCAGGCGCGGTGACGAACACGAGCGCAAGAAGGAGGTGGGAATGCTTTCTCATTGAGTCAATACCTCAGGGCGATCTGCTCCGAGAAATTCGCAGACCCAATGGCACAGACAAATTGAGCGCAGCAACCGTACAACTGCTCCCAGGCGGTCTCGCCGAGGGCTCTTGCTCACGTGCATCCAGGAGTTGTTGATTGCCAAGTTAAGGGAGGGTGAACGAGGTAGCAATAACACTAAAGTGTGAATTGGTAACCAAGGTACCAGAAGGGTAGTAACCACAGTACCGTTTGGGAGAAGCTCCCTCAACGCTGAAATTGAAGGGTTTTTCTGATCCTCGCGTCCCGCGCGGTAACCTGCACGCCAACACAAAAGGACGCAGCCTCGACAACGAAGCTGCGCACCAAAAACTGACGGATTGAAACGATTGATGACTAGCAGTGATGCTAGCGACCCAGAGAATTCCCGCCGCCCGGACCGCCGCCCGGAATCTGATCCATCGGCAGCTCCAGCGCAAACACCGTGGCGCTGCCCGAATCCGCGTACACCCAAAGACCGTGAAACGCGGTGCGCAGTCCTGGATGCATCGCGAGAATGCCGCTCATCAAATCCATCACCTGCTTGCGGGCGGCGACAGGATCGCGCAGTTGCGCAGCCTCCTGGGCATTGGGGTTGTAGTGAATCGTCAGGTCCAGCGAACCAAGCTCGGCAGACGTATCAACACGCGTCAGCTGAAAGGCCAGGCCATTGGCATTCACAGTGGCGGGCTGATCGCCAGGCAAATCCTGCGCGTGCACATTGGCGTCTTCGCGGCGCAGCTTGTCCACATTGGGGCTGGAAAGATAATCCGCCGGAACGACCAGAAACGTCGCGATCTGGTAGTAGAAATGTGCAGCCCATTCATCTCTTTTTGCGGCATACTCCCGGCCCTGGCTCCAGTACCACAAGCCGTTGTGCCCGGCCAGCATCAGCGGCTTACTGGAGATCCCCGCCAGCTTCCAGCGGCCGTCCGTATCCTGAGCGAGGATGAGCGCAATTTGCTGCGGCTTGGGCACCCCGGTGGCATGCAGAATCGCCAGCGCGTACTTGCCTGCGGGCAGGCCGGAAAAATTCAGCACCACCGTCATCGTGGATCCAGCGGGGCTGCAGAAGAACTGGTTTCCCTGCGACTGCGCACCCGCTGCCGGCGGCGTCGCTTCAAAGGCGAATAACGCATCGACCGTCAGTTCAGCCTGCGCGATCTCCGGTTTCAGAGCCTCCGCCGAATTCGCAATGCCGGTGAAATCCGCGGCGACCGCGGGCAGTGTATCGCTGCGCAGACCATTGACGTCGCCATTTTGCACATCGCTCACCAGCATGGTGGCGGCATGCGTAAAGTCTGTCCGCTGGGTCGCGGTCATTTGCGCCTGGGTGGTGCAGGAATCCGCCCACGCGGCAGGCAGGGCCGAAGTGGCGGCCAGCGCGAGCAGCGCCAGGGGGCTGATGAACTTCCATCTTGCTGTCTTCATGGATCCGTCGTTCTCCGGCTCGCCGGACGGTCTTGGGTTCCCGCGAGACACATACAGAGATGCAGGATTGCGGCCCGGGGTCGTGTCCCGCCAGATCAAAGGCTAAGGAATGAGCCACCATTCCGGAAGTTTCAGAATCAAACGGTGCGAATTTGCGCTTCCGGACGCAACTACCCGCCAGCGGAGAAACTTTCCGAACGGAACGGGAGTGTTGATAGTCTGGTAAATAGAGGGCTGATTCCCTCCTCTGCCCATGAACTGCACCGCATCAGCCACGAGATTTGGCCGCAACGTTTTCGCCGTTGCGAGCGTAGCGCTGGTTTGCGCCGCTGCCGCGTGCGGCCTCGAGGCGCAGCAGGCTGTCCCAACGCCCGCCCAGGTGCGCGTCCGCAGCGACGCCGCTGTCAATCACAAAAAGCCTCTGAACCCGTCACCGCACGTACCAACGGGGACCCCAGCAGCGCCGTCGTCGCCATCCAGCGCGCCGACGCAGCCAGCGCGCGTGACGCTGACCGGCGGCACGCTGACAGTGGATGCGAACAACTCCGACCTGGAATCGATTCTGCAGGATGTGGCGCGCTCCAGCGGCATGACGATCGATGGCAGCAGCCAGGGCAAGCGCGTCTTCGGCGTCTACGGGCCGGGCACGCCGCGCGAAGTTCTCACCGATCTCCTGGCCGGCTCGGGATACAACTTCATGATGCTGGGCGGCGCGAACGGCACGGTCCCGACGCAGTTGGTCCTGACGGCACAAGGCAGCGCTCCGCCAGTGAAACCGGGCAGCGCCGCTGCGGCGCCCAGTGACGATCCCGACGCCGACTATCAGGAACCGCTCGGGCCTGGAGCCATCGCGCATCCCCGTCCGCAGGAATCGGAAGACATCGACAACCAAACCCGCGCCCAGCAGCACTTGCAAAATCTGCAACACATGCACGACATTCTGCAGCAGCAGCAACAGCAGCAGAATAATCCGCAGTAGCGGCGATTAGCTCAGATGGCGGCGATAGATAGTCGCCAGTTCGCCAAAGGCGCGAAGGAAATCCGTCGAGCTGACTTTGGAGCCAGCCACGTCGGTCCACTCCGGCAACGGGCACTCGTAAATCTCATGCGCAACCGGACGGGCATCGCCCCCGTGGAGTTGAATACACCGAGCAAGGATCTCGACATCGAAGATCCAGCGCGAGTGGAACGGCTCTGCGAGCACCCTCGATAGTTCTGGCGTGATGCGAAAGAGTTTGGCCCCGCATTGGGTGTCGTAGATCGGCATTTTTAGCAGGATGGAAACCACCGTGGCGAAGCAGCGGCCCAGATAATGCCGTAACGGCTGGCGATGAATCGCCCGACCCAGCAGGCGGACGCGCGCGCCGAACACCATGTTCACCTCCGGGCGTGTATCCAGCAGCCTCAGAAAATCCGTGATCTGCGCCAGCGGCGTCGCAAGATCGGCGTCCCAAAAGCCGGTTACCTGCGCCTCGCCGGATGCGATGATCAGCAGCATGCCGTTGCGCACGGCCTCCGCCTTGCCGCGATTCGGTTGCTGATCGTAGACGCTCACGCGGTCCGGATGCTCGGCACGAAAGGCCTCCAGAACCGCAAGCGTATTGTCGCGGCTGCCGTCATTGACGAACAGCAGCTTGACGCTGCTGTTCTCCGGCGCCGCGAGGAATTCCGCGAAGGGCGCGGCGCGAAAACGCGCGGCTTCGTTATAGCAGGGAACAACAACGGTGCAGGATTCGCTGGCAGTGATGACGGCGGCTCGTGATGCGTCAGGCATGAAGAACAAATGAGGGCTCCAGGGTGGTTCCCTGTTACAGATTCAACAGTATAGCCGTGCTGTTGCCCAGCAATTCCACATTCCCCCGCAATCATCGTGTCCCGAATCTGCGCCTTATTCCCCTTTCCCGTCTTTCTTCTCGTCTGCAGTCGGTTTGGCAAAGGGCGGCTGCTCATATTTGTAGAGCGCGTTGAAAAAGAACTTGTAGTCCCCATGCGACTGGGCGCGCCACTGCGGCTTGAATCCGTAGAGGAAGATGCGGCCGCTGCCGTAGGGCAATTCGAGAGCAGCAATCTTGTCTTCGATAGCCTCCGGATGCAACAGGAGCCCGCTCTCCAGCGGGTTGCTGTCATCGGGATAGCGGGCCAGCACGGCACCGTGGAAATTGGCGGTAGTGGCAAAAGCCGGTCCGTGTTCGAACATTACCACCGGCTCGCTGGGCAAGCCCCACGTTACCGGCCGGTCGGTCGAGCTCAACTCCACGCGCAGCAGCGCGCCGGAGCAGAAAAACTTATCGCTCTTCAGGTTTTCAAGCACATTCGACACCGGCAGCGAAAGCATGGGCACCAGCGTAGCTGCGGTTTCATTGAACGCAATCAGCGTTCCGCCGCCGCGAACAAACGCCCGCAGGCTGTCCAGTCCCTCTTCGCCAAGGCCGCCGGCATACTGCCCAGGCACGATGCCTTCGCGATAGCCTTCCATCAACTGGCGCTGGCTCATGTCGGGCAGGATCAGGACGTCGACGCGATCGCGCAGGCCGCCGGCCCGCATGTCGGCGTTGTAGAGGCTGATCGGGGCGAAGCCATACTGCTCGAGAATCCAGCGCGTCCAGCCTTCGTCGATGGAAGCGTCCCACGGCCGATAGAGACCCACGCGCGCTTTATGGATCGCGATCGTGTGCTCCGGAGCCTTGTCCACAGCAAGCGCGGAGACCGCATACTTCTTCGAAAGATCGCCCAGGGCGCCGCGGCCGATGCCGCTGATGACAATGGCGCCTTTTTCAGTGCCCTCCGGCGTTTTGGTTTCATCCTGCGCGAAGGAGACCGAGCCGCCAGCCGCGAGCACGTCATTGATGATGCGGAAGCTTGCGTTGGTCTGATGGCTGACGGTGAAAACCGTCCCGGCTCCCGACACATCGGACGGCGGCGGATCGAGGTCATTCACCGGCTTCAGGTGCGACAGTTCGTCCGGCGTAATCGGATCGCTGATGGCATCCACGCGCACGCCCATTTGCAGGGGAAGCGTCCACCCGGTGACGTCATACGGCAGATCGACAGGCTTTTGGCTCTCTGAGAAAAGCGCCGACGGATACCGCTGCACCTCAAACAGCTCTTTCGCCATGGCCGAATATGGCTGGTTCATCAAAATGACCCACGAGCCTGCGGGATAATCGCGATCGTTTGCGCGGAAGCCGGTCTGCGATTCCTGAATCGCGATGCCGTTCTCCTGCATGATGTGCGCCAGCTGCTGGCCCTCTGGCGCATCGGCCTGCACACTCGGAATTACGTAAGCAAACGGAGGCTCCTGTGAATAGCGCTTGATGTTGTCGCGCGCCGCCTGATAGCGGTTGTAGAGCAGCGTCTCGCGATAGCGTGCCGCGGTGTCCAGCACGGACATGGAACCAGCCACCATGTAATCGACTGCGTCCTTCAGCCGCCACCAGCCGCCCTGCCACGGCGTGGTGTACATGGTGAGCGCCTTGAGGTCCTGCATGTCTTTCGGAAACTCGTCGACCGTATAAAAGCGCGGCGTGGCGTAGCGGTAGAGCGCCGTCTCGGTGAAAAATGAAATCTCGTTGCGGAAGGATCCGGCGTAGTCCACGAAGCCTGGATACCAGTTGTCGAATTCCGACTCGCTGATCGCGCCAGGCATCTGGTGCGCGTCCAAATACGCCGTCATGTTGGTCCCGATCACGTTGAACCAGCTCCGCACGTAGGGACTAATGTTCGACGAAATGGGATCCGAGAACGGGGGAATCCAGATGCGCGCCGGAAACGGAGCCGTCTGGTGCTGGCAATAGAAGATGACCGGACTGTATTCAATCTCGGTCTTCGTCACCACCTGCGACTCTTTCATGTTGAGCATGTAGCCGTCGCGGTTGTTGTCGTGGCCGACGTAATCCTGGAAGAGCCACGGCATGGGGCTCACTTCATAGCGCGTGCCCAAATTTTTGCGATACCAGGAGACGACCATGTCCTGGCCATCGGGGTTGAGCGTAGGCCAAAGCAGCAGGATGACGTTGTTGAGGATCGCGTCGACTTCCGGATCGCCCTGCGTGGAAACCAGTTTGTAGGCCAGCGTGATGGAATGCTGCCCGCCCGCCACCTCGCTGGAGTGGAGGCCGCCATCGATGTGCACGATCACCTTCGACGAGCGCGCCAGGGCCAGCGCCTGCGCGTCGTCCAGCCCCTGAGCCGTTGCCAGATTCCGCGCCGTCTCTTTGTACTCATCCAGCTTCGCCAGGTTTTCCGGCGACGAGATTACCGCAACCTCAATGTCGCGGCCCTCCGTCGACTTCCCTACCGTGAACATTTTGATCCGGTCCGAATGCTCTGCCATCACGTGGAAGTAGTGAATCTCCTCTTCGTAATTGGCCAGGTAGTAGTCGTCGCCGGGGGTGTGTCCGAGGACGGATGCCGGCGTAGGCACCTGCGCCTGGACGGCCAGCGTAGCGGTGAGAACGGTCGAGAAGAGGAGAAGCCAGCGGAGACTGCGTGAATGCATCGATTTCCTTTCCGGATAGTTACCAATCACAACCGGCCTGCGCGGACAGGCCGCAAGAAGAAAGGCGCCGGAGAGAATTCCCCGGCGCCCCATGGTTGAAAAACATTAGAAGTCGTAGCGGAGTGAGAACTGCATGCGGCGCGGCGTCACCAGCTGCGTGCTCGCAACGCCGAGGTTGGCCCCGGTCAGACCCGAGCCGATGGACGCCGGATCGGGTCTGACCGGGGCCAACCTCGGCGTTGCGAGCACGCAGCTGGTGACGCCGCGCCGCATGCAGTTCTCACTCCGCTACGACTTCTAATGTTTTTCAACCATGGGGCACCGGGAATTCTCTCCGGCGCTTCTTCTTTCGGCCCCTGTCCCGCGCAGGCCGGTTGTGATTGGTAACTATCCGGAAAGGAAAACAATAATCGCGCGCCATCTCCGCTGGCTTCTCCTATTTTGCTCGACCGTTCTAGCCGCTACGCTGGCCGTCCAGGCGCAGGTGCCTACGCCCCATTATCAGACGCCCCAGCGACGACTACCTGGCCAATTACGA
>CAWFNL010000018.1:0-204170 GCA_963817165.1 uncultured Acidobacteriaceae bacterium | reverse complement strand
CATTAAGAGGAGTACGCCGCTCAGGCTGTGAATGGATTGGTAAACAGATAAGAAATGTTTATTCACTAAATAACGTTATGCCGGGATAAGTCAGCCGGGACGGATCCGTGAAGCCACGGTCCCACGTCTCAGGGGAGGCGTGGGACCGTCGTGTCTGCGACTTCGAGCGGCATCCGGTAGAGATGCGCACCGTCGGCTGCTGCATGCTGCACGTGGTGGCGTTCGAGCGACCCATGCGTGGTCAGCGGCGGATCCGCCCACGTCGCCGGAGCCGGTGCTGGCATCGAGCGTGAAGCGCCGCTGCCGGTATTCAGCGTGACCGAGCCCCTGGAACCCGTCTCTAACTTCCAGCCCGAAGTTGGCTTGCCGCCCCACTTCAACTTCGCCGGAGCCGGTATGCGCGTAGAGCAGGAACCGTCCACGCCCTGCAGATGGATGGTTCCGCTGCCGGTGTGGGCCTTCACGAACATCAGCATGCAAATGGGCGCGAATGTCGCCCGGATCCCGTGCCGAGATCGACGATTCCGGAGCGCCGCTGGCCTGGATCGACCCCGAGCCGGTGCTGGCCTTCAGCGGTCCGCCAAAATCGAGCAGGCGCAGATCCCCGAGCGGAAGTGCCCGCGGTGCCGCGATTTCGTAATCAATGGAGACGTTGTGAATCCAGTCCGCGTGGTGGCCGATCGCGATGATGTTGCCGGTCTGCTCGATGGGCGGGTTGGCCAGCACCTTGTGGACGCGGTCGTCCGCGGTCGCCCGAATCCCAGCCGTTCGCATGCACATGGCCTACGATGTGAACTTCGTTACCTGCGAAACGTGGATGTACCGCGTCTCACCCGGGGACCCGCATTGAGCATCACCTGCCCGTTCACGTGCAGGGTCTTGTCGAAGGTTCCATCGGCGGGACGCGCTGCCACGGCGAGCGCGACGCTGACGGAGGCGAGCATGGTGGAGCGGCGAAGCATCATGGATCCTCCTGAACTTGGCGCAATCGTCTTAGCGCGACTGGCTATTGCTGTAGTACCACCGGATCCCCTTCTTGAGCCCGGAGAGGATTTCGGTGCGGCTGCCGTTGGAAATGCCGGTGACCACCGTGGGACCCTTTTCTGCCCGTATTTTTTTGACTTGGGATCGGGAACGAAGACGAACGCATTTTTATCGTTGTCCCAGCTCATGGCCTGTTCGGACACGCTCAGCGCGTCGTGGTGCTCGGTCACGATGATCTCGGCGTTGGCGGTCATCAGCGCCTTCAGCTCGCCACCGGGATTATCAATAGAGACGCGCACTTCAACGTGGTGAATGTCGCCCCTCTCCACGCCCAGCGGAGAGATTTTCGTCACCTTGCCGTAGAACGTCTTGTTGGAAACGATTCGACGTGGACGACGCGCGGCGGCCAGGCAATGTTGCCGATGTCGGCCTCGTCCACTTTGCCGTCCACGTAAACCTGATGAATATCGCCGATGGTCATCACCAGCGTGGCCGTCGACCCGAGCACGAGGATGGGCCACCGCGTCCCCCACTTCCACGTGGCCGCTACAGCACCATGCCGTCGATCGGCGCCACCAGCGTGGTGTAGCTCAGCTGTGCATCGAGCTGATCGAGGCTGGCCTGTGATTCTGCTGCACCTGCGCTTCTCGGTGCGTCGAGCTTGGCCTCGTTCGCACCCACTCGCGATGGAGGAGTCGCGCTTCGTCTTCTGGCCAATGGCGCTCGGCATTATCGAGGGTTGTCCGCCGTCTTTCAGCATTTGGAGGTTGCGCTGGTACTTTCCTTGTACATGGGCAGGCTCGGCGCGGCCGCATTGACCTTGTCCTGCGCAATGTTGGCGGCGTAGGTGCTCACATTCGCTTCCGCCGCGGCCAGTTGGGCGCGCTGCGCTGCGACCTGCGCCAGAATTTCCTGCTGATCGAGCTGCGCCAGACCCCTCACTCACCATCTGATTGATGTCGACGTACCACGAGGCCGCTCGCCTTCGATTTTCAGCTCGACTTTGGTGATGGGCTGAATGGGCCCGGTGGCCACCACGGATTTTGCGATATGGCGCGTGAACTCTTGGCCACGTGGCGGGGGCTGCGGGAATTTTAGGATCGCTGTTTTTGACGGCGGCAATGCCCGCCCCGGCGAGAATAAGTACCGCAACCAGAATGCCAGTCCAGATCAACCAGCGTCGACCGCGCCGGTTTTGTTCTGATTCACTGCCAAAATCTCCAATAGACTGCGATTAGGGATACGAACAGCGGTGTTGGTTCCGTCAAGACAGGGCGGACGCCCGCCATGCAGCCCCCGGCGCTTCAGGTTGCCCATGGAAGAAGCGGACAGCATATTGGACGCGGCAGCGCTCCAGATGCGCAGCGGGAACCGCTCAACCGCGCTTCGGGCTGGCGTACTCCGCGGTGGTGGCGGTGTCGAAGGTATCGATGCCCAGGCGGATCTTCATTTCCGAGTAAAGAAATCCTTCGCCCGGCCGTAGGAACTCACCCATTCACCATCGATGACGAATTGCGGAATGGCGCATTTGCCGGTATGGTGATGACCTCGCGAGCAGCCCCCGCGCGGTCTCAATGTCGATCTCTGTAAGGAATATGAAAATCCTGCAGGAAGCGGCGCTCCCGGAGAGTTTCCGGCACCAGCTGGCGGAATAGACGACGAGTTTCAGGTCCCCATGTGATCGAGAGGGTAAATCATGAAGAAGTGATGGCCGTCACGGGTCAGTTGTCCGCTTCACAGTCGGCGGACGCCTGACAACTGACAACGGCTTACGCTCCATCAGCGGCAGCCACGGTGATCGTCGTTTCCACTTCAACCGGCTCGCCGTTGAGCAGGTAGGGGCGCCACCGGGCCTGGCGGATAGCGCTGACCGCGGCATTCACCAGCAGTGATGCGCGGTCCACGCGGAGGTCCTCAATGGTGCCGTTCGTGGAGATGACGACAGCAGCGACGACCACCGTGCCTGTGCGTCGCCAGTGCAATTGCGGATAAATGGGCGGATCGGCGCCAGCAACTGGCCCATCTGACCCAGATGTGAATGGGCCGCTGGGTTTGACCGCGGAATTGGCGACGGCCCGGTTGAATTGGAGAATAGTACTCCCTGAATCCGGAGCCGTGGTCGCTACTGTCTCCACCGGCCACGAAGCTGGGCGGCGCGTTATCGATGATGTGCGGGATGCTGGTGGGACGCGGCTCGGTGCGGTCAGGTCAATCGTCTGCAGAGCCTGCCGCTCCTGCCAAGGCGCGCTGCTCAGACATTCTGCGGTGCCGGCGCTGGCGGTGGAGCGATCAGCGACGCTGAGGTAATGCGTCGGCAGCACCGCCGGATAGGGTATGCACAAGGATGATCACGGCGACCAGCGCCGCCTCAAGAATAACGTTCCGACCACATAGCGACGGCTGTGGGTGCGGATGGTCTTCCGAGGACTCAACGAGACTGTCTTCAAACATGGCTCTCTCCTGGAAAGTCGATTGGGAGAATCGGAGCGAGGCGCTGCGAATTTTCGTTTCGGCGCCCAGGAGTGGGTCGGCTGTGGGTGCTTGCGAGAATAGGCAACCGGAGCCACGCAGATGTTCCCAATTCTTTGCGAGCTTCGGATTGCGATACGATGCGAACATGGAGATCACCGCAGCCGAACTGAAAAAGCTCCTCGGCCTCGAACCGCATCCGCGCGAGGGCGGCTGGTTTCGCCAGACCTTGGCGCGCGCAGGAAACCATTGGGCGCAAAGCATGCGTCGCGTCACGCAACTCGGCCCCGACGCCGGACGCGCAGCGGGCACCGCGATTTACTATCTCCTCGAACCGGACAGCTTCTCCGAAGAACGATTGCCTCCATCCGATGAGGTCTTTCATTTTTATCTGGGCGATCCCGTGGAAATGCTTCAACTCGACTCTCTGACCTGGAAAGGGGCGGCAAAGGGATTTTAGGCAGCGATGTCGCCGCCGGTATGTTGCCGCAGACTGTGGTTCCCCACCGCGTATGGCAGGGTTCGTGCTTAGTGGCTGGCGGCCGACTGGCGCTGCTCGGCTGCACCGTCAGCCCTAGGATTTGAATACCGGGCGGATTACGAATCAGAAGGTGCGCCATTATCACCTGCTGGCCGGACTGGGCGGAGATGATTCGCGGGCTAACGCACGGTATCCCCGGCACCCACGCATCCACAATGTTGCGATTCGATTAGCACTTCCGCTTCGTTATCCGGAGTCCAGCTGGTGTCCGCGTTGTTGTGCGTGAATAGCGACAGGATGGTATTCCGTGCTTCGTCTCCACCGCGCCCGCGCATGCTGTCGAAGAGCACCCGTTTTATTCGCGATGGCCGACGAACGTGTTCGAGCTTTTCCAGGAATCCGCGGGATGCTGTTGCGGAAGAACTGCACCTTCAGCATGTGCATCGCGGTATTCGCAGAGTTCCTGTTCGCCCGCGCTGGCTGGCGTGCTCGACGCCGTCCCGATGGGCGCGGTGCTCAGGTTGCAGGTCGCGAAGCGCTCCATCAGCTCGCCATCTCGCGCGCTGTTGTTGTGACGGTGAATTGTGGCTGAGCATCTGCTCCTCGCCCATGGCGTACAACGGCGCGCGAGATGGGCGAGCTGATGGAGCGCTTCGCGACCTGCAACCTGAGCACCGCGCCCATCGGGCCGGCGTCGGTTCGCCTGCGAGCGCAAGCGATCAGGAACTCTGCAATGCAGCGATGCACATGCTGAAGGTGCAGTTCTTCCGCAACAGCATCCCGCGCTACCTGGAAAAACTGGACACCACGGAAGGCGACTCGGCCATCGCGAATAAAACGGGTGCGCTCGACCACGTGCGCAACGACGTGGGCGCGGTGGACCACGAAGCACGGGACCATCATCCTGTCGCTATTCACGCACGACAACGCGGACACCAGCTGGACTCCGGATAACGAAGCGGAAGTGCTGATGGCGAAGATCGCAAAAATTATTGTGGATGCGTGGGTGCCGGGGAGTTAGTCGTGCGTTAGCCCGCGAATCATCTCCGCCCAGTCCGGCCAGCGGCTGATGAGATCGGCGCGGCTGCCTGATTCGTAATCCGCGTATTCAAATCCTGGGCTGACGGTGCAGCCGAGCAGCGCCAGTCGGCCGCCAGCCACTAAGCACGAACCCTGCCATACGCCGTGGGGAACCACAGTCTGCGGCAACATACCGGCGGCGACATCGCTGCCTAAAATCACTTTGCGCCCCTTTCCGTCCGGATCAAGTTGAAGCATTTCCACGGGATCGCCCAGATAAAAATGAAACACCTCGTCGGATGCGAGGCGATGCATCTCGGAGAAGCTGTCCGGTTCGAGGAGATAGTAAATCGCGGTGCCCGCTGCGCGTCCGGCGTCGCGGCCGAGTACATAACGCGACGGCATGCGTTCGCCCGCGATGGTTTCCTGCGCGCGCCAGGTCTGGCGAAACCAGCCGCCCTCGCGCGGATGCGGTTCGAGGCCGAGGAGCTTTTTCAGTTCGGCTGCGGTGATCTCCATGTTCGCATCGTATCGCGATCCGAAGCTCGCAAAGAATTGGGAACATCTGCGTGGCTCCGGTTGTCTATTCTCGCAAGCACCAGCAGCCAACCCACTCCTGGGCGCCAGAGAAACAGAAAATTCGCAGCGCCTCGCTCTCTCCGATTCTCCGAATCGACTTTCCCAGGAGAGAGCCATGTTTGAAGACAGTCTCGTTGAGTCCTCGGGACGCATCCGCACCCGCAGCCGTCGCTATGTGGTCGGAACGTTCCTGCTTGAGGCGGCGCTGGTCGCCGTGATCATCCTTGTGCCGTACCTCTATCCGGCGGTGCTGCCGACGCATTACCTCAGCGTGCCGCTGATCGCTCCACCGCCAGCGCCGGCACCGCAGATGTCTGAGCAGCGCGCCGCTGCCTTGCCGCAGCGGGCGGCCCTGCAGACGATTGACCTGACCGCACCGAGCCGCATTCCCACCAGCATCCCGCACATCATCGATAACGCGCCGCCCAGCTTCGTGGCCGGTGGAGACAGTAGCGACCACGGCTCCGGATTGCCGGGAGTACTATTCTCCAATTCAACCGGGCCGTCGCCGATTCCGCGGGTGCAACCGGCCAAACCCAGCGGCCCGATTCACATCTCGTCGGGTGTGGCAGAGGGCCAGTTGCTGGCGCCGATCCGGCCCATTTATCCGCAAATTGCGCTGGCGACGCGCACCCAGGGCACGGTGGTCGTCGCTGCTGTCATCTCCACGAACGGCACCATTGAGGACCTCCGCGTGGTCAGCGGGGCGCCACTGCTGGTGAATGCCGCGGTCAGCGCTATCCGCCAGGCCCGGTGGCGCCCCTACCTGCTCAACGGCGAGCCGGTTGAAGTGGAAACGACGATCACCGTAATCTTCCGGCTGGATGGAGGAGCGTAAGCCGTTGTCAGTTGTCAGGCATCCGCCGACTGTGAACGGACAACTGACCCGTGACGGCCATCACTTCTTCATGATTTACCCTCTCAATAGCATGGGGACCATGAAACTCGTCGTCTATTCCGCCAGCTGGTGCCGGGACTGCCGGGAGGCGCGCCGCTTCCTGCAGGATTTTCATATTCCTTACACAGAGATCGACATTGAGACCACGCCGGGGGCTGCTCGCGAGGTCATCGCCCATACCGGCAAATGCGCCATTCCGCAATTCGTCATCGATGGTGAATGGGTGCAGCCCTACCGCCCGGGCAAAGGATTTCTTTACTCGGAAATGAAGATCCGCCTGGGCATCGATACCTTCGACACCGCCACCACCGCGGAGTACGCCAGCCCGAAGCGCGGTTGAGCGGTTCCCGCTCGCCTGGACGCTGCCCCAGCCGTCCAATCTGTGTCCGCTTCTTGCATGGGCAACCTGAAGCGCCGGGGGCTGCATGGCGGGCGTCCGCCCTGTCTTGACGGAACCAACCCCGTATCCTGTACGTATCCCTAATCGCAGTCTCCTGGAGGAATTTTGGCAGTGAATCAGACACGAAACCGGCGCGGTCGACGCTGGTTGATCTGGACTGGCATTCTGGTTGCGGTACTTATTCTCGCCGGGGCGGGCATTGCCGCCGTCAAAAACAGCGATCCTAAAATTCCCGCAGCCCGCCTGGCCAAAGTCACGCGCGGCGATATCGCCAAATCCGTGGTGGCCACCGGGCCCGATTCAGCCCATCACCAAAGTCGAGCTGAAATCGAAGGCCAGCGGCCTCGTGGAGAAGCTCTACGTCGACATCAATCAGATGGTGACCAAGGGCCAGGTGCTGGCGCAGCTCGATCAGCAGGAAATTCTGGCGCAGGTCGCAGCGCAGCGCGCCCAACTGGCCGCGGCGGAAGCGAACGTGAGCACCTACGCCGCCAACATTGCGCAGGACAAGGTCAATGCGGCCGCGCCCGACCTGCCCATGTACAAGGAAACCTACCAGCGCAACCTCCAAATGCTGAAAGACGGCATTGTTTCGCAGCAAACCCTCGATAATGCCGAGCGCGATTACCTCGGCCAGAAGACGAAGCGCGACGCCTCCATCGCGCAGATCGGGGTCGACGAGGCCAAGCTCAAACAGGCCGAAGCGCAGGTGCAGCAGAATAAGGCCAGCCTCGATCAGCTCAATCAGCAGCTGAGCTACACCACGCTGGTGGCGCCGATCGACGGCATGGTGCTGTCACGCGACGTGGAAGTGGGGGACGCGGTCAGTTCCATCCTCGTGCTCGGGTCGACGGCCACGCTGGTGATGACCATCGGCGATATTCATCAGGTTTACGTGGACGGCAAAGTGGACGAGGCCGACATCGGCAACGTCTACCTGGGCCAGCCGGCGCGCATCCACGTCGAATCGTTTCCCAACAAGACCTTCTACGGCAAGGTGACGAAAATCTCTCCGCTGGGCGTGGAGAAGGACAACGTCACCACGTTTGAAGTGCGCGTCTCTATCGATAATCCCGGTGGCGAGCTGAAGGCGCTGATGACCGCCAACGCCGAGATCATCGTGACCGAGCACCACAACGCGCTGAGCGTGCCCGAACAGGCCATGAGCTGGGACAACGACAAAAATGCGTTCGTCTTCGTTCCCGATCCCAAGTCAAAAGACGGGCAGAAAAAGGTGCCGGTGATCGCCGGCATTTCCAACGGCAGCCGCACCGAAATCCTCTCCGGGCTCAAAGAAGGGGACCCGGTGGTGCTGCAGCAATAGCCGTCGCGCTAAGATGATTGCGCCAAGTTCAGGAGGACCCATGATGCTTCGCCGCTCCACCATGCTCGCCACTGCCGTCCTGGTCGCGCTCGCCCCTGTGGCAGCGCGTGCCGCCGATGGAACCTTCGACAAGACCCTGCACGTGAACGGACAGGTGATGCTCAACGTCAGTACCGGGTCCGGCTACATCCACGTTTCGCAGGGCGCCGGTAACGAAGTTCACATCGTAGGCCACGTGCATGCGAACGGCTGGGGATTTGGGGCAACCGCCGACGACCGCGTCCACCAGGTGCTGGCCAACCCGCCCATCGAGCAGACCGGCAACATCATCGCGATCGGCCACCACGCGGACTGGATTCACAACGTCTCCATTGATTACGAAATCACGGTGCCGCACGGCACGCAGCTCGAGGCCAACTCCGGCTCCGGGGATCTGCGCCTGCTCGATTTTGGCGGACCGCTGAAGGCCAGCACCGGCTCGGGGTCGATTCAGGCCAGCGGCGCTACCGGAATCGTCGATCTCGGCACGGGATCCGGCGACATTCGCGCCGATCTGCATGCTGACGACGTGAAGGCCCACACCGGCAGCGGAACCATCCATCTGCAGGGCGTGGACGGTTCGCTCTACGCGCATACCGGCTCCGGCGACATTGAAGTGGGCGGCAAGCCAACTTCGGGCTGGAAGATTGAGACGGGTTCCGGCTCGGTCACGCTGAATACCGGCAGCGCGCGCTTCACGCTCGATGCCAGCACCGGCTCCGGCGACGTGCACAGCGATCCGCCGCTGACCACGCATGGGTCGCTCGAACGCCACCACGTGCAGGGCGACATCAACGGCGGCGGCCCGACGGTGCGCATCTCTACCGGATCGGGCGATATTCGCATTCACTAAGAACTGCGAAAAATCAGCAACACAGACGGTCCCACGCCTCCCCTGAGACGTGGGACCGTGGCTTTTGCACCGGATTCCGTCCCGGCTGACTTATCCCCGCATAAGTTATTTAGTGAATAAACATTTTTCTTATCTGTTTACCAATCCATTCACAGCCTGAGCGGCGTACTCCTCTTAATCGGATGGGCGCCCCCGATCTCCAGCCTGCGCTCCGTCCAACCCGTCGCACCAGGTCGTGCGAGCGGAGAATCCTGCTCGTTTCCCCGCCGCTTCGTCTCGAACTCTCGTCAACCCGCTTTCAGGAGTCCCTTACCATGAAGCAGGAAGTCATCGCACGTATCGCGAACCGCCGCACTTTTCTCAAAGGTGCAGGCATGTCCGGCCTTGGCCTTGCGGGTGCAGCCATCGTCGGCACCAAACTCTTCTCCTCGTCCTCGCAGCAACAGGTCCACGCCGCAACCTCTTATTCGGACGCGGACATTCTCAACTTCGCCCTCAACCTCGAATATCTGGAAGCCGAGTTCTACGCGATGGCGACTTACGGGTCGACGCTGGTGGAACTGAAGGTGCTCACCGAAGCCGAGACCAGCGGTCCCACCACCGGCGGCAACATGGTGCCCAATTTTGGATCTTCGCCCCAGGCCACCATCGCCACGGCACTGCGCGAGAACGAGATCGCCCACGTGCAGTATCTGCGCTCAGCACTCGGTTCGGACGCCGTGAAGAAGCCGGCCATCAACCTGAATGCCCTCGGCTACGGCTTTGCCAACGTCGACAGCTGGCTGAAACTGGCTCGCCAATTTGAAGATGTGGGATTGAGCGCCTATCTGGGCGCGGCGCCGGACATCAGCAGCAGCACTTACCTTGCCGCGGCTGCCGCCATTCTGGGCACCGAAGCGCAGCACTCGGGATCGATTCGCCTGGCCTGCATCATGAACGGCGTGACCAGCCCGGCCGTCGATTCGATGGATGTGCCCCCGGTGACGAAAATGCCGTACGACGTCAACAGCAATGCCCTGTGCATCCCTCGCACCCCGCAGCAGGTGCTGAAGATCGTTTACGGCGGCGGCACGAACTCCGGCGGCTTCTATCCCGACGGGATGAACGGCGCCATCAACTCCGCGTCCTAACGTTAATCACAACGCAAAAGAGGCTGGCCAACGATAACCCTCGTCGCCAGCCTCGTATCTTTGATTTCACCTTGTGCGAACGGCAAATGTCACCGCAGAGGGCGCCCATGTCATCTGGTTCTGCATGGGGAGGAGGTCAGACTGCGTCTTTCCGCCCTGCCGCTCGTCTCATAGCGTGCGAGGCAAGTCGCACGGAAAGTTGGGGCGGGCATGCAATCCTCACGTCTTCTCTCGTCACTCGCGTTTCTGGCGGCGGCGCCCCTGGTCGCAGTCCCCGCCGTCAGCGCCCAGCAAGCGCCCGCCGCTGCGCCGATTCCGGCTCCGATTCTCAGCGCGCACACGGTTTTTCTTGCCAATGGCGGCGCCGACAGAGCCTCCATTGAATCATTCAAGAAAGCCGGCCAGGTCAATGAGCCATACGCCTCGGTCTACGCCGCGCTCGAAAGCTGGGGACACTGGCAGCTCGTCCCTTCCCCGGAGGCTGCTGACCTAATCCTCACCGTTCGCTTCACCGCGCCGGTAGATGGCTACTCCAAGGGCGTGCCGTTCTACGAGCCGCAACTGGATCTCACGCTCACCGACACCAAAACCCATACGCAGCTATGGGTGCTCACGCAGCCCGTTGATTCCGCTCTCAGGAAAGCCACCTGGGATAAGAACTACGCCGAGGGCGTGGCGGGACTGATCACGCAGTTGAAAACCCTGACCACATCGGCTGCGCCTTAGGCCGATTCGAAATCCACTTCCACCGGATCGATCAGCGGCATCAGCCAGCCGAGCAACTCCTGATGCGCGGGATGGCCGCCGTAGGCTTCGAGCGCGGGCCGGTTGGCAAACTTCATGACGCCGCCCAGCGCATAGCCCTGCGAACGGGGCGAGAAATTTGCGCCCACCCACGTCTCTTCAAGGCCAGGAATTTTTCCCTGCAGATTTTTGATCGCGGCGATCACGCGCTGCTGCTGTTCTTCCGTGACACCGGGCTTCCAGCGAAAGGCGAAGGTGTGAATGACCATGGCTGGAATTTTAATAGCTCAGGCAGGTACGGGTTCAGCCCACAGGCGCACATCGGCAAAAACAAAGCCGTCGCGCTCCACGACTTCGCCGCTCACCACCGGAATGGGCTCGCGAAACATAGGCCCGGCGAAGACAAAGCTGTGAAACTCGCCGTTTTCTCCGCAGGGATCGACACCCTCAGGCAGGTCGCGGAGAAAATCGGCGTCGAAATCGCGACCCGCAAATTCTTTTGGCAATTTCCTGGGATCCACGCAGACAATGCGCGCCCTGAGGCCGCTTGCCACCATCTCGTGCGCCAGGCGCTGCGTATCCATCGCCCACACGGGAAACACAGGCGTCAGCTTCGTGCCGCGCAGCCGATCTTCACGGTAGCGCCGCACGTCTTCGAGGAACAAATCCCCAAAGGCGAACGCCTCAACGCCGTTCTGGATGGCAGCCGCGCACGCCTCGCGCATTGCCGACTCATAATGTTCGTTGGAACAGGGCCACGGAAGCGGCACGGCCTGGAGCGGCAACTCCGCCGCCCGTGCCTGCGCTTCCACCAATGCGCGCCTTGTGCTGTGCATGGCCACGCGATCAAACGCCGCGTTGAATGTGGTCAGCAGCCCGACAACTTTATATTCGCCGCGCCGACGCAGGCAATGCAGCGCCCACGCGCTGTCTTTGCCACTGCTCCACGATAAAAGAAGTTTACGGCTCACCCCTCCAGCGTACAGCAGGAGTCGCCCGCATCAGGAACTCGAGGCCGCGCTACGTCCCGCCCGCTGGCTCAGCGCCGCCGCGGCGCATCGGTCCGGCGCGGCTGGAAGCGGCTGGCGGAACACCAAAATGGACGACGGCCGCTGTGCTTTTTCGCGCGTCCGCAGCCTGGTGCGCAGCATAACATTTGCAGCTTCCAGCTGGTGCAGGCGTCGCGCGAAAACAGCACTGTCATTGCGCAGCCCACAGGCACGCCGATCCAGCCACCCAGTATCAGGCCCGTGCTCATGCGCAGCCAGGGATGAATATCGAAAACCACCATCGAGTTCCCCTCCTGGGGAGTGGGGATTGTTCCCGCGCCGGGTGGTTTCCGCGTCATGTCAGAGGGAGTGACTGCAGCCTGGCAATCGCCGAAGAAACCAGAGCCCAGAACTGGCCGGGGAATCTCGTGCTATTCCTCGCCGGGAAAAATCATCCCGACATTACGATGCGTTTCGAGGATAAAGTGATCTGTCATTCCGGCAATATAATCGGCAATCACGCGGGGGGCGCCTTCCTGGGCAATCTGGGCGGCATAACCTGGGGGCAGCAGGTCCGGCTCGGTCATCCAGGCCAGGAAGAGGTCGGCAATCACCCGCCGCGCCCGGTCGTGGCCGCGCTTCAGTTCCTCACGCGATACAGATTTTCGTATAAAAATTCCTTGGCCTCGCGCCGCAGGCGCTCCATTTCCGGAGAAAAGGCGACCAGGCGCTCCGACACCCGGCGAACGTCCGCCAGGGTGGCAATACCCTCGGCCCGGACACGGCGACCCACCTCGGCTACCAGGTCGTCAGCCAGCGCATTCAGCATCAGCTTGAGCGATTCCTGGGCCAGCAGCTTTTCGGGAGCGCCGGTGTGCGTCCGTTCCAGTGCCGCATAATGCTGTTCGAAAAGAGCTAACCCCGCTGCGAATTTTGTCGAGGGTCAGGATCTCCGCCTCCATGCCGTCGTCCAGGTCCGCGGTGAGGTAGGCAATCTCGTCGGCCAGGTCGATCAGCTGGGCTTCCAGCGGCGGACCGCTGATCCAGAAAATACTCGCTCAGCTCCGGATGCTCGGCTGCGGCGTAATCTCGCGAATGCTTGACGATGCCCTCGCGGACGCCGAGGGTCAGATTCAGGCCGCGAAACTCCAGATGCCGATTTTCGAAGTACTCCACGATGCGCAGCGCATGCAGATTGTGATCGAAACGCAGGCCGTACTGGCGCAACTCGTCGTCGAGCGCGTGCTCTCCGGCATGGCCAAAGGGCGGATGCCCGATATCGTGCGCCAGCGCCAGCGCCTCGGTCAGGTCCTCATTCAGCCCCAGCGCGCGCGCCATGGTCCGCGCAATCTGCGCCACTTCCATGGTGTGGGTGAGGCGGCTGCGAAAGTGATCGGATCCTCGATGGGTAAAGACCTGGGTCTTGCCGGCCAGCCGCCGAAAGGAGCGCGCATGGATGATGCGCCCGCAGTCGCGCTGATACGCGGATCGATAGGGATGTTGGGGCTCGTCGAAGGCGCGCTTTGTCAGCTCGCCATCCTGCGGGGCCGCGCAGGATGCGGGCAATGCGGTCATTGCCTGGCCCGTAATCCGTGACATGGATGCAGTCTAAGCCTGTGGCCCAAATTCTTTTCCAGGTAAGTCATGACCGCTGTTATTCAGGCTTGTTCGTCTGCGGGCTGCCGGATTCCTTCGCCAGGCGCACGCGGGCGCTGTCCAGCTTTTTCTGCACCTTGCTCACGTCGCCCTGGTCCATATCGGCCTGCACGGTCTTCGCGAACTCGTTCAGCGAAAGCTCCCACTGCGTGGCGGCCAGCTTCAGCCGTCCCGTCTTCTCGTAGACGTCGCCGAGGTGATCGTGCACCGTGGGATCGTTGGCTCCGCGCGAGATGGCGCGCTGCAGATTGTCTTCCGCCTGGGTGTATTGCCCGAGCCGGAAATAGGCCCAGCCCAGCGAGTCCAGATAGGCGTAGTTGGTCGGCTCCAGCTGCACGGCTTTGCGGATCATGGTGAGCGCTTCGTCCAGCTTGATGTTGTGATCCGCCAGCATGAATCCAAAATTGTTCAGCGCCAGCGCGTTGTTGGGGTCCATGGCCAGCACCTTGCGGAACTCTGTCTCCGCTTCGTCGTAACGCCGGGCGCGATCGGCCATCATGGCGCGCTCGAAGGTCACCATCATCTGGTCGTCCTTCTTCGTCGCCTGCTTCTCGGCCGCATCCAGCGTGTCGGAAGCATCCTTCCACTTGCGCAGGTCCACATAAATCTGCGCCAGCTGGTAATAGCTCTCGAGGTTCTTCGGATCGCTGTCGAGGACGCCCTTTGCCATGGCGATGCCCTGGTCCACCTGGCCGGTGTCGGCCAGTTGCCGCGCCAGCGTCAGCTTCAGATCGTTGCTTTTCGGCTGCTTTTCGACGGCCTCGCGGGCGGTTGCGACGGCCTTGTCGTAATCGTGCGCCTCGCGGTACGCCTCTACTTCCTGGTCGTACGCGTACGCTTCGTAATCGCCGCCCAGCACCACCATCTTCTGGTACTGCGCGATTTCCTTGTCGACCTGGTTTTCTTCCTTGTAAATCTCCGCCAGGTTGTCGAGGATCATCTTGTAATCCTGCTTCTCTTCTTCGGAATACTGCCCGCTGGGGTGCTCCGAAGCCGAGGCCAGACCTTCAAAAATCTTCGCGGCATCGTCCAGATGACCGGCCACGTAGTCGATACGCGCCTCTTCAAACTGATATTTCAGCGAATCCCCGGCCAGTTCGCGCGCTTTCTTGATGGCCGCCAGCGAGTCGTCGATCTTTCCGTTGCGCTCGTCAATCTCCGCTACCTGCGACCACGCTTCGGGGTCGGTCGGATCGCCGGCCGCAATGTCCTTCCACGCGGTCAGCGCCGCATCCGTCTGATTGTCGGCGGTCAAGATCCGCAGCCAGTGCGCGCTCCACGTCAAGATTGTCCGGCTCCAGTTCCAGAGCCTTCTTGTACGCGTCGATCGCGTTCTTCCCGTCCTTCATCTGGTCGTACGTCATGCCCAGCTGATATTCCGTGCGCGAGGTCTGGTCGTCGTCCGGCAGCGACTTCAGCACGTCCACGGCACGCTGCATCTGGCCTTCGTCCGTATAGAAGCGGTTTGCGATGAGCGCTGTCTCTTCCGAAGCGGGATCGATCTTGCGCGCCGCAGCCAGCTCGCCTTCGGCTTGCGGGCCCTGATGGTCGGCGGCGTACAAGCGCGCCAGCATCAAGTGATCATCGGCGCTGTTCGGCTCCAGTTTCACAATGGTCTGGTACTCGCCGATGGCCAGTTTCAGCATCTGGGCGGAAACATCGCCCTGCTGCCCATCGCCCAGCGACCGCAAATAGACTTCCGCCAGCAGCTTGTGAGCATCCAGATCGGTGGGGTCCTGCTTCACACGCTCCTGCGCGGCCACGATGGCTTCGCGGATGTGCCCGGTCTTGAAATAGAGGTCGGCCAGATGGCTGTTGAGGTACTTCGACGTGGGATCGTCGTCGAGCGCCATCTTGTACTGTTCAATCGCCTGGTTGGCGTACTCGCTGCGCCCGAAGGTGGTCGCCATCTCCTCGTACTCATGCGCCAGCATGTAGTGGTAATAGGATCCGGCGGTGTCCGGCGTGTCCTTCGTCGCGGGTTTATCGCTGGTCGAGGGTGCGGCCGGGGCAGCCGGTTTGGCGGCAGGGCTGGCCATCTGCGCGAAACCTCCCGCCGTGAGGACCAGCGTGGCAAACAGACAAACGGGCGGGGCGAAACGTGAGGCGGAGATGCTCATGAACTGGAGAGTTCCCTCTTCCGGACGGCTGGACCAGGCGCTTTCCGTGCCGCCTGGCGGTTCGTGCATACAGCCCTCCCCATGCGTCCGGCTGGGCGGCTGTTAATCCTATGACGATTGTAACCCGCGTTCGGATGCAGTTCTGGACCGCGTCCAGGGCGAATCCTGCTCCCGAAGATGGCTCGGCCTACTCCCGCCGCCGGGTCTGGTCCAGCAGCGCAAACAGGATGACCCCGACCAGAGCGTTGATCGCCGCCTTGATCAGTTCATGCACCCAGTGCCACGCCACCGGCTGCCCCAGCATGTGCCGCTGCAGCAGGAACAAGAACGGCTGTTTGCACCAGGGTGAAGGCAAATGTGAGCATCAGCCGGGTCGCCGTGGTTCTCGGTATCGACGCGCACGCCGAGGGAGGCGGCGATATACCCGACGATCGACTTGGCGATGCCGAAAATGCCCAGGGCGTGGTGCGTCAGGGCGTCCTGCGCGATGCCGATGGCCGCCCCCACCACGGTTGCGCTCATGGGCTCGCGCTTGGTGATGCCGTAGTAAATCGTGACCAGCAGCGGCAGGTCGATGATGTCGAAGAAGCCCAAGTGCAGCGACAAGCAGGGACTGGAGCCCCAGGGCCAGCACCGGCGTCATGACGTAGATCAAAAACGGGTAGGAGCGGGTGCCCACCTCATGCCGCGACGACGCCATCAACGCCATCGTTAGATCCTTCCCTGCGGCGTGGCGAGGTGGTCGGATGGCGTGGCTGGATGTCGTCTGCTCGGCGGCGACTGTTGAGGCTTAGTTGTCGAAGGCTGCCGGTTGCGGGGACAACCTTGGCTCTTCCCTTGGCGAGTGCCGGCTTCTTCCTCTCCGTTTCAGGTTCGGCGGGGCCGGGGTGGCGTCCAGCGCCTGCGGGCGATGCGGCGGTCCCGGCCGGCTTGCCGGGAACCATGTCCTCGGCCGGAAGCAACTCGACGTCGGACGAATAACGATCAGCGTGAACGGGCAGCGGCGGCTTCGGAGGCGGCGTGGGCAGACCGTTGTCAAGCTTCGGCGGCGATTGCGCAGTTCCGCTGGCCTGTTGCCCGTACCGGTCGGATTGGTTCCTGTTGGGCTGGGCTGGCCCGGCGCATTGGGATCCGCGCGCGAGGGCAGCCGCTCCGCCAGAATCTCTGACGCCTTTCTCCTGCGCGTCATTCAAATCCTGCTGCATGCCGCCGGCATCTGGTCGCCGGCATTCGTAATCACCAGCACCTCTTCCAGCCTCTGCAGATTCGCCGCCGGCTTCAACAGCACGTTCACCAGCGTGCCTTCAGGATCCGGCGTAATTTTCTCCACGGTCGCCCACGGGCAGGCCGCGCGGAAAAATCGAGTCGCCGCCGCTGGTCACCACCGGCTCGCCGGGTTTGATCCGGTCGTCGGGCGATAGGTTCACAATCTGCGGCTGCCCCCAGGAATTGCCGTGGAGCACGCCCTGGATCCGCGTGTTCACCATGATCACGCCGGCCCCGCTGGTCGCGTCGGAAATCTCCAGCACCTGGCTGGTGTGGTCGAACACATCCCGCGTCTTGCCCACGATGCCGTCCGGCGTAATCACCGCCATGTCCGCGGCAATCCCATCCTTCGAACCCTTGTCGATGAACAAAACGTGGGACTGTTCCGTGCCGGAGGTCCCGATGACCTGTGCCGCCACGGTTTTGTAGATGTATTTCTCCCGGAAACCCAGGAGCGCCTGCAGCCGCTGCCCCTGGCGCGCATCTTCCGCCAGGCTGGCTTCTTCGAGGCGCAGCGCGTCGAGTTGGGATTGAAGATTCTTGTTCTGCTGCCGTACGTGGACAGGTCCAGGTAGTTGGTCCACACGCCGCGAACGCCGAGGCCTCCCGCGTGGAGCACGCGCTCCGGCGGGCTGACCAGGCCAACCACCCAGGCGCGGATCAGCCGGACGCCTTCTTTATCGGACGCGCTCTGCCCGGGCGGCGCACCTGTGTCGCCAGCCCGACGATCTGCGCCAGGAGCACGAATAATCAGCACCAGGGCGTTACGATTACGGCTGAGAAACGATTCCATGAAATTGACGCTGGCTCTGTGTCGGCTGCCCTGCTCGGATCGACTCGCCCCCCAGGCGCTGCGCTAGTCGATCTTGATCTTCCGCAGCAGCTTGAAGTCGCTGAGCATTTTGCCCGTGCCCAGCACGACGCTGGCCAGCGGATCGTCGGCAATCGACACCGGCAGACCGGTCTCCTCGCGAATGCGCTTGTCGAGATTTTTGATCAGCGCGCCTCCGCCCGTGAGCACGATGCCGCGATCGCTGATGTCCGCGCTCAGCTCCGGCGGAGTCCGCTCGAGAGCCACGCGAATCGCATTGAGAATCGTCGAGATGCTCTCGCCCAGCGCCTCGCGAATCTCGCTGTCGTCGATGGTGATGGTCTTGGGCACACCCTCAATCAGGTTGCGGCCCTTAATCTCCATCGTCAGCGGCTTATCCAGCTGAAACGCCGAGCCGAGCTCAATCTTGATCTGCTCCGCCGTCCGCTCCCCGATCAGCAGGTTATATTTCCGCTTGAGGTAGTTCATGATGGCTTCGTCCATCTGGTTCCCGGCCATGCGCACCGACCGTGAATAGACGATGCCCGACAGAGAAATGACGGCGATGTCCGTGGTGCCGCCGCCGATGTCAACAACCATGTTGCCGCTTGGCTCGGTAATGGGCAGGCCGGCGCCGATAGCCGCCACCATCGCCTGTTCCACGAGGAAAACCTCACTGGCTTTGGCGCGATACGCCGAATCTTCCACCGCGCGCTTTTCTACCTGCGTGATCTCAGAAGGCACGCCGATCACAATGCGCGGGTGCACCAGCATCTTGCGGTTGTGGGCCTTCTGGATGAAGTAGTTCAGCATCTTCTCGGTGATTTTGAAATCAGCGATGACGCCGTCTTTCATCGGCTTGATGGCCACGATGTTGCCAGGGGTGCGCCCCAGCATCTCTTTGGCCTCTTTGCCCACCGCTTCCACTTCGCCGGTGTTCTTGTTGATGGCGACGATGGATGGCTCGTTGACGACAATACCCTTATTGGCCGCAAACACGAGGGTGTTCGCCGTACCTAAATCGATCGCCAGGTCGTTGGAAAAGACGCTGAAAAGGGACCGCCAACCGTGAGACCGCTGAGACCGCGGATGATAACCATTCGATGACATTGAGGAATTAGCTAACCTGAGAGGAATTCCTCTTCATTGTACGGCCTGTTGACGGTTCAGGCACGGCAATCCGGGGAGGGAAATCAATTACTTTCGGGTGCCTGGCGGCACATTCAGATGCTGAGGACCGGCAGAGGCGAATCGCGAACCGTTGCGTAGGTGAGATCGCGGAGCCGGCCGGCTGCCCCGCTCTGCGGACTTCTCCCGATCATGAGAACGTCCGCATCCAGCTGCCGAACGGCCCCCAACAATGCTTCCTTCACAGGGCCGGCCACGATCTTCACAGCGGCCGTGGACCCGATCTTCTGCTGCAGGGCGCGAATGCGCCCCAGCGCCGCCTGCTTCTCCTGCGACTGAAGCTGTTCCTCCAGATCCAACTGGAGGGGCAGCGCAGGATCGGCGCTCTGGATTGCGTGAATCAGGCAAAGGCGGGCGTTCACGGCGGAGGCGGCGCGCTCCGCGTAAGCAAGCACCCTCGCGGAGTCTTCGCCGACCCCGATGGCGCATAGCCAGACGCGGTGTTCCAGCGACCGCGGCGCAACTTCTTCGGCATGGCGGCTGGTCATGACCGGACAATCCGCGTCGTTCAGCACCTTGGCGGTGGTGGACCCAAGCAGCATGCGCCGGAACGTCCCGGCATGGGTCGGCATAACGATCAGGTCGAATCCTTTTCGGGCGGCTGCCGCAATCTCGCTGGCCGGATCGCCGGACGCCTGGATGCGAGGATGCGCAGCGACAGGAAATTCAGCCGCGAGGAAGGCGTTGAGGCGCTCCAGCGCGATTTCCTGATGCTCCTCGGCGATTTCTGCCGGTCTCCGCAGATAAAGCTCGAAGCCGCTGTAGCTTGCCGGGTCGAAGACGTGAATCAGGGACACACTGGCTCCGTACATGGCCGCGGCCCTTTTCACATACGGAGCCATGGCAACGCAGGAGGGTGAGAAATCCACCGGGAAGAGAATATTCGTGATCGGTCCCATCGCACCTCCAATCACACTTTGCGCGGTTTCATTCTCGCAAATCCAGGGAACACACTCCAGTGGAACGATGATCGCGTTCCGCCCCGCTTACGGCCCAACCACCGGCAGCACAATGTGCGAAGGCAGTTGCGGCGTGCAGTAGATCCGCTGCGTGGCTGGAACAAAATCCGCCGCCGTCGCCTGATAAATGCTGGGCACATATTTCTGCGGATTGCGATCGATCACCGGGAACCACGTCGACTGCACCTGAACCATGATGCGGTGCCCCTTGAGAAACACATGGTCGTGATCGCGCAGCGGAATCTCCCACTTCTGCGGCTGGTTCGCGACCAGCGGCCCGGGGTGCTCGTTGCTGTGCAGAAACCGCCCGCGCCGCACTTCCATGGCGATGGGCAGTTCATAGCCGTTGAGCGAATCGGTGTAGCCCGTTGGCTTGGCGGGCGGAATGTCGTCGGCACTCTTCTGGCCGCTTTCCGGATAGACATCGATGAGCTTCACCACGAAGTCCGAATCCGTGCCGGACGTGGACGCATAGAGCGCAGCGGCAATCGGCCCCGTCACGGTGACGTCGTGATCGAGCGGCGCGCTCTCAAAGCTCAGCACATCCGGCCGATGATCGACGAAGCGCTGATCCGCCACTTCCCAGGTCCGCCACTCCGGCAGAGGATACGTAGGCGAGATGGGCCGCACGCGGTACGGCACCGGGTTCGCCGGGTCGGACACATACTGCCGGTACTGCGGGCCGCTGGCTGCTTCCGGGGCAAATGAGAGCGTCCCGTCGGCATGGAGGTAGAGATTCGTCAGCTTCGCATCCTGCGGCGGCCAGGTCTTGTAGCTGTGCCACGAATTCGATCCGGTTTGGAAGGTCGTCACTTCCCAGTCTGGCTTCTCGCCTTCGCCGTGCAGGTAGTAGCGAAAGAATTTTGCTTCGATGTTCTGCCGGAATTCGAGCGCCGTCTTATGGCCGCCAAACGGAATGATCCCGATGCGGTCGGCCTCCGGCGTCTGCCATTCGCCGTGGAACCACGGGCCCGCGACCATCAGGTCGGTGCGGTCGGGATCATGCTCGGCAGCGTGGCGAAAAATCTGCCACGGCCCCCATGGATCTTCCTGGTCCCAGAATCCCGCGACATTCAGATTGGGCACCGTGGAGCTGTGCAGCTGGTTCACCCACGCTTCTTTCTTCCAGAAATCGTCATAGTTGGGGTGTGCCATCACGTCGTTCCAGAACGGCAGCTTGTCGTGCAGATATTTTTTATTCGCTTCTGTCAGCGGACCCAGCTTCAAATACCACTCGTAGGTGTCGTAGGTATCGAAATCAAAATTGGTATTCGTGTTTTTGTCCGCTTCTTCCAGCACCGAATATTCGATGGCATAGCTCTCGCGCAGCGCGCCATAGCGATGCATGTCGTCGTTCATCCACTGGTCGACGGGCGATGCCTGCTCGCTGATTGCCTTGAGCGCGGGATGCGGATGCAGCAGGGTCAGCCCCGCCGTCAGCCCGTTGTAGGACACGCCGTACATCCCCACGCGGCCGTTGTTGTTGGGCACATTCTTCACCAGCCAGTCGATGGTGTCGTACGCGTCGTTGACCTCATTGGCCTGCTTCGGATCGTTCGCGTCATAGCGCTCCGTCATCAGAAACACGCCTTCTGACTTGAAGCGTCCGCGCAGGTTTTGCCACACGAAGATGTAGCCGTCGGCCGCCAGTTCCTTCCAGCTTGCCGGAACGGTGTCCGGGCCGCCCGCCGCGGCCATTTCGTCAAATTGCTCCTGAGTGGGAACGCCGTAGGGTGTGCGCGTGAGCAGGATGGGCAGCGGCTGGGTTTGATCGCGGCGCGAGATCACGACGGTCTGCAGGTGGACGCCGTCGCGCATGGGCACCATAAATTCCTGTACCCTCCAGGCGCTCTGGACTTTGGCGGCCGGAGCTGGAGTTGCGCTCTGCGCGAACAGAGCCGTGGCCGACAGCAGGAGAGGAGCGAACAGACGGATGCGCATAGGACCTCGGTTACGCTTCGCGGGAATCGACCCCGCGAAGTCCGCGCCAGTATAACGAACCCGCCTTCACTCGCAGCGAATCGCCTGCATGGGATCGATGCGCGCGGCCCGCAGCGCCGGCAATAGCGACGCCGCGCTGGCAATCAACGCCAGCGCCACCACGGACCCGCCCAGCACCAGCGGATCCCGCACCGATGTTCCATACAGGAAACTGGCCAGCGCACGCGACGCCAGCAGCGCAGCAATGAAGCCCGCGACCGTGCCGGTGAGCGCCACCGTTGCATTTTGCCCGCACACCAGGCCGACAACCTGCGCGCGCCGCGCACCCAGCGCCATACGGATCCCGATCTCGCTGGTGCGCCGCGCCGTCGCGTAGGCCAGCGTTCCATACAGGCCGATGGCCGTGACCAGCAACGCACAGACGGCAAAGAATACGGACAGCATCGCCATTAGCCGCTCGGCGCTCAGCGAGTCGTCGAACACGGCCTGCATCGACGTAACCACGGGCGCAGGCACGCCCGGCGCGATGCGCTTCAACATTTCTCGCACGGCTCCCGCCAACGGGCCCGCAGGTCCATCCATCAGCACCACTCCGTTATAGGAGGGGTGATTGGCCATCATCCTGGGTCATGGCGAAGTAGGCTCGCTGCCGGAGCGGCATCGCGCATCGACTGGTATTTCACATCCGCGCCACGCCGACCACCACCTGCGAGACTTCTTGTCGTCGTCGGTCACCGTCACCGTTCTCCCCAGCGGATCCTGCACCGGGAAACAGCAGCTTCGCCGAGGCCTGGTTCAGAATGATTTTTTTGTCGGCCGTCGGCGAGTCGTTCCAGCTAAAATCGCGGCCCTCGATGAGCGGAATCCGCATGGCCGCAAAATAATTCGGCGCCACGCTGTTCAGATCGATATCGTGCGAAGGCTTGCCGGGCGCGGCCAAATCCTGATCCCACACTTCCTGGGTCAGCGGAATGAGGCGGGCGAAGCTCACCGCCTGCACCCCCGGCAGCCGGCTCAGCCCCTCGCCCATGGTGCGATAGAACTGCATCAGCGCATCGGGCTCCATCTTCTGGTTATCCATGCTGAAGGCGATATTCTCGACGCCACGCGGATCGAAGCCGGCGCCCGAGCCATAGAGCCGCACCAAGCTCGCAGCCAGCAGGCCCGCGCCCACCACCAGCATCAGCGCCAGCGCCACTTCGCAGGACATCAGCACGCGCGGCAGCCAGCGCTTGCGCTCGTGCGCCTGCGTCGCGTGGCTCCCGCTCTTGATCTGCTCATTCAGGCTGCTCGACGTGGCCTGCAGCGCGGGCACCAGGCCGATCAACATCGTCACCAGCACGGACGCCACGGCCGCAAACGCGAAGACGCGCATGTCCAGCGACGTATCCAGATAGCGCGTCGCGCTGCCCCCCCAGCAGCAGCGCGGCCAGAGCCTGCGCCACAAGCGGGGCAATCGCCAGGCCGATGGCCGTGCCCGTCACGGCGATCAACAGGCTCTCCGTCAGCAACTGCTGTGTCAGCCTGCGCCGCGTTGCACCCATTGCCAACCGTGTGGCCAGCTCGCGCTCGCGTGCGGCTCCCCGCGCCATCAGCAGGCTGGCCAGGTTCAGGCACGCCAGCAGCAGAATGCCTCCGCACAACGCCATCACCGCAACCAGCGGCTTGCGGAACGCCATGCGCGCATACGTGAAGCCGGTGGCGCCTGCACCCGCCATGAACCGAAAATGCCGGCTCTCCTGCGACTTGACCCAGTTTGCATCCGGCACGCTCTCTTCGAGCACCGCATTGCTGCTGGCTGCCACCGCCGCGTTTGCCTGTTCAAAGGTTGCGCCTGGCTGGAGACGCCCCATGACGTTGAGCCACCACCCGTGGAAACCCGCGTCGGTCATGCTGCGCGGGGCATTCAATATCTGCTCCGTCGCCAGCGGCACAAACAGATCCGGCCGCTGCATGGGATCGGTTCCTATAAACCGCTTAGGCATCACGCCGACGACCGTGAAGACATGGTTGTTCAGCGTCAGCTTGCGGCCAATTACATCCGGTGCGCGCCCAAACCAGCTACGCCAGAAAGTTCTCGCTGATGACCACGGCAAACCCCGCCGGATTGCCACCCTTGCGGTCGTCTTCCGGAGTCAGCGTCCGCCCCAGCAGCGGCGCCGTCTCGAGCGCGGGGAAAAAATCGCCGCTCACATACTGGCCGGGGATTTCCTCGTTCCCGTCCGCTCCACGGACTTGAAGACGCGCACGGCTCCAGGCAAACACCTCGGCAAATGCATCGTGCCGGCGCTCGAAGCTCGCGAAATATCGGCTCCGGAAAGCTGTAGTTCGGATTCGGGCCGCGCATTTGCATACCGATCACCGCCAGCCGATCGCTGTGCGGCACATCCAGGGGCCGCAGCAGCAGGCCGTCAATCATGGAGAAGACGGTGGTGTTCGCGCCTACACCGAGGGCCAGCGTCAGCAAAGCGACCGCAGTAAATCCAGGCGATCTGCGCAGCACGCGCGCTGCATAGTTGACGTCGCGACCAAAATTTTCGACGCCGCGAAATTGCCACAGTTCCCGCAGCCGCTCCTGCCAGCGCCGCGCATTGCCAAACTGCCGGCGCGCCGCCGCGTCCACCTCTTCGGGGGCCATGCCTTCGCGCAGCAGCTTCGCGCGCAGCATCTCCTCGTGAAACGACAACTCTTCCGTCATCTCGCGATCCATGCGCCGACGGCGGCCAAGGCCCTTCATGCGCAGCCAGAATTCATGCAGATTGCCGTTCATGCGTTTCTCCTGCTTCCCGATCGCGTCATTCAGTTACGAGGCCTGCATCACAAACGCCACCGCCGCCGTGAGCCGCGCCCAGCGCTGCGACTCTGCCTCGAGCCGCTTCTTCCCCTCAGCGGTTAGCTGATAAAACTTGGCTCGCCGATTGTTTTCGGAAGCGCCCCACTCCGCTTTCAGCAGGCCGCGCAGCTCCAGCCGGTGCAGCGCCGGATACAGCGCGCCCTCTTCCACCTTCAACACCTGCTGTGAGGTCTGGTGAATCCACTCCACCACGCCATATCCATGCAGCGGACCCCGCGCCAGCGCTTTGAGCACCAGCATCTCCAGCGTCCCCTGAATCAATTCGCCCGGTTCTTCCTGTTGTTCCCTAATCATCTTATGGAAGAACGTACGCCGCTCTCCCCTAAATTGTCAATGGAAGCGATCCAACATTTTCGCAGGAGGTCATCGCCCTGCCCTGCCGCGCCCATTTCCGCTATCCTGAAATGTTTGCGTCCTCAGGAGAGTCCCCGCGTGACAGCCAAGGTTTATCTCAATCTCATCGGCGGCAAGTACGTCCCCGCCCGTACCGGCAAGACCTTTCAGAACATCAACCCCGCGCGCCACGACGACATCGTCGGCGTGTTTCAGGCCTCTGGCGCTGCTGACGTCGACGCTGCCGTCAAGGCCGCCGCCGAAGCCTGGAAGACATGGCGTCTGACGCCTGCTCCCAAGCGCGCCGAGATCCTCTACCGGACCGGCGAAATTCTGCTGCAGCGCAAGGAGCAGTACGCGCAGGAAATGACCCGCGAGATGGGCAAGGTGCTGGCAGAGACGCGCGGCGACGTGCAGGAAGCCATCGACACAGCGTTCTACATGGCTGGCGAGGGCCGGCGCCTCTTCGGGCAAACCACGCCGTCCGAGCTGCAGAACAAATTCGCCATGTCCGTTCGCATGCCGGTGGGCGTCTGCGGCATGATCGCGCCGTGGAACTTCCCCATGGCCATCCCTTCCTGGAAGCTCTTCCCTGCCTTGGTCTGCGGCAACACCTGCGTGATCAAACCGGCGGAAGATACGCCGCTCTCCACCTACAACCTCGTCCAAACCCTCATGGACGCGGGCCTGCCGCCAGGCGTGGTCAACATCGTCACCGGCTTTGGTCCGGAGGCCGGTGCGCCGCTGGTCGAGCATCCGCTGGTTCGCGCGATTTCGTTTACCGGTTCAGCTCAGAAGTGGGCCGCATCGTGGGGCAAACCGCTGCCGGCCACTTCAAGCCCTGCTCGCTCGAAATGGGCGGCAAGAACGCGATGATCGTGTTGGAAGATGCGAACCTCGATCTCGCGCTCGACGGCGCGCTGTGGGGAGCGTTCGGCACCACCGGCCAGCGTTGCACCGCGACCAGCCGCATCATTGTTCATCGCGATGTGGCCAAAACGTTCATCCGGAAACTGATCGATCGCGCGGAAGACCTCAAAGTCGGCGACGGGCTCGACGAATCCATGCAGATGGGACCGCAGATCAATCGCCAGCAGATTGAAACGTCGATTCGCTATTGCGAGATCGCGAAGGACGAAGGCGCGAAGCTGATGACCGGCGGCAAGCCGTTGACAAAGGGCGCCTATGCGAAGGGACACTTCTTTGCGCCGACGGTCTTCGCGAAAGTGAAGCCGGGCATGCGCATTGCGCAGGAAGAAGTTTTTGGCCCGGTGGTCAGCATTCTTGAGTGCGCCAGCTTCGACGAAGCCATCGCCATCGCCAACAATATTCCTTACGGCCTCTCGACCGCGCTCTACTCGCGCGACGTGAACCGCGCCTTCCGCGCCATGCGCGATCTGGAAGCAGGCATCACCTATATCAACGCGCCCACCATCGGCGCTGAGGTGCATCTGCCCTTCGGCGGGGTCAAGCAGACCGGCAACGGGCATCGCGAAGGCGGCACCGGCGCGCTGGATTTCTACACCAGTTGGAAATCGGTGCTACGTCGACTACTCCGACAAGCTGCAGAGGGCGCAGATCGACACGGGGGAGTAGATTTTAAAAGTACAAGCTGTATATTTCTGTCATATACTAGTGATTGGACTTCTCCCGCATCATCGGATTCGATTGGGATGCAGGAAATGCCCGCAAAAACGAGAAGCACAGCGTCACGCAGGCGGAAATCGAGCAGATATTCTTCCGCCAGCCGTTGATCGTCATCGACGACAAGGGCCACAGTACAACGGAGACCCGGTTGCACGCGTTGGGTCGCACGGACCAGGAACGCTGGCTGCATGTCACGTTCACCGTGCGCGCAGGTGGAACACTGATCCGGGCAATTTCAGCACGAACCATGAGTCGAAAGGAGAAACCCATTTATGCCGCGGCGCTTAAAGCCAATCCCTAAATTCGCCAGAGAATCCGACGAACGGGCCTTCTGGGAATCTCATGACAGCACCAATTATGTCGACTGGACTCGGGCTCAGATCGCGTCGTTCCCTAATCTTCGCCCCTCCACCAAGACCATTTCTCTCCGTTTGCCGGAAGACGTACTCAATGCCATTCGCAATCATGCGAACAAGCTCGACGTCCCTTATCAATCGCTGATGAAGTTGTGGCTCGCGGAAAAAGCTGCCCATCCTCTCCCGTCTGTATCTGCGCCTGCTCCCAGACTTCGGAAAGCACGCTGAAATCGGCACAGCACTAGACACACGTAAGACAATCTTATCCCCCCTTCGACGCATTGACAGAACGAAGCCCCACTGTTCTAGCATGATCTTTTGGGTTTAGCACAAATAAGTCCAGCATGATTACAGTCACCGACCTCACCAAGCGATACGCCCGCAACACCGCCGTCGATCGCATTTCATTTTCCGTCGCAAAAGGGCCAGATCGTTGGTTTTCTCGGCCCCAATGGCGCCGGGAAGACCACGACCATGCGGATGCTGACGTGCTTCTTTCCGCCGACCGCGGGAAGCGCCAGCGTTGCCGGGTTTGACGTGCTCGAACAGTCGCTTGAAGTGCGCCGCCACATCGGCTATCTGCCGGAAGCGCCGCCGCTCTACCTTGAAATGGAGACCATTGAATACCTCCGTTTCGTGGGCCGCCTCAAAGGCCTGGCGGGCGCGGAACTCGAAAAGCGCGTCGCCTACGTGCTCGATCGCTGCGCCATCGGCGACGTGAAAAACAAGCTGCTCGGCAAGCTTTCCAAGGGCTACCGCCAGCGCGTCGGACTGGCGCAGGCCATCATTCACAATCCTGATGTCCTGATTCTCGACGAGCCCACTTCCGGCCTCGATCCGCGCCAGATCAACGAGGCGCGCGAACTGATCCGCTCCTTTGCCGGCGACCACACCATCATCCTCAGCACCCACATTCTGCCGGAAGTCGAGCAGACCTGCGAGCAGGTGCTCATCATCAACAAGGGCAAGCTGGTCGCCACGGACTCCGTGCACAACCTGCAGGCGCGGGCGCGCGGCGCAGAGTCCGTGCTCGTCGAAATCGGCGCACGCACCGGCGATTTCCATCCTCAGCTGGTGCAGCAGCGCCTGCAGCAATCCGCAGGCGTGAGCCGCGTCCTGATCAAAGAACAATTCGAGCGCGGCGCGGTCTTCGAAATTGAAGTCGGCCAAGGGCCAGCTGGTCCGCGGTGATCTCGCCCGCTCCATCGTCAACGCCGGATGGGACCTGAACGAGCTGCGCACCGCCGCCGTGAGCCTTGAGGAGATCTTCCTCCAACTCACCGGAACAGCTGCCGCGCCGGCCACCGAACCATCATCCGAAGCTGCTGACGAGGCACCCGAAGAAACCGAGACCGAGCCTGAATCCCCGGAGGGCGAGGCATGAGAAACGTCTGGATCATCTGCCGCCGCGAACTGAACAGCTATTTCTCCTCGCCCATCGCGTGGCTGCTGCTCACCATGTTCGCCATCGTCTTCGGCTACTACTTCTGGACGTTCGTCAGCGCGTTTCTCGAAGTCAGCATGGAACTGCAGATGACCGGCTCCATGCAGCCGATGAACATCAACGAGGAGATCATTCGTCCTCTGATCGGCAACACCGCGCTTCCTCGAGATCTTCTTTCGTCCCGCTGATCAGCATGCGTCTCTTCGCGGAAGAGAAGCGCAACGGCACCATCGAACTTGCTGGCTACCTCGCCGGTGCGCGATCTGGAAATCATCATCGGCAAGTGGCTCGCCGCCCTTGTTGCTCTACTGCTGGCTGCTGCTCTTTACCGGCCTCAACTTCGCCTTCCTCTTCCGCTACGGTCATCCCGATGTCAAGACCATGGCCGTTGCGTATCTCGGCGTGGTGCTGCAGGTGGGCGCGCTGCTGGCCATCGGCACGTTCATCTCCACGCTCACCAAAAATCAGATCATCGCCGGCGGTTGCACCTTCGCGGCCTGCCTGCTCCTCTGGCTCTTCTCCTGGGTCGGCGCCTTCAGCACTCATCCCGTGGGCCCAGGTGATGTCCTACATGTCGGTTGTTCCTCACTCTGAGTCCTTCGCCCGCGGCGTCATCGAGACCAAAGACGCGCTCTATTACCTGAGCGTGATCTTCCTTGGTCTCTTCTTCACCGCCCGCTCGATGGAATCTCTGCGCTGGAGGTCTTAGTTCCCGATGGCAAGCAAGTGGCTTAAGGCGAGACAGACCAAATACGCGGCGTACGCGACCACCTACATTCTGGTGGTGCTGGCTGTGGTCGTCATCGCCAATTTTCTCGGCAAGCGTTACAACAAGTCGTACGACGCGACCGCGAACAAGCGTTACAGCCTCTCCAGCGAGACCGAAGAAGATTGTCGACGGCCTGCACCAGGACGCGACCATCACCTACTTCAACCAGACCACGCGCTTCAGCCAGGGCCGCGACCTGCTCGATGAGTACGCAGCGCTCTCCTCGAAAATCCGCGTGGAATACGTCGACCCCGTCAAAGATCCTGAAATTGGCCGCGCCGACAACATCACCGATATCCCGGCCGTCACCGTCACCATCGGCGACCGCACCACCAGGGCGGTGAATATCAGCGAAGAAGGCATCACCGGCGCGCTGATCCGCGATATCAAAACCAGCACGCGCACCGTCTGCTTCGTCACCGGCAGCGGCGAACATCAGCTGGACGACGGCTCTCGCAACGGCCTGGCTCGTTTGAAAGTCCTGCTCACCGCCGACAGCTACGAGTCCCAGACCATCGACCTCGTCAGCACCGCCAGCGTGCCCGCGGAGTGCACCGCGGTGGTGGTAGCCGGTCCCAAGCACGATTACCCGCAGCCCGAAGTCGACGCGCTCAAGACCTTCGTTCAGAATGGCGGACGCGCCCTGTTCCTGCTCGATCCGCCGCTCAAGCTGGGCGATTCGCCCATCGGCGACAACGACGCTCTGGACGCGGTGCTGACCGGATGGGGCGTGACCCCGGAGAAGGACCTCGTTCTCGACTTGAACCCCGAAGGCCAGGCCGCCGGACTGGGCGCGCAGGAGCCGCTGGTGACCCACTACAACGAGAGCCAGCCCATCGGCACCGGCATGCGGGGCGTGGCGACGGCGTTTCCACTCACGCGCTCGCTCACGCTGGCTGCCAACAGTGATACGGGCGTCGAGCCAATCTTCAGCTCGTCCGAAACCAGCATTGCCGCTACGAATCTCACGTCGCCGCGGATCGATATCAAAGATCCGAACAATAAGAAAGGTCCCTTCGTCCTGGCCGCAGCGGGCACCGTTCCCACCGGCAATCCTAAGAGTCAGGCGCGCTTTGTCGTTTTCGGCAGTTCGATCTGGGCCACGAACGGCGGCCTCAGCATCAACGGCAACAGCGATCTGGCGGCGAACACCGTCAACTGGCTTTGTTCGGACGAAGACCTCATCTCCATCCGCCCCAAATCTCCTGACGATCGCCGCCTCAACATGAGCCAGTCGCAATTGATCACGGTGCGCCTCGTCAGCCAGTTCATTCTGCCGCTTATCGTCATCATTGCCGGCATTTTCGTTTGGTGGAAGAGGAGATAGCGCTCTGATCTCGCACGCGCAGGGTCGTCTATGAAATTCCGCGGACTATTGGCAGCCATCGTCGTGCTCGCCGCTCTGGGCGGAACGCTCTATTGGTCGCAGCACCATTTGCCGGTCCAACCGAAGAAGGATGCGGAGACGGAGATTCCCTTCCCGCTGTCCATCAATCCCGGCAACGTCTCCGGCCTCACGCTCACGGAAAAGGACAGCACGCCGATCACCCTCATTTCCACGCAGCCGGGCCGCTGGCAAATCGTTACGCCCATTGACACGCCAGCCGACACTGCCTCCGTCGCGCATATCCTCAACGAACTCGCCCACATCCGCACCCAGGAGATTGTCGAGGACCACGCCGCCAATCTCAATCGCTACGGCCTCGACCATCCTTCCCTCACCCTCGACATCAACGAGCGGAACAATGAGAAGGCCGAGTTGATCGTTGGCGACCGCACGCCCACCGGCACCGGCGCCTACGCGATGGTTCCCGGCAATCAGCACGTCTATACCATTCCCGTATTTCATGGCGGAGACGTTCAACAAGCCGGTCGACGATCTGCGCGACAAGCGCGTGCTGCCCTTTGCCGAGAAGGTGGTCAGCAACATTGAGATCGACAGGGGCAGGCAGGTCATCTCCATCGACCGCAGGCACACGGGTTGGCAGATTCAAAAGCCGGCGGTCTATCCCACCGCGGGCAACAAGGTCGGCAACCTGCTGCATACGCTGGTCGGGGCGAAATTCGATTCCTCCGTTTCGCCCGATGAAGCTGCCGCGGCCTACGCGCACGCTCCGTCTTTCGAAGTCATCAAGCTTACCGCCGGCAGCGGGAACTATACCGAAGTCGATACCCTCGACATTCACAAATCCAGCGACGGCAGCTTCTATGCGAAGGCCAGCGTTTATCCCGGCGTTTGCAAGCTCGATCCCTCCATCGAGCCTGCGCTCAGTCAGAACCTCGACGACCTGCGCGAGAAGCGGCTTTTCCTCCCGAGCGTCGGCACACCGCTCAACATCGATTACCACTCCGGCGGCACGACGGTCGCACTCGTCCGCTCCAACGCCGACTGGTTTGAAAATGGGAAGCCGATGGACGGCGCAACGGCGCAGTCCCTGCTGGACGCAGTGGGTCACCTCACCGCATCCGGCTTCGCGACCGGCGGCTTTACGCATCCCGACACCGATCTCGCCGAAGTCGCCTTCGACGGCACTCCGCAAAAGGTCCATTTTCAACGGACCGCGAATGGGGGCGCCCTCGCCAGACGAGACGACGGCCCCACGATTTACGTGCTCGACGCTGCCGCCATGAACACGCTCACCGCGGCCATCGGCGGCCTGAAACCCGCGACGGCCTCCCCGAAAAAATAGCTGGGCTTCTCGTTCCGTATCACGCGCCCCAACCCGTTAAACTAGCGAAGATGACCGACACCCCGAATCCCCGCGCCCAGCTTCTCGATCTGCTCGCGCGCACTTCCTTTCGCCTCGGCAACTTCACGCTCTCGAGCGGCGCGAAGAGCGACTACTACATCGATTGCCGCACTACCACGCTGCATGCGGAGGGCGCGCGGCTCACCGGCCTCGCCATCCTCGACGTGTTGCGCGAACACAACCTGCATCCGACAGCCGTCGGCGGACTCACCATGGGCGCTGACCCAGTCGTCTCCGCGGTATCAATCGCCAGCGCATGGAACGCGCACACGAACCCCGGCGCGCCACTCATTCACGGCTTCCTCGTCCGCAAGGCGGAGAAGACGCACGGCACCGGCCGCCGCATTGAAGGCTTTCTGGAGATGGACGCGCCGGTGCTGATCGTCGACGACGTCTGCACCACCGGCGCTTCCACCATCACCGCGATTGAAGCCGCTCGCGAAGCGGGCATGAATGTGATCGCGGCCATCTGCCTGGTGGAGCGCGAGGAAGCGCAGGGCCGCGCCGCGCTGGAAGCGGCGTGTCAGGGCGCGCCGTTCATTCGCCTCTACACGGCGAACGACGTGCGCGCGTCGCACATTCGACAGCGAGGGTAGCTGTCCCAAACAAAAGGGCGCGTGCATCGCTGCACACGCCCCAGGAGAACAACCGCCAGTTCTGATCCGTTTACTGCCCGGAAGGCGCCGCGCCTGTTGCCGGCTGTTGCAGGCTGCCCGTCGTGGTCGGAGCCTGATTCGCACCGCCCGCATTGCTCAGGAGCTGCACTTCGACGCGGCGATTCTTTGCGCGCCCCGCCTTCGTGTGTATCCGGCGCTACCTGGACGTCTTTGCCCAGGCCCACCAGATAAAACTTATGCGCCGGCACGTTGTACTTCGACGCCAGATACTGCACCACCGCCATCGCGCGCTTGTCGCTCAGCTGGTAGTTGTATTCCTTCGAACCCACGTTGTCGGTTCCGCCCGTGACTTCAAGGATGTAGCTCTTCTGCGCGTTCAGCTGGCCGCCGAACTGATCGAGCTGATCCTTGTCCGCCTGGGTCAACACTGACTTGTTGAAGCCGAACGTCACGTCCACGTTGCTCACCTGCTGGTAGTTGTCCAGGTTCGCAATCACGCCCGCGAGCGAATCCGCGCGATTGACCGCATCCTGTCCCGCCTGCTGGCGCGTTGTTCGCCGCCTGCGTGGCGTTCTGCGCATTTTGATTCGCCTGATTCGCCGAATTCTGCGCTGTGAGAATGCCGTTCTGCGCCCGCTGATCCGTATCCTTGATGGCGCGGTTGGTATTTCCCGTCGCGTCGTCCAGCTCGTTCGTCTTCTGCACCACCGGCTCGGTCTGGCTGCGAACGTAATTCTTGGTTGTGCACCCCGTGGTCAGAACCATGGCAAAGGCCGCGATGGCCATTGCGGTTGAATATCCTGAAATGCGATTCATGGGTTCAGCTCCGTCCTGCTTCTTTTTATGGGGAGTGCGGAAGCGCACACCCTTATCGCCGGGTACACTTGCACCCGCAGGACCAATTCAGCCATTCCCGTAAACAATGCAGATTCAGTGACTTGCGCCAGACAGCCAAAGCGGCCAATCCGCAATTTCCGCTGCGCACTGCGTAGTTTTTACGCATTTTTGACCAAAGCCACAGGGTTTGCCACCAAAGAATATGGGCAGCGGGAGGCAAGATTCCTCCCACTACCCGCCTTGCGAACCCGCAGCCTCGCTGGCTGACTCGCTAACCGGCTAACTCGCTGTCAGAAGGGAAAGCGAATGCTGAAAATCCCGTCGTGATTGTTCTTGTGGAAGTGGGTCGTCGCGATCTGGAAGCCGCCGCCCACCGTCACGCCGACGCGATTCGCCAGCTTGAACCGCCCCAGCACAAATCCTGGCGTGATGTAGTTCAGCGTGTCGCCCTTGTGCTCGCCATCGTGATAGTGCGTGGTGTTGAACTCGACCTCCGGCCAGATCTTCTTCATCACGCGGTACTGCAGCGTGTTGTTGAAGACGTAGTTCGTCCCGTTGGCCGTCTCGTTGCTCGTCGGAATCTGGATGCCGAAAGTTCCCTGCTCATCAAACTTGTGCAGACCTTTGCCATACGCAATCGTCGGCGTCACGGTCGCTGAATTCGCGCCCGTCACGACGCCGTTTGAATACGATCCGGTCGGAATGCTTCCGCCCAGAAACGCCGTCAGAATGTAGTTGCCATGCTGCTCGTTCGCTGAGAGGATGCGGTACTTGAGCAGAAACTGCATATCGCCCCACCCGTTGTGCTCGCTGGGGTCGCCGCTGTAGTCGTAATACGGCGGCGTCTGGATAATCACTTCCACCTTGTACCAGGGAATCAGCTCCAGCCCTTTGGCGCCGTCGTACTCGTTCCAGGTGAAGTGGTCGGCATGCTGCAGCCAATCCTGGTCGTAGCGAAACTCTTCTTCGAGCCGCGGCGTGGTGGTCGCGTTGGGAGTGATCCAGTGCGGCTGCTCGCTCTGCGTCTTGTCGACGCGGTGAAACCAGTCCGCGAAATATCCATTCTGGCCAAACGCCGGAGTCGATGAGGAAAAGAGAACGGCCGCCGCGAGAATCAGCAATCCCTTGCCCCGGGAGGGCAGAAGCTTTTTCATGATTTTTCCTGGGAATATGATTTGATGCGGATCAATCCGCTATTTGTGGATTATAAACGGCGATTTCCATGAATGGCGAAACGATCCGCGAACAGCGAACAATGACCTGTTGGCTGGCAGTCCCTGGATGACAGCCCCTGGCAGAAGGCGACATCACTAACAAAGTTTCGCTTCGATCAGTGCGTCGACCATCCAACATTCCGCCAGCCCACCATGGCCAGCAGAAACATACCCAGCAGCACGGCTTCCACCAGCGACACGCAGGCGGGCCAGCGCCCCAGGCTCCACATATAGCTGGGCGCAACGCCCGCGATGGTTCCGCCAATGTAGTACGAAGACAAATACAATCCCGCCGCTGACACGCGCCCACCCGCCGGCGCCGCCATGCGCAGAAAGCTGGTGGACGTCGACTGCGCGATAAATACGCCTGTGCACACCAGGCCCAGCCCCGGCAGAATGACCACCCACAGCGTGTGGCTCAGCGTGAGGACCTCGCCCGCTGCGCACAGCGCAATGGCCGCCGCAATGCCGCGCCGCATGCCGATGCGCGTCACCAGGAATCCGCCAAACGGCGTTACCACCAGCCCCACCAGATAAATGGCGAACAGATAACTCAGCGCCAGCGTCGACAAATAAAACGGCGCCTCAGCCAAATAGAACGTGCTGTAGGTAAATGTCGCCACCAGCGTGAACAGCGTGCCAAAGCCCACGCCAAAGGTCGCCAGCAGCCGCGGATTCTTGAGGTGCCGCAGCGCGATCCAAACCGCCTGCAGCCCGGTCGCCTCCCCGGCCTCGCCCTCGCGCTCATAGCGAGGCCGTTTGCGCCCATGCGGCAGCCAGCGCGCAATCAGCGCCGCGCCCAGCAGCGAGAGCCCGCCCAGCAGCACAAAACTCCAGCGCCAGCCCAGCGTGTCCGCCACGAGGCCGGTCAGGAATCGCCCCAGAAATCCCCCCAGCGCCGTCCCGCTCACGTAGAGGCTCATCACCAGGGCGACGGAGTGCCGCTCCCACTCCTCGCCCACATAGGTAATCACCGTTGCGAAGATGCCCGGCAGCGCCAGCCCCTGCAGAAACCGCCAAAAAATGAGCGAATGCAATCCTGGCGACGTTGCCGCCATCAGCGTGGGCACGGCGGCGGCAATCGCGGAGATCACGATGACCCGCTTGCGGCTCATCCGCTCGGTGAGCGCGCCAAAAATCGGAGCAGCCAGCGCTACGCCCAGCGTGGATGCGCTCACCGTCAGTCCTACTGCCGCCTTCGAGGCGTGGAACACCAGCGTGAGCATGGGCAACAGCGGCTGGGTGCAATAGAGCGTGAGAAACGCGAATACGCCGCACAGCACCACCGCTGCCGTCGCGCGCAGCGGACGCACGCCCGCATGGAGCGCCTGCCCAGCCAGGGTGGGCGCAGGTGCACCCGGCACCGCGGGATTTGCTGCAGCTACAGTTGTTGAGGGAAGAGGAAGGTCCACATTTCAGAATAGCGGGTGAGCATCGCACGAGCCGTGACGCTCACCACTTGACCCGCCACTAGCTGGTGACCAGGTTCCAGGCAGGCAGCGCCTCAAAGGCCGGACGCGCGAAGTAATATCCCTGGAAATAACGCACGCCCAACTCGCGCAGAGTGAGCATTTCTTCCGCCGTCTCCACGCCTTCGGCAATCACATCGATTTTCAACGAGCTGCATGCCGCAAGAATCGCCGTGATGATGGTGGCGGAAACGCGGTTGGCGTTGACGTTGTGTGTCAGCTCGTAGTCGATCTTCAAAATGTCGGGCTGGAATTTCGCCAGCAGGCTCAGCCCCGCATACCCTGAACCAAAATCGTCGATCGCCGTCAGAAATCCGTGCTGGCGATGGCTCTGGATGATCTCGTTCAGGTGCCCATAGTCGTGCACCTCCTCCACTTCCGTCACTTCGAGGATCAGCCGCTCGGGCGCAAGGCCCAGCCGCCGCGACGTCTCCAGCGTCCGCTCCAGGCAGAGCGTCGAGTCGTAGACCGCGTTCGGGAAAAAGTTTACCGACAAGCGCGCGCCCGTGGCGGGCAGCCCCAGAGCCACTGCCAGTTCGATCGCTTTCACCCGGCAGTGCTGATCGAAGTCGTAGCGGCTCGCTGCATCCCCGAGTGGCAACACGGAAAGGGCTGGCTCTCCACGCACGCCGCGCACCAGCGCCTCATACGCAAAAATGCGGCCCTCTTCCAGATCCACGATGGGCTGGAAGGCCATGGAGAATGGCCGCGTGAATCCGCGCCCAACGTGCTTTGTCGATTTAACCAAGGACCCTGCTGCAGAGGACATGCTTCCGCCTGCGTCTTAAGTGGAACAGCGGTAAGCTCGTCGACCCTGCTGAGCTCCGCACAAATGTGGTGCGATGAACCCTGAACGATGCTGGTCAGGCTTCGATTACTTTTGCATACTACCGTACTCTCGTCAAGATTTCTTCCGTAACCGTTTTATGACTGCCGTTACTTGTCAGGTAACCACTTGTGGGTGGCGGAATTTGGCGGATGTCGCCACATTCTCGCCCGCGCTGGTCCATCTTCCCCACTTCCTCTATAAAGAAATCAGGCATGGCCCAGCCCGCAGCCGCATTCCTCTCCCGCGACTTTCTCCGCTATCAGTTCGCACGCGTCGGCGTCATCATTGGCGCGGAAGCCCAGGCGCTCGCTGTCGCGTGGCAGGTCTACCAGATCACCCACAAGGCGATCGACCTTGGCTACACCGGCCTCGTGCTATTCCTGCCTGGATTTGTCTTCATTCTGCCCGCCGGCCACGTGGCCGACCGATTTGATCGTCGCCATGTCATCCTGGTTTGTTACTCCCTCCAGGCCGTCTGCTCGCTCGTTGCTCTTCCGCCTGGCGTGGACGGGCATCCACCACGTCGCGCCCATCTTCGTTCTGCTCTTCATCATCGGCAGCGGCCGCGCGTTTTCCGGACCCGCCAGTTCCGCGCTCATTCCCCATCTCGTCCCCACCCAGCACTTTGTGAATGCCATCACCTGGGGCGCCACCATCTTCCAGTTCGCCAATATCGTGGGCCCCGCGGTCGGAGGCGTGCTCTTCACGCTGCCGCTGCAAAGCCGCCTCCACGGCGCTGCGATCGTCTACCTCTTCACGTTTTTCAGCATCGTGTGGTTTCTGGTGCTGGTCGGATCGCTTCAGGTTCGGCCGGGCCGCATGGAGCACCGGGCCATCTCGAAAGACGTCATCCTCGCCGGATTCCGCTACGTTGCCAGCACCCAGGTGCTGCTCGGCTCCATCTCGCTGGACCTGTTTGCGGTGCTGCTGGGCGGAGCGGTCGCGCTGCTCCCCATCTTTGCGCAGGACATTCTGCACGCCGGCCCACGTGGTCTCGGCATGCTGCGCGCCGCCCCGGCGGTGGGCGCGCTCACCGTCTCACTTTTCCTCATGCTCAGGCCGATCCGCCATCGCGCCGGCGTTAAGATGCTGACCTGCGTGGCGATCTTCGGCGCTGCAACCATTGTTTTCGGATTTTCGCGCAGCCTGCCGCTTTCGCTGCTGGCGCTCTTCATCGTGGGCGCCTCGGATATGGTCTCGGTGGTCATCCGCTCATCCATTTTGCAACTCGCCACGCCGGCGGAAATGCGCGGCCGCGTGAGCGCCGTCAATTCCCTCTTCGTCGGCGCCTCCAACGAGCTGGGCGAGTTTGAGAGCGGCCTCACCGCCCAATGGTGGGGCGCAGTGCGCGCGGTGATTTACGGCGGCATCGGCTCGCTCATGGTCACCGGCCTGTGGAGCGTCTTCTTCCCCAGCCTGCGCCGCGCCGATTCCCTCACGCCTGAGGCTCTGCTCAACGCCGATTACGCCACCGCCAGCCAGGACGTGAAAACGCTATGAGTGCGCCGCAGGGCATCGTATCCACGGAACGGTCCGACGAGCGCCTGCCCTGGCGCGTCGTCTGGATCGCGCTCTTCGTCCGCATCGCCTACATGACCCTCGCGCACACCTGGCACATGCGCCCCTACGAGGATCACTTCGCTTTCGGTTATGAAATGGGCCGCATCGCCCGCGCGCTCGCGACCGGCTACGGCTTCGCCGATCCCTTCCACGGCCATACCGGGCCCACCGCCTGGGTTCCGCCGCTCTATCCGTGGATTCTCGCCGGCGTCTTCCGCCTCACCGGGGTCTACACGGCGCTCTCCGCCTGGGTCATTCTTGTGTTTGACTGCCTGCTGAACGCGCTGATGATCCCGTTCATCTGGCAGATCGCACGCCGCTGCTTCAACCGCCACGTCGCGCTGTGGTCCGTGTGGCTGTGGGCGCTCTACCCGGCGGCCATGCAGTACGCCGTTCGCTGGGTGTGGGAGATGACGCTCACCGCGTTTCTGTTCACCTGGGTGCTGGCGCTGGCGCTGCGCATGAGGCGGATGCTGGCGACGCTCGCGGCGACGGCGTCGCATCATCGTCGAACCAATTCGAGATCCTGGGCGTTCTTTGGATTGCTCTGGGGATTGATCGCCCTCAGCGATCCTTCGCTTTGCCTCTTTCTGCCGGTCTGCGGCCTCTGGATTCTGATCGGCAGCAAAGCACCGTCCCAAGTCCCATTCGCGCGACGCTTCCTCGGTGCGACCCTTGCCGCGCTCATCTTCCTCGCCTGCCTTACGCCATGGACGCTGCGCAACGAGCACGTCTTTCACAAGCTCATCCCGCTGCGCGCCAACTTCGGCGTCGAGCTTTACCTCGGCAACGGACCCGGCGCAACCGGCCTGCTGATGGAATACGACCACCCCTTCCAGGCACCCGACCAACTGCGCCTCTACCGGCAAATGGGCGAGATTGCCTACAGCCAATGGCGCGGGAAGCTTGCCAAGCACGTGATTGCCGACGACCCGGCGCACTTCGCCGTGCTGTGCCTAAAGCGCGCCTATTATTTTTGGTTTTCGGTGCCGCATCCCGGAGACGAAGGCTTTCTTAACGAGTATGGCCGCAATTTCAACTACCAGTTCACCAGCCTCTGCGGACTTTTCGGCCTCGCCCTTGGCTCTGCGCCGCCGCATCCCGGCCGCGGGATTGTTCGCGTGGGCCTTTGTGCTGCTGCCGCTCACCTACTACTTTGTGACCGTGCATGCGCGATTTCGCCACCCGCTCGAGCCGCTCATCACGATCCTCGCGGTTTACCTGTTTCAGTCGGCGGAGAAAAGCTGGCAGGTGCGCTGGTTCCGGAAAGCTCAGCCCTAAACTCGCGGGCCTTTCTTTATCCCTTACCCCTTATCCCTTATCCCTGCCGCCTAGCTCCGGTCCCGCTCATACCGCACGTACCGCGGTTCCCACACATTCGCCGCGACTGCGCCTCTCGACCTCTGCGTCCGTGAGCGATGACAGTCCCTCCGCAATCGCCGTTCGCGCCACCGCTGCCGCGATCACCCGGCTCAGCCGCCGCGAGTCCGCCATCGGCGGCAGCAAGCTGCCCTGCGGATCGGTCTCCACCGGCGAAAGCTTCGCCAGCGTCTGCGCCGCGGTCATAATCATCGCGTCACTCACGCGGCGCGCCCGCGATGCGACAATTCCCAGCGCCAGCCCTGGAAACACGTAGGAATTGTTGGTCTGGTCGATGCAAACGGTACGGCCCTCCACCGTCACCGGCGCAAACGGACTTCCCGTTCCGATCAGAGCCTTGCCGTTTGTCCACTTCAACAGATCCTCGGGCGTCGCCTCGCTCTTCGACGTTGGATTCGACAGCGGGAAAATGATCGGCCGCGCGGCATTCTTCGCCATCGCGCGCACCGCGTCCTCGGTAAACATTCCAGCCTTGCCCGCCACGCCAATCAGCACCGTGATCTTCGCGTTGCGAACGACTTCCTCGAGGCCAATTTTCTTCGCGTCCTTCACATCCCAGCCGGCAACATCCTGCGCCGACCGCACATATTCCTTCTGCTCCTCGTGGATGCCCTTCCGCGCCCTCGACCAGCAGACCCGGTCGGCCCATCGCATAGATCCGCCCGCGCGCTTCGGCTTCGTCAGGCCCTCATCCACCAGCGCCTTCACGATCAGGTTCGCAATGCCGATGCCCGCCGAACCGAATCCCAGAATCCCGATCTTCTGCTCCTTGAATCCCACTCCCGACGCCTTCACCGCGGCCAACAGCGTCGCCAGCACCACCGCCGCCGTTCCCTGAATGTCGTCGTTGAACGTGCAGAGTTGATCGCGATACTTCGCCAGCAGCCGGGCTGCATTCGTTCCCGCAAAGTCTTCCCACTGCAGCAGCACATGCGGCCAGCGCTTCTCCACCGCGCGCACAAACGTCTCAATGAACGCGTCGTACTCCGCGCCGCGCACACGCCGATTGCGCCAGCCGACGTAGATCGGGTCCGCCAGCCGCTCCTCGTTGTCCGTCCCTACATCCAGCAGCACCGGCAAACACTGCGCGTGGTGAATGCCGCCCAGCGCCGTATACAGCGCCATCTTGCCAATCGGAATTCCCATGCCGCCCGCGCCCTGGTCGCCCAGCCCGAGGATGCGCTCGCCGTCGCTCACCACAATGCGCGCACCTGGTCGTAGCGCGGATGCGACAGAATTTTCTCGATGCGGTCTTTGTTCGGATAGCTCAGAAACAGCCCGCGCGGCCGCCGCCACACCTCGCTGAACCGCTGGCACCCCTCGCCGACGGTCGGCGTGTAGACGATCGGCATCATCTCGCGAATGTTCGACGTGATCAGCGCGTAAAACAGCGTCTCGTTGATATCCTGCAGGTCGCGCATGAAGCTGTACTTCGCAAAGCCGCTGCCCAGGCCATCGAACACGCGCTTCCGCCGCGCAATCTGCTCGTCGAGCGTGCCCACATGCGGAGGCAGCAGCCCATGCAGATCGAACGCGTCGCGCTCTTCCTCAGTAAACGCCGTACCTTTGTTGAGACGGGGATGATTCAGGAGAGTGAAGCCAAACAACTTGGTGCGGAGGACTGGCTCGGTTGCCGAGTCCGGTCAGCGCGTCCACGCCGGTTTCAATGTTATTCGTTGACTGCGGCGGATTAGCGGATTGCGTCATTGGGGGTGCCTCTCGTGCAGCCGATGCGTGCCGAACACCCCAAACCACAGGCCGGCGGGGAAATTCCGGCTAACCTGAAAATTCTAGTCCTCGCCGTCGACAATTCCGGCAAACATCCCCACATCGTCCGTTACGGAAGTCCCCTTGTCGTTACACCGGCTTTTCCGCCCGCAGGGCGCGACGCTTGATTTTTCGCCAATACAGCCAGCCAGCGATCATTCCGAACCCGCACTCTATGGGCAGCGCAATTGCCACGTACCAGAAGAGCCAGACTCCGTGAAGCTCACCTGGATGCTGGAAATATTCGATGACCGTCATGCAAAAAAACATCAGCACGCCCGCAATGAGGCCGATCGGCAGAATGAGCCGCCACTTGCCGCGGCGGTAAATCTTCTCCGCCGCGATGTTCATTTCCAGATCGTAGTTCTGCTTCATGCGGATTCGGCCAGCGCGTTCAAGCGTCTACCATTCGACGTCCAGCATAACGCCTGCGCTAATCCTCGTCAGCCAAAATCCCCGCAAACATCCCCGCATCTTCCGTCACGGAAGTCTCCCCGCGCCGCGCGGCCAGCAGATACCGCTCCACGCTCATCGCCTTTTGCAGATTCGGCCCCACGCGTTTCAGCACGTCGCGCTGCGACGAATGTTTCTGAAACGCCTCCAGCTTCCGCTCCGCCAGATCGCCCAGGTCCAGCGTCAGGCTCCAGGGCGTCGTCGCGGCCGTCGCCGTCAGCTCCGGCCGGTCGCGTACGCTCACAAACGGCGTGCTCGCGTAAGTAGAGCTTCTGCGCCGCATGTGGACGCTCCCCCGTATCGATGTGGTCGGGATACATCTCCGCCCGCGCCGCCCAGTGAAACGCCATCGTGGTGACCGCGGAAATTACGGTGTGATCCTTATGCAGATTCACGCCGCCCTCGCCGCCAAAGGTCAGCACGACCTGCGGACGCCAGCGGCGAATGTGCTCGACGGCAATCCCCACCAGTTCCTGAGAAGTTTTCCTTCGCCAGCGCGCCGTCAGGAAAATGCAGCACCTCAAACTGCGAGACGCCGAGCACCTTGCACGCCGCAGCCAGTTCCGTGCGCCGCACCGTACCCAGGTCAGCGCCCTGCGCCACGTCGCCGCGGAAATGCGCGGCCTGGCCCTCGGTGAAGCACAGCACAAAGGTTTCCGCGCCCGCGGCCTGCGCCTGCATCAGCGCGCCGCCAAAGGCGCCGCTTTCGTCGTCAGGATGGGCCGTTATGCAGAGGAGTCGATGGGGCAATCCGAGAATTCCCTCAGTTGGAATGTCGTCCAGTTCCTCCCACGGCAGCTCGCACTGGCCCACAGGAGCAAAACTCTTTCGATGCAAAATCGTCGGTCCGTGTTTGCGCAGAGCCTCGCGATGCTCGGGCGTGGCATAGCCCTTGTGCGAAGCCAGGCCGTACCCCGGGTACTCCGCGTCCAGCTCCCGCATGCGCGCGTCGCGATACACCTTGGCCACCACCGACGCCGCCGCAATCGAAATGCTCAGCGAATCCCCATAGATGATCGACGTCTGCGCGTGCGCCAGGTCGAGACGCATCGCGTCAATCAGCAAATGATCCGGCTGCGGATCGAGCCGCAGCACCGCCGCCGTCATCGCCATCCGGCTCGCCTGATAGATGTTCACGCGATCGATGGTCTCCGCGTCCACTTCCTCTATCGCCACCGCCATCGCGCGAGCGCGGACGACTTCAGCCAGCCGCTCGCGATCTTCCTGAAGCAATTGCTTCGAATCGCGCAGTCCGCGAATCCGCGTCTCGGGCGGCAGAATCACGGCCGCGGCCACCACCGGCCCAAACAGCGAGCCGCGCCCCACTTCATCCACGCCGGCAATCAGGGTCGCACCCTGCAGCCGCGCCAATTTTTCAAATTTGTTGCCGCACTGGAGGGACCGCAGCATCCGCAGCTTCCGCGTCGCTGCAGAAACCTCTTCCGCCTCCCGCCGCTTGCGGGTTTGCGGAAGCAGCGAGCCGCCATTCTCCGGAGCCGTCCCCATGACGGCAGTCTATCGCTCCGCGGCTTGCGGATGCTGGTGGAAAACCAGCGCCAAACGCACCAACGCCCCAGCCAGTGGCCAGGGCGTCGATTGCTCTTGTCTTTGCTACCGGCTACAAGCCACCGGCTACCAGCTACGTGCGTTCCACTTCCTTCAACCGTGCGGCCTTGCCACGCAGTCCGCGGAGGTAGAACAGCCGGGCGCGGCGCACTTTCGCCGAACGCACCTTTTCGATCTTGTCGATCACTTTGCTGTTGAACGGGAAAATACGCTCGACCCCCTGGCCGAAGCTCATCTTGCGTACCGTAAAGCTGCCCTGCGCGCCGTTCTTACGCGCAATCACCACGCCCTCAAAAGCCTGCAGACGTTCCTTGTCGCCTTCCTTGATCTTCACCTGCACGCGGATCGTATCGCCCGGCCCAAAGGGGGGCAGATCGGTGCGGTTCAGTTTCTCCTGAAGACGTTGCATTACTGGATGGATAGACATAACTCTCTCGTTCCTAAAGGGAAAATTGCAGAAACACCAGTTTACAGGAAAATTCACGATCCCGCCAAAAGGCAGGGTGGGGGGGTAGCGTATAGGGAGTAGAAAGGCAACACCGCGGACGCTACCGCTCGACCCCGAGCGATCCGCATTTCTGCACCCTTCTCCCTACACCTTATCCCCAGCCTTATGTAGTAACATGTCTACATTGGAGCGAATCCGTGCCGATTACCACCATCTCCAGCCGCGAATTCAACCAGGACGTGAGCCGCGCCAAGAAGGCTGCGGGCAAAGGCCCGGTTGTCATCACGGACCGCGGACGCCCCGCGCATGTCCTGCTCTCCATCGAGGAGTACCGCCGTATTACCGGCAAACGGGAGAGCATCGTCGACCTGCTGGCCGCTCCAGCCAGCGCCGATATCGACTTTGACCCGCCCCGCCTCACTTCCCTTCGCCGCGACGCGCGCCTCTAGATGTTCCTGCTCGACACCAACGTCATCTCCGAGTTGCGCAAAGCCGCCCACGCCGACGCGCGCGTCTGTCGCTGGGCCGAACGCGTATCCCTCGCCGCGCTCTACCTTTCCGCTATCTCTGTGCTGGAGCTCGAAATCGGTGTGCTGCTCGTCGAGCGCCGCGATGCACGTCAGGGAACGGTGTTACGTACGTGGCTCGACCACCGTGTGCTGCCCGCCTTTGAGGAACGCATCCTCCCCATCGATACGGCCGTCGCGCTCCGCTGTGCCGCCCTGCATATCCCCGACCCGCATTCCGATCGCGACGCGCTAATCGCCGCCACCGCGCTGATCCACGGTCTCACCGTCGTCACGCGCAACGTGGCTGACTTTCGCACCACCGGCGCAAAACTCCTGAATCCCTGGCAGGAGTGACGGGGCGAAGAGGTAGGGTGACCAGGTTCTGGATCCCCTCCCGGAATCCATTGTCCCGGGGATCGGAGGCGTGGGCCAGTCCGCCTCGATTGCCAGGTACTATGGACCCATGTCGGAAATCGAAGCGTGTATTTTTCGGGGAACCGTGGCGGACGCCGGCGATCTCTCGCGTCTGTCGGCTGCGCTCTTTCCGCTGGGTTGCCCAGCAAACACGAAACCAGAGGATTTGGCCGACTACATCCAGCGTGAGCTAACGCCGGAACGATTCTGCAAATGGCTCGAAGATGAGCGCACCGTCATCCTGGTGGTAAAGGTCGCAGAGGAGTTCGCGGGCTACGCTCTCATCGCTCCCGGCTCACCGCCTTCACAGTCACCGGCGCACGCCCAATATGAATTGCGAAAGTTCTACATCGACGCTGCTTATCATGGCCGTGGGACCTCCGACGCTCTCATGAAGGAAGTCATCATGGTTGCCGATGGCCGATGTGAGGGTGCCCTGTGGCTGAGCGTCTTCTCTGAGAATCCACGGGCCATTTCGTTTTACAAGAGGTGGGGATTCCGCATCGTCGGAACGCAGGATTTTCTAGTCGGCGCGGATTCCCAGAAAGACTACCTGATGTGCCGCACGGACGCCGATCGGGAACGCCAAGTGATTTAAATTCCGCACATACAAAATCAAGAGGTGAGTGCCGGGGCAGAAGCGATACGTCTGTACAGGCGCGAAGCAAACGCACTTCCTACATGCTACCCGCTACACGCTAAACGCTGTTTTTCAGCCTTTCCAACACCGCCAAATCCGCCTTGCTCAGCGCCGCGCCTTCCAGTAGATCCGGCCGGTTCCGCCAGGTCTTGGCGAGAGCCTGTTCGCGCCGCCAGCGCCGGATGGCCGCATGGTCGCCCTGGGCCAGCACCTCCGGCACCGCCAAACCGCGAAACTCGGCAGGCCGGGTGTAGTGGGGATAGTCCAGCAGTCCACCGGCCCCGTGCGTGGACCGCGGCGGACTGGTGGCCGCTCCCGCATCGGCCACACCAAAGCTCTCAAATTCGCTGGACGCCTCATTGCCGAGCACGCCGGGCAGCAGCCGCGCCGTCGCGTCCACGATGACCGCCGCGCCCAGTTCGCCGCCGGAGAGGACATAGTCCCCAATCGACAGCTCGCGGTCGCACAGCAGCTCGTTCACGCGCTCGTCCACGCCTTCGTAGCGACCGCAGAGCAGGACTACGCGGTCGATGCCGGCCAGTTCGCGCGCCACCGCCTGGGTGAACCGTGCACCCTGGGCGGAGAGCAGAATCACCTGCTCCCGGCGCGGGTCGCGCTCGGATTTCGACGCCACGCCCAGCGATTCCACGGCTTCCGCCAGTGGTTCCGGCTTTAGAACCATGCCCTCCCCGCCTCCAAAGGGCCGGTCGTCGACGGTGCGGTGCCGGTCGTGAGCAAATCCGCGCAGGTCGTGGACCTCGACCGCGACCAGGCCGCCGGCCAGCGCCCGCCGCAGCACCCCGTGGCCGAGGAAGCTTGAGAAGAATTCCGGGAAGATGGTGATCAGGTCGAAGCGCATCGCCGCCTTCCATTGTGGCATGCGCCCGAATTGCAGCGCACAAGGCATGGCAAGCAAATGCGTCGGCTTGCTATAATCCGGCCCGCAGAGTTTTGCTGAAATTCTGGCATACTCATACAGCGGTGCAAAACTGACTCGGAGCCCGGAGGGCAATTTCGATGCAGGACGATTTGAAACTTTACGCAAGTGCTGATGGGGAATTTGAAGCCGAAGCCGATGACGATCTGGAAGAGTTGGAAGACGGATTCGGCGAAGACGAAGAGGAAGAAGAAGTCTCCACAGCTGTCTCCTCTGACGATGACGACATCGCCGACGAACCAGAGCCCGCGCCGGTAGTCGAGGCGCCCAAACCCAAGCCGCCGGCTGCGCCGAAGGCTGCCAAAAAAGCTGCTCCTCCACCGGCCCCCAGGCCCGCTGCAAAGCCTGCTGCGAAAAAGGCGCCTGCGAAGAAGGCTGCGAAGAAAGCCGCGAAGAAAGCGCCTGCGAAGAAGGCTGCGAAAAAAGTGGTGAAGAAAGCCGCAAAGAAAGCCGCAAAGAAGGTCGCGAAGAAAGCGGTCAAGAAGGCGGCGAAAAAGGCGCCTGCGAAGAAAGCCGCGAAGAAGACCGTGAAGAAAGCGGCGAAAAAGGCCGCGAAAAAAGCGCCCGCGAAAAAGGCCGCGAAGAAAGCTGCTAAGAAGCCGGCGAAAAAGGCTGCGAAGAAGAAGTCTCGCCGCTAATCACAAAAATAAAAAGGGCCGCTGGCGCTTCGTGCGTCAGCGGCCCTTCGTATTGGTGCGGAGCTATGCGCCGCGCGCTGCGCGTTTCTCTTCTTCCGAAAGCGGAGCGTTGATCGCCAGCAGCCCTTCCGGCAGGCGCATCTCAATCCGCCGCTCCTCCACCGCCATGCGCACCATGTAGTCCTGGACGAAGGGAATCAACGCCTCGGCCTGCGCGCCGCGGGCTCCAGGGATGCGAATCACCAGCAAATCGGTGCTCGACGAGCCGCGGTCGATGTCGACAATCTCGCCCACTTCGACGCCCGAGCGGTTGAGGTCGTAAACTTTGCAGCCCACCAGATCGCTGGTGTACACGGCGCCGTCCTGGAGAGGCGCGCGCTGCGCAGCCGGGATGGCCACGTCGAAATTCCGCAGGCCTTCAGCGTCGTTGATGGAATCGATGCCCTGAAATTTAAGCACGATGCGGCTGCGCAGAAACCAGAAGTTCTCGAGGCCCACTTCGCGCGCAGGCGTGCCAATGCGTTCCGGCGGAATGAGAAAGAGCCGGGTCCGCTCGTGAAAACGCTCCGGAAAATCCGTAAGGATGTCGGCGATCAGCTCGCCGCGCCGCCCGTGGGGACGGGTCAGGTGCGCGACCAGGATCCAGGTCGGCGTCGCGGGGGAGGGTGAAGGGCTGGTGGTCCGGCTCGCGGCTGAATCTGTGGCGGGAGAGGAAGCGGGAGAGGCTGAGGCGAACAACGATGGCTCTCCGGCAGCAGCCTGGACGTTGGATCGGCGCGGGGTGTCTGGACGGGGGGAATCCATTCCTGCCTGTTCTCGCTATTCCTCGCTCGGTCCGGCTCCCTGGTGATCCTCTTCGAGAATGTCCAGCGTGTAGCGGTGATGGTGCTTCATGCTGACAGCGCCAAGAATAGTTCTGACCGAGCGCGCCGTGCGTCCCTGCTTCCCGATCACCTTGCCCACATCTGTGGGGGCAACCCGGAGCCGGAGCACCGTGCTCTCGTCTCGTTCCACCGCTTCGACAACGACTGCTTCGGGAGCATCTACCAGCGCGCGTGCAATCTGAGTCACTAACTCCTGCATGTCATCGGGTCTGTCTGTCGTCTGTTTCATCCTGGGCCCCCCATGGGGAAGACACACGTCGTTCATCTTCCGGGGCTACCGCGGATACTACCGTAAGGCTGCGACGGACAAAAGAACAATCCGCAGACTTTCGCACACCGGAGATGGCAAAAAGTAACCTTTGGGAGGTATCTGGAGCAGGAGAACGTTCGACCCCTCCGAGGATTTTGGGTGAAAATCGGCGATCAGGCTGCTGCGGAAGCGCCCTTCTCGCCGGCCGAACCGGCAGGCGGCTGACCGGCGGCGGGGTAAGCCGCTACCAGTTTCGCGACGCGGTCCGACAGCTGGGCTCCCTTGCCCGTCCAGTAGTCAATACGCTCACGCTTCAGGTTGACGGAAGCGGGGCTGGTGCGGGGATTGTAGGTACCCACCACCTCCACCGAGCGTCCATTCCGGGCGCGGTCCTTTTCAATCACGACCACACGATAATACGGTTGTTTGGGCGCGCCAACACGCGCCAGGCGAATCATTAACACAATGCGGCTTTCCTTTCGGTCTCTTGGTGCTGCAATTTCAAGCGGTGAGAGCATGGGTGGGCCCAGGGGGCTCACATTCGCTCCAGCTTCCTAATATATCAGGGATATAGCGGTTGTGGCCACGGTTTTGGGGCATAGCGGGCGAGACTGCGGTTTCAACTGAGTGGAACTTCAGTGGATCGAGGGACAAGGGATTGGCGGGGGAGCTTCCTCGCCGCTGAATCTCCCCGCACTGGAATCATTCTGACCAGCATCGCCGTTACATAGGAAGCCACCAGAAGGTAAATGGTCGTTCGCAACAGCAAAACGGCGACGAGGCGACCCAGCCCTCCCTCGGGAAGCATGATCACGAGGGTCACCATGGCGACGGTGCCCCAGGGGCGGGTCATATCGAACATACTCTCGTATACCCGGAAGGTCAGCGGCATGGCGATGAGAGCGACCGCAATCACACCCAACCACCCAAACGCGCCAAAACTATCTCCGACCAGCGTGAACGCGGGCTCGGTGTTGCCCTGGAGGTTATTGGAAACTCCGGAGACGCGCCCGAGAAAGTCGGCAGAGTCGTAGTCCGGCTTGTTCTTATCCACGAAGTGAGGAATCTGGAGCAGCAGGTCCTGCTTGAGAGCCTCAAAGCCGTAATGGTAGTCCGCACACGCGGCGATGAGATTGCTGTCCATGCGGATGCGGGAAAACCGGTTCAGGAGCGTCGTTCCGGGCAAATTGTAGTAATCCTCTGCAGCTATCGAGGCCGAGGATGAAACTGCGTTCGTTGCGGCACTGACCTCTTTCCACTTCGCCGTTGTGATCACTCGGTACGCCACGACCACTCGGTCCCGAAACTGGCCATTCACGACGGCTGACCGGGTATAGAGCGCGAACGGCGAGATAACAAGGACAAACGAACAGGAGGCCGAAGACGCCAGCGACGTAGTGACGGCGGCGCGGCAGATAACCCCGGAAATAACAGGAAATGAAGTAGACAATCGTCGGGGCGAGAATGGCTTCACGCTGGGTATTGATCACCCCGGAGAGGGTGCCAACCAGCCAGGGAATAAACACCGCGAAACTAAAACTGTGGCGGCCGCCCGTCTTTCGAATGCGATGGTCGATCGCAACAACAATGGAGAAGAGCAGAAGCTCGCTCATGGCCAGGCCAATGCTGTGCGCCTTGTTATATTCAGTGGCTTGTTTATAAGAGTAAGTGACATTGTTGAGATTGAAGATGATCGTACCGATGATGCCGAGGGGTAGCGCAACAGCATACAGGATCATCGACTGCGCGCTCGAACCTGGTTCTTTCGGGTGGGGCAGAGGCACGCGTACGCCCTGGTAGATAAAGACACCGACAACTGTGGTTGCAAAAAAGACGGCGTAGACGGAGACGGTGAGTGTTGGGTTCACCATATATTTCTCCGCCGACTGGAAGACCAGAATCTTGGCGATCTGCGAGATCACCACCAGCCGCAATGCCAGCAGGGCAAACGCCAGTCCAGTCATGGTCGATATTCCACCCAACATGTTGTAGGCGATACCGATGGAGAACAGTGTCACCGCCATCATTGCGGTATAATATAGCCCCGTGCCGCACACCAATTGCCCGATTGCGACGGTCGTAACCGTCGCAAACAGCAGCAGAGGCGAGATTTTGAAGGCGGGAAGCTTCATGACGACGATCTGACCGGAAATGCGTTTATGCGACGGACGAAGTCAGTTCAGTGGCCAGGATTCATTGGCCAGGTTACTTGGCAATATAGCCGACCCCGTAGAGAGAGGACGCTGCGGCCCCCGCTGCACCCGCCGCAAGGCTCGCCTTGAAATTCTGGGTCGGCACCAGCAGCACATCGTCGGAGATCAGGGTCATATCTTTCTCTTTGCCCTTCATGATTTTGGCCAGGTCCATGGTGATTTCCACATGGTGATTGTCGGCGGTCGTCCGAATAACTGTGACTTTTGAAAGAGCAGCGCCATAGTTCACGCCGCCGCTCATCGAGATGGCTCGCATCACGGTGATGGGCAAATTGCTGGAGAGCGGAATCGCTTCCGGATTCTTCACCTGTCCGACGACGAACACATTGCCGACTCTGGGCACGATCACCGTGTCTCCGGCCATCAGGGGAATATTGGTGGAGTCGGTGCTTTGCGGATCCGTTCCCATAATGACCGTGATGGGCTGAGGATCGTCGCGGCGGCGCACCGTAATGGTATGGCTGGCCAGCGTCGTAAATCCCGCCACAGGCTGAAATCACATCGAGCAGCCGCAATTGGCCAAAGGCCGGCACCGGCTGGGGTCTGGTCACTTCGCCCACCACGGTAACCACACGCGTCGGAGAGTCCACCAAGCTCCACCGTGACCTGCGGATCCACCAGAAATCCGCCGTCCTTCAGAGCCTTGTCCAGATATTCCGCGGCCTGCGGCGGCGTCATCCCGGCAATCCTGACGACACCCAGATACGGCAGAACGATCTCGCCCTGCGCGCCGACTGTAATGCCCTGCACCGCGGTATTGCCGATCGCGCCCGGCGCTATTCACGCTGGTGACCGCCGATGTGGTCAACTCCGGAGCGCCATAGGTCGCAATCGCAACGATGTCTCCAGGCATGATCGTCACATCGCCGTATTTTGCGGTTAGCGCCGAAGGCGTGGCACTCCCATTCGTAGACTGGGTGGTGACAGAGGGACCCGTGAACTGTGCCAGCGCTGTGCCGGCGCTCAGCGCCAGGCCTCCCGTCACGACCATCACCGCATTCCAAATGTCGATCGAATCCGCATAACACTCCTCACAGCCCTGGTCTGACGCTCGCCGCACTCCATTACTTTCCGTATTCATAAGTGTAGTAGCCGAGGTATCCGTAGTACTCAGGAAGCGAAGCATCCACTCCGTTGAATACGAAGCCGTATACCTTCACATCGAGGTCGTGGAGGACCTCCGCCGCGCGAGCCAGCATGCGCCGCGTGCAATAGCCCTGCCGAATCACCAGCACCATGCCATCGGACTGCGCGGCAACAATGGCAGGATCCGTGACGGAAAGCACCGGCGGCGTATCGAAGATCACGTAGTCGTAGCGTTCGCGCAGTTGCCGGACCACTTCCGACATTTGATCGGAAGCCAGCAGGTCGGCGGGCAGCGGCGGGACGGTGCCCGACGGAATGACATCGAGCGTGGTCAGCGTTTCATGGGTCTGCGTAACCTCGTCGAGCGTGTAGTAGCCGGTCAGGACTTCCGATAAGCCCTTGCCGCCTTCCATGCGCAAGCGCTTGTAGACCGAGGGGCGGCGCATATCCGTGTCGACCAGAACCACCTTTTTGCCGCCCTGAGCGAACGCGGCCGCCATGTTCACCGAAACCGTCGATTTGCCTTCGGCCGGCTGGCAGCTGGTCACCGCAATCACCTTAGATTGACGCGAGGTGCTGGAGAGTCTCATCGACGTTCGCAGTGCGCGGAACGATTCAGAGAACGGCGAGCGCGGATCGCGCAATAACTCCGGGCCTGCAACCCATTCGACGTCGGATTCCTTACCCTTCCAGTGGCTCTGCGGAATAATCGCCAGGGACGGGAGGCCGAGCATTTCCTGAATCTCATGCGCATCGCGCAGACGCGTGTCCATCTTCTCCAGGAAGAGGGCCAGCGTCATACCGGCAAAGGCGCCAAAAACCAGCCCGATCAGGGCGAGCAGCGCAGGACTGAGGCTGGAAGGCTCGACCGGGAGCGTCGCAGTATCCACAATGCTGAGGTCGGCATTATCGAGGCCGGCATCGACCGCGGCTTCCTGCAAGCGCGTCATGATGCTTTCATACATGGTGCGATTCGCTTCGTACTCTTCGCTCAGCAGCATGAGGCGCAGGACATCGTCGCGCTGGGCAAACAGAGCATTCTCTTTGACGTCCAGCATGCCCTTCGCCTGATTCTCGGCGCTCTGGGCGACACCGTAAGCGTCTTTGGCCTGAGTGACTACGCGGGTCGTCTCGTTTCGGATCTCATTATCGAGAGATCTGACCTGAGCATTCAGCTGTTTCACCTGCGGGTAGTTCGGCCCATAGACGGGCTGCAGACGGGCCAGGGCTGCTGTGGCTTCAGCACGCTGCGCACGCAGCGCCGCCAACAAAGGCTGCATACCGTCTGATCCCAGCGGCGTAGGACTGGCCTGCACCGCATCCGGGGGCAGCGACTCCAAAATTCGAAATCTCGCCTCCGCCAGGACGCGCTGTTCCGTGGCGTCGGAGACGCCCTTTTCGAGATTGGCGATCTCTGCTATCGCCAGACTGTGCTGGGGATCGAGCGCGTAGATGCCGAGGTGCTCCTGCAAATCGATCATCTTATCCTGCGAGGACTGCACGATCTTCCGCAAATCGTCGATCTGGTCCTCGAGAAAGCCGGAAACTTTCTTGGTGGTCTTGTAGTGAGATTCATAGTTTTGCGTGATGTATTCGTCCTCGATCACGTTGACAATGTTTTCCGAAAGCTCGGGAGATCGGCTCTCGATACTCGATCTGAATCAAATTGGTTCGGGGAACGCGTTCGACCGTGAGGTGCTTCAGAAAGATCTTGACGATGGCGATCTGGACCCACGGATTGTTGATATCGCCATGCAGCACCTGGATCTTCTGCCCGAACAGGGGAAGTCCGGATATAGGTCGTCGCCGTCGAGAAACGCTTCGACTGTCCTGCAGTTTGAGCTTCCTGGCAACGATCATGATCAGGGTCGGACTCTGGACCGTAGCCGTGTCGCTTTCCATGATGTCGTCGAGCGAGCTGACGCCGGAGGTCAGCATGGAAGAAATGGAGGACTTCAGGTCGGCAGCGGATCCGGGCTGGACCTGAATTTGCCCGGTCGCGGTGTATCGCTTGCCGCGAATGATTCCCGCGGTCGCCGCCAGCACCGCCAGTCCTACCGCGATGCACAGCAAGAGTACTCTCCGTTTGCGGATGACCACCCACAGATCGGATAGCGAGAGATCCTTCGCCTCCGGTCCTGCAGAGACAATTTTGCTGCGAATCGCTTGTTGCACCGAACCTCTCAGAATTCAGGATTCCTGGCAGGATTCCAAATTGTGGACCTTGACCGTGCCTTGGCGCCGCGCAATGACCAGCGCCGGCGGGCGTACAGACCAGAAGGGCTTGCATGAACAACCACTTGCTGAGATAAGGTCAGCCGGTGCGCGGCATGCCTCGCACTCCTCCTCATCCCACACTGCTGCAAAAGTGACTTAAGTGTACCGTCCCATTTCCGTCAAGGTCAATACTTGATCGATTTCAGGTGGGTGAATGTGAGATATAACCCATCGCTCCGCCTCGCAACAAGAGATTGCGAATCGCGATATCGCCCGGAAAGGGACGACCGCATGCGGAGAAACCTATACGGAAGTGGGCGCGACCGGTGCGGGAGAGAGGGCGGGACTCCACAATGCGGATGTCTTGCTGGAGCGTACCAGGGCTGGAATGCCATCGGCAGGCTGCGGACGAGCAAACAGATAGCCCTGCATCACGTCGCAGCGCATCCGAATCAGCGTATCCATCTGCTCGCGATTTTCCACGCCCTCCGCAACTACCTGCAGGCCAAGATCGTGAGCGAGCGAGAGGATGGCCTGCACCAGGGAGCTGGTGCCGTTTGGCTCGCAGACCCGCTCTACAAACGACCGGTCGATCTTCAGAGTCTGGATGGGCAACTGATGCAGGTGCCGCAGGGAGGAGTATCCGGTGCCGAAGTCGTCCACCGAAAACTGCACGCCCAGCTCGGCCAGATCGCGCATCTGGCGCGCGACTTCTTCCAGATTGCGCATCACCGTGGTTTCGGTCATTTCAATTTCCAGGTTTGCGGGGTCAGCACCCAGCTCCGCGATCACTTGCCGCACCTGGCGCGAGAAATCCATGCGCATGAACTGCAGCGGAGAAACGTTGATCGCAATGCGATCGACGGTGATGCCGCGATTCCGCCACTCCTGCCCCTGGCGGCAAACCTCGCGCAGAACCCAGTTCCCCACCGGCACGATCAATCCGCTTTCTTCGGCGATAGGAATAAATCGGTCGGGACTCACTAATCCGTATTTGGGATGGTGCAGCCGGATCAAAGCCTCAAGACCGCGCAGGCTTCCATCGGCCCCATATTCGGGCTGGTAATACATCTCGAAGCCGCCCTCTTTGAGAGCGCGACGCATAAAGATTTCGAGTTCGTTGGCTTCGGTGGTGGAGGTGCTGATCTCATGCGAAACCAGCACGAACTGATTTCCGCCGGAGCGCTTGACGCGATACATGGCAGCGTCGGAATTCCTCCACAAACTGGCCGCGTCCGCGCCATGGTCCGGATAAATCGCAATGCCGAAGCTGGCGGTCAGATCGATCGGGTACTGATCGGCAATGAGGGGCTTGCGCAGAGACTGCAGCAGATCCTCCGCAATCTTTTCGGCGTCGGCACGATCGCCAGAAGGTCGCCAATTACGATGGTGAACTCTTCGCCGCCGGAGCGCGCGATGGTATCGACGGAGCGCAGACGGCTTCTGCAGACGATCGGCGACCTGCTTCAGGCAGACGTCGCCGATATTGTGGCCGTAGGTGTCGTTGATCTGCTTGAAGCGGTCGAGATCGATGCAGATGAATCGCGACCTTGCGGCCGCGGCGCGCTGCGGAGGCCAGCGCCTGTTCCATGCGGTCGAGCAGCAGCAAACGGTTCGGCAGACCGGTCAGCATGTCGTGATGCGCCTGGTGCAGCAACTGGTGATGCAGTTGCTGCCGCTCGGTCACGTCCTGCACCAGCGAGAACCTGGCCTGCCTGCCTTCGAAGAGAATGCCGTGCGAAGCGACCTCGACCTGAATTCGCCGGCCGTCGCGCAGGATATGCGTCCAGGGACCCGAAATCGTGACCGCTTCGTTGTTTCTGTGCATTGGCAACCGATTGTTCGAGCGCATCGAATCTCTTCCGGAGGGCGGATGTCGCGCAGGCTCATCCGGCCAAATTCTTCGTCGGTGTATCCGTAGCGCGAAACTGCCGCGTCGTTCACCTTGAGAAATCCCAGAGTCTCCATGTCGAAGATCCACATGGGGTGCGGATTGCTATCGAACAGAACTCGATATTCTTCGCTGCGCGCGTCCGACTCGCTCTTCTCCGCTTCCAGCAGCGTGAGAATCATGCCGAAGGCGACGAAATACTTAGGAACGTTCCATAACTCGCCGGGCACATTGAAAGTCGGCAAGAAAGTGCAGGATCAACAGCGCGCAGGGGAAGACCGCGCCCCACGCCACCAGTCCGAGGACGCTGACCACGACGCCGGATGATGTGCGCCGGAAGTCTTCCCAATACAGCACGCCGTTGATGAGGTACATCTCGGTGGGAATGAAATAGACGCTGTCGTCAGGATGATGGCGCAGAATCTCGACAGTCATCCAGATGGCGCCGGCGGCCAGAATGACGAGGCTCCAGCGTCGCGCGACATTCGGCCGGGCGCCCGAACTCGCGGCCAGCGGCCCGCGGCCCAAACGAAGAAAGACAGCCGCAAAACCAGCATGGACCGTGATGCCAAGCGCGAGCAGCACGGCGCCGACACCGAGGTCATCGAGCTGACCACCAGCACGTAGGCAATCGGCGGAACCGCCAGGAGCGCGGCCGGGACCATCGATTTCCAGCCGACTTCCCAGACCAGGCTCGAAGAGAGAGCGAAAGGCGACGGCGCAGAGCACCAGCGCAGATTCCGCGGCCGCGGTTACCAGATTCGATTCCCAGGCGAACGGCGGGATTCAACAGCAGAAGTCCGAAATGGAGGAGAACGAAATACCATCCCAGCAGCCAGAAACGCAGGCGCAACCGTAGCGCGCTTCCGGTAGAACGACCCGAAGAGAAGCACGAGCAGGCCGAGGATGAGGATGTCCAGAAGGATGTTCTGCATGGAGAACGAGCTATTCGTCCCAGAGCATGCGGTAGCTTGGGGAGAACCGAGCCGTAACCAAGTTCCGCATGAGAGTACCGCGGAAAACCAACGAAATCAAGGAACTCTGGTACCAGGAGGTTAACACTTTGGTAGCAGTTTGGACGTCCGCAGCGGCCAGCTTAGCTCATAATGATCATCTCTGACAGCGAAAAATACGGCATAACTAGCCCGCATCCCGCGCGAGATGATCTATTCCTGCACGACCGCTTTCACCAGGTTGCGCGGAGCGTCGACATTGATGCCGCGCTGCACGGCCATGAAGTACGCCAGCATCTGCAGCGGCACCACTTCCAGCATCGGCAGCAGAAACTCGTCGACCTTGGGCACTGCCACGGTATAAGGTGCTCAGATTCGCCGCATCCTCATCGCCTTCCGAGCAGATGCAAACGATGCGCGCGCCCTGTTTGTGCATGTCGCGCATCAGGTGGAGCGTCTTCTCGTAGCGCAGCACGGAATCCGGATCGGTGCTGATCGCGGGTGGCGAGCATCACCAGCGGCGCTTCCGGGCTGACCAGCGCATTAGGTCCATGCTTCAACTCACCGGCGGGCAGGCCTTCTGCCTGCACATAAGCGGATTCCTTCAGCTTCAGCGCGCCTTCGCGAGCGATGGAGAAATGGATCGCGCGGCCCAGATAAAGGAAGCGTGCGCGCATCGCGCAGGCCGCCGGCAATCGCCTCCACCTGCTTCTCCCAGGCGTCGAGGCTGGATTTCGAGCAACTGCGGTAGCCGTCCCATCTGCTCGCAATGCGCCGCAACGGCATGGGTTGTCATGCGTCCGCCGAGCCGCGACAGGAACAGCGACAGCATATAGAGCACGCTGAGTTGCGTGGTGAAGCTCTTCGTCGCCGGAATCGCCACTTCCCTGCCCGCCGACCGTGGGCAGCGAGGCATCCGCTTCGCGCGCCATCGAGGATTCAGCGTTGTTGGTGATGGCGACGGTGGAGAGTCCGCGCGATTTCGCCTCGCGCAGCGCGGCCAGCGTGTCCGCGGTTTCGCCGGACTGCGAAATGACCACCACGCCGGGATCGTGCAGCGTGTGCGTGGAGCGGTACATGTACTCGCTGGAGTATTCGACGTCGACGGCGAGGCCGGCGTAGTCCTCCAGCATGATTTCGCCGGCAAGACCGGCGTGGCGGCTGGATCCGCTGGCGGCGATCACCACGCGCTGGCGGCCGCGCAGGGCCTCAGCAACAGCGGCAAAGGCATTGGCGTCGAGCACTCCACCAGGAGCGTAACGGGCCATCGTGGCAGCCAGTGCTTCAGGCTGCTCGTAAATCTCGCGCAACATGGCGTGAGGAAAAGTTCGCGTCGTGGACATGGACAAATTGAGTTTACCGGATGCGGCGGTATGTTAAACCTGAGAAATGCAGCGGGCGCCTCTCGCCCGGAGCGAGGACGGAATCCATGATTCACGTTGCCATTGCTTACCATTCTCTCCACGGTCACACCGCGCGCCTGGCGCAGGCCGCCGCCGCAGGATGCGGCCTGGTGGAAGGCGTGACTACGCATCTGGTGGAAATTCGCAAAGAAGATGTACACGAGGGGCGCTGGAAGAATGAGGCGGCCATTGAAATCCTGAATGCCGCTGACGCGATCATCTTCGGCTCGCCAACGTACATGGGCGATACCTCCGCAGTCTTCAAAATGTTCCTGGAGTGGGGATTCAATCCGTGGCTGAAGCAGACGTGGAAAGACAAATTCGCCGCGGGCTTTACCAACTCGGCCTCTCAGAGTGGAGACAAGCTGAACACGCTGCAGTCCTTGTCCGTTTTCGCAATGCAGATGGGCATGATCTGGGTAGGCGTCGGCGACCCTCCTGGCAATAACTGGAGCGGCGGCAGCAGGAACGACCTGAATCGGCTGGGCACATGGGTCGGCGCCATGGCACAGAGCCACGGCGACGTCCCTGACGAGACGGAACCGCCGGACAGCGATCGCGAAACCGTGAGCCGCCTGGCCCGCAGACTGTGCCTGATCACGAAACGGTTCAAAGAAGGCGGAGAATACAAGACCGAATACATTGCGGCCCGCTAGACTCGCCGGGGCGCGGGCTCATCTCCCCGTTATCTGCCGGCTCCCGTTTCGCTCCGTGATACCTTGCGGCTGATGCGTTCTCTGCGGAAGCGGGAGTTACTGGGGATGATGCTGCTGGTGGGCTTCGCGGCCGCGCTGGTGGCCACCCTCGGCCTGGTCACGCTCCATGACGAGATTCTGAAAGTGTCCTTCGAGCAGCACGATCAGGCCATTCAAAGCTGGGTGCATGGGTTTGCAGCGCCGCCGCTGACCGTCGCGATGCAGGCGCTCAGCTGGATTGGTTCGCCCTGGGCGGTAACCCCGTTTATCACGCTCGCTGCTGGATGGTTCTGGTGGCACCGCTACAAAGACGATGCGGTGCTGGTGGCCGCGGCGGCGCTGGGCGGCGTGGCTCTGGACGCCGTGATGAAGGCGCACTTCCGCCGCATGCGGCCCGGCGTGCCGTGGGCGTTCGTGCATGAGCACAGCTTCTCGTTCCCCAGCGGGCACTCGGTCATGGCCATGGTGATGTACGGCATCATCGTCTACAAGACGCAGGACAAGCTCATCAGCCTGTGGGCCAAAGCGGCGCTGATGGCAGCGGCGTTCCTGATGGTGGCGGGGATCGGCGTGAGCCGCGTCTACCTGGGAGCGCATTATCCCAGCGACGTGGCCGGCGGCTACTTTGTGGGAGCGGTATGGCTGGCCGCGGTCATCGGTTCAGATCTGTGGGTGGAGCGCCAGAGGATTTGACGCGCTTGCTTCAAACGCCAAACTGCCGCAGATGATGATCGAGGTGTTTGTACATCAGAATCGCCCACTGCTGCGGCTGGAGCGGACCGAAGAACGGATGCGGGTGCTGCGAGCAGCACGCCGCGCCTTCATGCGTGAAGCGATCGATGGCTGCGACGAGACGGCCGCGTTCCCGCTCGAAGTCGGACAGATCGGGCTTCACGGTAAAGAGCTCCGGCGACGAAGGTGAATTGCGCCGCATCGGCTTGTCATTCCCAAAGACCAGCGGCTTGATCACCAGGCCGAGGACGCTGGCCGGAAACGGCGCGCGTTTGGGATGGATCGTGCCCATCGCCATCTCCAGGCCGGACGTGCAGTGCGCCAGCGTCTGCGCGACAGTCATCTTGCCCCAGAGTGGCTGGCTGTCCGGCCGGAGCTGTAGGACGCGCTGCCTCGTCTCGGCCGCCAGGGTGGGGTCAAACAGGTTTTTCACGGTGGACGCTTTTGCGGCTTGGGTCATGCCAGCCACTTTTATCACGTGGAAGCGAATCCGACAGAACGCGGGCATTCCGGGCGTGGCAACCTCCCATCGGTGACTAGAATCGTTATGAACCTCAAAACCACCTCTCGTTGATAGGAAGAGCGATGCTCGCCAATATCAGTAAAGACACTCCTGTCCTCCTCATGGACGTAGGTGTCGGCGTCGTGGGATTTCTCCTCTGTTTCATAGGGGGCAAGGCATCTGGAAGAGACATGGACCGCGATACCACAATGTTTCTGGTGAAAATGTGGGGCGGCATCGCTCTTTTAGGAATGGTTCTGGTCTTCATCATGTGAAGAAAAGAAAACGCTCAAGAATTTGAAGGAACCATTTCCGCACCGCCGCCGTATCCCCTGCCATGAAGATCAAGCTTGCCGCGACCCTGTCCGGCCTTGCCCTTTTCGCCGCCCTGTCCGCCTGCGCCCAGGATGCCGATCACTCCTGGTCCAAAGGCTATCCCGTCACCGGCAAACCCACGCTGAGCCTCGAAACCTCGGACGCCAGCGTGCAGTTTCACTCCTGCGGGGATTGCCACGCCATCAAAATCCACATCGACGTGGTGGGACGCAAGCTGAGCGACTATCGCCTCGAAGAAGGCCAGGCCGGCGACGCGGTGCACTTCACGTTCAAAGAACTGCCCCACATCGGCGTGCACATCGTCTGGCACAGCGAGAGAACCACGGTGACCGTCGAGACCCCGGCCCAGCTTGCGCTGCAGGCCAAAACTTCCGACGGCAACGTCACGCTCTCGGGCCTGCAGGGCGATCTGAATCTGACCACGGGCGACGGCGACCTCGACCTCGATCATGTCTCCGGCGACCTGCGCATCCAGTCCGGCGACGGCCACGTGAAGATCACCGACGCCACCGGCTCCATCGACGCCCGCACCAGCGACGGGACGCTGACGGTCGACGGTCTCTTCCACGCGCTGACGCTGCACACCAGCGACGGTGGACTTGACCTGAACCTGCGCGAGGGAACTAAACTCACCGAGGCCTCGACCATTCAATCCTCCGACGGCTCGGTAACGGTGCGCGTCCCCAAAGACTTCGCCGCCGATCTCAGCGTCCACTCCAGCGACGGCCATGTGGATTGCTCGCTCCCGTTGACCATCGATCACTACAACTCCAGCGGAGGCGAAGGCCACGACGTGCACGGCAAGGTCAACGGCGGTGGGATACCGCTGACCATCCATACTTCGGATGGGAATGTGAAGATTGAGCAGTCGTAGAGCGAGCTCCCTGCCCTGAACTTCAGGGTTGCCGGCGATACAGGACTTACCCGCAACAGGTCACTCAAAGAGCGGTGATTGAGCAGTCAAGGATTGCTGCAATCACAGATCATGGTTTAACATCGCGAACCATGCCAGATTCAGACGTTTCCCTGAGCATCGACCGGGATCAAGCCATCCTTCTTGCCAGCCGCGTCTTCGCTGCCTTCCTGCTCTTCTGGGTCGTCGAGGACATTACTGAACTGCCCCGCGAAATCTTTTCGCTGACGCACTACCTGCACGAAGCCTCGCGGGCGGGAATGAGTCTGCTTCAGGCGTTGCGCTCCTCGTACATCGTCAGCGACTACATGATGTATCTGCTTGGGAACATACTCCGCATCGCACTGTGGCTTCTAGCCGCGGGATGGTTCTACCGCTGCGGTCCCCGCATACGAAATTTCTTCGCCGCAGAAACCAAATAATCCTGGAAGCGCTCTCTCAGGCCGCTGCCGGAACCTCGCAATTTGGATGCATGGCCAGCCGTCCGGAAGTTTCGACCCATCAGCACGCGCCGCTGCACTAACCACAATTCTGCGCTATTGTGAGTCCGACCTTTGCGTCCCAGCGCCGCTACGCCGGTTTCCGATACCGCAGAACCGGCTTCCGCGCCGCGGTCGTCTCATCCAGCCGCGAGACCCGCGTGGAATGCGGCGCGTTGATCACCACCTCCGGATTCTCTTCCACCTCGCGAGCAATCTGGCGCATAGCGTCGACGAACAGGTCGAGTTCCTCGCGCGATTCGCTCTCGGTCGGCTCGATCATCAGCGCTCCGTGCACGATGAGCGGAAACGAAACTGTGTACGGATGGAAGCCGTAATCGATCAGCCGCTTGGCAATGTCGCCGGTCTTCACGCCGTTGCGCGTCTGCTTCTGATCGCTGAAGACCACTTCGTGCATCGACGGCGTGGTGTAGGGCAGGTGGTAGAGGTCTTCAAGCTTTTTCCGAATGTAGTTCGCGTTCAGAACCGCATCTTCAGTCGTCTTGCGCAGACCGTCCGGCCCGTTGGCCAGCGTGTACGCCAGCGCGCGCACGAACATGCCGAAGTTGCCGTAGAAGGCGCGCACGCGGCCAACCGATTGTGCGCGATCGTAGTTGAGATGCAGCAGTCCGTCCGCGCCTTCCTCCACAACCGGGATGGGCAGGAACGGCTCAAGAATTTTCTTGCACGCCACCGGACCGGACCCAGGTCCTCCGCCACCATGCGGCGTGGAGAAAGTCTTGTGCAGATTCAGGTGCATGACGTCGACGCCGAAGTCGCCCGGGCGCGTCTTGCCGCACAGCGCGTTCATGTTGGCGCCATCCATGTAGAGCAGCGCGCCTTTGTCATGCAGAATGTCGGCGATGCGGTGAATCTCGTTTTCGAAAACGCCGAGCGTGGAGGGGTTGGTGAGCATCAGCGCGGCGGTGTCTTCGGTGACCGCGTTGGCCAGCGCTTCCACGTCGATGCCGCCGTTGGCATTCGATTTGAAGTTGACGACGTCGTAGCCGCAGATGGCCGCGGTCGCCGGGTTAGTGCCGTGCGCCGAATCCGGAATGATGACGGTGCGCCGCGGATTGCCCTTCGCCTGGTGATACGCGCGGACCAGCAGGATGCCGGTGAACTCGCCATGCGCGCCAGCCGCGGGCTGCAGCGTGATCGCGTCCATCCCGGTGATTTCGATGAGGCAATCCTGCAGCAGACGCATGATGCCGAGCGAACCCTGGGAGAGCGACTCCGGCTGATAGGGATGCGCCTCGGCGATGCCTTCCAGCCGCGACACAAATTCATTCACCCGCGGGTTGTACTTCATCGTGCAGCTGCCCAGCGGATACATGCCGAGGTCGATGGCGTAATTCCACGTAGAGAGCCGCGTGAAGTGGCGGATGATTTCAATCTCGCTCAGTTCCGGGAGCTCCGCGCTCTGCGAACGCTCGGCTTCGCCGAGAAGGGCCGACGCATCCACTTCAGGCACGTCAAGCGGCGCGAGCCGATAGGCTTTCTTGCCCGGCGCAGATTTCTCGAAACTCAGGCCCTCGTTCTGCGAGAGATGGGTGGTGACTTTGCGCGGGGTGCCTACGAATTTTTCTGCCACTTTTTCCGTTTGTGTCGACATTTTTAGCGTGCCCCCGCAGTTGCCGGGATGCTCGCCAGCACTGCCGCTGCCTGATCGATCTGTTCGCGCGACGTCAATTCGGTAGCGCACCACAGCGTCGCGTTGCCCAGCTCCGGATACCACTTCTTCAGCGCCACACCGCCGATAATCTTCTCCTCGAGCAGCCGCGCGTTCAACGCTTCCGGAGGCTCTTCCGTTTGCAGCACAAATTCATTGAAGCGCGGCGACCCGGCGAACAGAAGCTTGCCGCTGGCGCCGATGGTCTTCGCGGCATAATCCGCTTTGGCCAGGTTCTGCAGCGCCAGATCCTTCATACCCTCTTTGCCGTAGACCGTCATATAGACGGTCGCCATCAGCGCGACCAGCGCCTGATTGGTGCAGATATTCGACGTCGCCTTTTCGCGGCGGATGTGCTGCTCGCGCGTGGAGAGCGTCAAGACATAACCGCGGCGTCCCTGGCTGTCTTTCGTCTCGCCCACCAGACGCCCAGGCATCTGCCGCAGGAATTTTTCTTTTGACGCAATCACACCGCAGAACGGGCCGCCGTAGCTGGGCGCGACGCCGTACGACTGCGCCTCCATGGTGACGATGTCCGCTTCCACCGGAGGCCGCACAATACCCAGCGAAATCGCCTCAGTAATCGAAACCGCGAGCAGTGCGCCTTTTTTGTGCGCAATCTCCGCGATGGCCGGAATGTCTTCGATGACGCCGAAGAAATTCGGCGACTGCACCAGAATGCACGCGGTCTGATCGGTGGTCGCCGCATCCAGCGCAGCCAGATCGATGCGCCCGTCAGCGCCGTAGCCAATTTCCTTCGTCGTATGCCCCGAAGCCGCCTCGCGATGCTGCGCGTACGTCCGCATCACTTCGCGATATTCAGGATGCACGCTGCGAGCCACCAGAACATCGTCGCGACCAGTGACGCGCATCGCCATCATCACCGCTTCCGCTGCGCCCGTCGAGCCGTCGTACATGGACGCGTTCGCGATCTCCATGCCGGTCAACTCGCAGATCATGGTCTGAAATTCGAAAATGGCCTGCAGCGTGCCCTGCGTAATCTCCGCCTGGTAAGGCGTGTACGAGGTGAGGAACTCGCCCCGCTGCACGATGGTGTCGATGATGATCGGCCGATAGTGCCGATAGACACCCGCTCCCAGAAAGCTGGCATAGCCATTGGCATTCTGCGCCGCGGCCGCCTTGAAGTGGTCGACGATTTCCGACTCGCCCATCTGGCGGGGGATGTCGAGGTCGCGCGTGAGGCGATACTCCTCGGGGATGACGGCGAAGAGGTCGTCGATGGACGACGCGCCGATTTCGCGCAGCATGGCTGTGCGTTCCGCGGGCGAATTGGGAAGATAGCGCATGAATTTTCCGATTTTCTAAAGCAACCACAGGGTCCTTCGCTGCGCGCTCACGCGCTCCGCTCAGGATGACAGGCGAAATTTAGTGGCCGGTTTCTTCTTTCACGTAGGCCTCGTAATCGTCGGCGGTGAGCAGGCCGGCGACGTCATCCGGATCGCTGAGCTCGATCTTCATGATCCACGCAGCATGCGCGTCGGTGTTGATTTTTTCCGGCGCCGTCGTCAGTTCCTCGTTCACCGCAGTCACGGTGCCGGAGGCCGGCGCGTACAGATCGGACACAGCCTTCACCGACTCAACGCTGCCGAAGACTTTGCCCTTTTCAACCCTGGCGCCCACTTTGGGCAGTTCCACAAAAACGATGTCGCCGAGGGAGTCCTGGGCGTGGTCGGTAATGCCAACGGTGCCGGCGTTGCCGCTGGCCTCGATCCATTCATGCTCGCGGGTGTAGCGATAGGTTGCTGGGTAGCTCATGGAGGGTTCTCTCTCTTATTGTAAGGGTGCGGCCGGCTTCTTCGGCTTCTTGTAGAACGGCAGCGGAACGACCCGCGCCTTGACAGGAGCATTGCGAATTTCAACAGCGACCTCGCTGCCCACTTCCGCGTGCGCTCGCGGAACATACGCCAGCGCAATATTTTTTTTGAGGAACGGTGCAGGCGACCCGCTGGTCACAGTGCCAATCGGCTGGCCCGCCAGGTCGAGGACGGGATAGCCGTCGCGTGCAATGCCGCGCTCGATCATTTCCAGGCCAACGAGCTTGCGCTCCGGACCACCAGCCGCAATCACAGCCTGCAGCGCGTCCGATCCGAGGAAAGAACCTTTTTCCAGTTTGCAGAAGCGGTCGAGGCCAGCCTCGAAGACGGTAATGCTGTCCGAAATTTCGTGACCGTAGAGCGACAGCGCGCCTTCCAGCCGCAGCGTATTGCGCGCGCCCAGGCCGCACGGCAGAATGCCGAATTCCTTTCCCGCCTCCAGCACCTCGTTCCACACGCGCTCGCTTGTGGCCACGTCCGACGGAACATAAATCTCAAATCCATCTTCCGCGGTGTAGCCGGTGCGGGCAATCAGCGTGTTGGGCAAGCCGCAAACCGTGCCCCAGGTGAACCAGTAGAACTTCACCTTCGACAGGTCGGCGTTCGTCAGCTTCTGCAGCGTCTTCTCGGCCAGCGGCCCCTGGATGGCAAGCTGCGTGTAGTAGTCGCTGTAGTCGTTCACGTGGCAATCGAAGCGCGAGGACTGGCTGCGAACCCAGTTGTAATCCTTCTCGCGCGTGCCGGCGTTGATGACCAGCAGATAATCGTTGTCGCTGAACTTGTGGACAATCACGTCGTCGACAAACGTACCCTGCGGGTACAGCAGCGCAGAATACTGCGCCTGGCCCGTCTGCAGTTTGCTCGCGTCGTTCATGGAAATGTGCTGAACGGCATCGAGCGACCCGGGGCCGCGCAGCTGAATGTCGCCCATGTGGCTGACGTCGAAGAGGCCAACGCCGTTGCGGACGGCGAGATGCTCGGCGATCAGGCCAGAGTACTCGACGGGCATGTCCCAGCCGCCAAAATCGACCATCTTCGCGCTGAGGCGGCGGTGCATGTCATTCAAGGGAGTTTTGCGGAGAGTGGTGGCGGGCGCAGACAAGGCAGTCCTCAAATCCGAACGAAATTTGCGAGAACGGAACTTCTAACGTTACAACCCGCCCGTTTGCGGGTCAATTCTGGCCTCCCGAACGAGCGGAAGTCCGGGCATAAGGGCAGTCGTACCATAAGGATGTGGCGCTGACCTTTCCTTTGATTCCCGCCGTGGTTGCGCTGGTTTTGGCGCTCGTGCCGCTGTTTGCCTTTGGGTTTGCCGGGGAGTCCCGCGTTCGCCAGGCGCAGAGGCTGCCGTTGGCTGTGCGGCTGGGTTTGCCGGCCATCCTGGCGTTGCCGTATGGCATCGTCGGCGCAGCCACGGACTCGCTTCGCGTGGAATGGCTGGCGGTTTACGCTCTGGCTCCGATCGCGGTTGCCGCGCTCCTGGCTTGGGCAGCGCAGCTGGATCCGGAGCAGCGTGGCCACATCCTGGATTTCGTGGTGCTGGTACCGCTGGGGCTGGCGGTCGATCTGCGCTGGCTGGAACCGGCCTGGCCGCCGCATCTTGCGCTCATCGGCAAACTCACGCTTGCTCGACGCCGGGCTGTATGGCTTTCTCGCGGTGCGGCAATTGAGCGGCGTCGGCTTCGATCTGCGGCTGCGCCTGCGCGACTGGAAAATTGGCCTGCGAGAATTTGTCGTTCTACGCGGTCGATCGCAGTTCCGCTGGGGCTGGTGCTCGGATTTCTCCACCTGCATCACGGACTCGCTCGGCCGCTTCTGATCGTGCCCGATGTGGATCTTCACCTTTGTGGGTATCGCGCTGCCGGAGGAGATTTTCTTTCGCGGCTGGATGCAGAACCTGCTGGAGCGGCGCGTGGGGCGCACCGACGGCGCTGCATCGTGACCGCTTGTCTGTTTGGGCTGTCGCATTTCAACAAGCGCGCGCTGCACTTCAACTGGCGCTATGTGATTCTGGCGGCGATTGCGGGCATCTTTTACGGGCGCGCGTGGCGACACGGACCGCCGCATTGGCGGCTTCCGCCATTACGCATGCGACCGTCGATACGGTGTGGGGCGCGCTGTTGCGCTGACCTGGGTTCGTGTCTCCGCGACCCGCGTAAAATAGAGGTATGTGAGCGCAATATTCCCCGGACTTTCAGCGGCCCCGCATTCGATTCCGGACTTCGATCCGCTATTTCCCAGGATTCCATTTCTTATGACTCCAAAATCTCAAATTTCGAACGAGCTCTTCGTCTCTGCGTGAACAAACATCTCGATGCGTTTCGGCGCTGGGGCTACCTGCAGGCGCAGCTGGATCCTCTGGCGCCAATATCTTGCGCCGCTGGCGGTTCCGGAACTGGATGTCGAAAACGAATTTGTTGCTGCGGCGCGTCGCGTTTATTGCGGCACCATTGGCGCGGAGTTCATGCACATCACCTCGCGGGAGCGCCGCGAGTGGCTGGCCGAGCGGCTGGAGGGCGAAGCGCCGGCCGTGGATCAGCAGCGCATTCTGCGCCAACTGGCGCGCGCGGATATTTTCGAGCAGGTGATTCAGTCGCGGTATCTGGGAACGAAGCGGTTTTCGCTGGAAGGCGTGACCGCGCTGATTCCCTTCCTCGATGAGACGTTGAATCGCGCGGCGGAGCTGGGCGCGCAGCGCGTCGATGATGGGCATGAGCCATCGCGGACGCCTGAGCGTGATGGTGAACACGCTGGGCAAATCGCCGGTGGATATCTTCGCGAAATTTGAAGACGTGGACCCGCGCAGCATTCTCGGCGGCGGCGATGTGAAGTACCACGTGGGCGCGACCGGCGAATTTCGCGGCCCGCAACGGCAGCACCCTGGCGCTGCATCTGGCGTCGAACCCGAGCCATCTGGAGGCAGTTGATCCGATTGCTATGGGACGCGCGCGGGCGCGGCAGGATCGTGTTGGCGCGGACGGCATTGATCGCGTGCTGCCGGTCGTGATCCACGGCGACGCGGCCTTCGCCGGCCAGGGCATTTGGGCGGAGACCATGAACCTTGCCGGGATCGACGGCTATTCCGTCGGCGGCGGGATTCACATCGTCGTGAACAATCTGATTGGCTTTACCGCGGAGCCTGCGGAGACCAACTCCACGCGCTTCTCGACGGATCTCGCCCGTCGGCTGGCGATTCCCGATTTTCCATGTCAACGCCGAAGATCCCGCAGCGGTGGTGCGCGTCGCCGCGCTGGCGGTGGAATATCGCTACCAGTTCCACACCGACGTGGTCGTCGATCTGATCGGGTATCGTCGGCACGGGCACAGCGAAGTCGACGATCCCACCGTGACGCAACCGCTGCGCTACGCGCGCATCAAGGAGCATCCGCCGCTCTATGAGCTGTACGCGAAGACGATTGGTGTAGACGCTGCACCGCTGGTCGACGAGCTGAAAAACGAGTTCGCCGAGGCACAGAAAGAAGCAAAGTCAGCGAAGAAGAAGCCAGTGCTGGTGCAGATGCCGGAGTATTGGGCGCCGTACCACGGCGGCCGGCACAAAGCGGATTTCGAAGTCGAGACCGGCCTCGATGCGTCAGCAGGTCCAGCAGATCGCGGAGAAGCTGTCGACGTATCCCGAAGGCTTCCACATCCACCCGAAGATCAAAAAGCTGCTGGAGCAACGCGCGGCGATGGGGCGCGGCGAGCATCCGCTCGATTTCGGCATGGCGGAGGCCGTCGCGTTTGGATCGCTGCTGCTCAACGGCATTCCCGTCCGCCTCAGCGGACAGGACTCGCAGCGCGGCACCTTCAACCAGCGGCACTGCGTGCTGATCGATATTGAAAATGAGCAGCGGTGGATTCCGCTCAACCACGTCGATCCGAACCAGGCAGCGTTCACCGTCTACAACTCCATCCTGTCTGAAGCGGGCGTGCTGGGCTTCGAGTACGGATACAGCCGCGATTATCCCGAAGCGCTGGTGCTGTGGGAAGCGCAGTTCGGCGACTTCGCCAACGGCGCGCAAATTGTGATCGACCAGTTCATCGCCGCGGCCGAAGACAAGTGGGGATTGCTGAGCGGCGTGACCATGCTGCTGCCGCATGGCTACGAGGGCCAGGGGCCGGAGCACTCCAGCGCGCGCATCGAGCGCTATCTGCAACTGGCCGCGCACCACAATATTCAAATTTGCCAGCCGTCGAACGCCGCGCAGTATTTTCATCTGCTGCGGCGCCAGGCGCTGCGCCAGTGGCGCAAGCCGCTCGTGGTCTTCACCCCGAAGAGCATGCTGCGGCATCCCGACGCGCTGTCGCCGATTGCGGACCTGTCGCGGCCGCGCTTTTTGCCGGTGATTCCAGAGACAGAAATTCAAGACGCCCAACGCCTGCTGCTGGCCACCGGCAAGATCGGCCACGAACTGCGCGTGGAGCGCGCGAAGCGCAAAGACACGACGACGGGCATCATCTTTGTCGACCAACTCTATCCGTGGCCGGAAGACGAACTGAAGGCCGCAGTAGCGGCGCATCCGAACGCCCGCGAAATTGTGTGGGTACAGGAAGAGCCGTCCAACATGGGCGCGCTCTGGTTCGTGCTGCCTCGGCTCAAGCGCATGTTCACGGATCGTCAGGTGTTGACCGTGAAGCGTTCCGCAGCCGCCAGTCCGGCGACGGGATCAGCGAAGGCGCACGAGATGGAGCAGCGGACGCTGATTGAATTGGCATTAACAGCAAGCCGGTAGTTGGTAGCCCGTAGCTGGTAGCAAAGAAAAGCCGCCGATCCTTCGGCGGCTTTTTCTACACGCTACCCCCTCGGCACTACCGCTCGTGCCAATACATCTCCCATCCCAAATAACGAATCGCCGCCTCGTAAACCGGACTGGCAACGTTCGAGAAGTTCGCCGCCACGTGATGCTCGAAGCCCTCTTCGCAGATCTTGTGCAGCAGCTTCTGCATCTGCGGAATCTTCGCCACGCCCGCGCCGCCGAAAGTCTCCAGTGGATCGTTCGTGAATTCGCCTTCGCCGATGTAGCCGCGAATCTTCCCCTTGTAGTCGTCGGTGGAGAAGCGCACGTAGCTCATCGCGCCCGCCTTCACGCGGCCCACGCAGGTGCCGAAGGTGTTTTCCTTGCCGACGGTGCCGGCAATGATGGCCTGGAAATCCATGATCACGTCAGCGAAAAAGTGCTTCGGCAAATTGGAGCAATGGAAGCAGACGCACTTGTTCTCGTCGTCGCCGTAGTTGTTGTTCCAGTCGAGCAGCGCGCTCGGCGTCTGGCTGGCGAGCGCCAAGCGCGTGCATGCGAGACCGTGCCCATTACGTCCGTCTCGCAGGCGGCGGGAATCAGATTGTCGCTCATCATGCTCATGATGGTGCAGGGCACGACGCCGAAGTTTTCTTCGAGCGACGTCCAGCACTGGATGGCGCTGACCGTGCAGTGCGCGTCCTTCATAAAGCGCTCGACGGCCACGCCGAGCTTCGCCATCTTCAGCAGCGCCGGTGCCGGCACGTTGTCCGTCGAGACATAGGCCTGGATCGCGGCCAGCTTGGCTGCGACGTCGGAATCGCTGTCCTTCATGCGGCCGATCACGCCAAAGATGTCGGACAAATCCTGCGTGACCACCGAAATTCCATAGCGCTCCAGCAGCTTCTCGCTGTAGCGAACCGTGTTGAAGGCCTGGGGCCGCGCGCCGATCGCGCCGATGCGCAGCTTCCTGCAGGCCGTTCGTCACGCGACAGACTTTGCTGAACCAGTCGAGATCTTTGCGGAACTCATCGGAATTGGGCTGCACCGTGTGGCGCGCGGTGATGGAGTACGGGATGCCGTACTGCATCAGGTTATTGCAGGCCGACATCTTGCCGCAGAAGCTGTCGCGGCGGTCGGAAATCTTCATATCGTTGCGGCGATCGGGCGTGGCCTGCACCAGGATCGGGAACGTTGAGCTTGGAGTAGCGAATGGAGTCCGCGATGCCGCGCTCGTCGCCAAAGTTCGGCAGCGTGACGATGATGCCGTCGATTTCGTCGCGATGCTTGCGGAAGAGATCGCCGCAGCGGATGGCGTCGTCGTGCGTTTCCACGGAGCCGAACTTCGACTCCTCCGGCGTGAGCGTAATGGCGCGGATGCCGGCCTTCTCGAGCACCGCCAGCATTTCGTCGCGGCCCTCTTTGGCCAGGTGATCGGGAAAGAATCCACGGTTCCCCACGATGAGTCCGAATGTCAGTTTCTTGGTCATGATGCGTTCCTTTTCAAATCAATGCGTTAAAAATGTTTGCGAAAACGAATGGTGTAGAAGAGGCCGGCGGCTGTCATGATGCCACCCCACCAGATGGGTGCGTGCAGTTGCCAGAGAACCGGCTCCACGGCGGGCGGGTGCGACAGTTCCCAGATGCCCGTGCCCATAATCAGAATCCCGTAGGCGAGCAGCAGGATCCCGGAGAAAAACCAAATGGATGTGTGTCCGTGCATAGTGTGTCTCCGCTCCTACCAGAAGATGATGTTGAGTCCGACGAAAAATGACAGCAATGACGCCCGCCCACACGATGGGCTTCTGATACCAGTGGTCGTCGTGTTCCTCAGGAAGCTTGGTTGCGCCGTAGACCAGGCCGTCCAGCTCTGCGACTGGCTTCGGCTGCGTGCACAGGCTCACCACGATGGTGACGACCACGCAGACCAGCCACGACCACAGCGCGCGATACATATCCGCGGCCATCGCTTTCGCGTCCGCTGAGAGCGCAACGTAGCGCAGCGCGGAAGGATCGTGCTCCACCCAGGCCCACAGGCTGATCGCCGTCACCGTGCCGGAGAGCAGTCCCCAGAAGCCGCCCGCTTTCGTGGCGCGCTTCCACAGCATGCCCAGAATCACGGTGCCGAACAGCGGCGCGATGAAGAAGCTGAAGAGCGCCTGCACGTAGTCCATGATGCTGGCCGCGTGCCGCACGAGATACGCGGTGAGAATCGAGATGACCACGCCGCCAAAGGTGCACCAGCGGCCCATCTTCACATAGTGGCTGTCGCTGGCGTTCTTGTTGATGAACGCGCCGTAGATGTCGTACGTCCACACCGTAGCGAAGGCGCTCACGTTGCCCGCCATGCCCGACATAAATCCGGCGATCAGCGCAGTGACGCCGAGGCCGAGCAGTCCCGGCCCGCAGTAGCGCACCAGCATCAGCGGCAGCACTTCGTTATAGCTGTGCTGACCGGTGAGCGACGGCCTGCGACTCGCCGACCAGGTGATAGGGCAGCACGGAGAGCGCCAGCAGCCCGGGCAGGATGACGATAAACGGCACCATCATCTTGAAGCCTGCGCCGATGATCGGAGCCATGCGCGCCGCGCGCAGGTTATGCGCAGAGAGCACGCGCTGCACGACCAGAAAATCCGTCGTCCAGTAGCCGAAGCTGATCACGATGCCCAGCCCGAAGACCAGCCCCGTCCAGTGAATGCCCATGGGATTGTCTTTGAAGTGGGCGGTGGTGCTCCACAGGTGCGTGTAGTTGGTAGTTGCCCATGCGCGCCGCAATCTGGTGCTTCAGCGGCGTCCAGCCACCGGCTTCAACCAGGCCGAGGATCGGGATGAGCAATGCGCCCAGCCAGATCAGCAGGAACTGCAGCACCTCGTTGTAAATGGCGGAGCGCAGGCCGCCGAGAGCCACATAAATCGCCACCGTGATCGACGAAACCCAGATCGAGAAGTTCAGGTCCCAGCCCAGCACCACCTTCATCACCACGGCCATGGCGTACATATTCACGCCGCTCATCAGCACCGTCATCAGCGCGAAGCACACGGCAGAGAGCGCGCGCGTCCCGTCGCCATAACGCAGGTGCAGATAGCCCGGCACCGAGTGCGTGCGCGAGATGTAATAGAACGGCATCATGATGATGCCGAGAAACAGCATCGCCGGAATCGCGCCGATCCAGTACCAGTGCGTGGCGAGAATGCCGTACTGGTAAGCCGATCCGGCCCAGCCCATCAACTCCAGCGATCCGAGGTTGGCGGAAACGAAGCTGAGGCCGGCGATCCACGCGGTCATCTCGCGGCCCGCCATGAAGAATTCCTCGCTGGTATTCGAGGAGCCCTTCAGGTAAAAGCCGATGTAGATGACGATGCCGAAGTAGATCGCGATGACCGCGATGTCGATGCCCGTCAGATGCACGAGCGACTTTTGAGCCGGCGCCGCGAACCATGCAGCGAGCGCACCGGCGGATTGAAGTGCGAGGGTCATGCCGGGTCGAGCCTCGTTGATTCTGCGACGTGCGGGAACGCGAGCGGGGTGCCTCGGATTCCGGGTTTAACCGCCTTGCCCGTAAGTGGCCTTCGCGCCATGCTTACGGAAATAATGCCGGTCGAGCAGTGCCTGCGAAACGCCGCGGCACTCGGGATTCAGCGTAGCCGTGTAGAACGCCATGCGCGCGACCGCCTCCAGCACCACCGCATGATACGCGGCCTGCATCGCATCTTTCCCCCACGTAAACGGCGCGTGTCCGGCGACAATAACGCCTGGCACCGCATCGGGATCGAGGACTTAAATCGCCGCAGGATGGCCTTGCCGGTATTCAGCACGTAGTCGCCGCCGATTTCTTCGGCGCTGAGTTCTTCCGTGACCGGGACGGGGCCGTAGAAATAATCAGCGTGGGTGGTGCCGTAGGCGGGAATCTCACGGCCCGCCTGCGCCCAGGCAGTCGCGAATTCAGAATGCGTGTGGACAACGCCGCCGATGGACGGAAACGCGCGTAGAGTTCGAGATGCGTGGCGAGGTCGGAGGAAGGTTTGAAATTGCCTCCGACAATCTTCCCGTCGAGGTCGCTCACCACCATGTCGTCGGCGGTCATGCTGTCGTAAGGAACGCCGCTGGGCTTGATCGCCACCAGGCCGGAAACGCGATCGATGCCGCTGGCGTTGCCGAAGGTATAGAGCACAAGCCCGCGACGCACGAGTTCGAGATTGGCTTCGAGAACGAGGGCTTTGAGAGCTTCCAGCATACGTTTACTTGAGCAGCACCGATTAACCCGAAAAACAAGCGCGCCCAAGGGGTCGCCGCAATTCTACTAAATCGATGTACTGCTGTCGCGGAGGCGGACTTTCCCGGGAATGAATGACGGTACAGTTCCGCACTCCTACAGTCAAGATGTGCATTTTGGTGGTTTTCTCTGATGAAACACCCTTTGGGGGCCGGAAAAGACCGCTAATGCACGGCTGCGGCGTCCGAATTGAAGTCGGCCACGCCCACCTGCACGCTGGTCTTGGTCTCCGTTCCCTGCCGGAACGGCCACGCGCCGTAGACGCGATTGTTCGAAGCGGCCAGTCCCAGATAATCGCCCATGAAGACGCCGTCCGGATTGAAGGGCGTGTGGTCCACGCGTAATTCGAGAACGTGTGGCCGCCATCGGTGGAGCGGGCCAGCACGACGATCTGCGATTTGATTCTTCGGATCCTCGCGGCGGTCGTAGAAAACCACATTCACCGCGCCGGTGACCGGATCGACGGCGAGCCACTGGAAGAAGTGGTCGGCGCCGTTGTGGACGGGATCGTCGTTGACCTTGATGGGCTCGCTCCATTTGCGGCCGTGATCGGTGGAGACGCTGAGGAAGATATCCACTTCGCCGTTGCGGTAATCGCTCCACGTGATGTACATCGGGTCCGCCTTTCGGGCCGCCCGCGCGGATCGATGGCAATCTGCGGGAAGCCGTTGGCGCGATCCATGCCGTCGATGGCGAACATGATGGGCTGGGTCGCAATGATGTCGCGAGCCTTCGAAAAGGTCACGCCGCCGTCCGTCGATTCCACCAGCTCGATCTGGTTGCGCTCCGACCACACGCCATAAACCGTCCCGTCGGGTCCCACCACTCCTTCAAAACCTTCGAGCGCGCCATTGTCGTCGCGCGGCAAGCCGCGGTCGCGCGCAATCTCGATCGGCTGCGACCACGTGACGCCGTCGTCCGTCGAGCGCGAGAACAGCATCTGCGAATCCGTCAGGTCCAGCGCGTCCAGCCGACGTAGAGATTGCCGGCGTAGCGGCTCTTCGAGGTGTCCGCGACGAACCAGGGCTTGTCTTCAAACGGAATGCCCGGCGCCGTGGGCTGCGCCACCACCGTGCGCAGCTGCGGCTCCCACGTCTTGCCGCCATCGAGCGAGCGCTTCAGAAAAATGCCGTTGCGCGTCGCCCCGTGCGCCCAGTAATTGAACGTCCCCAGCTTGTCGAACGCGATGCAGCCCAGGATCGCGTGGCCCTGATTATCGAACGTGACGGACACGTCGCCCGACATGCGGTATTCCGGCGGCGTCACGCCTTCTGCCAAATGCCAGGTGCGCCCCGCGTCGTCCGAGTAGCTCGCCTGCGCCGTGTACTGAAACACCGTCACCACCTGTTGCGGATTCAGCGGATTGACGGCGACCGCCGGCTCCGACCACGTTCCAGGCTGCGGCGGAGATCGTGGTGACTTGCGCGCCCGGTGCTGGAGGCAGTTGCTGAGCGAATGCAGGAATGGCGAGGGCGAAGAGGACGGGGACAACGAGCGCGAACGGAAACTTTCCCATGCGCACCATTATCTATGCTGACCGCTCGGAAGCGGAGTTATTGGGCAACGGTCAATTGAATCGGCGTCGTCGCGTCGACGCGGAATCCCGCAGCCGGGCTCTGCGCAACGATGGTGCCGGAAGGCGCCGTGGGCGCTGCGGGCGCGCTGCCCTGCGCGGTCACCGCAGGGATTGGCCGATCCTGCGTTTTGAGCGGAGCCAGTTGCAGGCCCGCGTGCGTGAGCGTCAGCGCAGCGGAGGTGAACAGCTGGCCTTCCAATTCCGGCATCACGAAGCCGGCGGGCGGCGGAGCAGCCGCCTGCGGATCGGCGATCAGCAGGTTCACCGACGGGCTGGCAACGCCGGAAGCACCAGGCTGCGGGCTTTGCGCGATCACCGAGCCGGGCGTCGCGCCAGGCGGCACAGGCAGCGACGCCACCGTGCCCGTCTGCAGATCGGCGCGGCGAATTTCAATGGCCGCGATGCGCTCATCCTTGCCCAGCGTGTCCGGAATCGCGATCTTCTGCGGCGCCGATGCTTTCCGTCAGCCACACGCGCCATCCGCGGCGCACCATCGCGCCCGGCACCGGCGACTGGTTGGCAATCCGCCCTGCGGGAATGTCCGTGGAGTAAAGCTTGTTCTCCACATGCAGCGACAATCCGGCAGCAGCCGCGCGCTGTCCCGCATCGGCGACGGTCAGCCCTTTGAAGTTGGGAATCGCGACCTCTGCCCCGTGAATGGCGAAGTGCATGGTGACGATGGCCGACGTCATGGAGACGACGGTCAGCAGCAGCACGACGAGGATGAAGCGAAAGAAGCCAATCATGATTCGTATTCGATGGAATAACTGATGGCCGCGGACTTTCTCCAGCATTTTCGAGACGGAACAGTATTTGTTTTTCGACAAGGAGACCGCGTCTTCCGCCGCCTTTTGCGAGACGCCGCCACGAATTTTATAGGTCAGATGGATGCGAGTAAACACACGCGGCGGTTCCGTCGCCTGCTCGGCATCCGCGGTGACAATCAGCCCCGCCAGCGGCTCGCGCTTCTTCTGCAGAATGCTGACCACGTCCACCGAAGTGCAGCCGCACAGCGCCGTCAGCACCGCTTCCATCGGGCTCAGCCCGGCCGCGTGGTCCGCGCTGGTATCAAAATGCACGGTGTGCCCGCTCTGCGACTTTCCGTCGTACAGCGATCCGCTTTTCCATTCCGCGCTTGCAATCATTGTTGGTTGCTCCCTTGGGTCATTTGAGCGACGGTTGGCAAGCGAGTCCCATCAGACTCTCAACGGCTCGATTCAGCTTAGCTGACGAGGTACAAACTGCTCCGACTTTTCATCGTAGAAGAAAGCCAGAATCTCAGAGCCCCGCTCTACCCTTGACGACCTCTCCGTCAGCCACTGGGCGGTCTGCGGCAGCGCTACATCGATTATGTACTTCCTGATTGCATGGCGGAAGACGCGAGGAACTGGTTGGACAACAATCTCCCAGTTCCATTGCGGTGGCCTCTGAAAAAGCTCTGAGACTGGCCACTCCGTCGCTGGGGCGCCCTCCTTCAAATACTCGACGCGCAAAAACTCGTAGTGCCCATTGCGCAGGTGAAAATCCGACCAATGATAGAAGTGGATTTTCAAACATGCGAACTGCGGCGCCGCCGTCAACGCCGCAGAAATAGCCTCGGCCCCAACCGGATAAGACAGCAGGTGCGAGATCTTTGCTTTCGAAAGCGTCGGAACCGTCGTGTTTTCGCTCACACTCACTTTTTACGCTCCGGCTTTTTGCCGCGCCACAACCCCGCGATTCCGAAGCTATACGGCGTCCACGAAACCTGCGTAAATCCCGCCAGCCGCATCATGTCCAGCATCGCCAGGGGCGAAGGAAAATTCGCCACCGACTGCGGCAGATACGCATACGCGCTGCCCTGGCCCGACAGCCGCGAACCAATCGCCGGCAGCACGCGGCGAAAGTAGAACGCATACAGCTTGCCCACCAGGCCGCCTGGCTCGCCGAAATCGAGAATCCCCACTTCCCCGCCCGGAGCTAGTATGCGAAAGAACTCCACGAGACCATCCTGGTAATTCGCCAGATTCCGAAATCCGAACGCCGTCGTAATCAAATCCAGCGACCCGCTCTCTAAAGGCAGATGCAGCGCGTCGGCTTCCATCACCGTAGCCTGGCGCGGCGGCAGTTTCTTCCGCGCGCGCTCCAGCATCGCTGGAGAAAAATCCGCAGCGATCACCGGCTCACCCTTGTCGGGACGCCGTCGCAGCAGCGCCAGCGTCATGTCGCCGGTGCCGCAACAAATATCCAGGATGCGCGCTTCCGGCCGCGACAGAATATGCCGGAAACGCCGCGCCGTCCGCCACCACCAGACGCGATCCACGTTGCACGAGAGCACGTGATTCAGAAAATCGTAGCGGGGCGCGATCGAGTCAAACATCTCGCGCACGGCGCGCGCCGAACTGGCTTCGTCCTGCGCCCCGGCAGGCCGCGATCCGGCAGAGTGGGCTGAGTCTCGCAAACGTCAGCATATCCTGGGGCAGCGATGGGACGGTTAGCTAAAACGGTTAGCGGTAAGACGGTTAGCGAGGGCGTGGTATAACCGCTGGCGTTATGAAAAACATTCCTGCTCTGCTCTCTTTTCTTCTGGCTGCTTTCCTTCTTGCTCTTCACACGGCGTCAGCCCAGGATCAAAACTCCCTCGCCTTTCAGCGCGCCCAGCATTTGCAGCACGGCATCAACACCAGCATGTGGTTCGCGCAGTCCGACGATTACTCCACCCAGCGCCTCGAAACCTACACCACCCCCAAAGACATTGCCCTCATCGCCGCCATGGGCTTCGATCATTGCCGCGTCAGCATCGACGCAGCCCCGCTTGAAGAGTGGCAGCACCAGGGCATGGCGACTCCCTTTATCAACGAGCTCGACCAGGCCGTCCGCACCATGCTCGACAACCATCTTTCCGTCATCATCGACATCCATCCCAGCAGCGAATACAAAGCGACCCTCTTCCAGGGATCGGCCGGCGTGGGCAGTTTTGCCGGGCTCTGGCGCGCGCTGGCCACGCATTTCGCTCCTATGGACCCGGACCACATTTTCTTTGAAATCATGAATGAGCCGGAGCAGAACGACCCTTACCGCTGGCAGGGCATTCAGGCGACCGTGGTCGATGCCATCCGCCAGGCTGCGCCCGAAAACACCATCATTGCCGCCGGCGCGCACTGGTCCGGCCTCGGCGATTTGCTCACGCTCGAGCCGCTCGCCGATCCCAACATCATTTACACCTTTCACGATTACGAGCCGTTCCCCTTCACGCACCAGGGCGCCACCTGGACCAGCCCTGAAGTGCGTCCCGAGCGCGCCATTCCCTACCCTTCAACTCCGGAAAATATCGCGCCCAAACTTCATCAGGAGCCGACCCTCAACGGCCAGCTCTTCCTTGACACCTACGGCGAGGATCGCTGGGATGCGCAGCGCGTGGAGAACACCATTGCCTTCGCGGCGCGCTGGTCCAGCCAGCATCATGTGCCCGTCTACTGCGGCGAATTCGGCGTGCTCCGCGACTACGCGCCGCCCGCCATGCGCGCACAGTGGCTGCACGATATGCGCGTCGCCTTCGCCAACAATCACATTGGCTGGGCCATGTGGGATTACCAGGCGAACTTCGGCGTCGTGACCAAAGCCAACGGCGTCACCACCCCCGATCTGCCCATTCTGCAGGCGCTCGGCCTGCACGCTCCGCAACCGTAAAACGACGCGGAACTTTTGCCCACTCCGCTGCGTAAAATGACCTGTGGCATTGCGGCGTCCGGCGCTAACCCGCGCCGGGCGCTGCAATCCTGATCGGAGGCCCGACCATGATTAAATTTCTGCTCTTCTGCATTCTTTTCGTACTCTGCTGGCCGCTGGCTCTGCTGGCGCTCATCGCCTATCCCTTCGTCTGGCTGCTCATGATTCCCTTCCGCATCGTTGGCATCGCCGTCGGCGGCGCACTCGAACTGGTCAGCGCGATTATTTTCCTGCCCGTCCGCGTGTTGCGCGCTATCTAGTCCCACCCCGCTACCCTTTACACTGGAACCATGGCGGGATTGATCCTTGATGGCAAGGCGTACGCAAAAGAACTGGAAGCGGAACTAACCGCGCGGGTGCATCGTCTGGCCCTCAAAGAACCGCCCATTCTCGCCACCATCCTCGTCGGCGACGATCCAGCCTCCGCCACCTACGTTCGCATGAAGGGCAATGCCTGCCGCCGCGTCGGCATGGAATCCCTGCGCGTGGATTTACCCGAGTCGACCACCACCGACGAGCTCCTCGCCGCCATCGACGCGCTCAACGCGAATCCCCGCGTCCTCGGCATCCTGCTGCAGCATCCCGTTCCCAAACAAATTGACGAGCGCGCCTGCTTCGACCGCATCGCGCTCGCGAAAGACGTCGACGGTGTCACCACCCACGGCTTTGGCCGCATGGCCATGGACGAGCCGGCCTATGGATCCGCCACGCCCGCCGGAATCATGCGCCTGCTGCGCCATTATCAAATTCCCCTCGAAGGACGCGAAGCCGTCGTGGTCGGCCGCAGCCCGATCCTCGGCCGTCCCATGGCCATGATGTTGCTCGCCGCCAACGCCACCGTGACCATCTGCCATTCGCGCACCAGAAATCTCGCCGAAGTAGTGGGCCGCGCGGAGATCGTCGTCGGCGCGGTGGGCAAGCCGGAGTTTATCCGCGGCTCCTGGATTCGCGACGGAGCCGTTGTCGTCGATGCCGGATACCATCCGGGCGGCGTGGGCGATATTGAACTGGCTGGGGTCATCGACCGCTGCTCGGCCTACACGCCGGTACCCGGCGGCGTTGGCCCCATGACCATTGCCACGCTCATCGCGCATACGGTCGAGGCAGCCGAGCGCGCAGCAGGATAGAATCCTCGCCACCATCCCTTTTTGTGCGGAGGGCCCGGCGTGCGCCTTTGGTTCGCAGCAAGCAGCGAAGTCCCTGTCTATCGGCAACTTGTGACGCAGGTGGTGCTGGCCATTTTTTCCGGCGAGCTGCAGCCCGGCGACAAGCTGCCCAGCACCCGCGAGCTGGCGCGCCGCTTCGGCCTGCACCCCAACACCATCAGCGCGGGCTATCGCCAGCTGGAGCGCGAAGGCTGGACCGAGGCGCGCCACGGCAGCGGCGTCTACGTGCGCAAGCAGAAAGACCCCGCGCCGACGAAAGAACAAATCCTCGACCAGCGCATTGCGCGATTCTTTCGCGACCTGCGCGCACTGGAAATTCCACGCAGTGTCTTGCGCCGTCGCGTAGAAGAGTGGATTGCGAGTCCCCCTCCGGATCGCCTGGTGCTGGTGGAACCCGATCCAGAGCTGCGAGCGATTTTGCTGGAGGAGCTGCGCGCGCTGGGACCGCTGCCCGTGTCGGCGATCTCCATGGAGGACTGCGCGCAGCGAGAGTTGTTAGTCTCAGCCATCTTCCTCTGCCGGCCCAGCAAAGAAATGGCCGTGCGCGCGGCCCTGCCTGCGGGCGCTGAGCTCATCACGCTCCCCATCCGCTCCGCGAATCACTGGCTCGCGCCGTGGCTGCCCGCGCCATCCGGCCATCTCATCGGTATCGTCTCGCGCTGGCCCGAGTTTCTGGAGACCGCCCGCACCATGCTCATCGCCGCAGGCTTGCCCGCCGACGCGCTGCTGCTACGCGATGCGCGCAAGCCGCAATGGCGGCGAGGCCTCGAACAGGCGTCCGTCATTCTGTGCGACAAAGCATCCGCATCGCTGCCAGGAATCGCCGAAAGGCCGCGCGTGGTCGTCTTCCCGTTGCTCGCGGATGCAGCGCGCGAGACCATCGCCAAATCCTGCGATTTCCTGTGACGATGCCGCCCCGGGCCGCGACCGGCCAACCCGCACGTTAGGACACTTCACAAACTGTATCGACGGGCCGCCAGCGCGACTCATCCGCACCCTACGCTTCTTTCATCGGGATTCCCGATGGGAGACGAACATGCAATTTTCGATGCGGAAGGAACAAATTCCATGGGCGCTGGCAGGCATACGCGCGGCACTGGGCCCCATTCTCATCGCCGGAGCCGCATGTAACTGGAGCGGCCTGGCCCTCGCCGCTATGGTCCTGAGCGCCGGGGTGTCCGACATTTACGACGGCGTCCTCGCCCGGCGCTGGCACTGCGACACCGCCGCCGTGCGTCTGTTCGATACCCTCTCGGACACATTCTTCTATCTGTGCGCCGGAGTCGCCTTGTGGCAGGCACGGCCCGATATTTTCCACCGCAATGCCAATTTGCTCCTGGTGGTGGTAGCCATGGAGGTCTTCCACTTTGCCTTCGACTTCGCAAAATTCGGCAAGCCCGCCAGCTACCACTCGTTGCTGGCAAAAAGCTGGGGCGTCGTCCTGGTCATCGCGCTGATGGCCGCGCTGGCAACGCCGTCCGGCAGCATCCTTTTCACGATTGCGCTCATCGTGGGCGTCGCCTGCAAAATGGAGGGTCTCGCCATCTCGTTCCTGCTATCTGCCTGGACGCGCGATGTGCGAACCCTGCGTGCCGCCCTCGCTTTACGCTAAGGCACTGCGCTAGTTCGGATGCAGCGTTTTCGTTCTGAACGTCAGCTGCACATAGGCCGCCCGATAGATGCCGACCACCGGCTGATTCGGATCACCGGAACCCCATTCATCGTGCACATGCTGGAACAGGTTCTGCCCCACCACTTCAAAAGCCAGGTCGCGCCCCAGCGGCCGCCCCAGCCGCAGGTCCATCGTCTGGTAAGCCTTCACCTTTTGCGCGGGAAGGTCGCTCACATACCGGTAAAGCTGATCGAATTCAAAGCGCATCGGCAGGTCCAGCCTGGACTGTATCGTGGCCATGTGCTTCGGGCTCGATTTGTCGTAGGTATTCACCGAGCCCGTCGAACTGATATCCGCCGTCGCGCCATTCGCATGGAAATGTGAGTTGAGGAACGAGTAGTCGGTATTCAGCCTCCACCAACTGGTGAGGGCAAACTGAGGAGTTACTTCAAAGCCCGCCGTCGAGCCCGCAATCTGGTTTTCGTAGTTGATGGTGATATAGGTATAACCGTCCGACGTCGTGACCGCCGGCGCGCTGAAGCTCTGTAAACGGGTGTACTGGTTGTAGAAGGTCGCTACGTCGACAAAGGCTTTGTTGTTGATCAGCCGCCGATAACCCGCCTCGTATCCAATCAGGTCTTCCGACTTGAACCGATGATTGCCCAGCAGCTGAACGACCGTGGTCCCCCCAATTCCCTGCAGCAGGAAATCCTCTTCGATGTCGGACGGCGTGGTCACGGCGCGCGTCACGCCCGTCCACACCGACTGATGCTCGCTCGGCGACCACAGCAGCCGTCCAGAGGGCTGAATATCGAACCCGCTGTAGTTGTTGTGCTGCAGCTTTGCGCCCGCGGTCAGAGAAACGTGACCGCCCAGGTCAATTTGATCTTCAAGAAATCCGGTGTGGACGTGGTCGGTGGCGACCGCTGGAATTAGATTCTCCCCGGGGCTCATCGAGATGATGTGGTAGGGGCTCCAGCGCAACCCCGCTCCGAAGGAAAACTGCTGTCTGCTCCCGATCGGCAAATGCTGGATGAAGTCGATATCGATGGTGTTCCGCGTCTCCCCCAGCGCCGTGTTGGTGCGCAGAGTGCGGTCGAAATATCCCTGCAGCGTAAATCCTGACGCATCGTTGAAGGTGCGCTGCCAGCGCAAATTAATATCGCCGCCTGAAGTCTCGTCGTACTGCGGAGTCGTCCCAATAATGTGCGGCGAGTCGCCGCGATAGAGATCGCCTTCCATGAAATATGCGTCGCGGCCGGAAGTCTTATCCGCCCGCAGGCCCAGCCGCTCCTGGTGCCAGTTGTCGTCGTTGATGCCGTCGCTGTGATACTCATGCTCGCGCTCAAAGCCGCGGCCATATACGCGAAAACTCACGTCATGCGCCGTCGATCCCACCTGCAGATCGTCAATGGTACGGTCCTCATTCCCCACCAGCGCCGTCGCTCGAATGCCCTGCGTGTCAGCGGATTTCTTCGTGATGATATTAATGACGCCGTTCGCTGCGTTCGGCCCCCAGATCGTCCCACCCGGCCCGCGGATCACCTCAATGCGATCGATGTTATCCAGCGGCATATCCTGTACGTCCCAATAAACGCCGGCGAAGAGCGGCGTGTAGACATTCCTGCCGTCGATCAGCACCAGCACCGACTTGGAGAAATTGTTCTGCAGGCCGCGGATCCCCACCGCCCACGTTGTCGAGCTCAGGCGCCCCACTTCCACCCCGGGCGCCAGCCGCAGCGCATCCGCAATGCTGGTCACGCCGGAGCGCAGAATGTCCTCGCTGGTGATGACGTACAGGGCTGCAGGCGTATTCCACAACTCGGTGGGCGTCTTGTTGAAGGTCACGACTTCAACGTTGCCGAGCTGCTCCAGAGACAGCGACTTCAACTGCTTGTTGGCATTCTGCGCATGCGCCGCATTCAGAGACGAGGCGTCCTCAGCGCGCACGGCGCTGGTGGAGGCGATCAGGCAAAGCAGGCATACCGCAAAAATGCGGGGATTACCCAGAAGCTCCAACGCTTGCTCCGTGCTGCAATCCGGGAAATGAACAAACCAGCGTTGGTGGCGGAGAAGCGCCGGCTCACGGGGAATGAACCAGCCACCGTAGAAACCGCTCTGCGGCCCCTCGCCCCAACTCGTCATTCAATATACGACGAAAATTGGGTAAAGATAGCAACTCTGGCAGTATCAAAGTGAATGACTGGCGGCAATTGGCGTTACACCAAAAAAACTTAGACGCCGGACTCTCAAACTGCATCCTATTAAGGTGTTCCCACGGCGAGCCTCGTACCCGGTAGGGGGCTTTCACAATTGACCGCCGATAACTGAAAACGGACATTCCGGCTACCAGCCACGGGCCACCGGCTGCGCATTCGTTTGCGTGAGACTTCCCCCATCCGCGATACTGCGATCACCATGGAAAAATTTGTGCTGCAAGGCAATCATGTGCGGCTGGAGCCGCTGGAGCGCACGCACATTGAAGCGCTGACCGCAGCTTCGGCCGTCGATCCTTCGCTCTATCAGTGGAGCGCCGTGCCGGTAGGCGCGGCAGCAACAGCGGCCTATGTGGAATCGGCCCTCAAGGCCCGCGACGCAGGCACGGCGTTTCCCTTTGCCATAGTGCGGCTTGGGGATGGCGCGGTGATCGGCTCGACGCGCTACTTCGATCTCGAACATTGGCCCTGGCCTGCCGATCACGCGCAAGCCGGTCGCGGCCTTCCCGATGCCTGTGAGATTGGCTACACCTGGTACACCAATTCCGCAATCCGCACCGCAGCGAATACCGAAGGCAAGCTGCTCATGCTGACCCACGCCTTCGAGGCCTGGCACATGGCGCGAGTCTGCCTGCATACGGACGAGCGGAATGAGCGGTCCCGAGCCGCGATGTTGCGCATCGGCTGCAAATTTGAAGGGATCCTTCGTTCTCACCGGCTGGCCGTCGATCTCATTCCGCGCAACTCGGCGCGGTATTCAATCGTGGCGGCGGAGTGGCCCGCGGTGAAGGCAGCCCTGCATCTGAAATTGCAACAGCGATAAGACGATCAGCGAATTGCCTTCAGCGTGAACCGGGCTCCGCTTGCTCCAAATATTCGATGTACCCAAGCAGCGCGCCCCAGTGGTAGAAGCGGTCGCTGCTCGTCACATCGTCGCCGGATCCGGTGATGGCGTTGTAATTTTCGTGGACATGCCCGTGGCCGCGCCATTCCTGCAGAAATAAGTCGTAGGATTTCTGCGCAAAGTCGCGGCGAACCGCTGGATCGTCGTAATTCCGCAAGCCCAGATAGACGAGATAGTTCATGGGCCCCCAGATGCGCCCACGCCAATAATCCTGATCCTTGAAGGCGGGATCGTCGCGGGCGATCGAAGGAATCACCCACTGTCCCCAGAATTCGTTTGGGTTGAGCAGATGTTTCTCGATCATGGTGCGCGCCTGTTCCGGCGTGGCAGCATGCGCCAGCATGGGATAGAAGTTTGTCGGCGAAAGGCGCTTGCTGAATTGCCGGGTATGCAGATCGCGATTCAGAAAGATGCCCGTCTGCGGATCCCACAGCGTGGCGAGTTGGGTGCGGTAGCGCGCCGCGCGTCTCTCCAATTCTTTTTCATCGTCCCCGTTACCGAGTGCGTGCGCGATCTCCGCCAGCGCGTCGCAGTCGGCAATGTACATACTCATCAGGCCGACGTCGGCGTATTCCAGCAGATGGGTTTTCCCATCGTAAACAGCCGCGTCATACATCGGGCTGTTGTCCAGACCGGATTCCAGAATCGCGCCCGCGCGCGTGCCGCGGCTGCCGTCGTCCAGATTTGCCGGCTGATTGTCGCCATCGCTGCCCCACGCCAGGTAGCCCTGGATCTGGCGATGCTCGTTCCACCAGCGATTCCAGCGGAGCAACGGCTGGTACGCATCCTCCAAAAACCAGCGGTCGTGGAATTGTCGATAGAGTCCCAGCACCGTGATCGCCCCCACCGGCGGCTCCGAGCGGTCTGCACTTTTCCAGTTGCCGGCGCGCGCGTAATTCGGGACGAAACCCTCCAGCGTCTCTTCGCGCAGCGTTTCAAGAGCATCCGCATAAGCCAGGTCTCGGTCGCCGATGCCCGCCATGGTGGCGGCGAAAAAGGTATCCCAGTCAAAGATCACGTAGCCACCCCACGCTACGCTCCACACGCGGCTGACCGGTGATATCACGCGCTGGTGCGTGGGCTCGTAAATGGTGTCCCAGCCGAGCGTGGTCTCGATGGCGTCGCGGATGGGATCGGGCGTGCTTTGTGCCTGTCGATCGGTTACAGATTGCTGGTATTTCTGTTCAGCGGCGGCGAGCAGAGTCTCGATTTCCGCGACCGTGCGGCGCTGTCCGGTGCTGATGCCGATGGGTTGGGTAAGGTCGGCGGAAAAGTAGTGGCTGCCGGTCGGTATGTCGATGACCGTCTTCTGCAGATTATCGGATGGGTCGCTGCCGACCGAATTGTCGGGCGCAGGTGCAGTAAATGGGGATGCCGTGCGGTGCCGCGCGCGTCCAGCGAGTCGGCGCGCGCGGATGATAACGCTGCCGACCTGGTTCCAGAGGAAATCGACGCTGAAGACGACCGTAGGCGGCAGGGCCGATGTGGTCTGAGCGGGCACCGGCGTGACGAGCAGAACCAAGTCGCGGCCGTCTTTGCCCGCGTGCGCAGATTGCACGCGCCAGCTGTGGCTGTGCCAGTCGACGCGCAGGTCGGTGTAGCTGCCATCCCACGCGTGCGGGCCCGGCGTCACCTGCTCGGCCCCGCGATTCAGCCGGCCAATCAGCGCGTCCTGCAGATAGTCGTCGCCGAATTCGGTGCTGTTGTGCTTCATGCTCACGTGGATGGCAAGCCCCTCGGGCAGCAGAACCTGGGTGGTGACAGAGTGCACGTCCCACGTGTTCCATCCCTGCGCGAGTCGCTGCTGGACTTGCCCGTATTGCGGGGAGCGGGGCGCGTCGGTTAGCGAACCGGGCGCCTGGCGCGAAGTAGCCGTCTGCGGAAACGCGACGCACGTGGCAAGCGCGCAACCCAGGATGGCGATCGAACAGCGGACCTTCATGCGAAAAAGTCTACGCTGGGCGGCGTGCCTCACGCGGGATTGCAGAGCGACGCGTCGTTGTTGCGCACGTTGCCGACCGCTGCGCCGACCTTCCACGTCGTCATTTCGTCCGCTGGGCGCGGGCGCAGCAGATCGATGGGCAGCTGCGCGGGATCGCCGGGCGCGAGCCAGCGCTCGTAATCGTGCGGCGCGAGAATCACCGGCATGCGGTTGTGGATCGGCGCAGTCAGTTCGTTCGCCTCCGTCGTCAGGATGGTGAAGGTTTCCAGCGGCTGCTGCGTGGTCTTGTCCTTCCACCGCTCCCACAGATCCGGCGAAGGCGAACGAGCGATCCGTCGGCGAGGCCGATGGCCCACGGCTGTCTCGTCTTCGCATCGAGCTTTTGCCACTCGTAGAAACCATCAGCGGGCACGAGGCACCGGCGGCGCTTGAGCGGCTCGCGAAACATGGCGCTGGTGGTCATCGTTTCGGATTTCGCGTTGATGGTGCTGTAGCCGATCTTCGCGTCCTTCGCCCAAAACGGAATGAGCCCCCAGCGAAGCAGCGCCAATTCACGGTCATGCGTTTCCTCGTTCAGGCGGACGATGGGCTGAAACGACTGCGGCGCCACGTTGTACGACGGCAGAATGTCAAAGGTCGTGGGAACACCCGCGCGGAAGGCTTCAGCGAGGCGTTGCTTATCGGAACGTCGAAAGTAGCGGCCACACATTTGTGTAGGGTACAGGTTACAAGGTGCAGGGTACAGCGAAGTCAGTTGTCAGTCCCCTGACCGTATGCTACGCTTGATAAACGCTGGAGGCGCTTTCAGCGTGGTCGAGGTCGGTGCGGCATTCCTGCGTCGTGAACTCGATCGTCGTCGTCGCGTTGGTCGGGATTTTGTCTAACGGGAGCCAATAGCTGTTGTACGGCTGGCCGTTGAGGGTGATGGCGGTGACGTAGACGCCCGGTCCGCTGTGCTCGATCACCAGCGTGCGGCCGTTGCCGAAGTGCACCGTGGCATGCGGAAACATCGGCGTGCCGAGAAAGAATCCGCCGACGCCGGGCACTCCAGGATATAGGCCGAACGCGTTCCACACATACACGCCCGAGGTCGCGCCGAGATCGTCGTTGCCCGGCACGCCGTCCGGTTTCGTCGTGAACGTCTGCTGCTCGATGCGCGTGACGACGTCGTCCGTCTTCCACGGCTGGTCGGTGTACTCGTAGGTGTAGGGCACGACGAAGTCCGGCTCGTTGGCCATGTTGAAGCAGGGCTCGTTCCAGCAAACGAGTTTCGCGAAGAAGCTGTCGAGGCGCGGGACGATCGACGGAGTTGCCGCCCATGGCGGGAACGAGGCGCGCGAAATCGAACGGCATCATGAAGGAATATTGCGGCGAGTTTCCTTCCTCAAATCCAGTCGGACCCACCCACGTCCGGCGCGTTGGGCGTCTCTCGGCTGGGAATGCAGCGCGTCGAAGCCCGCTTGCCACGAGCCATCGGCATTGCGCGGGCGAATCCATTTCGTTTCGGGGTCGAACAGGTTCTGCCAGTTCCCTGCCCGCTTCGTGAAGGCGTCGGCGTTGGCGGTGTCGCCGAGAGCGCGCGCGAGTTGCGCGATGGCGAAGTCGTCGCTGGCGTACTCCAGCGTGCGCGAAGCGGCGATGCGGTCTTTGTCGACGGGCACGTAGCCGAGTTTCAATTCGTCCGCCAGAAACGGCCGCTCCGATTCGCCATGTGGTCCGATGCCGGGCTGGGTTGCGCCCTTCAGCATGTAACTGGAAGCCGGCCTTTACATCGAAATTGGTCGCACCGAAAGCGTAAGCGTCCGCCAGCAGAACGGCGGGCGAGTCCCCACCCATCACATAGGTCACGTCGTTGGCAGCGGGCCAGCGCGGCAGCCATCCGGATTGCTGCGCGTCATTGACGAGGGATTGCGCTTCATCGGAACCCTGGATTGGATCGAGCAAAGCGTGCAGCTGAATGACGTCGCGGTAAATATCCCAGTCGGAGAAGTTGGCGTACTGGACGACTGGACAAATACCTGCACAAGGCCTTCCGCGCGGGTCGTTGACGTGCGTTTCTTCGTCGAAGCCAATGTACGGTCCCCCAGCGTCGCTAAAATCATTCGGCGATAGCAGCGTGTGATAGAGGCCGGTATAGAAAATCGTGCGCTGCTCGGGGTTCCACCTTGCAGGTCGACTCTATTGAGGAGCCACGACCAGTTTTGTTTGCGTTGTCTCGCGATGGCATTGAAGTCGCGGTCGAAAACTTCCAATTTCGCATTCATTTGTGCATTCTTCACGCTGACAAAGGAGAGTCCGACGCGCATCTCAACTTCGCGTTGCATCCCCAAAATCAAGCCAAGCCCCAGCGTGCCGCGCGTCTTCCTTCTTCGCCGCCGGATCAACCGTGTCGTCCCGCCACATCGCCGTCCGCACAAACGGTTTGCTGAACTGCGCCGCAATATACAGCGTGTAACGCGTGGGCGATCCGCAGAAATTCCCCGCGCGCGCTTCGCCTTCAACCGCATCGTTGCCGGAAATGTTGATCGTGTATCCGTCGTTCGCGCGCGCCGGATCGTTGGGCTTCTTATCAACGACGGTAGAGTTCGCGCTGCCGCCCGCATTCAGCAGCAGACCGCGCCGGCACTCCGGCCGGAAAAGTAAACCGCGCAATGCCCGCCCGCTCCGCGACGGTAATCTCCACGCGAATGCCATTGGCGAGCGTCAGCGCGTAGTAGCCTGGATGAGCCACTTCGTGCGCGTGATCGAACGGCTCCGTATACAACTCGCGATTCGCGTGCGGACTCACCGTCAAATCGCCCGGCCACGGCAGGACGGGAAAATCCCCATAGACCGGACACCCCGCGCCGCTGATGTGCGTGAGCGAGAAGCCATAGATCCGCTTCGCGCCGTAGTCATACCAGGCATCCGGCCCCGTATCCGGCGACCACTGGATCATCCCAAACGGCAGCGTCGCGCCCGGAAACGTGTTGCCTCCGCCCGCGGTTCCAATAATCGGGTTCACCGCTTCGTAGGGCGACGCAGCATTCTGCGCGGGCGCAGCCGCGCTCACACACACCAACACGAACAGACACGCAAACAGACACACAAACGGGCGCTGCCACAATCTCATTGAGGCACTCCTTCTTCTTATACGAAAACGGTTTTTTTCGTGGGCACGACAGGCAGAACGCACTGGACCGGGCGGAAAACAAGGCGAGACAAGCTTATCAATAACGCCGAAGAGCGGCGGACAACGCAACGCGGAACGCCGAGGCGAAGAACTCCGCGCGGCCGGAACCTTGTGGGGCGTTCCGGCCCTCGTGCGGAAATCTCTCAACACATCCCTCTGCACTCTGGCGACGCGGCCGGAGCCTGGTGCGTTACATCAGGTGCTGCACGGCATCCCAGACGTACACGCCGATGATGCCAATGGTCAGTGCGCAGGTGACGCCGGTGACCACGCGGATGAAGGGTTGAATTTTATTGACCTTCACCAGAATGTCTTCCTGTTCCTTTTTCTGGTGATTGCCGGATTCGTCGAGGAAGATTTGATCTTCCTCGTAGCGGGTGAGGTTGGAACGGTAAACGATCAGAACGAGCAGGATGGTAATAATGCTCGCCCAAACGATCCAGACCACGGGCATAAAGCTCATCATGGAGCTCATAAAGCGCCTCGGGACTTGCGGAGATCCGATCGGGAGCGGGGTGCGCGCCGGAGAGCCGCCAGGGGATGCGGGCCGGTCCCATCGTGACGACCGGCTGCAACCGGGCGACTGGCCGGATTCTTCCCAGCCGTCGAATCGGTTGAGCAGCTCCTGGTGCCGAGGGGTCCGGAGAACCCGTTCCTCCGGGCGACGAGGGCAGGAGGGGCCGTTCGGAAATGCATATTAGACCCATCCCACGACATTTGAACAGCGCTTTTTTTCGATCTTCACAGCACCTTTGGCAACTCGCAGCGAATCAGAGGATTCCATGCAAGGGATGAGTGAGGCGAGTGCCATGCGGCGTGTAAAAGAAGGACATTTCGGGATCCGTTTAGCGGCGACGGTGGGTCTGTGCGCGGCCGTCCTGTGGATGGCGTCCTGCTCCAACCAGTCGGATCAGTCCATCCAGCAGCAGGCGCAGCAGTCCACCGAAAAGGCCCGCGCCGACGCGCAAAAGGCCGCAGCCGAAGCCCGTGTGGCCGCAGCCAACGCCACGCGCGAAGCCAACGATGTGGCCGCAGGCATCCGCGCCGGCCTGCACAACAAGCCCGGCGCCGCAGTCGTCAACGTGAACTCCGCCAGCCGCGCCACCCTCGAAACGCTGCCCGGCGTCACCCCCGCCACCGCGCGCCGCATCGCCGACGCCCGCCCCTACAACGACACCTACGACCTGGTCCGCAAACGCGTCGTCTCCGAAGCGGAATACAACCGCATCTCGGGACAAGTCGTAGCCAGGTAGCAGGTCACGGGTTCAAGGTCTAAGGATCCAGGCCTGGGCTCCGTGCCTGTAGACTCGCAACCCGGCGCACGCGCGCCGAAGGCGCAAATGGGGAGCGATAGCGGCGGCAGCGCGAGCAGAGGCGCTGCGGCTGCTGGATGACGCGGATCGTTCCACGCCGGCGATTTCGCGGCATCACTTTATTGAGGCGCGCAACGCAGCGCTGATGACCCTGGCAATATAGAGCGAGAAGCTTGCGGACATTGCGGGAAATTGCGACGTGAAGGTAAGATTCTTCGCGACTTTGCCGCAGCCCGAAATGGATTTTCTTGCGAATGCGGCGGAACGCGCAGCTGTTGTGTATTGCCGGTTCCACTGTCGCCGCTGGGGCGGCTGCCTAACGAAGGAGAGGTGAGCGCGCTGCGCGGATGGCTGCGTGATTCCGACGAGAGGCTTCTGATTCTGGATGCGGTTGGGCTCGCGAAACCAGCGCTGCGTTTCGCAGCGAGCGGAGCGTGGCAACCTGACGCGCAGGACGTCCGGGTTCGAAATGGAGGCTGGAGGCGAATGGGGTACCGGCGTGAATGCGAATGCTGGACGATTGCAAAAACTCTTTGCATTCGGGGCAAATCTGACGTAATCTTCGGTGAAAGTAATCCGCAACGGTAACCTCTTAGTAACCATTTGTGCACACCAAACCGCAGGTCGTTGATTGCTGCGGCACGGTTTTAGTGTCTCTGGATTCAACATTGGGAATTTCATTGAGGAGAGTCGATGTCTTTTGTGCGTGTGCTGGTTCTGCTGTCCCTGTCTGCTTCGACGGTATTTGCTCAACAGATGAATGCGTCCGGCGGATCGAGTTCACAAATAATGCCGTTTGAGACCGTGGTGGCGGCGACGCCGGATGGCGGCGGAGGCGGAAGGACCGCAGCCGCGGCGGAAGAGCATTCCAGGCCGTTTTCGGGATTCGCGATTGGGGCAAAAGCGGGGCTGCTGGGGATTGGTGTAGAGGCGGCGACACCGCTGGCGCACCGCCTGAACCTGAGCGGCGGCATGAATTTTTTCAGCTATTCGGACCACCTGACCGACGATGGCATTCCGTATGACGCGACGCTCCGGTTTCGATCTGCGGAGGCGAGCGTGGACTGGTTTCCGTTTGTGAAGAGCTTTCACATCAGCCCGGGCGTGCTGCTGTACAACGGCAACCAGATTACGGCTACGGCGGCGGTCCCGGGCGGGACGACGTTCACGCTGAACAACGTGACGTACATGAGCAGCACAACGGATCCGGTGACGGGGTCGGGCAGTTTGAAATTCAACAAGGCAGCGCCGAAGGTGACAGTGGGTTTTGGGAATATGATTCCGCGCAACGGTCACCATTTCAGCGTGCCGGTGGAGTTGGGATTCGCGTACGTAGGCGATCCGAAGGTGGCGCTGAATCTGACCGGGACGGCGTGCGATCCGAACGGAAGCTATTGCCAGTCGATTGCAACAACACCACAAATTCAGGCGAACGTTCTGGCGCAGCAAATGAAGATTGCGAAGGATGCGCAGCCGGCGCGGTTTTATCCGCTGGTATCGTTGGGGCTGGCTTACAGCTTTTAGCCTGGATCGTCGTTGAGAGCCGGGACGCATTCACCTCCTATTTTCACGAGGGCGTTATTTCGTCGCGCTTGCCCGAAATTGAATCTCGCGTGAGGTTCACGATTTTGCGAGGCGGCAGGAGCCAAAGGACGGCGACGATGACGATCATGCCGATGGAGATTCTGGGAGAGACAAACGCCAGGGGGATGGCTCCCAGGTAGAGGCAAATGGAAGCAGCCTGTTTCACACATGCCGCTGGCGGGAGGCGTATCGCTGCGGCGCTGGATGAGGGTGGAGAGGACCATCCAGGGAACGCCGGGAAAGGCGCAGACGGCGGCGTAGAGAGCGATGGAGAAGGACGAAATACCGCGGACGGCGACCCACTCCGTGGCCGCGGGAATGAGCGAGAGAGCAAAGAGGACGGCCAGATTCGACCACAGGATGCCGTGGGTGACCTGGTCGAGATCGTCAACCAGATAGTGATGGTTGACCCAGTAGATGCCGGTCTGGATGAAGCTGAGCAGATAGACAAGCACGAGCGGCAGCGCCAGGCGCAGAGCAGCGGGGTTGGCAATTTCTTTGCCAGGCACATGGATCTCGAGCACCATGATGGTGATGATGACGGCGATGACGCCGTCGGAGAAGGCTTCGAGGCGCCCGGGACTAAGGCGATCTGATCTTTCCTGGGGCATCCGTGGGTGGAGAACTCTGTGTGGGAATTGCCAGAGGTTTCCCTATGATCTCACCGAAATGAAGCGATGCCGAGAAATGTGTTCTGGACAAGCGACCGAACTGACCCAACGCAGAGTGATGGCGATCCAATTTTTCATGGTCAGTTTCCTTACGCGCATGATGCTCCGGACCTGGTCATGAGGAAATAGCGCACGAACGGGGTGATGCTGTCTTCCCGCGTGATGGTGAGGCCAGCGGTGCGGGCGACGCGCAGCCACTCGCTTCTGGAATGAAAATGCAGGAAGCCTGGGCCGAAGGCGACGAAGTTTCTCCAGTCGCGCAAGTGTTCGACGAGCAGCAACTGACCCGAGTTAGCGAGGACGCGCGCGGCTTCGCTAAAGAATAGGGTGCGACGAATAGGATCGCGGATTTCGTGCGCGGCGAAGAGGAGAAAGACGGTGTCGCGATCGTGATCGCGGATCGGCAGGGCGTCCAACTGGGCGGTGAGCGCTGGCTGCGCGGATGTGTGCGGGCGGCTGGCCTGCGTGCGGGCGCGTGCGATGGAAGGCTCGGTCATCTCAACGGGATCGTAGATGTCGAGGACCTGGTAATTCGTGTTGGGGAAAAACTGCGCGAGGATGAGCGTCGACTGGTCGAGGCCGGCGTGGATGTTGAGCCAGCGCTGCGGCGGGAAGGCCAGGATGGAGGGGAGCCAGTTCCAGCGCGTGACTCCCTCTAAGTCGTACACGTAGTACGACACGAAGAGAGAGCTGACGGCCCAGAACGCTGTGAGCGCGGCGGCGGCGATAAGAAGGGTTTCGATAGCGAGAGGCAGATGGAAAAGATCTAACAATGCGCCGATGACGATGAGAGCGACGATGCTGGCTGCATAGAAATGCCAGTTGTAGCGAAGGATGGCCAGGACTCCGGCGTATCTACCTTGAGACGCGCTCACGGAAGGCTCTCGCGAATGCCTGGACGCCATGCGTAGGGGACATCTTCGAGGTAAAAAGCGTTGGCGAGGACGGCTCCGGCGCCGCGGAATCGGTCCTGTTCGAGGAAGGTGTTCTGGTGGACAGTGACGGGGACGGGGCGTGGCGTCCACTGCTGGCGCACGCCTTCAACGCGGATGATGGAGTGGGTTTGCGGTTCGTAGTCGAATGTGAACGGGAGAGGACCGGCGAATTTGCGCGCTTCCGTGAGGTTGGCAAACGGCGATCCAGCGGGCGGAGCGGTGGAATGCGCGGAGATATCCGCTTCGACATGAAGATCGGCGCGGCCGTCCTGGGTGGTGACCTGGACTTCGTACTTTTGCCGCGTGGCCTGCACGCGAACCTGCGAGCGTTCGTAGTGGTAGTGGGTGAGGAGGTTGCCAAAGAGCTGCATGGAGAAGCGGTTGGTGTCGCTGCGCAGGATGCGGAGACCGCGCAGGCTGCGTCCGGCAGGAGTTTGATAGCGGGTGAAGATGCGATATCCGGAGAGGAAGAAGCTGGTGCCTAATTGCGCGGGGAGGAAGGATGGGCGGAGGTTTTGCGTTTCGACTAAGGTGATGGCGAGGAAACCAAAGTCGCCGCAGGTGTCGAGCGTGAGGCCGGGAGGCAGGAGCGGCTGAAGCACGGGCGCGGGCACGGCGTAGGCAAGAACGAGAGAGGCACGAAAATGGGCTTTGATGGGGACTGCGTGGCGCTTGAGCCGATAGAACATGCGAGATGCGGCCTCGTGAGAATCGTATCGCTCCGGGAGCGGTGGCGATGACAGGGAATGAGAAGAGAGGACAGTGATGAGGCTGAATTCTCGCATTCGCATGACTTCGGGCCGGTGTTGAATGTTTGCGAGGTGTTGCTGAAAAGGATCACTGGGGCTCAACGCCACGAGCCTTTATGCAATTACGGCGCGGCTTTGACCGGCTGCGGCAAAGTCGAGGTTCGTGAAAAAAGGACTTCCCTAAGAGGCTAAAGCCCAACGTATTGCAGCCTTTTGCGGCACAGCTGAAGCTGTGCCCCTTCAAAGCAATTCATTTTTGATCAAGCGGTAAAAGCGCGCCCAGATACACGATGTGGTTTTGTCCGCGAATTGTGAACTGATGCGAAGACTATCGGGGATTGTTGCGATCCTTACGCGGCGCGCGGGAATTTCCTTGCACCGTCCGGATTGCGGCGAACGATTTCGGCGTTGAGGAGGGCGGCGAAAGCGACCCACGCGGCGTAGGGCGCGAAGAGAGCAGCCGCCGGGCCGTCGATCTCTTTTGCCGAATCGATGTAGAGGAGGATGAGCGCTTCGAGGAGGAAGATGTCGATGAGGGCGCGCTTTGGGCGATGCTTGCCAAAGAAGAGGCGGGTCCATTCGGCATTGGCAGCGAGCTGCGCGGCCCAGAGGCAGAGGGCGCGGGTGCGTTCGGGGGATGGCTTCGTTTGCGAGACGCGCCAGGCGGAGATGGACATCATGGAATAAAGCGCAGACCAGACGATGGGGAAAACGGCGTCGGGTGGATTCAGCGGAGACTTGCTGAGGCGGCGATACCAGATGCGCGTGCGGAGGTCGCGGGGGCTATAGCGGGAGCCGACCCAGGCAGCGCCGGCAGCGGCGGTGGCGAATCCGAGCAGAGCCAGGGCGGAGCGGGATTTTGACATGCAACACCTCACGCAGAGTAAAGGTGTTGGGTGCGGGGCGATCCACGGGAGGTTGCATGGTGGATCGCCCACACACATTACGACCTGGCCTTAGCTGATGGGCTGGCCATCCGCGGTTAACAACTGGAGCTGCTGCTGATCGAACTGCTTGACGCTGTCGGGCAGCGGCGCGTAGTTCAGAGCTACCGGCCGTCGCCTGGCCGTCGGTGATGATGTACTGCGCGAACTGCTTGAGTGCGGTCCGGGCTCGCCTTATCCGGTCCATCTTTGGGAATGATGAGGAAGGTGAGGCCGGAGATGGGATAGGCGTCGGCGGCGCTGGCCGGGAGGATTGACGATGGGCGTGCGCGGATCCTGCGTGAGCTGCGCAGCCGAAAGGCAGCGATGGCCGAGGTGGTTCCCGCAGCGGTGGGCTGCACGTACTGTCCCGCCGCGTTCTCGAATGGCGGCGGTGGGCAGGTGATTCTGCTGGGCGTAGGTCAGCTCGACATAGCCGAGCGCGCCCGCGGTGTTGCGGATGTTGCCGGTGACGCCCTCGCTGCCTTTACCGCCGATACCCATCGGCCAGGCGACAGAGATTCCCTTGCCGACTTTCGTGTTCCAGTCGGGGCTGACGGCGGCGAGGTAGGTGGTAAAGATCGAGGTGGTTCCGCTGGCCTCAGACCGGTGCGAGACGACGACAGGGAGTTTGGGTAGCTTGACGCCGGGATTGTCCTTCACCAGGATGGGGTCGGTCCAGGTTTTGATGGTGCCGAGGAAGACTGCCGGCGACGGCGGCCGGGCGAAAGGCGCAGCGGCGCGGTGAGTCCGGGCAAGTTATAGGTGATGCAGACAGGACCGGCGCTTTCCGGGAATCTGAACGACGGGCTTCATGGCGGCGAGTTGCGGCGTCGGTGATCGCAGCGTCGGATGCGCCGAAGTTGACCGTGCCCGCCTTGACCTGCTGGATGCCGCGCGCCGGAGCCGATGGACTGGTAATTGATGCTGGACGTTCGGGTGGGTCTGGGAGAAGTCGACAGTCCAGCGCGACATGACGGGGTTGACGAACGTGCTGCCGGCGCCGGAGATGGAGACGTTGTTGTTCGACGGAATTGCACGCGGTGAGCACGACTGAGCCCAAGGTCAGGCCCGCGACCGCGATGATGGCAGCCACAAATTGCTTTTTCATGAAGTTCCTCCAATTGGATTTCTGGCTGGCAGCCTGGTTCAGTGCGAATGGCCGGCAGTCGTTTCCATGAGGAATGTACAGGGCGAAGGTTACATTTCTGAGAATTTGATGGCTGTGGTGCGATTTGACGTTTGGCAACGTCCCGGGGCTGGCGTCCGTCCTAGTAACGAGAGAGTCAACCCAAGGAGGGTGTTATGGCGGGAAACCTGGCAGGGAAAACCATCGCAATTTTGGCAACAGATGGGTTTGAGCAGGCGGAACTGATGGATCCGCGGACAGCACTGGATCACGCTGGTGCGACAACCGAAGTGATTGCGCCGAAGAGCGGCACAATCAAGGGATGGAAAACAAAGGACTGGGGCGACAGCGTGACGGTGGACAAGACGCTGGATCAGGCAAAGGCGCAGGATTACGACGCGCTGGTGCTGCCGGGCGGGGTGATGAATCCCGACCATCTAAGGATGGATCCGAAGGCGGTGCAGTTTGTGAAGGAGTTTGTGGCGACGGGGCGGCCGGTGGCGGCGATTTGCCATGGGCCGTGGACCCTGGTTGAAGCGGGCGCCGTGAAGGGCAAGACGTTCACGTCGTGGCCATCGTTGAAGACGGACTTGAAGAATGCCGGGGCAAACTGGGTGGACAAGGAAGTTGTGACGGATGGGCAGTTCATTTCGAGCCGCAAGCCGGATGATATTCCGGCCTTCAACAAAGCGATTATTGAGGCGGTGAGTGGGGAGGCGCGGTTGAAGAAAGCGTCTTAAGGCAGCTAAAAAGCGGTTAGCGTAAGGTCCGGTCGGCGAAACCCCGGTCAGCGATGAAGCGGTCAGCGAGGGATGCTGGCCGCTTTTTGTTTTGGCGACGTGTCCGCTGGGCTGGAGCGCACCAACTTCTCCACTTCTGATGGGGGGAGGCTGGGGAGAATTTGGTGGATGGCTGTCTCCAGCACTTCGTCGCGTCCGGCACTGAGGCCGGCGATGGTGGGGTGGGCTTCAACGTCGATGTGGATTCCGATTCGCTGGGTCGGTTGGCCATCGGGATAGAAGACGCCGAGTCCGCTGATCATGGTCCGCAAGCCGCCTGGCAGGAAGATTTCGGAAACATCGCCGTCGGCCCCGGCGGTGGTGCTGCCCACAACGATGGCGTGAGGTGTCGCGCGCAAGGCCATGGCGGTGTACTCCGCCTGGCTCTGGGAGGCTTCGTCAACGAGGACGACCACTCTGCCGTCGTAAGAGTGGCCGACGGGCGTGAGCATCTCTGTGGGACCGAGGTGAAAGGCTCCGGGGTTGGAGAGATCGGCGAGGGAGAACTCCGCGAACGGGGTGGGCTGGCGAACGAGGAACGAGCCGAGCGCAAAGACAACGTATTCGGAGGGGTAGTTGCGAATGTCCACGATGAGCGCCTTTGTGCCCTGGGCCTGGTCGATGTATCCCGGGACGTCGGCGATTTTCACCGAGGACAATTTGAGATAGGCGATGTCTTTGGAGAGCAGGCGAAAGGTGGGGCCGGGGAGATCGTGGGTGAAGGCGGGCGATCCAGCCTGGGAATAGCTGAGCCTGGAGGCGGCGACGGTGGTTGAGACGGCATTGCGGCGGACGTCTATTTTCACGGGGCCGCAGTTGCCGTTGGTGAGGGTCGCGGCCATATCGCGTAGGCGGGCGGCGTCGTTGGAATCCGCATAGAGAGGCGTCCATTGTTTGACGAGCTGGCTGACCGGGACGCCATCGATGGCGGCGATCTCATCTCCGCGTTGCAGGCCGGATGCATTGCCTGGGTCTGCGGAGGTGTACCCCGTGATGATGGCGGCGCGACCGACGAAACGCACATTAACGGGCAGGCGGCAGGCACCGAGGGGCGGGCGCAGGTTGAGGGAGCTCCAGAGATTGGCGTGCGTGTCGTGAATCTCCGCAATGAGGGCGAGCATGGCGCGCACATAGGAATCTTTGTCCTGCGCGAGGGCGACGCGGGGAATGAATTTCGTGAGTACATCGTTCCAGTTTTCGCCGACCACATCGCGATTCGGCGCCCAATACTCGACGATGTTCCACAGTCGGAAGAGGGCGAGGATCTGATAACCGGGGTCAGGAAATTGCAGGGATCCATACGCCGACTCGTGATTGAACCTGGGATTCCCGGCACCCGATCCGAGCGAAACGTAATACTGCTGGTTGCGCACGCGGTTGCTGTAAATGCTCTGCAGGCGATGGCTCAGGGGCACGCCGAGGGTAGCAGTGTCGTTGATCCACGCCAGATCGGGCTGCAATTTGAGGCCAGCGGGCGAGAGCGATGCGCAGCCGGTGCAGGCATCGATGGGACCGAGGGTGTCGATCCACTGCACGAGGATCGCATCTGCGTTATCGCGGCTGGGGGCGGTCAGGATGGCGGGAATGATGCGCAGGAGTTCGTAATCCCAGCGGCGCTTGCCTGCGGTGATGGATGGGTCGTGATATTTCAGAAAGCCCCACACGCGGCCGAGGGTAGAGAGGTTTTCGATCTGGAGCGGGGTGAGTGCGGTGAGATGAATGGCGGAGCCGTGATCGAAGGCCTGATCCGTTTCGACCGGCTCGGGAGCACGCTGCGGGGCCAGCGCGATGGGATTGCCGTCGACCATGAGCTGCAGATCGTCGACCCACAAGATGCCGGTCCCGGAAAGCAGCGCGCCGAAAACGAGGCGGTTCGCGTCAGCATCGACAGGAAGACGGATGGAGAATTTCTGCCAGTCGTGGGTACCGGCCAGGGGATGGTGTTGCATGTTGTCGAACTGCAGCATGCCGGCGTCGCCATCCTCGCGCATCCACAGGCCCGCCGATCCGGAGACATCGCTGGCGCGGAGAAATCCGCTGAGTTCAATTTGTTTTCCGGTGAAATCGATGGGAATGGCACTCGTAATACCGCTGAAGTTTCCCGCGGGATGCGCGGAGCGATCGAGGCGCACGGCCCAGGAGCCGGAATGCACCACGTCACCTTCGGCGGCGACCGTATCTGCAGGGTTGCCGGACCATCCGGCGGGGAGGGCTCCAGAGCCGCGCGCCTCAAATCCCAGGATTTCGTCGACATTATGCCGGTCATAAGGCACAGTGCTCTGCTGCGAGTGCGCAGGCAGCAGACATAGCACAGAAAATACAGCGGCTGCAGCCAATTTGCGAAGCATGGCAGCGATGGTACACCGGCGCGAACGCAACCGGAGAGGCGGAGATTTCCTCAATTCGTCCCCGCCACGCCTTTCCCATAGTCATTCGAGTGGTGTATATGTATCTTGCATAGACATTCGAGTGGAGGGCTGGACGTGGTGATGAAGAGGCCGCCGGAAGCTGGGGAGATTTTGCAGGGGACGCTGGACATGCTGATCCTGCGGACGCTGGTGATGGGTCCGGCGCATGGGCACACGATCGCGCAGGTGATCGAAGCACACGTCGGAGAACGCGCTGGAGGTGGAGCAGGGGTCGCTGTATCCGGCGCTGCACCGGCTGGAGGATCGCGGGTGGCTGGCGTCGGAGTGGGGCGTAAGCGACAACAATCGCAGAGCGAAGTTTTACCGGCTAACGGCGAAGGGACGGAAGGAACTGGGGGCGGCGGCGGGGCGCTGGCGCCGGATGACGCGGGCTATTGGACTGATTTTGGGCGACTCGATCGAATCCGCAGAGGAGTAACGGACATGACGCTGCGACCGGTTCAAAGATCGCGCAAAAAAGGACGCTGATTTGGCGGACGAGATTGCCGCGCACCTGGCGCACGAACAGGACGCGAACGCGGCGCGTGGGCTGAGCGATGAGGAAGCGCGGCGACAGGCGCGGTTGCGATTTGGCAATCCACGGTCGACGCGGGAGCGAGTTTGGCGCTATCGCTCGCTGCCGTGGATCGACGATCTGTGGCGGGATTTTCGCTTTGCGGTGCGGTCGCTGGCGAAGACGCCGGGCTTCACGATCATCGCGATTCTGGTGATTGCGGTGGGCATTGGCGTGAACACGGCGGTGTTCTCGGTGATCAACGCAGTGCTGCTGAAACCGCTGAGGTATCCCGATCCGCAGGCGCTGGTGCAGCTGATGAACACCAGCCGGCAGGGCAGCTTCCCGGGAGCGAATATTCCGAAGTTCAATATCTGGCAGCAGCAGACGAGCGTGTTCGCAGCAAGTGGCCGCGTATGACTTCGGCGGAGCCGGGATGAATCTGACGGGCGGCGATCACCCTGAACAGGTGCAGGGCATGCACGTGTCGGCAGGAATACTTTGCGTTGTTCGGCGCGCCGGTGATTGCGGGGCGGACGTTCACAGCGGCGGAAGACAGTCCGCACGGCGGGAATGTGGCGGTGCTGAGCTACGGGCTGTGGAAGAGCCGCTACGGGGGCAATTCCGAAGATTGTGGGGACGACGATCCAGATTGACGGGCAGCCGTTTCTGGTGGTGGGCGTGATCGGGCGCAGCTTTGTGACGGAAACGCCTGCCGATCTGTGGGTGCCGTTCCAGTTCGATCTGGCCTCGCAGGATATGGCGCACTACTTTACGGTGGCGGCGCGGCTGAAGCCGGGCGTCACGATGGCGCAGGCGAACGCGCAGCTGCGCGTGGCGGCGGACCAATATCGCCGCATCTACGGCGCGAACTCGCTGCCTCCGGATGGCGGGTTTCAGTGTTGCGTCGCTGCAGGAATCGATCGTGGGCGACACGCGCTTCCCGCTGCTGGTTTTGCTGGGCGCGGTGGGATTCGTTCTGCTGATTGCGTGCGCGAATGTGGCGAATCTGCTGCTGGCGCGAGCGTCGGCACGGAAGCGCGAGCTGGCGACGCGTGCGGCGCTGGGCGCGGGGCGCGGGCAGATTGTGCGGCAACTGCTGACGGAGAGCCTGACGCTCTCGCTGACCGGGCGGAGTGCTGGGGCTGATTCTGGGATTCGTGGGCGTGCGGCTGCTGCTGACGATTAATCCGGGGGACATTCCGCGACTCGGGGAGAATGGTTCGGCGGTGACGCTGGATCTGAATATTTTGCTGTTCACTCTGGGGATCTCGGTGCTGACGGGCATTTTGTTTGGTCTGGTGCCGGCGATCGGCGCGTCGCGGCCGAATCTTGTGGCGGCGCTGAATGAGAATTCCGGTCGGTCGCGGCATGGGTTTTCGCAGCGGGAAGCTGCGCTCCGCGCTGGTGGTGGCGCGAGATGGCTCTGGCGCTGGTTCTGGTGATTGGAGCGGCGCTGCTGATCCGGACATTTCTGAAGATGCAGGCGGTGGATCCTGGGTTCGACCTCGACAACGTGCTGACGATGGCGATGTCGATGAGCGGCGATCGCTTTCAGAAGACAGCGCCGGTGGCGCAGATGATTCGCGATGGCACGGGAGCGGCTGATGGCGGTGCCGGGGGTGGTGGATGCGGGCGTGGCCAACGGCCTGCCGATGTACCGCAACTTTGGCATGACTTCGATGTGGTGGGGCGGCCAAAGACCAACTCGCCTTTCACGGGCGGCAGCAGGTTTCTACTCGACGTCGTGGAGCTATTTCGAAACGTCTAAAAATTCCCGTGCTGCGCGGGCGGGCGTTCACGGAGCGGGACGATGGCGCCGCGCCGGGCGTGGCGATGATCAACGAAGCGATGGCGAAGCAATATTGGCCGAAGGGCGACCCGCTGACGGACCGCATCCTGATTGGACCAGGCGCGGGTCCGGCGTTTGCTGAGCCGTCGCGGCAGATCGATCGGCATCGTCGGCGATACGCACGATGGTGGCCCGGATCAGGATCCAACCGCCCAATCATGTACATTCCGCTGGCGCAGATGCCGGATCTCGAGACCGCGCTGAACTCGCGCGTGACGCCGCTGTGGTGGGTGGTTCGCACCCAGGTGGAGCCGCATAGCCTGACGGCGCCGATCACCGCAGCGCTGCGCGAGGCGAGCGGAGGGCTGCCGGTGGCGCACATCCGCACGATGAACGAAATCGAGGCGCTCAACACGGCGCGTCAGCGCTTCAACATGCTGCTGCTGATCGTGTTCGGATCGGCCGGACTGCTGATGGCAGCGATTGGGGTGTATGGCGTGATGTCGTACTCCGTGCAGCAACGGACGCAGGAGCTGGGCGTGCGCATGGCGCTGGGGGCGCAGGCATCGAACCTTCGCAACATGATCATCGGCCAGGGAATGATGCTGGCGCGTCATCGGCGTGGTGCTGGGCATTGGCGGGGCGTTCTGGCTGACGCGATTTCTGGCGAGCTTTTTGTTTGGGGTAAAGGCGTGGGATCCGACGGCGTTTATCGTGACGCCGGTGCTGCTGGTCGCGGTGGCTCTGCTGGCGGTTTGGGTTCCGGCGCAGCGGGCGACGAGGGTTGATCCGATGACGGCGTTGCGTTTGGAATAGACAGTGTTACCAATTCATTTGGGTCATGCGTTCCTGGATGAGGGCGCTGTAGTGGGTCATGCGCTGAGGCTTGCGGCGGCGAGGATCGGGGAGGATGGCAGCGAGTTGGGCGGCCTGTTCGCGGTCGAGTTTGCGGGCGTCGGTCGAGTACCAGGCATGCGAAGCGGCCTGGGCGCCGTAGACGCCGGGTCCCCATTCGACGACGTTGAGGTAAAGCTCGAGGATGCGCTGCTTGCCGAGGACGAGCTCGGCGACGGGAACCAGCGTGGCCTCTGCGCCCTTGCGGAGGATGGAACGGCCGGTGCCGAAGAAGAGATTTTTGACAAGTTGCTGGGTGAGAGTGGAACCGCCGCGCAGGCGTCCGCCTTTCTCGTCATGCTCGGCGGCGATTTCCATGGCGCGCCAGTCGAAGCCGTGGTGCTGGTAGAAGCGCCCGTCTTCAGCGGCGATGACGGCGTGCTGGAGGTTGGGTGAGATTTCGCGGAGGGGGATGAATTCGTAACGCTTGTGGTAGGGCGTGCCGTGGATCCAGGCCTGGACGCGGCGCTGGACGTGGACGGCGGTGGTGGGCGGATCGATCCAGCGGAAAGCGACGAGGGTGAGGGCGGCGAGGGACCAGAGGAGGGCGAGGGTGAGAAGGCAGTAGCGGAGAGCGGTGCGGATGGAGGATTGTCGACGGATCTTGCTCGGTGGGGCTGAGGGTTGCGGGGCTGGGGTTTTTGGCACAGTTCAGGATAACGGCAGGGATGTTCAGCGATTGTGCGGTCAGGATTGCGCGAGTTGGATGAGGGTATCGAGTTCCTGCTCCACGACCTTCCCTACCTCGGATTCAGTCGTATTCGGTGCAATGGGGACGGTCATCGTAATGGTGCTGCCTGCTAAGGGACGGGGCGTTACGCGGATGTAGGCGCCGCCGCGTTTGCCGTTGGGCATTTCTCGAAGATAATCGACGACACCGGCAGAGGGATGCAGAAAGACCTGCAGGTTGAAGGTCTCGCTATTCTTGTTGACCCGGTAATGGGTGTCGTCGATGCGCTCAACGCCGTCGGCGAAGACCGGAGCCCACCTTGGGATGTTGCTGGCCTCCGCGAGAACTTCGTAAATCCTGGTCTGGTCTAAGTCGGATTCAGCGGATCTGGTTACGGTTTGGCTGCGCATAACCAAATTGGATGAGAAATATGGCGAGGGGACCTCCCTAAGGGAACTGATTGGGGGTTGGTAACGTATACCTATTTGCAAAATAGGTATTTTTGATCTTATGATGCTCGACATGGCTAAGAATTCTGAACGTCGCGATCTTTTTCCGGGGGCGCTGGAGATCATGATTCTCCAGTCGCTGCGGCTGCGGCCGATGCATGGTTATGCGCTGGTGAAACACATCCAGCAGGTATCCGATGAGCTGCTGCAGGTGGAAGAGGGATCTCTCTATCCGGCACTGCAAAGGATGCTGAAGGAAGGCTTGCTGGAATCGGAGGCGGGGATTTCGGCGAAGGGGCGGCCTACGCGGATTTACCGGCTGACGGCGGCGGGGATCCGGCATCTGGAGCGCGAGGTGGTGAGCTTCGAGCGAATGTTTGAAGGCATTAGCCGCGTGCTGGCGGCGGCGGGAGCTTAATTTATGTTCTGGAAAAAGCGCCGGTACGACGACATTTCCGTTTCCATTCAGGAGCATCTTGCCGAGCGGGTGGATGAGCTGGTGGACGAGGGATTGCCACGCGTGGAAGCGGAACGGAAAGCCAGGCGTGAGTTTGGTAATTCGACTTTGCTGGAAGAAAGGAGCCGCGAAGTGTGGCAATGGCAGAGGCCGGAATCGCTGCTGGTGGATTTGAAGCATATTGCGCGGCGACTGCGGCGCGCGCCGGGGTTTGCGATCACGGTGGTGCTGACGCTGGCGATTGGGATTGGGGCGAATACAGCGGTGTTCAGTGTGCTGAACAGCGTGCTGCTGCGGCCGCTTCCCTACCCTGAGCCGGACCAACTGGTATCGCTGCATCTGAATGCGCCGGGCGCGCCGGAGCTGGCGGAATTTCGCAGCGAGCTGCGGCTGTCGGCGTCGATGTACTTCACATTTGCGGAACACAATCGAGTGTTCCAGTCGGTGGGGATTTGGGGGCCGGGGACGGCGAGCATTACGGGCATCGCACAGCCGGAGCAGGTAAACACGGCGGATATCTCCGGCGGAGTTTTGGAGACGCTGAAAACGCCTGCGTTGTATGGGCAGTGGCTGACGGCGAGCGATCAGGATCCGCACGGGCTGGGACGCGTGATGCTGGGGTATGGGTATTGGCAGCGGCGGTTCGGCGGCGATCCGCATGTGGTCGGACGCACGATTGAGGTGAATGCGCAGCCGCGGGTAATTGCGGGGGTGATGCCGCGGGGATTCAAGATCGTGAATTACGATTTCGATTTGCTGGTGCCGATGGCGCTCGATCCGGTACACGAGATATTGGCGGGCTTTGGGAATCGTGGCATCGCACGGCTCAAACCGGGAGTTACGATTCCGCAGGCGAATGCGGATGTGGCGCGTTTGCTGAATGTGTGGATGGATAGCTGGACGAATCCTGAGGGCGGCGACCCGCACTGGTATCTGAATTGGAAAATCGCGCCGGCGCTGCAGCCGCTGAAAGACACGGTGGTGGGCAGTATCCACACGGTGCTGTGGGTGGTGATGGCGACGATCGGCTTGGTGATGCTGATTGCGTGCACCAACGTGGCGAACCTGCTACTGGTGCGAGCCGATGTGCGGCAACAGGAGCTGGCGGTGCGTTCAGCACTGGGCGCGGGGCGTTGGCGGATTGCGCGCGAGCTGTTGCTGGAGAGCGTGACGCTGGGTCTGGTAGGCGGCGCAGTGGGCGTGGCCGTTGCTTATGGCGGCCTCAAACTGCTGACGGCGATTGGGCCGGCGGACTTGCCGCGCCTGAATGAGATTTCTCTGGACGGCTGGTCGATTGGGTTCACGCTGATTCTCTCCGTGCTGTCGGGATTGCTGTTCGGGGCGATTCCGGTGCTGCGTTATGCGCCTGCGCGGCAGAAGGTGAGCCTGCTGGGAGCGGTGCGCACGGCGAGTGTGAGCCACGAGCGGCTGCGCGCGCGGAATTTATTGGTGGTGGCGCAGGTGGCGATGGCGCTGGTGCTGCTGATTGGCGCGGTACTGATGATCCGGACGTTTAATGCCATGCGCCATGTCGATCCGGGATTTTCCGATCCGGGATCGCTGCAGGTGATGCGGCTGTCGATTCCGGAGGCGCTGGTGAAGGATCCGAGGACGGTACTGCGGATGCAGAACAACATTCTGGAGAAGCTGGCTGCGATTCCTGGCGTTTCGGCAACAGGCTTTGCCGCTTCTGTGCCGATGAGCGGAGCCGAGCCCGCCTGGGATCAGATTTTCGCGCAGGGCAAGAGCTACGCAGATAACAATGCCCCGATGCGTCTGTACAACTTCGTTTCGCCGGGATATTTCCGCACGGCGGGCACGCGCATGGTAGCGGGACGGGACTTTACGTGGGCGGAGATCTACGGCCAGCAACCGGTAGGGATCGTGAGCGAGGGGCTGGCGCGCGAACTCTGGGGGTCGGCGCGCGCGGCCATTGGGCAGCGATTCCAGGAATATCCCAGCATGCCGTGGCACGAGGTGGTGGGTGTTGTGCAGGATGTGCGGGAGAACGGCGTGGATCAGGTGTCGCCGGCGACGGTGTACTGGCCTTCGCTGTTGGGCTATGCCAAGCAGCCCGACACCCTGGGAGTATGGAGGACGGTCTACTTTGCGATGCGCAGCCAGCGCGCGGGGACGCCGGCGTTTATCAACGAAATGCAGCGGGCGGTGTGGTCGGTGAATGGGAACCTGCCGGTGGCGGACGTGTGCACGATGCAGGATATCTATGGCGACAGCATGGCGCGGACTTCGTTCACGCTGGTGATGCTGGGGATTGCGGGCGTGATGGCGCTGGCGCTGGGGATTTTGGGGATCTACGGCGTGATTTCGTATGCGGTGTCGCAGCGGACGCGGGAGATTGGCATCCGCATGGCGCTGGGCGCGAAGAAGAGCGAGCTGGCCTGGATGTTTGTGAAGTCAGCGCTAATGCTGACGGTGGTGGGAACGGCGGTGGGACTGGGCGCGGCGGTGGGGTTGATGCGGCTGATGCGGACGCTGCTGTTTGGGATTAGCCCGCTGGACCCGTTGACGTTTATGGCGGTGCCGGTGGCGCTTGTGGCGGCCGCGGCGCTGGCGAGCTATCTGCCGGCACGGCGGACGGCGGCAGTTGATCCGGTGGAAGCACTGCGAACGGAGTAACAGCTAAGGAGCGGCCAGCGCAAAGCCGGTAGCGATGAAACGGTCCGCTTAGGTCCGATTAGCGTGGGCCGCTCGTGACACGGGTCACTGACACACGCGTGGATTCGGGCTATGTCTTGGACAGCTTTCGTTAAGGGGGCCGGCATGGCTGGGCTGCTCCGCGACATACGATATGCACTGCGGCAACTGGGCCGCAGCGCCGCATTTACGGCAACCGCGATTCTGATGCTGGCGCTGGGCATCTGCGCGACCAGTACGGCGCTGAGCTGGATTGAAGGCACCATGCTGCGGCCGGTGCCGGGCGCGCCGAACACTCGCGGGCTGGTCACGGTGATGCGGGGCCGATGGAACGCTTCGCCTGCACCGCCGTTTTCGTATCCGGATTTTCGCGATGTGCGGGCGGCTAACCACACATTTAGCGGGATTCTGGGCTATCACCACGAGTGGGCGACGATGACGGTGGGCAATGCGTCGCAGCGAATTTACGCGGCCCAGGTATCGGGAAATTATTTTGATGTGCTGCAAATTCGGCCGGATCTGGGCCGATTCTTCCGCGTGGATGAAGAGGCGCGGATGGGCGGCGTGCCCTATGTGGTGCTGGGGTACTCGCTGTGGAAGACGCAATTCGCAGGCGATCCTGGGATCGTGGGCAAGTCCATCGAAATTCAGCATCAGCCATTCACGATTATCGGGGTGGCGCCGGAGGGATTTGTTGGGTGCATGCCGGCGATCCGCGAGGAGATTTGGGCGCCGCTGGCCGCCAGCACTACGGCGGGGAGCAACGACCAGATTCTGCGCCGCGACGATGTGTGGCTGAATGTGCTGGGCCGGTTGCGTCCTGGCGTCACCCAGCGGGCCGCCACGAACGATGTGGAAGCGATTATGCGCAGGCTGGTGGCTGCGTATCCGGCCGAGCATCCGGGGGTGAATACGATCACGCTCGATCCGCTGTGGCGCTCGCCGTTCGGCGGGAACGGCTACTTCGCGACGTCGCTGCCGGTGCTGCTCGCGTTTGCGGCGCTGGTGTTGTTACTGACCTGCGCCAATGTGGCGACGCTGATGCTGGTGCGTTTTGTGGCGCGGGCGCGGGATCTGGCGATCCGGCAGTCGCTGGGCGCAGGCCGAGCGGAACTGATGCGGCAGATGATCCTCGAGGGACTCCTTGTTTCGTTTGCGGGATCGGCGCTGGCGCTGCTGCTGACGGTATGGACGTCGAAGATGCTGGGGCGCTTCGTTCCGCCAGGCGCCAACCCGATCGCGGTGAGCGGCACGATCGATCAGAGCGTGATTCTGGTGTTGCTGGTGATCGCGATTGGGGCTGGAGTGCTCTGTGGTGCGTTGCCGGCGTTGCGGTCCTCTCACATCGCTCCCGCCGAAGTACTCCGCCAGGATTCCGGGAGTTTAGCCTCGGGTTCGCGGAACCGGCACGTGCTGAGCGGCCTGGTGGTTGTGCAAATTGGCCTGTCGGTCGCGCTGCTGGTGTGCGCTGGTTTGTTTCTGAGGACACTGCGCAACACAGCAAACGCCAACACAGGCTTCGATCAGGATCATGTACTGACTGCGTCCATCGGCCTGGACACGGGTTATTCGGAAACTGAGATTCATCAATTCCGGGAGAAGATTCTTGCTCGCGCGCGGGAACTCCCGGGAGTGGCGCAAGTTTCGCTGACGGACTGGCTGCCACTGAGCCTGAGCCGCAAGACAGCCGATGTGTGGCGGGAGGGATATGTCCCGCAAGCCCATGAGTCGGGGGAAGTCGGGCGCGCGGATGTGTCCACCGACTACTTTGCAACGCTGAAGATTCCAGTGATCGAGGGCCGGGCTTTCACCGATGCCGACGGGGAAAACGCGCCGCAGGTGGTGATCGTGGACCAGACGGCGGCGGAACACTACTGGCCCAGGCAGAATCCGCTGGGGCGGAGACTGCGGATGTGGAATTCGCTGTGGACGGTCATCGGAGTGGTGAGAAACAGCACGCATTACCGGGTTGGCGGGACTGCGGAGCCGATGATTTACGCGTCGATCCTGCAGACGGGCGATCCGGAGACAATTCTGCAGGTGCGCACATGGGGCGATCCGGAAGCCATGGCGCCCGCGGTGATTGAAGCGATCCACAAAATCGATCCGCAATGGCTGGTGTACGACGTGCGGCCGTTGCGGCAATCGACGGAGGTAGCGAGCACCTTCGCGATTGTGGAATCGACGTTTGCCTCGGCCTTCGCACTGCTGGCTCTGGTGCTGGCCGCGACGGGGATCTATGGCGTGCTGGCTTACCGCACACAACTGCGGACCCACGAAATCGGAATCCGCATGGCGCTGGGCGCTGCACGCCAGGATGTGCTGTGGCTGATTTTGCGGCAGGGGCTGCGACTGGGCGGTCTGGGCATCGCGCTGGGGCTGGCGCTCACCGTTGCTCTGACGGACTTCATCCGGGCACAGCTTTATGGAGTGAGCCCGGTCGACCCACTCACCTTTGCGCTGGTGACGATGCTGTTAGCGGTGGTGGCGGGAGCGGCTTCGTCGGTGCCTGCGCTGCGGGCGATGCGGATTGACCCGATCGTGGCGATTCATGAGCCGTGAGCGGGAAGAGCTGACCAGCGGTTGGCGATAAGACGGTTGGCGTAGAAGCGGTTAGCGGTGATGCGGTTACTCCGAGAGGGGGATCGAATGGAACGTTCCGCCGGCAAAGTAATAGCCGGTGATTCCAGCTTCGATGGCCTCGTACAGGATGACGGTCGTGTGCAGCGTGCGGGTTCTGCCTGTATCCCAATTGCGATAGGCGCCAGGTGGTGCGGTGGAAACCACGCTGGTATGGCCTGAGCTTTGTTGCGGTGACGAGAGGATGGTGATGCCGTAGCCTTCAGGCGTTTGACGCAGAAACACCAGCGTCTCGATTGCATCGTCAGGGCTGACTCGATGAACTAACGACATTGCATAACCAATCATGCCAGGCGAGACCGTTGCGTGGGCAATTCCGGGGCAGTCGGTGCGGTGGTGGTTCGTCCATGCGGCGAGTTCGCCGGCGTTGAGGCTCGATAGGTCGACGATTTGGTCATGGGGGAAATGTTGTTGCAGCACCATATCCGCGGCGGCGGGAAGGGCGTGGAGACAGGGGTTGGTGGATTGGGCAGCGGCTGGGATTGCGAGGACGAGGCCCAGGGTAAGCAACGCGAGGCCGCGTCCACAATCCCGAGGGCCGACGTCGAATGCAGGTTTCATGGCCTAGCTGGAGTAGCTGCGGACCCATTCGATGATGCTGCGGACGGCGGTGCCCGTGGGGCCGGAGGCTAGCCAGGGTTTAGCGTCGTCATTCCAGCTGACGCCGGCGATGTCGAGATGAATCCACGGGGTGTCGTCGACGAATTCTTTGAGGAACATGGCGGCAGTGATGGCTCCGCCGTAGCGGCCGCCGGTATTTTTGATATCGGCGATTTGAGACTTGATGAGGTCGCGATAGTCGTCTTCGACGGGCATGCGCCAGAAACGCTCGCCAGAAATTTCGAGGCCGCCGGTGAAGTGGGACCAGGATTCGTCGTCGTTGGAGAATCCCCCGGCATTGATGAGGCCGAGGGCGACGCCGATGGCGCCGGTGAGCGTGGCGGCGTTGATGAGATGGGTGGCGCCGAGTTGTTTGGCGTAGGTGAGACCGTCGGCGAGAACGAGGCGGCCTTCCGCATCGGTGTTGATGATCTCGATGGATTTGCCGGGCTTGCCGGGAGCGGGCATAGCGATGACAACGTCGCCGGGTTTGTAGGCTTTGCCGGAGGGCATGTTCTCGGAAGAGCAGACGATGCCGATGACGCGGACATTGGGCTGGAGCTGGGCGATGGCGCGCATGGCGGCGATCATGGAGGCTCCGCCGGCCATGTCGTACTTCATTTTTTCCATGCTGTCGGCGGGCTTGATGGAAATGCCGCCGGTGTCGAAGGTGATGCCCTTCCCGACGAGGCCAAGGACGGGACCATTCGCCGGAGCGTTCTTTGGTTCGTACTTCATGACGATGAGCGCGGGTGGTTCGTCGGAGCCCTGGGCGACGCTGAGGAAAGCGCCCATTTTGAGCTCGCGGAGTTTTTCGGTGGAGTGGACTTCGCACTGGAGGCCGAACTCGCGGCACATGTCGGCGGCGCGCTGGCCGAAGATGGTGGGAGTCAGGTAGTTCCCTGGCTCGTTGACGAGGGTGCGGGCAAAGTTTTGCGACTCGGCGATGATGATGCCTTCGCGGAGGCCGGCTTCGGCCGGGTTGCGGCTCCACGGCGGAGTGACGATTTGGACGGAGTTCACGCTGCGATCTTTGCGGTCGGACCGGTAGGTATCGGAATCGTAGTCGGCGAGGATGGCGCCTTCGGCGATCGCGCGGGTCGTGAGCTGGGGATCGAGCGCGTCGCCGGAGGGGAGAGCGATGGCGAGTTCGCGGAGGCCGCGAGGTTTGGCATAGCGCACGGCGGTGCCGGCGGCTTTGCGGACTTCGTGCGGCGTAACTTTGGCAGCTTTGCCGAGGCCGATGATCAGGAGACGTTTCGCGGCGAGGCTCTGGGGCGCGTGGAGGAGGAGCGTTTCCGTGGAGTCGGCTTTGAATTCGCCGGAGTCGAGGACGGACTGGGCCGCGGCCTGGATCGCGGGATCGGCGAGGATCTGAATTTCGGGCTTCGCGTCTTTAGCGGGGACAGCGGCGTCGATGGCAAAGACGGCGAGGAGGTCGGTGGCTACGGCGGGCAGAGCGGCGTGGAGCAGGGTGGTTTTCATAGGAAGGTCGAATCATCAGAATACCGGGTTACGGGGAGCGGTGGAACTGTCAGCGGTGGAGCAGGCAGGGGTAGGGCGATTAGCAGTAGAGCGGTTCGCGATATTTGTTTGCTTAGTTCCGGATAACTGGTACAAGGGTGGCAGAAACGTCATTCCATCCTGCTGCGATTGCGCGCTGGAAGTTAGGGGCGATCCGGAGACTTATGACTTGGGGACCGCGGGGCGTCGTGTTGCCGGTTTTGTTCGCCAGTACGCTGAGCGCCGTTGCGCAGTCGTCGCAGCCTTACACGCTGCATACGGGAACGCGGATTGTTCTGACGGATGTCACGGTGCTGGATGCGAAGGGCGAACCGGTGCACGGGCTGAAGCAGTCCGATTTCCAGGTTGCGGACGATGGGAGGCGGCAGAAGATCAAGTCCTTTGAGGCGCATGAGGACCGGGCGCTGCCGATTTTGGCCGAGGCAGGACTGAAGGCGGGCATGTACAGCAATGCAGCGTTGGCGCATCCGCCGGCGGTGGTGAATGTGTGGCTGCTGGACACGACGACGATTCAAATCGTGAATCAGATGTATTTTAGCCACCAGCTGACGCAGATGGTGAACGCGTTGCCTGCGGATGAGCCGGTGGCCATCTATTGGCGGGCGGGGCAGATGATGAATCTGCTGCAGAGTTTCACGTCGGATCACGCCCTGCTGCTGGCGGCGATTCACCGGGCAATGCCGCGGATGGTGACGCAGGACGCGCAGTATGCGACGGATGTGGACACGCTGCAGCAGGTGATTGCCGCGCTAAGCGACCTGCCGGGGCGGAAGAATGTGATGTGGTTCTCAGGAGGGTCATCCCTCTACCTGCGCCGACGCGCGGATGAGACGCCGGCGCCAGGGATGGACCTGCGGCCGATCTACGATGGGCTTGAGGCGGAACGGATCGCGATTTATCCGATCGACGTGCGGGGGCTGACCTGGGCGACCAGCGACACGATGCGCGATCAGCACGGGGCCATGCAGGATGTGGCGGACTCAACGGGTGGGCAGGCGTTCTTCAACAACAATGGGGTGGAGGGGGCGACGGCCCAGTTTATGGCGACGGACGGCAGCTTTTACACGCTGACGTATGCGCCGGACGATCTGCATCACGATCAGAAATGGCACACGGTCAACGTGAAGGTGAAGGGCGGGTATCACCTGAGCTTCCGCAATGGGTATTTTGACGATGACTCGCAGGGGCGGGCGATTTCGGCGCCGGTGGCCGAAGCATCCGCTGGTGGCGGACGGAAAGGCGGCGGAGGCACCGAACACGCATCTGGATCCGATTATTTTCAAGCGCGAGTGATGGCGGCGCGGATTTGCCGGAGGATACGGCGCGACGGCAGCCGAAGCTGGGACGGCGGCTGCTGCAGGGACCGGGGGCGATTGCGGGAACGGCTCAGGACGCGGCGAAGGGCTTCGGCCGTTCCGGCACGGAGGGTGGCGTATTCGATCCGGTATTTTCTGCCGGCGGCGGCCTTCCAACAGAGCGTGACGGACGGCCAGGGCGAGGTGACGGCGGGGCAGCGATTCTGGCGGTGAACGACTATGGGCGGCCGGTAGCGCATGCGATTCAGGTTTTCAAGCTGAATTTTGACCCGCAGCAGGTGCAGACTACGCCGAACGGGATGCTGAGCCTGGACCAGGAGATCGACGTGCCGAAGGGACAGGACTTACCTGTATCTGGCCGTATGGGACACGGCGACGGGGCGAGTGGGGACGCTGCAATTGTCGCTGGATGTGACCAAGCCGGCGGAGAAGGCGGAGCGGTAGAGTTGTCCTTGGTGTGACCGTAAGATTTCTAAGTCTGTCCTTAAGAGGCATTCCTCGAGCAGAAGATCACCTCATTACCAAATGACTTTGACGCCCGTGATAGCGGCGGAAGCTGCGGTCGGCAGTGACGATGGGGAGTTTTTCGACGAGGGCGGTGGCGAGGATCATGCGATCGAAGAGGTCGCGGTGGTGCAGGGGCAGGGAGAACATGGCGAGGGCGTGGCGGGGCTCAAAGGCGAATTCGGTCAAGCGGAGGTCACGCGATCGCGTGCAGCATGTCGTCACGGTTCATTTCGAGCTTCCCGATGGAGAACTTGACGGCGATCTCAGTAATGGAGACGGAACTGATAATGTCGGACCGTGTCGGGATCTTCGATGAGCGTCGGGCCGGCGTGAGATGATTTTCGTTTCGAAAGGCGAGGTAAATGGCCTGGGTGTCAAGCAACACCCGGGCCATTTAGTAGCGACCGTCCAGAAAGGCGTCCACTTCCTCGTCGGTCATGGGATCAAAGGCGTGGGGATCGATGAGCCGGACGCGGTCTTTTCCGGTTCCCAACTTCGGCGCGGGCTGTTCGGACTCCGGGCAGGGGAAATGACGGCGATGGGCTTTTTGTAGCGCGAGATGACGATACTCTTCCCGCTCTGCACATCCTTGAGGAGTTTGGGCAGGTTGGCCTTGGCGTAGGCGGCGCTGACGGTCTCGGGCATTGGAACATTGTACAACAAATGTTGTACTATATTCAGGCGTGTGGGAAACTCAGATTCGAGTGTGACGAACGGGCCCCGGGGGGGGTAAGAGTCCGCTAAATTATCGCAATTTTCTTCACAAATATAATATTTATATTGAACAAAATGCATTATTTACTTCAAGTCATACATCCATTTCGTAGGGCATGCTCGCTGCTTTAGCAGCCGTGCCTCTGACGCAAATGCCGGAGCAGCCGCGGTCTGCTAATTCTACGTTTCTTGTACAACTTTTCAGACTTTACTGTTGTACAACTTTTTAGGCTTTGCGGCTGCGGACGATGGCGGCGCGGGCTTCTTTGTCGGCTTCGCGGCGGCGCTCGGTTTCGCGCTTATCCCAGTCCTGCTTGCCGCGGCCGATGGCGAGCTCGCACTTGACCCGGCCGTTGCGGAAATAAAGGCGGGTGGGGATGAGCGTGAGGCCCTTCTGCTGCGTCTTTCCGGTGAGTTTGCGAATTTCCTCCTGTGGAGGAGCAGTTTCCGAGTGCGCAGAGCTTCGTGATTGTTGGAGCTGCCGTGAGAATAGGCGCCAATATGCGCGTTGAGCAGGAAGGCCTCGCCGTTCTTGATGAGGCCGTAGGCGTCTTTGAGATTGGCTTTGCCCTCGCGGATGGACTTGACCTCGGTGCCGCGCAGAGCGACGCCGGCCTCGTATTTCTCGAGGAGGAAGTAGTTATGGCCGGCCGAGCGATTGACGGCAGCGTCGCGGGTACCGGAGGCGACGGGGTCGCGGGGCCGGTCTTTCGGCGGGTTGGGCTTGACGAGATGGGTGGACTGGCGCGTCATACGGGTGCTCTTTCATCCTATAGGCTGGGCGCGAGCGGGCAAAATATGGCGAATGAGAAACAACGGGACGGACTGGCAACTCGTCAACTCGCCGGGGTGGAATGCGATACTAAAGGCGGCGCATGCCGGACCAGGTCGAGGGGGTATGGACGGCGGCCAGGTGGGCTTCGGGCAACGTTGGGACCGCAAAGAATTGGCACGCAAAAAAATCTCCGCACAATCGATGGAGTTGCATGAAGCGTAGTTTTGGGAACTGGGCTTTTCTTGCCGTGATCTTGGTGGCGCTGCCCGCGGCGCACGGACAAAAGGCGTCGCACCTGTACAAACAGGGGCAGGCGGCCGAGGCCAAAGGGGACACCCAGGCCGCGTACGACGCGTTTTACCAGGCGTACCAGAAGAAGCCGACGGACGAGCAGCTACAAGCTGGCGTACGAACGGACACGTTTCTCGGCAGCGGCGCTGCATGTGGAGCATGGCGAGCGGCTGCGCGACCAGAGCGACTACACGGGGGCGCTGACAGAGTTTCTGCGGGCGGTGGAGATCGACCCGAGCAACGAGCTGGCGTCGCAGGACATACAGGCGACAAAGGAGAAACTGAACGCGCAGAATCCGGGGACAGCTGCGGCTCCGCGATCGTCCGACGATGCGTTTGAGGAACTTGCACCGCCGGTTCAGCTGAAGCCGATATCGAACGAGCCGCTGACGCTGCATATGGTGCAGGACAGCCGGGTGGTGTATCAGGCGGTGGGCAAAGCGGCCGGGATCAACGTGCTGTTCGATCCGGCATACAGCTCGAAGAGCATCCAGGTGGATCTGAATAACGTGACGCTGTACGACGCGCTGCGGATTATTGCGACGGTTTCGAACACGTTCTGGCGCCCGGTAACGACGAACACGATATTTGTCGCGGAGAACTCGCGCAGCAAGCACACGGAACTGGACGAGCAGGCGGTGGAGACGTTTTATCTGCACAACGTGTCGCAGCAAAACGATTTCACCGAAGTGCAGCAGGTGCTGCGGAATTTGTTTCAGACGGCGAGGATCAACGGAGTCTCCGGGCAGAACGCGATCGTGATGCGGGGAACGCCGGACGAGATTATGCTGGCGCGGCGGCTGGTGTCGAATCTGGACAAGGCGCGGCCGGAAGTGGTGATCGACGTCGCGGTGATGGAAGTGAGCCGGGATTTGCTGCGGAACATCGGCGTGCAGCTGCCGCAGACGGCGAGCATTAGTTTCCAGCCGGCGAATGCGAACCTGAACAACACCAACACGGGGACGACCGCACGACACGGGAACCACGACCAGCTCAACGTCCACGACGACGAGCAGCCTTACGCTGGACAACCTGGCGCATCTGAACTCGACGAACTTTGCGGTGACGATTGGGCAGGCAGCGGTGGATCTGCTGCTGACGGATGCGCGATCGAAGATTATTCAGAACCCGCAGATACGGGCGTCGGACGGGCAGGAAGCGAAGCTGAAGATCGGCGAGAGAATTCCGATTGCGACCGGTTCGTACCAGACGGGCGCGGCAACGGCGATTGTGAGTTCGCTGGTGAACACGCAGTTCCAGTACATCGATGTGGGTGTGAACGTGAAGATGAAGCCCACGATCCATTTCGACAACGATGTTTCGCTGAAAAGCGTCGATTGAGGTTTCCGCGACGAACGGCTCGACGCAGCATTGGCGGGATCACGGAGCCGATTATCACGCAGCGCACGGCGGATCAGACGATCCGTCTGAAGGATGGCGAGGCGAACCTGCTGGGCGGGATTCTGCAGCACCAGACGACATTCACGATCAGCGGGACGCCGGGACTGGGAGAGCTGCCGCTGATCAAGTATCTGTTCAGCACGCAGCAGAAAGAAGTGACCGACGACGAGATTGTGTTTCTGCTGATCCCGCACGTGGTGCGGCGCGAGCAGATTACGCCGGAGGATGTGCAGGAGATCGACACGGGCACGAGCAGCAGCGTACAGGTGCGTCCGGTGGATGCGATGATGGCCGCGCCGACGCCACCGGCCTCGATGGCCCAGGCGAATCAGGCGGTGGGGAATCAGGCGCAGGCGAGCGTGCCGGCGTTTGGCGGGACGCAGGCGGTGATGCCGGCACCGATTCACGCGCATAACTGGATCGGCACCGGCGGCGGCCGCGCAGGCCCTGACGCAGATGCAGCAGGCGGCGAATGCGGGTCCGCCGGTGAGTTTGCAGATCACCCCGGCGCAGTCGAGCCAGAAGGTGGGTTCGACCTTCCAGATGGCGGTGAACACGGCAGGCAGCAGCGATGAGTATGCGGCGCAGATGCAGGTGCAGTACGACACGTCGAAGCTGAGCCTGATCAACGTGGACACGGAGAACAAGACGACGACCAATGTGCTGGGCCGGGATGGACAGGCGGTGGCTCTGGCGCATCGTGACGACGGGAACGGCAATGTGGCGATCGCGGTATCGCGGCCGCCGAATACGAAGGGCGTGAACGGAGCAGGGATGCTGTGCGTGCTGACGTTCCAGGCGAAGGCGCCGGGAGATGCGTCGGTGGCGGTAAGCCAGTCGGTGATCCACAACAGCCAGCAGCAGATTATCGCCGGCGATGGGATCGCAGGCGGTGGTGCACATTCAGTGAACGGGAAATTGAGGCGGGACTGAAACGGATTTTGGCATGCAGTTGAAATTGCAGAGCGGGAACAGACGCCGGCGGCACGGCGAAGCAGGGCTGACGCTGGTGGAGTTGATTGTCACGGTCGCGATTCTGGCGATTCTGGCATCGGCGGCCGTGCCCATGGCGCGGTTCCAGGCGAAGCGGCAGAAGGAACGCATTCTGCGCGACGAACTGTGGACGATGCGCAAGGCGATTGACGAATACAAGGACGCGGCGGACCGGCACGCGTTCCAGACGAAGGTGGACAGCTACAACTATCCGCCGGATCTGCAGACGCTGGTGGACGGCGTGGACGTGCAGGGGAAGAAGGTAAAGTTTCTGCGGCGGATTCCCATCGATCCGATGACGGGGACGGACGGACTGGGGCGAGCGGTCGATGCAGGACGATCCGACGGCGGACTCGTGGGGCGGGCAGAACGTGTTCGATGTGTATTCGAAGTCGGACGGGACGGCGCTGGACGGAACGAAGTATTCGGACTGGTAGAGGAGCGATGGAGCGGCAGAGAAATCCAATGCGGACGCGGGAGAGCGGCTTCACGCTGGTGGAGTTGATGATCGTGATGCTGATCATCAGCGTGCTGGCGGCGGTGGCCATCCCGAGCTTTGTGGGCGCGATTAAGAATGCGCGGGAAGCGGCGCTGAAGGAAGACCTGCACGTGATGCGGGACGCGATCGACTCGTACACGATGGACAAGAACAAGGCGCCGCAGTCGCTGGACGATCTGGTGCAGAGCGGGTATCTGAAGAAAATCCCCGAAGATCCGATGACGCACAGTAGCGGACACGTGGGTGACTTCGAGCGACGATACGCTATCGGATGTGGACGAGACGGATGGCGGGATCAACGATGTGCACAGCGGGTCGGACGAGACGGGGTCGGATGGCCAGCCCTATTCGAGCTGGTGACGGCGCGGCATGACAGAATGGCTGTTGCAGCCATGAGCCTTCCTGAACTTTCCAGAATTCACGAACAATATCTTGGCCTCTGCCGGGTGGCGCGGGAGCGGTTTGGCGCGTTGCTGGGGGGCAAGCTCGTGCTGCGGGCGGGATTTGATGCGGAAGGTGCGGCCGTGGTGGTGGCGGCCAGCGTGGCGGGCGCGGCGAGCTTGTGCGTGGATGGGAATGCGGAGGCGCTGCGCGGCGGACTGCGGGCGGGGTTCTGCGATTTTGTGGTGAGCACGCTGGATGAGGCGCTGCGGATATTGAAAAATGAAGTGCGTCGGGGGCGGCCGGTTTGCGTAGGGCTGACGGCGGACCCTGTGGAGTGCCTTGCAGCGATGGTGGAGCGTGGCGTGCAGCCGGATTTGATTTCGATGGATGAAGATTCTGAAGCGAGCCGGGTGTTTGTGAAGCGGGGCGCGGTGGTGTTGGGCCTGGCGGAAAGCGATGATGGGACTTCCCTGCTGCGCTGGAGCGTGGCGGCGGATGCGGCGCGCGCGATGCCCCGGCTGGCGCGGCTGGCTGCCGAGGCGCTTGAGGAGGGACGCGCGGATACGGCGGCGCGGCGGCGTTGGCTGGAACTGTCTCCGCGTTATCTGGGACGGAGCTTTGCGGGGCGTCAGTGTTTGCGGATGAGGGCGGGGGAGGCTGCAGCGTTCATGGCGCGGGTGGGGATGGAGGAGCAGTCGGTGACGATTGGGCACGGGGACTAGGGACTAGGGACCAGGGAGAAGCCTGGCGGGGCTTGCGCAGGGAAGATAGGGCGCGCATCTTTTCCTTTTGGCTGGAGTCTGAATCGTTGTACGATCCCACAAACGGAGGGCCGCGCTGCATGGGGTCTCAACCCGAAATTCCTCCTTTCGAGTCGGGCACGGAGTCGATTCGGCAAACCCCGGATGAGCTGCAGGATGAGCAACGGAAGTTGCGGCGTCTGCAGATGATGATGAACATGGTGATGTCGGTGATTGGGCAGGACGAGTCGCTGTCGATCGACGAGGCGGCGGAGATGGTGGCGGATGCGCGGCGGGCGGCGCTGGCGATGTTTCCTGGCAAGGAGCTGGCGTTCGATTTGATTTATCGGCCGCGGCTGCAGAGATTGATGCGGGAGCGGTTTCGGATCAATTAGAGACCAGCGTGGAGCGTTTAGCGGGTAGCGTGTAGGAAGGCAAAAGCGACCTTATTGCGAGGGCGGGTGGCTTTCGCGTAAATCGCGCACCTTAAAGCCCGCGGGAGGGTCAAAGAGCGCAGGATCGGGTGGACTTGCATCCAGCTCCGTCACCGTGAATTTTTGCGTGCCGAGGAGCGGTCCCGAGCGCATCGACAGCAAGTTGATAGCGAGTGGGTTGGAACGCCACGTCTCCCGCACCTCAGTCACGGGCGCGTCATTGCCCATCACGCCCGCATTCCAGGTGGTCGTGATGCGCGTGCCGGTGGTTTCAACTCCGCCGATGATGCGGGTGCACAGGTTTTCTGTCTGGACCGATCCGCGATTGCCGCGGAGCGGTCCGTTCATTGCGGGCGGTGGGGTCGCGGCGGCGAGATCGGGAGCGGCATTCCACGTGAGCAGATCGCAAACGTGCGTCACCATATTGCAGTTGTAGAGGGTGCGCTGGATGGGATCTGCAATCTGAATCCAGTCCATGCGGGACCGAACGTTGCCACCCTTCGGCACCAACTCCCAGCGCTGTTCGTAAAGGCGGCCGTTGGCGTCACGCGCCAGTTGCCGCTGATTGACGACGGTGATGGTTGCGTCGCCGCCGGCCGGGCGTGCCCACTCCGTGGCGAGGGTCGCCGTAAACGGGGCATTCGGGATCGGCGGAACGACGATGCTCTCCAGCACCGTGCGCATGCCGCCGTCCTGCGCGGGAGGCACGGGTTGCGCCCAGGCCGCGCCGGCCAGCAAACTCGAAAAGACCAGCACAGCGATACGCTTCAGCATCGGTGGTGCTCCTTCGGCTGGGCAAAATGGTAGGCCGGGGCGCGAGGGGCCGTCAATGCGCAGAGTTGTCAGGAAGAGCGGCAAAGATAACCGCAAGGTCCTTCGCTTTGCTCAGGACGACAAATCGGATTTATTTCTGGTCGAGGGCGGTTAGCTGGAAGGTGATGGTACCCCAGAAGAAGCGGGCGCGCATCTGGACGGGGATGTGGCGTTCGTCGTCGGTGTACCAGACCCAAATATTGCCGCGAGCTTTGACGACGCCGGTGTCGGCGGTGGGCTGGACGCGGACCGTCTGATAGGTGCCGAGCGGCGTCTTCACGGTCTCGCGGGCTTCGGTCTTCATGGTGACGATGACGGTGTGGACAGAGTCGCCGATGGGGATGCGGAAGCTTTGGCCCGGTGTGAGCGGCTGGGATGCGGGATAAAAAACGGCGGAGAGCAGATCGGTGACGCAGGGGCCGACGGCGGCTTCGTCGTGCTTGCTGGTTCCCTTAACCACGTTTTTCTCATCGAGCAGCGCCTTACCGTGGGCGTAGTCGAATTTGAGGTCGGTGTTGACGGCGCGATGGCCTTCCTGCAGTTGTTTTGAGAAGCCGGCGGAGCAATTGTTGGAGCGGTTGAAGGTGGACTGGAAGCGATCGCTGACGCGATAGATCATGCTGATGGCGCCAAGCGTGTCCGCGGAGGCGGTGACGTGCTCGACGTTGCCGTCCTGCTGGAGGTGGAGCACGGTGGTGCCGGCGGGAAAGACGCGCCAGTCAACGGAGTAGGTGAGGGTTTCCTTCGCGGGAAAGGCGAAGCCGGGGCGGGGTGGATTGATTTGCGGGTTCTGGGCCGACGCGGTGACGGTGGCGGCGAGCAGGATAACAAGCGATCCGAGCAATACGGATGCGAGCGCCGTGAAAAGAAGAAATAGAATTCCAGCTCAAATGATTCCCTTTTATTTATGCAGTACGGACAGCTTTGGGACAAGCAGTTTGAGGATGAGAGCAGCATACATGCTGGCGGCTCCGATGAGGGCATTGTATTCACGATGCTTGCGATAGAGGGCGGGCGAGAAGGCGCCTGGCGTGCTGCGATTCGAGCGGGGCCGCGATGAGGCGCGGGATGAGGCGCGGGACGGCGGCGGCATAAGCGTCAAAGCCGGGAAACGTGGAGCGGAGGTAGGCTTCTTCTGCGCGGATGACGGGGAGATAGATGAGGAGAAAGAGCGCGGCGAGGGCGAGAGCGATCCAAAGGCTGCGGGCGGCGAGGGCGAATCCGAAGGCGATGAGGATGGAGCCGAGGTAGAGCGGATTGCGGGTGTGCGCGTAGGGGCCGGTGGTGGTGAGCTCGGCGTTTTTCTTGACGTAGCCGGAGGCGTAGCCGCGGAGCGCGACGCCGGGCGCGACCAGCACGAGCGAGAGCGCGAGATAGAGCGGCGTGGGATGCGCGAGCCAGAGAAAGAACGCGGCGAAGGCGAAGCCGAGCGGGACGCGGATGCGGCGGGCGATGCGATTCCACTGCATTATTGGCCTGCCTCCTGCAGTAGTTCGAGCGCGGAGGCGGTGACGGCTTCGGGCGTGATGGTGAGGAGTCCGGCTTCCGGCTCGGCGCGGCGCGTGTGGTCGCGGACGCTTTCTGGATGGCGGAGGACGCGGCTGCGGCAGTGGAAGGGTCCGTTGCGCGCGGGATCGGTGGGCCCGAAGATGCCGACAACGGGGGTATTGAGAGCACAGGCGAGATGGAGGGGCCCGGTGTCACCGGCGATGACGAGCGATGCGCGACGGGTCACCGCGATGAGTCCGGCCATGGCTGCCATGTCGGCGGGAAGGACTTGCGCGATGCCGTTGCTGCTGTCGACGATGGCGCGGGCGAGGTGATCTTCTGCGGGGCCGCTGTTGATGATGACGCTCAAGCCCGCATTGGCAAGGTTACGGGCGACCGCGCCGTAGCGTTCGGCGGGCCAGCGCTTGGCGCCCCATCCTGCTCCGGGGCTGAGCAGGACGAAGGGTTGGGGCAACTGCGCGGCTTGCTCGTCGGCTGAGGAATCGCGGGGGAGCAGCGGCAGCGTCATGGAGAGATTTTCCGACGCGATGGCGTTGGCGACTTCGAGCGACTGCTCGATGACGTGGAGGCCGCGGGTGGGGATTTGCTGATTGAAGAAAAATTTGGCGGCGGTCTCGCGGGGGTGCGCTTCGCCGATAACGCGGCCGGTGTGCGCCCAGCGGGCAAAGACGGCGGACCGCACGGCTCCCTGCAGGTCGACGGCTACGTCGTAGCGGAGGTCTTCAAGGGAGCGGCGGGCGCGGCGGATTTCGCTCCAGGTGGTGGGGCTGAGCGGGGATTTGGCCCATTTTTTGGCGGGGATGAAGTGGAGTTGATCGACTAAGGGCATGGCAGGGGTGCCGGGAACAGCGGTTGTCCGCCGGGCCGTCCGCAGTGAAACAGGCCGCGCCACTGCGGCTCGATGGCCCAGCCGATGAACCAGCCGGGATGAGCCTGGCGGAGCGCGGTGACGGCGGGCAGGGAGTGGAGAATGTCGCCCATCGCGCCGAGCCGGACGACGAGCAGACGCAGATTTTCAGGGCTGTTCCGCAATCTCTTATTTTCTCATGGCGTGTCGAGGATTAGCTGGATGGCGGCTGGTTCGTCGGCCAGTCGGACGGTGAGTTGGGCGGCGTGGAGCGGGGCTGCGGATTCGAGCGAATGGCGTTGGTCGGGGGTGAGGCGGACCAGATCCTTTTCGGTGGTGAGGAAGCTGGCGGTGGGATTTTGACGCTGGAGCACGAGCAGGTCGGAGATGTCGGAGTCCATGAAGCGGTGATGGTCGCGCCAGGAGCGGTGGGCGCTGATGGTAAGGCCGGCTTTGCGGAGGGAGGCGAGAAATTCTTCAGGGTGGGCGATGGCGGAGAAGGCGATGACGGTTGTCATGGCTGGGATGGATTCGGGAACGGTGAGGGTGCGGGTCATCCAGAGAAAGGGTTGGTGGAAGCCGCGGGCGCGGAGTTGAGTTTCGAGGTCGCGGTATTCTTCGCGGAGAACGAGTATTTGTGCGCGTGACAGTGACGTAAAGGGTTCGCGGAGATTGCCGGCGGGGAGGAGGCGGGCGGAGAAGTCGGTGCGATGGAGGACGACAATGTCGAGGTCGCGGGCGAGGCGGCGGTGCTGGAAGCCGTCGTCGAGTAGATGGAGGCGCGAGTGCGTTCTCGGCGCTGGGCAGTTCCCTTTCGGCGAGTTGGCCGGCATCGTAGACGGCTGGAGCCGACGTAGACGGGGACGCCGGTGGAGCGAGCGATGAGGATGGGCTCGTCGCCGTAGTCGGTCGGCGGACCCGTCGGGATCGACGCGCTGGACTGGCCTGCGAGGTGCGGCCGTAGCCGCGGGAGAGGACGTCGACGGCGATGCCCTGGTCGCGGAGTAATTCGGCGAGGCGGATGGTGAGAGGTGTTTTGCCGGATCCTCCAGTGGAGAGGTTGCCGATGCTGATGACGGGCGAATGGAGGCGCTGGGTGTATGCCCATCCGCGGGCGTAGGCATGATTTTTTGCGGCGACAGCAGCGGCGTAGAGAGGGGTGAGAGGCAGGAGGGCGCGGGTCATGGTTTCGCCTCGAGCAGAGCGAGGATGGCGTCGATGGCTTTTTGCGTTGCGCCGGATTCGGTGGCGAAGATTTCTTTGGCGCGTGCGCCCATGGCTTGCGTGGCAGCGCTGAGCGGAGAGGAGTTCGGCTAGTGCGGGCTGCAGATTTTCTGGAGTGACGATACGGAGAGCGTCGCGCTGGAGGAGCGTGTCGACGATGCCGCGGAAAGTTCTCGTAACACGGACCCATGGCGATGGGGATGGCGAACTGTGCGGGCTCGAGGGGATTGTGGCCTCCAGCGGGAATGAGGCTGCCGCCGACGAAGGCTGCGGTGGCGAGCGCGTAGACGGATGCGAGCTCACCGATGGAGTCGAGCAGGAAGACCGTGCCGGGGGGGATGGGCTGCGGGGACTCGAACCAGGTGGAACGGAGGATGAACGGGACGCCGCGTTTACGCAGGAGCTGTGCGACCTGGGGGAAACGCTCGGGATGGCGGGGCGCGAGGATGGTGACGATGCCGGGCGGGCGGGCGTTGAGGAGGAGTTCTTCTTCGCCGGCGAGAGTCGAGCCGCAAACGAGGACGGGCGTTGCAGGGGGAAGATTTTCGCGGAGAGCGCGCAAGAATGGGCGCTGGTTCGGATGTGCGGATGTCGTACTTGAGATTGCCAGCGAGACGAACATTGGCGGCGCCGAGAGCGTGGAGGCGTTCGGCATCGAGCGGGGTTTGGGCGAGGACGATGGCGAGCGAATTCAGCAGATGCTTCCAGACGAAGGCGAGGCGGCGGTAGCGTGGCCAGGAGCGGTCGGAGATGCGGGCATTGACGACGGCAACGGGGATGCGGGCGCGGCGGCATTCGACGAGGAGTCGCGGCCAGAATTCTGTTTCGAGCAGGATCGAGAGCGCGGGGCTGGAGGAAGCGGAGCCAGCGCGGACGGCGAAGGCGAAGTCGAAGGAGAAATAGAAAACGCGTTCGGGGCCGAAGCGTTCACGGGCCAGCCTTTGGCCGGTGCGGGTGGTGGTGGAGATAACGACGCGGATGCCGGAGGGGGCGAGGCGTTGGGTGAGTTCGTCGATGAGGCGGCTGGCGGCGAGGATTTCGCCGACGGAGACGGCGTGGATCCAGAGGACAGGACCCGATCGCGTGGCGCGGAGGCGCTGGGGGATGATGCCGAGGCGTTCGGTGAGGCCTTCGCGATATTTGCCGCTGGTGGCCATGCGGAAGAGCCACCACGGGGCAGCCGACGACGAGAACCAGGCAGAGCGCGAGGCTATAGAGAATCAACATCCGCTTACCAATCTCGCTTTCCCTGGGTCATAAGGCAAGATGATAATGGGGACCATGCGCTCCTGCCCGTATTGTCTGCTCCCGCGCGCCCGTCGTTGGGTCACCTGGATTTTTGCTGATTGCTTTGGCTGCGGCGAGCGCTGCCTGCCGCCGGAATGGCTGCAACCGATGCGCCTGCGGTGAAGGACGCGAACTCGTTATCCGGCCGTCGATGTTCATCCGAAGGAAAAGGTGGCGATTGCGGCGGAGCCGTTCGACACGAAAGAGAAATGCAAGATCTTTCCAGGTGGATTATCTGAAGTTCAACATCCTGCCGATTCGGATCATTGTGACGAACATGGGGGATCGGCCGATTTCGCTGAACGATGCGCGGATTTATTTCGTCGATGCGAGCGGGAACCGTATTGACGCGGCGGAGCCGGAGGATGTGGAGCGGCGAACGACGCCGAAGGAGCGCCAGGGGACGGCCATTCCGATTGGGCCGATCAAGCTGCATACGAAGGGATCGGCTACCGACAGCAAGATTGAGGCGGATTTCAATTCGTTTGAATATGCGGCGCTGGTAGTGGAACCGCACATGACGCGGGCGGGATTCCTGTTCTACGACATGCAGGGGCTGGGAGACACCCCGCTGCATGGGGCGAAGCTGGTGCTGCGGGAGCTGAAGGACGCGGATGGGAACCAGCTTTGGTATTTTGAAATTCCCTTCGATAAGTACCTTGAGGCGCAGAAGAAGGCGAACTGAAGCCAGTTCCCTTCTTCGTTTCGCGACCCTCAGACGCCCTTTTTTTGCGGCTCCCAGACATACTTGTGAATTTGCAGGCTGAGGCGGGCGGGGAGCGCGTCGGCGAGCATCCACTCGACAAGCTGGCGCGGATCGAGGAGCGCGTTGTCGGTGGTGCGCTGGGGTGTGGGCGACTTTGAAAACGCGGGCGAGAGCAGGATTTGTCCGGCGCGCGTGTCGAGCGAGTGGGCGCGGATGAAGTCGCGGGCGAATTCGTAGTCGGCGCGGTCGGTGATGACGAATTTCACTTCGTCGCGCTGGGGTGAGGCAGTCGAGATTGGCGAGGCGGAAGCTGGCGGATTCGCCGGAGCCGGGACATTTGACGTCGACGATCTTGTGGACCTCGGCGTGGAACGCGTTTCGAGAGGGCGTTCGCCGCTGGTTTCGATCATGAGCTGATAGCTCTGCGCGAGCAGGCGCTGCATGAGGGGGATGAGTTCGCGTTCCTGGAGCATGGGCTCGCCGCCGGTGAACTCGATGAGGCGGGTGGGGGCGAGCTTTTCGATTTCGGCGACGATCTGGTCTTCCGATCAACTTGTAACCGCCGGTGAAGGTGTATTCGGAGTCGCACCAGGAGCAGCGGAGGTTGCATCCGGCGAGGCGGACGAAGATGCAGGGGAGGCCGGCGAAGCTGGATTCGCCCTGGATGGATTTGTAGATTTCGATGAGATACAAGGGCGGCTACTCGTAGTAGGTGGCGGTGGTGGTGTCGGTTTCGTAGATGGTGCAGTCTTTGACGTGCACGCGGCCGCCGGTCATTTCGGCGAGCTGGCGGTTGGTTTCGTCGTAGAAGTATTTCGCCAGATTCTCCGCCGAGGGGTTGATGGTGGTGAAGGGCTCGAGGTCGTTGAGCATCTGGTGGTCGAGGCGGTCGATGACGGGGCGCATGACCTGCTTGAGGTCGCGGAAATCGAGCAGGAGGCCGGCGTGGTCGAGGGTTTCGCCGCGCAGGGTGATCTTGACCTTGTAGTTGTGGCCATGCGGGTTCTCGCACTTCCCCTTGTAGTTGCGGAGGTAGTGTCCGGAGGAAAACCCGCGTTCAACAGTTAGTTCATACATGGTTGGTCGGTTCTTTTCGGGGGCAGTTGGTGCCGTAGCTTCTATTTTAGCGGGACTGGCTGAGCGGGCCCCGTTCTAACGGGCCGGACCGGTGGGGCCGGCGTTGCCGCGGCGGCTGGCGCGGTCGACGCGGCGCTGTTCGGTGCGGCGGTCGATTTGCTCGAAGAGGTCAGTCATGACGCCGAGAAAAGCGACGACGAGGCCGCCGAACGATGAGGAAGAGGGCAGTCGTTTTCCAAAGGGTGCCGCTGGCGGGCAGGGCGGGCTGAAAGCGCGAGGCGGTCATGGCCATGCCGAAGGAGAGGGCGGCGAAGAGGAGGAGCGTTCCGGCCAGGATGTAGAGATTGCGGGCCACGGATTTAGTTTAGCGGGAGTGAAGCGGAATGAGTTCTCAGCTTCGCGCCTCTGCGGTGCAAGACTGACCTATTGATTGCTGATACCCTGGCGCAGAAGTTCTCGAGTTTCTCGAAGAATCGGTTCCGGGGAGGACGTGGGATGCTGAGAATAAAGCGATTGTGCAAGCTGATCGAGTCGCACCGATTGTTCGCGGTTCAGTTTCAGTTCTCCTACCAGGCATTGCTCAACAACGTGTAGCAACTGTCCGTCGGCGTTATTGAAACGAGGGTCGAGCACGAGTTTCCGGGCAACGCCGGAGGTTCGGACGACCAGTTCTCGTGGTGGCCCCTTGACGCTGATATCAGGATCGGGCGGCTGGGCGAAAACCCAATCCATGATGGGCTGATCGAAGTTTGCTTTACCCTTCCAGATTCGACTTGAAAGCTCCGCAAAGCAATACATAGCCTCGCCGTTGATCTGCAAGCGTTCCTTACTGGCGAGAATAGCCTCTACCAGCGGTTGGTAGGAATCATCTTTAACGGAGCACGCCAAGGCCCTTTGCGCTTCGGGCGAGCGATAATAGTGCTCGAGAATATTGGTAAGACCTGCCTGCCCATGAACATCCCATCGCGCCAACTGGATGTTTCCGGCATTGGGCCAGAGCAAGTCGGCCACATCGAGTATGGAATCCGCGTCCTGCGGGCGAACATTGGCGGCGGCGACGAACCATAATTCAGGGGAGGCAGGAGCTCGCGGTTCTCCGCCGGTTCCGATTTCGAGAAGAGCTCGCGCGTCGGAATCGGTCAGCAAATTTTTGGCATGGGTGAGAAGAAAATCATCCAGTTCCGCAGCATGGCCGTAAGAAATGTCCATGGGGACAGTGTGCGGATTCAGAACGTCCCGGATGTCAGGATCAGAAGTGGGAGGATTCCCGCGCAGCACATCAAGCACGTTCTCCCGCCCCAGCGCTTTTGCTGCGTCCAGGAGTTCCTGATTGGAGTAGCCGTCAAAACGTGCGTTCAAAAGAACGCTGGTGCCGGAGCCAATCCACAAAATCGTGAGTTCGCGCTGGGGCGAAGGCAGATGCTGGATCTGTTCCTTAGCGGCGGCACCAAAGGGCGGGTGAAGAAACTGCCATAGGAACCAGGTGGCATAGGCTGCGTAATTAGTATGGGTTCTCCAATATCGATCATATTCATCGATGCTGGACATTTCCACGAGTCGCAGAGCTGCCTGGGAGACCGATTGGGGAGTGGATTGCGGTTTTGAGTAGTAATCGGTGGGGGGCGTGGTCAGTGCATTGAAGGTCGGACTTGGGTCGTGCACCAGGGGAGCCAAATACTGTTGAAGCCGAGGTTCCCCTTTCGCCACAAGAGCTGCGGCGGCCAGCGTACGGATTTTCGGGTCATCGTCTTTCAAGAGGGACAGGAGAAACGGGACAGGGTAATCGGCTTGGAGGAGGGCATGGAACTCCGCGGTTCCAGGCGTGTCGGGTCTGCCACGACGCGCGTCGTCAGCCGTGCCAGAACGTTGGCCCAAGTCGTTTGCAACACCGAGCAACAGGAATCTGCTGTCGGGAGGAAACGCCAGAAGCTTCTGGGCTACCTCAGCAAATTTTTCGCGCCCATCGGTTGAAGTTTGACCGGGAGAAGCCGACGTGAGCAAGAGGATCGCAACGCAGCAAGCGAGCACAAGGCAAAGATTACGTGCATTGCGCCGTTCCCCTGGTGGCTGGAACCCGGCTTCGAAAACACCGCTGCTGCAAGCGAGCACTTTGCTCCTTTGACTGCGTAACTCAACAAGTAACTTGATCGGCTACCTAATTAGACGAGACTTGTTGATGATATGGCAGCATATCGTCGCGCGTTCGCCCTTCCAGTCAATTCCCTTCCTTCACGATGACAATTCGGCCGCGAAGAACGCTTCGACGTCGGTGATGTCCTGGGTGATGCGGTACGGGGGGAGGCTTTCGAGGAAGACGCGGCCGTAGCGCTGGCGTTCGAGGCGGGGGTCGAGCAGCATGAGGACGCCGCGGTCGTCGAGGGAGCGGATGAGGCGGCCGAAGCCCTGTTTGAGGGCGATGACGGCGGAGGGGACCTGGTATTCGAAGAAGGGCTTGCCGCCGGCTTCTTCAATGGCGCGCATGCGGGCCTGGACGATGGGGTCGGTGGGGACGGCGAAGGGGAGACGGTCGACGATGACGCAACTGAGCGCTTCGCCCTGGACGTCGACGCCTTGCCAAAAACTCGACGTGCCGAAGAGGACGGCGTTGGGGGTGATGCGGAATTCTTCGAGCAGCGTTTTGCGGGGCGCGGTGCCCTGCAGCAGGAGCGGGAATGGGACTTCCACGAGGAGACGCTCGTAGAGGTCGCGCATTTGCTGGTAGCTGGTGAAGAGGCAGAAGGCGCGGCCGCGGGTGATTTCGAGCATGCGGCGGATGCGGCGGACGGCTTCGTCCTGGAAATTGGGTTCGCGGGGATCGGGCATGCCGGGCGGCAGATAGAGCAGCGCCTGGCGGTCGTATTTGAAATGCGAAGGGACGACGAGCTCGCGCGCGTCGTCGAGGCCGAGGCGCTTGCGGATGTGCGAGAAACCACCCTGCACGGTGAGCGTGGCGGAGGTGAGGACGACGCTGGGGTAATTCTTGAAGAGCAGCTCGCGAAGCAGCTCGGAGACATCGATGGGCGTGGCCTGGAGATGGGTGCTGAGCTGGCGGCCGCCGCGGCGTTCGAGCCAGAAGACGGTGTTGCGGTCTTCGGATTCCATGAGGAACTTGAGCTGTTCGCGGGTGGTGCCGGTGCGGCGGCGGAGGGGCTGCGCGTCTTCGGCGTTGCGCAGGCGCTCCAGCTCGCCTTCCATGCGATGGAGGGCGTTGAGGACGCCGAGGTAGACGTCGCCCTGGACTTCGAGAAAATCTTCGCGATTGGTGAAGGGCATGCGGCCATCGCCTGAATTGGCGCGGTCGCCGATAGCCGGGCGCGTGGGCAGCGCGGCGAAGAAGAGGCGGGAGCGCTCGCGGATCATCTGCGCGGCGGTGACAACTTCGGATTTCAGCTCGCCGCTGCCGCGGAGGAGCGATTCGATGTCGCGGGCTAACTCTTCAAAGCGGAGATTGCTGAGGCCGATGCCGAAGTAGCTGGAGGCGACGTCTTCGAGCTCATGCGCTTCGTCGAAGATCGACGATGCCGGCTTCGGGAAGAACGCCAGCGTCGGGCGCGCCGCCGGAGGACTGGCGGATAGCGAGATCGGCGAAGAAGAGATGGTGGTTGACGATGACGATGTCGCTCTCGGCGGCGCGGCGGCGCATTTCCGTGATGAAGCAGCGGCCGTAGTCAGGGCAGGTTTGGCCGAGGCAAGCTTCGCTGCGAGCGTCGAGCTTGGACCAGAGAAGGCTGGCTTCGGGAAGATCTTCGATTTCGACGCGGTCGCCGGTTTCGGTGGTCTTTTCCCACTCGGCGATGGCCTGATACTGGGAGATTTCTTCAAGGCCGGAGAGGATGGGCTGGTTGCGCAGGGCGAAAAGCTTGTGGCGGCAGAGATAGTTGGCGCGGCCCTTCATGTAGCAGACGCGGAGCGGGCCGAGGAGGGATTCAAGAAACGGAACGTCTTTGAAGAAGAGCTGTTCCTGGAGGTTTTTTGTGCCGGTGGAGATGATGACGCGGCGTCCGGTGGCGGCGGCGGCGCGGAGAGCGGGCAGCAGGTAGGCGAGGGTTTTGCCGGTGCCGGTGCCGGCTTCCACGATGAGATGACGGTTGTCGGTGAAGGCGCGTTCGATGGCCTGCGCCATTTCGAGCTGGCCGCGGCGGAATTCATAGGGGAGTTCAGAGCGCGAGAGGGTACCGCCGGGCGCGAAGAAATCGTGCAGCGATGGTGGGAAAGACGCTGTTTGGGGGTCAGAAGACACGCAGAGTTCAGGATAGCGGGTTGGGGATGGGATGGTTCTGAAAGGTCTGGAAAACGGGACAATCTGGTTATCGCAGGGCGATGATTCTGCGGACCTTCACGGCCAGGTGTGAGCTACGCTGGCTCGAAGACCGCGGCGCGGGTGAGCGATAGGACGGTGATGTCGTCCTGCTGGCCGAAGGCTTGCGCGGCTTGCGCTACTTTTTCCGGGGATTCCGTGGAGATGGCCTGGGTGCGGTCGAAGCCGTACAACTCTCCGTGCGCGTTGGTCGCTTCGACGACGCCATCGGAGACAAAGGTGATGCGGTCGCCCGCGGCGATGTGGCTGCGCGTTTCGGCATAGGCGGCGTCGGCGATCATGCCGAGGGGCAGGCCGGATTCGACGGGCATCTCTTCCCCATTGCAATAGGGAGCGGGATTGCCGGCGTTGGCGATGGTGATGGCGCCGTCGCTGGCGATGAGCGCGGCGCAGCAGGTGACGAAGCCGCCGATCTGTCCGTAGAGCACGTGGTTGAGGTAGGCGAGCTGCAGATTACGGGTGGAGTCGATGGAGATCTGGAGGTTTCCGAAGTTGGCAGACCGGCGCAGACCGGGAGGAATCCAGATGCGCAGCGCGACAACAGCTTCGGTTCCCGGCGTTGCGGCGGATGGCGGCAGATGGAAGACCGCATCGCGTTGCGGGTCGAGCCGGACGCGGGGCGGAAGGCTTCCCTCTGCGCCCACGAGCACACGATTCACATAAACCTGATCGGCTAATCCGAAGGGCAGGCCGCCGAGGATGGAATCGCGCGAGCTGCGGAGGGCGAGCGGGCCGACGGCATCGGTGCGCACGGGAATGCGCATGCGCACCCAGACAACGCCGTCGGAGTAGAAGGGCGGAGTGGGCCACTGGCCGCGCTGGGCGATGGGCCAGGCGCTGTCGTCGAAGCGCGGATCGGCCCAGGTGAGGCTGGGGCCGTCGCCGAGATGGTAGCGAGCGGGGAAAACCGGCGCAGAGATTTGCGCATGGCAGAGCAGCGTTGCCGGGGCTGCCGACAGGGCGGCGAACAGGATGAGGGCCCCGGTCGTGCGTGGGAGCATGCGGTCGATGATACTGCGGGTGACGATTTTCGCCGACGGGTTTATGCGGCGCGCTCGACGCGGCACCAATTACTGCGGGGGCTTTTGCGTGTTCTGACTTCCCTGCTGGTTATTTTGATCTTTGTTCTGGCTGTTCTGATCCGGATGGTTTTCGTAGATGGAGTATTGCCGGGCCGGATGGTGCAGTTTGATGACGATGTCTTTGGAATCTGTGGGCAGGTCGTAGGATTCGCCGTAGGTCTGATAGCCATCGGCAATGACCTGCACGCGCACGGTATTGCCAATGGGGATGACGTCGATGACGGCCTTGCCGTCCTCATTGGTCTTCAGTTCGAGATTGCCCTGGTCATGGCCGGCTTTGTCCACGGGATGGAAAACAACGGCGGCATCCTCGATGGGTTTGCCATCCGTGTTCTTGAGGACAGTGACGGAGATTTTGCAGGTCGGCGGCGGGGCTTTATATTTGCGGCCGCGGCCGGAGGTGTCCTGAGCATGGAGCGAGGCGACAACGAACAGCGCTGCCGCGAGAAGAGGCAGGCAACGGCGAATGCGGGTACAGATCATATTGGCAATTTTAGAGCAGAAGGGCTGGAGGCTGGAACTGGATTCGGCGGCGGGGGGAACTTTCGCAGGACGGGATACGTCTAAACTGGGACCTGGAGTGGTCCCGCCGGGGTTTTTCCGGCCACGAGGACTACGAAGCCTGGGAATGAATCTGGAGCCGGAGGCAGGAACCTCGATTCGCCGCAAACGCATGCAGTTAAAAGCGCCTCGATCGCATGATGCGTCTGCCGCTGGGTCGCGCCGGCGTGGTCGTTTGGGCGTTGCTGGTCGTTGCAGGAACGGGGTTTGCACAGAATGCGCCCGGTCCGCCCACGGATGCGGCCGCAGTGGTGCGGCGGGCGGTTGCCAGCCGCATGGCGATGGATGCCGCGCACCATCCGGTGCGTTTTGTGCTGCACAAGCAGGACGACCGACGCAACGTTACTCAGGAAATCATCGAGACCCCGCAGGGGGATGTGGCGCTGCTGGTAGGCGTGAACGGCAATGCGCTGAGCGCGAACGGACGCGCGGCGGAGCGGGCGCGGCTGGAGAATCTGGATGCGAATCCGGACCTGCAGGAGCATCGGCACCGGCGCGAGCAGGACGATGCGGACCGGGTGACGAATCTGCTGAAGCTGCTACCGGATGCGTTTGTGTATCACTACGACAGCACGGTGGCATGCGATGTGACGACGCAGCCGGTCGTGCTGGTGCCGGGAGTTGCGGCGCCGATTGCGCCGGGGACGGGCGAGGCTTCGCAGTGTTATCACATGACGTTTACTCCGAAGCCGGATTGGGATCCGCCGAATCTTGAGGCTAAGGTGCTGAAGGGGATGGCGGGCGAGATTTGGATTGAGACTTCGGACGAGCGACTGTGCCGGCTGCAGGGACGCCTGATCGAGGATGTGGATTTTGGGTGGGGGATTGTGGGGCGGCTGGACCAGGGCGGAACGATTGATCTGGAGCAGACACGGATCGGCGACAAGGATTGGGAACTGACGCGGATGAAGCTGAACTTCACCGGGCGGGCGCTGATGGTGAAGACGCTGAGTTACAAGATCAATGAAGAGATGGGCGAGTACGAGCGGGTGCCGGCGGGGACGGATTATCACCGGGCGATTAAGGTGCTGGAGGCGGGGCAGCCGGGGGGACCGTGAGGGTTAAGGGGTAAGGATAAGGGGTAAGAGTTAAGGGATAAGAAGGCGACTGCACAATGAGGTCCGTGTTGGCTTTCTTTTCGGCCGCTTCGCGACCGACTCCCCTGCGGGGGGTCCCTCCACTGCGCGCCGGTTTATGTTGGTGCTCGCTGGATGGTTTTGTGGCGGCGCTTCGGTCGGGATGACATTTGTTATTTGATTGAGAGTTGCTGTGCTGCGGGCACTTGGCAATTCGGCGGGGAACGAAAAGGCGCCCATTGTGGGCGCCTTTTTAATTGGTGATGAAAGTCGCATGCGTTGAGCTACCTTGCGGTGAGTTCGGCGGCGACTTTCTCGGTGACGAAGGCTTCGACGGTATCGCCGACTTTGATGTCGGTGAAGTTGGAGAGGCTGACGCCGCATTCCATGCCGTTGGTGACTTCTTTGGCATCGTCTTTGAAGCGCTTGAGCGAGGTGAGCTTGCCTTTGAAGACGAGCGCGCCGTCGCGGTTGAGACGAATCTCGGCATCGCGGCGGAGGACGCCGTCGGTGACGCGGCAACCGGCGATGGTGCCCACCTTGGGAATGCGGAAGACGTTGAGGACTTCGGCGCGCCCGAGGTAGTTTTCGCGGAAGACGGGATCGAGGAGACCGAGCATGGCTTTGGTGATCTCGTCCTGCACCTCGTAAATGATGGAGTGGAGACGAACCTCAACATCTTCCTGCTCGGCGAGGTCGGAGACCTTGCGGTCAGGGCGAACGTTGAAGCCGATGATGATGGCATTGGAGGCCGAGGCGAGGAGCACATCGCTTTCGGTGATGGCGCCGACGCCGGAGTGGATGACCTTGATGCGCACCTTCTCGGTCGACATTTTCTGCAGCGAGTCGGCCAGCACTTCGACCGAGCCGGTGACGTCGCCTTTGAGAATGAGCGGCAGTTCCTTCATGCCCGCCTGCTTAATCTGGTCGGCGAGACCTTCCAGAGTGACGCGGGAGGACTTGGCGAGCTGGGATTCGCGCTCGCGCATTTTGCGGTACTGACCGATTCCGCGCGCTTTGTCGCGATCACTGACGACGAGGAAGGTGTCGCCGGCGTCGGGCATGCTTTCGAGGCCGACGATTTCGACCGGGGTGGAAGGTCCGGCGCTCTCGACGGTGCGGCTGCGATCGTCGAACATGGCGCGGATTTTGCCGAAGGTATTGCCGACGACAAAGTTGTCCTGCGCCCGCAGGGTGCCGTTCTGCACGAGGACGGTGGCAACGGCGCCGCGTCCGCGATCGAGCTTGGCTTCAAGGACGGTGCCAACCGCGGTGCGTTCGGGCGTGGCCTTGAGGTTCTGGATGTCCGCGACGAGGCAGATCATCTCGAGGAGTAGATCGAGGTTGGTGCGCTTCTTGGCGGAGACATCGACGAATACGGTGGAGCCGCCCCATTCTTCAGGGACGAGGCCGCGGTCGCCGAGCTGCTTTTTGACGCGGTCGGGCTGCGCATCGGGCTTATCGATTTTGTTGACGGCCACGATGATGGGCACGTTGGCGGCCTTGGCGTGGTCGATGGCTTCGAGGGTCTGGGGCATAACGCCGTCGTCGGCTGCGACGACGATGACGACGATGTCCGTGACCTTGGCGCCGCGGGCACGCATGCGGGTAAAGGCTTCGTGACCCGGCGTATCGAGGAAGACGATCTCGCGGCCGTAGGCCTTGGAGTCCTTCTTGCCGATTTTTACCTTGTAGGCGCCGATGTGCTGGGTGATGCCGCCAGCTTCGCCGCCGGCGACGTCGGTTTCGCGGATGGCGTCGAGAAGCGAGGTTTTGCCGTGGTCGACGTGACCCATGACGGTGACGACCGGGAGGCCGCGGAACTTCGAGCTCGTCCGGATTATCGGCGAGCAGCATGGTCTCGAGGGCCTCGTTGGCCATCTGGTCTTCAAAGCTGACGACCTGGACGTCGGCGCCAAACTGGGCAGCGACCTCCTTGACCAGCTCGACGTCGAGGGTCTGGTTGACAGTAACGAAGACGCCACGCATGAGGAGGGTCGCGATCAAATCCTTAGCCCGAACTTCAAGTTTCTCGGCTAAGTCTTTGACGCTAATGCCTTCTGTCACCGTAATGGTGCGGGTAATAGGCACCGGACCGCTGGGGATTTGCGCGGTCTGACGAGACGGCGGCGCAAAGCCCTTCATGGGGCCTTCTTTGGTCTTTTCGTAATGCGGACGGCCACGGCCACGCGGACCAGGACGTGCTGGACGGGGCGCTTCGCCCGGAGGCGGCAGCGCAGGTGCGCCACCCATGCCGGGACGGGGGCCGAAGCCAGGACGCTGTCCAAAGCCGGGACGCGCACCCATCCCGGGCCGCTGACCGGGGCCGGGAGGGCCCCCAGGCGACGTACGAGTGGGGTGCATGGGGCGGCGCATGCCGGGCTGCTGCGGTCCGCCGGGACCACCGGGACCGCCTGGGCCACCAGGGCCGGGACGGAAATTGCCGGGACCGCCGGAAGGGCCACCGGGGCGACGATCGAAAATGGGGCGTCCGCGCTGAATGCCGCCGGGACCACCTTGCGCGCCGGGCGCGGGCGCAGCAGCCACGGGGGCCGGAGGCGGAGCGCTGTAGACCGGACGCGGGCCGGTTTGCGGCATGATGACGCGACGCGGCGGTGGAGGCGCGGGCGCGGCAGGAGCTTCCGGAGCTGGGGCTGCTGCTTTGGGTTCGACCTCGACGTCTGGGGATGCGGCGGCTACCGGGGCCGCCGGAGCGGGTGGTGGTGCAGCGGCAGCCACCGGCGGCGGCGCGGCTACGGGCTTGGGAGCTGGCGGCGGCGCAGCAATAGCGCGGCCTTCGGGAGACGGGGGAATGGGCGGCCGGGCCACAACGGGGCCAGCGGGCGGACGGGCAGGCAATCGCCGGCGCGCGGAGCAGCCACTACGGGCGGGCGCGGTGCGGGCGGCGCGGCGATAACGGCCGAGGCCTGGCGCGGCTGGGGAACGATCATGCGGGGAGCCGGTTTGGCTTCCGCAGCAGGAGCGGCCGGAGCAGCGGGGCGAGCGGCCGCCGGAGCTGCCGGAGGAGCGGCGGCGGGTCTGGCAGCGACGGGGGTTGCTGGAGCCACTACGGCGGGGCTGCGGGACGCGGTGGGGCGGCGGCGGCCGCTTTGGGCGGAGCCGGAGTGAGTCTTCCTGCTGGCGCTTCTCGAGAATGGCTTTCGCCACATCGCCGACGCGGTGAACCTGCGACCAGTCAATCTTCGGCTTCGGTTCCGCTTCGTGCCGGCCGGCGCTCATGGAGACGCCGCGGCCTTTCAGGATATGGGTGCGCACCCGCTCGGCCTCATCCGTCTCAATCGAGCTGGAGTGCGTCTTCTTTTCGGTCACGCCAACTGCGGTGAGAGCATCAAGAATTTCTTTGCTCTTCACCTCCAGCTCACGCGCTAATTCATTGATTCGAACTGTGCTCATCCGCCCCCGTATCGATTCGCCTTCCCACGTGTCCCTAGTCCTTCATACAGACAGCTCCTGACAGTGGGTTCCGGTATCTCTTTCATTATCCCCTGAAATGCGCCGGATGTGCTTGAATTCCCGGCGCGACAGGGGAGAAACCCTGATCCTTTCGACTTCCGCTGCGGCGGGGCGAACCACGCTGCTATGCCTCGTCTCCTCTTTTCTTCGTCGCGGACTTCTTCGACATTGCCTTCGTTGACAGCATCGTTGTCATCCGCATCCGCGACGGCTTCGTGTTCGGCCAGAATCTTCGCTGGTGTCCTCGCGACCTGGGACCACCGATTCCGCGCCTTCTTCATCGAGAGCGGGACCCGTTTCGGTGAGCTCGGCGATGCGCTCTTCGGCGACTTCGTCACTGATGAGGCCGGAACCATCTTCGCTGGCCGGCTCGTCTTCTGACTGAGTGAGATCCTGTTCCAGAGCGGCGATTTCCTCGTCGGACTGGGCTGCTTCGAGTTGAGCTGCTTCTGCAACGGCTGCTGTATCCGCCGATGCCAGGGTAGCCGGGCGTTCTTCGCCTGGCTCGTATTCGCCAAAGTAGTGACGCACAGCCACGCTGATCTTCTCCAAAGTTTTCTCCCCGATGCCCGGAATTTCTTCGAGCTGTTCGGGGGTCATGTCAGCCAGCGATTCGACGGTGGTGATGCCGGCTGCCACAAGCTTTTGGATGATGGAATCGCCAAGCTCGGTCACGTTCTCGATGGGCGTAGCGGTGACTCCGGCCATGGCCTGCATTTGCTGCTCAACTTCCTGACGCTTCTCTTCCTCGGACTTGATATCGATTTTCCAGCCCAGAAGCTTGGCGGCGAGGCGCACGTTCTGTCCCTTTTTGCCGATGGCGAGGGAAAGCTGCGTGTCGTCGACGATGACTTCCAGCTGCTTTTCCGCGAGGTCGCCGATGCTGACGCGGCTGACTTTTGCGGGCTGCAGAGCTTTTTCGGCGAAGGTGGTGATTTCTTCGCTGAATTCGATGATGTCGATTTTTTCGCCGCGCAGTTCGCGGATGATGGACTGGACGCGCATGCCCTTCATGCCGACGCAGGCGCCGACGGGGTCGACATCTTTGTCGCGGGACATGACAGCGATTTTGGTGCGCTCGCCGGCTTCGCGAGCGATGGCGCGGATCATCACAGTGCCGTCGTAGATCTCGGGAACTTCGCTCTGGAAGAGGTTCTGGACGAGCTCGGGAGCGGCGCGGGAGACGATGACCTGAGGGCCGCGTGCGGCGCGATCGACGCGCAGCAGCACGACGCGGACGCGCTCGCCGACGGCGAACTGCTCGAGGCGCGACTGCTCGCGGCGGGGCATGCGGGCTTCGGCTTTGCCGATGTCGAAGATGACGTCCTGCAGTTCGACGCGCTTGACGGTGGCGTTGAGGACTTCGTTGACGCGATGCGCGTACTCGTTGAAGACGGTATCGCGCTCGGCTTCGCGGACCTTTTGGAAGATGACCTGTTTGGCCATCTGCGCGGCGATGCGGCCGAGGACGTCGGTGGGCTTGTAGTAGCGAATTTCGCCGCCGATTTCGACTTCGGGCGCGAGGGCGCGGGCGTCATCGAGCGCGATCTGGTTCACCGGATCTTCAATGAGCTCGGGGGTTTCGACGACGGTCTTGAAGACGTAGGCGCGAATCTCGCCGGTGTCTTTGTCCAGCTCGGCGCGCATGTTTTCCTGGGTCTTGTAGTACTTGCGCGTAGCGAGGGCGATGGCGTCCTCGACGGCGGTGACCACAATCTGGGGATCGATGCCTTTGTCCCGGCTTAACGCTTCGATGCTGTCATAAAGCACGCTTGCCATCAGTTTCTCTCGTCCTTCTTTGGTACTAACGTTGTGGCTCTGGGCGGCTGGTTCTTAGAACTCGGGAACCAGCTGAGCCTTTTCAATATTGGCCAGGGTGATTTCCACGCTGGGATTTTCGGATGGGCGCGATTTGGCTTTTTGCTTCGTCGCACTGACGTCCAGCCGAATGGACTGCTCGTTTACCTCTGTGATCTTGCCCTGCCAGTGGCGGTTGCCCGCGACCGGCTCGAAGGTCTGGACCTTCACCAGCAATCCGGTGAAGCGTTGGAAGTCGTCGCGGCCCTGGAGCTTGCGATCGAGGCCTGGCGAAGAAACCTCCAGGGTGTATTCAGAGCCCGGAACCAGATCTTCAATGTCGACTACTGTTCCAAAATCACGGCTAAAAACTTCGCAATCCGTATGGGTGACGCCGGAAAGCTGTTCGACGGCCACGGGTAGTGCGTCGGCGCGATTTCCTGGGTCAAACGCTTGCGTTCGATCGCATTCTTTTCGATGAAGACGCGCAGAATGCGATGTTTGGCGCCGCCGTGGAATTCGAGGTCGACGACGTCGAGGCCGTGCGAAGCGGCTACCCGCTGCGCCGTCGCGCGAATCTGATCCACATCCAGAGCCATTTTGGTGATTGCAGCCGCCTAAAATTTGCGCAAATAAAAAGTGGGCTTTCGCCCACTCATTTCTCCGGCCAGAACGTCACTCACAACCGGACAAACTCGTCTGTATTGATAGTACGCCTGTGGCGGGCTTCCTTTCAAATGGGCAGAGAGGTGTGGGATACTGCGGGCAATCCCGCTATGACCACCACACCGAGCACTCTCAATCCTTACGCAAAATTCCTGGGCGAGCAGGAACCGCTTGCCGTGATCGCCGCCACCTCTGACCGTTTGCAGGCTCTGGCTATGAAGATTGGGCCGGAGAAGATTGCGCAGGCGCCCGCGCCGGGCAAATGGAGCGCGGCGGAGATTCTTTGCCACCTGGCGGACTGCGAGATTGCGTTTGGCTTTCGGCTGCGGCAGACGCTGGCGGAGGATAACCACACGATCCAGCCGTTCGATCAGGAGAAGTGGGCTGCGCCTTATGGCAGCTTGACGGCGGATGAGGCGCTGGCGGCGTTTGCGGCCTTGCGGCGGTGGAATGTGCTGCTGATCCAGGGGGCGCTGGCGGATTTTGGGTCGAAGGCGGTGACGCATCCAGAGCGCGGGGCGATGACGTTTGCGACCATCGTGGACACGATGGCGGGGCATGATTTGAATCACATCGGGCAGCTGGAGCGGTTGGCGGGTTAGCGGCGCTTCGCTGAGTTTTGTCGATCAATAGAGATTTTCGCAGCTGTCCGTGCAGGCTTTTTGTCGGCGCTTCGCGACCGATTCCCCTTTGGGGGGGCCTCCATTACGCGCCGGATTGGTGTCGCGCTCGCTGGGGAATTTGGTTGCGGCGCTCCAGTCGGGATGACATCGGTGAGTTGCTAGCTGTGATCGTGGGGGACGAGACTGAGATCGCCTACACCGACTGTGGCGCGCAAGTGGTAGTGACCCTTGCCGTTGAATTCGTCATCTTTGCCGAGGAATCCATGCTGGCCGCCGGGGTTGAGCGGATCGTTGACGTCGCCGATGCGGGTGGAGAGGACGACGTGTCCGTACTCGCTGTCGCTGTCAAAGCCGACGGTGAGGTCGCCGACTCCGACGTGAAGGTCTTTGTCGCCGCGGATACCGTTGACGTTCAAATCGCCGACGCCGAGCGAGAGCTCCAGATCGCCGTTGGCGGGAACGTAGAGGGTGACCTCGGGACTGGAATGTCCATGATTGCTTTTGGGCATTTGCAGGTCGATGGAGGCGCGGTTGGCGGCGACTTCGAAGCGATGGACCCATCCGGCCACGGTATCGGCGTCATAGAAGGCCTTGGGATCGATTTCGAGGCGGACGTGGTTATCCTTGCTGGGCAGGATTTTGACGTCGCCAACATTGATGTCGAGAACGACGGTGCCGCCGGGGGCCATGGGCTTGTCGATGATGAGGGGCGCGGGCTGGTCAATTTTGAGCTGGACGCGGCGAGTGGCGGGAGCTCCTGCTGATTGAGCGGATGAGGCTGCCGCCAGGGATGCGGCGAGAAAACCACAGGCCAGGCTCAAGACTCGGCCGCGTGTTCTGGATGCCATGTGCGCCTCCTGATGGACTTACGCAAAGGGAAAAGCGGCGGTTCCACCTGATTGGACAAAATCTTACCCCAGGGAAAGCCAGCGGGTTTGGAGCGCATGCACATCCAACCACGTCTGTAGGGACATGAGTAGGATGGTGGTGAGGCCGGGCATGCGCTTGCAGGATTTGGATTCGTCGACGGGGTGGAGACAGCGTGTCGTGCGCGTCCTGCTGGTGAGCGGTATGGCCGGCGTGCTGGCGCTTTCAGGATGCGGGAAGTTCTTCCCCAGGATCACGGGCGGCGGCGGGTCTGGATCGAGCGGGGACTATTTGTACGCGGGGAATTTGGCATCGGCAACGGTGGCTGGATTTTCGATTGCCAGCGCTGCGCTGGACGTGTCGTCGGGGTCGCCGTACACCACGGCACTGACGCCGACCTCGCTGGCGGTGACGCCGAACGACGACTATCTTTTCGTCGGAGGCGCGGGCGGCATTTACACCTATGCGATTGGAACGGATGGGGCACTGACCGAGGCAGGCAACAACGCCTATGCGCAGGTTCCGGATCCGGCGGTGCTGCGCGTAGATCCGACGGGAACCTATCTGATTGGCGGGGACGCGCTTTCAGGAACCGTTTATGTATTTCAGATTGGCACGGATGGCGCGTTGAGCCAGGTGGGGTCGACGCTGACCCTGAACACCGACTATCCGGTAACGGACCTGGAGATTGCTACGAACGGAAGCAATTATTACGTCTACGCCTCGTGCGGAACGGGCGGCATTTACGCGATGCAATTGGCAAATGGTGCGCTGACGGAGCTGACGAATGGCAACTACGCTCCGAAGACAACGAACGCGGCGGACCAGGGCATGGCGGTTTCGCCGGATGGGGATTATTTGTTTGCGGCGGAGACGGTGACGGGCGGCGTGCGGATTTTCTCGATCGGCACCAACGGCAGCCTGACCGAAACGAGCAGTTCGCCGGTGGCCACGGGCACGGCGCCGTGGGCGGTGCTGGTGGATGCGACAGGCAGCTATGTGTATGTGGCCGACCGGACGAAGGCGCAGATCACGCAATGGTCGCTGTCGTCGGGCAAGCTCACTTCTATTGGGACGGCGATCGCGACGGGGAGCTTGCCGGTGCAACTGGTCGAGGACAACAGCAAGACCTACGTGGCGGTGGTGGACTCGGGGGCGAATGACTCGGGGACCAACTATGACATTGAGATGTACACCATTGGGTCGACGGGAGCACTGACGAAGTTCACGACGGCAACGACGGGGACGACGCCGACGGAGGCCAATTCACTAGCGGCTACGCACTAACAGAAACCGCGGCCGGGAACCTTGGCAGCAGGTGGACGGGCGGATGGGCGTCTCTTCATCCCCGCCATAAACCGAAGGTACTCAGGTCGAATCGTTTTATCCGTTGACAGTGCGCGGGTTGGAGACGAGACTGTTCGGTAATCGTTTCCCCAAACTCTGTGTACGGATCGATTCCTGAGGCGCTCGACTGTGAAGAATTTCGTTCCGCTGATTCCCGCTCTCCTTGTTTCGCTCTCGGTCGTTGGCTGCGGGGGCGGCGGTGGCAGCACGTCCGTCACGCCGGTGGTGACGAACAGCATCGCGCTCCAAGTCTCCGGTTCCACGCTGGCCGTGCCAGAAGGGTCGAGCGCCAGCAGCACAGTGACGCTGGTTCGCACCGGCACCACCGGAAGCGTCACCTTCAGCATCACCGGGCTTCCCGCAGGCGCGACCGTCTCATATCGGAACCCCGAGTCAACGAACAGCGGGCAAGTCATCGTGATGGCTACTACGGCTGCCGCGGGCACCTACGGGCTCACGCTGCAGGCGACCGACGGAACCAATTCCGCCTCGTCGAACCTCAGCCTGGTGGTCAGTGCCGCCGCCCAGGCTACCGACCCGTATGCCTGGAGCTCGACCGGCCCGATCATCTCCGCGATCCCCAACGCAACCCATCCGATTGTCTCGGTCAAAGACCCTACCGCCGTCTTCTACAACAATCAATGGCTCGTTTACGCAACCACCGCCGACACCTCCGGCAACTGGAACATGGTTTATCTGAACTTCCCCAACTGGAATCAGGCCTCAGCCGCGCAGCCCTACTACATGGACGCCACACCCGGTTTCAGCGGCTATCACTGCGCTCCGGAACTCTTCTATTTCACTCCGCAGAACAAGTGGTATTTGATCTACCAGTCCGGCCCGCCGACGTACTCCACCGCCGCCGACCCTACCCAGCCAGCCACCTGGACCGCACCCCAGTACTTCTTCTCCAGCCAGCCTTCCAACGTAAGCGGCTGGCTCGATTTTTGGGTCACATGCGACTCCGCCAACTGCTATCTGTTCTTCACGGACGACGGCGGCGACTTTTATCGCAGCCAGACCACCGTTACCAACTTCCCCAACGGTTTCAACACGCCGCAGCTCATTATGAAGGCCACCACTGCCGGAGATTTGTTCGAGGCAGCCCGCGTCTATAGTCTCAAGGGATCGACGCAGTACCTGGCCATCGTCGAGGCCATGGGCGGCACCGTCGGGCCACCGCTACTTCCGCGCCTTCCTGGCTGACAGCCTTGAAGGCATGTGGACTCCGGTAACCGGAGCCAACAGCTTCGCCACGCCGTTTCTCGGCTCAAACGATGTGACCTTTGATAGTGGCGTCCCGCCCTGGACCCTTGACTTCAGCCACGGCGAGATCCTCCGCACCGGCTACGACGAATTGCTCCAGATCGACCCCAACAATCTTCAATTTCTCTACCAGGGAGACAACCCCGCAGCCAACGCTCCCTCGTACAGTCAAATTCCCTGGCAGCTGGGGCTGGCGACGGCGACCAGCAACTAAAGCGGATTTTTCTGAATTCCATACGGGGATGAATCCAACTCGCAATGGGCCGGCGCGCAAACAGACGTATCAACGACGTGGTATGCTGACGAGTTTTCGTCCCCGAAACTCCTCATGAGCGACAGCAATCCCGGAACTGCCTAAAGTGAACAATCAGATTTCCTCGAAGCTGGATGCGACCAGTGCGCGCGCCGGCAAACACGCCCAGAGCATGACTGAGTTGCTGGCGGCGATTCCGCGCGCAGGAAGCGGAAGTGCGTATGGGCGGCGGCGCCAAGGCCATCGAATCGCAGCATGCGAAAGAAGCGGCTGACGGCGCGGGAGCGCGTCGATTTGCTGATCGACGAGGGGACGGAGCTGTTCGAACTGGGGCTGTTTGCCGCGTTCGGCATGTATGAGGAGTGGGGCGGCGCGCCGTCGGCGGGCGTGGTGACGGGGCTGGGGCGCGTAGCGGGGCGGCTGTGCATGATCGTGGCGAACGATGCGACGGTGAAGGCCGGCTCGTTTTTCCCGATGACGGCGAAGAAGGTGCTGCGCGCGCAGCACATCGCGATGCAGAACCGGATTCCGACGCTTTACCTGGTGGATTCGTCGGGGATTTTTCTGCCGCTGCAGGAAGATGTGTTTCCGGATCAGGACGATTTTGGGCGGATCTTCCGCAACAACGCGGTGATGTCGGCGAGCGGGATTCCGCAGATCACGGCGATTATGGGCATGTGCGTGGCGGGCGGCGCATATTTGCCGGTGATGACCGACCAGGTGCTGATGACGGAAGGCAGCGGACTGTTTCTGGCGGGGCCGGCGCTGGTGCAGGCGGCGATTGGGCAGAAGTATTCGGCGGAGGAGCTGGGCGGGGCGACGATGCACGCGGAGATTTCGGGCACTGTCGACTTTAAGGAGCCGAACGATCATCTGTGCCTGGCGCGGCTGCGGTCGCTGGTGGCGACGGTGGGGGCATCCGCCGCGTGCAGCCTTTGACAAGACGCCGTACCACGCGGAGAAGGACGCGCCGAAGTATAAGGCGACGGATTTGTATGGGCTGCTGGATGTGAATCCGGCGCGGGCCGCGGTAAACACCTACGAGATGCGCGAGGTGATTGCGCGGATCGCGGATCGCAGCGAGTTCGACGAGTATCGACCCGGCTATGGGCGGACGCTGCTGTGCGGCTACGCGCGGATTGGCGGGCACGCGGTGGGAATTGTGGCGAACCAGAGAGTGTCGCAGCCGCAGACTAGTCCCACGGGCGAGAAGCGGACGGAATTTGGCGGCGTGATTTATGCGGAGAGCGCGGACAAGGCGGCGCGGTTCATCATGGACTGCAATCAGAATCTGGTGCCGCTGATTTTTCTGCATGACGTGAACGGATTTATGGTGGGGCGCGATGCGGAGTGGACCGGAATTATCCGCTCGGGCGCAAAGATGGTGACGGCGGTCGCGAATTCAGTGGTTCCGAAGATTTCGGTGATCGTTGGGGGCTCGTTTGGCGCGGGCAATTACGCGATGTGCGGAAAGGCTTACGATCCGCGATTTATTTTTGCGTGGCCGAATGCGCGGTACGCGGTGATGAGCGGCGAGTCGGCGGCGAATACGCTGGTGGAGATTCGCATCCGGCAGATGGAGCGCGACGGGCGCAAGCTAAGCGACGAGGAGAAGCAGGAACTGTTCGCGTCCACCAAGGCGACGTACGATGCGCAGACGGATTGCCGGTACGCGGCGGCGCGGCTTTGGGTAGACGCGATTATCGATCCGGCGAAGACGCGGGAGGCGCTGCTGATGGCGCTGGAAGCGGCGGCGCTGAATCCGGATGTGCCGAAGTTTAATCCTGGGATATTGCAAACGTAACGGAGCTGGTAGCTGGTAGCTGGTAGCTGGTAGCTGGTAGCTGGTAGCTGGTAGCGGTAGCGGGTAGCTGAAAAGCGGTTCGCGAAGAAGCGGTTAGCTAAAAAGCAGTCAGCTGGAGTCCGGTTAGCGGAAAAGCAGCAGGCGACGCTTCAACGCCTATAACTTCGGAGATTCGCGCTGATGAGAGCGTGATTTTTCCGCGGGGGGCCAGAGTATTCTCGACCTATGCCCTCGTCAGCCACTGCGAAAAAGCGCGATGCCGCGCGCGCGAAACCGAAGAGAAAATCATCTGGGAAAAAGAGTGCGGGGCGCCCCGGGTGGGTGCGATTCTGGCCGCTGGCGGTTTGCCTGCTGATTACCCCGCTGGCGATCCGTTCGGCGACGCTCTTGGCGCTGGAAGGGCCGAAGGCGTTTGCTTTGCTCTATCCGTGGGTGGATGTAGTGCGGAGCACGGCGCTGCATGTGCCGGAAGAATGGCTGGAAAATCTGACGCAGTGGATCATCTACGGGCAGTTCCCTGTCTACGGTCTTGTGATGACGCTCACGTTCCGTGCCGATAAGCATCTGCGAGCATTCATTATCGGGTTGCTGCTGCACTTCGGCGGTTTGTTTGCGGTGGTGGTGCTGGCGTACGTGGGCTAGACGGACGGGCGTAATGCGGTTGAGAACGAAGAGGCGGCCATGACGCGGCACCGGACGCTGGCGCGGATGGTGGTGACGCAACTGCGGCTGCGTTTCCTGATTGCGCTGGTGGGGCTGGCGGTGATTTGCCTGGCGCTCACGATTTTGTTTGTGACGGCCTGGCACCGGCGCGGCGACACGTTTGCACTGGCGCTGGGCGCGCTCCTGAGCTTTTTCGCGTCGGTGATTACGGCCATGGTGACGCTGACGTATCTGCATGTGTCTCGGCGGTCACTGGCGGCGGCGGAGGCGGCGATTGCGCTGCAGCGCGAGCAGTGGGAAGCGCGGATTACGGTGCAGCCGCGATTCTGGATGGGGATCCGCGAAGAGACGGCCGACCGTTTTGCGCACCAGCCATTCTCCATCACCTACCGTCGCGACCGAGCGGAGAATGGCCAGCATTATTACGACACGGTGAACTGGCCGCAAGTGATGGTGGATGTTTGGAATGACGGAGAGCGGTCGTACCGGTTGTCGGGGTACCGGCTGTGGATCCGCGATGAGGAAGGCCTGGCCATTGAGCGGCCGCTGTCGGGGTTTGTGGTGCCTCCGAATGAGCTGCGGTCGTTTCCGGTGACGCAGGACCTCGTAGCGCTGAGCGTGCGGCAGCGGCAATTTCAACAGCGGTACGAGCGGCTGCCGTGTGAAGAGAGCGTGATTGGGCTGACGCTGCGCTATTCCGACTGGAGGGAAGACGACCGGCCGAGCCGCGACGATTTTTACCTGCTGCTGTGTCCGCCCCATGCGAAGGAGTTGTGCATCCAACGCATGGAACGCCATGTCTGAAGCGCCGGTTCGGCCACAACCCCTATTTCTGAGCCTGCTGATTCCGCTGACCGCGGTGTCACTGCCGTCGCTGGTGTTTTGCGGGCTGGCGATGCTGCTGTGGCTGCATGGGATCGTGACCAATGGGCAGACAGTGTTGCATGTGCCGCCGGAGACAGGTTGGGATGCGCTGTTTGCACTGGAGGCGCATGTGCGGGAGTGGCTGGCGGAGTGGAATTCGCTGGCGACGCTGGCGGCGACCGGATTTTTTGTGGCGACGCTGCTGGTGCGGCAGTGGCGATTCTGGATGGGGCTGGCGCTGATACCCTACGGAGTGCTGCTGTGCGCTGACTTCACGATGCGCTACGCCTTTTTGCCATGACGAACGAAGTGAAACTGATTGAGTGTCCGCGGGATGCGTGGCAGGGATTGCCGAAGGCGATCCCTGCTGAGCTGAAGGCGGATTATTTGCGCACGCTGATTGCCGCGGGATTCCGGCACATCGATGCGGTGTCGTTTGTGTCGCCGTCGGCAGTGCCGCAGATGGCGGACGCGGAGCAGGTGCTGCGGTTTGTGGATCCGCCGGGGGACGTGGAGATTATTGGGATCGTGGTCAATCCCAAAGGCGCGGAGCGAGCGATTGAGACGGAAGCCGTGACGACGCTGGGATTTCCGTACTCGATCTCGCCGCAGTTCCTGAAGCGTAACCAGCACCAGACACCGGAAGAGAGCCTGGACGCTCTGGACGCCGTGGGGCAGGCCGCGTATCAGGCGGGGCTGGGCGTGGTCGCCTATATTTCGATGGCGTTTGGGAATCCGTACGGAGACGTGTGGAGCAGCGAGGAAGTGGTGGCGGCCTGCGATCTGCTGGTGGACTCGGGGATCACGCAGATATCGCTCGCGGATACAGTAGGCGTGGCCACGGCGGCACAAATTGGGGACGTGGTGGGCGCGGTGTCGGCGGCGGTGAACGAGCGCATCACGATTGGCGTGCATCTGCACGCGAGGCCGGATGAAGCGGCAGCAAAGATTCGCGCAGCGTATGCAGCGGGGTGCCGGCGATTCGACACGGCGATTGGCGGATATGGCGGATGCCCGTTTGCGCAGGACGCGCTGGTGGGTAATATTGCTACAGAGATTGCGGTGGCGGAATTGCAGCGGCTGGGAGCGGAGTTGCCGCGGCTTACGCCGCTGGATGGATTGCGCGCGGCCGCAGGAGAATTCGAGCGGCGCTATGGCGCGAGCGTGCAGTAGTGTGCATTGCAGAAGATCGGTAGAAATGAGACGGAGTTGCGCTAGCGGGGAGTATTGCCTTCCGGCGCGGGGGTGCGGTCTTTGATGACCGTGCTGGACGTGGACGCTTTGCGATAGGCGCCGCCGCGTTTGCGGATGAGAAACTCATTGCGGCAGATGGCACATTCCCAGGGAAAGTAGCCGAACTTGGGGAAGACGCGTTCTCTGAAGAAGCCGCGCCGTGCGATGCGGGCGAGTTGCTCTTCTTTGCAGTGTGGGCACTGCAATTTGGTTCTCACGTGTTTTCTCGATTCCGAAGTTCGCATGTTTCCGTACCGATCCTCGATCAGAACAGCAGTGTCGGTTACATAATGTGTAATCGGCAACTGGCCGGGGAACCATTATTAAAACACCATCATCGCCGATTGCAGCCATTTCTGACGCAAAAAAATTTCAAATAGTTTCAAAGATCGACATCGAGACGCCAGGGAACCGGGGACTTGGTTACCTGGGATGGGTGCCGTTACACTGGAAGGCATGATTCCCACGCTTGAATGGACGGCTGAAGGGGTTCGTTTTCTCGACCAGACGCGGCTCCCCCTCGAAGAAACGTACGTAACTGCAACCAGTTACCAACAGGTAGCCGATGTGATTACCACGATGGTGGTGCGCGGCGCGCCAGCCATTGGAGTGTCCGCAGCGATGGGTTTGGCGCTGGGGGTCAAGAACAGTTCTGCGGCGAATGTTGCAGAGCTTTCGGCGGAGTTTGCGACCATGTGCACGACGCTGGCCGCGACGCGGCCGACCGCGGTTAACTTGTTCTGGGCTATTGAGCGGATGAGGAAAGTTTTTGGCACGGAAGCGGACAAGATTGGGGCGACCGTGGCCACGGTGCGCGCCGTGGTGATTGCCGAAGCACAGCGGATGTACGACGAGGATATTGAGGCTTGCCGGACGATGGGGGCGCATGGCGCTTCCCTGCTGCCGCTGCAGGGCGGGGTGCTGACACACTGCAACGCGGGCGCGCTGGCGACGTGCGGCTACGGAACGGCACTGGGGGTGATCCGGTCCGCGGTCGAAGAGGGACACTGTGATCCACGTCTACGCAGACGAGACACGTCCGTTTTTGCAGGGAGCGCGGCTAACCGCGTGGGAGCTGATGCACGATGGGATTCCGACTACCGTGCTGTGCGACAACATGGCGGCCAGCCTGATGCGGCAGGGGAAGATTCAGGCCGTGATTGTGGGCGCAGACCGCATTGCCGCGAATGGCGATGTCGCCAACAAGATTGGGACCTACGGGGTGGCGGTGCTGGCGAAGGAGCACGGGATTCCCTTCTTTGTGGCGGCGCCGTGGTCGACGATCGATCTGAGGACGCCGACGGGAGACGCGATTCCGATTGAGCAGCGGTCGGCGGTGGAAGTGACGCACCACGGCGGCAAGCAGCTGACGCCGCATGGAGTGGGCATCGAGAACCCAGCGTTTGACGTGACTCCGGCAAAATATGTGTCGGCGATTATTACGGAGCGCGGGGTGCTTCGGGCGCCGTACTCGGAAACGCTGCGGGAGTTAGAAACGGCGGCGGCGTTGGGCTGATTTCCGCCTTTGAAACTTCATTCTCTAGATTCACAATTGAGGCTAACCATTTCGAGGAGAAATGGTTAGCCTTTTCAGTTGCGATTAGTCTTCGTCGTCGCCGATGGGCATGCCCGGGGGTGTGGGGATGGGTTTGGCGGGGATGAATTTTGAGGGATCGGCCAAGAAGCTATCGATGCGGGAGGCTTCGAAGAGATTGAAGGCGCTTTCTTCGGCGGATCCGGCCGGGCCGCGGAGCGTGAGGAGATGGGCGCTGAGAGCGGAGCGGACGATGGCCTGGGTTTGGGGCGAAGCGGCGGGGTTGGCGCCGAGAGCCATCAGGGCGAGCAGGATGCGGTCGTCGACGGCGTGGCGGACCTGTTGCGCGAGGCCGGAGTCAGCCGTTGCGGTATGCGTGGAGGCCAGGGTGGCCTCAATGACGTCGTCGAGGGAGGGCTCGGCGGCATCGCGGGCGTGGTATTCGACAAGCCGGTTGGCGCGTTGCGGGTTGAAGAGCAGCGTTAGGGTGAGGTCGGCGGCGGACTGCGCGGCAGCAACGGGGTCGAAGGTGAGGCCAGTCGCGGAGGGGAAGCTTTCCTCGGTGCGGGGCAGGCCGGGTGGGCGCGGGGGAAAGAGCGCGAGCAGGGATTCAGGCAGAGTGAGGGTGTTGGGCGAGAGCGTTTTGAGGACGGCAGCGAGAGCGGCACGCTGGTCGGCAGGGGCGACGATTTGCGGAAGCATTTGGCCGTCGCCGCGGACGTTGTAGCGGTAGTCGAGGCCAGCGATTTCTTTGGTGGCGGCTTCGGTCTGGTAGCGGTGGAAGAGATACAGGGGAACGAGGGTGTCCTCAAGCTGGGCGAGAGGCATGCCCTGTTGGATAGCGTCCTGGCCGAAGCGTTTGAGGGCGGCCGCGCGGACTTCTAAAACGCGATTCAATTCAACGGCTGGATCGGCGCCGTTATCCCAGAGATGGGCGTGGGGATGGGCGGAGCCGGCGGGACGCGCGTCTTCGTCGGTGATGTAAATGAGGCCGGTCTTTTCGGAGTTGGTGAGGATTTGGTTGAGGGCCGCAGGGTCTTCGACGGGATGACCGTCGCGATCGAATTCGCGGTAGCCGTAGTCGATGGCGACTTTGTCCCAGATGCCGATGTTCACGGGATAGGCGTGCGACAGGTCGGGGACGCCGTTGGCGTCGAGGGTGACCCAGGGGTGCGGGTAATCCATGACGGAGACGGTTTCGTCCGGCGGGTGCGGGAAGCTGCTGGCGGCGAAGTTGTGAGCGAGGCCGAGGGTGTGTCCGGTCTCGTGCGCGGCGAGCTGGCGAATGCGCTGGAGGACCATCTGCAGGGCTGGGATCGTGCGCGGGATCCGGCTGGGCTTTGCCGTTGGCGTAGGGCGCGAGCAGGGCCTGGGCGATGAGATAATCCTGGCGTCCGCGGAGGCTGCCGAGGGTGACGTTGCCCTTGATAATTTCGCCGGTGCGGGGATCGACGACGGCGGCGCCGTAGCTCCAGCCGCGGCGTGTAGCGATGGACCCACTGGATGATGTTGTAGCGGACGTCCATGGGGTCGGCGCCTTCCGGGAGCAGGTCGACGCGGAAGGTGCCGGGCGCCCAGCCAGCGGCCTGGAAGGCCTGATCCCACCAGCGCGCGCCTTCGACGAGAGCCTGGCGAATGAGGGGCGGCGCGCCACGATCGACGTAGTACTGGAGCGGCGTGACGGCGACGCAGGCGTGCGTGCAGTTCGGATCCTGCTTGATGAGGCGATGGCGGATGATGAATTGCTGGTCGAGTGGCTGGCCGAGGGGCGTGTCGTAGTCGCGCCAGGTGGCGGGGAAATAGCCGGCGCGGGGCGAGAAGCGGCGCGGGGTAAAGCCGGGCGGCGGCAGCTCGATGAAGGACTGGTGCTCGCGGATGGTCATGGCGCGTGGATAAGGTGTGACGTCCTCGACAAAGCGGGCCGGAGGGCCGGCAGATTCTTCGCGGGGGACGAAGGTGAGCTCGGCTTCGACTTCCGTGTTTTTGGGGAAGGCGCGGGTGGCGTCGAGAGCGATGGTGGAACGCGCGGGATCGACGTGCCAGGAGCCCTGGGCGGCGCGAGCGAGAGATTCGACGACGTGGTGGACGTCGCTGAGGAAGAACTGCGTGGCATCGACGAGGACGGTTCCGTCTGGGCCTTCGGCGTCAACCGTGAATCCAGCGAGGACGGACGCAGGAAAAGATTGCGCGACGGCGAGCTGGGCGGCGGGGTCGGTGGAGGTGGTGCGGAAAGCGGTGTTGGCCTGGATGAGGAGGAGCTTGTTGCCGGTGCGCTCGAAGTGGACGAGGACGCCTTCGGAGATTTGGCCGCGGTCGAGGCCAACGTCGTTGGAGCCCATACCCCACGGGAGCGAGTGGGCATAGATGTAGTCAGCGGAGCGGGTGTGGTCGGCGCTGGTGAGGGGGACTTCGAGGTAGAGCTTGCCGGCTTTGGCGTCCCAGTCGAGCGGCAGCAGGCCGGGGTAGCGGCGCAGGGAGGCGATGCGCGCTGCGAGGGTCTGCGGCCCTGCGGGCGCGGCGGGAGTTTGCGCGCAGGCGGCGGTGGTGGCGAGGACGAGCGCGAAGATTGCGGCTGGAAACTTGCGGGTGCGAGCCATCTCCTCTTTTAGCATGGCGGCGGCGTTTGCCGGAACCTACAGTCCCTGGAGCCAGCGGGCGTAGGGGTAGAGGAGCAGGAAGAGGATGAGAGCGACGACGAGGACGTCGGTGTAGAGGAGGAGCATGACGCCGCCGTGGTAGAAGACTCCAGCGCGGGCGGAGACAGCGGGTGGTTTCCCAGGTGCCGTAGAGGGCGGCGAGCGCCGGGCAGGATGATCCAGGCGCGAGGGATGGATGTCAGGGAAGCCGGCGCAAACGCAGGCAACGACCAGGCTGCCGATGACGAGCACGGTTCCCCGCAGGAGCGATCTTGCCCGTATATTGAAGACGGCAGAATGCATCGACCATGACTACTGTATCGAATTCAGCGATGGGATTGTCGCCCGCGGCAGAAGCGCGAGCGAATTGTGCGGCGCGTGGCGCGCGAACTGCAGGATGGATTTTACGTGAACCTCGGCATCGGGCTGCCGACGCTGGTGGCGAACCATGTGCCGCCGGGGATTGAAGTGGTGCTGCAGTCCGAGAACGGGATGCTGGGGGTGGGGCCGTATCCGCTGGCAGGACGACGTTGATCCGGATTTGATCAACGCGGGGAAAGAGACGGTGTCGGCGATGCCGGGGACGTCGTATCTTCTCGAGCGCGGACTCGTTTGCGATGATTCGCGGCGGGCACATCGACCTGAGCGTGCTGGGCGCGATGGAAGTGGATGAGGAAGGGACGCTGGCGAACTGGATGATCCCCGGCAAGATGGTGAAGGGGATGGGCGGCGCGATGGATCTGGTGGCGAGCGCGCGGCGGGTGATTGTGGCGATGGAGCACACGACGAAAGAAGGAGCTCCCAAGATTTTGAAGAAGTGCACGCTGCCGCTGACGGGCGTGCGCGTGGTGGAGACGATTGCGACGGAGATGGCGTGGATTCGCGTGACGCCGGAGGGACTGGTGCTGGAGGAGATTGCTCCGGGGCTGACGCGTGGAGGATGTGCAGCGGGCTACGGAGGCGCGGCTGGTGGTGAGTGCGGATTTGAAGGAGATGCAAGCGTAGCCGGACGGGGAGTGCCGGCGGCGCGTCCGCTACTTAGCCTTTGGCGACTTCGACGATGAGGCTGAGGAAGGCTTCGCGGGTCAGGTCGACAGTGTCGCGCGTGACGATCTTCCACATCCACAGACCATCGGCGAGAGGCTTGATGCCCTGGCGGGCTTTGCCGACGCCGGACGAGGGCAGGAGCTGGGCGACGGATCCGCGCTCGACGAGAATGAGTTGCGCGCGGGAGAGGTTGCCGATGACGTCGATGCGTCCCCGAGAGCCGACCTGAATGGTGCCGACGGGCTCAAGGGTAACAGTCTTGGCGCCAATGGTGATGGCGGCGACGGGCACGGCGTAGACGCCGAGATGCTCTTCGCTGATGTCGGCATCGTGGAAGGTGATAGAGATTTGGCCGGCTTCGATGTAGGGCTTGAGAAATCCGTTGAGACGCGTGTAGAGGTCGCGAACCATGCCGAGCCACGCAGTCTTTTCGGCTTGCCAATCGGTTGTTTCTCCGCGAGCTATTCTGGCGGCATCGTTTTCGCGCTGAACAAAGTCGTCGAAACTACCGGGACCCATTGGGTAATCCTCCAGGGCAAATGAACTGCAGGAATGCACACCTATTTTAACGCTCGCGGTGGGCCGTGTTGATGACGCGGAAGTGGGATGGGGCCTGCAGATTGGAAACGAAGATCGTTTGGCGGCCGGAGCGCTCGATTCCCTTCTGGTCATCTGGTCAATAGATAAAGGGGAACAGGCGTTTTGTGGTGCGGCTGTAGTCTTCGTACTCGGCGCCGAAGGCCTGGCGGAGGGCGATCTCTTCCACGTGGATGCGATAGAGGAGAGCCAGCGTACAGGGGATCATGACCTCAGCGAGGCAGACCCAGGTGCGGGCGTGGAGGCCAAGGGCCAGGAGAATGAGTTCGAGGCCGAAGTAGGAAGGATGGCGGACGATGCGATAGAGTCCGGTGCGCTTGCAGTTGCTGACCCGCGCGCAGGGCTACGTTGGCGCTGAAGGCCCGGCCGAGATTGAAGACGGCGACTCCGCGCAGCACCAGACCGAGAATGAGGATCACCAGGGCCACAGGCCGCAGCCAGGTGTAACTGCCGGGCATGTCAGGCGGGAAGATGTTATGTAGCCATTCGTCGATGCGGAGTGAGGCGATGAGGACGATCCAGAGCATGATCTGAGTGCCGCGATCCTGGATCTTCCCTTCCCCCTTGCGGGTGAAGGTGAGGACGGCGATGAGGATTTCGCCGATGAGCCAGACGAAGGTGAGCGCCTTGAAGATGGATTCCAGATGCATGGTTACTCGATGCGCAGGGCGACCATGGGCTCAATGCCGGCGGCACGCTGGGCGGGGATGACGGCGGCGAGAAACGCGGCGAGGGCGAGGATGACGGTGGTGCCGAGGAGGACGGGTGGATCCCAGGGCTGGACGCCGTAGAGGTGGCTGGCCATGAGGTGTCCAACGAGGACAGCGCCGGGCAGGCCGATGGCGAGGCCGATGCCGGCCTGGAGGAAGGCGGTGCCGAGGACCATCTTCAGGATGCCGGTGCGGTCGGCGCCGAGCGCCATGCGGATGCCGATTTCGCTGGTGCGCTGCTGGACGGAGTAAGACGTGACGCCGTAGAGGCCGATGGCGGCGAGGGCCAGCGCGACAAATCCGAAAATCGACGTGAGGCGAACGAGGATTTCCTGGCCAATGAACTGATCTTTCACCTGGACATCGAATCCTTCGAAGTCGTTGACGGTGAGGTTGGGATTGATTTGATTAACGGCGTTGCGCACCTGCGCTTCGAGGCCAGGAAGATGGCCGGCGGTCTGGAGGACGACCGTATCCATGGCGAGGTGGGAGACGTTTTCGAACATGGTCTCGGAGGAATCGTCGTATTTGGACCACTGATTGGCGGGGAGGAAGAACATGGCGCGGATTTTGCTGTCAGGATCCCAATATTGCGTGTCTTCGACGATGCCGACGATTTCAAAATTGCCGGCATATTTCTGATCAAGATCGCCGAAGTGATGGCCGATGGCGGAATCTTTGAAGAATCGTTTGGCGAAGGTCTGGTTGACGACGGCGACATTTTGCGAGGCGGCGTTGTCCTGATCGGTAAAGGTGCGTCCGGCGACGAGGCGGGTGCCGATGCTCTGGAAGTAGCCGGGGCTGACGCGATCCCAGGAAGCGTTGTTGGAGTTGCTGCCGGGCGCGGGTGGCGCCTGGCCTTCGATGTACGCCGTGTTGCCCCAGTTGTTGCCTTCCATGGGGCTGTAGAGGGCGTAGGTGACGGAGCGGACGCCGGGGATGGCCGCAAGCGTGTCATGGAGCTGGCGATAGAAGACTTCCGCCTGGTCCGCTTTGTATCCGGCCATCTGCGGATCGATGTGGAGGATGTAGCGGTTGTGAGTGTCGAAGCCGAAGTGCTGGTGCTGGAGGTTGGTGAGGGAGCGGATGAGGAGCCCGGCCGCGCACAGCAGGACGAGCGAGATAGTGGCCTGGAGGATGACGAGAATTTTCTGGATCCAGAGGCCGCTGGTTTTGGTGGAGCGATTGGCGCCGCGGAGCGCCTCAATGGGATCGGCGTGCGCGGTCATCCACGCAGGCGCGGTGCCGAAGACGATGCCGGTGACCAGCGACACGCCAAAGGCGAAGCCAAGAACGGGGAGCGAGGGCGATGGATCGATAGGAAGGTAGCTGTGTCCGGCAGCCCAACTGAGCAATACGCGCGCGCCTAAGTAGGCGACACCGATTCCGGCGATGCCGCCGAGGACGGCAAGGACGACGCTTTCCGTGAGGGCCTGGCTGACGAGACGGCTGCGCGGTGCGCCGAGGGCGGAGCGGACGGAGGTCTGGGATTTGCGCGAGGTGGCTCGCACCAGCATGAGGTTGGCGAGGTTAGCGCAGGCGATGAGGAGAACGAAAGCGGAGATCCACATGAGCAGGTGCAGGCCGGAGCGGTACTGCTCCTGCATTTGCTGAACGCCGCCGCCGCCGTAGGTGAGGTGGAGGGTCTGTTTGGGAATGAACTGGGCGGCATCTTTGGGGAGCTTGCTGAGAGGACTCTGGAGGAACTGGCGGAGCTCGACCTGCAGGCGCGACTCGATTTGCTTTTGGTTGGCGCCGGGCTGGAGGCGTCCGATGACGTTGAGCCATTCGAGCTCGGGGTGATCGAGCACATCAAAGGTGCCCGCCTCAATAATGGGCGAAGCGCTGAGAGGCAGCCAGAAAGCGGCGGGGTCGCTGGTGAGGCGCTCGCCGAAGAAGCCGGGCGGCGTGATGCCGACAATGGTGAAAGCCTGACCGTTGATGAGGAAACGTCGACCCGACGACGGAGGGATCCGCGCCGAATTTTTGCTGCCAGGTGCGATAGGTGATGACGGCAACGGGCGCCGCGCCTTTTTGGTCGTCGGATTGACGCAGAAGACGTCCCGACCAGGCAGTGAGTCCGAAGGTATCGAAGGCGTTGCCGGAGACGAACTCGCTGACGAAGGGCCTGGCGGGATCGTTGGTGCCAGCGCGGCGCACGCCGACTTCGGAGCGTCCCGCCTGGAAGGCGGCGAGGTTGGAGAAGCCGGGCGTGTGGTCGCGGAATTCGCGATACTGCTCGGTGGAGAAGAGCGACCAGTCGTCCTCAAGGCCGCCGTTGATGCAGCAGTTCTCGTTGTTGCCGACGCGGACGAGCTGGCTGGGATTCGCGACGGGAAGGGATTTGAGCAGGATGGCATGGATGAGCGTGAAGATGGCGGTGGTGGCCCCGATGCCCAGCGCGAGCGTGAGGACGGCGGTGACGGTAAAGCCGGGAGTCTTGAGGAACTGGCGCAGGGAATAGCGAATGTCGTCGAGCAGCATGAAGACGTGGGGCCTCCGTTGGGATATTTATACGGGATTGCGGGGCGGGTGCGGAAACGGATGCGGACTCAGGTCCAGGCGTCGACCGTGACGTAGCGGGTGGTCGCGGGTGGGTAACGCTCAAGGATGAGGCGCGCAGCGGCGATGGAGCGGGAGCGGTCGACACCGAGGCGGGTGTGGCTGCCGTCGTGGAGGAGCAGGTTGGATCCGCGGCCTCGCTGCTGATTGCGCACGATGCCGCGCGTGAGGTGGGCGGCGATTTGTTCGGGCGACTGGCGGGGCTGCCAGTCGTAACCCATCGCGTTCCAAAGAACAGGCGTGAGGCCGAGGTCGCATGCGGAGCGGAGAATGTCTGGACGCCGCGCGCCGTGGGGTGGGCGGAAGAAATGGACGCGTTGGCCGATGGCGTCTTCAATCATCGCGTTGCAGAAGGCGAGCTGATTGCGGACCTGACGCGGCGAAAGCAGCGGCAGCCAGGGATGAGTGGTGGTGTGGTTGCCGATGAGGTGACCGGCGGCGAGGATTTGGCGGGCTAGCTCAGGGCGGTCGCGGACGAAGTTGCCGATCACGAAGAAGGTGGCGCGGACGTTGTGCTCGGCGAGCAGGTCGAGAAGTTGCGGGCGTGTACGGGTCGTTGGGGCCGTCGTCGAAGGTGAGGGCGAACTCAGCTGGATTGGTCCCGGCGATGAGGGTGCGGCCGAAGATTTGGGATTCGGGCCAGAGCGCAGCGTAGGCGCAGGCGCCGGCGGTGAGGCCGGTGGCGGCGATGGCTGTGGAGAGGGCGGCGAGCATGTGTGATCAGTGTATGCCGGGTTTGCAGGGGGGCCGGGTCGTGGTATCTTCGTATTTCTTTCGCTGACGATTTTTAGACGATGGCTAATCTTTTTGGACAGCCGCGATTTATTGCCGTAGAAGGGCCGATTCGCGCCGGGAAATCGACGCTGGCGCAGGTGCTGGCGGAGACGCTGCACGCGCGGCGGATTGTGGAGCCGGAAGACAATCCTTTTCTCGACCGCTTCTACCAGGGGCAGGCGGGCATGGCGTTCGCCACGCAGATGTGGTTCCTGATGCAGCGGCACGAGCAGCTGCAGGACGTGGAGGATTTCAGCTTATCCGGTGGTCGCGGATTATTTGTTTGAGAAGGACAAGATTTTCGCGTACGTCAATTTAAGCGACGCCGAGCTGGCGCTCTACAACCGGTATTACCAGATGTTTCGCTCGGATATTCCGACGCCGGAGCTGGTGATCTATCTGCAGGCCACGCCGGAGGTGCTGAAGCAGCGGCTGAAGCGCAAGGGCGTGCCGGGCGAGCGCGCGATCAGCGAGAAGTACATTGAGCAGGTGGCGGCGGCGTACGAGCACTACTTCTTTCATTACTCGGCAAGCGATTTGCTGGTGGTGAATACGAACGAGATCGATTTTGTGAACAACAATCGCGATCTGCAGGCGCTGCTGAAGCGGCTCAGCGAGCCGGTGCATGGGACGCAGTATTTCTTGCCGCTGGGATAGGGACTGGCCGTCCAGGCGGAGGCGCTTCGCGCACGAATTCCCTGCCCTGACTAACTATTCCGAGCGGGCGAAAGTGGGTAGGGCGCGCAGCACGTCTTCGGGTTCGGGGCGGACGCGGAAGTCGGCGTGGGCTTCGGCGTAGAGGATTTTGCCGTCGCTTCCGATGACATACGTTGCGGGCAGAGGCAGCTTCCAGCTTTGGTCGCCGTTGACGAAGGGGATGTTGAGCAGGATGCTGCGGTAATACTTTTGCAGATAGGCGGGGAGAGTCCAGACGAGGCCGAATTTTTCGGCGACGGCGCAGCCCGCGTCGGTGAGCAGCGGGAACGGGATGGCGTGCTGGCCGGCGGTGAAGTCGCTCTGGCGCTGGGTTTGCGGGGAGATGCCGATGACGAGGGCGCCGCGTTCGCGGAGGGCGGGATAGAGGTCGCGCCACGTTTCCATTTCGGTGACGCAGTAGGGGCACCAGCGGCCGCGGAAGAAATTGACGACCAGCGGCCCGAGGGCGAGCAGGTCGGTGGAGCGAACGAGCTTGCCGGAGAAGTCGGGCAGGGCGAATTCAGGAGCGGTGGCGCCGACGGGCAGGATGTTCTGCTCGAGGCCGGAGGCGTAGAGCTCCTCGATGGCGCGTTCGCCGATGGCGAGGCGCTCGGGCTGGACGAGGGTGCGGGTGTTGGCGGTGATTTCGTCGAGCTGATCCTGAAGATGCGCCATGAGTCTCTAGTTTAGATGGAAAACGCGCGGAGGGGTGAGTGTGTCTGACGGGCGGGATTACGATGGGGTGCGTGAGGGTGGAACGATGATGAGGGCGCGGATTGCGGGGCTGGTGGGGTTGGTTCTTTTCCTGAGTGGAATACCGTTGGGGTCGTCGCAGGACATGGACATACCCGTGGCTGTCGAAGTGATGGGTCCGACAGGAGCACCGATTCAGGGAGCGTGCATGCGAGTGTCCTGGGGCACACCATCCGGAGCCGATCTCTTAACAGATACACAAGGACGAGCCACGATGGGTGTGCTTCCGGGTGAATACGATCTGCGGATCGTCGCCCCGGGATATTCAGCCGTCCAACAAAAGATGGATGTTCACCTTGGCTCTCCAGGTCGTCACAGTGGCCGGATCCGGAGAATGGAATGCCTACGTCGGGAAATCCGCGCGATGCACTGATTCAGAGCGACGTGCAGTTGATCGTCGACGTGCAGGATCCGACTGGGGCGGCGATGACTCACGCTTCGCACACGGATTGCGCGCAACAACGCCGGTCGCCGTCCTGGAACAATTCACTGCCGATCGCTCAACTTATCGCTTTCACTCGTGATCTACACGTTGCGGGTGGGTGGCTGGCCCTTCAAATGGTGGGAGCGCGAGATCGACATTCGTGCGGATCATGAGCTGCCGGTGCGGCTCGCAATCGATCCAGTCGAAGCGGGATATCAGGGTCCCGGACCGTTCCCGATCATCCTGGGCCCGGATACCCATTCGGAGGTGGCGCAGAGTTCCGCGGCACCAGCGGCGACCACCGGGACTGACTTACTCACGCGAGAGCCGGGACAGCCCGGCGTGGTATACACTCGCGACCCTCAAGGATTTGCCGCATCAGACGGTGACGATTTTCGATCATCACACGAAGGCCAATGAGACCTTCTCCGGCGTGCCGCTGATGGATTTGCTGGCGAAGCTGGGAGTTCCGCATGGCGAGGCGCTGCATGGGAAGGCGCTGACGGATTACGTGGTGGCGACGGGGTCGGACGGGTACAAAAGCGTGGTGGCGCTGGCGGAGATCGATCCGGAGTTTCATCCGGGAATGGTGCTGGTGGCGGATGCGATGGATGGGAAGCCGCTGGGGGCGACGGGGCCGTTTCGGCTGATTGTGAGCGAGGATAAGCGGCCGGCGCGGTCGGTGCGGAATTTAGTGTCGATTGAGTTGAAGGCGGTGGAATAAGGGGATAGTTCTCTCAGCGGCTCAAGCCGCTTTCCTTCTGGAGTCTTGTTGGCACGGCTGAACAGCTTGCGGAAAAACGAATTGCTTTGAAGGGGCACAGCTTCAGCTGTGCCGTAAAGGACTGAGAATACGTTGGGCTTTAGCCCCGGAGGGAAGTTTCTTCCAGCCGATTCCGAGTTTTTCCGCAAGCTGTGAAGCCGTGTCCCTTCAATGCAACGCTTTATCGCGTGCAGTCGCGTCGTGACAAAAGACCGAATGCGGATGCGCTTCGCGCATTTCCCACATCTGCCAAACCCGGGCAGAGATGGGGCACCCGGCGCTCACCGCCGCGCAATTTCGCGTATCCGCTCATCACGCATGTTGTCGACGATACGGTCCCAGTCAATGCCAGATGCACCGACGCCCACGATCAAGAGGTGACCTGCGCGGTCCCGCACCAATTTGACGGGCCTTGTGTTCGAACCTGGCTTGACTCGGTTCTCGTTCTTATCGCGTTTTGTCCTCTTCCGCATACCTGGATCGTAGCTTAATCGATGCCGAGTTTTTTCCAGATCGCGTCTACGCGGGATTTTGTGGCCGCGTCCATCTCGATCATCGGGGGCCAGGGGCGGGTGAAGCCCTCGGCGGGCCATTTGCGGGTGGCGTCGATGCCCATTTTGCTGCCGTAGTTGGGCATGCGGGAGGCGTGGTCGAGAGAGTCGACGGGGCCTAACGTGAACTGAATGTCGCGTTCCGGATCGATGTTGTTGGCGACGCGGAGGGTGACTTCGGTGAGGTTCTGAACGTCGCAGTCTTCGTCGACAACGATGATGCATTTGGTGAACATGGCCTGGCCCATGGCCCAGACGCCGTTCATGACCTTGCGCGCGTGGCCCGCGTAGCTTTTGCGGATGGACACGATCATGAGGTTGTGGAAGACGGCTTCGACGGGGAGATTGATGTCGACGATTTCCGGCAGCGTGAGGCGGAAGAGCGGGAGGAAGATGCGCTCGACGGCTTTGCCCATCCACGCGTCTTCCTGCGGCGGCTTGCCGACCACCGTCGCCGACCAGATGGGATCTTTGCGGTGCGTGATGCAGGTGATGTGGAAGACGGGGTAGTCCTCGGGCATGGTGTAGAAGCCGGTGTGGTCGCCGAAGGGGCCTTCGGAGCGCAGCTCGTCGAGGCGGACGTAGCCTTCGAGAACAATTTCGGCGTGGGCGGGAACTTCGAGGTCGACGGTCTCGCATTTCACCAGCTCGACGGGCTGCTGGCGGAGGAATCCGGCGATGAGAAACTCTTCGACTTCGGGCGGCGCGGGAACGATGGCAGAAAAAGTGGTGGCGGGATCGGTGCCGATGGCTACGGCGACTTCGAGCTGGTTGTTCGCGAGATCAAGGTTGGTGAGGGTGATGTTCGTCGGTGCCGCCGGAGGTTTCGGCCATGGCCTGCACACGCGCGGATGCGCTGTGCCTGACTGCGGCGCGAAGCCGCTCGCGGAGATGCTCGGCGGCGTTCTTCTGGCGCTGCCAGTGCATGCCGGTGGTTTGGCCGTCGTAGACCTGCATGCGATACATGCCCATGTTGCGCTTGCCGGTTTTGGGATCGCGGGTAACGACGCAGGGGAGGGTGATGAAGCGTCCGGCATCGAGAGGCCAGGTTTGCAGGACAGGAAAATCGAGGACGGAGAAGTTGTCGCGGTGAATGACTTCCTTGCAGGGCGCGTCTTTGGCGGCGATGGTTTTGGGGAAGAATTTGCCGATGTCCGCGAGCATGGGAAGCATCTTCAGTTTTTCCAGGAAGCCTTCGGGAGATTTGACTTCGAGGAGAGCGCGGATGCGGCCGGCGATGTCGTCGAGCGAGCCGGAATCGGGATCAAGGCCGAGGGCGAGCTTCATGCGGCGCTCGCTGCCGAACTGATTCATGAGGACGCGGGAGCCGGGATAGCCTTTGACGTTTTCGAAGAGAAGGGCGCAGCCGCCGCGTGGGAACTTCGACACGCGGTCGGCAATCTCGGCCATTTCGAGAATGGGGTCTACTTCTTCGCGGACGCGCGTGAGCTCGCCCGCTTTATCGAGGACTTTGATCCATTCTCTGAGATCGTCGCAGGCCAGGAGTTTTCTCCGATGTGTGGGATTTCGACTCTCAACTATAGAACGTTGAGGGGAGACAGGCGGACGAAAGGAAAAAGCCTCGCGGTTTGCGAGGCTTTTTCCGTGCGGCAAGGAAGTGCAGTGAAACGCGGCTGCTACTTCGGACCGTAAACGTCGATTTCGCCCTGGGGATTGGACGCGGTGGTGAGGTCGTGCCCGGTGGAGATATAGACTTTGCCGTTGGCGACGACCGGCGAGGTGAACTTGATCGAGTAGCCGGCCGCGTCCGCGGAATTCTGGCGAACTGTTGTAGAGCATGTTGGGGAAGTTATCCGCGTCGTAGGCGTAGAGCGTAGCGGCAGTAGGAGTTCCCTGCTGCAGCGGGACTCCGTCGAGGATGGCCCAAACGATGCCGTCGGAGCTGCCGTTGGACGAGATAAACGGCGTCGTTCCGCGCGTGCTCACAGTATTGTTCGGCGAGGTGTAGGCGCCGGGGGTGAGCGTCAGCGCGGACGAATCCCACTTGAACTGGCGGATGGGAGCGACGGTGCCGGATCCGGTCGGCGTGACGCCGAGGTACAAATAGCCGTTGAAGTACGCGCTGGTGCCGTAGATCTGGTAGGCGTTGACGTCGGTGGTGTAAGTTTTGCCGTTCGCGTCGTTGCAGGGATTCGAGGTGTAAGGCGCACTCAGATCCGACTCGAACCAGAGTTCCTGCTCCGCTCCTGAATCCGTGGAGTTCTCGTGGCCGAGGTTGCCGGCGTTGGTGAGATAGAGCTTGCCCATCTTGCCGCCGGTGACCAGCGTGGTGCTCCCGGGGATGAGCAGGAGTCCGCCGGCCGCCAGATCGGAATCGGCGCAGTCCATGTACTGGTACGTGGACGGCGTGAAGTAATCCGACGGCTGCATCGTGCCGTTGGGTCCAGCTGTGATCGTGGGTGGGAATCTCAGAACGGAGTCAGAAAACGCGGTCTGCCCGTCCCACGGACCGTTGCCGGTCGTAATGTAGACATTTCCGCTGCTGTCGGCGACTGGGCCGCCGCTGCCCATCCAGACGCCGCCGGCACTCGCGTACGGCCCTTCCCCGGGCAGATTTGGACTGGCGTTAAACACGCCCACCTGCGCGAGGGTCGTTGCGTTATAGGCCAGCAGCCAGCCGGTGGGGCAGCTGCCGATGCCGATATAGATGTTGCCGTTAGCTTCCAGCAGAGCAGCGCGCTGCACACATCCGGCCTGGAGCGTGACGGTGGTGCCGTTGCCGACGCCATTCTGGGTGTTGGTTCCGGGAACAGACGCGGCGATGGTGACCGGCGAGCCGAACTTGTGGGCGCCGGTCGTGATATCGAGCGCGTTGAGGCGGAAGGTGGCGGATCCGGTCTTTTGGTTCTTCTGCGACCGAAACCACGTAAAGGGTATTCGTCTTGGTGTCGATCACCGGTGTTCCGGTAATGCCCTGATAGGGCTGAATCGAGGCATTGGTGAGCGGAGTTTCATTCGTCTCGAGCAGCGGGGTCTTCCACAGCGGCGTCTGGTTGCCATTGTCCGCGTCGAAGGCGTAGACGCTGTCGTTCTCAGTGGCGACGAACAGAACGTTGTGCGTAGCGCCATTGATAGTCAGGTTCGAGATGATCAGTGGCTCGGCATACGCATAGCTGTCGACGAGGTACGAAAAAACTTTGCCGAATGTGGAGGAATTCACGTTCGTGGGCGTCAGGGTGGTTTCCTGCGCGTTCAGACCGCTGCGATTGTTGTCCACGTGCCAGGTGGGGATGGAAACGGCTGAAGTGGAAGCAACGGTAACTGTGGCCGCTGCGGTTCCGCTGATGGCGCCGACTGACGCGGTGATGGTGGTGGTTCCCTGGGCAACGCCGCTGGCGAGGCCGGAAGAATCGATCGTGGCCGCGGCGGTATTGGAGGAGGTCCAGGTTGCGGTCGAGGAAACGTTCCCGGTGGTGCCGTTGCTGTAGGTCGCGGTCGCGGTGAATTGCAGTGTAGCGTCGGCAGCGAAGCTCGCTGGATTGGGCGTGACAGCGATGGAGGTAACGGTCGGGGCCGTGACGGTGAGGACCGTGCTTCCGCTGACGCCCGAGAGGGACGCCGTGATGGTCGAAGTTCCGGCGGCAACGCCGGTGGCGAGGCCTGCGGAGTCAATCGTCGCAACGGAGGTCTTTGAGGAAGTCCAGGTTGCCGTGGACGTGACGTTCCCGGTGGTGCCGTCGCTGTAGGTCGCCGTGGCGGTGAACTGCTGTGTTGCGCCGGCGGTGATGCTGGCGGTTACGGGCGTGACGGCGATGGAGGAGAGCGTGGGCGCCGCTGCCGTCACGGTGAGGGCGGCGGTTCCACTGACGCCGGAAAGGGCTGCGGTGATGGTCGACGATCCGGCGGCGACGCCGGTGGCTAAGCCAGTGGCGCTGATGGTCGCGGTCGCGGTGCTGGAGGACGTCCACGTCACCGTTGAGGTGATGGTCTGGGTCGAGCCGTCGCTGTAGGTGCCGGTGGCGACGTATTGCTGCGTGGCGCTAACGCCGATGCTCGCAGTTGCGGGCGTGACGGCGATGGTAGAAAGCGTGGGAGCCGCAGCGGTGACGGCGAGTGATGCACTTCCTGAGACTTTGCTGAGCGTGGCCGTGATGGTCGTGGATCCGGCGGCGACTGGAGTTGCCACGCCGGCGGTGCTCACTGTTGCAACGGCGGAATTCGAAACTGCCCACGTCGCGGAGGACGTGACATTGGCGGTCGATCCGTCGCTGTAGGTTGCGGTGGCGGTGAACTGCTGCGTTGCAGTCATGGCAATGCTGGCGGTGCCGGGCGTCACGGCGATGGCGGTCACGGTTTTGCCGGTAACAGTGGAAGTCGAAGATCCGCATCCGGCGATGGCCAGGAGCGAAAACATTGCAACGAGGGGCCAGTTGCACAGAACAGCGCGAAGAGACTTTCCGGAGTCCCTCAACAATGCAAAACAATGTTGTCTCATAGGGGGATGCACATCAGGGCGGTTAACTCACAGCAACTTTGTTAACCGGCAACTTACAGGTCTCACAATAAGGAGGAGACCAATGCCAGCAGGAACCAGGACAAGTGGATATCTAGTTGTGCAAATAACTTCCTAAGTTTTCTCTCGAGCCATTCGCCGAAGCCCTGCGGAAGCGGGAATGACTTCACAAACTTAGTGAGAGTTTGGGGCGGCGAGGTTGTATGGGGAGAGAAATTGTAACGGTGGAAGGAAACAACTCCTTTGTTTGCCAGACGGGACGAGACGAATGTCTAAATGATAGTGAGCCGACGCCGACTAGCGCGCTTTTTGCTCGGCCATGAGCTGCGCAAAGGCGGGGAGCGCGCGAATCGAGGCGAGAGTCCGATCGTCGAGGATTTTTTTGCGGTCGTCAAAGCCCTCGTTGAGGGCTCTGCGCAGGTAGTCGATGGCGCGATCGCTATGTCCGGACTGGGCGAAGACGAGGGCGAGGCAGTAATCCTGCTGAGCACGCTGGCGCGCAGGAAGAGATTCGGTGACGAGTTGCGGGGCGGCATCTTCGAAGACGTGGGGATCGATCGCAAAGGCGGTGCGGTAGGCGGCGAGACCCTTGTCCGTTTTGCGCTGCGCGAAATAGGCGGTCCCAAGATTGCTGTAGGTGGCAGCAGACCGGGCATCGAGGTGGATCGCGCGCAGATAGTATTTCTCGGCGCGATGAAAGCTGCCTTTGGCGTAGTAGACAGCGCCGAGGTTATTGAGAGCTTCGGGATAGTCGGGGCGGATGCGAAGGGCGCGCTGGTAATCGCGCTGGGCTTCATCGATGGCGAAGAGGTGGTGGTAAGCAAGGCCGAGCTTGTTCCAAATTTGCGCGGAATCGCTGGGAGCCTGGCGGTAGGCCTCAATGGCGGCAAGATATTGCTGGCGGGCCATGGCGAGGTCGCCGCGCAACTCCGGCGAGAGACCGGTTTGGATGGCTGGGGTGCTGGCCTGCGTTTGTGGCGAGGCCGCGAGGCCAGGCAAACCGATTGCCGCGAGAAGTGGGATCAGAATGAACCGAGCGTGTCCCGCAAAACAGCGCTGCATGAGCGCCTCCGTGCCTCGTTTCCACGATGGCCGTCCATCGCTGCTCGTGGAACGCTTTTAGCTATGGATTGGCTAAAACGCACCCATCATGCTCCTGCATCAGGACATTCGACAAGAGAAAATGCAGCGCCGGGAGGGAAAACGGAAGCACGTTGGTACCCTGGGAGGCATTAGCCAGCCGGGAATGGATCGGGAGCGGGGCTGATGGTGGGCGGAGGCTGGTTGGGCGGGGCTGGGTGGGAGGCCAGAACCGGCGTGGGGAGGGGTGGGTCAATGGAGTCGCCGAGCAGAGGGTAGTGCGAGCCGTAGAAATAGAGGGCATAGCACTGGCGGAAGACGGCGATGGTTCCGTTGAGGCACAGGAGGGAGAGGAAGTAGAAGGCGGCGACGAGGAATCCGGCAACGACGCAATACAGGATGAAGAACGCATGGCCCGCGAGCCCGGAATGGGCAATCGCGTGGTAGATCCCGAAGCCGAGGCCGACACCCACGACACCGAGGATGCCAAGGACGATGAAGATGGCCATGACGCCGGCCATGGCGAAAGCCATCTGCAGAACAAGGCGGAGGATGAAATAGAGCATGACGGAGCCGAGGCGATGGCGGAGGAGATGCAGGAATCGGCGGGCAGAGTCTTCGACGGCCGCATTCTCCAGAGCCATGGGGGGCAGGATGAAGTCCTGCATGACGGCATCGATGATCGCGACGAGGAAGAAAATGAGGAAGGCGATGCCGTACAGGGGCAGGATGTTGGCGAAGAGAATCGTGGGGTCGGCGTTGATTTGCTGGGGCGTGAGATGCCTGAACAGGAGAAACAAGTGCACGAGGAACGGTCCGGCGGTGACGGCGAGGAGCAGGACAAAGGCGAGCGTAGCGAGGATGGTGAGTCCGAAGAAACGCCAGGCGGGCGCGCCGTAGCGTGACCACGCGAGTCCGACGCGGCCCTGGCGGAAGAGCACGAGATCAAAGAGGGTGAAGCGCAGGCGGCACCAGAGCCAGCCGATGAAGATCCAGACGCCGAGGGCGATGGCGCCGCCAAACACGGCCCCGATGGCGAGGGCGGTGGCGAGGCCGTGAGGCGCATCGGATACCGAATGGCGAAACGCAGCGCCAAAGGTGGACAACGAGAACGCCACAAACATGGCTTCAATGCACAGGCCTACGGTGGCGCTGTAGATGCTGGTTTGGGTGAGCGCGCCGATGAGCGTGATCTTGATGAAGAACCAGAAACGGAAGGGTGCGTTGGCGCCGGGCGTGAAACCGGGAGGGAGCAGCAGCGTGCGCAGGCGGGTGAACGACGGGGAGATGGCGTCCACTGGCGAGAGCGGTTTCATGACGAACCAGCCTTTCCTGGGGAGATGGCTGTGAGGATACCTGAAAGACAGGGGGGTAGAAGCTTAGGGATAAGGGGTAAGGGATAAGAAGGCCAGGGCACTGGCGTTTCTATAATGGGGCTGATGACTACGATTCGAGCTGCGGTGCGTGAGGATGTTGGGTTGATTCTTGCTTTGGTGCGCGATTTGGCGGTTTACGAGCGCGAGCCGGATGCGGTGAAGATTGGCGAGGCGGAATTGCTGCGGGATGGATTCCCGGAAGCAGGCGGCGAGCGGTATTTCGAGTGCCTGATCGCGGAAGAGGACGGCCAGGCCGCGGGCATGGCGCTGTTCTTCCCTGTTTACTCGACATGGCGGGGACGGTCGCTGCATCTCGAAGACCTGTTTGTACGGCCGGAGTTTCGCGGGCGCGGGGTGGGCAAGGCGCTGCTGACGCGGGTGGCGGCGCTGGCGGTGGAACGGGGTTGCGCCAAGCTCTTCTGGCATGTGCTGGACTGGAATATGCCGGCCATTGATTTCTACAAGTCTCTGGGTGCGGTTGCGATGGATGACTGGACGCGCATGGCGCTGGCGGATGAAGCTCTGACGGCGGTGGGCTCGATAGCTGCGGGATCGCAGGCCGCGCAGTGAGAATTCGCGTAATCGGTGGTGGGCTGGCGGGGCCGGAAGCGGCGCTGGTGGCGGCGCGGATGGGCGTGGATGTGGATCTCTACGAGATGCGGCCCGTGCAGATGACGCCGGCGCACGAGACGGCGAATTTCGGCGAGCTGGTTTGCTCGAATTCTCTCAAGAGCGAGAGCGAAAACACGGCACCGTGGCTGCTGAAGCAGGAGATGCGGCGGGCGGGTTCGCCTTTATTGGCCTGTGCGGACGCGAGCGCGGTGCCGGCCGGGCACGCGCTGGCTGTCGATCGCGTGGAGTTTTCGCGGCTCATCGAAGAAAAGATTGCGGCGGAGGCGCGGATCACGGTGCATCGGGAAGAGGTGACGCGGCTCGATCCGGAGGACGGGATCACGATTGTGGCGTCGGGACCGCTGACGTCGTCGGCGCTGTCGCAGGAGGTTGCGCGGCTGACGGGGAGCGAGCATCTGGCGTTTTACGACTCGATCAGCCCGATTGTGGAAGCGGACTCCATCGACCGCGAAAAGGTGTATCTGGCGGCGCGGTACGACAAGGGGACGGCGGACTACATTAACTGTCCGATGACGCAGCCGGAGTATCAGGCTTTTCATGATGCGCTCATGACGGCGGAGAGCGTGGAAGCGAAGGAGTGGGAGAAGCTCGAATATTTTGAGAGCTGTTTGCCGATTGAAGAATTGGCGCGGCGGGGGCTGGATACGCTGCGATTTGGACCGATGAAGCCGGTGGGGCTGCGGGATCCGCGGACGGGCAGACAGCCTTGGGCAGTGGTACAGCTGCGCGTGGAAAATCTGCGGGCGGATTCGTATAACCTGGTGGGTTTTCAGAATCACATGAAGTTTGGGGAGCAGGCGCGGATTTTCCGGATGATTCCGGGGCTGGAAAACGCGAAGTTTCTGCGCTACGGACAGATTCATCGGAATACTTATATCCATTCGCCGAAGGTGCTGACGCGGACGCTGAATATGCGGGAGCATCCGGCGATTTTCTTTGCCGGGCAGATCTCGGGCGTGGAAGGGTACACCGAATCGATTGCGACGGGCATGCTGGCGGCGATGTATGCAGCGGTGCGGGCGCAAGACGGCGAGCCTGTGCCGGTACCGCGGGGCACGGCGCTGGGGTCGTTGGTGCGGTATATCACGGAGGCGGATGCAAAGCGATTCCAGCCGGCGAATATTACGTTCGATCTGCTGGAGCCGCTGGACGAAGAGACGCGGCGGAAGGTGCGGGATAAGCGGGAGCGCCGCCGGCTGCAATGCGAGCGGGCGCTGGGGGTCTTCCAGCAGTGGTTGGGGACAAGCGTTGCACAGAGGGTGTAGGGGGTAGGGTGCACGCGGTAGAAAAACCGGAATTCAGAACCCCCACCTGATAAATTGAAGGCATCGATATGAAATTTGGCGTGCTTGTTTTCCCAGGATCGAACTGCGACCAGGACACCTGGAATGTGGTGTCGGAGCTGGCCCACCAGCCAGCCGTGTATCTGTGGCACGATTCCGCCGATCTGGAGAATTGCGACGCGATTCTGGTGCCGGGAGGGTTTGCATACGGGGATTATTTGCGAACGGGAGCGATTGCACGCTTTTCGCCGGTGATGCAGTCGGTGCGCAAATTCGCGGACGGCGGCGGGCTGGTGCTGGGCATCTGCAACGGGTTTCAGATTTTGTGCGAGGCAGGATTGCTGCCGGGTGCGCTGATGCGCAATGCGGGACTCCAGTACATCTGCAAGCAGGTTTACCTCAGGACGGAAACGAACGACTCGCCGTTTACGGCAACGCTCAGCAAGGGCCAGGTGCTGAAGATGCCGATTGGGCACATGGAAGGCAATTATTTCTGCGATGAAGCGACGCTGGCGGAGTTGAAGAAACAGGACCGCGTGGCCTTCCGCTACGCAACGCCGGAGGGCGCGGTGACGGCAGAGGCGAATCCGAACGGATCGCTGGATAACATTGCCGGCATATTGAACGAAGGCCGCAATGTGCTGGGGATGATGCCGCATCCTGACCGGTCGAGCGAAGCGCTGCTGGGTTCGGCGGATGGGTTTAAGATTTTTGAGTCGCTGGTGGGGGCACTGGCCCAACGGGCATGATCGATATCCATCACCACTTGCTGTTCGGGCTCGATGACGGGCCGAAGGACATTGAAAGTTCGGTTGCGCAGGCAGAGGCGGCCGCGGCGGATGGGATTACGCACATTGCGTGCACGCCGCATTCGAACGACACGTATCCCTTTCAGCCTGAAGTGAACCTCGAGCGCGTCGCGATGATCCAGGAACGGATTGGGGACAAGGTGAAGCTGGGCCTGGGATGCGACTTTCATTTGTCCTACGAAAATATTGAAGACGCGCTGAACAATCCCACCAAGTACACGATCAACCACGGCAGCTATCTGCTGGTGGAGTTTGCGGAGTTCATGATTCCGCAAAACATTGTGGACACCTTCTACGAGTTCACGGTGCGGGGAATGCGGCCGATCATCACGCATCCGGAGCGGAATCCACTGCTGCAGCGGGACCACTCGCGGCTGGCGGAATGGATGCGAACGGGATGCCTGGTGCAGGTGACAGCGGCGTCCTTGAGCGGGCGATTTGGGAAGAAGGCGGAATCGCTGGCGTGGGAGATGCTGGAAAAGAAGTGGATTCACTTCATCGCGACGGATGCGCACAATCTGGAGGGGCGCCGGCCGTGCATGACGACGGCGTACCAGGCGATTGCGAAGCGCATCAATGAAGAGACGGCGGAGAGGCTGTGCGTGACGAATCCGCGGGCGGCGTTTGAGAATCAGAAAATGCCCCCGCAGCCGCAGCCGGAAGGCGTTTACCTGTATCACGACGAGCCGGTGAAGCGGCCCGGGTTGATGGCGCGGCTGTTCGGCAGCAAATAGGGCGGGGCTTCCCTGCCCTGATCTCCGGATCAACGCGAACGACTATCGAGCCAATTCGGCCTGGTGAATGCCGTGGGCGTTCATGTGATCGGAGTAGGCCTTGTCCGATTTGCGGATGTGTTCGACCAGCCACGTCTGGAGAAACGCGAGGACGGCGATGGAGTTGGGCTTTTTTCCTGAGTCCAGGTCGCGTTTGTAATCCTCGACGCTGGCCATGAGCTTGCTGTGTTCGGCTTTGTGGGCAATGAGCTGGGGATAGTCGGACCGCTGCATGAGGACTTCTTCCTGCAGAAAATGGACGCGCGTGTAGATGGCGAGCTTATTGACGACTTCGCGGATGACGATCTCGCCCTGGCCCTGACGCATGGCCTCGGCGAGCGAGTTGATGGTGTTGAAGAGCGTCTGGTGCTGGGCATCCAGTTGCTTGACGCGCACGCTGTACGATTCACTCCACGCAAACGCGGACATGGCAATTCCCTCAGCAGATGTATCGGCTGCCGGCCCACGATCTTGAGGGCCCAGGCGGTATCGACATATAGGGACGGCCGGCGTTGGGAGCGAACAGAAGCCTCCGCTACGGGCCTGCCAAGAGCGTTCTTCGCGCCCAACCCTGCGGGACGTGGTTCTTTTTGCTCATTTCTTTATCGCTCGTCGCTAAGATATGCCGGATATCTGCCACTCCTCGCTCTGCGAACTGAACAAAAATTCCCTCCGTCGCCAACCACCCCTACATGTCGACACAGCCTAGAGGCCGAGACCACCGTCGACGCTGAGAATTTGGCCGGTGATGAAGTGGGGACCAGTCGCGAAGAAGAGGACGCCGGCAGCGACATCCTGCGCAGTGCCGTTGCGCTGCATGGGGGTACGGCGGGCGAAGGACTCATATTCGGCGCCCACCTCCCCGTTGACGATCATGCCGGGGGCGACACAGTTCACGCTGATTTCCGGGGCAAAGGCGCGCGACATGGTGCGGGTGAGCATGTGGAGCGCGGCCTTGGAGGTGCTGTAGTGTCCGTGGGTGGACCAGGGGTGCATGCCGCCCAGCGAGCCAATGTTGATGATGCGCCCGTGCGCGGCTTTGAGATACGGGTGAGCGGCCTGGGCGGTGAGGAAAGGGCCGCGAGTGTTGGTATCGAACATGGCGTCCCACTGCTCGACGGTAATGGATTCGAGGGCGGCGGTTTCGTAGCGGCCAGCATTGTTGACGAGGATATCGAGGCGTCCAAAGCGTGCGGCTGCGGCTTCGATGCCGGAGCGGATTTGGGCGGGGTCGCAGAGATCGACGTGGAAGGCGGCGGCCTGGACGCCGAGGGCTTGAATATCGGCAACCGTCTGCAGGGCTTCGGATTCGGAATTGCGCCAGGTGACGGCGACGTTGGAGCCAGCCTCAGCGAGAGAAAGGGCGAGGGCGCGCCCGATCCTTTTAGCCGCTCCGGTGACGACGGCGGCCTTGCCCAGCAGAGGTTTCATGACTGGATTCTAAATGGCGGCAGAGCAACTGGGATGCGGAAGGTGGCCATCTAACGGTCCGGACGACCAGAAGAGGCTCTCCCTTGTCCCCCCGCATTGCATTGCTAACATTGGTTGCCGGCTGCCTGCTGACGGTAGGCGCTGGGTGTGCCGGATCGCGCCCAGGGAGCGCCAGACTGGTAGCCGCAGGCGCAGGCGCACCCGATGACGCAGCGCTGCATGTGAATCCCAATGCGCCGTTTATCACGCCGGGAGGTATGCCGCGGCTGGTGCCGCGCGCAACCGAGACGGACGCCAAAGATGCGCGGCCCTGCGATGCAGACATTTTGTCGGTAGACGAGATTTCTGGAAACGCCAATGGCGCCTACCGGTCCGTGAAGCTGGCTTTTATGAATCGCGGAGCCGTTCCCTGCACGCTCGGCGGGTATCCGGCGGTTTCGCTGCTCGATGGCGAAGGACACGCGATGGGCAGCATTGATGTGGAGAAAGTGACACCGGAGAAGGTGGTTGCGGAGTTGTCGCAGGCTCCGAAATCGGCGGCCGCCGCGCCGACAGCTCAGGTTACGCTGATGCCGCATGCGGTGGCGGCGTTCCAGGTGGTATGGTCCGCGGGCACGAACTGCTCGAAGGTGGCGCGCATTGCGGTGCGGGCTCCGGGAATGCAGCGGACGTTTGCCATTGTGCAGCCGATGAGCATCTGCGCTGGACGGATTCAGGTGACGGAATTGCGGCTGGATGAAGGGGATGTTTGAGCAGAAGGGTGCAGGGGATAGGGTGTAGGGTGTAGCCGCCTGCCGGAGATGGCGATCGCCGCTAACGCTATGAGGGGTGGGAAGAATTCCAGGGTGTAGCGGGGTTCTGGCGCTTCTAAGGTGAGGAGCAGGGCGCAGCGGAGCAGGACAAAAGCAAGAATGGCTCCGCGGAATGGCGGACGCTTGAAGAATCCAATGGCTGCGGCGATGAGGATGGCGAGATTTAGCCCGGCATAAGCTGCGGCGAAGACCGACTCGGCTTCATGACGGTCGTATTGCCACCAGCGCATTTCAATCCACAACATATCGGTGCGGGGACGCAGCGCCATATCGGCGAGGCGCGCCAGGGGCAGGGCTATGTAATAGCGAAGCGGGTGCGCGTGGATGCGCTGGTCGGCGAGCGCTGCGAAGCGGGCATCGATTTCGGGCGTAACGGTGGTGACCTGGTTGTAGTCGGCCAGCAATTGCTTCGTTTCCTGATATTGCTCGGGCGAGTCAAAGGCGCGGGAGGGGAGCTTGGCGATTTCGATGGGATCGGAGCCGGCGTTCCAATAGACGTCGGAGGTGCAGGTGAGGTCGACGCAGACGGTCTTGGTCCAGCGATTGAAGCCGGGATTGGTTGGCTCGCCGGGATCATTAGCGTAACGGGGCGCGAGCGGCTGAAAGACGTGGAAAGTGTGCTGATTGCGGAGAGTCCATGGCACGAAAGGCAGGATGGAGAGCACGGCGCAGATCGCGGCCCAGCGGACCATACGGAGGCTGCCCCATCGACGGCGTCCATAGAAAAACGTGGCGGGACAAAGGGCGACGGCCAGCAGCGCGCCGTCGGGGCGCAGGAGCGTGGCGTAGCTCCAGGAAAGCGCGAGTACAACGGCCCAGGACCAGCGGGGAGCATCAAGGAAGCGGACGAGCGCATAGAAGCCGAGGGCGATGCATAAGATCTCCGGCGTCTCGGTGAGCGGCGCGGCGACATAGTTGGCGGTGAACGGGCAGAGCGCGGCGATCCAGAGAGCGGCCCAGGCGGCGCGAGCGCTGCCGATGCGGCGGGTGAACGCGGCGATGAGGAGACAGGTGCCGAGATCGAGCGCGGTCTGGACGTACATGACGGCGTTGTAGTGCTCCATGCCGAAGAGGCGGAAGCACGCGACGAGGAACAACGGGTAGCCGGGGAGGCGGATGAGGGTAGGGCGAATACCGCCGGATCCGCTGAGGCCGTAGATGCCATGCAGCATCCAGTTCTTTGCAATGTCGCCGTAGAGGAGGGTGTCGCCGTCGATCTCAGGGTAAGCGTGGATGAACCAGAGGCGCAGGACGGCTCCGGCGACGAGCGCGAGCAGGACAAGGGCGAGATGCCGATTCCGCGGCGAGGGCATTGGAAGTATTAGAACAGCTAAGGGGCGGTTTGCTAAGAAGCGGTTCGCGAAGAAGCGATCAGCGATGGGACGGCCCGCGGCGTAGCTGGTAGCTTGTGGCCGGTAGCTGGCAGCGAAAGGCCAAAAGCGAAGAGGCCGGTGAGATGGAGCGGCCAGCGCAAAACGCGATCAAGTACGATTGATCTGGTACGCCCTTTCACGATGAAGCAGGTTTTCTACGATCCCCGGCAACGGCGCAGGAAGATCCTCCGGCGGCTGACCGACGTGTCGCTGGTGACGCTAACCGCGATTTTGGTGGGATTTTTCTTCAGCGTGATTACACGACAGACGCTGCCCGAACTGCTGCTGCCAGCACAGAAGCGCAACTACGTGGCGCTGAAAGAGCGGCAGCCGGAGTTGGCGAAGAGGGCGATAGCGCGGACGACGCGGAGAAAGACGAAGCGGCGTCCCTCGGAAATTGAGCTGAACCAGGATGAAGGGTTGCGCGCAGCGTTCTACGAGAACGACGAGGCGAACTATTCGACCCTGAAAGCGCACATTCACGAGATCGACATGCTGTTCCCGGACTGGCTGCACGTGATCTCGCCGGACGGAAATCTGGTGGGTGCGACGCCCTTGTTCCCGGTGCATTTTTACAGCGTGGTGGACGCGGCCGGAGTGCACAGCGTCGATCCCGAAGGCAAAGTAAAGACGACGATCGAAGCGGCGAAGGAAGACACGGATGTGTTTCCAATGCTGAACGATTACAACACGCTGACCGGGGAGTGGAACGGCGGCGATGTCATCAGCAAGATGCTGCACAATCCGGCAGCGCGGCAGCGGCTGCATGAGCAGCTGGATAAATTTCTGTTCGCGAATCCTTCTTACCGAGGGATTTGCATGGATTTTGAGCTGGTTCCGGACGAGGATCTAAAGCTTTACTCGGACTGGATTGGAGAGCTGCACAACGATTTCCACGCAAAGAATCTGCGGATCTATGTGAACGTGCAGGCGAGCGCCGCGGACAGCTATCTGCGGGAGGTGGCGCACAACAGCGACGGCATCATTCTGATGAATTACGACGAGCACGAGGAGACCAGCGATCCCGGTCCGATTGCGAGCGAGCCGTGGTTTGAAGCGAACCTGACGCGCGTGATGAAGGTGGTGCCGAAAGACAAAATCATCTGCGGCATCGGCAACTATGGGTTCGACTGGGCTCTGCCGCTGCCGGTCAAGGGGCAAAAACCTTCAACGAAGGTAGTGGACGTTGACGACCTGACGGTGCAGGACGCGTGGCAGCGGGCGGCGGATGCCGGGGCGGATGTACATCTGGAAGGCGATGAGCTGAATCCACACTTCGCCTACGACGATGAGGATGCGCACTTGCGGCACGAAGTGTGGTTTCTGGATGGCGTAACCGCGTTGAACGAAATGCGCGCGGGACGGCAAATGGGGCTGCGTACGTTTGCGCTTTGGGTGCTGGGCAAAGAGGATCCGTCGCTGTGGCAGGTGTGGGATCGCCCCAGCGCGAAGAATGCGCCGGATCTGCTGCGCAGCGTGCCTCCTGGTGTGGATGTGGACGATGAGGGCGAAGGCGACATCCTGCAAATTGTGTCGAAGCCGGAGATGGGCGCGCGCACCATCCAGATGGACGCCGATAACTTCACGATCATCGACGAAGACATGACGGCGCTGCCGCACTCCTACACGATCGAACAGCACGGCTACAAGCCGCATGAAGTCGCGCTGAGTTTCGACGACGGGCCGGACCCGGTGTGGACGCCGAAGATTCTGGACATCCTGAAGCAGTACCACGTGCACGCCGCGTTCATGGTGATCGGCGAGGAGGCGCAGGAGAATGTTGGCCTGCTGAAGCGGTACATCGCCGAGGGGCATGAGATTGGGAACCACACGTTCACGCATCCGGACATCAGCGAAATTTCTCCGTTCCAGCTGCAGGAAGAACTGAACTGGACGGAGCGGCTGTTTGGGGCGGAGTTGGGGATTCAGCCGCTGTACTTCCGGCCACCGTATTCCATCGACCAGGAGCCGGACACGAACGATGAAGCGGCGCCGGCGTACCGCATCCAGCAGATGGGGTACACGATCATTGGGGACAAGATTGACACCGATGACTGGAACGAGCATCCCCGAAAATCGCCGCAGGAGATCACGGACAGCGTGCTGGAGCAGCTGAACGAGATGAAGACGCGGCCATGGATGCAGGGCAGCGTCATTCTGATGCACGATGGCGGCGGTAACCGTTCCGCGACGGTGGCCGCGCTGCCACTGTTGATTACCACTCTCCGCGCCAAAGGCTACGAGTTTGTCCCGGTGAGCCAGCTGATGGGCAAGACGACGGCGGAGGTGATGCCGCCGATTTCGCCCAGGATGAAGTGGCAGGCGCGCGTGGACCTGGTGGCTTTTTTCTTTTTTGGATTCTTTGCTCACTTTGTGGTAGACGTCTTCTTCATCGGCGACGTGCTGATGAGCGGACGCCTGATTTTGATTGGGATTTTCGCGCTGATCGACCGGTTCCGGAAGCGGAAGATTCCGGAAGGCGTCTACGAGCCGCGCGTCGCTGTGCTGATTCCCGCGTACAACGAAGAGCTGGTGATTGTGCGGACGATTAAGTCCGTGCTGCAGTCGGACTATAAAAACATCCGTGTCATCGTGATTGACGACGGATCGTCGGACCGGACCTTCGACGTGGCGCGCGAGGCATACAGGGAAGAAATTGCGCAGGGCCGGATCACAGTGCTGACCAAGCCCAATGCGGGCAAGGCGGAGGCGCTGAACTTCGCCCTGGACCAGGTAGAGGAAGAGATTTACATCGGCATTGACGCGGACACGGTGATTGCCGGGGATGCGGTGTCGAAGCTGGTGTGCCACTTCGCCGATCCGCGAGTGGGCGCGGTGGCGGGCAATGCGAAGGTGGGCAACCGCATCAATTTGTGGACGCAGTGGCAGGCGCTTGAATACATCACGAGCCAGAATTTTGAGCGGCGCGCGATGGATTTGTTCGACGTGGTGACGGTAGTGCCGGGGGCGATTGGCGCGTGGCGCACGAACGCGGTGAAGGTGGGCGGCTGCTATCCGGTAAATACGGTGGCGGAAGACGCCGACCTGACGATGAATTTACTGGAGCAGAAGTACAAGGTGATTTACGAAGATCACGCGCTGGCGTTCACGGAGGCTCCGGCGACGGCAAGGAGCCTGATGCGGCAGCGGTTCCGCTGGTCGTTTGGAATTCTGCAGGCGGTCTTCAAGCACCGTGCCGGGGCGCGGACGAATCCGGCGATGGGTTTCTTCGCGCTGCCGAATATTTTGGTATTCCAGATATTGCTGCCGCTGGTATCGCCGTTTATCGACATTATGTTTGTGGCGGGCGTGATTCACTACCTGCTCGATCTGCATTTCCATCCGGAAGCGGCCAGTTCGGCGAGCTTTGAGAAGCTGTTGACGTACTTCCTGGCGTTTTTGATCATCGATTTTGTGACGTCAGTGCTGGCCTTCAGCCTGGAGCCGCGGCTGCCTGCTAACAAAGGCGATGTGTGGTTGCTGCCGCATGTATGGCTGCAGAGGTTTTGCTACCGGCAGTTGTTCTCAATCGTGCTGTTCCGCACGATGAAGCGGGCGATTGAGGGACGGCCGTTCAACTGGGAGAAGATTGAGCGGACGGCGCGGATGTCGCGACACACGGAAAAGGTGACGGCAGGGCAGTAAGTCATTCCGCAAGCAGCCGGGAGACGCGAGCGGTGAGGCTCAGAGCGTCCAGCGGCGCGCGGACCTTCATATCGTTATCGAAATAGACATAGACATCGCGTTTGGCGCGCTTCGGCGGAGCCACGTTCGACGCATACTCGGCGCGTGGCATCTTGCCGGTGGAACTGGAGGCCAGCGAGTCGCGCGGTTCCCTGCCCTGCGCCCATGCGGCGATACGGGCGGCCCAGGTGTTGAGCGCGGGAGGGTCGTATCCGCTGGCGTAGAGGACCTCCGAGCCGTGGAGGCGCAGGTAGAGAAAATCGGCGGTGACGTCGAGCAGGAGCGGCCATTCGACGGTATCCGCGCAGACGAGGGCGATGCGATGGCGGCGAAGCAGGCGAATGAAGTCCGGCGCGACGAAGCTGGGATGGCGGATTTCAATAGCGTGGCGCAGCGGGCGGCGCGATTGAGGCTCAAGGAAGGCACGCCCTTTGAGCCGGAGGTCGTGCTCGGAAGCGAGGATGGCTGCGGCTTCCGTGGTCCGCGGCAGCAGGGTGAAGAATTCGTCGAGCAGGTCGGGTTGAAACGCGAAATTTGGCGGGAATTGCCAGAGAAACGGACCCAGTTTGTCTTCGAGTGCGAGAATGCCGGAGGCGAAGAAGTTTGCCATGGGGATGCGGATGTTGCGGAGCCTGCGCATGTGGGTGATGTAGCGGGATCCCTTGATGGCAAAGACAAAGTTGGGTGGGGTGGCAGCAGCCCATTTCTGATAGCTGGAGGGACGCTGCAACGAATAGAAAGTGCCGTTGATTTCAACGGAGGGATAGGTTTGCGCCGCGAAAGACAGTTCCTGCTTCTGGGGTAGCTTTTTGGGATAGAAGACGCCGCGCCATGGCTTATATGTCCAGCCGGAGATGCCGATGCGGACGGCGCCGTGGGTGCTCACGATTGAGATGGAAGCATGGAGCCGCGCTGGCGTTGTATCGAGATGGGAGCAGCCCTTCGTGCGTGGAAGCGGGTCTGCCGATAGAATCGTTAGAGCGTTTATTCATATAGGCAAGGGGTCCTCGTTGACCGCATCAACTTTATCCGGCGCGCCGACCGCGCTGACGTTTCAGGAATTGCTGCTCCGGCTGCAAAGCTTTTGGGCGGAGCGCGGATGCGTGCTGGCGCAGCCGTATGACGTGGAAGTGGGCGCGGGGACGATGTCGCCGGACACGTTTCTGCGGGTGCTGGGGCCGGACCCGGTGGCAATTGCGTACACGCAGCCTTCGCGGCGTCCGGCGGATGGACGCTACGGCGAGAATCCGAACCGGCTCTACAAGCACACGCAACTGCAGGTGATCCTGAAGCCGCCGCCAGCGGATATTCAGGAGGTGTATCTCGAGTCGCTGGAAGCGATTGGGATTCGCTTGCGTGAACACGACATTAAGTTTGAAGAAGACAACTGGGAGTGGCCGGTGGGCGGCGCATGGGGCGTGGGCTGGCAGGTGATGCTGGACGGCCTGGAGATCACGCAGTTCACCTACTTTCAGCAGTGCGGCGGGATGGATCTGGATCCAATCTCCGGCGAGATTACCTACGGGCTGGAACGGATTGCGGCGTTTCTGCAGGATAAAGACTCGCTATACGACGTGGTGTGGGCGCGGAATCCGAAGACAGGCCACACGGTGACGTACGGAGACATTCGCCTGCAGGATGAACTGCAGCTCTCCGTGTACAACTTTGAGGCAGCGGATATCGGGAAGCTGTGGGAGCATTTGCGGCTGTATGAGTCGGAATGCCAGGCGCTGCTGGACGCGTTCCACAGCATGATCAAGACGGAGAAAGCAGCGGAACGGCACGAGAAGATTCACGACCGCGTGGTGCATGAGGGAGATGCTCCGGCGGACGAGGATGCCGCAGTGGCGCTGCGGCGCTTTCCGGTGCTGGCGGCGTATGAGCTGTGCCTAAAGTGTTCGCACCTCTTTAATTTGCTGGATGCGCGCGGCGCAATTTCTGTAACGGAGCGCGTGGCGGTGATGGCGCGGATTCGCAACATGGTGGTGGGCGTGGCGAAGGCGTACGCGGCGCAAAAACTGGGGACGCAATCCCGGGAAGCGGGGGTGGCGTAACCATGGCGGATTTACTGTTCGAAGCGGGGATGGAAGAAATCCCGGCGCGCATGATTACGGCGGCGGAAAAGGAATTGCGCGACCGCGTGGTGGAGCTGCTGCGGCGGGAGCGGCTGCTGGCGGAGGCGCACGAGGTGCGGAGCTTTTCGACGCCGCGGCGTTTGGCGGTGCAAGTGAATGGCGTGCTGGCGCAGCAGCCGGACGCGACGCAGGAGATGACGGGGCCTTCGTGGGCGGTGGCGTTCAAGGACGGCCAGCCAACGGCGGCGGCGCAGGCATTTGCGCGCAAGGCGGGCGTGGATGTGGGTGCGTTGCAAAAGGTGACGACGCCGAAGGGCGAATATGTGGGCGCGACGGCTGTGCATCGCGGACGCGACGCTGCGACCGTGCTGGGCGGATTGCTGGCAGCGGAACTGGCCGGGCTCTACTGGCCAAAAAACATGTACTGGCGGGCGCAGAAGCCGGAGCGGTTTGTGCGGCCGGTGCGCTGGATGGTGGCGTTGCTGGACCACGCGATTTTGCCGGTGGAGTTTGCGGGTGTGCAGGCGGGTAAACAGACCTATGGCCATCGCATTCTGCATGGTGACGCGGCGGTGACCATTGACCACCCGGATGATTATGTGGGCGCGCTGGAAGCGGCGGACGTGACGGCGGACGTAGCGCTGCGGCGGCATCGCATTCGTAAAGCGCTGGATGCGGAGACGCGCAGCGTGCGGGGTGCGCGATGGCGCGAAGATTTGGCGCTGGTGGAGACGGTGACGCACCTGACGGAGTGGCCGTCGGTGGTGCTGGGAAATTTCGACCGCGAATTCCTGGAGCTGCCGGAAGAAGTGCTGGTGACGGTGATGCGGGATCACCAGAAATACTTTGCGGTAGAGGACGCGCAGGGCAAGCTGGAGCCGCATTTTCTGGCGGTGCTGAATACGCATCCGGAAGAGAACGGGTTTGAGACCATCCAGCACGGCAATGAGCGGGTACTGCGAGCGCGGTTTAAGGACGCGAAGTTCTTTTGGAGCGTGGATCAGAAGACCCCGCTGAAAGATCGCGTGGAGATGCTGCAGGCGGTCACGTTCCACAAGGAGTTGGGGAGCTATCGGGACAAGACGCAGGCGAATTTGCGGATTGCGGAGAGTCTGGCAGAGTTGCTGGCCCATCGCGGGACGGATGTCGACCAGGCCGTACTGCTGCAGGCGGTGCTCCTGGCGAAGACGGACCTGACGACCGAACTGGTGAAGGAATTTACCGAGTTGCAGGGCATTGTGGGCGGCCTCTATGCGCGCGCGCAGAAGCTGGGCGAGCCGGTGGCGCAGGCGATCTACTGGCAGTACTCTCCGGCGGCGGTCGAGGATCCGATTCCGCCGACCGTCGAAGGGCCAGGTGCTGGGGATTGCGGATCGCATCCAGACGATTGCGGCGATGTTCGGGATTGGCCTGGAGCCGACGGGGTCGAAGGATCCGTATGCGCTGCGGCGTGCGGCGAATGCCATCGTGAAGATTTTGGCGGAGACGGGATTGCCGCTGACGGTCTCAGACCTGTTGGGAAGCGCTGCACAGACGAATAGCGCGGCACCCAGGAAAAACTTGACTGCGTTCTTCCGCGAGCGGCTGGAGTTTTGGCTGCGGGATGTCCGCGGGTTCGCGTATGACGTGGTGAATGCGGTGCTGGCTGCGGGTTCCGCCGATGTGCGGGATGCGATTGCGCGGGCCGAGGCGCTGACGGCGGTGCGCGGGTCCGACGACCTTGCGGCGATTGCGGCCGCGTTCAAGCGGATCAAGAATATATTGCGGCAGGCGCGGGAAAAGGACGTGCTGGCGACAGATGGCGGCACGGTCACAGAGAGCTTGTTGAGCGACGCGGCCGAGCGCGAACTTTATGCGGCGGCGCAGAAGCTGGCTCCAGTGGTGGAGCGTTTGCGCGCGGAGCGGGAATACCGCAAAGCGCTGGAGCAAATCGCGACGCTGCGTCCGCACGTTGATCTTTTCTTCGACAAGGTGATGGTGATGGCGGAGGACCACGCAGTGCGGAACAACCGATTGGCGCTGATCGGCGGGGTGCTGAGCGAGTTCTCGAAGATCGCTGATTTCTCTGAATTGGTGTCGGCATAAGGCACACGGATAAATATGAGCCAGGAACTTTGGACGGAAGTTGAGCAGTACATCGATGGTTTGCTAATTCCCTCGGATCCGGTGCTGGAAGCGGCGATCAATGCGTGCGAGGCGGCGGAGCTGCCGCCCATCGCAGTGACGCCGGGGCAGGGCAAGCTGCTTTATCTGCTGGCGAAGATGCAGCGGGCGCAGCGCATTCTCGAGGTCGGGACACTGGGCGGATACAGCACGATCTGGCTGGCGCGTGCGCTGCCGGAGGACGGCCTCCTGGTAACGCTTGAAGCGGAGAAGAAGCATGCGGACGTGGCGATGGCCAACGTGGCGCAGGCGGATCTGAGCGCGATGGTCGAGGTGCGGCTGGGGCGGGCGCTGGAAACGCTGCCGGAGTTGGCAGCTGAAGGTCTGGACCCTTTCGACATGGTTTTTATTGACGCGGATAAGGAGAACACCGAGGCCTACTTCAAGTGGGCGCTGCGGTTGGCGCGCGCCGGCGCGGTGATTGTGGTCGACAACGTGATTCGCGAGGGAGAGGTGGCCGACCCGGATGCGAGCGATCCGCGGGTGCAGGGCATTCGGCGCTTCAACGAAACGCTGGCGGCGGAGACGCGCGTCGAGGCGACCACGATTCAGACGGTGGGCAGCAAGGGATACGACGGGTTCACGCTGGCGATTTTTAACGGCTAAGGCACGACGACTGCGGCGCCGTCGATGGCGTCATTCGAGACCGCGAGCAGGGCTTCGTTCACAGCTTCCAGGCGAAACGTTGTGGTGCGGGGACGGATGTTGATTTTGGCTGCCAGGACGACGAAGTCGTGAGCGTCCTGGCGTGTCATGTTGGCAACGGAGCGCAGCTGGCGCTCGCCCCACAGCAGCGAGTCGTAATCGAATTGCGGAATGCGGTCGAGGTGGATCGCGTTGATGGCGACGATGCCGCCTTTGCGGAGCGAGGCGAGTGCGGCGAGGACGACATCGCCGCTGGGGGCAAAGGTCACGGCGCAGTCAAGCGGAACGGGCGGACGATCGGTGGCGTCGCCGACCCACATCGCTCCTAATGTGCGAGCGAGTTGCTGGTGCGAGGCGCCCCGGGTCGAAACGTAGACTTCGCAATTCCACGATTTGAGGACTTCGATGGCGAGATGCGCGGAAGCGCCGAAGCCGAAGAGGCCGACGCGATCGCCGTGAGCCACTTCCGCGACGCGCAGGCTGCGGAAGCCGATGATGCCGGCGCAGAGCAACGGAGCGAGGTGTACGGCCTCGTGCTCCTCGGACAGCGGGATAAGGAAGTCGGCGCGGGCGGTTGCGTATTCCGCATATCCGCCGTTGACGGAGTAGCCAGTGAACGTGGGATGGTCGCAGAGATTTTCGCGGCCTTTGCGGCAGAGGAGACAGGTGCCGTCTGTGCCGCCGAGCCAGGAGACTCCCGCACGCGCGCCTGGTTGCCAATCGGTGATTCCCTGCCCTAATTTTTCGATACGGCCAACGATTTGATGGCCGGGTGTGATGGCTTTGTGCAGAGGCGGGAGTTCTCCGGCGGTAATGTGAAGGTCGGTGCGGCAAACGCCGCAGGCTTCCACGCGGAGCAGGACTTCGCCGGGGCCTGGCTCAGGGATGGGCAGGGCTTCGATCGCAAGCGGGCGCGTGGCAACAGGAGCGGGACGGTGGAGGACGGCGGCGCGCATTTGTCCTTAGAGTAATCCTGAAAGTAGTCCTGACGCGCGCGGGTGGCTCTGCAGGACGCGCTTGCGCGGGCCGTAAAATAAAAACAGGACGAGTAGAGACAGGCCGTATGGATTTACACGAAAAGATGCGAACGCTGCCGCCGCGGCCTGGCGTGTATCTCTACAAGAATGCCGATGGCGAGGTGATTTACGTCGGCAAGGCGAAGAGCCTGCGTGCGCGCGTGCGTTCGTATCTGCTGGAGGCGTCGCAGGCGAACGCGAAGACCGGATCGCTGATGCGCGAGGCGGTCGATGTGGATTACATCCTCGTCGATAACGAGCATGAGGCGCTGGCGCTTGAAAATAATCTGATCAAGCAGCGCAAGCCGCGGTTCAACATCCTGCTGCGGGACGATAAGACGTATCCGTATGTGAAGCTGACGCTGGGCGACCGGTATCCGAAGGTTTTTGTGACGCGGCGGCTGCGGCAGGGATGGCAGCGCCTATTACGGGCCGTATTTTCCGGGGAACCTGGCGTATCGCGTGGTGGAGCTGATCCATCGCAGCTTTTTGCTGCCCAGTTGCAAGGTGGATCTGTCACGCGATCATCCGCGGCCTTGTTTGCAGTACTACATTCATCGCTGCCTGGGGCCGTGTGTGAAGGGGCTGACGACACCAGAGGCTTATGCCGAAGGCGGTGCGGGATGCGCAATTGTTTCTGGAAGGGCGCACGACGGAACTGAACAAGAGTCTGCACGAGCGCATGGCAGCGGCGGCGGCGGGCGAACAGTTTGAGCTGGCGGCGAAGTATCGCGATCTGCTCATTACCGTGGACCAAATGCAGGAGAAGCAGCGGATTGCGTCGGCCGAAGAAGACGATGCGGATGTGTTTGGGTTCCATTATGAGAACGGCATGGTGGCGGTGAACTTGTTTCACCTGCGCGGCGGCAAGATTGTGGACCGGCGGGAATTTTTCTGGGAGGATTTGCCGGAGTTTGTGGTGGCGGAAATTGCCGAGACGGAGGAGTCCGTTGCCCGTCGAAAGTCCCGAAGCGGTGTTCGAGCCGGGCGCTTTCTTCTCTGCCCTGCTGAAGCAGCTCTACATCGATCAGCAATATGTTCCGTCGAATATTTTTGTGCCCGTGGAGTTCAGTGACCGCGCATCGCTGGCGGGTTTGCTGGCCGAGCAGACGCGGCATCGCGTGGAGATTGCGGTTCCGCAGCGTGGGGAGAAGCGTTCGCTGGTGGATTTGGCGGGGCAGAATGCAAAGCAGAGCTACGATCAGCGGTTCCGCGTGCTGCAGCCGAATCGAAAGGCGGTCGGCGAGCGCGCTGCAGGATGCGTTCATGCTGGAGAATCCGCCGAAGCGGATTGAGTGCTTCGATATTTCGCACATCCAGGGCGCGGAAACGGTGGCGTCGATGGTGGTGTGGGAAGACGGCGCGATGAAGAAGTCGGCCTACCGGAAATTCAAGATCAAGACGGTAGAAGGCGTAGACGATTTCGCGTCGATGCATGAGGTGTTGACGCGGCGGTATCGGCGTGTGGTGGAAGAGAAGCAGGAGATGCCGAGCCTGATTCTGATCGACGGCGGGCTGGGGCAACTGCATGCGGCGGCGTCTGCGCTGGAGGAGCTGGGGCTGACGACGCAGCCGCTGGCTTCGATTGCGAAGCGCGAGGAGATTATCTATTTGTACGGGCAGGAAAACGAGCCGGTGGTGCTGGACCGGCGATCGCCGGTGCTGCATCTGGTGCAGATGATTCGCGACGAGTCGCACCGGTTCGCGATCACGTACCATCGCAAGCGGCGGGAAATGCGGGACCGGGATTCGGAGCTGCTGGCGATTCCGGGAGTAGGCGCGCGCACCCGGCAACGGCTGCTGGAGCACTTTGGGAGCCAGCGCAGCGTGGCGGGCGCGAGCCTGGAGGCATTAGCGGCGGTGGTGCCGCCGAAGACGGCGGAGGCGATACACGGGCATTTTCATCCAGTGACTGCGCCGGTTTCATTACCGATTTTGAACAATGCAACGCACGATTGAGATTTTCTGAGGCAAGCAGAATGAAAACAGTGTTAATGGCCGATCCGGTGCGGTATCCGCGCATGACGACGGCGGAATTGCGCGAGACATTTTTGCTGGATGGGCTCTACGAGGCAGGCGCGCTGCGGCTGGCGTATGTCGATCTGGATCGCGCGGTGGTGGGAATGGCTGCGCCGGCGGATGCGCCGATTGTGCTGCCAACGTATCCCGAGTTGCGCGCTGAATATTTCACCGAGCGGCGCGAACTGGGCGTGCTGAATATTGGCGGCGCGGGCGTGGTGCATGTGGGCACGCAAAGCTGGGCGCTCGAAAACCTGGACGTGCTGTATGTTGGGCGCGGCAATGCAGACGTGCGCTTTGAGTCCGCCGCAAAGGATGCACCGGCGATTTTCTATCTGCTCAGCTATCCGGCGCACGCGAGCTATCCGGTCACTTTGGTGAAGAAGGCGGAGGCGAGTCCGACGCAGCTGGGCAGCGCGGAGACCTGCAATCTGCGGACAGTTTGCAGGTACATCCATCTTGCAGGGGCGCGCAGTTGCCAACTGGTGATGGGCGTGACGCATCTCGAGGCGGGCAGCGCATGGAACACGATGCCGCCGCATACGCACATGCGGCGCTCGGAGATCTATATGTACTTCAATGTGGCGGACGATGCGCGTGTGTTTCATTTGATGGGACCGCCGCAGGAGACGCGGCACCTGGTGCTGGCTAATCGCGACATTGTGGTGTCACCGGGGTGGTCGATTCACGCAGGCGTGGGAACGCGCGCTTATAGTTTTTGCTGGGGCATGGGCGGCGAGAATCAGGATTACGCGGACATGGATGCAGCGCCGCTGACGACTCTGCTGTGAAATCCACCCGAGGAGATGGCATGAGACTGGCCTTCGCAGTTCTTGCGCTCGGTGTGACGATGGGTGCCTGCGCCCAGAATTCTCCAGCGCCCCCGCATGTTGCCGCCAACTCGCCTCGCGTACATCTCGCGGGCGTGCCGTCGCTGGATCGCAACGATTTGAAGGCGCGGATCGTGGCGCTGATTCCTGAGGCAAAGACGAAGGGGCGCAGCGGCGCGAGTGCCGCTGTCAGCGGCCCTCCTTTTTGTTGGCACAACTCCTCGCCGAGAACTGGAACCTGCACAATAGTCACCATGAACCATACCTTCGTGCACCCTGATGGGCGTGAATCCTGTGCCGGGCAGCGTCTCAAAGCCTAAAATTGGATTATGAAGACTGCGGATGTAGCGATCGCTGGTGGCGGCATCATCGGTCTGGCAACCGCTCTGGAACTGGCAGCCGCGGGACGCAAAGTCGCCGTCTTCGACCGTGGCGAAGTGATGTCGGAGGCTTCCCGGGCGGCCGCCGGAATGCTGGCTGGCGAGGACCCTGAAAATCCCCCGGAATTGCGGGAGTTGGCGCGGCTCAGCCTTGTCCTGTACCCCGATTTTCTGGCGCGCGTGGAAGAACTTTCGGGAGCAAAGATCCCGATCCGCACCACCACCACCCTCCAGGGCGTCCATCATCTACCCGCGGGCGCGACCGCCCTGAGCGATGCCGAACTCCAGGAATTAGCCCCCGGCGCCAATTCCGCCGGCTGGAGCTTCTACCGGATACAGGAAGAGAGCTTCGACGCGTGGGATCTGGCCGAGGCCCTGCCCGCCGCTGCCCTGGTCGCCGGCATCGAACTGCGCCAAAACACCCCGGTTCTCGAAGTCCAGGCCTGGGAAGGCGGTGTCGAGCTCATGACCTCCGCAGGGCGGGTCGCAGCGGGAAGCTTTTTGAACGCCGCCGGGGCGTGGTCGTCCGGAATTCATAACAATCTGCCGGTCGGCCCCCGCAAAGGCCACATGATCACCGCCGAACTGCCCGGAGAAGCGCAAATGCAGTGCGTCCTGCGCACACCCCGGGTCTACATTGTGCCGCGCGGCGGTGGCCGGTACACGATCGGGCCCACCCTCGAGGACGCCGGCTTCAATAAGGATGTCCTACCCGATCAGATTCAGGCGCTGCTCCAGAAGGCAGCGGACCTGTGGCCAACGCTGCGGGATGCGACCGTTGCGGAGACGTGGGCCGGCCTGCGCCCGGGTACCGAAGACGGCCTGCCGATCATTGACGCTGCGGGACCGCACTGCTGGGTTGCCACCGGGCACTTCAAGAATGGCATCCTGCTGGGGCCGGGGACGGCTCGCGTCGTGAGCCAGTCGATGCTCGGCGCGCCGCCATCCATCGATCTTGCGCCCTTCCGTCTCGGCCGGTTCGCGGTGTCCTCGGTTTCGTGACCCTGAAACTGCCGCGGTCCCCTGCCCGTCTTCTCACTTTGGTAACAGAGTTTCAGGCTCCGCCCGGCGATGTTCGGTGACAGGTGCGTTTCGCGTAAGCTATAAGGAAGAAATCCGGTTCCCCTGCGCAGGACTGGGTGCAAACCCAGAAAAAGGTGCGCGTTTGCATCGCACAGCGCACAGGCAGCATCCTGGTAATCGGAGCAATTTTCGATACAATTTCCCCACTGATAGGGGCGAAGGAAAAGGCAATCATGGCAACAGCGGCAGTGGTCAAGGGTCTTGAAGGTGTGGTGGCAGCGAATTCCGGCATTTGCTGGATCGACGGATATGCAGGAGTGCTGGCGTATCGCGGCATCGACATTCACGAGCTGGCGGAACACTCCACCTTTGAAGAGACCACCTTTCTGCTGTGGCACGGCCATCTGCCCAGCAAGGCGGAGCTTGAGGAGTTCAGCGGCAAGCTGACCGCGGCGCGCCGCGTTCAGCCGGAAATCTACGAGATGATGCGAGCGTTTCCGAAGTCTGGAACACCCATGGAGGCGCTGCGCACCGCGGTCTCCGCGCTCAGCTTCTACGACCCGGCGGAAAGCGCCGTGGATCACGATTCGAATGTGCGCAAGGCGTTCGCGCTCACCGCGCAACTGCCCATGCTGGTGGCGGCCTTTGACCGCATCCGCAAAGGCAAAGACATCATCGAGCCGGATCCCGCGCTGTCGCACGCGGCCAACTTCCTGTGGATGCTGCACGGGACCAAACCGATCCCCGCAGCTACCAACACTTTTGATATTGCGCTCATCCTGCATGCCGATCACGAGTTGAACGCGTCTACGTTCGCGGCGCGCGTCATCGCGGGCACTATGGCGGATATGCATTCCGCCATTACCGGCGCCATCGGCGCGCTGAAAGGCCCGCTGCATGGCGGCGCCAACGAAGCGGTGATGAAGATGCTGTTCGAGATTGCCAAGGCTGGCGGCGATCCCGTCGAGTATGTGAAAAGCCTGCTGGCGCAAAAGAAGAAGGTTTTCGGGTTCGGCCATCGCGTCTACCGGACCGAAGATCCCCGCGCCACGCATCTCCGCCGCATGTCCGAACAGCTCAGCCGCGATTCAGGCAATACGAAGTGGTACGACATGTCGCGCCGCATTGAGGACTACGTCAAGAACGAAAAGAAGCTCAATGCAAACGTGGACTTCTATTCGGCCTCGACCTACACCACGCTGGGTATCGACATCGACCTGTTCACGCCGATTTTCGCGGTGAGCCGGGTCGCCGGATGGGCTGCCCACGTCATCGAGCAGCTCGACGACAACCGGCTGATCCGCCCGCGCGCAGAATACACCGGGCCCGAATACCCGGTGAAGTACGTGCCCATCGAGCACCGGCTATAAAGCGGTCGGAACTTCGCGTTTGTTGATCTGGGTGACACGCAGCGGCCGCCAAGCCGCCCCGGCAAACGGCGAACGCGCCCGCGTTCCCCACCACGCGATCATCGCTCCAGCAATCAGGACCAAAGCAGCCACCACCAGAACGCTGCCCTCCGGCCCGGTCGTTCCGCCGCTCCAGAAAACCGGACCCTGCGGATGTCCCTGCAGCAGGGTTCCCTTCGCTTTCATTCCGCTGTCGGCCGTCCCGTAGAAATACGACTGTCCCCAGTCCCATGCCGCGTGGAACCCGACGGCCCACCACAGTGACCCGGTGTACCAGAGGCTGAGTGAGAAGACGATGCCAGCGCCTACGACCGACGCTAGTCCGATCCACGATTCGCCAGGGTTGGTGGTGTGAGCGAAGGCGAAGAGCAGCGAGAAAATAACCGCGCCCCACCAGAATCCAACGCCGCGCGTCAGCGTGAACTGCACGTAGCCGCGAAACAGCGACTCTTCAAAGAAGCCGGCGATCAGGAAGATCAGTCCCCACACGGCGGCGTCTTCCAGCGCTGCGACTGGGCTGACCGACCCGCGCTGAAGCGAGAGGTACCCCAGCTTCCAGAGAGTGAGCACCAGGCCGGAAATCGCAATGAATCCCCAAACCACACCCGCAAGCAGCCGCTCTGCCCGCGGCCGCCCCTCATAGCCATACGCCAGCACGGACCTCCGCTCGATGAGTGCCATGACCCAGGTGGCAATGACCACGGGAAGGAATTGAGCCACTTCGATCACCATCCCAATGCCGGGACCGAGGGGAGCGCTGAGATCGATAGGGATCCGCCGCGCCAAAAACCATTCCAACGCCTGCGAAAAGACGAACCAAATGGCGGCGAAAATAAAAATGCCCCAGCCCGCGCGCAGTCCATTGGGGCCCAGAAATACCCAGCGCACGTCGCGAGCCGGCTTCAATGCCGGTGGAGGAACAAAGATTTCTTCAGCCTGCGGGTCGACTTGCGAATCGTTCAAACAGCCTCCTGAGGAACTCCGCAGCACTGCGGCATGGTCGAGAGATACGCGAGCAACGGCTCCCTGGTTCAAACGCTCTTCACCACGCTGCTTACTCGGCCGAAACCTTCTCAAGCGCCTGTCCAACGCGGAAAACCGTCGCCTCGCCGAAATGCCTGCCCAGAATCTGCATCCCGATGGGCAATCCTTCCCGCGACTGACCGCACGGCACCGAGATGCCGCAGATCCCCGCCAGGCTCGCCGTCACGGTATAGATATCCGCCAGATACATGGCCACCGGATCATCGGCTTTCTCCCCAAGCCGAAACGCCGGTGTCGGCGCGGTAGGCGTCAGAATGGCGTCAACCTCGCGGAACGCGGCGAGAAAATCCTCAGCCAGCAGCCGGCGCACCTGCTGCGCTTTTTTGTAATACGCGTCGTAGTAGCCGTGGCTCAGCACATACGTCCCGAGCAGAATGCGCCGCTTCACCTCGGCGCCAAATCCCAGATCCCGCGTGCGGCGATACATCGACGCCAGGGTGTCCGACTGCGGCGCGCGCAGTCCGTAACGAACGCCGTCGAACCGGGCCAGATTCGAGCTGGCCTCCGCCGTGGCGATGACGTAATACGTCGGAATCGCGTAGCGCGTGTGCGGCAGCGAGATGGGCCGAATCTCCGCTCCGGCTGCGCGCAGCTTCTCAATGCCCGCTTCAATCGCTGAGCGCACTTCAGGGTCCAATCCCTCGGCAAAATACTCAGCGGGAACGCCAAGTTTCATCCCGGCGACGCCCCTGTCCAGATCCGCCGAATAATCCGGCACCGGCAGCGGTGAAGAGGTCGCGTCCATCGGATCGTAGCCGGCGATCACCCCCAGCACCTTCGCCGCGTCGCGAACATTGGCGGCAAACGGCCCAATGCGATCCAGCGACGAGGCGAACGCGATGAGGCCGTAGCGCGAAACGCGTCCATACGTAGGCAGAACGCCGACCACGCCGCAGAAGGACGCCGGCTGGCGGATCGATCCGCCCGTATCCGTGCCCAAAGTCGCCACGGCCATGCCCGCAGCCACGGCGGCAGCCGAACCGCCGCTCGACCCGCCCGGCACGCGCTCCAGATCGTGTGGATTGTGCACCGGTCCGTACGCCGAGTTCTCATTCGACGAGCCCATGGCGAACTCGTCACAGTTCAGCTTGCCCGGAAAGACCGCCCCGGCCTCGGCCAGCCTGCGCACCGCCGTCGCCGTGTAGGGCGGCCGATAGCCTTCGAGAATCTTCGATCCCGCCGTCGCCGGAAACCCCTCCAGCGTTAATACGTCTTTAATGCCGATGGGCACGCCAGCCAGCGGCGGCAGCGTTTCGCCATTCCCTGCAAGATCGTCAATGCGGGCGGCCTGGGCCAGCGCGTAATCGCGATCGACGCTGAGATACGCGTGAATCTTTGGGTCTTCGCTCGCAATGCGGGCCAGACAATCCTCAGCGACCGCCGTGGCTGTCGTCTCTCGCCCCGCAATCGCGGAGCGGATGCTGTCAATGGAAGCTGCTGCCACAGTCGTTTTCACCGTTCGATCACTTTCGGCACTTTGAAGAATACGGAGTCGGTTTCCGGAGCCGACGCCATCACCCGCTCGCGATCCAGGCAGGGCCGCGGCACGTCGTCGCGCAAAACCGACAGTTTTTCTGTGACCTGCTCGCCGGCCACGCCCAGCACCTCAGAAACCTGCGCCATCGGCTCGACGTTAGCTGTATCCAGCTGGGATAGCTGCGCTACATACTCCAAAATGGCGTCCAAATCGCGCCGCATGCGCGTCTCTTCTTCCGGTGTCAGCTCCAGATTGCTCAGCTCGGCCACCCGGTGCACGTCTTTGAGCGTTACCCGTTCTACATCGGACATGGCACCAGTTTATCGGACGCCCCGACGCGGCGACAGACCCCCGACCGATCCCAGATCAAAAGATGACTGTTGACAGACGCCCCGCCGTGGATACAATCTGCCCCATACCAGCATCATTGCCGACAAATACCCCATGAATACGGTTTGCAAGCATCCCCGGGTCCGGGTTGTGGCACGAGAAGACGATGTGGAGTTCGTCGAGTGCCTCGACTGCGGTGAAGTCTTCGACTCTAACGAATTCCGCGACATGGCAATCGAGGAAATGCAGGACGAAGAAGAAGAAACCGCCTAAGCCTCGGACCACCTCGCTCCTCGAAGCGGGAGCCAACAGCCTTCGTGTGCGATTAAGTGTCTCCGCGAACCTCTTCCGGCCGCTTTCCCTGCTCACGCAGAGCGCGAACAGAGAGCGCATCGTGGCGTTTCGCCAGCCGCTCGCCCTGCTCGTCCACCACCAGCGGGCAATGAAACCAGCGCGGCTCCGCCAGACCCAGCGCCCGATACAGCAGGATTTGCCGCGCCGTTGAGAGCAGCAAATCCGTGCCTCGCACCACCTCGGTAATCTGCATGGCGGCGTCGTCCGCCACCACCGCCAGTTGGTAAGCGGGAACATCATCCCGCCGCCACACGGGATAATCGCCAAAATCCTGGCCCGCCACAAACCGCTGCGGACCGAAATGCAGATCATCGAATTCCACCACTTCCCCATCGGGCACGCGAAACCGCCAGTTCATGCCGGCCGGGCTGCTCGCATCGGAAGGAATCGATGCCCGGCAGGTTCCCGGGTACATCGGCCCCTCATCACCCTCCAGACGCAGTTCGCCCCCTGCTTCATGCGGAGCCTGCGCCAGGCGGTTCAAATCTTTGCGCGAACACGTGCAGGGGTAGAGAAATCCACCGCGCACCAGACGCTGCCAGGTTTCTAAATAGACAGCCCGCCGCCGGCTCTGCTCATACGGCCCATACGGCCCGCCGACATCGGGACCCTCCTGCCAGGCGATGCCCAGCCAGCGCAGGTCCTCAAACATTGCGTCGACAAATTCAGGCCGCGAGCGTTGCGGATCGAGGTCTTCATTGCGAAAAACCAGCGTGCCTCCCGCGTCGCGAGCACGCACATAAGTCTGCCAAAAGGTCCGCGCATGCCCCACATGCAGCAGCCCGGTGGGGGAAGGAGCAAGGCGTCCGCGATAAGAACTTGTCACGCGGTCAGTTTATCGTTGCAGGGTTTCCTAGGCAGCGCGCTTGGTCTCTTCCGCAACCTGCAACTCCGGCGCAGGGCGCAGCATTTCCAGAACGACCGGCTGCGCAGGCCGAACTGGCCGCAGAGCTTCTACCATCAACCCGGCGCCAAGACCGCAAAACATCGCGCCAAAGACACGCGGACCCTTCCACGCGTAGGCGAACCCATGACGGAAAGCCATCTGCAGCGACGCCGCTGCGGCGATCAGAGCGAAAGCCGCCAGCGGCAGCGTTGCAAGCAACGCAGCAGTGCGCGGCAACAGCATCCACGCCAGCGGCGCCAGCACGACAGCGAGCAAAATTGCTACCGGCAGTAGCGTTGATTTCGAGAAGGTCTCGGGATGTTTGCGGGCCAGGCGCATCCGGCCGCGCCCATTGCGAATCATCTGCTGGAAGAGGCCACGGATATTGGTGCGGGGAGCGTAATAAACGGCGAGCTTCGGATCGGTATAGGCCTGGATGCCGGCTTTCCGCACACGCGTGTTGAACTCCACATCCTCGCAGCCGTCAAAATTCTCATCGAAAAAACCCACCTTGTCGAAAACTTCGCGCCGATACGTCGCTCCGCCAATCACCGGATCCACAAAACCGGTGGTGTGCATATCGTAAGCGCGTACGTTGCGACCACCGGCCAGCCAACTGGTCCTCGCTTGCGCGATCACTTCGCCGGTCCGCGTCGCGGAGGGCGCCAGCAGCGGCTGAGGCCGCGACAGGCAGCCTGCGCCCGTCTGTCCCAGAATCGCAGCCGTATCTTCGAGCAGGTTGCGCGAGGGAATCGCGCAATGGCCATCCATGAAGAGGATCACGTCGCCCAGCGCTGCGCGCACACCCACATTGCGTCCCGCGCTGGTCAGCATTTTGGCGTTGTCGAGCACGCGCACCTTCACAAGCTTGTCGGAGTAGCGACGGCGCACCAAATCCGCGGTGCCATCCGAGGAGCGGCCATCCACCACCAGAATTTCAAATCGATTGGCGGGATAATTCTGCTTCAGCAGTTCGTCGAGAAGTTTGGGCAACATCGTGCGCTCATTGCGCACGGGAAGAACTACAGAGATCAATGGCAGCATGGGGATATCGACCATCCTCTTTCATTCAATTCGATGCCTTATCCTGCGCATCGATCCACCTTGAGAGTCCCTGGCCCGCCTAACCTGTTCGCTTGGCCTGTCCTGCTTTGGCCTTGCTCTTGTGATGCACGATGTCGCCCAGAGGTCGCTGTCGCAGCATCGCGTTCGATAACAACCTGCACAACGAACTACGCGGCAGACTTTTCACTTTCGATTAGGGGTTCCTCCGGAAGTGCAACTTCGTCGACCGCGGGCCGCGCCTTCACGGTGCGGATCGGCGGCAGGCCTGCCTCTTTAATCTTGTAGAGAAGCGCGCGATAGCTGATGTCAAGCGAGCGCGCTGCCTTGCGGCGATTCCATTTATGCGCCCGCAGCACATCGAGGATGATCCTGCGCTCCAGCGATTGCACGGCGCGCTTCGTCTGAATGCGCAGCGGCGTATTCAGGTCAATGGCAGGCATTGCGGCATAGGCTTCCTCGCGCGGATCGCGGAGCGCAGAGAGCACATGCTCTTCCCCCCCCAGCACCACGTACCGCTTCGCCAAATTCTCCAGCTCCCGCATATTTCCGGGCCAGTGGTACTGCTCCAGGATGCGCATGGCCGACGGGGTAATCGGGTCCGGCCGACGGCCGTACTGATTCGAATAAATCCGCACGAAGTGCTGGAACAGCAGCGGCACATCTTCAGCGCGGCTGCGCAAAGTCGGCATTTCAATGTGGATGACGTTGATGCGGTAATACAAATCGGAGCGAAAGGCGCCACGCTTCGATTCCTCTTCGAGGTTCCGGTTGGTTCCGCAGATCAGGCGGACGTTGACTTCCCGCTCCTCCACGCCGCCCAGCCGAACAATCTTGAAATCCTGCACCGCGCGCAGCAGCTTCGACTGCAGCGCCATATCCAGTTCGCCAATCTCGTCCAGAAACAGAGTTCCGTTGTTCGCCTGTTCGAATTTCCCAGGACGCGCGCTGCGCGCTCCCGTGAAGGCCCCCGGCTCATGGCCAAACAATTCGCTCTCAAACAGCTGTCCGGGGATGGCGGGGCAGTTGATCTTCACCATCGTATGGCGTCCGCGGCGGCTCATCTGGTGGAGCATCCTGGCCGCCAGGTCTTTGCCCGTCCCACTCTCGCCGCTGATCAGCACCGCCACGTCGATCGCCGCCGCATCCTGAATCTGCTGCCGGGTCCGCTCGATCGCCGGCGACCTCCCCATCAGCATCTGATCCGGCGCAAATCCGTCCGGTCGAAGGTAAAGTTCCTGCGTCACATCCTCCGTATATGCACGCGTGTTGCCACTGAAGTTGATGAGTGCCATGGAAAGTTCGTCGATCCTCCGCAATTTATCTAAAATCCACCAATTCAACACCCAGCCCGCGCTATTCTGATGCCCTATGGCCCTCATGCGTCCCCGGCAAATGCAAGGTGCACAGGCCCCGGCCCTTACCGCGCGTCAAAAATTTAGTCGACAGCCAAAGAAGTTCCCACGTTTTCGGCATAGTAGGAAAAAGTTTGCACATAAGCATTCGATGTTCGTTCGCGGAAAAAGGCCGTCTCGAGGGTTCAGCCAAGCCCCCAAATTATGGCCGAATCGCCGTCCGCGGGGGCATCTCTGCGTAAGCGCCGCGGCATCTCATTAACCACGTCGCCAATTGGCTCGCAAGCGGAAGCCGCTGAATAATTTCCGGTCGCAAGACAGACTGGTTTTTGACCGAGGAACTCCATCGCTCCGGGCCCCAGGTTCTTTCTGAAGCACGTTGCCAACGGGGCCGCCTGCGGAATGATTTCGGCACCGCCAGATGCTGCAAAAACCTGGCTCGCAGCCGAACGCCGGCAGAGAAACGTTGACACGCGGAATTCCTTCTGGTTTTCAGCGTCGTAAGGTTGAGGATCAAACTTCTATGGACCGCCCGTTACGAGTGCTGGTCGCCCAAAACGAGCCCGCAAGCGATCTTCGCCTGCTTCTTTCATCCCCGAAATTCAGCGTCGAATTCGCCCCCACCGCCGACGATTGCATCCGCCTGGTCGAACGGCGCCCCGGGGCCTGCGACCTGGTGCTGTTGGACGAGGATTTGCCGGAATTCGGCGGCATCGAAGCGCTGCGCCGCCTCCAGGTGGCCCAGCCCACTTTGCCGGTTGCGCTGATGAGCGCTTATCTCAACCCAAAATTCCTCTTTGCCGCATCCCAGGCAGGGGCGCAGGGTTTTCTGAACAAGCCCATTCGCGCAACCGACCTCGAAGAACTGATTTCCACGGTTTGCCCACGGGTTGCTGCGTCTGCGCCGGAACCGCCGCCCCCCGCGATGCACATTGAGGATTTGGGCTCGGGCCATTTCTTTCTCGCGGCCAGTCCTGCGATGCTGACCATTCTGAATCAGGTCCGCCTGCTCAGCCGCACCGACGTGCCGGTTCTCATTACCGGCGAAAGCGGCGTCGGCAAAGAAATTGTCGCCACGCTCATTCACAAGTATTCGCCCCGCGCGGCCCGCACCTTCCTCAAGGTGAATTGCGCAGCGCTGCCCAACGACCTGCTCGAGAGCGAGCTGTTCGGGTACGAAGCCGGCGCCTTTACTGGTGCGGCCAAAGCCAAGCCGGGCAAATTCGACGTCTGCGACAAGGGCACTATTCTCCTCGACGAAATCGGCGAGATGAGCCCGCAGTTGCAGGCCAAGCTGCTGCATGTTCTGCAGGACGGAACCTTCTCCCGGCTCGGATCGCGCCTGAATTCCAAGGTGGATGTGCGCGTAGTCGCCGCGACCAACGTCGACATCGAACAGGCCATCATCGACAAGAGATTTCGCGAGGACCTCTACTACCGCCTCAATGCCTTCATCCTGCGCGTGCCGCCTCTCCGCGAACGCACCCAGGAAATTCCCTGGCTCCTCGAAAACCTGGCCGCCAAGCTGGCGGCCGACAACGCTCTCGATCCGATTTATTTCTCCCCACGCATGGTCGCGGCCGCGGTGCGCTACCAGTGGCCCGGCAATCTCCGCGAGTTGGGCAACTTCGTCAAGCGCTATCTCATCATGCGCGACGAAACCGCCGCGCTGGTGGAGTTGGAATCGAAGGTCGTAGCGCATCTCCCTGCCCTCTCCGCGGAAAGCGTCTCCCATACCGGCGTGATTAACCCGAGCGCGTCGGGGCTGAAGTCCGCTGTCCGCTCAACGAAAGACCAAACCGAGAGTCGCATCATTCGCGAAATCCTCGAAGAAGCACGCTGGAACCGCCGCATTGCCGCGGAACGCCTGCAGATCAGCTACAAATCGCTGCTGCAAAAGATTCGCTATTACAATCTGGAAGCCTCGGTCTAGCCGGGGGTTTCTTCCTCGCTCGTTTCCTCCCCTGGCACTTTCATGCAGCATGATGCGCAATCCACTGCGCATCGCTCCCGATCTCCCCGCCGCTTCCTGCGTAGCGCCTGATCGTTCAATCCCTGCGAACCCCATCACCACAGGCCCGTGGAGCGTGCCGCACCCTTTGCGCAGGAAGTTTTGATCCGGAATCCTTCCGTTCAACAAACCGGAACAGTTTGGCAGACGACTTGCTCCCTTCCCAGCGGAGAGACGGCCTGGCTGCACGAAAGTGGATCGGCCATCCTCGACTCCCGGCAAGAGTTAGTTCAACGATGAATCCAAATTGGGTGAAAGAACACGCGCCCTCGCATCCCTTCAGTTCATGGATGGTGCGCAGGGCTGTTTATCCACTGTGGATGCGGCGGGACCATCCTGCCTATTCCGGGTATGCCCGGCAATTCCGGCGCAACCAGCGCTTCTCGCCAGAAGAAATCGAGCGCTGGCAGGCGGCCCGGCTGCGCGAGCAGTTGCTGCACGCCTTTCGCAATATCCCTTTCTATCGCCGCCGGTTTGAAGTCGCCGGAATAACCCCATTGGACATTCGCAGTGTTGACGACCTGCGCGCCTTGCCCGTCCTCACGAAGAATGACCTGCGCCGGCACAATGACGAACTGCTGGCGCAGAATGTTCCCGAAGAAGACCGCGTCCGCACCCAGGCTGGCGGATCGAACGGCAGCCCTTTGCAGGTCTGGGTCGATAAGGAGCGCCTCGATTCGCGCCGCGCCAGCATCGACCGCCGCAACGCCTGGGCCGGACTGCGTCCAGGCGACTGGTTCGCTCACCTGTGGGGCTCCCCGTTCGATACCGAAACCGGCACCAGCCCCTCCATCACCTGGCGCCAGCGACTGCTTACGCGCAGCCTCACCCTGAATACCTCTCTCATCTCCGACGACGATCTCACCCAGTACATCGCGCTGTTGCGCCGTGTGCGTCCGCGCGTTATGGTCGCCTACGCGCAGTCCGCCGTCTTTCTCGCTCGCTACTGCCAGCGCCAGGGGATCAACGACATTCACTTCCGCTCCATCATTGTGACCGCGGAAATGCTGCTGCCCGGACAGCGCGCCCTGCTCGAAACCGTCTTCGGCGCCAGGGTTTTCAATCGCTACGGATGCCGCGAAGTTTCCGTGATCGCCAGCGACTGTTCGCACTTCACCGGTATGCACGTCAACGCCGATGCGCTCATTGTGGAAGTGGAGCAGCGTCCCCATCTGCCCGCGGGCATGGGCCGCGTCCTGGTCACCGATTTATTCAACCGCTCCATGCCGCTGATCCGTTACGAAATTGGCGACCTGGCCAGCACGCTGGAAACGAGTGTCTGTCCGTGCGGCCGGGCCTTCCCCCGCATCGCCAATATCCGCGGACGCATCACCGACTTCCTCGTCACCACCGACAATCGCCGCATTTCCGGCATCTCCCTGGCCCTGGTCGCCGGCGACCTGCCGCAGGTGCGCCAGATGCAATTCGTGCAAAACGATCGCGCAAACATCCAGTTGCGCGTTGTCGCGGGCGATGGCTACGGTTCCGACACTATTTCCGAGCTCCGCCGCCGCCTCGATCCCTATCTCCGCGGCACCACCGAACTCAACATCGTCACCGTCGAAAAAATTCCACCGGAACCATCGGGAAAGTTCCGGTACGTGAAAACCGCCGCCTTACTCAACGAAACATTAGCTGACTATCGGAGCGTCTGATGGCCTGGGTTCATAACAACATCCTGCTTCCGTTGGGTCAGCCGGACCAGCATAGCGGGCTGGGCCGGCGTCTGCGAGCACTGGCGCGCTTCGATGCGCTCTCGCGCCCCGAGCAGCTGGCCCTCCAGGAAATGCGCATCCGCACCCTGCTCGATCACGCCTATCAGACGTGCCCCTATTACCGGCTCCTCTTCGACCAAATGGGTTTCCGCGGCGTCGACTGGCGCCAGGGCCAGCCCATCCCGCTGCCCTTGCTCACCTCGGACCTGTTGCGCGTCAATTTCGAAAGCATTTGCTCGCGTGCCTTCCGGACGGATCAACTCCGCAGAGCGGAAACCGGGGATCGCCTCCCCGTGTGGCGCGATCTCGAAGGCCTGCGCGACAAAACTGCGCTCGAATACCATTTCAATCGGCTCGCGGGCTTCGACCAGGGCATGCGTGTGCTTCGCATTGCGGGTGCGGAGTCCGACATCGACCAGCCATTCAGCTGGCAGTCGCGTTTCTATGAGGAAACTCTGCGCGGCCGGGTGAACTGCGGGGGCGGAACGCTCGACGATGCCCACTTTAGCATTTGCCTCGAGAAGCTCAATGAGCAGCGATCGGAAATCATCTACAGTGACTCCAGTACGCTGGCACTCTTCGCGACGTGGCTGCGGAATTCATTCCGGCAGTGGTACAAACCGCGGCTCATCATTGCTGCCGGTGACGCTTTCAGCCACGAACACCGCCGAATCGTGGAGGACACCTTCGAATGCGTCGTGACCGCCCACTACGGCAGCCGCGACATCGGCATCATCGGTTCTGAATGCCCCGAGGGCGGCCGGCTCCACATCCATCCGTGGGCCAGTTATGTGGCATTGCTCCCCGCCGGCCAGTCTCCCGCAGGTCCGCTTTACCGGCTGGTTATCACCGACC